>JBEKGN010000006.1:0-169973 GCA_050012775.1 Roseiarcus sp.
GCCCCGCGCACCTTCGACGCCGTCTCCGACACCCTCGCCGACGCGCTCGCCGAGTTCTCCCCTAACGAATGCGCCAGCTATCTCGCCAATTCAGGCTATGCCCACGCCTAAATGCAGAACGCTCTAAGCCGCCTTCGTCAGCGTGAAATCGACATGCACCGCGTCATAGGGAAACACAATTCCCTTGTCGGTGCGTTCGATCATGCCCGCGTGGATGAGCGCCGTGACGTCTCCATGAACCGCCTTCACGTCTCGGTCGACGCGACGAGCGGCCTCGCGGATCGACATTTCGCCCTGTCCGGTCATGGCGCGCAGAATTTCCCAACGTTTCCTAGTCAGCGTTCGCCACAGCAATTCGGCCGAGGCGAACGAAATGTGGGCGCCCTGCGCTTCGCCCCGAAAAGCGGCGAGCGCGCGGCTGGTCACGGCATCGCGCGAGGCGAGCGAAAGGGTCACTGTGTTCATACGGGCCTCCATTGGTCCACATCCAGCCAAAGATCGGCCAACAGCTGTTCGGGCGTCGTGAAGCGATAGAGCCATTTCCGATGACTGCGTGATTGCCGCGGCGCCCCCGCAAATCCTCGAACTCAACCCGCCGCGCCCTTAGTCTTCCCGGGCGCGCTCACAGCGCCCGCTCCCGTCCCGCCCAGAACGGATCGCGCAAGGCGCGGCGCAGGATTTTGCCGACGGCGCTCTTGGGAATGTCGTCGACGAAGCGCACGCTCTTGGGCGCCTTGTAGGCGGCGACGCGCCCGCGCACGAAGGCGATCATCTCCTGTTCGAGCGCCGCGTCGGCGGACGCGCCGGCGCGCAGAGCGACGAAGGCGGTCACCGCCTCGCCCCATGTCTCGTCCGGCAGCCCGACCACCGCCGCCTCGCGCACCACGGGATGGCCGGCGAGCGCATCCTCGACCTCGCGCGGATAGACGTTGTAGCCGCCGGTGACGATCATGTCCGAGGTTCGGTCGACGAGATAGAGATAGCCCGCGGCGTCGAAGCGTCCGACGTCGCGTGTGCGCAGCCACCCGCCGGGCAGGAACGTCTGCGCGTTGAGCGCGTCGGCGCCGAGATATCCGACCATCGCGAAGGGCGCGCGGACGGCGATCTCGCCGGGCTGGCCGTTTTCGACGTCTTGCCCTTCGGGGTCGACGAGCCGCACTTCGCAGTCGAGGCTGGGACGCCCGCAGGCGAGCCGCCGTTCGCGCGCCCCCTCGCCGACGTGATCGGCCTTGGCGAGCACCGTGATCGCGAGCGGCGCTTCGGTCTGGCCGTAATACTGGACGAAGCGCGGCCCCCAGAGGTCGAGCGCGCGCTCGATGGTCGGGCGCGGCATCGGCGAGGCGCCGTAGATGATCGTCTCCACGGAGCTCAAATCCCGCCGCTCGATCCCCTTCTGGTCGAGCAACATGCCGAGCATCGTCGGCACGAGGTTCAGCGCGGCGGGGCGCAGCCGCTCGATCGCGTCGAGATAGGCCGCCGGCTGGAAGCCGGGCAGCACCAGCGACCGCCCGCCGCGCAGCCAATAGGGCAGCACGAATGTGCCGCTGGCGTGGATCAGCGAGGCGGCGTGCAGCATCGCCTCGCCGCGCCGCGGCTCGACGAGGTTGAGCAGGATGTTGAGCGCGATCGCGGCGTAGCTCGCCTGGGTGTGCTCGGCGGCCTTGAGCGCGCCGGTGGTGCCGGAGGTGTAGAGCGTCAGCACGACGTCGCCCGGCTCGGCGCGCCGCGGCGGCGGCGCGCTCGACGCCTCGCGCGCGAGCTGCAGCAAGTCCGGCCCAAGAGCGCCGGCGCCGAGGCCAAAAACGACGAGGCCGGGAACGAGCGCCGCGAGTTCGCGCGCCCGCTCCGAAAGATCGGGCCCATGCACGAGAACGCCGACCCCGGCGTTCGTCAACATTTGCGCGTGTTCGGCGGCGGTGAGGCGCGCGTTGAGCGGCGCGCGGGCCAGCCGCGCCTTGGCGCAGGCGAAGTCGATGGCAATGCTGAACAGCGAATTGTTGAGCAGCAGCCCGACGCGCGCGCCGACCTCGAGGCGCGCCCGGTCGATCAGCGCATTGGCGAGCTGGTTCGAGAGACCATCGACCTCGGCGAAGGTCAGCCGCTCCTCGCCGTAGGCGACGGCGACGTCGTCGGCGAATTGCCGCGCGCCGCGCCGGATCAACTCAACCGTCAGCATTGCGCCGCCTCCCCGCGCGCCGTCGCGAGGCGCCGATTGTTCGCAAGCGCGCAGGCTAATTCCCCCGGGCGCCGTGTCAACCGACATCCGCCAGACGAAGGCCGCGCCAAAGGCGAGATTGCCCCCTTCGACGGTTTTTGGCGACATCGAATCGTCGGAATTACGCCGCCGCGCCCGTGGAGGGCGCGCCGGCGTCAGACCCCCAGCATGCGTTTGACGAACTCCGGATCGGCGCGCAGCTGCGCCGACGTTCCCTCGAAGACCACTTCGCCTTTGGCCAATATGACATGCCGGTCGGCGAGTTCGACGAGATCTTCGAGATTCTTGTCGACGACGACGATCGCGACGCCCTTTTGCGCAATGACGCGCAGGGTCGCCCAGATCAGCTCGCGCACTTTGGGCGCGAGGCCTTCCGTCGCCTCGTCGATCAGCACGATTTCCGGATTGGCGAGGAGCGCGCGGCCGATCGTCAGCATCTGCTGTTCGCCGCCGGAGAGCTGGTTGCCCCAGTTCGTGCGACGTTCGGCCAGCCGCGGGAAGATGTCGTAAACGGCTTGCCGGCTCCAGTCGCGCCGTCCGTTGCGGCCGGGCCGCTCGGCGAAGACGAGGTTTTCCTCGACGGTGAGATTCGGGAAGATGCCGCGCCCCTCGGGTACGAAGCCCATGCCGGCGCGCGCGATGACGCAGGCGCGGGCGCCGGTGACGTCGACGCCGTCGAGGCGAATGGCGCCGCTCTTCGGCTTCACCAGCCCGATCAGGGTGCGCAGCAGCGTCGTCTTGCCCATGCCGTTGCGGCCCAGCAAAGTGACGGTCTCGCCGCGGCCGACGCGGAAATTCACGTCGCGCAAGACATGGCTCGGCCCGTAGAACGTGTTCAGCCCGGCGGCGACGAGGATGTCGTCGGCTTTGTCGGGCGCGGGCGCGGCGAGGCTCATGCGGCGGCTCCCGGCTTGGCGGGACCGCCGAGATAGGCTTCGAGGACGGCTTCGTTGCTGCGGATTTCCGCCGGCGCGCCGTGGGCGAGCAGGCGGCCTTGCACCAGCACGGTGAGCGTGTCCGCGGCGGCGAAGACGGCGTCCATGTCGTGCTCGACGAGGATGATCGTATGGTCGGTCGCGAGATTGCGCAGCAGCGCGACGACGCGCTGCGTCTCTTCGAGACCCATCCCCGCCAGCGGCTCGTCGAGGATGATCAGATCGGCGCCGCTGGCGAGGAGCATGGCGATTTCGAGCTGTCGTTGCTCGCCGTTCGACAGTTGCGACGCGATCGCGCCGGCCCGATCGGCGAGGCCGACCACCGCGAGCGCGTGCGCCATCGCCGCTTCGTCGCGTCGGCGATAGATCGCATCGATCAGGCGCAGCGGCGAGGGCGCGCGCGCCTGCGCCGCGAGGGCGCAATTCTCGGTGACCGTGAAGGAGCCGAAAATGTTCGTGCGCTGAAAAGACCGGCCGAGCCCATGGCGGGCAATGCGGTGCGCGGGCCAGCCTGTGACGTCGAGATCGTCGATCTTCACGCGGCCGGCCGATGGCGGGGTCGCGCCGGACAGGAGATTGATGAACGTGGTCTTGCCGGCGCCGTTCGGCCCGATGATCGCGTGGACGAGATTGGGTTCGAAGCGGATCGTGACGCCGCCCACGGCGACGACGCCGCCGAACGAGCGCGCCAGAGCTTGCGTCGACAGCGCCTTGGCGCGGCGCGCCGGGCGCGCCGCCTTGGCGGGGGCCTCGAGGGCAGGCGCGGTCTCCGAGCGCTTGCGCGCGGCCCGGCGCAAAAAGCCGGCGAGCCCTTCGGGCATGAGCAGCACGGCGAGGATCAGCGTCGCGCCGGTGCCGAGGCGCCAATGATTGGCGAGGAACGGACCGACGAGGCTTTCCGTCTTCAACAGCTCCTCGAGCGAAGCATAGGCGAGCGCGCCCAGGATCGGGCCGTAGAGCGTGCCGCCGCCGCCGAGGACGACCATCATGATGGCGAGGCCGGACTGCTGCCAACTCATGAGTTCGGGGGTGACGAAACCGTCGAGACAGGCGAAGAGCGCGCCGGCGTAGCCCGCGACCGCGCCGGAAACGACGAAGGCTGCGAGTTTGAAGCGATAGGAGTCGAAGCCCATCGCCGCCATGCGCGTCTCGTTGACGCGCATGCCCTGGAGGGCGCGCCCGAAGGGCGAACGCACGAGCCGGTACAGCGTGAAATAGAGGATCGCCAGCGAGGCGAGACAGACGTAGTAGAATTGGCTGCGATTGGAAAAGTCGACGAGGCTCGCCCCGCCGATGACGAGCATCGGTTTGACGTTGACGTAGGCGCCGTCCGAGCCCTTGGCGATGTCGGTGTCGTGGAACAGCGAGAAGATCATCTGCCCCGCCGCGAGCGTCACCATGATGAAGTAGAAGCCGCGGGTCAGCATGGCCAAAGCGCCGACGACGAGCGCGGCGAGACCCGCCAGGGCCGCGCCCGCGCTCAAAGCGACGAAGACATTGGCGGCTTCATCGTCCGGCGAGACGAAATAGACCGCATAGGCGCCGACGCCGAAGAAGGCGGCGTGGCCGAAACTGACGAGGCCGGTCACGCCGATGAGCAGATCGAGGCTCAGCACGAAAGCCGCGAGGATGAGAAGGCGCGTGCAGAATTTGACGGCATAGGCGCCGCCGAAGACGGGCACGACGAAGAAGAAGGCGACAAGCAGCGCGAAGAAGATCGCGACGGAGAGAGGCGGGCGCTTCAGCAAGTCAGGCGCGTCCGAAAAGGCCGGCCGGGCGCAGCGCGAGCACCAGCGCCATCAGCGCATAGATGATCACGCTCGAGAATTGCGGGACGAGCACTTTGCCGAAAGCGTCGGCGAGGCCGATGAGCAGCGAACCGACGAAGGCGCCGCGGATCGAGCCGATGCCGCCGATCACCACGACGACGAACGAGGTGATCAACACGCGGTCGCCGATCCCCGGATAGGCGCTTTCCACCGGGGCGGCGAGAATGCCGGCGGCGGCGGCGAGCGCCACGCCCGCCGCGAAAACCAGCCGGAAGAGAATGCGGGAATCGAAGCCGAGCGCCTCGACCATTTCGCGATTGGATTCGGCGGCGCGGATCAGCCGGCCGACGCGCGTCTTCTGGATGACGAAGACCATCGCCAGAGCGAGCGCGACGCAGATCGCCATCAGCACGATGCGGTAGACGGGATAGCCCAGCGCCCCGGTGATCATTACGCTGCGCGCAAGATAGGGCGGCGTCGGGATCGACAGGGGATTATTGCCCCACACCGACTGCTGGACTTCGTTGAAGATGAGGATCAGCGCGAAGGTGAGCAGCACCTGCTGGAGATGATCGCGCGCGTAGAGATGGCGGATGAACAGCCATTCGATCGCCATGCCGAACAGGAAAGCGAGCGGCAAGCCGAGCGCCAGCGCGACGAAGATGTCGCCGAACAGGCTGGTCAGCGTCAGCGCCGCATAGGCGCCGAGCATGTAGAACGAGCCGTGCGAGAGATTGATGACGCCGAGAACGCCGAAGACGAGCGTCAGGCCGCTCGCCGCGAGAAACACGACAAGCCCATATTGCAGGCCGTTGAGGATCTGGACGAAATAAAGGCTCATGAAATGCTCGCACCGCCGTCGCGCAGGAGGATCCGTGCGCCGGACGGCGCCGCGCCGTCCGGGTCGTCGCGCGCGGGATCAGGCGAGCTTGCAGCCGGTCGTCTCGTCGGCGAGTTCCTTGGCGACGACGCCGAGATATTGGTTCACGCCGCCCTTGAGTTCGCGCAGATAGAAGTTCTGGATCGGATTATGCGAGGAGGACAGTTTGAAGGGACCGCGCGGGCTGGCGAAGCTCGCCTTGGCCATGGCGGCGTTGAGTTCCTTGCGCTTCGACACGTCGCCGCCGACGGCCTCGAGGCCGACCGCGATGAGTTGGCCGGCGTCCCAGCCGTGCACGGCGTAGACGTCGGGCTCCGCTTTGTAGGCGCCCCGAAACGCCTCGACGAAGGCTTTGTTCTCGGGATTGTCGAGGCTCTGGACGTAGTGCAGCACCGTCTTTACGCCGTCTCCGGCTTCGCCGGCCGCCTTCTCGACGCCGTCGGTGAGGAAGCCGGGGCCCCAAAGCGGTATGCCGAGCTTCGCCCCGGCGTAATCCTTGATGAACTTCAGCGCGCCGCCGCCGGCGAAGAAGACGTAGACCGCGTCGGGTTTGAGCGACGCGATTTCGGCGAGCGCCGATTGGAATTCGACGTCGGGGAAAGGCACGGCGATGTCTTTCAGCGCTTCGCCGCCGCCCTTGACGAAGGCGCGCTTGAAGCCGGCGACCGATTCGTCGCCCGCCGCGTATTTCCAGGCGACGGTCACGACTTTCTTGAGGCCGGCGGCGAGCATGGCCTGTCCGGTGGCGAAGCCCACCTGGCCGTTGGAGAAAGAGGTGCGGAAGACGTTCTCGGCGCACATGGCCTGGGTGATCGCGTCGGCGCCGGCGTTGGGAACGATTGTCGGCAAGCCTTCCTCGCGGGCGATTTTCACCATGGCCATCGCCACGCCGGAATGGACGGTGCCGAACAGGATGTCGACTTTCTCGCCCTGGATCAGCTTGGTCGTCAGCTCTGTCGCCTTCGGCGGCGCCGATTCGTCGTCGACCTTCGCGAAGGTGATCTCGCGCCCGCCGAGCTTGCCGCCCTTCGACGCGAGGTAGAGGTCGAGGCCGCGGTTGACGGCTTCGCCGAGCGGCGCATAAGTGCCGGAATAGGGCAACAGCAGGCCAAACTTCACCGGACCGGATTGCGCCCAGGATGGGCGGACGAAAGGCATGGAAAGACCGGCGACGCCAAGGGCGCCCGTGCGCAAAACATCCCGCCTCGTGATCGGCATATCGCTCCCCTTTTGCAAACGCGGCTCGCGCGCCATGGCGCCGCGTCGCGTGACCGCTGGCGGCCGCTTTCTCGTCATTTGTGATGCACTTTAGTTCATGCTCGCTCTCAGTCAAGCCGGAATAAGCGCAATTCCGCAGGCTATCGCCCAGCGAACGGCGGCGCGAAATGTTCCGCTCGCCGAGTCGGCGGCGGCGCCGTTGCTAGCGGCGATGAATTATAATGCACAAGCTGCATTATGGCGGCAGCTTACCGCACCACTTTGCAATCTTGTGAATTCGAATTGCGGGTCAAGCGAGCCGCCGCCGTAATTCGCAATTCAGCCGCCGCGGACCGCGCGGGCGCGCGCGAGCGCGGAAGCGAAGCGCTGAGGGCGCGGGAAAAGCGCGGCGGCGATTCGGGCGCCGGGCGCCCCATCGGCGGCGCGATCCCGCAAGTCCACAATTTCGCCAAGGAAATGGTTGGAAATCGCCGGAGGAACTGGCGTTCGCCCGGTTATGTCCAGAGAACGGAAACTCAGCGCGTTTTCCGCGAGGAGCCTCGGCGATGAGCGAAATCGACGCCAAGCCGCGCGTCAAGACCCGCGCCAAGACCGAGCGGCCGCGGCTGCACAAGGTGATCCTGCTCAACGACGATTACACGCCGCGCGAATTCGTCGTCGCGGTGCTGAAGGCGGAGTTCCGCCTCAACGAGGATCAGGCCTATCGCGTGATGATGACCGCGCACCGTCTCGGCGTCTGCGTCGTCGCGGTGTTCGCGCGCGACATCGCCGAGACGAAGGCGACGCGCGCGACGGACATGGCGCGCGCCAAGGGCCATCCCTTGACGTTCACCACCGAGCCGGAGGAGTGAAGGCGCGGGGCGCCGCGTCGGCGACGACGCGCTTGACCCCCGACGCTATCCAATCCGAACCCAGCGCCTATCTGCAACCGACGACAGGCCCCAGAGCGTGCTGCGATTGGATCGGCGCACGCCGTGATGCGCCGCCGCGTCCCTTCTCCCCGCTTGCGGGGAGAAGGTTAGGATGAGGGGCCGGGCGATGAGCCGCAACGTCGCGGCCAATGACCCGGCCCCTCACCCCGGCCCTCTCCCCGCATATGCGGGGAGAGGGGGCGCTCACACCTAAATGCAGAGCGCTCTAGGGGCCAAGCAACTCGGACCAGGATTTTCCCAATGGACGAACAAGCGCTCTATCAATTGGCCTGCGTCGAAGGCCGGTGCCCGAAATGCAATGGCCCGACGCGACGAATCAACAAGGACACCATGTCCGGTCACGATCTTCGTGAATATGAATGCAAGGCCTGCGGCTGGAATCACGTGTTCGATTTCGGCGTCGCCCTATGGAAGATCATGTCCGACGCCGGGAATGGCGAGCCCGGGGACTAATGCCGCCGATCGTCGTCAATGGCATGGCCACGTCGCGTCGATCGCCGCCGCAACGCTGTCATTGATTTTCAAGCCGTGCGTTTCCGGATGCTTGCCGAGCCAATCGAGCACCTTCGCGCCGAGCGCTTCCGTGGCGATGTCCGGCGGCGGCTGGCAGTGGCTGGCGAGCGGACTGTCCACTCCCTGCGAGGCCAGGATGCTCAGGTCGACGACCAATATGTCGTTGTAACAACTATTGCGGCGAGTCTTGCAATAGCCAAGAAAATCAGCGGTTCGCGAGGGGCCGCCCGAGGGCGTCTTCGCGTCGGCGCCGGCAATCGCCAGGCGGCACGACCAGATTTGCTTGATCGCCAAAGTGATCCCGGCGTCGGTGTCCAAATTTGCCGTTTCGGGATGACGGCCCAGCCATCCCACGATGAGCGCCCTGGCCGTATCGTCTTCGACCCCGTCGGGAATGGGGCATGCCGCTTTGTGTTTCGCGTTCGGCGCCCAAAGAGCGCCAGCCATGATGCCGACATCGACGCTCTGAATCTTCGAAAAGCATTGTTTGGCGTCGCTCGAGCACAACTTCACGAATTCGCCTGTTTTTGCGGGCGCCTGGGCTTCCGCGGCCGATGGCGCAGAAAGAAGTGACGCCCCGAGAACGAGCCAAACAGGCCATTTCGCCATCGCGTATCCTCCCATCGCCGTTTGATTGGATGCGCGACGCATCGTTGGGGATGGCCGCGGACAATCGCCGCGATGCAGATTGGGCAGAAAAGCGGCGTCGGCGCAATGGTCGCGGGATTACGGCGCGGGGCGGACGGCCCCCCGAGCGAATTTCATTTCGCTTCCGCGTCGCTCAGCCCTTGCGCCGGCTCGCCGGATGCACCGCCGCGTCGAGGATATGTTGGTGCGCGCCGATCACCAGCGACGACGAGCCGACGATCAGCGGGTCGGGCCCGACGACGACGCGGTGATCCTTGTTGTCGTAGGGCAGGCTGGAGAGGAAATGCAGCATGCAATTGAGCCGCGCGCGCTTCTTGTCGTCGGACTTGATGATCGTCCACGGCGCGTCGGCGGTGTCGGTGTTGAAGAACATCGCCTCCTTGGCCTCGGTGTAGTCGTCCCACTTGTCGAGCGAGGCCTTGTCGATCGGCGAAAGCTTCCATTGCTTGAGCGGATCGGTCTCGCGCGCCTGGAAGCGACGCTTCTGCTCTTCGCGCGTCACTGAGAACCAGTATTTATACAGTCGCACGCCCGTGCGCACGAACATGCGCTCGAGGTCGGGGCACTGGCGCATGAATTCGAGATATTCGTTGGGCGTGCAGAAGCCCATGACGCGCTCGACGCCGGCGCGGTTGTACCAGGAGCGGTCGAGGAAGACGATTTCCCCGGCGGAGGGCAGGTGCGCGATATAGCGCTGGAAATACCATTGCGAGCGCTCGCGCTCGTTCGGCTTGTCCAGCGCGACGATGCGCGCGCCGCGCGGGTTGAGATGCTCCATGAAGCGCTTGATCGTGCCGCCCTTGCCGGCGGCGTCGCGCCCCTCGAAGAGCATGACGATCTTCTCGCCGGTTTGCTTGATCCAGTTCTGCGCCTTCAGAAGTTCGGCCTGCAGCGGCAGCACGCGTTCCAGATAGGCCTTTTCCGTGACCTTGGTTTTATAGGGATAGTCGCCGGTCTCGAAGGCGCGGCGGATCGCGTCGGGATCGCGCCGCGAGACCGCCTCGGCCTTGAGCGCCTTGACGGTCTTTTTCGGAACGAACGGCGGCTCGACGACGGCGTCGGAAAAGGCCCTCGCCCGTCCGCTCCCGCTCGGCTCGGATCGCGGGGGTTTCGGCGCGGGGACTTCCTTCTCGTCCGCCGCCTTGGGGGAGGCCGTCTTGGCGTCCGCGAGCCGAACGTCCGCCGTCGTCGTGTCCTCGATCGCCATGAAAGATGTCTCCCGTCTCCCGTCTTATCCGCGGCCGATCGCCGCAACCCGGACGATTCCTTTGGCGAGATTAGCGCGGAGCGGCCGACTTTGGAAATAGCGCCGCTTCGCTCGAAGCGGGAAACAGGCGCGGCGGCGGCGGCGGCGGGCGCTGCGTGCGGACTTTGCGCGCGAAAGCCGTCGCCTGGACAAACGCGACGCGATGCGCGAGCATGCCCGAGATAGCATCGTCTTCGCGCCGCCTCGCCGCGTGGATCGTGTCCGCGCTTTCCGAGCGTCGCTTTCCGCCATTGGCGATTTTGTCTGTTCGATTGGGTCAGGTCGCTTTGCGAACGAGGAGGGGCGCATGAAATGGAAAGCTTTGGGGCTCGCGCTCGCGTTTCAGCTCGCGGGCGTCGTCGCGTCGCAGGCCTGCAGCGGCCAGACCGGCAGCGTCATTTTCCAGGATAATTTCGCCGACGATTCCGGCGGATGGGACTTCAGTCCGCCCCTCAGCCAGGTCAAGCCGCCCGATTTTCTTTTCACTTTGAACAAGCAGGCCTTTTTCACCAGCGCCGAGAACCTGACGTTCAACGCCGCTTTCGCCGACTACTGCATGGATTTCGTGCTGCCGAAGTCGCCGGCGCCGGACAACAACGCGGCGGCCGGCATGATCGTCTGGGCGACGGATTACAACAATTACCTGCTGTTCATGGTGGCCAGCAACGGCAACGTGCTGTTGTACAAAAAGTCATCGGGCAATTACGCCTCGGTGTTCACCGTTCAGAATTCTCCCGCGTTCAATTCGTCGCCGGATGCGGTCAATTCGCTGCGCATCGTCGCGACGAGCGATCAGAAGCTGACGGTCACGATGAACGGCCAACCGGTCAAGGTGATCCGCGCCCAGGCGCCTCAGGGGCAGCTGCTGTTCGGCGTTTTCGCGCAAACCGACAAGGCGCCCGACGGCGACATTCTGATCCGCGTGAAGAACTTCAGCGTGACGAGCGGAGGCTGAAGCGTCGGCCGCTTCGGTCCTCCGCCCCCGCGATCCGTTCGGCGCCCTTCCCCCCGCTTCAATTCTCGTCTAGTAGGGCCGCGACGGCCTTCGCATGAGGACGCCTCGCGGCCCAAGCCCGCGGCGCGGCCTTTTTTTGCGCGCCGCAGACAGACGATCGTCGCGCCGGCGTTGGCGCGAGCCCAGAGGAATTGATGCCGAAACGGACCGATATCTCCACCATCCTGATCATCGGCGCTGGGCCGATCATCATCGGACAGGCGTGCGAATTCGATTATTCCGGAACCCAGGCGTGCAAGACCTTGCGCGCGGAGGGCTATCGCATCGTCCTCGTCAACTCGAATCCCGCCACGATCATGACCGATCCGGATATGGCGGACCGCACCTATATCGAGCCGATCACGCCGGAAATCGTCGCCAAGATCATCGCCAAGGAGCGCTACGCCGTTCCCGGCGGCTTCGCGCTGCTGCCGACCATGGGCGGCCAGACCGCGCTCAACTGCGCGCTGTCGCTGAAGAAGATGGGCGTGCTCGAACGTTTCGACGTCGAGATGATCGGCGCCACGGCCCACGCCATCGACAAGGCCGAGGACCGCGAGCTGTTTCGCGAGGCAATGACCAAGATCGGCCTCGCCACGCCGCGCTCGCATCACGTCAAGACGCTCTCCCAGGCGCTCGCCGCGCTCGACGACATCGGCCTTCCCGCGATCATCAGGCCGAGCTTCACGATGGGCGGCACCGGCGGCGGCATCGCCTACAACAAGAGCGAGTTCATCGAGATCGTCGAGCGCGGCATCGACGCCTCGCCGACCGACGAAGTTCTGATCGAGGAAAGCGTCCTCGGCTGGAAGGAATTCGAAATGGAGGTCGTCCGCGACAAGGCGGACAATTGCATCATCGTCTGCTCGATCGAAAACATCGATCCGATGGGCGTGCACACCGGCGATTCCATCACCATCGCGCCGGCGCTGACCCTGACCGACAAGGAATACCAGATCATGCGCGACGCCGCGATCGCGGTGCTGCGCGAGATCGGCGTCGAGACCGGCGGCTCGAACGTGCAATTCGCCGTCAATCCCGTCGACGGCCGCATGATCGTCATCGAGATGAATCCGCGCGTGTCGCGCTCCTCCGCGCTCGCCTCCAAGGCGACGGGCTTTCCCATCGCCAAGGTCGCGGCCAAGCTCGCGGTCGGCTACACGCTCGACGAAATCGCCAACGACATCACCGGCGGGGCGACGCCCGCCTCCTTCGAGCCGACGATCGACTACATCGTCACCAAGATTCCGCGCTTTGCCTTCGAGAAATTCCCCGGCGCCGATCCCGTGCTCACGACCGCGATGAAATCGGTGGGCGAGGCGATGGCGATCGGCCGCACGTTCTGCGAATCCTTGCAGAAGGCGCTGCGTTCGCTGGAGACCGACCTCACCGGCCTCGATGAAATCGAGATCGAAGGTTTCGGCAAGGGCGACGACCACAACGCCTTGCGTGCGGCGATCGGCAAGCCGACGCCCGACCGCCTGCTCAAGATCGCGCAGGCCCTGCGCTTCGGCATGAGCGTCGCCGAAATCCACGACGTCACCAAGATCGATCCCTGGTTCCTCGAGCGGCTCGTCGAGATCATCGCGCTCGAGAACAAGGTGCGGCGCCTCGGATTGCCCGCCGACGCCGAGAACTTGCGCCTCCTCAAGGCGGCCGGCTTCTCCGACTCGCGGCTCGCCGCCCTGGCGGGAATCGCGGAAGGCGAGGTCGCCAAGGCGCGCGGCGCGCTCGGCGTCACGCCGGTCTACAAGCGCATCGACACCTGCGCGGCCGAATTCGCCTCGCCCACCGCCTACATGTATTCGACCTACGAGACGCCTTTCGCCGGCGCTCTTCGCTGCGAGGCGCGCCCGACCGGGCGCGAGAAGATCGTCATTCTCGGCGGCGGACCGAACCGCATCGGGCAGGGGATCGAATTCGACTATTGCTGCTGCCACGCCTCGTTCGCCCTTCGCGAGGCGGGCTACGAGACGATCATGATCAATTGCAATCCGGAGACCGTGTCGACCGATTACGACACTTCGGATCGCCTGTATTTCGAGCCGCTGACCGCGGAGGACGTGCTCGCCATCCTGCACAAAGAGCGCGAAGCGGGGACGCTGAAGGGCGTCATCGTGCAGTTCGGCGGCCAGACGCCGCTCAAGCTCGCGCATGTCATCGAGCAGTCGGGCGCGCCGATCTTGGGCACTTCGGTCGATTCGATCGACCTCGCCGAGGATCGCGACCGCTTCAAGCGCCTGCTCGACAAGCTCGGCCTCAAGCAGCCCAAGAACGGCATCGCCTATTCGGTCGAGCAGTCGCGCCTCATCGCCGCCGATCTCGGCTTGCCGCTGGTCGTGCGGCCCTCCTATGTGCTGGGCGGCCGCGCGATGGCGATCATCCACGACGAGAGCGCGCTCGACGACTATCTGCTCGGCGTGCTGCCGAGCCTCGTGCCCGCCGACGTCAAGGCGCGCTATCCCAACGACAAGACCGGCCAGATCAATACGGTGCTGGGCAAGAATCCGCTGCTGTTCGACCGCTATCTCTCGGATGCGATCGAGATCGACGTCGACGCGCTGTGCGACGGCAAGAGCGTCGTCGTCGCGGGAATCATGGAGCACATCGAGGAGGCGGGCATCCATTCCGGCGATAGCGCCTGTTCTTTGCCGCCGCGCTCGCTCAAACCCGACACGATCGCCCGCCTCGAGGACGAAACGCGCCGGCTCGCGCTGGCGCTCGACGTCGGCGGCCTGATGAACGTGCAATACGCGTTGAAAGACGGCGAAATTTACGTGCTCGAGGTCAATCCGCGGGCCTCGCGCACCGTGCCGTTCGTCGCCAAGGTGATCGGCCGGCCGATCGCCAAGATCGCGAGCCGCGTCATGGCGGGCGAACCTCTGGCCTCGTTCGACTTGAGGCTCGGCGGGCTTCATCACGTCGGCGTCAAGGAAGCGGTGTTTCCCTTCGCGCGCTTCCCCGGCGTCGACACCGTGCTCGGGCCGGAAATGCGCTCGACCGGCGAGGTCATGGGCATCGACCGCACGTTCGAGATCGCCTTCGCCAAGAGCCAGCTCGGCGCGGGGGCGGGCCTGCCGCGCTCGGGCACGATTTTCGTCTCGCTTCGCGACGCCGACAAGGCGGGCGTCGTCGCGCCGCTGCGTATGTTGCGCGAGCTGGGATTCAAGATCATCGCGACGGGGGGCACGCAGCGCTACCTCGAGCAGCACGGGGTTCCCGCGGTCAAGATCAACAAGGTGTCGGAAGGGCGTCCGCACGCGGCCGACGCCGTGCGCAACGGCGGCGTTCAACTGATGTTCAACACCACCGAAGGCGCGACCTCGCTCACCGATTCCAAGCCGCTGCGCCGCGCCGCCCTCTTGCAAAAAACCCCTTATTATACCACACTTTCGGGCGCGATCGCGGCGGCCGAGGGCATCAAGGCCTATTTGACCGGCGATCTTGAAGTCCGTGCGTTGCAGGACTATTTCGCGTGATCTGACGCCGCGTCGGGCGTGTCGATCGCGGGCCAGAGGTTTTGATATTCGAGGCAGGGTAATCGATGGAAAGATTTCCGATCACAGTCGCCGGCCACGCCGCGCTGGAGGCTGAATTCATGAGGCTGCAACAGGTGGAGCGTCCGCGCATCGTCCAGGCGATCTCCGAGGCGCGCGCTCACGGCGACCTGTCGGAAAACGCCGAATATCATTCGGCCAAAGAGGCGCAGTCTCATAACGAGGGCCGCATCATCGAACTCGAAGACATGCTCCAGCGGGCCGAGGTGATCGACGTATCGAAATTGTCGGGATCGACGATCAAATTCGGCGCGACGGTCACCTTGATCGACGAGGACACCGAAGCTCAGAAGGTGTTTCAGATCGTTGGCGAGAGCGAAGCGGACGTGAAATCCGGCAAGGTCTCCATCAGCTCGCCGACCGCGCGCGCGCTGATCGGCAAGAAAGTCGGCGATAGCGTGGAAGTGAACACGCCCGGCGGCGGCAAGAGCTACGAAATCTTGAAGGTCGTCTATATCTGAGCGACGGGCGCCGCCGCCGAGGCCGGCGCCCGTCGCTCCGAGGAGGATGGTCATGGATAATCGCCTTTTGACTCGCCGCGCCGTTCTGTCGGCTTTGGCGGCGTTGGCGGCCGCGCCGGGAATCGCCGCGGCCGCCTCGTCGCTCGCGGGCGTTCGCTTCCGGGAGATCCGGGTCGACGTCGCGCCGCTGCGCGCGAGCGGCGCCGGGGACTTCGCGGACTGGATCGCCGCGGAGTTGCCGGGGCTGCTGCGCAAGTCTTTCGCCGCCTATCTGGCGCCGGGAGACCGCAACGCGGCGACGCTCGTGGCGCGCATCGACGAAGTCATTCTCGGGCCGTCGAACAGCGCCTTCGGCAATCCCGCCATCGACGCGATTGACGGCATTCAAGGCGAGGGGATCGTTCTGAGCCCGCGCGGCCAGGAGATCGCTTCCTATCCGCTGTACGCCGCGGTCGGCGCCAACACCTTTCTGAACATGCCCTATCAGTTGGAGATCACGCGCCGCCGGGTCGAGACGCTCGCTCAGAGCTTCGCGCAATGGCTGCCGGGGCGAATGGGGCTGTAACACGCGATGCAGGATGCGCTGTTGGGCGAGGGCGTGCGCGTCCTTCTCTTGGGTTCGGGCAAGGCGGGACACGAGGTCAACGCGATCGGGGTCGCCGAGGCGCTGGGCGCGCCGTATGAATTGCGGCCGGTCGATCCGCGCAGGCTTTTTGTTTGGCTCGCGCCTTTCGGGCCCGTCGATCCCCGGGACCGGGCGGGCCGGACGGGCTCGCTGGTGAGCCAGCCGCTTCCCGATATCGTCATCGCCAGCGGACGGGTCACGGTGCCGTACATGCGCGCGTTCAAGCGCGCGACAGGCGGGCGCGTGTTCGCGGTGTTTTTGCAAGACCCGCGCTTTTCCAGGGGGATGATGGACCTGATCTGGGCGCCCGAGCACGACCGGATTCGCGGACCCAACGTCATCACGACGCTGACCTCCCCGCATCCTTTTTCGCGACGGCGCCTCGCCGCCGTGCGCGCCGCGCCCGACGCGAGGCTCGCGGCCCTGCCGGCGCCGCGTTGTGCGGTGGCGCTCGGCGGCCCCAGCGGCGCGCAACATTTCACGCCGGCCGACGTCGCGCGGCTTCGCGCGGCGATACGCGCGATCGCCGCGCAAGGCTTCAGCGTCATGGCGACGCCCTCGCGCCGCACGCCGCCGGAGCTTCTGGCCGCGGTGAGCGAGGGCCTCGGCGACGCCCCGGGGTTCGTTTGGGACGGGACGGGCGAGAATCCCTACGCCTCGATCCTCGCGCTGGCCGACGCCGTGCTGGTGACCGGGGACAGCGCCAATATGGTCGGCGAGGCGACGGCGACGGGCGCGCCGGTGTATGTTTTCGAGCCGTCGGGCGGCGGCTCGAACAAGCTCGCCGGCGCGATCGACGCCCTGGAGCGGATCGGGGCGGTGCGCCGCTTCGCCGGCGCGATCGAGCGTTTCTCCTACGAGCCGATCGACTCGAGCAGGCAAATCGCCGACGAGATCGCGCGGCGTTTCGCGGCCTCGCGCGCGGCGGCGGTCTAAGGCGGGAACATGGTCGGAGCGGGAACGGACCGGAGCAGGGCGGCGTTGGCCGGCGGCCCCGCGATCGTTCTCGTGCGCCCGCAACTGGCGGTGAACATCGGCATGTGCGCGCGCGCGATGGCCAATTTCGGCCTCGACGATCTGCGCCTCGTCAACCCGCGCGAGGGCTGGCCGCGCGTCGGCGAATATCGCGACGTCGCCTACGCGGCGGCGGCGGGAGCGGCTCATTTGCTCGAAGCGGCGCGCGTCTTCGACAGCGTCGAGGCGGCGGTCGCCGATCTTCACTTCCTCTATGCCGCCACGGCGCGCGAACGCGGCCAGATGAAGCGCGTCCTCGCTCCCGCTCAGGCGATGGCGGAAACCGCGCTGGCCGCCGAGAAGCGCGGCGTTCTGTTCGGGCCGGAGCGCACCGGCCTCGACAACGACGAGGTCGCGCTCGCCGACGCCATTCTCACCTTTCCCGCCAATCCCGCCTACGCCTCGCTCAATCTCGCTCAGGCGGTGCTGCTGTGCGGATACGAATGGTTCAAGGCGGCCCACGGCGACGCGCCGCCGAGCCCTGCGATCGCGCGCGCCGTCTCGCCTCCCGCGCAACGCGAGATGGTCCTCGCGTTTTTCGACTTCCTGGAGGGAAAGCTCGACGACGCCGGCTTCTTCCGTCCGGTCACCAAGAAGCCGGGGATGCGCCGCAACCTGCGCAACATGTTTCACCGCATGCAAATGACGCAGCAGGACGTGCGCACGTTCTGGGGCGCGGTCGTGCGGCTCGTCGAGGGGCCGCGCGTCGAAGTGCAGACGCGCAAGCGCGTGAGGCCGAAGAAGCCGATTCCCTGACCGCAAGGGCGCAGTTGCGGCCGAAGGCGCGTCGGCCTAGCAATGCCGCGAGCTTTGACCCGACGCGAGCGCGCACCCGATGGATCGTCGAATCGTCGTCCTTTTCGGTGTCGCCGTGGCGCTCGGCGCGCTGTGGTGGGTCTTTCTGCGTCCGGGGCCGCCCGGCCCCGAGGCGTGGCAGGGTTACGCCGACGCCGATTTCGTCAAGGTCGGGCCGACCCAGCAGGGTCTCGTCACCGCCGTTCGCGTCGAGCGCGGCGATCGCGTGGTCAAGGGCGCGCCGCTGTTCGAACAGGACGACGCCGACGATCGCTATGCGGTCGATCAGGCGGCCCGGCTGCTTCAGCAGACCCGGGATCAGCTCGCCAATCTGCAGAACCCCGCCAAGCCGACCGAAATCGCGCAAGCCGAGGCGAATCTGCGCGACGCCGTGGCCGCGCGCGACAAAGTGCTGGCCGACCTGCAACGCAATCAGGCCTTGCTCAAGACCGGCGCCGCGACGGCGCAACTCGTCGACGAAGAGCAGGCGGACCTGCGCTCGGCGACGGCCAAGATCGCGGCGGACGAGGCGGCGCTGGAACAGGCCAAGGCGCCGCTCGGCCGGCCCGGCGAGATCATCGCCCAGACTTCGGCGGTCAACGCCGCCGAGGCCGCGCTCGCCATGGCGCGCTGGCGGCTCGCTCAGCGCTCCGTCGTCTCGCCCGTGACCGGCGTCGTCGCCGACGTGCTGGCGCGGGCGGGAGAAACGCTCGACGCGGGCGCGCCGGTCGTCTCGCTGCTGCCGCCCGAGAACATCTTCATACGCTTCTTCGTCCCCGAACCGTCGCTCGCGCATGTGCATGTCGGCGACGCCGTGGCGCTTCTGTGCGACAGTTGCCCCGCCGAGATGACGGGAACCGTCTCCTATATCGCGCCGCAGGCCGAATATACGCCGCCCTTCATCTACTCCGAGACGACGCGCAGCAAATTCGTCTTTCTCGCCGAAGCGCGGCCGGAGCCGGCCGAGGCGACCTTGTTCAATCCGGGCCAACCGGTCACCGTGCGGCCGCGGACGCCGCCGCCATGAGCGACTACGTCATCGACGTCAGCGACCTGCGCAAGAGCTTCGGCGACCTCAAAGTGGTCGACGGGCTCAGCCTGCAAGTCGCCAAGGGCGAGATCTGCGGCTTTCTCGGGGCCAACGGCAGCGGCAAGACGACGACGATCCGCATGCTGTGCGGGCTGCTCGTCCCCGACGGCGGCTCCGGCTCGTGCATCGGCTACGACATCATCCGTCAATCGCACGAGATTCGCCGCGAAGTCGGCTACATGACGCAGCGCTTCAGCCTCTATGACGACCTGACCGTATTCGAGAACCTCGATTTCGTGGCGCGTGTCTTCGAAATGCGCAACCGCCGCGCGGCGGTCGCGGCGATCATCGAGCGCATGGGGTTCGGCGACCGGCGCAATCGGCTCGCGGGCCAGCTCTCCGGCGGCTGGAAGCAGCGCCTCTCGCTCGCCGCCTGCGTTCTGCACGAGCCCAGGCTGCTGCTGCTCGACGAGCCGACCGCCGGCGTCGACGTGAAGGCGCGGCGTGAATTCTGGGATCTCATCCACGACATGGCGGCCGACGGGCTGACGACGCTGGTCTCGACCCATTACATGGACGAAGCGGAGCGCTGCGGGCGCATCGTCTATCTCGCGCAGGGGCGCATCGTGGTGCAGGGCGGCGCGGTCGCGGTCGTCGGCGAATCGGGGCTCGTCACTTTCGAGGCGACGGGCGAGGACGTCGACGCGGCGGCGCGGGCGCTGCGCGCGGCGCCGGGCGTCGAGGCGGCGGCGGTGTTCGGGCGCGCGCTGCACGTGGCGGGCATGGACCGCGCGGCGCTGACCGCGGCGATCCGATCGGCCGGCGGCGCGCTGGAATGGCGCGAAGTCGAGCCGCGGCTCGAGGACGTGTTCATCCACATGCTGAGCCTCGAGGAGGCGGGGCGATGACCCGGTTCTCCCTGGCGCGCCTCGCCGCGCTGTTGCGCAAGGAATGGATCCAGGTGTTCCGCGACGCGATGACGCTGCGCATCATCATCGCCATTCCCATCATGCAGCTGTTCCTGTTCGGCTACGCCATCAATTCCGATCCCAAGCATCTGCCGGCCGGCCTGCTGTCGATCGACGCTTCCAAATACACCCGCACCATCGCGGCGGCGCTGAGCAATTCCGGCTACTACGATCTGCGCCTCCTGAAATCGGAGGGCGAGGCGGACGACGGCCTCGCGCGCGGCGATCTGATGTTCGTGGTCGAAATGCCGGCGGATTTCGATCGCGCGGTCGACCGCGGCGAGACGCCGAGCGTGCTGATCGACGCCGACGCGACCGATCCGACCGCGATCGGCAACGCGGTCATGGCGCTCCAACAGGCCGTGACGGCGATCAATCGCGACCTGCCGCCGATCCGCCAGGCAAAGCCCCAGATTCCGCCGTTCCAGTTCGTCGTGCACGCGCGCTACAATCCCGAACAGCTCACCGTGCTCAATATCGTGCCCGCCCTCATTTGCATCGTGCTGTTGTTCTCGACGCTGTTCGTCACCACGCTGGCGATCACGCGCGAGCGCGAGCGCGGCACGATGGAGAATCTGCTGGCGATGCCGGTGAGGCCGATCGAGGTGATGATCGCCAAGATCGTGCCTTACGTGTTCATCGGCTATGTCCAGGTCGGGCTGATCCTCGCCGCGTCGACCATTTTCTTCCAGTTGCCGATCCGCGGCTCGCTGCCGCTGCTGCTCGCCGCGCTGGGGCTGTTCATCGCCAGCAATCTCGCGCTCGGCGTCACCTTCTCGACGGTCGCGGCGAACCAGATGCAGGCGGTGCAGCTCGCGCAGTTCACGCTGATGCCGTCGTTCCTGCTGTCGGGCTTCATGTTCCCGTTCCGCGGCATGCCCGGCTGGGCGCAGGCGATCGGCGAGATCTTCCCGACGACCCACGCGGTGCGCATCGTGCGCGGCATGCTGCTGAAGGGCAACGGCTGGAACGAGATCGCGCCGGAACTGTGGCCGATGGCGTTGTTTGCCGTCGCCGTCACCGCCTTCGCGGTGTGGGTCTATCGCGAGACGCTGGATTGAGGGGGCGGGGAGGAAATCAGCGCCGCTGCGGCGGTGCGCCGGCAGCCCGTTACGGCAGTTGGAACCCGCCTCCTCGCCGAATTGGCCGTGCCTCAGCGATGGGGCGCCGTCCCGCTTCCGCCCGCGGCCTGCTCATCGAACCGTCACCGCTCTCGCCCATCGACGCTCAGCGCCGGCACGCCGCGCGTCGCGGCGATCGCCAAGGCGAGTCTGTTTCCGACCGCGCCGCGGCTCACCACCGCGAGGCGCTCCTTCAAGCCTTGCAGGGCCTGAGGCAAGGCGTCGTCGGCGAAAGCGAGCCTCGGCCCCGCCGCGCGCCGCGCCGCCAGCCAATCCTCGGCCGCGCCTGCTCGGACGTCGACGACGACGAGTTCCTCCCCCGCGGCGCCGGCGATCGCCGTCGCCGCCTCGACGCTGAGGTCGTCCGGCCCCGCGGCGATCGCCACGATCGGGCCGGCGCTTCGCGCCAGGCGCGCCGGCGCCAGCATCACCGCGGCGCTCGAGCGAAAAGCCGCTTCGAGCAGCGAGGCGAAAGGCTCGGCGGCGCGCTCGGCCGCCGCCACCGGCGCGCCGATCGCCACGATGTCGCCGGAACGCAGGTTCGCCGCGAGCGCCGCGGCCGCGCCGCCGCGAACGACCTCGAACTGCGGCCGCACGAAGCTGCGGGCGGCTTCGACGAAGCGGCGCTCGGCGCTGCCGGCGGCGAGTTCGAGTTCGCGCCTCGTGCGCGCCGGCTCGATCTGACGCCAGCCGCCGCCGAGCGAACTGATCTCGCGCGCGAAGGGCATGCCCGCGAGGTGGCGCAGGCCGGCGTCCTCGATGAACAGCCCCAACAGTTCGATGTCGAAAAGCTGGGCGAATTCGATCGCCAGCGCGATGGCGCGCCCTGGCGCGCCCTGGTGAAGGCCGAGCACCATGCGCTTGAAGCCGAGCGGCGCGCTCGTCATCGTTTTGTCTCCCCGTTCTGCGCCGAGCCCGCGCCGTCCTTGCCGAAGTTCTTGCGAATGTCGGCGAAGGCGCGCAAGCGGTCCTCCGCGCGGCGGTTGACGCTGCCGGGCGGAAAGGCGCCGTCGGCCTGGCGTTCGCCCGCCGCCAAGCCGGTCAACAGCGCGACGCCCTCGTCGATGGTCGCGATGGGGTAAACGGCGAAGCGGCCGTCCGCGCAGGCTTTGACGACGTCCTCGCGCAGCATCAGGTGCTGCACGTTGGACGCCGGAATCAGAACCCCCTGCGTCCCCGTGAGGCCGCGCGCGCTGCAGATGTCGAAGAAGCCCTCGATCTTCTCGTTGGCGCCGCCGATCGCCTGGACGTCGCCGTGCTGGTTGACGGAGCCCGTGACGGCGAGGTCCTGACGCAACGGCGCGTCGGCCAGGGCCGAAAGCAGCGCATAGAGTTCGGCGGAGGACGCGCTGTCGCCCTCGACGCCGCCATAGGACTGCTCGAAAACCAGGCTCGCGAACAGCGACATCGGCGTGTCCAGCGCGTAGCGCCCGGCGAGGAAACCGCTGAGGATCAGCACGCCCTTGGAGTGGATCGGGCCTCCGAGTTCGACTTCGCGTTCGATGTCGACGACCTTGCCGCCGCCGGGCCTCGTTTGGCAGGTGATGCGGGTGGGGCCTCCGAACGCGAAGCCGCCGATCTCGATGACGCTCAGCCCGTTGACCTGGCCGACGCGCGCGCCTTCGGTGGCGATCAGCGCGACGCGTTCGAGAATCGCCTCCTGCATGCGGTCGCGCAGCCGCGAGGCGCGACGGACGCGCGCCTGCAAAGCGCGCTCCACGTCGGCGCGCGCCACCACGTCGCGCTTGGCCTCGCGCGCGCAGAAGTCCGCTTCGATCAGCGCCTCGCGCAAATCGTTGACGCGCAGCGACAACTTGCCGGAATGGGCGGCCAGTCGCGCGGCGTGCTCGACGACGCGCGCGGTCGCTTGCGCGTCGAGCGCCCTGAGGCCGTCGCGCCGCGCGAGCGAGCCCGCCAGCCGCGCGAAGATCGCTTCGTTCTCCGGGTTCCGCGCGAGGTCGTCCTCGAAATCGGCGAGAACCTTGAAGTGCTCGCCGAGGTCGGGGTCGAGCGCGGAGAGCAGGAAATACAGCAGGCGGTCGCCGAACAGCACGACTTTCACCTGGAACGGAATGGGATCGGGTTCGAGCGAGACCGTGCTGGTCAGGCCGAGGAAGCGGCCGACGTCCTCGATGGCGACCTCGCCGCGCCGCAGCGCGCGTTTGAGCGCGGTCCAGCTGAACGGCTCGATCAGCAGGCTGCGCGCGTCGATGAGCAGATAGCCGCCGCTCGCGCGATGGATGGCGCCCGGTTTGATCAGCCGGAAATTGGTCATCAGCACGCCGTGCGACGAGACGTAGTCGATGCGGCCGATCAGGTTGCCGAGCGTCGGATGCAGCTCCTCGACGAGCGGCGCGCCGACGGCGCCGTTTTGCGCGATCAGAACGTTGACTTCGTAACGGTCGAACGCGGTTCCCTGCAGCGGCTCTCCCGTCTCGCCTTCGCCGCCGTCGCCTCGGGCGGCGAACATCGGCACGTTTTCGATCAGGTCGGCGCGAACCGTATCGATGTGCCGAGCGACGCGCGGAATATCGGCGAAGGCGGTCGCGACTTCCTCGATCAAATGATCGACCGCGAATTTGGCGGTTTCCCGATTGAGCGCGCGCACGTCGTCGCGCCGCTGCTTGTCCCATTGCGGGATCTGACGCACGATATGTTCGAGGTCCGTCTCGAGCGCCTCGATATCGGTCTGCGTTTGCAGGCGTTTGGCCTCCGGCCAGGCGTTGAATTCGTCCGGCGGGACGACCTGACCGTTCTGCGAGGGCGCCAGCGCGAATCCGACCGGCGTGCGCAACAGCAGGATCGCCTTCTCGCCCGCCTTTTCGCGCAACCCGGAAAAAGCCTCGAATTGTTTCTTCTGGAACGCTTCGTCGATCGCGCTGCGCCGCGTCTGGTAATCTTCGCTTTGGAATGCGGCGGGCGCCGCGATCTTGAGGTCTTCGATGAGTTTATGCATCGCCTCCTTGAAGCCGGGCGCGCGGCCCGAAGGGAGTTCGATCGCGATCGGCTCGTCCGGCTTGGCGAAATTGTTGACGTAGACCCAGTCGGGAGGGCTGGGGCGCGATCGCGCGTCCTCCGCCAGCACGGTCTTGACCGCCTCCTGCATGCCGACGCTGTTCGGGCCGATGACGAAGAGGTTGAAGCCCTTCTTGTCGACTTTCGCGCCAAACCCCACCGCCTCGAAGGCGCGCGCTTGCCCGACCAGCCCGTCGATCGGCTCCAGCTCCGCGGTCGAGGCGAAGGCCAAGCGCGTGAGATCGCAAGCGCGATACAATTGATCCGCCGGCAAGGGCCGAACGCCCGGGCCGGCGACAGTGAGCGCGTCGTCCACTACCACCCCTCCTCGTTCGGCGCAGCGTTTCGCCGAACGGTCGCCGCGTCCTTGACCCGCGTCAAAGCCGCCGCCGCAAATCGGCGTTCTTTTTTCCCGTTCGCGCTCCTGTATAAGACATTCGCGCGCCGAATCGCGGCGCTCTGGGGAATATCGGCATGACCCTGACCAGCATGACCGGCTTCGCCCGCGCCGCGGGCGCGCACGCGCCCTGGCGTTGGACGGTCGAGCTCAAATGCGTCAACGCCAAGGGGCTCGATCTGCGCCTGCGCATTCCCCAGGGCTTCGACCGCATCGAGGGCGAGGCGCGCGCGCGGCTGACGCGAGCGCTGGCGCGCGGCACCTGCTTCGCGACGATTTCCGCCCAGCGCGAGGGCGCGACTTCACAGGCGCGCGTCGATGCGCTCGCGCTCGCCTCGATCGTCGCCGCGGCGCGCGAGGCGGCCAATGCCGCCGGCCTCGCGCCGCCCACGATGGACGGCGTGCTCGCCGTTCGCGGCATCATCGAGATCGTCGAGGCCGCCGACGACGAGGCGACGCTCGCCGCCGCCTGCGCCGGCGCGCTGTCGAGCCTCGACGTCGCGATCGCGGCGCTCAATGTCGCGCGGCGCGCCGAGGGCGAGGCGCTGGCGACGATCTTAAACGAGCGGCTTTCCGCGATCGCCGAACTGACGCAAGCCGCCGACGACAATCCCGCCCGCAAGCCCGAGGCGGTGCGCGCGCGCCTCGCCCAATCCGTCGCTGCGCTGATGGAGTCTTCGCGCGGCTTCGACGAGAACCGCCTGCATCAAGAGGCGATTCTTCTCGCCGCCAAGGCCGACATCCGCGAGGAGCTCGACCGCCTGAAAACGCATGTGGCGGCGGCGCGCGCGCTGCTCGGGGAGGGCGGCCCGGTCGGCCGGCGGCTCGATTTTCTCGCCCAGGAGCTGGGCCGCGAGGCCAATACGCTGTGCGCCAAGGCCAACGACGTTTCGCTCACCGCGCAGGGGCTTGAACTGCGCGCGCAAATCGAGCAATTGCGCGAGCAAGTGCAGAACATCGAGTGAGCCAAGGTCCGACGATGCGCCGACGCGGCATGATTTTGATCCTCTCCTCGCCCTCGGGCGCCGGCAAGACGACGCTGACGCGCATGCTGTTGCAGGACAAGTCGCTCGACCTGACGCTGTCGATCTCCGTCACCACGCGCGCGCGCCGCTCCTCGGAGGCGGACGGCATCCATTATCATTTCATCAGCCAGCATCAGTTCGACGTCGCCAGGGCGGCGGGCGACCTCTTGGAATGGGCCGAGGTCCACGGCAGTTGCTACGGCACGCCGCGCGGGCCGGTCGAGGCGGTGCTCGCGCAGGGGCGCGACATGCTGTTCGACATCGATTGGCAGGGCGCCCAGCAGATGCGCGAGGCGCTCGGGCCCGACGTCGTCAGCGTCTTCATCCTGCCGCCGTCGATGGCGGAACTGCGCGCGCGGCTCGACCGGCGCGCCGAGGATTCGGCGGCGACGATCGACAAGAGACTCGAAAACGCCAGACGCGAAATCGAGCGCTGGCGCCAGTACGATTACGTGGTGGTCAACGACGACCTGCAGCGCGCCTACGCCGACGTCGTCGCGATCATTTCCGCCGAGCGGACGCGCTGCGCGCGCGTCGCCGAGGGCGTCGAGGGTTTTGTCGAGCGGCTGCTGAAGGGGTGAAAGCGATACTTGCATATTGCAAGCTGTTGTTGCGGCAAGCTGGCGGTTGGAGCGCGCTGTCTTCAGCTCGATCGATCCATTACGACCGTCATTGCGAGCGGAGCGAAGCAATCCAGCGATCGAGGCGATTGCCGTTAGGGTTCGCGTCGCTCATGACATCTGCGTGGGCGCTCGGCGGGCCAATACGCTGGCGTCACGATCTCTGGATCGCCACGCTTCGCTCGCGATGACGGCAGAGGTCTGGTTCAACCTAAAGACAGCGCGTTCTAGCTAGAGCGTCCGCGAGGTCATCGGGCGCGGCGGGCGTGAGGCGATCGGGCGCGTCGGTCATGCGGCGCGAGCCGATTAGCGAGCGCTGCGCCCGGTCGGCAGGCGGTGAATGTCGGCGCCGATTTCGTCCACCAGCGCGTAACGCGCCCGCCACTTGCTGCGCTTGGCGGGCGGCACATCCTCGACCGAACGCCGACGGCGCACCGCGGGCAATAGGAAAAAGTCGCCGGCGATCGACTCGCCGGCAAGCTCCCGCCAGAAGGCGTCGTAGTCGGCGTACCAGCGGATATTCTTGCCTGCACGGGGTTCGAGGACGTGGCCCGCGTTCGAGATCGCCTTGAGGCTCGCGGCGCCGAATATGTCGCCCAACGCGTAGGCGGCGTGGATCAGCAAATCCTTCGGGCGCAAGCCCCATAGGTCTTTGGTCGCCTGGACGGTGACGGCTTTGCTGTCGGCGCCGCTGCAGCCCTGGAGGCCCCCGATCCAAAGGTCCGACGAGCCGCCAGGGTCGAGCGCGCCGACCACGATGCTGAGACTGGCCACGCGCCTGTTCCCGTCCACTCGCACGAGGTCGACGGTAAGCTCGCCTTCGCTGGAGTTCAGGACATCGCGCGCCAGGCACAGCCGATAGCGGGCCGCCGACCGACCTTGGATGTCCGCCGCGACGACCACCTTGCCGCGAAGAATTGCGCCGACGAATCGCGCGCCCAGCGTGGCCAGGAGTCGTTCATAGTGCATCGTGAGAAGATTGATCGTCGCCGCTTGCGGCAGCGAATGGTGAAGGAAAGCCTGGCCGGCCTTTCTCGCCAGGCGATAGGGAATCGTTTCGACGCCGGCGCGCACGCGCACGCGCTCCAGCGCGTTGAGCCAACGCAACGTCGCAATGGGCGAGCGAACGGCGCGCCAAGTCAAGCGATGAGCTTTCCGAAATTTACCGATCGCAATTTGCGATGAAATCAAGTTGTAGAGCAGCATCCATGCGTTGGACGGCCTAATGCGGATCGCATCGTCCGCTCTTTTCACCTCGGACAGGGACCGCGGCAACATGTACTCAACATTCTTCAATTCGACCACCTAACGCGATAGAGCGCACCTCGACGCCCTCGGTCCTTCTAAGGGCCCAGTCGTTGCTTCGGATAAAGAGAATTCACTAGCGGCTGAAGTGACTTCACGTTTATGTGAACGGTGCGGTGCGGTCAACCCCTCGTAGCTGGAGGGACGTCGCTATTCCGCGAAACCAATGTGCTGCTTATCGAATTTCGTCCGCTACAATCGGGCCGCCCGGGTCATGGCAGGGCGGAGCACTCCCGCCGATCGGCGGCCGCTTCATGACGACGAAGCCCGATCGCTCCAGGCGCTCGACAAGGCGCTTGGCGACGATCCGCGCCATGATCTCGGCGGCGTCATGCTTCCGCCTGCGGCGATCAAAACGCAACGCGTCGCCGAAGGCGTCGAGAGGCCGCTGAAGGGCTGAGCCCGCGGGACGTTGAACGCCGGACGCTCTCGGCCTATCTGGGGGCCGCAAGGCGGCCTTCCGGCGCGCCGGTCCCGAGATCGAGCCGAATTCCGCCATGAGCAGCCCCAACGATATGACGAGCTGGCGCTTCAGCGTCGCCCCGATGATGGATTGGACGGACCGGCATTGCCGCGTCTTCCACCGGCTGCTGACGCGTCGCGCCCGGCTCTATAGCGAGATGGTGACGGCGGACGCGGTGGTGTTCGGCCCGCGCGAGCGGCTGATCGGCTTCGACGCGTTCGAGCACCCAATCGCGTTGCAGCTCGGCGGCGCCGAGCCCGAACGGCTCGCCGAGGCCGCGCGCATCGGCGGCGAATTCGGCTACGACGAGATCAACCTCAATTGCGGCTGCCCGTCCGACCGCGTGCAGAACGGCCGCTTCGGCGCCTGCCTGATGCGCGAGCCGGCGCTGGTGGCCGAATGCGTCGCGGCGATGGCGGCGGCGACGAAGGTCCCCGTCACCGTCAAATGCCGCATCGGCGTCGACGAGCAGGAGCCGCGCGAGGCCCTGTTCGCGCTGGTCGAGAGGATCGCCGCGGCGGGCGCGGCGGGACTCGTCGTCCACGCGCGCAAGGCCTGGCTCGAAGGCCTCAGCCCGCGGGACAACCGCAGCGTGCCGCCGCTCGATTACGCCCTCGTCTACGCGCTGAAAGCGGCGCATCCGCGTTTGCCGATCGCCGTCAACGGCGGAATCGGCGATCTCGAGGCCGCGCGCGGCCATCTGCGCTGGGTCGACGGCGCGATGGTCGGCCGCGCCGCCTATCAAAATCCGGAAATGCTGCTCGGCGTCGACCCGGAAATCTTCGGCGAGCCGGCGTCCTTGCGCGACGCCTTCGAGGCGGTCGAAGCCTATCTGCCCTATGTCGCGCGCGAATTGGCGCGCGGCGCGCGCCTGCACGACATGACGCGCCACATGCTCGGCCTGTTCGCCGGTCGGCCCGGCGCGCGCCTCTATCGCCAGAAGCTGGCGACGCTGGCGACGCGCCCCGGCGCGGGCCTCGACGTGCTGCGCGACGCGGTCGCGCAAATCGCGCGCGCGCCGCTCGCCGAGGCGGTCTGAACCGCGTTCACTTCGCCGTCAGTCTTCACTTGGCCTTCAGGATCAGCCGCCCGCGCTCGACCGTGTAGCTCTGCAATCTCTCGAGGAAGCTCATGCCGAGCAGGCTTTCGCTGAGCGCGCCGGGCCGGGCGACCAGCGCGCGCACGTTGCGCATGACGATCGGCCCGATCGCAATTTGGTCGATGCGGGTTTCCGCCGCCATCGCGGCGCCGTTGGCGGTGACGACGCTGACGTCGAAGTCGAGCCCGGCGGCGTCGACGCCGATCCGCTGGGCGTCCTGGGCGCGCAGCACCACCATCGTGGCGCCGGTGTCGAACAGGAAAGCCACGCGCGCGCCGTCGACCTTGGCGGGAATGACGAATTCGCCGCCGAAGCGGCGGTTGACGATGACCTCGCCGCTCTGGCCGATTTGCGGCTCGCCGGGGAAAAGTTCGGCCATCACCCGATCGGCGATCTCGGCGGCTTCGAAACGATAGGCGTAGACGCCGGTGAGGCCGAGGATGATCGCCGCCCAGATCGCCGTCCCGCCGAGGATGCGCGCGAACGCGCCCGGTCCGGCGCGCCGCGCCGCGGTCAGGAACAGCCACGCCAGAAAGGCGACGCCGAAGGCCGCGCGCGCGAAACTCCCGTGATCGAGCCCGAGAATCGGCGTGTCGGCCGGGACGGCCCAAAGCGCGATCAGCGCCGCGGCGAGGAGCGCGAGGGGGAAAGCGACGACCATTTCAGCGGCGCCCGCGCAGTCCGGCCCGCCGGCCGCGCGCCGCGCGCGAGCGCGCCGCCTTCAGGCGTTGCTCGAGGCCCGCGACGATAACGCGCCGCTCGTCGGCGTCGAGATCGCGCCACATCGCGATTTCCGCGACCGTGCGGCCGCAGCCGACGCACAGGCCCGAAACGGGATCGACGACGCAGACTTTCACGCAGGGGCTGGCCGGCGTCTGAGCGGAGAAATTCATGGGCCTGATTTAAGGCGGGCGACCGCCGATGAGAAGACCACAGAGGCAGGCGATTTCGGCGACCTGCTGCGCCGCGCCGGCGACGTCGCCGGTCTGGCCGCCGATCTGGCGGCGCGCCAGCGCGCTCATCCCAAGGGAAGCCGCCGCGGCGAGGACGCAGGCGAAGAAGGCGCGCGTGACGCCGAGCGCGGCGAGCCCCAGGAGAAACGCGACGCCGGCGACGGCGAGGCCGGCCGCGATCAGATCGGTCGTCTCCAGGCGGCCGGCGCTCGCGCCGGCGCCCTCGGCGCGGGCGGGGGCCAGCAAGGCGAGGGGAACCAGCGCGCCCGCGCGCGAGGCCGCGCCGGACAGGATCAGGCCCGCCGCGGCGATTGCGAAGCCGCCGCGCGCCAGCGCCGCGAGCGCGCCGACGCGCAGGATCAGCGAGAGAACCAGCGCGACCGTCCCGAAAGCGCCGATGCGGCTGTCGCGCATGATCGCGAGCTTGGATTCGCGGGTTTGGCCGCCGCCGAAGCCGTCGGCGACATCGGCGAGGCCGTCCTCGTGCAGCGCGCCCGCGGCCAGCGCCAGCGTCGCCACGGCGAAAGCCGCGCCGAGGAAGGGCGGCAGGCGCAGAAGGACGGACAGGCCGAGCGCGAGCGCGCCGAGCGCGCCGATCAGCGCGCCCGCGATCGGCGTCGCCCAGGCGATCCGCGCCAGATCCAACTCCGCGCCCGGAGTCTCGGCGCCGCGAGACAGCGTCGGCAGCGCCGAGAAAAAGCGCAGGTTCTCCATCACGTCGCGCCAAACGCGAGCGAGCAGGGCTGAGCGGGCCGGCGCGTCGAACATGGCGTTTTCTACCCTGGCGCGGCGCTCGCTGTCCACGCGGCGACGGCCCGCCCTCGCGATGCCGCGCGTGCGCTCACAGCGCCCACAGGAACACCGCGCAGGCGACGACGCCGATCCCCGTCTGGCCGTATTCGAGCAGGCCCCATTGGCGCACCAGAACGCGTATGGCGCCGATGTCGCGCGGCGCGAGCGTGAGGATCTGGTCGTTGACCGGCGCCATGACAAAGAACGTGTAGGGCCAGCTCAAGACGATGATCAGCGCGCCGATCGCCCAGCGCACGTCCTGGCTGGCGAAATAGGCGACGAGGCCGAGCGCCGCCGAGAGCAGCGACAGCCCCATGAGCAGCGCGACGCCGCGCCGGTCGCTCGGCGTCCATTCGTTGAGCATCGCCTGATCCTCGAGCGCCAGGCGCGCGGGCTGCTCGACGAGATTGACGTAGAGCGCGGCGCCGGAAAACGCGGCGGCGAGAACGAGGGCGAGAGATCCGGGCGACATGACAATTCCTTTTGCGCTGCGGGACGATCCGCGCGCGACGCCATCATGATTGCGCCGCGATTGCAACGGCGGCCTTGGTTCGAGCGGTCCAACGCCGGCTTTTCCCTTAGCATTTCTCGCGGAGGGGAACTTGGCTGGGATCAAACGGGTTGGCCGCGCGTGGATGAGCATGCCGTTTCGCAACATCGCCGCGCCGCTTGGCGGCCTTTACGGGCGCTTCACGATTTGGCGCTTACTTTCCCCCGCGCGTCGCCGCTCGCCCCGGCTCCAGACCGGGGCGCTTTCGCCTGGATCGCTCGATGACCCCTGTCGCGGATCAAATCCCGTCCTTACGCGCGGGCTCGGCGCTTGCCTTTGCGCGACGAGCCGGCGATTCTCCCGTCGCCGCCGCGCTTGTCGTCTATGGCGCGGCGCTGGCGTGGACCCTGCTCGTTCGCTTGCCGCTGCGGCGCATGGATGGCCTGGACGACGCCTTTTACGTCGAGGTCGCGCATCTCTGGAGCCGCGGCGTTCTGCCCTATGTCGGCGCCTTCGACGTCAAGCCCCCCGGATTCTTCGCCCTTGTCGCCGCCGCCCAGACGCTGCTGGGGCCGAGCCTCGACTCGCTGCGGGCGGTCGCGGTCGCGTTCGATGCGGTCGCCGCGACCGCGCTCTACTTTCTCGGCCGCCGCATCGGCGCGCCCGCGGTCGGCCTCTTCGCCGCGATCCTCTATCCCATCCTCAGCGAACTGGTGACCAGCAACGACGCCTATTGTCCGCTCGCCGCGCTGACGATTCTCGCCTTCCTCGCGGCGCTGTCGCCGCTGAGCCCGATGAAAAGAGCGGCGCTGACCGGGCTCCTCATCGGCGCGGCGGGGACGGTCAAGCAGACGGCCGGCTTCGAGGCCGTCGCGCTGCTTTTCATCCTTCTGAGCGCGCGCGACGGCGCGGGGCGGCGCGCCGGGGCGGCGCTCGCCTTCACGATCGCCGCGGCGGTCGCGCCGCTCGGCTTTCTCCTCTATTTCGCCGGCCACGGCGCGGCGCAGGCGCTCGTCGACGACGCGTTGCTGGGCGCCTTGAGCCGTCCTGCGAGCGCCAGCGAAGGGGTGTCCCTTCTGGGCGGCGTCGGCCGTTATTTTCTCGTGCAGAAAAGCATCGTCGCGATCTTCGGGCTCGCTTGCCTGGCGCTGCTGCGACGGCGCGCGCTGGCCAAAGCGCTCCCCGGCGTTCCGCTCGGCGCCCTCGAAGCCTGGTTCGCGTTGGCGACCCTGTCGATCCTCGCGCAGCGCGCGATCGCGATCACCTATCTCGGCCCGACGCTCGCGCCGGGCTTGCTTCTGGCTGGGCTGTGCCTGACCCGGGCGACGCCCGAGCTCAGGCGCATCCCCTCGGCGATGCGCCTCGGCGCGCTCGCCCTGGCGACGATCGCGACGGCGCTCGCCGTTCCCGGCAATGACCTCGCCGTTCGCCAGGAGACGGACGCGCTCGCCGCCGCGGCGGCGGCGATCCGGGCGAGCGGCCCGACGAGCGCGGACAGGCTCTATGTCGTCAATCGCGGCGCTTGGCTCTATGGCGCGGTCGAACTGCCGCCGCCGACGAAATATTTCTACCCCGGCCACACGCTTTGCGACTTTCAGGAAAAAGGTCCGAACCTTCTCCAGGAAATCCTCAGCGCCGGGCCGCGCTACATCGTGGTCGCCGATCGGCGCATCCATTACGTCTGCGAACAGGCGGACCGCTGGAGGATCGTCGACGCCGTGCTGAAGCGCTCCTATCGCCGGATCGCGCACGCCGCCGGGGAGGCCGACTCTTACGACGTTTACGAGGCGGTCGGGGGAACGGCCCCGGCGCTTTGACATCGGCCCGGCGCCGCGCGATACCCCGCTAAACGGCGGCGCGTCGTTTCGTCGCAGCCATGGGAGAACGCTCTTGTCCCTCGATCGCCCGCCGCTGCCGCCCTTCACCCACGAAAGCGCGATCCGCAAAGTGCGCGCCGCGGAGGACGGCTGGAACGGCAGGGATCCCGAGCGCGTCGCGCTCGCCTACACGCCCGACAGCGTGTGGCGCAATCGCGTGGAGTTTTTCCGGGGCCGCGAGGCGATCGTCGCCTTCCTCACGCGCAAATGGGCCAAGGAGCTCGATTATCGCTTGATCAAGGAACTCTGGGCTTTCCGCGAGGACCGGATCGCCGTGCGCTTCGCCTATGAATGGCGTGACGAGACCGGCCAGTGGTTCCGCTCCTACGGCAACGAGAACTGGTTGTTCGACGCGCATGGCCTGATGCGCGCGCGCCACGCTTCGATCAACGATCTGCCGATCGATCCGGAGCAGCGCAAGTTCCTGTGGGACGCCCCCGGCCCGCGCCCGCTCGATCATCCCGGGCTGACCGCCTTCGGCTTGTGAACGCGCGCCGCTCGCCATAGCGATCGCGTCGCGCCGGACCGCTCGCGCCTGCAATGCCTTTGAGCGATCGTTAACGTTTTTTTGCGCAAACATGATTGTCATGTGGGCGCCACAAATGAAGCAAGCAATTCGACGCGCACTTCCGCAAAGGGACCACGGCTTCGCGGTAAGCTTGATGGAGCATCTCGTCGTCCCGACCTTCGTCCTCGGCGCCGACGGTCGCGTGTTGATTTGGAACAAAGCTTGCGAACGGCTGACCGGGGTCCGCGCGGAATCGGTCATTGGCGCCTCTGATCACTGGCAAGCCTTCTACGCCGAACGCCGGCCGTGCCTCGCCGATCTGCTGCTCGAGCGGCGCTTCGATGAAATCGGCACGCTCTATGCGAACGGCGGCGGCTACGGCCTGAGCGATTTTGGCGTTTCCGCGGAAAACTGGTGCGTGATGCCCAAGGTCGGCCGTCGGCTGTATCTGGCGATCGACGCCGGCTCGATCTACGACGAATCGGGCGATCTGATCGCGGTGGTGGAAACGCTTCGCGACATCACGGCGCAGAAGCAGGCGCAAACGGATCTCGAGGCCCTGGCGACCCGCGACGGCCTCACGGGATTGGCGAACCGGCGGAGCTTCGACGTCAAGTTCGCCGAAGAAATCCGCAGAGCGGGCCGAGATCAGCCGCCTTTGTCGCTGCTGATGATCGACATCGATTGTTTCAAACTCTACAACGACACATACGGGCATCAAAAGGGCGACGAATGCTTGCGGACGGTCGCCGGGACGATCGCCGGGACACTGTGGCGCGAGGCGGACTTTTCGGCGCGATACGGCGGCGAGGAATTCGCCGTCGTCATGCCCAACACGCCGCTTTCGGGCGCCGCGTTGATCGCCGAGCGTTTGCGAAAGGCGATCGAGGACCTTCGCATCGCCCATAGCGGCTCCATCGTCTCGGATTGCGTGACCCTGAGCATCGGCGGCGTCGTCGCCGTCGGCGGGGACCTCATTCCCGAGCGCATGATCGCCTCGGCCGACGCCGCCCTCTACCGCGCCAAGCGCGCCGGCCGGAACCTGTCCTTCGTCGGCGAGTTCGAGGAATGTTCGTCGCCGCTCGTCGCGGCGTGCGCGTGAATCGAACGCGGGACGCGGAGAAGTCGGTTCGCGATCTCGATCCGACAATGCGACGGGGCCGCCGAACGCCTCGGCAAAGCCGAGACCCGGTTCTTCGCCACATCGAAATTTTTGCGGCTTGCGACTGCCCAATCCACCAAAACCGGCTCGATTCGTGGACATCGCGAGACGCCGAATGAGAACAAAAAAAGAACTTGCGCGCGAGAACAAACCATGCACATATCTCGCTTCAAGGGGGTCGCCGAGGCCGCAGTTGCCTCGAGAGCGCCGACCGTGAGAGAAGGAGGATAGCCGTGAGCCAACCCAATCTTCGCGTCGTGGAAGGAACTTTCGTGGACAAGACCAAGGCGCTCGACGCCGCGCTGGCGCAGATCGAACGCGCGTTCGGCAAAGGCTCGATCATGCGCCTGGGCAAGAACCAGAAGGCGGTGGAGATCGAGACGATTCCGACGGGTTCGCTCGGTCTCGACATCGCGCTCGGGGTCGGCGGCCTGCCGCGCGGGCGCGTGGTCGAGATCTACGGGCCGGAATCCTCGGGCAAGACGACGCTGACGCTGCACGTCATCGCCGAGGCGCAGAAGAAGGGCGGCGTCTGCGCCTTCGTCGACGCCGAGCACGCGCTCGATCCCGTCTACGCCCGCAAACTGGGCGTCAATCTGGAAGATTTGCTGATTTCCCAGCCCGACACCGGCGAGCAGGCGCTCGAAATCACCGATACGCTGGTGCGCTCCGGCGCCATCGACGTGTTGGTGATCGATTCTGTGGCCGCGCTGACGCCGCGCGCCGAAATCGAGGGCGAGATGGGCGACTCGCAGCCCGGTCTGCAGGCGCGCCTGATGAGTCAGGCGCTGCGCAAGCTCACCGCGTCGATTTCGCGCTCCAACACCATGGTCATCTTCATCAATCAGATCCGCATGAAGATCGGCGTGATGTACGGTTCGCCCGAGACCACGACGGGCGGCAACGCGCTGAAGTTCTACGCCTCCGTGCGTCTCGACATCCGCCGCATCGGCGCGATCAAGGACCGCGAGGAGGTCGTGGGCAACCAGACCCGCGTCAAGGTCGTCAAGAACAAGGTCGCGCCGCCGTTCAAGCAGGTCGAATTCGACATCATGTACGGCGAGGGCATTTCCAAGAACGGCGAATTGATCGACCTCGGCGTCAAGGCCGGCGTCGTCGAGAAGTCGGGCGCCTGGTTCTCCTTCGACAGCGTGCGCCTTGGCCAGGGCCGCGAGAACGCCAAGACCTATTTGAAGGCCAATCCGGAAATCGCCGGTCGCATCGAAAGGTCGATCCGAGAAAACTCCGGCGTGATCGCCGAGCGCATTCTCGACAACGTCGATCCCGCCGACACGAACGACGCCGACGCCTGAGCCCTCTCCTTTGGGCGCGTGCGTCCCCCTGAAAACGCGCCCAACCGCCAAGGAGACGGACAGTCGTCGCGCGGCGAAGCGCGCGGCCGCGCAAGCCTAGGCGGGCGCGGCCGCGTCGCATTGCCGTGCGCCCCGCGCGCCCGCCGTCGCGCCGGGTTGCCTTTCCCCCGTCATGCTCTAGAACGCAGGTGAGAAAATCCACCCCGAGGCCAAGCGTTCATGAGCGGCGTCAACGAGATCCGATCGAGTTTCCTGCAATTCTTCGCCAGGAACGGCCACGAGATCGTGCCCTCGAGTTCGCTCGTGCCGCGCAACGATCCGACGTTGATGTTCACCAACGCCGGCATGGTGCAATTCAAGAACGTCTTCACCGGCGTCGAGAGACGGCCCTACCACCGCGCGACGACCGCGCAAAAATGCGTGCGCGCCGGCGGCAAGCACAACGACCTCGACAACGTCGGCTACACCGCGCGCCATCACACCTTCTTCGAGATGCTCGGCAATTTCTCGTTCGGCGACTATTTCAAGCCGCTCGCCATCGAACTCGCGTGGACGCTGATCACCAGGGAATTCGGCCTGCCCAAGGACAGGCTCTGGGTCACCGTCTACCACGACGACGACGAGGCCTTCGATCTGTGGAAGCGCGTCGCCGGCCTACCCGAGTCGCGCATCGTCCGCATCGCGACCTCGGACAATTTCTGGGCGATGGGCGACACGGGTCCGTGCGGGCCGTGTTCGGAAATCTTCTTCGACCACGGCGATGCGATCCCCGGCGGCCCGCCCGGCTCGGCGGAGGCGGACGGCGACCGCTTCATCGAGATCTGGAATCTCGTGTTCATGCAATTCGAAACGCTGCCCGGCGGCGAGCGCGTCGCGCTGCCGCGCCCCTCGATCGACACCGGCATGGGGCTCGAGCGCGTCGCCGCGGTGCTGCAGGGCAAGCACGACAATTACGACATCGATCTGATGCGCGCGCTCATCCGCGCCAGCGCCGAAGCGAGCGGCGTCGATCCCGACGGGCCGCACAAGGTCTCGCATCGCGTCATCGCCGATCACTTGCGCGCCTCGTCGTTTCTCGTCGCCGACGGCGTGCTGCCCTCCAACGAGGGGCGCGGCTACGTGCTGCGCCGCATCATGCGCCGCGCGATGCGCCACGCCCAGCTGATCGGCGCGCGCGAGCCGCTGATGTGGCGCCTCGTGCCGGCGCTGACGCGGGAGATGGGGCCGGCCTATCCCGAACTGCTGCGCGCCGAGGCGCTGATCACCGAGACCTTGAAGCTCGAGGAGACGCGGTTCCGCGCGACGTTGGCGCGCGGCAACGCCATTCTCGAGGAGGCGCGAGCGCAGCTCCGGCCTGGCGATGAGATGGATGGGGTCATCGCCTTCAAGCTCTATGACACCTATGGGTTTCCGCTCGACCTTACCCAGGACGCCTTGCGATCGACTGCAAATACCGTGAATGTCGCCGTATTCAATCAAGAAATGGAGCGCCAGCGCGCCGAGGCGCGCAAGGCCTGGTCCGGCTCGGGCGAGGCGGCGACGGAGACCGTCTGGTTCGCGCTGCGCGAGCGCGTCGGCGCGAGCGAGTTTCTCGGTTACGAGACCGAAATCGCCGAGGGCGTCGCGACCGCTCTGATTCGCGACGGCGCCGAGGTCGCTTCGCTCGCCGTCGGCGAGACCGGCTGGCTCATCCTCAATCAGACGCCGTTCTACGGCGAGTCGGGCGGCCAGGTCGGCGACGTCGGCGTGATCGCCGCCTCGGGTTTTCGCGCGCGCGTCCTCGACACCAAGAAGAAGCTCGGCGACCTCTTCGTCCACGAAGTCGAAGTGGAGGAGGGGACGCTGCAAGTCGGCATGGCGCTGGAGCTGAAGGTCGATCATGAGGCGCGCTCGGCGATAAGAGCCAACCACTCCGCGACCCATCTCCTGCACGAGGCGCTGCGCATGGTGCTCGGCGACCATGTCGCGCAAAAGGGCTCGCTCGTCTCGCCCGATCGGCTGCGCTTCGACATCGCTCACCCCAAGCCGATCACGCCGCAAGAGATCGCCGCGGTCGAGGACATCGCCAATCGCGTCATCCTCGGCAACGAGCCCGTCGTCACGCGCCTGATGGGCATCGAGGAGGCGCGCGAGTCGGGCGCCCGCGCCTTGTTCGGCGAGAAATACGGCGAGGAAGTGCGCGTCGTCTCGGTGGGAACGATCGGCGGCGCCAACGGCCCGCGTCCCTATTCGGTGGAGTTGTGCGGCGGCACGCACGTATCGCGCACCGGCGATATCGGCCTCGTCACGATCATCGGCGAAAGCGCGGTCGCCGCGGGCGTGCGCCGCATCGAGGCCAAGACGCGCGAGGAGGCGCGCCATCGCCTGACCGAGGATTCGCGCGCTTTTTCCGATCTCGCCGCGCTGTTGCGCGCGCCGGCCTCGGAAGCCGCCGAACGGCTGGAGGCGCTCATCGAGGACAAGAAGAAACTGGAGCGCGAGCTTAACGACGCGCGCCGCAAGCTGGCGATGGGCGGCGGGGCGCCCAGCGGCGCCGACGTCGCGCGGGACGTGGGCGGCGTCAAGTTTTACGCTCGCGAGGTCTCCGGCGTCGAAATGAAGGATCTCAAGTCCCTCGCCGACGAAGCCAAGCAGAGCGTCGGCTCGGGCGTCGTCGCGATCGTCGCGTCGAGCGAGGACGGCAAGGCGAGCCTCGTCGTCGCGGTGACGAGCGACCTGACGGCCCGCTTCAACGCCGTCGATCTCGTGCGCCTGGGCTCGGCGGCGTTAGGGGGCAAGGGCGGGGGCGGGCGCCCCGACATGGCCCAGGCCGGCGGCCCTGACGGCGCCAAGGCCGCCGAGGCGCTGGCCGCGGTGGAGAAGGGGCTGCGGGCGAAGGCGGCGGAGTGAGGCGCGAAATCGCGCGCGCTCACGCGCTCGCGACGCGCGGGTCGTCCGGCGTGGCGAAGCGCGCGAGCAGCGCCGAGCCGGGCGCGACGTCGCGCCAGCGATCGACGTCGAATTCGAGCGCCGCCAGGCCGGACGTCGGGAATTTGCCGGCCATGCGTAGCAGGTCGCTCTTGGCGCCGCTGCCGACCAGATAGTTGGCGAGATCCGCGAGGCCGGGATTATGGCCGACGAGCATGACGCTCGGCGCCGTATCGGGAAGCGCGCGAACGATTTGCTGGATCGCGTCTCGCGTCGCCTCATAGAGGCCCGCCTCGGCGCGCGCCTCGACCCGGCGCGGCCATGCCTTCAGGACGATCGCCGCGGTCTCATGCGCGCGCGCCGCGCCGGAGTAGATCACCAGATCCGGGATCATGCCGGTCTCTGCGACGAAGGCGCCGATCCCAGCGGCGTCGCGCCGCCCGCGCTCGATGAGGGCGCGGTCGTAATCGTTGCGCCCCGTGGAAGGGACCGCTTTGGCGTGTCGGAGAAGCAGCAGACGGCGCATGGAGCGAACTCAGGATTAGGCCGAGCCGAAGCGCGAGCGCGTTACGACGAGCGCTCGCGGCGATTGAGAAAAGCCAGGCGTTCGAACAGATGCACGTCCTGTTCGTTCTTCAAGAGCGCGCCGTGAAGCGGGGGAATCAGCTTCTTGGGGTCGCGCTCGCGCAGGGTCTCGGCCGAAATGTCCTCGCTGAGCAGCAGCTTCAGCCAATCCAGCAGTTCGGACGTGGTCGGCTTCTTCTTCAGGCCGGGCGTCTCGCGCAAGGCGAAGAACATGCGTAGCGCTTCCTCGATCAGCCGCGGCTTGATCCCGGGATAATGCGCCTCGACGATCGCGCGCATCGTCTCGGAATCGGGAAAGCGGATATAGTGGAAGAAGCATCGCCTGAGGAACGCGTCCGGCAATTCCTTCTCGTTGTTCGAGGTGATGACGACGATCGGCCGGCGCGCCGCGCTGACGGTCTCGCCGGTTTCGTAGACGTGGAATTCCATGCGGTCGAGTTCGAGCAGCAGATCGTTGGGAAATTCGATGTCGGCCTTGTCGATCTCGTCGATCAGCAGCACCGGGCGCTCGGGCGCGGTGAAGGCCTCCCACAATTTGCCGTGCCGGATGTAGTTGCGGATGTCGGAGACGCGCGCGTCGCCGAGCTGGGAGTCGCGCAGGCGCGAGACGGCGTCGTATTCGTAAAGGCCCTGCTGGGCGCGCGTCGTCGATTTGATGTGCCAGGCGATCAGCGGCGCGCCGATCGCGTCGGCGATTTCCTGCGCGAGCAGGGTTTTGCCGGTGCCGGGCTCGCCCTTGATGAGCAAAGGCCGCTCCAGCCGGATCGCCGCGTTGACTGCGGTCTTCAGCTCGTCGCTGGCGATGTAGCTGGCCGTGCCTTCGAATCGCATGCTTGCCTCGAAAAAACAAAAAACGACGCTCGGCGCCGAGCCGGTCGGCCCGGCCTTGCGTCAGTTCATCGCGCTTTTGACGGTTTCGATCAATTGCTTGAGCGTAAAAGGTTTGGGCAGGAAGAGGAATTCCTGCCCCTCCGGCAGATTCTTGGCGAAGGCGTCGTCGGCGTAGCCGGAGACGAAAATGATCTTGGCGTTCAGTCCGCGCCGGCGCAGCTCGGTCAGCATGCTTGGACCGTCCATTTCCGGCATGATGACGTCGGAAACGATCAGATCGATCTTGCCGCCGGCGGACTCGACGACGCGTAGCGCGTCCGCGCCCGTTTCGGCCTCGAGCACGGTGTAGCCGCGCGAGGCGAGCGCGCGGGAGGCGAAGGCGCGCACCGCCTCTTCGTCCTCGACGAGAAGGATCGCGCCGTGTCCGGTGAGGTCGGCGGCGGGTTTGACGACTTCCTTCTTCACGGGCTCGACGACGGCGTCGGGAATGTAACGCGGCAGCAGAATCCGGAATGTCGTGCCGACGCCCGGCTCGCTTTCGCAAAAGACGTAGCCGCCGGTCTGCTTGACGATGCCGTAGACCATGGAAAGGCCGAGGCCGGTGCCCTTGCCGACCTCCTTGGTGGTGAAAAAGGGCTCGAAAATCTTGTCGCGCACATCGGCGGGAATTCCGTGGCCGTTGTCCTCGACCTCGATCAGCACGTACTCGGCGGGCGTCAGCGACTTCTCGTTGAACGCCGCGCAATCGGCGGCGGCGACGTTGCGCGTGCGCAGCACGATTCGGCCGCCTTCGCTCATCGCGTCGCGGGCGTTGACGACGAGGTTGACGATGACCTGCTCGAACTGATTGAGGTCGGCCTTCACCAGCCACAGATCGCGTCCGTGCACGACGTCGAGTTCGATCGTTTCGCCGACGAGCCGGCGCAGCAGCATCTGCAATTCCGACAACACCTCGCCCAGCTGCAGCGTCTGCGGGCGCAAGGTCTGCCGGCGCGAGAAGGCGAGCAGCTGGCGCACCAGACCGGCGGCGCGGTTGGCGTTCTGCTTGATCTGCATGATGTCCTGGAAGGACGGATCGGTCGGCCGATGGTTGGCGAGCAGCAGGTCGGAATAGCCGATGATCGCGGTCAGCACATTGTTGAAGTCGTGCGCGATGCCGCCGGCGAGTTGGCCGATCGCCTGCATCTTCTGGCTCTGGACGAAATTCTCCTGCAGCGTGCGCTGTTCGGTGGTGTCGAGCGCGAAGACGATGGCGCTGGCGCCTTCGTCGTTCTGCGGATCCGCGGCGGAGACGAAGAAGCGCGCCGAGCGGGCGCCCTCGCCGTCCAGCGCGGCGTCGACGGGCGCAATGTCGCCCTTGCCTTCGCTCGCCGCCGCGATCGCCTCGCGCAAGACGGCGTGATCGCGCTCGGCCAGACCGCGATAGATCGAGGGACGGCTTTCGCCCGGGCTCGGCTTCAGCGCCAGCGGGACGAGCCGCGCGAAGGCGCCGTTGGCGCGCAGGACCGCGCCCTGCGAATCGACCGAAGCGATCGCCATCGGCGTCGAATTGAAGAATCGCGCGAATCGGACTTCGGCGGCGCGCAGATCCTCGCCCTTGTCTTCGCTCGGCGCACGGTTGAGCACCAGCGTGCGCGAGGCGCCGGGCAGGCCGGCGCTCGAAAAAGCGACGCGGTGCAGCAGGCGGACGGGCAGGAACTGGCCCTGCCGGCGCTTGAGATCGACATCGAAGCGCTCGGTGGTGACTTCCCCGGGACGGCCGGAGACGACGCTGAGCAAAGCCGCGCCGTCGGCCGCCACGATATCGGAGAGCTTGAGCTGCCCGGCGGCGAACTGCGCGATGTCGTAATCGAGCCAGTTCGCGAGCGTCGCGTTCATGTGCGCGATCGAGCCGTCGGGCTCGGCCGAAAAAAAGCCCGCCGGCGCGTGGTCGAGATAGTCGATGGCGTGCTGCAGGTCCTGGAAGAAACTTTCGTGCCGCTCGCGTTCGCGCGTGATGTCGGACACCGTCCACAGCGTCACGCCCGCCCTGGCGATTCCCTCGAGCGGGCGAACGCGAATGCGGTACCAGGCCGCGGCGCCTTCGCCGGTCAGCGACGGGGCCATGCGCAATTCCTCGATCGCGCGATTGCCGGCGCGCGCGGCCTGCGCCAGCCGGTAGACCGCCTCGGACACTTCCGGCGCGCCGGTGAACAGCCGCTCGACGAGTTTGAGGTCCGCCGCGCCCTCGGCGCCCGACAAGGCGCGATAGGCGTCATTGGCGTAAATGATGCGCGAATCGGCGTCGGTGACGATCAGCCCGTCGCTATTGCTGTCGGCGATGGCCTTGGTGGTGTCATAGCGGCCGGCGCGGCCCGCGAACTGCAACTGGCCGAACGCGTAGAGCAGAATCGAGAAAACGCCGAAAATCGCCAGCCCGGCGATGGTCCAGGACACGGCCTTGACGCCGAATTCCCCCGGCAGCAGCAGGAAGGCCGCCACCGCGCCGCACAGGCAGACGACGAGCAACAACAGCAGTCCAGGGTTGGCGGCCCGATCGACGCGGTCGACTGCGGCCGGCCTCGGCGCTGAAGTCATATTGAGCCAATCCTTCCGCGTCGCCCTCGGCCGAGCGCGCTTCCTCTGGCCTTTCCCTCGCGATTGCGCCAATTTCGCGACGCCGCGAGGACGCTTCGCGTTCCCTCGATCGGCAATGGCCGGCTCGGCGCCGCGCGCAGTCTTGCCTCACCATTGCGCATCTTGCGAATATTCCGCTGTTTTCATAGCCCAGGCGATTTGATACGAACGCCCGATCCCTAACGCCCAATTGGTACTGAGTCGCACAAATCCGCCTAGTCTGATACTGACTTTTTTCGTCGTCATTGGCGACAAAGATCGGAAGCTGGGAAGGCGCGCGGCCGTCGAGGTCTGGATATCGTATGCCACAGTGGATAATTAATTTATTGCCGCCCGACAATCGAGGGTTGCAGATCGTCGTCATCGCTGGTCTGGTCGTCGCGATCGCGTTGATACTCGTCGTCATTTATCGGGTCGCGTTCGGCCATCGCCTGCGCGTTCCCGGAAGCAGCCGCACGCGCCAGCCGCGATTGGGGCTGGTCGACGCCTTTTCCCTGGACGGACAGCGGCAGCTGGTCCTGGTGCGCCGCGACAATATCGAACATCTCATCATGATCGGCGGACCGAACGACGTCCTCGTCGAATCGCAGATCATTCGCGCCGCCGCTTCGCCTCTGGCGCGCGAAAGGGACGCCGGCGCGGCCAAAGCGCCGCAAGCCCGCGCGATCGCCGCCGCGCCGGCGGTCGCGGTCGAGACGCCGCCTCCGCCTCCGCTTCCCGAGGCCGGGCCGCAGCCGCCGCGCGTCGATATGCCGGCGGTCAAGCCTGCGGAGCCGGTCGCCCCCGCGCCCCCGCGCCCGCCGGTCCGGGTCAGCGCGCCCGTGAACGCCAACGCGAGGCCCGTAGTGGCGCTGGCCAGACCCGAACCCGCCCCGGTCAAGACCGAGCCCGCCATGGCGCGGCCCGACATTCCGCCGCCGGTCAAGCCCGTCGTGGCCAGGCCGGACATTCCGCCGCCGGCCAAGCCGGCCGCGGCCGCGCCCGACATGGCGCCGCCGGCCAAGCCCGTCATCGCCAAGCCCGACATTCCGCCGCCGGCCAAGCCCGTCATGCCCGCGCCCGCGCGCCCGGCGCCCTATATACGGCCGCCGCTGCCGCCGCCGATCGTCGTCGCCCCGGCGGCCAGGGCGCGCACGACGCCCGTTCCTCCGCCGCCGCCCGAAACCCCGGCCCCGCCGCCGGGGCCCGTCGCCGCGCCCGCGCCGATCAAGGGGCCGCCTCCGCCGACGGCGCCGCAAGGCGGGCCTCCCGCGGCGCGGCCCGAGGCGATCGCGCGCCCGTCGCCGCCGGAAACGCCGGCCCCGGCGGTCAAACCGACGGCCGGCGATCCGTTCGCCGATCTCGAATCGCTGGAAGCGGAAATGGCGCGTCTGCTCGGGCGGGAAGGCTAGGCGGGGCGACCCCCTGCGCCTTCCGCGGTTCGCCCCTCCGGCGCGCCCTACTCGTCGCGATAGATCTTCTCGCGGCGCTCGTGGCGCTCCTGGGCCTCGACCGACAGCGTCGCGATCGGCCGCGCATCGAGCCGGCGAAGCGAGATCGGATCGCCGGTTTCGATGCAGAAGCCGTAAGTTCCGTCGTCGATTCGCGCGAGCGCGGCTTCGATCTTGGCGATCAGCTTGCGCTGCCGATCGCGGGCGCGCAGCTCGATCGCGCGATCGGTTTCCGAAGAGGCGCGGTCGGCGATGTCGGGATGGTTCTCGCTTTCGTTCTGCAACGCGGCGAGGGTTTCCTTGCTTTCGGCGAGAATCGATTCGCGCCAGCCGGTGAGTTTGCGCCGGAAATATTCCTTCTGGCGTTCGTTCATGAACGCCTCATTGTCAGAGGGTTTGTAGCCGTCCTCGATAACGCCGACTATGCCCATGATTCTCGGTTCCCAGATCAACTTGGCGCCCTTATAGCGATCTCGATGTCACGGAACAATGACTACTCGCGGGCGCGGGCGGTCGGCGCGGAAATTGTCGCGCCGCATTGCCGACTCGCGTCGCGCCGGCCTAGTCTATTCCCGCGCGCCGCCGGGTCGCCGTCGGCCTGACCCCAGGAGGAAGCAATGTTCCATCGAATTGTCCTCGCCGTCGATCTCGCCGAGGCCGCCGCGAGCCCGAAAGGGCTCGATCAGGCGCTGGAGCTCGCGACCCAGAGCGGCGGCGAGCTGCGCCTCGTCAACGTCCAGCCGCTTTTGCCGGCAACCTTCATGGAATATGTGCCGGCCGATTTCGACGAGGAGCAGGAAAAGCGCGCGCAGGCGGCGCTCGCCGACATCGCCGCGAAACTGCCATTGCCCAAGGAGCGGGTCTCCACCGCCGTGCTCAGCGGCGGCGTCTATCACGAACTGCTCAGGGACGCCGCCGAATGGCGCGCCGACCTCATCGTCGTGGGGTCGCACCGGCCGATGATGTCCGATTATCTCCTGGGCTCGAACGCCAAGACCATCGTGCGCCACGCGCAGTGCTCGGTGCTCGTCGTGCGCCTGTGATCAATGGGTCAAAGCGCGCATCGCCGCTTCGATTCCGTCGGGAGTCAGCGCGAACATGCGCTGCTGAAACAACGTGGAAATGATTCGCGTGGATTGCGAATAGGTCCATTGCTCCGGCGGGGTCGGATTGATCCAGACGCTGCGCGGCCAGGCCGCGGCGACGCGTTTCAGCCAGACTTCCCCGGTTTCGGGATTGAGATGCTCGACCGAGCCGCCGGGCGTGACGATTTCATGCGGACTCATCGCGGCGTCGCCGACGAAGATGACGCGATGGTCGCGCCCGTAGGCGTTGAGAATGTCCTGCGTCGGCGTGCGCTCCTCGAAGCGCCGGCGGTTGTTTTTCCACACGCTCTCGTAGAGACAATTGTGGAAATAGAAATGTTCGAGCCGCTTGAATTGCAGGCGCGCCGCCGCGAACAGGTTTTCCGCCGCCTCGACATGCCAGTCCATCGATCCCCCGACGTCGAGGAACAACAGCACCTTGACCGCGTTGCGCCGCTCGGGCCGCAGACGCACGTCGATGAAGCCCCTGTCGGCGGTCGCGCGGATCGTGCCGTCGAGATCGAGCTCCTCGTCCGCGCCCTCGCGCGCGAAACGGCGCAGGCGGCGCAGCGCGATGCGGATGTTGCGCGGCCCCAGTTCCTCGTCGCCGGAAAAGTCCTTGAACTCGCGGCGGTCCCAGACTTTGACCGCGCTGCCCCGGCGCCCGCGGTCCTGGCCGATGCGCACGCCTTCGGGATGGTCGCCATAGGCGCCGAACGGCGAGGTTCCCCCCGTGCCGATCCATTTGGAGCCGCCCTGATGGCGCTCCTTCTGTTCGGCGAGGCGCTGGCGCAACGTCTCCATCAGTTTGTCGAAGCCGAGCTTCTCGATCTCGGCGCGCTCCTGCGGCGTCAGATAGCGCTCGGCGAGCCTGCGCAGCCATTCCTCGGGGATTTCCGCCTTTTCGACCGCCTGCGAGAGCGACACAACGCCTGAGAAGGTCGAGGCGAAGACGACGTCGAACTTGTCGAGATTGCGCTCGTCCTTGACCAGCAGCGCGCGCGACAGGCGATAGAAGTCGTCGACCGACTTGTCCGCGAGATCGGCCTCCAGCGCGCGCATCAGATCGAGATATTCGCGCGGCGTCACCGGGACATGGGCTTGCCGCAGCGCGGCGAAGAAGGAGAGGAACATAAACCCATGCTAGCGCGGGGCGGCGAGCCCGCGCAATCGCCTTCGCGAGGCCGGGAACCTGGGAGCCGAGAGTTGGGAGCGCAGACTTGCGCCCCTGGAAACCGGCGAGCCCGCGCGCGATAGTGGCGCCGCCGCCGGGTCCGCTCCAGCCGGGGGCCGGGAATTCGCCCATGTCCCATTCGCCCATGCCCAATTCGCCGATGCCCGTCGTCGTCGACCGCCACGCCTTCGTCTTGCCGCGCTCGGGCGCGCCCGATGTCGAGATCTTCGCGATCGGCGACATTCACGGGCGGACCGATCTGCTCGCCGCGCTCCTCGAGGAAGCCGCGCGCGAGCCCCGCCGCGCGCCGCGCCGCGCGATCGTCTTCTTAGGCGACCTCATCGACCGCGGCCCGGACTCCCTGGGCGCGATCGATCTGGCGATCGGCGCGGGGACACGGATCGGCGCTGAGGAGACGATCGCGCTGATGGGCAATCACGAGACGATGATGCGCCTCGCCGTCGATCCCGCGACCGAGCGCGAGGACGCGATCGACGCGCTGGAAACCTGGGTGGCCAATGGCGGCTATCGCCTCATCGCTCAGTTCGTCGACCTCGACGCGACGCCGGCGGCGCCGGACGCCCTGCTGAGCGCGATTCGCGTAGCCATTCCGCCTCGCGTCGCCAGATGGCTCGAACAAACGCGTTCGTATTGGCGCTCGAACGAAATCCTGTTCGTCCACGCCGGCGTCAATCCGCGCGTCGATCTCGATGTCTTTCTCGCGACGCCGTGGAATACGCCGCTCGGGCGGGTCGACGAGAACAGGCATTGGGCGTGGGTGCGCTGGCCCTTCCTCGAACATGAGCCCGGCCCCGAGGGCTGGAGCGGCCTGTTCGTCGTGCACGGCCACACGCCCAACGACGCCCGCCCGCACGCTTCGCACGCCGATCAGATCAAGAACTTCCGCCTCAATCTCGACGCCGGCTCAGGGCTGACCGGCGTCGCCGAAATGGCGATCATCCGCGGAACCCAAGCCGAGGTCGTCGCGGCGCGCGGGCCGACCAACCGGATGCTGAGCCTTTAGGCGGCGCGCGTCACGCGCCGTCCTTCATTGCTTGCGGTCCTGTGTTTGACATTATAGGCCGATCCGCCCGAATTCATCATTCGATTGCTTCGCTCGCGCGGCCAAGGGGTTCACTAGAGAATGCGCACCTGGATCAAGGACCCGCTCGCCATATTCGCGACAAGCGCCGAGCGTGGCCTCGTCGTCGAGGACGGGCGCATCGCGGAGACGGTCGCCAGGGGACGCGAGCCGACGGCGCCGGTCGCGGCGGTTTTCGACGCCTCGCGCCATGTCGTGCTGCCCGGTCTCGTCAACGCGCATCATCATTTCTTCCAGACGCTGACCCGCGCCCATCCCGCGGCGATCAACCGGGAATTGTTCCCCTGGCTGATGGCGCTCTATCCGATCTGGGCGCGGCTGAAGCCGCATCAACTTCGCCTCGCCGTGCGTCTGGCCTTGACCGAATTGATGCTGTCGGGCTGCACGACGGCGGCCGATCATCATTATTTGTTCCCGCCGGGCCTGGAAGACGCCGTCGACATCGAGGTCGAGGAGGCGCGCGCGCTCGGGCTGCGCATGACGGTGACGCGCGGCTCGATGAACCGCAGCCAAAAGGACGGCGGCCTGCCGCCCGATTCGGTGGTGCAGGACGAGGACGCGATCCTCGCCGACAGCGAGCGCGTGCTGAAGCTGTTCCACGATCCCAGGCCCGGCGCGCAGATCCGCATCGCGCTCGCGCCCTGTTCGCCGTTTTCGATCGACAAAAGTCTGATGAGCGAGACCGCCCGGCTCGCCGAGCGCTACGATTGCCAGTTGCACACCCATCTATGCGAAACGAAGGACGAAGAGCGCTTCTGCCTGGAGATGTATGGCGTGCGGCCGGTCGATCTCCTGGAGGAGACCGGCTGGATGTCGAAGCGCACGTGGCTCGCGCACGGCATTCATTTCAGCCCCGCGGAGATCGGCCGGCTCGGGCGCGCCGGCGTTGGAATCTGCCATTGCGCAGCCTCCAACATGGTGCTCGCCTCGGGGATTTGTCCGACCTGCGAGTTGGAGGCGGCGGGCGCGCCCGTCGGCCTCGGCGTCGACGGCTCGGCATCGAACGATTCCTCCAACATGATGGAGGCGCTGCGCCACGCGCTGATGATCGGCCGCCTGCGCTACGGCGCTTCGGCGGCGACCCATCTCGACGTGCTGCGTTGGGCGAGCGAAGGCTCGGCGCGCTGTCTCGGGCGCGACGACATCGGGCGCATCGCGCCGGGCTATCAGGCCGATCTCGCGCTGTTCACGCTCGACGAGCCGCGCTTCAGCGGCGCGCACGATCCGCTCGCCGCGCTGATCCTGTGCGGCGCGCATCGCGCCGACCGGGTGATGATCGCGGGCGCGTGGCGCGTCGTCGACGGCGCTCCGATCGGCCTCGACCTCGCCGCGCTGATCGCCGAGCATCGCGCCGCGGCGCATGATTTCGCGTGACGGCGACCGACGTCGCGCCGACGATCGGGCTGTTTTCGAGGGCGACGCAGCGGGCGGGCGGCTTTGGCCGCGCGCTATCGGCGCGGCCGGTTCAGCAGCCGAGGGTCACGTCAAAATCGATAGTTGACGCCGGCCTTGACGATATTTTCCTCATTCTTGAAGGAGGCGGGGAAGGCGGCGGCGCCCGCGCCAGAAAACGTCGATGTGCCGTCGCCCCAATCGATGTAGTCGTACTCGCCCTTGATGCTCCAATGCATGTCGAGCGCGTATTCGACGCCGAGGCCGAGCAACAAGCCGGTATGCGTCGCGTTGGCGGAGTCGCCCAGGCCGGACGGATAGGTAATATTATATTGATAATCAGCCATGGCGACGCCGACCTTGCCGAAAATCAGCGTGCGGTCGATCGCATAGCCGCCGCGCAACGCCAGATCGCCCGCGACGTCGCTCCGCGTTTTGAAATGGTCGTAGCCTTCGCCGTCGGCCCTGCTGGTCGACCCCGTCAGCCCAGAAGCCCAGATTTCCGCCTCGCCGCCGATGACGAAGTTGTTGTTCAGCTGATAGTTGCAGCCGACCTGTCCGCCGCCGATCGCGCCGTCGGTGTTCATGCCGACCCTTTGGCCCGAGGTTTGGTCCCTCCATTCCGAGTGGCCGAAATCGCCGCCGGCGTGAAGGCCGACGTAGCAGCCGGTCCAAGTGAAAACCGGAGGCGGCGGCAGAGGCGGCGGCGGCGCCTTGTGCGTGGGAAGGTCGGACGCGAAAGCCGCGCCGGCGGAAAACGCCAATACGGCCGCCGAAGTCAACAGATGCTTGCGCATGACAGCAATCCCCAAGATATTCTTGGATAGAGGATTACGTCGTAGCGAAAAGATGGTCAAGTCTAGGGCTATCCGGATTTGGTCGCGCGCCAGCGTCGATTTTGGCGCCGTTTCCACCCGGCGCCGGCGACGGCGCCGAGCGGACGTCGGGCGACGTCGGCGATTGGCCCCGCCGGCTGGCGCCGATCGTCGTTGTCGGCCAGAATTGGCCGCGCCGCCTGTTAAACCATTCAAATATTTAGCACTGCACTTGCATTACACGCCCGCACTGGAGACATGATGAGGTTCGACTTTTCTAATTTTCCGTTTTCCGGCAAAGCGTTTTCGGCAAAGCCGATGACGTTTTGCGAGCCCGACGTCACGCGCTATTTGTCCGCGATCATCGAATTGGCGGCGCTGGAGACCGGCGATCGCAAGGCGCGCGAGCGTTGGCAAAGCTTGCAGCTTCGCAATCTTCTGGCGCACGCGACAAGTAGATCACCATTCTGGCGACGTCGAATTGGCGTGCGAGAGGGGCTTGGCGACGCCCGGCTCTCGCGCCTGCCTATCCTCTCGCGACGAGAATTGCGCGAACAGGTCGAGACGGAAGGTTCGTTGTTGAAAGCGAGCGATCGGATTCGTGTAGTCGACCATTCGACATCGGGATCGTCCGGCGTGCCCGTCCGCTTCTTCGTCTCGGAAATGAACTCGAATTACAATGTGATGCGCTCAATCGCGCAGTATTTTCTCGAAGGCCGCGATCTCACGCTAAATCGGACCCGGTTGACATATTCCAAAACGCCGCAGAAGCGCGGCTTTTCCGTCGAAAGGACCGGCTCTTGGCTGGGGGCGCTCGATCCCTTCGTCAATGGCGGCGCCAGCAAGACTATCACGGCTCGCCGTCCCGAACTGAAGTCGCTTTGGCGGGAACTGAGCCGCGACCCCATCGGCTATTTGGCGGCGGGCCCGGAGGACATCGAGACGCTGCTTCAGCACGTCGGTCCCGAAGAGTTCAAACAGGCGGGAACCGCGGTGCTGGTCATTCTCGGCGAGCAACTCGATGCCAGGACCCGAATCCAATTTTCCGAGGTGGGCATTCCCACGCGCAACAATTACTCGTGCGAGGAAGTCGGACCGATCGGCGCGGAATGTGAGCGCCATTCCGGGCGCTATCACGTCGCGACGAGCAACGTCATCGTCGAGGTCGACCCCGAGGACGAAATTCGCGTCGGCGAGGCGCGCGTCGGCAAGGTGTTGCTGACCCACCTCCATTCCTACGCGACGCCGTTCATTCGCTATGACGTCGGCGACGTGGCCACGCTCGAAGATCGTTGCCCGTGCGGGCACGACGGACCGACCCTATCGAACGTGCTCGGGCGGTCGAAATGTCTCTTGAAGCATCCCGACGGCCATTTGTCGCAAATTTTTGTCCGATCTCGCGAAATGACCGCGATCGCCCCGTTCGACGAATTCCGCATCCGGCAAACCGCGCCGGCGAAGCTGGTCGTCGAGATCGGCGGCCGGGAGTCGTTGACGGACGAAGAGACGGCTGCATTCATTCGCCTCATGAAGTCGCACGCGGGCGACGACTTCGATGTCGAGGTCAGGGCCGTCGCCGCGATCGATTGGGGCGCGGGCGTGAAGCGGCTGGGCTTTCACAACGAATTGCTTTGATTCCTTCAATCCGGCGGGCGGCTTCGCAAGCTGAATCAACCGCGCCGCCAGCGAACGAAAATTCCCGTCTGGATCGTCGGGGCGGGGGATCGTTTTTCCAGAATTGCAACATGACGCTGCGTTCGTCGATCAAGCGTATCGCAGAGCCCGCGGTTCAAGGCGAGATGGCGTCGTAGGCTTGCCAGAAATTCCAACCCGCCGCAGATTTGAGGAGAAAAGAGGATTTTGTGTGGGATTCCGGCTAAACGGGTCGTTCGATACGGCGCCAGGAATTCCATAACGAGTTGATGTTTCATGCCCTCCTTTTCTGATCCGCTGTGGGTTGTGACTTCATATTACAACCCTGCGGGTTACAAGCGTCGTCTGCAGAATTTCAAGGCCTTTCGGCGGCATCTGAATGCTCCGCTTATGGTCGTGGAGTTGGCCAAGCCCGGACAGCGCCAATTGAGCAAAGACGATGGCGACATTGTTCTGAGCTTAACCGGCGAGGACCGCATCTGGCAAAAGGAACGTCTGCTCAATATTGGCATCGCGGAACTTCCTCGCCACGTCGAATACGTGGCCTGGGTCGATTGCGATGTCATTTTTGAGGATGACGATTGGGTGCATATTGCCAAATCACGATTAGGGAAAAACGGAGGTCTGTTGCAATTATTTGATACGTCCATTCATCTGCCAAGAGAAGTTGACACGCGTTCTTTATCGCCGCAAATTTGCAGGGAATCCGCACCGATTCTCACTGGCGTATCTGTCGCCCGTGCGATTAAGGCTTCTATTTTTGACGAAAATAAAGGGAAATTTGGCGCGGCTCGGGCCGCGTTGGATGACGGTAGCTACTACCGGGCAGTCGATCGGCATAATAGTTATGGCTTGGCTTGGTCGGCGCTTCGTACGACAATTGAACGATGCGGTCATTATGATAAAAATATCGTTGGGGGCGGCGATTCAATGCACGTGTTCTCTGCGTTATCTAGGCTGAATGATTTCTGGTCACTTAGATCGTACACGGAGAAACAGAAACAAGACGCCATGCTGTGGGAGCAAAAGGCGAAAGCAGTCGGTTTATTCTCAAATATCGACTCATTGGAGCAAAAAATATATCATCTGTGGCATGGCGATATCGCGAATCGTAACTACCGCGGGCGCTTTGACATTCTCTTGCGTCATGGATTTGATCCGACGAAAGATATCGAAATTGCCGGCAACGGGGCATGGCGATGGACCGATCCGCAAAGCGAGCTCGCCCAAGAGGTCGGGGCGTATTTTTTCTCCCGGCGCGAAGACGGAATTGATTGAAACGCTTGGCGATCCCGCATCGCCGAAATCCAGTGTCTTTTCGTCGACAAGATCGCATTCCCGATGGTCGCGCTACCGGCAGAAATAGTTTTCCAGCAGCTGACGCAAGCTTTTGCGACGAGCGAGGACTTTTCCCGTCACGAGGTCCGCAGGCGCCAGACCGCCTTGCTGGAGCGACTGGCGCGCCATGCCGATGCGCATGTGCCCTTTTATCGCGACAGCAAGCGGCTGAAACCGCTGTTCCGCGCCGACGGCGCGTTCGACCTCGCCGGCTGGAGCGACGTTCCGATCCTCACCCGCAACGACGCCAAGGACCATGAGGAGGCGTTGCAGGCGCGCGCCGTTCCCGCCGACATGGGCGCCCTGGAAACCCATTCGACCTCGGGTTCGACGGGAACCCCGCTCAAATTCAGGCAGACTTTGGTGCAACGCACGGCCTCGGAAGTTCTGGTTAACCGAGTCCTGCGCTGGCACGGACTATGGCCGATTCAACGGATCGCCACCTCCACCTATACGGCGGCAGCCGGCGCCCCGGCGCCGGGCATGCTGAAAGTGCCGGCCGGGCTCGACTTTGTCGAACAGGTCGAACTGCTGCGGCGAAACCGAACGACCCATGTCATCGCAGCGCCAAGCATCGCCGCCGCGTGGGCCGATGTCGCAGCGCCGCAAGACCTGCCGGATCTGATCGCCGTCATGGCCACCGGCGAAGTTCTGCGTCCGGAAACACGGGCGAAAATCGAGCGGAAGCTCAAAGTGAAGGTCGTCAATCTCTATTCGGCGAGCGAACTCGGTCCCATCGCGTCCGAGGGGCCGGATGGACGTCTGCGGATCAGCGAGGAAACCTTGTTTCTCGAAGGGCCCTCGACGGCCCATGACCCGAAGGCCCCGACCCGTGTCGTCGTCACGCCGTTCTATGCCTTCGGCACGCCGTTGATCCGCTACGCGCCTGGCGACTATGTCCGCTTCTCAAACGCGAATATCAAGAGCGCCAAGGGTTTGCGTCGGCTCGAAGACGTCATTGGCCGGCAACGCAATTTGCTTCGCCGGCCAGACGGCAGCCTTTTTATTCCAAGGAACTTTCTCGCTCGGGACTTGGAGGCTATCCTTGACTATCGGGAATGGCAGCTGGTCCAGACCAGCCTCGCCGACATAATGCTGAAGATCGTGGTCCCGCATCCGCCGAGCGCGCAGCAATGGCGCGCGTTGCAAGACCATGTGCAAAACGGACTGCCAAATCACAACACGAAGGTCGTCATCGTCGATCGCATCGACAACAATATAAGTAGCGGCAAGGCCTACGAAATGTATCTCTCGCTGATCGGCGAGAGCCAGTGATTTATTTCGTGGAAATTCAAACTACCGGCTCTTGCCGTGCCGACGAGTCGTTTCTTAGCGCTCCGAGCCAGCCGATCGCAGGCGCGCGCCCTTCCCCCCCTTGCGTGGGAATTGGGCGCGCAAGCCATCGATTGAGCTGATGCGGTATTAAAACTTGTAGCTCAAGCCGATCTGCGCAAGGGTTTCGTCGAACCCCGCCTTATAATTGTGTGAAGCGCCAGTAGTCTGGTTTGTAATCGAATAGGTCGCGTCGCCGAAATCGGCATAACGCAACTCGGCGCTCGCGGTCCAATGGTCTGAAATCGCGTATTCGGCGCCGGCCCCGATGGTCCATCCATAGAGCGTCTTCGTCTGCGATCCCGACCAAACATCGCTGACGATGGCGTCGGCGTAGGCATTTTCCCGATCATCCGCGATGGCGAGACCGCCGGTGCCGTAGATAAGCAGGCGGTCGAAGGCGACGCCGGCGCGCGCGCGCAGCGAGCTCTGCCATGTGTTGTGCATGGAAAGCGTGCCGACGCAAATTCCTTCGCAAGGCGTAACGCTAAAGGATTTTCCGCCGTGAATGTCGCTGGCTTCGATATCCGCTACGACGCCGATCACCAACGAATTGAATTGCTGGTTGTAGCCGGCGTCAATTCCGCCGATAGGCCCGGAAACGCTGAAAGAGTCGGCGATGGCGTGCGGTATGGCTGAACTTAAGTTGTCGTGTTCCTCGCCCCAGCCGAAGCCGCCCTCGACCCCGACAAAGAACCCGGTCCAAGAGAAGGGCGCGGGCGGCGGCGGCGGCGGCGGCGCCTTGTGCGTGGGAAGGTCGGACGCGAACGCCGCACCGGCGGAAAGCGCCAACACGGCCGCAGAGGTCAACAGATGCTTACGCATGAGACGGTCCCCGGAGCAATTGTTGCCGTAGGGTTAGGTCCGGGCGCAGACATCGTCAAGCCTACGACTATCCAGTTTCGGTCGCGCGCCACGGCGGATATCGACGCCGTTCGCGCCCGGCGCCGGCGACGTCCGCGAGCCCGCGTCAAGCGGCGTCCGCGATTGGACCAACCGGCCCGCAACGCCCGTCGTCGTTGGCCAGAATTGCCTGCATAGTCTGTTAAGTCGTTTAAATAATCGGTATTTTCATTGTATCGCAGGCCCTAGCCGAAGAAGGGATGAAATTCGGCTATTCTAGCTTTCTGGCTTCCGACAAGGCATTTTCTGGAAAGCCGACGACTCTTTTGCAAGCCCGACGGCGCTCACGATTTGCCGGCGATCATCGAATTGGCGCCGATGCGGACGGGCAATCGCAAGGCGGAGAGGCGGCGGGGAACTTTACCAATTGTTGATTTTCGCCGATGTGCGACAAATAGATCACGCTTCCTGCGACGGCGAAGCGCGCGCCGGGCGTGAAGCGGCCGGCTCTCACCGCGAACGGCCATGATTCCTTCAACCCGAATGCGCCGGCCGCCAGCGCAGCGCGCGCGCCTCGACGAGCGACAACAGCGCATTGGCGACGACGCCGACGGCGCCGAGCAGGATTACGCCGGCGAAAAGGTCCGCCGAGCGATAGGCGCGCGCCGCCAGCAGCACCCATTGACCGAGGCCGTCGAGGCCGGCGATCATTTCGCACACCACCGCCAGAATGAGCGCGACGGTGAGGCCGAGGCGCAATCCCGCGAGAATGTCCGGCATCGCCGAGGGCAGGGAAATCTTGATCGCCGTCTCGAAGCCGTTGAGCCCCAAGGCGCGCGCGACTTCCTTGAGGCGCGGCTCGACGGCGCCGAAACCGTGCATCGTCGCCAGCAGCATCGGCCAGACCGCGCCGAAGCCGATCACGCCGAGCGCCATCGCGCTGGAATAGCCGAAGATCGCGATCGCCACCGGGATAACCGCCGAGGCGGGCAGGGGCCTTAAGAATTCGAGAGTCGGGGCGACGTAGGCGCGCACGCTCGCCGAGGAGCCGATCAGGGCGCCCAGCGCAATTCCCACCGCCGAGGCGAGCAGCCAGCCGCCGAGCATATGTTCGATCGTGCCGGCGAGCTTCTCGCCGAGGTCGGACGCCGCCAGGCCATGCCACAGCGCCGTGAAGGCGCGATCCGGAGCGGGCAGGAAGACGGGAGAAACGAGTTTGAGCGCCGCGATCTCCCGCCAGCCGAGGATCGCGGCGGCGACGACGGCGAGGCTCGCCAGGCGCCAGGCGAAGGCTTTCCAGGCGAACGCTTTCATGGCGCCCCCGCGACGCGCGCGGCGTGACCGAAAAGACGGTTCTGCGCGAAGACCAGCCCGGCGTTGAGGGCGAAGCCGACGATGCCGATCCACAGGAGATAGGCGAGCATGACGTCGGGCCGAAGCGCCTGGCCGGCCGTCATGATGCCGTTGCCGAGGCCCATCGGATTGACGGCGATCTCGACGGTGACGGCGACGACGAGCGAAATGCCGGCGGCGAGCCGGAAGGCGACGAAGATGCGCGGCAGGGCGGCGGGCGCGATGATCTTGACGACCCGGGCGAACGGCCCGAGGCGCAGAACGCGCGCCACTTCGATCAGGCGCGGTTCGACGCCGACGACCGCGGCGCGCGACAGCACCAGCAGCGGCCAAAGGCAGGCGAAGGAGACGATGGCGATTTCCAGCCGGTAGCCGAAGCCCAGCGCCACCAGCGCCACCGGAATCACCGCGACCGAGGGAATCGGCCGCATCAATTCGACCCCCAGCTCCATCAGCCGGTCGAGGCTCTTGACGCTGCCGAACAGCACGCCGAGCGTCAGGCCGATCGCGGCGCCGATGGCGAGGCCGCCGAAGGCGCTGGCGAGCGTGTCGCGCGTGGCCGCCAACAACGAGCCGTCGGCGAGCCCCGCGACGAGCGCCGCCGCGACGGCCGAAGGCGGCGCGACCGTATCGCTCGGCGCCGCGGCGCGGCCGCCGATCTCGGCCAGGACCAGCAACGCCGCGGGCAGGGCGAGTCCGCGCCAGGATTTCACGGAAGCGCTCCCTTCTCGGCGCCGCGGATGAAGTCGTAGAGTTCGCGCCTGAGGCGCAGGAATTCGCCGCTTTCGCGCGTCGCGATCTGGTCGCGCGGACGCGGCAGGGCGATCTCGAGCTCGATGCCGATGCGGCCGGGATGCGGCGCGAGGCCGATGACGCGGTCGCCGAGATAGATCGCCTCCTCGAGATCGTGAGTGACGAAAAGAATCGTCGCGCCGCTCGCCTTGGCGATCGCCAGCATCTCGTCCTGCAGACCCTGGCGAGTCATCGCGTCGAGGGAGCCGAACGGTTCGTCCATCAACAGCGCGGCGGGCTCCTGCGCGAGACAGCGCGCGATCTGCAGTCTCTGCTGCATGCCGCCGGACATTTGCGTGGGGAACTTGTGCCCGTGGTTCGGCAGGCCGACCTTCTTGAGCAGGGCCGCGATGCGCGCGGGCCGCTGCCGACGGGGCGCTCCGGCCGCCTCCAGCGCGAGCGAGACGTTGCCCGCGGCGGTCCGCCACGGCAACAGCGCCTTGGCGTAGTCCTGAAAGATGACCGCCACGTCGCGCCGCGGCCCTTTCATCGGCGCGCCGTCGAAGGCGACGATTCCGCGGGTCGGCTCGATCAATCCCGCGGCCACGCGAAGCGCCGTCGTCTTGCCGCTCCCCGACGGGCCGACGACGCAGACGATTTCGCCGCGGCGAATTTCGAACGACAGTCTGCCGAGCACGAGATGCGCGCCGAAAGCCAGATCGACTTCGCGGAAAGCGATCAGGGGCGCGGCTTCGTCGGTCACGTCGAGACCCCCGCGCCCTCGCCGTAGACATGCGCCAGGGTCGAGGCGATATGCGCGGCGAGTTCGGCGCACGCCTTCTCGGCGGCGCGCGCGATGACGAGATCGGCGATCGCTTCGTGTTCCCTGAGGAATTCCTCGGGGTCGGCGAATTTCGCCATCATCAGGCGGCGGTAGCGGTAGGCTTGATCGTAGAGATCGGAAGAGGCGGCGAGCATGCGCGGCGAGCCGCAGGCGGCGATCAGCGCGGCGTGAAAGCTCTTGTGGAGCGCGTCGAAGTCCGGGCGGCCTTCGCCGAAGTCGCGGCCGGCTTGCCGGACATAGAGCTTGAGGCGGTGCAAGGCGGCGACGATTCCGCCTTCCCATTCGCCGCGCCCCGCGGCGATGCTCAGCCGCAACGCCTCGCATTCGATCAGGGAGCGAATCCGCACGATGTCGGCGAGATCTTCGCGCGAGATTTCCTTGACGCGGAAGCCGCGCTGTCCGATCGCGTCGACGAGGCCGCGCGCGACCAGCCGCGACAGGCCCTCGCGCAGCGGCGTCGCGCCGATGCCGTAATGGGCCGCGCGTTCGGCGATGCCGAGCCGCGCTCCCGGCGCCAGGGCGCCGGAAACGATGTCGGTCTCGACGAGCGCCGCGGCGCGCTCGCTCAGCGTATCGGCGCCCGCGCTAACAGCGTCGGAAGCGCTCGGCGTCACGGCCAGACGAGCTTGGAGGTGTCGATCGTCGTTTGCAGCATGTCCTGCTGTTTCATCACGTCGATCCACCACGCGAAGTCGCTCGCCTGCAACGCCGGCGTCGCGAGACTGGGGCGGTTCATCCTGACGATCTCGATCGGCAGCTTGGTGAATTTCGAAATCGCCGCGCTCGCTTTTTCGCGATCGGAATTGACGATGACGGCCGCTTCCGCGATCGAGGCGCGGAAGGCCTTGACGACCTCCGGATTCTGTTCGGCGAAGCTGCGCGTCGTGACATAGGAAATGATCGGCTCGGTGCGCGCGAGTTCCGCCGCGTAGCGCACCGCGACCGAACCCGTCCCCGCGGCTGTCATGCGCGAGATGAACGGCTCGGCCGTCAGCACCGCGTCGACGGCGCCCGATTTCAGCGCGTCGCTTTGGGTCGGGAAGGTGACTTCGATGAATTTAACGCTCTTGGGATCGACGCCCTTCTCGATCAGCCACTTGCTGAACAGCACGTGCAGGAACGCGCCGATGCCGGGCGCGCCGACCTTCTTGCCGACAAAGTCCTTGGCTTCCTTGATCGCGACGCCGTTGCGGGCGAAAGCGGCGATCAAGCCGTTGGCGACGGGGTCCATCGCCGAGGCGCCGTCGATCGCGACGAGATCCAGCCCGCCGTCGACGGCCTGAAGGAACACGGTCGCCGTCGGGCCGCCGATCTGGATCGAATCGGAGACGATCGCCGGCGGGATGTTGGTGTTGATGCCGATCAGCGTGAGATCGACGTCGAGTCCGTTCTTGGCGAAGATGCCCTCGTCGCGGGCGACCATCGCGGAGGCGCAGTCGGACGTCGCGGTGCAGGCGATGTGTAGCTTGGCGCCGTCGGCCGCCGCGCCGCCCGCCGCGCAAAGGGCCAAGGCCGCGCCGAGGATTGCCGTCCGCCAGAAACGCGCCGGCCGCCGGCCGACTTCGCGCGCGCCGCGCTCTTTGCCTTCGCTGAAGCCGATTTGCCTCGTCATTCCTTCGCTCCTCCCGGACTTGCGAACGCGTTCGCCACGTCGCGCTTGATTATCGATAAAAAATAGTATCGTATATATTTCGACGAATGGCAAGGGGGGAGACCGGTGAAGCTCACGACGTATCGCCAGGGCGGGAGCGCGCGCGTCGGGCTCGCGCATGCCGGCGACTCCAGGCAGTTCGATCTTGAGGCCGCGGCGCGCCGCGAGGGCGTTTCGCCGGCGCCTTTCGCCTCGATGCTGGCGCTGATCGACGCCGACGAGGCCGGGCTCGATCTCGCCAGGCGCTTGTTCGAAAAGCGCGGCGGCGAGGACGATCTTTCCCTCGCGAGCGAGTCCGTCGAAATTCTCGCGCCGGCGCCCGAGCCGCGGCAGATGCGCGACGCGATGTCTTATCCGACCCATATCCGCCAGTCCGCGCGCGGCGCGCAGGCGTTGCAGGCGCGCCGCGAGGGCGGGGAAGCGGCGTTTCGCACGGCGCTGCAGGCCCCGCTCGGCGAATTGCCTGAAGTCTATCGGCGCATTCCGATCTACTACATCACCAACCGTTTCACCGTGGCGGGAACGAACACGACGGTGATGTGGCCGCGCTACAGCGAGGTCATGGATTACGAACTCGAGTTCGGCATCGTGACGCGGCGCACGCGCGCCAATATTCCGCTCGGCGAGGCCGGCGGCCATATTTTCGGCTATACCATCTTCAACGACTTTTCCGCGCGCGACCGGCAGGCGTTGGAAATGCAGGGGCGTCTCGGTCCCGCCAAAGGCAAGAGCTTCGACGGCGGCAACGTTCTCGGTCCGTGCCTCGTCACGCCCGACGAGATCGGCGATCCCCAGGCCCTGCGCGTCGCCGTGCGCGTCAACGGCGAGACGCGCGCCAGCGCCGACACCAGCGGCATGCTGTTTTCCTTCGAGGAGATTCTGGCCTACGCGTCGCAGGACGAAACGATTCACGCCGGCGAATTCTTTGGCTCGGGAACCGTGGGCGGATGCTGCGGGCTCGAAATCGGCCGCTTCCTCGAAAGCGGCGACACGATCGAGCTCGAAGTGGAAAGAATAGGCGTCCTGCGCAACAAGGTGCTGCGCCAGAGCCCGCGCTGACCGCGCGCCGAAGCCGGCCAAGGGAGGAACTTGAGATGACGCGTCGCCTGATCGATATTTCCGCGCCGCTGCAAAACGACGTCGCGGCCGATCCGCCGGGACACGGCCCCAAGATCGAATACATCGATCACAAGCAGAGCCTGCCGCAGATTTTGCCGTTCTTTCCCGGACTGAAGGCCGAGGACTTGCCGGACGGGCAGGGTTGGGCGGTCGAGCGCGTTCAGCTCTCGACGCACAACGGCACGCATCTCGATGCGCCCTGGCACTATCATCCCACGATGAACGACGGCGAGCGCTCCTGGACGATCGACGAAGTTCCGCTCGAATGGTGCTTCCAGAGCGGCGTGAAACTCGACTTCCGCCACTTCGCCGACGGCTATGTCGCGACCACAGCCGACGTCGAGGCCGAACTGGCGCGCATTGGCCATACGCTGAAGCCGCTCGACATCGTGCTGGTCAACACCAGCGCCGGAGCGAAATACGGGCGCCCCGACTATGTCGCCTCGGGCTGCGGCATGGGGGCGGCGGCGACGCTCTACCTCCTCGAGCGCGGCGTGCGCCTGACCGGCATCGACGGTTGGAGCTGGGACGCGCCCTTCGTCCACACCGCGAAGCGCTATGCGCAGACCCATGACGCGTCGCTGATCTGGGAGGGCCACAAGGCCGGGCGGCATATCGGCTATTGCCATATCGAGAAGCTGCACAATCTCGAAGCGCTGCCCTCGACCGGATTCACGGTCTCGTGCTTTCCCGTCAAGATCGAGCGGGCCTCCGCCGGCTGGACGCGGGCGGTCGCCATCGTCGACGATTGAGGCGGCGCGCCCGCGCGTCGCATTTTCGTCGAGTTGACGGGATAGCGCACGCGAAGAAACGCGAGCGATCGCTTCGCGGACAGCGGAGCATGCCTATGGCGGCGAGGCCGATTCCCGAGTCCTACGATGCCGCGCAGCGGGCGTTTCACTGGATCATGGCGGCGTTGATCCTTCTCGCCATCGCAATCGGCGTCACCGCTTCGTTGCTGCCGCCGCGCGCGTCGCCGCGCGTCGAATTGCTGATGCTGCACAAGTCGCTCGGGATGACCGCGCTGCTCTTGGGCCTCTTGCGCTTGGGCTATCGCGCAATCGCGGGCGCGCCGCCTTATGCCGAGGGGCTCGCGCCGTTGACCCGCGCCGCGGCGCACGCCGCGCATTTCGCTCTCTACGCGCTGATGATCGCGCTGCCCGTCAGCGGCTACGTCAATTCGGCGGCCGGCGGCAAGGAGCTGACGTGGTTCGGCCTGTTCGTCTGGCCGAACGTCGCGCCGCAAGACAAGGCGCTCGCGCATTTGGGCGGCCAGACGCATTTTTGGCTCGCCTGGACGATCGGCGCTTTTCTCGCGCTTCATCTGGCGGCGGTCGCGTGGCACGGCTGGGTCAAGCGCGACGAAATTTTCGCGCGCATGTGGCCCGCCCGCGCCGCGCTCGCGGGGCGAGGCGAGCGGGGCTGAGGGCGGCGCCGGCGGTCTATTTCAACGTCCGGCGTTCCCGTGCTAAAATGTTTTTTTAAACAACGCCGGAGGCTGCGATGGCGCAAGGTTCAACCGCCCGTGTCGTCGGGCTCGGCCGCAACGATCCGCTGTTCGCGCGCATTCGCATCGAAGCGGAGGAGGCGGCGCGCAACGATCCGGCCTTGGCGTCCTTCCTGATGACGGCGATCCTCAACCACGACACGCTGGAGGGCGCGATCGTTCATCGCGTCGCCGAGCGTCTCGATCACGCCGATGCGCCGAGCGCGCTGATCCGCCAGGCCTACGAAGACGTCGTTTCGCGCGATTCCTCGATCGGCGACGCGTTCCGCGCCGACATCATCGCGGTCGCGGACCGCGATCCGGCGTGCCTGCGGCTGATGGAGCCGGTGCTCTATTTCAAGGGCTTCCACGCTTTGCAGGCCTATCGGCTCGCCCATGCGCTGTTGCGGGCGGGTCGGCGCGATTTCGCGCTCTATCTGCAGAGCCGCGTCTCGGCGGCCTTCGGCGTCGACATTAATCCGGCCGCGCGCATCGGCAAGGGGATCTTTCTCGATCACGCGACGGGTCTGGTGGTCGGCGAGACGACGGTCATCGACGACGACGTTTCGATCCTGCAGGGCGTCACGCTCGGCGGCACCGGCAAGGAGACCGGCGACCGCCATCCGAAGATCCGCCGCGGCGTGCTGATCGGAGCGGGCGCGAAAATCCTCGGCAATATCGAGGTCGGCCATTGCGCGCGCGTCGCGGCGGGCTCGGTCGTGCTCGCCTCGGTGCCGCACAACAAAACGGTCGCGGGCGTTCCCGCGCGCATCGTCGGCGAGGCCGGTTGCGCCGAGCCGGCGCGCGACATGAACCAGATTCTCGCGAACAAGGCGATCGACGTTCAATAACGAGTTTCGCGCGTCAGCGCGTCAGCCGACGGATCGCCGGGCGCTTGCGGGCGAGGGGCGTTTCGTGGCAAAGGCTCGCCCCGGCCAGAGGATCGAGGCGCGCGCATGGACAAAGAGGAAATTCTCAAATTGCGGGCGCATCTGCGCCGTTCTTTCGGGGCGCCGACCCTGGCCGTCACCGCGAGTTCCAGGGGACGCGACGCGGCGGACGTGTCCCTGGGCGAACGCAAGATCGGCGCGATCGTCGTGGACGACGAGGACGGCGACCGCTCGTTCTCGTTCGAGATGAAGATTCCCGTCGAGCGTGCGGTGATCCAGGACTATCTGCGCCGCCTGTTCGAGAACGACAAGCTCAGGATCGTCGGACGCCTCAATAAGAAGGACTCGGTCGAACTCAACAACGGCGACGATTTCCTCGGGATCGTCTCGGCCGACGATCCCGCCGGCAAGACCTATACGCTGCAAATGGCGATTCTCGATTTCGATCTCGAGGATTTGTGATCGTCGACGCCCGCGCGTTCAGCGCCGCGCCGCCTCGATCAGGCCGCGCACGCCCGCCTTGAGAGTCGCCCACTCGGCGAGCAGCGCCGCGGAAAAGCGCATCTCGACGTCGAGATCGCCAAGGCGGAAGTCGTAGATGCAGGTGTTCGGCGTCTTGCGCGCGGGATCGGGACGCCGGCAGCGCGCGGCGAACTCGCGTCCCTCGGGCGCGACGTAATAGAGTTCGTCGCCTTCGAACGGACTGCCCTCGACGAACGCGCGCGCGACGAGCCCGCCCGGGTGGCTCCAGGAATTCTCGTCGAGGAAGCGCTGGTAGAGCTTGGCGGGCCGCTCGGCCGGATCGAGGCTCGAATCGCTCGGCTTGGCCGTCACGAAAACGATGCGCGCGAAGCGCTCGGCAAGGTCCGTGTGCGCGTCCACGTCGCCGATGTCGCCGGCCGGCGAGAAATCGGGAAAGAAGGCGGCCAGATCGAGCGCGTCCACGGCGCCGCCCTGACGCGCGTTCGGCTTGAGATACGCGCTCGACAGCGCGAGCCGCTCGGCGCCGAGGGTGACGGCGACGGAGCGCGGCGGCTCGTGCGCGCGAAACCGCGGCGCGAAGGTCATCGCGGCGACGCCCGCCAGCGCGAGCGCGCCAAGCCCGATCAGCAGCGTCGGGGAGCCAAAACGCACTTTGGGGCCTCCATCGTCTTCGCCCGGCTGGAAACTGCGCGCGAATCGCCGCGCGATTGCGAATGATTGTAGCGCGGCGGCGCGGGCGAAGTGAGGCCGCGCGCGGGATAGGCCGCGCGCGCCTGCTGCGCTATATCCGAGTCTCTCGCCGCCGGAGCCCGCCGCCATGCCGATCTACGCCCTTGACGAACGCAAACCCGTCCTGCCCGCCGCCGGCCGGTTCTGGATCGCGCCCAACGCCTGCGTCATCGGCGACGTCGTGCTCGGCGAGGATTGCGGCGTGTGGTTCGGCGCGACGCTGCGCGGCGACAACGAAAGGATTTCGATCGGCGCGCGCAGCAACGTCCAGGACGGCGCGACGCTGCATACCGACCCGGGCTTTCCCCTCGATATCGGCGAGGATTGCACGATCGGCCACGCCGCGATCCTGCACGGCTGCGCGATCGGGGCCGGCGCGCTGGTCGGCATGGGCGCGATCATTCTCAACGGCGCGAAAATCGGCCGGGGCTGCCTCGTCGGCGCCGGCGCGCTCGTCACCGAACGCAAGGAATTTCCCGACTATTCGCTGATCGTCGGCTCGCCGGCGAGGGTCGCGCGGGCGCTCGACGACGCCGCCGTCGCGGGCTTGCGGCGATCGGCCGCCGATTACGTCGACAATTGGCGGCGCTTCGCGGCCGGGCTCGTCGCGATCGGCTGAAAAAAGGAGGCCGGCCTGGGAGCAAGGCCGGCCTTGAGGCGAAGCGGAACCGGGGGACGGGTTCGGCTTCAAGCTTCGCGCTGGCGTCGGCCTTAAAGGCGCGCCTCCGTGGGCGGGCCGACGGACGCGCAAGAACTGCCGTCGAAAGGCCTCGTCGTAGGCGTCGATCGAAGCGCCGACATCACGCCTGCGCGCGTCGCCGCCCTCGCGTAAATCCTGACGCGCAGCCAAAACATCGGCGTCCCCGATCGCTTCCCGGGGATGACGATAGCGACGCTCTCCTGCCGCCGACCAAAGGAAAATCGTGCAATTCTAGCAAACCGGACTCGGACTTCCGAACGCCGCGGCGATCAAAGCCTGATGTCGTCGTCGAACATCTCGGCCGGAATCAACCGGTTGAATTCGACCGCGAGGCCGCCGCTGAACTGGCGGACGACTTGCGCCGGCCGCGATCCCACGGTGACCGGCGTGCCGATCGGCGGCGTCACGTCGACGGCGAGCGCCACGCCCGAACGCGAGACGTCGATGATTCGGGCGAGATGCTCGCGCCCGCCCGGCAGGGTCAAGGTGGTGTTCCGCTCGCGCGGCGCGATGCGTTCGTGGCGCCGATCCTCGGGCATGCCGAGGACTTGCCGATTCGCCAGCCAAGTCAGCTGATCCGCGAGCTTCTCGCGCTTGAGCGGCGGCAGTTTCATTTGGATCGCGAAACCGCCGTAGAAATGACGGGCCACCGTTCCCTCGACCCGGCCGATTTGGTTGAGATAGGCGATGATTCGCTCGCCGATCTCACCGCTCGCTTCGGCCTCGAAGGCGATGCCGCCCGGCGACATGTCGATCGTCGCGCAGGGAAACTCCCGCCGGTCTTGGCGCATGAACTGGCCGGTCAGGCGCACCTTGACGCGTTGATGGCGCCGTCGTTCGTGACGTCCCGCGTCGATCGCGAATGCTGCGGCCGCTCTCACGCCGGCGTACTCCTGCATTCCGCCAAATCGCCCATGAAGAACGGCCCACACTAAACGTTCGTTAGTCGCGTGACGATGCAACCGCACAATTGTAATGCCGTCGCGGTTAACGGAGGATTACCCGAGGACGAATCGCGGGCGCTCGGACGGCTTTAGCGGTTGGCGGAAAAATGAAAAAGATGTCCGCGGCGATGAATGCGCGGCGCGCGTCCGAAATCGTGCGGTTCGGCGGGCCCCCGAGGTCGCTCGCAGGAAGCGCGCTCGCCCGCTCCGAGCGCGCGCAGCGTCAGCAGCGCCAGCGATTCGAGGGCGAACAGGCCGAGCCAGTGCGGCGCGGCGTTGGGCGCGCAGCAACCCAGGATACGCGAATGGGTGTCGCCGTGATGGCGAAGCGGCAGCAGCAAAATTTCGATGTCGACGGCCGCGAAGCCCTGCGGCCTTCCGGTCGCGCCGATCAGGAACGGTTGGGCCTCGTCGGCGACGCCGGCGAGGATGTCGCGCGTCTCTTCCCGGTCCTCTTCGCGCCAGAGCTGGAGAAACGGCGCGCCGCGCAATTCCCTGAGGAAGAGCGCGTTCGTCCGCGTGCCGACGATGCGCATGGGAAATGCGCGTCGCGCGTCGAACTCGAGGATGAACGTGTCGGCGAGAATGCCGCGAATGGCGCCTGGATCGATATCGTTGCGCTCCGGCGCGCTGCGCGCGCCGCGCAATTCGTTCCAATAGGAATAGAGCTCTTGAGTGGCGGCCAGTTTCACTGCGGACTTCCCTTCGGCTCCGCCCGGCCCCTGTGCGAAAACGGCACGCCGCGGGCCGTTCTTGGGCGAATGTCGTGTAAGCGTGCAGGCCGCGTGCCAGCGGGCTTCGAGGCAACGCCCGGCTCGGCGTTAACATTAAGCTAAGGATCGCGTTGCGCTGAGACCGCTTGCCGCGCATAGTGCGTGCGTTGACGACGAAACGAACTCGCCGCGTCGGCTCCGGCGCCGAGCGTGGAAAGAAAAAGGGAACTCCGGTCGCGCCGCGGGTCGCTCCGCGTTGCATGCGGCGGGGTCGAGCGGAAAGTCCGACGGCGCGCTCCCGCCTGACGACTCCGGCTCGGACGGTCGAAAGGATTAGGGAGAGCCTCGCTCCAGGCTCTCCCTTTCCGTTTGCGGCCCTCGCGCCGGCCTTAAGCGTTTCGCATCGCCAGACCAGCGCGATAATGCTAACCAAGCGGCGCCCAACGCGCGAGCTTGCCGTCGATGACCGATTCCCCCATTTCCGACGGCAAGAGAGAGCGCGAGCCGATATTCTTCGTGCCGTTCGTCGTCGTCGCGCTCGTCGCGGCGCTGCTCGGGATTCACGCCGTGCTGACCCAGATGGGCGCGGCGACGCAGGACGCCGTGGTGCGCGAGCTGGCCTTCCTGCCGGGGCGGCTGACGCTTGCGATCTGGCCCGATCGCCTCGGCGCGCTGCTGTCGCGCGTCAATACCGACCCGAGCGCGCTCGAACAGGCCGCGATGCTTCGCCACTACAAGGCGCTCGAGGGCGGAGCGAAAATCTGGACCCTCTTCACCTACGCCCTGCTGCATGGCTCGTGGACCCATGTCGTCGTCAATTCGATCTGGCTGATCGCCTTCGGGCCGCCGATCGCGCGTCGCTTCGGCGCGGGCCGGTTTCTCGCGTTTTTCGCGATGACCGCGGCAGCGGGCGCGCTCGCGCACTGGGTCGCCGACCCGATGGATTTTTCCCCGCTGATCGGCGCCTCGGCGGCCGATTCCGGGCTGATGGCCGCGGCGGCGCGGTTCATTTTCCAGCCTGGCGCGCCGCTCGGCGGCCCGCAGGACTTCTCCCGGTTGGTGATCGAGGCCGGCGACGCGAGGCCGGTGCCGAGTTTGCGCGAATTGTTCAGCGAACGCCGCGCCGTCCTATTCATCGTGATCTGGATGGTCACCAATTTCGTGTTCGGCGCGGGCGCGCAGGCGCTCGGCGCGTCGGAGGCGCCGATCGCCTGGATCGCCCATGTCGGCGGCTTCGTCGCGGGGCTGCTGGCGTTTCCGCTGTTCGATCGTCCCTGGCGGCGCGATCAGAGGCCCTGATCGTCCGGGCTCGGAAGCGCCATCGCCGCGCCGGCGTCCGCCTCGGCGAGCGGTTCGGAGCGCGCGGGCAGGCGCGCGAGCAGGGCGATCAGGGCGCGGTCGTTGAGCACCGCGAGGCGTTCCCTGGGCTTCAACCAGCCGCACGCTTCCTCGACAGAGCGCGCGTCGTTGAGCTTGGCGGTCGCGACCGCTTCGTCGACGTCGATCTCGCCGCGCCGATGACGGCCGGCGTCGGGCAGGAACATTTCGTGGCTCTGGCGAAAGGCGGCGTCGCCGGCGATGGCGCGCAGGCCGTCGTCGCTGTCGTGGCCGGTGAGGGCGAGTTCGTCGGCGAGCGCGTTGGCCCTCGCGATGATCGGCGGCGTCTCACTCTCCTCGGGCGTCGTCAGCAGGCCGAGGCGGCGCAGCCCGACGCCGATCCACAGCTGGCCGCTCGCCCAGGAGAGCGGGATCGACAGGATCAGGCCGGCGATCGTCGGCGACATCCAGATGACGAGCGAGGGCGAAATCAGGCCGGCGGCGAACAGAGTGACGAGCCCGAGCGCAGTGTGCGCGCGATGGCGGCGCACGATGCTGGAGAACGGAATCGAGCCGTCGTCGCGGCGTTGCGGGTTCCACCCGGTGTCGCGCCCGGAAAGAATCTGCAACACCGAGCCCGACTGGATCACCATCATGATCGACGCCAGCGCGGCGGAAATGACGATCTCGATCAGCGTCGACAGGACGAGGCGGATCGCCCCCCCGCAGCCGCGTCGGGTCGGCGCGTCGATCAGGGCGGCGATCAATCCGAGAATCTTGGGCGCGAGCAGCACCGCGATCGTCAATTCGAAGAGGCGCAACGCGCGCTCGTAGTCGAAACGCGGCCAGGCCGGGAAAAGCGAGAAATCGGCGGTGAAATATTCCGGCCGGATGTATTTGGATTGCAGCACCAGCACGATGCCGATGAGCAATTGCGCCATCCACAGGGGCGAGGCGAGATAGCCCATGATCCCCGTCAGGAAATGCTGGCGGGAGGCGAGGACGAAGCCTTTGCTCGGCAGCACGCGGATGTGCTGCAGATTGCCCTGGCACCAGCGCCGGTCGCGCGCGGCCAGATCGATCAGGGACGGCGGGCTCTCCTCGAAGGAGCCGCCCAGGGTGGGCAGCATGTAGACGGCGTAGCCGGCCCGGCGCATCAGCGCCGCTTCGACGAAATCGTGGCTGAGGATATGGCCGCCCAGGGGCGGGCGTCCCGCCATATCCGGCAGGCCGCAATGGTCCGCGAAGGCGCGCGTGCGGATGATCGCGTTGTGGCCCCAGTAATTGCCGTCGCGCCCGCTCCAGGCGGCCAGGCCGGCCGCGATGATCGGGCCGGCGATGCGCGCCGCGAATTGCTGCACCCTGGCGAACAGCGTGTTGCGGTTGACGATCAGCGGCAGGCTCTGAATGATTCCCGCGTCGGGATCGGCCTCCATCGTCGCGGCCAGGCGCACGATCGTGTCGGCGGTCATCAGGCTGTCGGCGTCGAGCACGACCATCTGCGGATAGGCGGCGCCCCAGCGCATGACGAAATCGGCGATATTGCCGGCCTTGCGGCTGACGTTCTTGCGACGGCGGCGGTAATAGATTCGCGCGCCGGGCAAGCGCTCGCGCATCGCCAGCAGCGCGCGCTCCTCGGCGATCCAGATGTTGGCGTCGGTGGTGTCGGAGAGGAAGAAATAGTCGAAGGCGTCGCCCAGGCCGGTCGCCGCGACGTCTTCGTAGATCGCCTGCACCGCCGAGAAGACCCGCGAGGGCGCCTCGTTGTAAATCGGCATGACGATCGCCGTCTTCGCCTCCAGGCGCCGGGGCGGGGGCCCCAGGCGCGGCGCCTTTGCGATGAGCCAGCCGAAGCCGAACACGCTCGAGGTGAAGGCGAGGGCGATCCAGGAGAAATTGACGACGAAGAGCACCACGAGCGCCCATTCGAGCGGCGTCACCTCGCCGACTTCGACGACCCCGTACATTTCGCGCGCGCCGTAGAACGTCAGCGCCGACGCGCCGCCGAAGACCAACAGCCGCGCCAGCCAGGGTGTGCGGGCGAGTCGCGGCGCCGCCCACGCGCGCCGCTCGGCGCGGCTGAATCGCCGCAGCGATTGAACGGGCATCGCCAACGGCGCCTCGCGCGGCGTCGCCGGCGCCGCGAGGGCGGGGGTCGTCAGGCTGTCCATCGATAGAGCCATGTCTCGCTGACGGGTTGACCGGCCGCCTTGAGGACGAGGCGCAATTCCGAATAGGATTCCGATCCGGGATCGAGATCGAAGACGACGCGGACGGAACGTCGCTCCTTGTAGGCATAGAGGCGGGTCGCGACGATCTGCCCCGGCCCGGCCTCGATCGAAGCGCTCACTTCGGCCGCCTTCTGCGGATCGGCGAAGAGATCGGAGACGAATTCGACGATGAAGCGCCGCCGCTTGCCGATCTTGCCCGCGCGCGAACTCACGGTGGTCGCCAGGCTGGGGCGCGCGGGCGGCGTCCAGCACCAGAACTGGCGATAAGCGAACGAGACCGTCGCGCCCTCGGCGAGGTCCGCCTTGGGCCGCCATTGCGCGATGATGTTGTCGTTGTTTTCGGAATCGGAGGGAATTTCGAGCAGAATCACTTCGCCCTCGCCCCAGTCGCCGATTGGCTCGATCCATAGCGAGGGGCGCAGTTCCCAATGGGCGTCGTCGTCGTAGAAGGCGTCGAAGACGCGCGCGCGCTGGAGAAAGCCGAAGCCGCGCGGATTCATGTCGCCGAACGCGGAAATCTGCAAAGTGTCGCGACTGGCGATCGGACGCCACAACCATTCGCCGGCGCCGGTGAGGATCTGCAATCCGCCGATGTCGTAAACGCTGGGACGCACATCCTCGCCGTGGCGATGATCGAGCGCGCCGAAGACATAAGTCGCCGTCATCGCGCCGAGCCCGAGATGATCGACCGCGACGCGCGCCACCAGCGTGAGCTCGGTGTCGATGATCGTGGCGTCGCCGGGGCGCAGGGTGAAGTGAAACGCCCCGGTCAGGCTCGCCGAATCGAGCAGCGCGTGAATTGTGAGCGCGTCGGACGCCGGACTTGGCTTTTCGATCCACAGCGCGCGGAATAGCGGAAATTCCTCGCCCTGCGCGTCGCCGGTGCGGATCGACAGGCCGCGCGCGTTGACGCCATAGGTCTGGCCGCGCGCGAGGCTGCGAAAAAATGTCGCGCCCTGGAAGATCGCCAGATCCTGCCAGCCCTGGCCAGGGGCCGCCTTGAGCACGCGCACGCCGGAAAAGCCGAGATCGGGCAGGTCGGCCGGCGGTTGCAGTTTGCCGAAGTCGTAAGCGGCGCGGTCGTAGATCAGTCGCCGCGCCTGACCGTTTTCGACGATGTGCAGCTGCACCGGCGTCGCGAAAATGAAGCCGCGGTGCAACGGCTCGAGCGCGAAGCCGAATTTTTCGTCGGTCCACACCGCCGAACCGGGGCTGCGCCGAATCGCGGAATATTGCTCGAAATTGAGACTGGAGAAGACGTCGGGCAGCGTCGATTTGGGCGCCTTGAACGGCGACTTGGCGAGTTGGCGCGCCATTTCCAGCACATTGTCCGGCGCGAACGGGCTCGGCGGCTCCAGGGGTTCGGCGCTCGCGCGCGCGCTTTCGAGCGCGGCGCCCGCGGCGGCGAGCGCGCCGGCGAAGGCGAATTTGAGGAAATCCCGTCTCGGGCTACTGGCCATGACGCTCTTCGTTCGCGCTTCGCACATCGTTCCGCGCGCCTGCCGAATCCGCCGGCGAGGGGGCGCTTTGCTTCCTTAAACCGCAACCAATATCAATCGCTTAACGGTACTCATACGCGTGCTTGGCGTAGAATGGGCGTCGCGCGGCGACATTTCTATAACCTATTCCGGCGCCGCGCGAGCCGATTTTCGACTGATTTACGAAAGCCTGATAAGCGCTTGGCGAACGAGGCGAGCAAACGCTGAAGAGGAAGGCCGATGAAGGCGCCAAATCCGACGGGCAAGCCGCCGCGCCGCAGCTGCCTGGGCATCGCGCTGGCGGCGGGCGAGGGCGTGCGCATGCGCTCGGCGCGGCCCAAGGCGCTGCACGAGATCGCCGGGCGCGCCATGATCGCCCATGCGCTCGACGCGCTCGTCGGCGCCGGCGCGGACGCCATCGCGGTCGTCGTCGGCCCCAATCGCGGCGACGTCGCCGCCGAGGCGCTGAAATGCGCTCGGAACGCCGAAATCTTCGTGCAGAGCGAACGCAAGGGCACCGCCCATGCCACGCTCGCCGCGCGCGCCGCGATCGCGCGCGGCTACGACGACATCCTCGTCACCTATGGCGATATTCCGCTGATCTCGGCGCAAACGCTGGGCGCCTTGCGCCAAGGCCTCGCCGACGGCGCCGGGCTCGTCGTTCTCGGCTTCGAGGCGGCCGACCCGACCGGCTACGGCCGGCTGATCGAAAGCGAGGGGCGCCTCACCGCCATTCGCGAGCACAAGGACGCGAGCCCTGGAGAACGCGCGGCCCGCCGCTGCAACGCCGGGCCGATGGCCTTCGCCGGCGCCGAGGCGCTCGCCATGCTCGACGCCGTCGGCTGCGACAACGCGCAAAGCGAGTTCTACCTCACCGATCTCGTCGAGATCGCGCAGCGGCGCGGCCTGGTCGCGCAGGCGCGGATGGCGCCGGAGGACGAAGTGATGGGCGTCAACGATCGCGCCCAGCTCGCGGCCGCGGAGGCGGCGATGCAGAAGCGCCTGCGCCGTCGCGCCATGATCGAGGGCGCGACGCTGATCGCGCCGGAGACGGTGTTCCTGTCGATGGATACGAAAATCGGCCGCGACGTCACGATCGAGCCGCATGTCGTCATCGGCAAGGGCGTGGCCATCGACGACGGCGCTGTGATCCACGCCTTCTCCCATCTCGAAGGCGCCCACGTCGCCTCGCTCGCCTCGATCGGCCCCTACGCGCGTCTGCGCCCCGGCGCCGAAATCGCGCAAAAGGCCAAAGTCGGCAATTTCGTCGAGATCAAGGCCTCGACGATCGAGGCGGGCGCCAAGGTCAATCACTTGAGCTATATCGGCGACGCGCGCGTCGGCGCGGGCGCCAACATCGGCGCGGGAACCATCACCTGCAATTACGACGGATTCGACAAATTCAAGACCGACATCGGCGCCGGCGCCTTCATCGGCTCCAATTCGGCGCTGGTCGCGCCGGTGACCATCGGCGAGGGCGCCTATGTCGGCTCGGGCTCGGTGGTGACGAAGGACGTCGAAGCGGACGCCCTCGCCGTCGCGCGCGGCCGGCAGACCAACGTGCCGGGCTGGGCGAAGGCGTTTCGGGCGAGGAAGAAGAAGGGGTAGGGGCAGGCGCGAAGCGCGATCGCGGCGTTCGCTCTTCGCCCCTTCACATTCGGTCACCCAACGTGACTTGAGCGGCGCCATCGCCATGGCCTAACACCAACCGCCAAAAAGCTTTGACTCGTCATGGCCGGGCTTGTCCCGGCCATCCACGCGGGCAAGCCGCCGCGTGGTTGAAGAAAGCGGTACGGTCCTAGTCTTTTTCAGCCGCTGGCAAGCCGCTTCGCCGCGTAGATGGCCGGGACAAGCCCGGCCATGACGGCGGTCAACGCTTCCGGCCATTGGTATAACCCCTGCACGCCCTTGATTCGGGGCGCCAAAAACGGACGGGACGATGTGCGGCATCGTGGGCATTCTGGGTAGCGGGCCGGTGGCGGGGGACATCCTGGCCGCCTTGAAGCGGCTCGAATATCGCGGCTACGACTCGGCGGGAATCGCCACGCTGGAAAACGGCCGGCTGACGCGGCTGCGCGCCGAGGGCAAGCTGAGGAATCTCGAGGCGCGCCTCGAGGCTTCGCCGCTCGCCGGCGCCATCGGCATCGGCCATACGCGCTGGGCGACGCACGGCAAACCCACCGAGCTCAACGCCCATCCGCACGCCAGCGGCCGCGTCGCCGTCGTCCACAACGGCATCATCGAGAACTTCAAGGCCTTGCGCGAGGAGCTGATCGCCAAGGGCCATCGCTTGGCCACCGAGACCGATTCGGAAGTCGCGGCCTTTCTCGTCGAAGACGAAATGGCGGCGGGCAAGCGCCCGGCGGAGGCGGTCGCGGCGGCGCTGAAGCGTCTGCGCGGCGCCTTCGCGCTGGTCTATCTCTTCGACGGCGAGGACGATTTGCTGATCGGCGCGCGCCAGGGCGCTCCGCTGGCGGTCGGCTACGGCGAGGGCGAGATGTACCTGGGCTCGGACGCGCTGGCGCTCGCGCCGTTCACCGACCGCGTCGTCTATCTCGAAGAGGGCGATTGGGTCGCCGTGACGCGCGCGGGCGCCGAGTTCCACGATTCCTCGGACCGAATCGTCAAGCGCCGCATCGTGCGCAGTCCTGCGGGCGGGTTGCTCGCGGAAAAGGGCAATTATCGCCACTTCATGGCCAAGGAGATTCACGAGCAGCCGGAAGTCGTCGGGCATACGCTCGCCCATTACGTCGACATGGGGGCGCAGCGTCTGCGCCCGTTCGCCTGGCCCGTCGATCCCAAGCGGATTTCGCGGGTTTCGATCGTCGGCTGCGGCACCGCTTATATGGCCGGCCTCGTCGGCAAATACTGGATCGAACGTTTCGCCCGCCTGCCGGTCGAGATCGACGTCGCCTCGGAATATCGCTATCGCGAGGCGCCGGTCGAAAAGGGCGGCCTGACGATCTTCGTTTCGCAATCCGGCGAAACCGCCGACACGCTCGCTTCGATGCGCTACGCCAGGGAGCAGGGCGCCAAGACCATCGGCGTCGTCAACGTGCCGACGTCCAGCATCGCGCGGCTCGCCGACGCCGCCGCGCCGACCTTGGCCGGCCCGGAGATCGGCGTCGCCTCGACCAAGGCCTTCACCTGCCAGCTGGCGACGATGGCGTGCCTGGCGCTCGGCCTCGCGCGCGCCCGCGGCGCGCTCGGCGAGGCGGACGAAGCCGCGCTCTTGGGCGAACTCGTCGCCACGCCCGGCCTGCTCGCTCAGGCGCTCAAGCTCGAGCCCGCCGTGGAGCAGATCGCCCACAAGCTCGCGCGCGCTCGCGACGTCCTTTATCTCGGCCGCGGAACCGCCTATCCCCTAGCGCTCGAAGGCGCGCTCAAGCTCAAGGAGCTCAGCTATATCCACGCCGAGGGCTATGCGGCCGGCGAATTGAAGCACGGGCCGATCGCGCTGATCGACGAGGACATGCCGGTGATCGTCCTCGCGCCGAGGGACGCGGTGTTCGAAAAGACCGTCTCCAACATGCAGGAAGTCGCCGCGCGCGGCGGGCGCATCATCCTGATCGGCGAACGCCACGCGGCCGACGAGGCGGCGCTCGAGCTCGAAAGCTTCCTCGCCATGCCCGACATGGGCGCTTCCTTCGCGCCGATCGTCTACGCCGCGCCGGTGCAGATGCTCGCCTATCACACCGCCGTCATCATGGGCAAAGACGCCGACCAGCCGCGCAATCTCGCCAAATCGGTGACGGTCGAGTAAGCTCGCGGCGCGCTCGCGCCTTGCATTCGCCGGCGCGAGCGGCCATGTTCGCCGCGCCCCTTCCTGCGAGAGCGACGATGACGTCAGAGCCCAAGCCCGGCGGCGAATTTCACCGCTCGCTCGCCGTGCGCCTGCGATCCTGGTTCTTCACCGGGCTGGTGGTTTTCGGCCCGGTCGCGGTCACCGCCTATATCGCGTGGTGGTTCGTCGACACCGTCGACAATTGGGTCAAGCCGCTGGTCCCGGCGAGCCTTTGGCCCGATTCCTATCTGCCGTTCCACGTCCCCGGCTTCGGCGTCGTCATCGTGGTCATCGGCCTCACGCTGCTGGGATTCCTCGCCGCCAATATCGCCGGCCGCACCCTGGTCAGCATCGGCGAGGCGATGGTCGACCGCACGCCGGTGGTGCGTGGCATCTACAAGAGCGCGAAGCAGATATTCGAAACGTTGTTCAGCCAGGGCGGCACCCATTTTCGCAAGGTCGGACTCGTGGAGTTTCCGTCCAAGGGCTCATGGACGATCGTGTTCATTTCCTCCGCTCCCGCCCAGGCCGTCGCCGATGTGCTGCCGACCGGCGATATGACGTCGGTGTTCCTGCCGTGCACGCCCAATCCGACGACGGGCTTCTACTTCTTCGTGCCGACCGCCGACGTCATCGAACTGGCGATGACGCCGGACGACGCGGCCAAGCTCATCATGTCGGCCGGCCTCATCCAGCCCGAGGGCCAGGCCGCGCTCGCCGCGATGGCCCAGGCGGCGCGCCGCGAAAGCCGAGCGATCGGCGCGAGCGCGGCGCACGGATCCTGAGGGCGTGCAAATCGCCGCGGCCGCTGCCCGCTGTCACGCGCCGCAACCTATGCTATCAGAGGGTTCCTGCGCCCCGGCGCGCTCCGAATCGGCCGCCGCGGCGGCCCCGCTGACGCAAAAGTCCGTCTAACGAGAAATATGGGTTCAACGATGGCGTCCTTGCCGAATTTCGATCTTGCCGACCTCAAGCGCCGCATGCAGGGCGCACACGCGACGCTGCAACACGAACTGGGCGGCTTGCGCACCGGCCGGGCGAGCGCCAGCCTGCTCGAACCCGTCCACGTCGAGGCCTATGGGCAGCGCATGCCGCTCAATCAGGTGGCGACGATCAGCGTGCCCGAGCCGCGCGCTCTGTCCGTTTCGGTTTGGGACAAGGGGATGGTCCAGGCGGTCGACAAGGCGATCCGCGACTCCAATCTCGGCCTTAGCCCGACGATCGAGGGCACGACGCTGCGCATCCGCATTCCCGAGCTCAATGAGCAGCGCCGCAAGGAAATGGTCAAGGTCGCGCATAAATACAGCGAGGACGCGCGCGTCGCCGTGCGTCACGTCCGCCGCGACGGGCTCGACGTGCTCAAGAAACTGCTCAAGGAGCACGCGATCTCCGAGGACGACGAAAAGCGCCACGAGGCCGAAGTGCAGAAGGCGACCGATCAGGCGATCGGAGAAATCGACGGCTTGCTCGCGACGAAAGAAAAGGAAATCATGCAAGTCTAGTCGCGCCGCGACTCCGCCGAGGCTGTCGAATGTCGTCGTCCCCGATCGAAACGCCCCGCTTTTCCGCCGATCGCCGCGAGCCCGAGCACGTCGCCATCATCATGGACGGCAACGGGCGCTGGGCGCAGGGGCGCGGCCTGCCGCGTTTCGAGGGCCATCGGCGCGGCGTCGAGGCGGTGCGCCGCACGGTGCGCTCGGCCATCGATTTCGGCATCCCTTATTTGACGATCTATAGTTTCTCGTCGGAGAACTGGAGCCGGCCGGCCGAAGAGGTCGCCATGCTGATGGGGCTTCTCAAGCGCTACATCCGCAACGATCTGGCCGATCTTCATCGCAATGACGTGCGGGTGCGCGTGATCGGCCTGCGCGCGGGGCTTTCCGCCGACATCGCGGCGCTGCTCGACGAAGCGGAGACGCTGACGGCGGGCAATCGCGGCCTCACGCTCGTCGTCGCCTTCAACTACGGCGCGCGGCAGGAGATCGTGGAGGCCGCGCGCAGCCTGGCGCGTCAGGCGGCCGAGGGCAAGCTCGATCCGGCGGCGATCGACGCCGATCTCTTCGCGATGCGGCTCGGCGCCGCGGGCATTCCCGATCCCGACCTCATCATCCGCACCTCGGGCGAGCAGCGTCTGTCGAATTTTCTGCTTTGGCAGGCGGCTTACGCGGAGTTGGTCTTCCTGCCGATCCATTGGCCGGATTTCGACCACGCCGCCTTCGAGTCCGCGCTGGCGCAATTCGCGGCGCGCGAGCGGCGTTACGGCGGCGCGAGCGCGCCGGCGCCGGTCAAATCGGCTTCGTGAGGGCGCGCGATGTCTGACCCCGCGCAAAGTCCTCCGGCCGGCGCGGGCGAATCGCCCAGCCGTTTCGGCGCCGACCTGCCGATGCGCGCTGCCGCCGGCGTGACCCTGATGGCCGCCGCTCTGATCGTGGGGTGGGCGGGCGGCTTTTTGTTTCTGGCGTTCTGGCTCCTCGCTTCGGCGCTGGTTTTGTGGGAATGGCAGAAGCTGATCGGCGGCGAGCGCTTCCCGGCGCGGCTCGCCGTGGGCGCGCTGACGCTCGTCGCGGTCTCGCCTTTCGTCTTGCACGGCTCGGCGAGGGCGGCGCTCGCCGTGCTCGCCGTCGGGGCCGTCCTCACGGCGCTGGTCGCGGGCCCGGACCTGCGAGCGCGCTTCTGGTCGGGCGCCGGCGTCGTTTACGCCGGCGCGATCGTGGCGAGTCCCGTCTTGCTGCGCGGGAGCCCCGCTTACGGCCTGCCCGCGATCCTCTGGCTGTTCGCGGTCGTCTGGGGGGCGGACATCATGGCGTATTTCGGCGGCCGGCTGATTGGCGGCCCCAAATTGTGGCCGCGCGTTTCGCCGGGCAAGACCTGGTCCGGCGCCGTCGTCGGCGCGCTGGCGGGCGCGCTCTGCGGCGCTGTCGTCGGCCTCCTCGCCGCGCCTTCCGGCGCGCGTTTCGTCCCCATCCTGCTTCTCGGTCTCGCCGCGTCGGTCGTCGAGGAGTTGGGCGATCTCTTCGAATCCGCGGTGAAACGGCGGTTCCACGTGAAGGATTCCAGCCATCTCATTCCCGGCCACGGCGGTATGATGGATCGCCTCGACGGCTTTGTCGCCGCGGCGACATTCGCGGCGCTGGTCGGCTGGGCGCGCGCCAGCGGCGATTGGATCGCGGGCGGTCTCTTCCAATGGTGAAAACGTGACGCAGTCCTTCGCCCCGCCCAGGCCCGAACGCAGCGCCGGCATCGCCGCGACGCGAATCGGCGCCGTCGAGCCCAAGCGTCTCGTCATCCTCGGCGCGACCGGGTCGATCGGACGCTCCTGCGCGCAGGTCGTGGCCGGTTCTCCGGGGCGCTTCGCCGTCGTCGCCGTGGCGGGCGGGCGCGACGGGGCGGCGCTCGCGCGTTCGGCGCTGGAGTTCGGCGCTTCCTTCGCCGCGCTCGCCGACCCCGCGGGCTATTCCGAGCTGAAGGCGGGGGTCGCGGGAAGCGGCGTCGAAATCGCCGCCGGCCCCGAGGCGGTGGTCGAAGCGGCGCTTCGCGAGGCCGATCTCGTCGTTTCCGCGATCGTCGGGGCGGCCGGCCTGGCGCCGACCTACGCGGCGATTTGCGCGGGCCGCGCCGTCGCGCTCGCCAACAAGGAGACCCTGGTCTGCGCCGGCGAGGCGGTGATGGCGGCGGCGCGACGCGCCGGCGCGCTTCTGCTGCCGATGGATTCCGAACACAATGCGATCTTTCAGGCGATGGGCGGGCGCGATCCCGCGACGATCGTCAAAATGACCATCACCGCCTCGGGCGGTCCGTTTCGGGAATGGAGCGCCGCGCGCATCGCCGCGGCGACGCGCGCCGAGGCGCTCGCCCATCCGAACTGGGCGATGGGCCCCAAAGTCACCATCGACTCGGCGAGTCTGATGAACAAGGGCCTCGAACTCATTGAGGCGCATCACCTTTTCGGCGTGCCGGCGCAGCGGCTCGCGGTGGTCGTTCACCCCCAATCGATCGTCCATGGCCTCATCGGCTTCGCCGACGGATCGTTGATCGCCGGCATGGCCTCGCCCGACATGCGAACGCCGATCGCTCATTGCCTGGCCTATCCCGAGCGAATCGTCTCGGGTGTGGCGGCGCCGGATCTGGCCGCGCTGGGCGCGCTGACCTTCGAGCAGGCGGACCTCGCCCGGTTTCCCGCTCTCGGACTGGCGATCGAGGCGCTGCGCGAGGGCGGAGGCGCGCCGACGGCGCTCAACGCCGCCAACGAGGTCGCCGTCGCCGCCTTTCTCGACGCTCGCATCGGCTTCGGCGAGCTTTCCCGCATCGTGGAGCGGACTCTCGAGGCGATGCGCGCCGCCGGCGAGACCCCCGCGCCCACGACGGTTGCGCAGGCGCTGGCGATTCACCATATCGCACGAGATAGGGCGCTGGCCCTCTTGGCCTAAGGCCGCCTATACGTCATTGTAAACGAATTGGTAACCAAGACGGTCGAGCGCGCAGCGCGCTCGCGCGGGCCATGGAGATTATCTAATGGCGTTATTGAACGAATTGCGCGCGGCCATCGAATGGATGGGCTGGTATGTGCTGCCGTTCATCTTCGTCATGAGCGTGATCGTCTTCTTTCATGAGCTTGGCCATTACCTCGTCGGACGCTGGTGCGGCGTGAAGATCGACGCGTTCTCTCTTGGTTTCGGCCCCGAACTCTATGCCCGTGTCGATAAATTGGGCACGCGCTGGCGACTCGCCGCATTTCCCCTTGGCGGCTACGTAAAATTTCACGGCGACGCGAACGCGGCGAGCGCGCCGGACCTTGCGGGCATGGAGGCGATGGCGCCGAGCGAGCGGGCGCAGACCCTGGCCGGCCAGCCGTTGCGCAATCGCGCGGCGATCGTCGCGGCCGGGCCGATCGCCAACTTCATCCTCGCCTTCGTCATTTTCACCGCGCTTTTCATGATTTTCGGCCGATTCGAGCACACCGCGCGGATCGGCGGCGTCGAAGTCGGATCGCCCGCCGAGCGGGCGGGATTCGTGGCGGGCGACCTCGTCAAGTCGATCAACGGCGAGCCGGTCGAGACGTTTCAGGACTTGCAGCAGTTCACGATGCTGAGCACGGGGCTGCCGATGTCGTTCGTGGTCGAGCGCGCGGGAGGCGAGGCGAGGCTGACCGCGACGCCGGAGATCGCGGTGGTCGATCAGGGCCCGCTCGGCAAGCGCCGGATGGGACACCTCGGGCTCGTCTCGTCGCGCGATGCGGCCGACGTGAAGTTCGAGCATTGCGCGCCGCCGACCTGCGCGGTTTGGGGCGCGGAGCAGGTCTGGTTCATCGTCAGGGCGACGGGCGCCTATGTCGGCGGGCTGGTCGCCGGCCGCGAATCGGCCGACAACCTTTCCGGACCGATCGCCGTGTCGCAGATCGCCGGCGAAATGGCGAAAATCAGCCCTTGGCAATTGTTCAACCTCGCCGCGCTGTTTTCGGTTTCGGTCGGCTTGATGAATCTGCTGCCGATTCCCCTGCTCGACGGCGGCCATCTCTTGTATTTCGCGCTCGAGGCTCTGCGGGGCCGTCCCCTGAGCGAACGCGTTCAGCAAATCGGCTTGCGCGTGGGCATCGCTTTTGTCGCCCTGCTGGTGATTTTCACCACCTCGCATGACATTTTGCGGCTCGTCGGCGCTGGCAATTAACCCTAAATCGACCATGAATCGTGGCGCGGCGGCCACGCTTCGGCGAATTGGTGTAGGGTGGACGCAATTCGAGTTTGCACCGGCGCGCAAAACGGGTAAAAGCCAATTAAGCAATTGCTCGCCCGGCTGCGGGCGGACGCGCCAGCTTCGATGCGAGGCGCGGAGTGGCCAAGACACGTACGCGCCGCGCGGCGCGGGCGCCAAAGACCGAGGCCGTTTGGCTCGGTTGCGAAACGGGGACACCGAGCCAAATGCATTTGTTTCGTGGTTATTTTAGCGCGCTCCTTTTCGCGGTTGCTTTGGCCTGGAGCGCGGCTTGGATTTGCGCGCCGGCGGCGGCCCAGGTTTCCGCTCAAACCGTCGTCGTCGAGGGCTCGAGCCATACCGACGCGGCCACGATTCGTTCTTATTTCACTGGCACGGACCAGGCGAGCGTCAATCGCGCCGTGGCGGACCTGTCGGCGACGGGCATGTTCTCCAAGGTGAGCGCGAAGATCGTCGGCGGCCAGGTGGTCGTCACGATCGTCGAGAGCTCGCAGATCATCAATCGGGTGGCGTTCGAGGGCAACAAAACGCTCAAGAGCGAGCAGCTCGCGGTCGAGATCCAGTCCAAGGCGCGCACCGGCTTCGACGACGCGAAGGCCAAGGGCGACGTCGATCGCATCAGGGACGCCTACAAGAAGGTCGGCCGCAGCGCCACGCAGGTCGCCTATCGTCTGGTGCAACTGCCCAACGGGCGCGTCGATCTCGTCTTCAAGGTCGACGAAGGCGACAAGACCGGCGTGCGCGAAATCAAATTCATCGGCAACAACGTCGTTTCCGCCTACCGCCTGCACGGGCTGATGCAGACGACCGAGATGAATTTCCTCTCGTGGTTCAAGAACAGCGACATTTACGATCCCGATCGCCTCGCCACCGACCAGGAGGCGATCCGCAAGTATTACATGAAGAACGGCTACGCGGATTTCCGCATCACCAACACCGACGTCGCCTATCAGAGCGACCCGGCGGGCTACATCATCACGATCACGATGGACGAAGGCCCGCAATACCACGTGTCCGGCGCCACCGTGACCTCGCGCATCGCCAAGATCGACAACCAGACGCTCGAACAGTTCGTCACGCTGCGCGCCGGCGACGTCTATAACGCCAGCGCCGTCGAGAAGACGGTCGATTCGATCACGCGCGAAATGGCGCGGCTGGGCTACGCCTTCGCGGACGTGCGCCCGCACGGCGAACGCGACGAAGCGACGCACCAGATCGCGCTCGCCTTCACCGTCGACGAGGGCCCGAAGGTCTATATCGAACGCATCGACATCAGCGGCAATACGCGCACGCGCGATTACGTGATTCGCCGCGAATTCGACATCGGCGAAGGCGACCCCTACAACCACGCCCTGGTGGAACGCGGCGAACGCCGCCTGAACCGGCTCGGCTACTTCAAAAAAGTGCATATTTCGACGCGGCCCGGTTCGTCGCCCGACCGGGTGATCGTGACAGTCGAGGTCGAGGATCAGCCGACGGGTTCGGTGAGCCTCAGCGGCGGCTATTCGACCACTGCGGGATTCCTCGCCGAGGTCGCGTTCACCGAGACCAATTTCCTCGGCCGCGGCCAATACGTGAAGGTCAGCGCCTCGGAAGGCCAGTACAGCCGCGGCTGGGGCCTCTCCTTCACCGAGCCCTATTTCCTCGACCAGCGGCTCGCGGCCGGGTTCGACCTGTACCACAAGGAGCAGGATCAGAACCAATGGGCGCTCTATGAGACCTGGACCACCGGCGTGAACCTTCGCCTCGGCATCCCCGTCACCGACGAGATCACCTTCCAGCCGAATTACTCGATCTACGAGTCGGAGATCAGAATCCCCAACACGCCGTCGCAGCCGTATGACGACTGCGACGGGTCGGTAGGGACGGGGGGATATTTCGCCCCCCCCGCCGTCCCCACGGGAACCTATAACCTCCCCGGAACGGGGCCGACGGTGCCCACGTTGACCACCAACTGCTTGACCAACGGCCAGGCGTCGGTGGCGATCAAGCAGGCGGCGGCGTTGGGGCCGGTGGTGACCTCGCTGGTCGGCTATTCCTTGATGTGGGACAATATCGACGACCGCAAGAACCCGACCAGCGGCGCCTTTCTGAACTTCCATCAGGACGTCGCCGGCCTCGGCGGCGAGTCGAGGTTCGTGCGCGAGACCTTCGACGGCAAATATTTCTATCCGGTCACCGACGATCTCGTCGGCTTGCTCAGGTTGCAGGGCGGGCAGATCAACGGCTTCGGCAGTCAGCCGCTGCCGCTCATGGACGACTTCAACCTCGGACCGACGCTGGTGCGCGGCTTCGCGCCGGGCGGCCTCGGCCCGCGCGACATTTCCGACCCATACAACATCGCGGCGAACGGCCTCGGCGGCACGACTTATCTCGGCGGCACCGCGGAAATCCAGTTCCCGCTGTTCGGCCTGCCCAGGGAACTGGGTCTGAAGGGCGCGATCTTCGCCGACGCGGGCACGCTGTTCGGATACCAGGGGCAGACCGACTTCTCGAACGTGCTCGGCTATAAGTCCTGCCTGACGGCGGCGCAGATTGCGAGTCAGGGCGGCCTCTATACTCAGCAGAGCTGCTTGCAGGTCGACGACGAGCGCACCATCCGCTCCTCGGTGGGCGCGAGCTTGATCTGGGCGTCGCCACTCGGGCCGATCCGCATCGACTACGCCTACGCCGTCACCAAGGGCAAGTACGACCAGCTTCAGGCCTTCAACTTCACCGGTGGCGCGAGCTTCTAGCGGTCCGCTTCAATGGATTTGAAACGCGTCCACCCCTCCCCCGCAAGGGGAAGGGGCAGACGCCCTTCAATCTAAAGACCTCCAGCTGAAAAGATATCCGGCCTTGGCGAAAATCAGCTTCTTCCCGCTGGCGGTCGCGCCGACGATCGGTCAGGTCGCGCAATGGACCGGGGCCGCGCTGAGCGAGAGCGCGGACGCCGGGAGGATCGTCCGCGACGTCGCCGCGCTCGACGAGGCCGGGCCCGACGATCTCGCCTTTCTCGACAATCCCCGCTACCTCGACGATTTCAAGGCGACTCGCGCCGCGGCGGTCCTGGTCGCGCCGCGATACGCCGCGCAGGCGCCGGCCGGCTGCGCCGCGCTGACGACGCCCCAGCCCTATCGCGCATTGGCCGAAGTGATGGCGCGGCTCTATCCGGAGGCGGTCAGGCCGCGCTCGACGTTCGGCGAAACCGGCGTTTCGCCCGCCGCCTTCGTTCATTCCGCGGCGCGGCTCGAGGCCGGGGTGATCGTCGATCCCGGCGCGGTGATCGGTCCCGGGGCGGAGATCGGCGCCGGGGCGGTGATCGGCGCGAACGCCGTGATCGGCCCGCAGGTGCGCATCGGGCGCGACTGCGTCGTCGGCGCGCTCGCGACGATCGCTTGCGCCCTCATCGGCGATCGCGTGATCATCCATCCCGGCGCGCACATCGGTCAGGACGGCTTCGGCTTCGCGATGGGGCCGCGCGGGCATCTCAAGGTGCCGCAAATCGGCCGCGTGATCATCCAGGACGACGTCGAGATCGGCGCCGGCGCGACGATCGACCGCGGCGCCAATCGCGACACGGTCATCGGCGAGGGGACCAAGATCGATAATCTCGTGCAGATCGGCCACAATGTCGTCGTCGGTCGCCACTGCATTCTCGTCTCGCAGTCGGGCGTTTCCGGCTCGACCGTGATCGGCGACTTCGCCGCGCTGGGCGGTCAGGCGGGGCTGACGGGCCATCTCACGATCGGCGCCGGCGCGCAGATCGCCGCCCAAGCCGGCGTCATGGGCGACGTTCCCGCCGGCGAGCGGTGGAGCGGCGCGCCGGCCAAGCCGCTGCGCGAGTTCTTCCGCGAAGTGGCGGCGATCAGGAAGCTGGCGGGCGGCTCGGACTCTCGCGAACCTAGCGCGAGTTAGGGCGGGTTGCGCGAACGGGAAATCGGCCATCCGCTCGAAGGCTTTCGGCGGAGCGTGTGTTTGTCGGCAAGCCGCTTCCCAGGAGTCCCGGACGCGCTCTCGACGCGAAAACGCCGCGCGAGGCTTGACGGCGGGCCGGGGACCGGGCATGCGCCCTGGGAGAAGCGAAAGGAGGGCGCGCAATGAACGACGCGACGGGGCGGACCATTGAATATTACGATATCCAGCGACTGCTCGCCCACCTGCCGCATCGCTATCCCTTCTTGCTCGTCGATCGCATCGTCGAGGCCCGCGGCGACGAATACGGCGTCGGGATCAAGAACGTGACGTTCAACGAGCCGCATTTCCAGGGTCATTTCCCCGGCCGGCCGGTCATGCCGGGCGTGCTGCTGATCGAAGGCATGGCGCAGACGGCGGGCGCTCTGTGCGTGGCGAGCCGGCCCGCGGGCGGCAAACCGAGCGTCGTCTATCTCATGACGGTCGACAAGGCGAAGTTCCGCAGGCCGGTCGCGCCGGGCGACCAGATCAAATATCATATGACGCGCATCGCCAAGCGCCGAAACATGTGGTGGTTCCGCGGCGAGGCCAGGGTCGAGGGAACGCTGGTCTGCGAAGCCAATATTTCCGCGATGCTGGTGGACGAATGAGCATGGCCGCGAGCAGCGCGTCGCCGCAAGACGCTTTCGTTCATCCCAGCGCTTGCATCGAGCCCGGCGCGCGCCTCGGCGCCGGCGTCCACGTCGGTCCGTTTTGCCATGTCGGTCCCGAGGCGACGCTCGGCGACGGCGTGCGGCTGATTTCGCATGTCAGCGTCGCGGGCCTGACCGCCATCGGCGCGCGCACGCGCGTTTTCCCGTTCGCCTCGATCGGCCATGAACCGCAGGACCTCAAATATCGCGGCGAGCGGGTGAGCCTGACGATCGGCGAGGACTGCCTGATCCGCGAAGGCGTGACGATGAATCCGGGCACCGCGGGCGGCGGCTCGCGCACGATCGTCGGGGCGCGCAGCGTCTTTCTCGCCAACGCGCATGTCGCGCACGATTGCCGCGTCGGCGACAATGTCATCCTCTCCAACAACGTCATGCTCGCCGGGCACTGCCAGATCGGAGATTTCGCGATTCTCAGCGGCGGATCGGCCGCGCATCAGTTCGTGCGCATCGGCGCGCACGCCTTTGTCGGCGGTCTCGCGGGCGTCGAAAACGACATCATTCCCTTCGGCATCGCGCTGGGCAATCGCGCCGCGCTCGCCGGGCTCAATTTCGTCGGGCTCAAGCGCCGCGGCTTTTCCCACGAGGCGATCCACGATCTGCGCCGCGCCTACAAACAATTGTTCGCGCTGAAGGGCACGCTCAAGGAGCGCGCTGAGGACGTCGCGGCGGCCTATCCCGATCAGGAGGCCGTGCAGCAGATCGTCGCGTTCCTGCGCGAGGGCGGCGAGCGCGCGATCTGCGTGCCGCGCGTGGGCCGGGAAGACGAGGCTTGAGCGAGCGGGGCGAGACGCGCCCGCTCGCCATTCTCTGCGGCGGCGGCGGCTTTCCCTTAGAAGTCGCGCGCGCCGCGCAGGCCAACGGCCGCGCGCCCTTCATCGTCGGCGTCGTCGGTTCGTGCGATCCGGCGATCGAGGCGTTCCCGCACGTTTGGGTGCACCTGGGCCAGGTCGGCAAGACGTTCGGCGCGCTCAAAGAGCGCGCGATCGCCGACGTCGCCTTCGTCGGCGCGATGACCCGTCCGGAATTTGCCGATTTGCGTTTCGACTGGGGCGCGTTGAAACGCGCGCCGGAACTCGCGCAATTGTTTCGTGGCGGCGACAACCGCCTGCTCGTCGGCATTGCCGGGATCTTCGAGCGCGAAGGCCTTCGCGTCGTCGGCGTGCACGAAATCGCGCCGCAATTGCTGGCGCCCGCCGGACCGATCGGCGCGCGCGCCGCCTCTCCCGAGGCTGAAGCCGACGCCCGCGTCGGCGCGGCCCTGCTCGCCGCCTTGTCGCCTTTCGACGTGGGGCAGGGCGTCGTCGTCGCCAACGCGCGCGTCGTCGCCGTCGAAGCGGCCGAGGGCACCGACGCGATGCTGGCGCGCGTCGCCGATCTGAGGGCCTCGCGGCGCTTGCGCTTCCACGGGCCGGCGGGCGTCTTCGTCAAGGCGCCCAAGCGCGATCAGGACTTGCGCCTCGACATGCCGGCGGTAGGCGTGAAAACGATCGAAGCGGCCAAGCGCGCGCGACTGCAAGGCGTCGCGCTCGCCGCCGGCCAGGTCCTCGTCGCCGATCGCCAGGCGGTCTCGCGCGCGGCCGACGAAGCCGGCCTGTTCGTCGTCGGCTTTGCGCCATGAGCGCGCCGAGGCGAGGGCCGCGCGTCGCGCTGGTCGCGGGCGAGCATTCGGGCGATCAGCTCGGCTTCAAGCTGATGCGGGCGTTGCGCGCGGCGACGGGCGGGGGAATCGAATTCTCCGGCGTCGGGGGCGAGGCGATGGAGGCCGAAGGGCTGAACAGCCTGTTCCCGCTCAGCGACATCGCGGTGATGGGCATCTTGCCGGTCGTCGCGAAATTGCCGACCTTGCTGGCGCGGATTCGCCATACCGCCGACTCGATCGTCGCCGAGCGTCCCGACGCGCTCGTCATCATCGACAGCCCCGACTTCACCCACCGCGTGGCGCGGCGCGTGCGGCGCGCGCTGCCCGACTTGCCGGTCATCGACTACGTCAGCCCTTCGGTATGGGCATGGCGGCCGGGGCGCGCCAAGACGATGCGCGCCTATGTCGACTGCGTGCTCGCGTTGCTGCCGTTCGAGCCGGCCGCGCATGCGAGGCTAGGCGGCCCGCGATGCGTCTACGTCGGCCATCCCCTGATCGAGCGGCTGAGCGAGCTGCGCCCGAACGCGCAGGAGGCGCGCCGCCGCGCGGCCGAGCCGCCGCTCGTCGTCGTGCTGCCAGGTTCGCGTCGTTTCGTGATCGCGCGGCTGATGGATGATTTCGGCGCCGCGCTGGCGCTTCTCGCGCGCGATCACGGCCCGTTCGAAATCGTCTTGCCGACCTTGCCGCATGTGGAGAGCGAAGTGCGGGCGCGCGCCGAAGGGTGGGCGGTCAAGCCGCGCATCGAAGTCGGCGAGGGCGCCAAGCTCGCGGCGTTTCGCGTCGCGCACGCCGCGCTCGCCGCTTCGGGGACGGTGACCTTGGAACTCGCGCTCGCCGGCGTGCCGATGGTCGGCGCCTACAAGGTTTCGCGCTTCGAGGAGCCGCTCAAGTATTTCGTCAAGCTGCCGTTCTCGATCCTGCCGCCGAACCTCATCCTTGGCGAGCGCGCGATTCCGGAAATCCTGCAACGGGACTGCACGCCCGCCCATCTCGCCGCGGCGCTCGCGGCAATCATGCGCGAAGGGCCCGCCCGACAGGCGCAGCTCGCCGCGCTCGCTCGTCTTGACGCGCTGATGCTTCCGGCCGACGCCGGCGCCCCAAGCGAGCGCGCGGCTCGCGAAGTGCTGGCGACGATCGCCGCGCGCGGGGCGCGAAGGCCCTAGCCCCTTAGCGCCGACAAAATCCGCTTCAGCGGTTGCCCATCGGCCGATATTCGCGGCGCGGGGCGCCGGTGTAGAGCTGGCGCGGGCGGCCGATCTTCTGATGCGGATCTTCGATCATTTCCTTCCACTGGGCGATCCAGCCGACCGTGCGCGCCACCGCGAACAGCACCGTAAACATGTCGGTCGGGAAGCCCATCGCCTTGAGCGTGATGCCCGAGTAGAAGTCGATGTTCGGATAGAGCTTCTTCTCGATGAAATAATCGTCGTGCAACGCGATGCGCTCGAGCTCCATCGCGACGTCGAGCAAGGGATCGTCCTTGGCGCCGATCTCGCTGAGCACGTCGTGCGCGGTCTTCTGCATGATCTTGGCGCGCGGGTCGTAATTCTTGTAGACGCGATGGCCGAAGCCCATGAGGCGGAACGGATCATCCTTGTCCTTGGCCTTGGCGATATATTTGGGAATATTGGCGACCGAGCCGATCTCGCCGAGCATCTTGAGCGCCGCCTCATTGGCGCCGCCGTGCGCCGGGCCCCACAGGCAGGCGATGCCGGCCGCGATGCAGGCGAAGGGATTGGCGCCCGACGAGCCGGCCAGACGCACCGTCGAGGTCGAGGCGTTCTGTTCGTGGTCGGCGTGCAGGATGAAGATGCGGTCGAGCGCGCGCGCCAGAACCGGATTCACCTTGTAGTCCTCGCAGGGAACCGCGAAGCACATGCGCAGGAAATTCGAGGCGTAGTCGAGCTCGTTCTTCGGGTAAACGAAGGGCTGCCCGATCGAATATTTGAACGCCATCGCGGCGAGGGTCGGCACTTTGGCGATCATCCGAATCGAGGCGACCATCCGCTGACGTTCGTCGGTGATGTCGGTCGAATCGTGATAAAATGCCGCGAGCGCGCCGACGCAGGCCACCATGACCGACATCGGATGGGCGTCGCGGCGGAAGCCCTGGAAAAATCGCGCCATTTGTTCATGCACCATGGTGTGGCGCGTGACGAGATAGTCGAAGCCGGACTTTTGCGAGGGCGTCGGCAATTCGCCGTAGAGCAGGAGATAACAGGTCTCGAGAAAGTCGCCGTGCTCGGCGAGCTGCTCGATCGGGTAGCCGCGATAGAGCAGCACGCCCTCGTCGCCGTCGATATAGGTGATTTTCGACTCGGTGCTCGCGGTCGAGGTGAAGCCCGGATCGAAGGTGAACATGCCGGTCTGGCCATAGAGCTTGCCGATGTCGACCACCGCGGGGCCGATGCTCCCCTCCTTGACCGGAAGGTCGACGCTCTTGTCGCCATATTTGAGGTTTGCGGACGTTGCGGACATCAACCTTCTCCCCCTAGGCGCGCGGCGCCGAACGCGCGATTGTGCAGTGCAAAACGCTATCGGATCGCGGGCGACGCGACAAGTCAATAATAAGACGAAGGGGCGCGCGCCTCGCGTCCGCTATTGCGGGTTCTCGAAGCTGAAAGTCTGCGCGTTCTCGTCGTAGGCGAAGAGTTCGCCATAGCGGCTGAGGTTGATGATCGCGCGCAAGGTGCGTTCGGCGTAATCCTCGGACATGTAGTCCTCGAGCTCCTCGCGAAAACGCGTGGCGGGCGCGCGGTGGCTCGGCCGCTCGTCGAGCACGCGTTTGATGTGCGCGGCGAGCGGAATATTGGCGAGCAGCTGTTCGCCGAACAGCTTCTTGCGCTGATCGACGTCCATGTCGACGAAGCGCTTGCCGACGGCGGTGAGCTTGATGTCGGCGTCGGCGAATTCGGCCAGATGCAGCAGCTGCAACGTTTCGCCGAGCGGGAAGAGATCGTCGACCTCGAGCTGCAGCGAGTCGGCGAGATGCGGCAGGTCGGCCTGGCCGTTGTAAGGGGGCGCCGCGATTTCCTCGAGCATGCCCGCGAGCGAGTTGGTGGAGACGAGCGGCAGCGCCAGGCCGAGTCCCGCGCCTTGCGCGGCCATTTCGCGCCCCGCCGGCTTCGCCTCGGGGCGCTGGGTCATCAGCGCGTAGATGCTGTCGACGAGCTGGCGGAAATCCGGGTTGAGGCGGTCGCGCGGCTGGGGAAGCGGAATGGCGATTTCCGCCGCGACCCGTCCCGGATTCGACGACAGCACCAACACGCGGTCGCACATCAGCACCGCTTCCTCGATGTTGTGCGTGACCATCAGGATCGATTTGATCGGCATGCGCCCTTCCTGCCAGAGGTCGAGCAGGTCGGTGCGCAAGGTCTCCGCCGTCAGCACGTCGAGCGCCGAGAAGGGCTCGTCCATCAACAGGATTTGCGGTTGCACGACCAGCGCGCGGGCGAAGCCGACGCGCTGGCGCATGCCGCCCGAAAGCTCCTTGGGATAGGCGGATTCATAACCGTCGAGACCGATGACGTCGATCGCCTGCAAGGCGCGCTTGCGCGTTTCGTCGAGCGGAACGCCCTGCGCCCGAAGGCCGATTTCGACATTGTCGAGCACGGTGAGCCAGGGGAACAGCGCGAAGCTCTGGAACACCATCGCCACGCCTTCCGCGGGGCCGTCGACCGGTTTGCCGGCGATCGCGACCTTGCCCGCGGTCGGGTGCGCCAGCCCGGCGATGATGCGCAGCAGCGTCGACTTGCCGCAGCCGGAACGGCCGAGCAGCCCGACGATTTCGCCCGTCCTGAGGCTGATTGAAACGTCCTCCAGCACCGGCGCGCCGGGTTCGCCGGAACCCTTGGCGAAGGTCTGGCTGACGTGGCTGACGTCGAGCAGCACCGTAGAAGAGGGATCGAGCATGGTTTGTCCTCTTAAAATCAGACGTTACAGGCGCAGCCGCCGTTCGGCGAGGGCGTAAAGCTGGCGCCAGAACAGTCGGTTGAACAGCGTGACGAAGATCGACATGATCGCGACGCCGAGGACGATCTTGGGGAAGTCGCCCTTGTCGGTCGCCTCGGCGATATAGTCGCCGACGCCGTGGGCGGTGACCGTCTGATCCTTCCATTTGACGTATTCGGCGACGATCGAGGCGTTCCACGAACCGCCCGAGGCGGTGATGGCGCCCGTGATATAATATGGGGCAATGCCGGGCAGGATGACCTGCCGCCACCAATCCCAGCCGTGAACGCGAAAATTCGTCGCCGCTTCGCGCAAGTCGTTGGGAAACGCCGCCGCGCCGCCGATGGTGTTGAACACGATGTACCACTGCGTGCCGAACACGATGAGAACGCTCAGCCAGATGTCGGGATTGAGATTGAACATCAGGATGAGGCTGACCGCGGCGCCGAACAGCAGATTGACCGGAAACGCCGCGAGAAACTGCGCGATCGGCTGAACCGCTTCGGCCCAGCGTGGCCTGAGGCCGATCCAGACGCTGATCGGCACCCAGACGATGGTGGCCAGCGCCATCAGGACGATGACGCGAATCAAGGTGTAGACGGTGAGCAAGGTCGCCTGGAGGACGTCGGGCCAGGAGAGTTCCGTTCCGACAAAGGCGACGACGCTCGACAGCGCGTACAGCGCGATCGCGACGACGATGACGATCCAGGCGACGTCGAGGATGCGCGAGGCCGCCGGGGTCGGCGAAAGCGCGTTGGTGGGCAGGAATTTCGGAAAGCTCAGACGCCAGAAGCTCACCGAGCGCAGCGCCGCGAAGATCGGCCGGAAGGCCAACCGGATCCAATTCGTGCGCTGGAGGAGATTGAGCACCCAGGAGCGTTCGACTTGCTGGCCGACCGACAGCTCGACGCGGAACTTCGCGGCCCAGGCGACGACCGGACGGAACAGCAACTGATCGTAAAGCAGAATGACGATCGCCATCGTCGCGACGGCGGCGGCAATGGCGTCCCACCGTCCCGCGCTGTTGGCGGCCGCGATATAGGAGCCGACTCCCGGCAGGGTGATCGTGGTGTCGCCGACGGTGATCGCTTCGGCGGCGACGACGAAGAACCAGCCTCCCGACATCGACATCATGGTGTTCCAGATGAGGCCGGGGATGGCGAAGGGCGCCTCCAATTGCCAGAACTTCTGCCAGCCGGTGAGGCGCAAGCCGCGCGCGACCTCGTCGAGATCGCGCGGCACCGTGCGCAGCGACTGATAGAGCGAAAAGGCCATGTTCCAGGCCTGGCTGGTGAAGACCGCGAAGACCGCCGCGCATTCCGCGCCGAGCACATTGCCCGGAAACAGGCCGAGGAAGAAGGTGACGGTGAACGACAGGAAGCCGAGAATCGGCACCGACTGAAGGATGTCGAGAACGGGGATCAGCACCATTTCCGCGCGCCGGCTCTTGGCCGCCAGCGTCGCATAGGTGAAGGTGAACACGAAGGAGGCCGCCAGCGCGGCGAACATGCGCAGCGCCGTGCGCAGCGCGTAATACGGCAGCTCGCCATAGTCGAGCGAGACGGCCGGCGCCTCGGCCGGCGGCAGCGGCGCGGAGATGCCGTGAAAGGCGCGCGCGATCCCGACGAGGACGGCCAAGATCACGGCGAGCGCGACCAAATCCCAATGGTTCGGCAGAATCCGGCGGCCCGTCGAGGTGATGCTGTATTGTTTCGCCATCAGATCGATCCGGCTGGAGCGTGGGGCGGGGCCTTATCGCAGTCGGGCGACCAGACAGGCGTCGGCATGGGGAACCACATTCGCGGGCGTGTTGGCAAACGAAAAACGCCGCGGCGCGGAATTTTTCCGATCGTCGGCGCGGAGCGCGCCCACCTTGCTGCAATGGCGGGCGGATGTGACGGGAAGACGACAGCGCGGCGCGCCCTAGGACGCGCGCGCCTGATCTCTGAGCCGGCCCAAGCTCTCCTCGCGCCCGAGCACCGCGAGCACGTCGAAAATGCCGGGCGACGTCGCGCGGCCGGTGGCGGCGGCGCGCAAGGGTTGGGCGATGATCCCGAGTTTGGCGCCTTGCTCGCCGGCGTAGTCGCGCACCGCCGCCTCCGTCGCGGCCGCGCTCCAATCCGTGATCGCCTCGAGGCGCGGCAGCAGCGCCTCGATGTGCAACCGCCCGCCGCGCGCGAGGATGTCTTCGGCTTTTTCGTCCAGGGCGAGCGGCCGTTCGGCGAACAGGAAACCGGCGCCGTCGACAAGCTCGACGAGCGTCTTGGCGCGTTCCTTCAGGCCGGGCAGCGCGGCGGCGAGCTGGGCGCGTTTGGCGGCGTCGAGCTTGGCGGCGATTCTTGGGCCACCGGGCAGATAGGGCAGGGCGCCGATCAGCGTTTCCAGCAATTCGCCGTCGGGCGCCGCGCGCATGAAATGGCCGTTCATGTTCTCGAGCTTGACGAAGTCGAAGCGCGAGGGCGAACGGCCGATCGCGGGCAGATCGAACGCGGCGATCAGATCCTCGATCGAGAAGAATTCGCGGTCGCCCTGGCTCCAGCCGAGGCGCACGAGATAATTGCGCAGCGCGGCGGGCAGATAACCGAGCGCGCGGTAGGCGTCGACCCCGAGCGCGCCGTGACGCTTGGAGAGCTTGGCGCCGTCCGGCCCGTGGATCAGCGGAATATGCGCCATCACAGGCACGTCCCAGCCGAGCGCGGCGTAAATCTGCATCTGCCGCGCGGCGTTGGTCAGATGATCGTCGCCGCGGATGACATGGCTGACGCCCATGTCGTGATCGTCGACGACGACCGCGAGCATATAGGTCGGATTGCCGTCGGAGCGCAGCAGCACGAGATCGTCGAGTTCCTTGTTGGCGAAAGTGACCTTGCCCTGCACCTTGTCCTCGACGATCGTCTCGCCGTCCTGGCGCGCGCGCAGACGGATCACCGGTTTGACGCCCGGCGGCGCCTCGCCGGGATCGCGGTCGCGCCAGCGCCCGTCGTAGCGCATCGGCTTGCCTTCGAGGCGCGCCTTCGCGCGCATCGCCTCCAATTCGTCCTGGCTGGCGTAGCAGCGATAGGCGCCGCCCGAGGCGAGCAATTGCTCCGCGACTTCGCGATGGCGGTCGGCGCGCTCGAACTGGCTGATCGCCTCGCCGTCCCATTTCAGCCCGAGCCAGTCGAGACCGTCGATGATCGCGTCGACCGCGGCCTTGGTCGAACGCTCGCGGTCGGTGTCCTCGATGCGCAGCAGAAATTGCCCGCCGAAGCGCTTGGCGTAGAGCCAGTTGAACAGCGCGGTGCGCGCGCCGCCAATATGCAGGAAGCCGGTCGGGGAGGGCGCGAAACGCGTCACGACTTTGGTCATTGGGGAGCGGCGGTCTTCTTTTCAGGGAGAGGGCGGCCCGTGCTGGCCGACCCGGCGCGCCGCTGTATCACAAGCGCCGGTCGGCGCCAAAGGCTGGCGGGATCGCGCGCCGGCCGTGAATGACGTCCTTCGGCGCGCTCCGGAAAATGCTAGGCCGCGAGACATCGCTCCCTTAGTCTCATTTCCAACGGGAGGCGGCCATGTCGAAATCTTTCCCAATCGCGTTGGCGCTGGAACAACTCCGGCAGGCGACGAATCCCTGGACCTTCTCTCGGCGGGGAACACGGTTCGGCTTCATTGACATCGACTTGGGGCGATAGGGGTCGCCGCTCGCCATCCTCGACGTTTTCTCCGTCGAAGTGCCAAAACGAAGGTCTCCTCATGCATCCCGACGGCCCCGACGACCCTCTGTCGCAGCTCCAGCTCAAGACGTTCGATGATCCGCTTGGCCGCCGCATCATCGAGACGCATATCTGGGCGGTGCGCGAAGGACTGCGCGGCGCCACCGCCTACGAACTGTTCGACGGCTATTGCCGGCGTCTGGTCGTCAATGGCGCGCCGCTGTGGCGGGCGCACGCGGCGATGGAAACGCTGCATCCGCAATGGAACGGCTACGGCTACACTTGGCGACGCGACCTCAACGCCATCCAGCCCGAGCAATACGCTCACGGCAGCTACGACGCGGCGGGATGGCTGAGCAGCCCTCTGTACGATCTCATTCGTCGCGCTCGCGGCGGCGAAGACAACCCCTGGATGCGCCGGCGCCTGGAGGCAGGTTCGGAACAACGCGACTTCCCGGCGCTCGCGGAGTTCTTCGCAGCGGGCGCGACGGACTATATCGGCCATCTCTTTGAATTCGGCGAGGACGGCGACCGCTCGCAGGGATCGGGGGTCGTCTATTCCTTCACCACGGATCGCAGAGGCGGCTTCAGCGACGACGATGCGACGCTGCTGCAGGCGACGCTCCCGGCGCTCTCGCTCGCCATGAAAGCGCATGCCGGTCACGTCATCGCCTCGGGGTTGCTGGGGACTTATCTGGGCGAAGACGCGGGACGGCGCGTCCATGCCGGCGCCGTCGAGCGCGGTTCGGTCAACAGCCTTCGCGCGGTGCTCTGGTATGCCGACATCCGCGGCTTTACCCCGACCAGCGACTCCGCGCCGGGTCCCGTCATCATCGACCTGCTCAACGACGTCTTCGAGATTCTGACCGCCGCGCTGCGCCCGCGCGGCGGCCAAGTGCTTAAATTTCTCGGCGACGGCATGCTCGCCACCTTCTCGTTCGAAGAGGCGGATCGCGCTCAGACATGCCGTCGCGCGCTCGACGCCGCGGCAGAGGCGATGCAGAGACTCGATGCGCAAAACGCGGCGCGCGCGGCGGCCGGCGTTCCGGTCGTCTCTGTCGATCTCGCCCTCCATCTCGGGGAGGTGCTTTACGGCAATGTCGGCGCGACCGACCGGCTGGACTTCACCGTCATCGGCCCCGCCGTCAATGAAGTGGCGCGCATCGAGGCTTTGTGCGAGCCGCTGGGTCGCGCGGTCCTGGTCTCGGCCGAGTTCGTCGCGGCGGCCATGGACGGCGACAGCCGGCTCGAATCGCTGGGCCGCCACGCCTTGCGCGGCGTCAGGGAGTCGAAGGAGATCTTCGCTTTGACCTTGAGCGCCAGCCTCTAATGGCGGCTTGGCTGTTTGCGGTTTCGCAGGACCGGATCGGAATCCACCCTGCAAGCGGTGGCGACGCCGGCCCCAAGCGCAAGGCGGCGGCGGCGGACGATCCGCCATTTCCCTGGCGTATCGGAACCTTCGCCCCGCGATCCCCCCGATTCGCGCCCTTCCGCTCGGCGCATAAATTCGTCTAGACTTCGCCTCCATGGCGAGCCCCGCGCGCATCGGCGTTGTCTCGGCTGCCGCGGGCCTTGCGCGCGCGGCGGCGCTGGCGCCGGATTGGCGCGCGCTGTTCGCCGGGGCGTTGGCGAAAGAGGTCGACGAGCGGCGGTTTTTCCTGTGGATTCCCGTCGCCGCGATGGGCGGCGTCGCGCTGAACATGGCGGCCGATCGCGAGCCCGTGCTGTGGTTGCCGGCGCTGCTGACCGCGATTTCGGCGGCGCTCGCCTGGGTCGCGCGCGCGCGGCCCCTCGCGCTCGGCGTCTGGGTCGGCATGGCGGCGCTCTCGGCCGGCTTTCTGTCGATGGGCCTGCGCACCGCGCGCGTCGAGACGCCGGTGCTGGACCATATCCGCATCGTCAAATTGCAGGGCTTCGTCGAGGAAGTGGACTTGCGCCCCATCGGCGCGCGCCTCGTCCTGGGCGTCGTCGACGCCGGCGACATGCCGGCAAATCTCGCGCCGCGCCGCGTGCGCGTGACGACGCGCAAGACGCCCAATGTCGCGGCCGGCGACTATGTCGCGCTGACCGCGCGGCTGCTGCCGCCTTCGCGCGCGGTGCTGCCCGGCGGCTACGATTTCTCGCGCGACGCTTATTTCGCCGGCGTCGGCGCGGTCGGCTCGACGCTCGGCGCGATCACGATCCTGCCGGCGCCGCGCGACGCCTCGTGGCGCCAGCGCTTTTTCGCTTCGATCGATCAGGCGCGCAACCGCCTCGCCTTGCGCGTCGACGCGATCATCGGCGGCGACGAGGGCGCCATCGCCGCGGCGATGGTCACGGGCAAGCGCGATTTCCTGTCGAGCGACGCCAGGGACCTCATTCGCGAGGCCGGCATTTTCCACATCATCACCATCTCCGGCGTGCAGATGACGCTGGTGGCGGGCATTTTCTTCGTCCTCGCGCGGCGCCTTCTCGCGCTGTCGCCGACGCTGGCGCTGCGCTACCCCATCAAGAAATGGGCGGCCGGCGTCGCGATGCTCGGCTCGGTTTTCTACGACGTCGCCACCGGCTCGCGCGTCGGCACCGAGCGCGCGCTGATCATGACGCTGATCGTGCTCGGCGCCGTCGTCCTCGACCGGCGCGCGCTGACGATGCGCAATCTCGCCCTCGCCGTGCTGGCGATCGTCGCGCTGGAGCCGGAGGCGATTCTCGGCGTCAGTTTCCAGCTCTCCTTCGCCGCGGTCGGCGCCCTCGTCGCGGTGATGGAGGCGCGGTTCGCGCGCGTCGACCAAGGCGCCGATCCGTTCTTGCCCGTCCGCGTTCGCCCGCCCCGGCGCGGCGCGTTCTTAAGCCATTTCGTCGACAAGCCGCTCGGGCTGCTGCTTGCGACGCTGTGCGCGACCAGCGCCACCGCGTCCTTCATGGCCTATCATTTTCACGACCTCAGCCCTTACGTGCTGATCGGCAATCCGCTGACGCTGACGATCATCGAATTCTTCGCCGTGCCCGGCGCGCTGCTGGGGACGGCGCTCTACCCGCTCGGCCTCGACGCGTGGGTCTGGCTCTATGTCGGCGCCGGCATCAAGTTCATTCTCTGGGTCGCGCGCTTCATCGCCGCCGCGCCCGGCTCGACGCTGCACGTGCGCGCCTTCGCGCCCGCCGCGCTGCTTTTTCTGAGCCTTGCCGTGATGAGCGCGATTCTGTGGCGCAGCTGGTTGTTTCGCGCAATGGCGATCCCCTTCGCCGCGCTCGGAATCATCGGCGCCCTCGAGGGCCCGCGCTACGACGCGATTCTCGCGCCCTCGGGGGATCTGGCCGCGGTGCGCGACGCCGACGGCCGGCTCGAGGTGGTCGGCAAGCGCTTCAACGCCTTCGACGCCTTGCAATGGCTGACCGCCGACGGCGACGATCGCGATCCGGCTTCCGCGCGCGATCCCGACGCCGCCTGCGACCGGGTCGGCTGCGTCGCGGCGCTGCCCGAGGGCCAGTCGCTGAGCGTGGCGACGGATCGCGCCGCATTCGAGGAGGATTGCGCGCGCGCGGCCGTCCTCGTCAGCGCGCTGACCGCGCCCGCCGACTGCCGGGCCGAAGTGTTCGACGAACGCCGCCTCGCGCTCACCGGCGCCGTCGGCCTCGTTTGGGACGGCGCGCGTTTCGTCGTGAGCGCGGACCGCTCGGCCCTCGAAGACCGCCCGTGGTCGCCCGCGCCCAAGCGCTCGCTGCCCGATCGCCTCGTGCGGCCGGGACAGAGCGACGCGAAAGGGGCGGCGGACCCGGCGGACCCGCCCGCCGATATTCCGGAATAGAAGCGTCGGCGCGGCCGCGAACGAAGACGGCCGAGAGCCCGGCGGCGTTGGCGTTCGCAGGCGCGTCGGGGCGACTGACCGGAGTCGCGGGCGGCGGGGCGTCTGCACCCGCGCCGGACCCATTGATTTCCATCAACGTTGCATCAGCCGCATTCAATATTGTGCGACCCTGCGCTGAGAAATTCGCCCCGGTTGCGCCCCACAGACGCTGGCGTCCGGGGCGGGGCCGCCGGTGGGCGCCGATCAGCGGCGCATCGAAGCCGTTGCAGAAGGAAGGGGCTCTAATATGCAAGTGCCAATCGAGATCGCCTTTCAACACTGCGAGCCTTCGGAGGAGATTCGATCCGCGATCGCCAAGCAAGCGCAACGCCTGGAAAAATTCAGCGACCGGATCACGAGCTGTCACGTGGTGGTCACGGGGCCGCAGACCCGACACCGCAAAGGCGGTCTCTTCCAGATCGATATTCGCATCGCAATGCCCGAGCATAAGGACGTCATCGTCGGCAAGACCCATGGCGACGCGCCCGAGCACGAGCACGCTCTGGTCGCGATCCGGGAAGCTTTCGACGCCGCGGTGCGGCAAACCGAAGACGCCGTGCGCGATCTGCGCGGTCAAGCCAAGGCGCATGTCGCGGAGGACCATGGCCGCGTGACGAAATTCCTCGCCGGGGGAGATTGCGGATTCATCGAAACGGCGGACGGTCGCGAGATCTACTTCCACCGCAACGCTGTTCTCGATGGGGCCTTCGACCGCCTGATCGTCGGCTCGGAGGTCCGCTTCCTCGAGGAACAGGGCGAGAAGGGCGCGCAGGCGAGCACCGTTCGCTTGGTCGGCAAACACCACCTCGCCTAGCGAAGGCGGCGGCGATCGCGCGCTTCCTTGCGAGCCGCCGCCGTCCCTCGGCCAGGCCGATGACTTCTGCGCCTCAGCAGGTCACGTGCATGAGGGCGATTTTTCTGTCCCGCGATTGGTTGAAGGCCTGAATGGCCTCAGGCGTCGGTTGCAGGAGGACTCGACAGTGTTTCTTGTCGAAATATTCGCAGGCCTCGGGAGACAAGCGCACGTTTCCTTGCTGGCCCGCTCCGACGATCAACAGATCGCAACCGTCCTCGAAGACGAACTTGGCTTCCTCTTTCGATATGACGTGAGAGGTTCCGTACTGTTCTTTCGACAGGCGCTTTCGCCGTTTTTCGACTTTGCCGGAAAGGCGAATGATCACGTCGTGTTCGTACGTCTTTCCGTCGACGGTGATCGAGCCGAATTCAGTCGCGTCGATCGGCATGTTCTTCTCCGTGCGTCCGTCGCAGACGCGGCGCTCAGCGACCCGCGGACGCGGGCCACAAGCCGCGCAACGGCAGCGGCAGCGTTTCGATGATCTTCGCCGTCTCCCCTCGATCGAGTTCCTTCGACAGCAGGTCAAAAACAGCTTTGGCGACGCTCAACGCGTCGCGTGGAAACTGCGGGGGCAGTTGGGCCGCGACCAGGTTCGCGAATTCGCTCGGCTGTCGTTCGTCCGCTGGTTTGCCGGCGAGACGCCAGCCGTCGTAATAGATCCCTCGCACGAGAGTCGGCAGTTGCGCTCCCAGGTGCACCGCTTGTTCGGGCGTGAGGCGGTCGCGCAAGACGTGGAGAACTGCGCGAAGCGCATTATAGGCGTGCTGCCGATCGCCGAGGTGGTGGTCTTCCGCCAGCTTCTTGAGCCAAATATTGGTCTCCTGGATCGTATGGTCCAGCGTCGCCACCTGAGTGTCGTTCATGGCTTCGATCTCGCCTTAAGTTTTTTAACTTATCTGAACGTGATTGAGGATGGATTGATTCCGCTCAAACGCATTTTTGTCGGCTGCGTTCATTGAATCATGCGCCACAGGAAGGTTACCCGGGCTCAGCGATTTGAACACGAGTTCCCGCTAACGAGTCCTGTGCCGGCGTGATAGGAAGAATGCGGAGAGATCCGCGTCCTTCAATGCTGAAGCGGGTTCGCGCGGCTCCGCCGCGCAGGCGCGCTTCGTTTGCCAGGAGTCCGACATGAACAAGCTCGCTATTCCCCATGACGCTTTCGTTTTCGTCGGCGACGGCCGCAAGGCGCTTTTCCTGCGCAACGCTGGCGATGAGAAGTTCCCTAATTTGGTGACCGAGCGCGTTTTCGCCGACGAGAACCCGCCTACGCACGAGCAAGGAAGCGATCGCGGCGGTCGCGCGTTCGCGAGCGCCCATGCGACCAGCCGCAGCGCCATGGAGACGACGGACTGGCATGAAATCGAGGAGCATCGTTTTACGCAACGGGTGTCCGCCGCCCTGGAGACTCTCGTGCGCGAGCGCGGCGCGCCAAAGTTGGTCATCGTGGCGCCGCCGCGCACGCTCGCGGACTTGCGGCATGCGCTTCACGCCGATGTGAAAGCGCTGATCGTCGGCGAAATCGACAAGGACCTCACCAAGCATCCCGTCTGGGAAATCGAGCGACACATCCTGGCGTGACGGGGCGGGGGCGGGCGCCGGCCGCTGGAAGCGGGCCGCCGCGCGGCGCGCATAACGAAAAAGGGCGCCCGAAGGCGCCCCGTTCCAACGCTTTTCAAGCCGCGCTTACGCGCTCACTTGATCTTGGTTTCCTTGAACTCGACGTGCTTGCGCGCGATCGGGTCGTATTTCGTGAAGGTGAACTTTTCCGTCTTGGTGCGGGCGTTCTTCTTGGTCACGTAGAAATAGCCGGTGTCGGCGGTCGACAGCAGCTTGATCTTGAGCGAGGCGGCCTTGGCCATGTCAGGACGTCCAAAATGCGCGGCGCGCTCGGCGCCGGGGAAAAACAAAACAGCGCCATCGGGAAGCCCCGCCAGCGCCGGTTGCGCGGCAACATAGCCAGGAGAGGCCGGAAGTCAAGCCGGCGTTGGCGCGTCTATCCCCAAAGCCCGGCGATGCCGGCATAGACGCCGAACAGGGTCGTCACCGCGATGAGGGCGCCGGCGATCCAGGCGTAGGCCCCTTTCAGGCGGAACGGGTCGGGCAGTCGCAACGCCAGCAGGAACAGGAACGTCAGCACGATCGGCAACAGCAGCGCGTTCATCACCTGGACGCCGACGCTCAACGCCACGAGATTGACGCCCGAGCCGACCACGACCGCGCCGACGACCAGCGCGACGGCGTAAACGCCATAGAACCAGGGCGCCTCGGCGGGTTCGTGATGGAGACCGTGATTGACGCCGAGGACTTCGGCGAGCGTGCGCGCCGCGGTCAGGGTCACCACGATCGTGGCGACCAGCGCGGCGCCGCTCATGCCCAGAGCGAAGAGAACGTCGCCGCCGATTTTTCCCAGAAAGGGCGTGATCGCCTCGCTGATTTCCTGCACGGTGTCGAGCGCGCGATCGCCGCCCGCCTTGCCCAGAGTGGCGGCGACGGCGACCAGGACGGCCGCCATGATGAGCTGCGTCAGCACCGCGCCCACGGCGGTGTCGAGGCGCGCAGGGGCCAGATCGCGTGTCGTCAGCTTCTTTTCCACGATCGAGGATTGCTGGAAAAACACCATCCACGGCATGATCACGGCGCCGATGTTGGCGGAGGCGAGATAGAGGTATTTCGGGTCGCTCAGCGGGATCGACAGCGAGCCGGAGGCGATTTCGCCGACGCTGGGGTGCGCCAGCCACGCCACCAGCAGGAACACCAGTTCGAAGCCGCCGACCACGATCGCGATGCGCTCGACCGTGAGATAGGAGTGGGTGAACGCCATGATCAGCAGCGCGGTCACCACCAGCGCTAGCGTGACGGGAACGGGGACGCCCATCAGCGAGCCGACGCCCGCGATGCCCGAGAGTTCGCTGAGCAGCGCGCCGACGCAGGAGACGATCAAGGTCGCCACGGAGAACCAGGCCCAATACCGGCCGAAATGCTGGGCGATGAGCTCGGCGTGGCCCTTGCCGGTCACCAGACCGAGCCGCACCGTCAGCTCCTGGACGATGTAGAGGATCGGGATGAGCAGGAACTGCATCAGCAGCAGTCGATAGCCCCATTGCGCGCCGCTCTGCGCCGCGGTGATGACGCTGCCGGCGTCGGTGTCGGCGAGCATCACCACCAGGCCCGGCCCGGCGACGATGAGAAAACGCCGCCAACCGGCGAGGGGAAGCGCGGCGGAACCTGACGTCATGCCGAGTTCTTTCGTTGCGAGAGAAATCTTGTCAGGCCGCCCTTAGCGCATGTGTGGGGCGTTCCAAAGCGATTCTTCGCAAGTTTGGAAAAGTTACAATTTCGGCCTCGCGGCGCGGCATCAAGCATTTGCACAGTCCCGCCGCCGCGGAATATCGCCATTCGCCAATTGGCCTTCGAGCGGCTATGGTCGCGGCCTGTTCCGGCTCGACGAGACCGACCATGTTGGAGGCGCGCCCCGGCAAGCGCGACGAAGCGCATCGCTTCAGCCGCGACGTGCGCTTCGACGTCTTCGAAGCGGACGCCGCGATTGGCGGCCTCGTCTTCGACATCAAGTCGGAGAGCGCGACGCTGCAGGTTCGTGGGGAGACGTTCGCCGCTGCGCGGGCGCGCAAGCGGCAAGACGAGCGTCTCGATCAGGCCGTGCGACGCAAACTCTCAGGGGGCGAGAAGCCGCCGGCGAATCCGGTCCTGCTGAAGGACGCGGGCGGCGCGATTCTTGCGCAAGCCGAGATCGGGGCGGGCGGCTGGATCATCGCGCGAGGCGGGGAGACGCTCGAATTGCGCCGGCGCTGGGCCTTCTCCCGACTCTACGATCTTTATCGCCAGGGGTGGAGCCAGGCGCTCGGCTCGGTCGGACAGCGAAAATTCTTCACCACCCGGCTTCACGTCGATCTGCCGAGCGAATTCGACGCGCCTTTCCAGATATTCACCCTCGCGCTGCTGCTGGATTTGACCTTCGACGCGTTGGGGAGCATGAGCGCGCTCAACGGCTGACGGCGGGCCTGGGCGAGGGTGCGAGGCGACGAGAGCGAGGAAACGCTGCGATGGCTTTCTATTCAGGCCCGGTGTTCGAGATGGCGCGAGATCAGTTTCACATCATCGCCGATCATCTCGACATTCCGCTCGACGAGCGCGATCGTCTGTTGCTGCCGAAGCGGGCGATCTCGGTCTCCTGTCCCATTCACATGGATGATGGCCGCACCGCGGTTTTCCAGGGATTTCGGGTCCAGCACCATTTGACGCTCGGCCCCGCCAAGGGCGGCACGCGCTTCGCGCCCGGCGTCGATATCGGAGAGATCGCCGCGCTGGCGATCTGGATGAGTTGGAAATGCGCGCTCGCCGATCTGCCCTATGGCGGCGGCAAGGGCGGCGTCGCCGTCGATCCGAGCGCGTTATCGAAACGCGAACTGGAAAACCTGTCGCGCCGCTACATGCAGGAGATGATTCCCTTCGTCGGTCCGCGCGTCGACGTGATGGCGCCGGACATGGGCACCAACGAACAGGTGATGGCCTGGTTCATGGACACCTATTCCATGTATCAGGGGATCACCGTGCCGGAGATCGTCACGGGCAAGCCGGTCGGTTCGGGCGGCACGCTCGGGCGGCGCGAGGCGACCGGCCACGGCGTCGCGTTTCTTAGCTTTCGCGCGATGGAGCGGCTCGACATAGAGCCGAGCCAAGCGACGGCGATCGTCCAGGGCTTCGGCAACGTCGGCTCGCACGCGGCGCTCGCCCTCGCGCATCGCGACGTCAAGGTCGTCGGGATCAGCGACCACACCGTCGCGTATTACGACCCCAAGGGCCTCGACGTCCACGCGGCGGTCGATTACGCGGCGCGCCACGGCGCGCTGAAGGGTTTCGCCGACCAAGCCATGATCGACGCGAGGGCGCTGCTGACGCAGCCTTGCGACGTGCTCGCGCCTTGCGCGATCGAACGGGTGATCGACGAGGCGATCGCGCGCGGCCTGCAATGCCGCATCGTCGCGGAGGGCGCGAACGGCCCGACGACGCCCGAGGCCGATCGCGTGCTCGCCGAGCGCAACGACGAAATCTTCGTCATCCCCGACATCCTGTGCAACGCCGGCGGCGTGATCGTCAGCTATTTCGAATGGGTGCAGGACCTGCAGCAATATTTCTGGTCGAAGGACGAAGTGATGGAGCGCCTGGAGCGCGCGCTCGACCGCACCTGGGCCCAAGTCGTCGAGCGGGCCCGCCGCGACGGCATCGCCAACCGCACCGCAGCGATGGCGATCGGCGTCGAGAAGGTGCGCAAGGCCAAGCTGGCGAGAGGCTTGTTTCCCTAGACCAGGTAGCTGACGCATGGTTCCCGCACGTTGAACGGCCGCCTTCGCCGGATACTGTTGAAAAACTCGAATTTCGGCGTCGATCGCAATTCGGAAGGCCACAGGCGGGCTCCATGAAAAATCCGCCAGGGGTTCGGCGCAGCGGCTGGAATCGCCGCATGTGGCCCTCGCGTGAGCCTTGCCGGGACGACGACCCGCGCGGGTGACGTTCGGCGCGCGAGATCGAGATTTTCGCGCCCGCTCATTTTCCAAGTTGTTCAACGGTATCGATCCAAAGCGCCCGGTTTGACCTCTTGGAGCCAGTCGTCAAAGGCGGAGCCGCTTCCCTCGGCGCCGACCGCCTGTTACGTTGCGCCGCAACATGACCGTTTCTCCTCGTTCTTTCGCTTTCACCCTGGTCATCGCCGGCCTCGCGGCGCTGCCGCCGCTTTCCATCGACATGAGTCTCCCCGCGATGGGCGCCATAGGCGCCGCGCTGCATGCCCTGCCGTCGCAAACCGGCCTTACGCTCAGCCTCTTCATGGCCGGCTTCGCCTTGGCCCAACTTGGCTTTGGCCCGCTCTCGGACCGCTTCGGGCGGCGCGCTCCGCTGATCGCCACCTGCGCCCTGTTCGCCGCCTCCGGTCTCCTGTGCGCCTTTGCGGGCGGCATCGGCGCGCTGCTCGTCTGGCGCTTCGTCCAGGGCGCCGGCGCGGGCGGCGGCACCGTTCTCGCCTTCGCGGTCGTGCGCGACCTCTTCGAGGGCGTCGAGGCGCGCGCCCGCATGGGAACCGTCAGCGCGGTGATGACCGCCGCCCCCATGCTCTCGCCCAGCATCGGCGCGCTTATCCTTGGCGTCGCCGACTGGCGCACGATCTTCCTCGTCCTCGCGCTCGCAGGTTTGGCGCTCACCTTCGTCCTCGGCTTCGCCGTCGATGAATCCATTGCCGCCCGCGACCTCGACGCCCTCTCGCCGCGCCGCCTCTGGCAAAGCTACGCTCGAGCGCTCACCCACCGCGTCGCGATCGGTCATTCGCTTCTCGGCGCGCTGAGCTTCGGCTGCATGTTCTCCTTCGTGTCGGGCTCGCCCTTCGTCTTCATCGGCGTGCTCGGACTGGGAACCGGATGGTTCGCGCTCCTGTTTGCGACCTGTGCGCTCGGCATCACCGCGGGATCGCTTCTCTGCGTCCGTCTGCTTCGCATGGGCGTCGATCCGAACCGCATGCTCGCCGCTGGCGTGATCGGTCAGGCCGCGTTCAGTCTCGCTCTCCTCGCCTGCGCGGTCCTCGGAGCCTTTCGCGTGGCGGACGCCGTGCCGCTTCTCGTGCTCGCCAACGTCGCCATGGGCGTTGTCAGCCCGCTCGCCATACATGGCGCGATGGAGCCTTTCGGCGACATGGCCGGCGTCGCCTCAGCCGTCCGCGGATGCCTGCAAATGCTCGCCGGCGCGGCCGCCAGCGCTCTCGTCGCCGCACTCTTCAACGGGACCGCGACGGCCCTGCCGCTCGCCATGACCATTTTCGCGGCGAGCTCGGCCGTGATCTGGCTGATCCTCGTCCAGCCGACGACGCGCTCGGAGCCCCAATTCGGCTAGTCCGGCCGGACTCAAATTCCAGCGTCGCGCCCGCCTATCGCCGCGCTTCCTGCGCGCTCGAGCCCGTATTCATGACGGCTGCTCGCCGTGCTCCGCGCGCACGATCGCGGCTCCCGCGACCATCGCCTTCATCTTGCCGAATGCGACGTCCCGCGGCAGGTATTTCATACCGCAGTCCGGCGCGACGATGATGTCCTCGGCGGCGACATAGGGCAGCGCTCGGCGAATTCGCGCCGCGATCGTCTCCGGCGTTTCGACATTCATGTCGTTGAGATCGACGACGCCCAGCATGATCGTCTTGCCCTTCAAGTCCGCGAGCGCCGAGCAGTCGAGACGGGACTGCGCGGTCTCCAGCGAGACTTGTTTGCAGGCGCAACCCTTGAGCTGCCGCAGAAAGGAATAGCCGCTCGGCCTTTCGTGAATGATCGCGGCGTAGCCGAAGCAGATATGCACCGCCGTAACGCCGTCGACGCCGTCGAGGGCGACATTGAGCGCCCTTAGGCCATATTCCTCGGCCTTCGCCGGCCGCGCCTGCATATAGGGCTCGTCGATTTGAACGACGTCCGCGCCCGCGGCGAACAGATCCTTGATCTCGTCATTGACGGCGACCGCGTAGTCCATCGCGGCGGCCTCGGCGCTGGGGTAAAAATCGTTTTGCGCTTGCTGGCTCATCGTGAAGGGACCGGGCACCGTGATCTTGACCTTGCGGCTGGTGTGGCGCCTCAGGAATTTCAGATCCTCGACCTCGACGGCATGCTTGCGACGAATCTTGCCGACGATCCTTGGCACAGGGTTCGGGTGGCCCGAGCGGTCGAGCGCCGAGCCGGGATTGTCGATGTCGACGCCCTCGAGCGCCGTGGCGAAACGGTTGGAATAGCTCTCCCGCCGGATCTCGCCATCGGTGACGATGTCGAGCCCCGCTTCCTCCTGGGCTTTGATCGCCATGAGGGTCGCATCGTCCTGCGCCTCGGCGAGAAAGGCTTCGGGCACGCGCCAGAGTTCACGCGCCCGCACCCGCGGAGGAAATCGCCCCGCCAGCTTCTTGCGGTCGATCAGCCATTCCGGCTGCGGATAGCTGCCCACGAGCGTGGTCGGAAACAGCATGCGAACCTCCCCCAGAGACGCGAGCGCCGGCGCCGCGCGGACGAACTATAGCCGGCATTGTCACGCCGCCGCCAGCTTGTTGAGTCTTCGCCGCCGGTCGTTTTCCGGGCTTTTCGCCGGCATCCACTCGAATCGGATCTATAAATTGGGTATCAAGCGTTTGATTTTCTCCAGGAGCAAGAAATTGGCCGATAAGCCACATTCGCCCCGCTCCGCGCCCGCCGCCGAGTTCGTCGTCCGGGACGCGCGGGAGGCGGACATGCCGGCGGTTCAGCGGATTTACGCCCACTACGTGCTGAACGCCCTCGCGACATTCGAGGAGGCGACGCCCACGGTCGAGGACATGATCGCGCGACGGCGCTCGGCGCTCGACCTCGGCGCGCCCTACCTCGTCGCGGAGATGGCGGGCCAAATCGTCGGCTATTGCTATGCGAGCGGCTACCATTCGCGCCGGGCTTATCGCTATGCGCTGGAGGACTCGGTCTATGTCGCCGCCGGTCTTGGCGGCCGGGGCGTGGGGACGGCCCTGCTCGGCGAGCTGATCGCCCGTTGTGAAGCCGGCCCGTGGCGGCAGATGGTCGCGATCATCGGCGACAGCGGCAACCACGGGTCGATTGCGCTGCACCGGCGTCTCGGCTTCGAACCCGTGGGAACGCTGCGATCGGTCGGCTTCAAGTTCGGGCGGTGGGTCGATACGCCCCTCATGCAAAGAGCGCTCGGCCCCGGCGACCGCAGCCTGCCGCTTGCGTGAACTTCGGATCGGATCGGCGCCGTCACGGCGCCGGCGCGCTGACGCCGACGATCGGTCCGAGCGGCGAAAATTCCTCGTCGCGCCCGAGGTCGGGCGCATAGAGCGAGGACACGGAGCCGTCGAGGAACAGCGCGTTCGAGCAGCTGAGCGCGTCGCGGAAGAGGCGCGCGAACGCGTGAAACGTGACGGCCTCATCGGAGATCGCGAAGATCGCGGTCGTTCCGTCGCGCACGCAGACGCCGTTGCGGATTTTCTCCGAGGTTCCCGTCGGCAGGATCTTGGGATGGATGCGGCCGTCGACCACCAGCATCGGTCCGGATTGGGTGGCGAAGCGCGCGGCCGGGGGACTGGCGAGATAGCGCGAGGTTTCCGTGACGCCCGCGGTTCCCTCGCCGATCCAGAAGATCCCGTTGGGCTTGAGATGAAAATTGCTCGCGCCGTCGCGCGTGTCGGCTCTGCGCTCGCGCTTGCCGTCCTCGACGAAAAGGCCGACGGGCGACAGGTCCGCTTCGAACATGCCCGCGTTCATGGCGAAACGCAGCGCGCGGCCGCGCGCCTTGAGCGCCTGCGCGAGCGCCGTGAAATTCGCGTAGGGCTTGCCGCCGGCGTCCTTCCAATAGAGCCGGATGTCGTCGCGTCGCGCGTCGAACGTGCAAATCGCGTAGTCGGCGTTGTCGAAGCGCAGCGGCGCGCAAGGGCCGTTCGCGGCCTGCGCGCCGGCCGGCGCCAGGACGAGGACGGTCAACAGCGCGATCGCGGCGGCGCGGCGTCGGTCGGCCGCCGTCCGGCGGGGCATGGGGCGGCTCGCGCGCGTCTGCGCCTCCTCGAGAAAATCGATTCGGCGATTATCTTAGCGCGGCGCGGCTGTTCAAAGAACCTTGCCCGGGTTCAAAATTCCGTTGGGATCGAGCGTCGCCTTGATCTTGCGCATGACGTCGAGCGCGTTCCGGTCCTTGGTTTGCGCGAGCAGGTCGCGCTTCAATCGGCCGATGCCGTGCTCGGCCGAGATCGAGCCGGAATAATGTGCGACGATTTTGTGCACGATCGCGTTCATCGCCGTCCATTGATCGAGGAAGGCCTGCGTAGCGGCGCCGACGGGCTGGCTGACGTTGAAGTGGATGTTGCCGTCGCCGAGGTGCCCGAACGCGACGACGCGCGCGCCGGGCATGAACGCTTCCACCGCCGCGCTCGCCTCGCTCAGGAACGCGGGAACGGCGCCCACCGGCACGGATATGTCGTGCTTGATCGAGCCGCCCTGCGGCTTTTGCGCGTCGGACATCGTTTCGCGAATGCGCCAGAACGCCTCGCGCTGCTCGAGCGAAGAGGCGAGGCTGGCGTCCTCGATGAGGCCAAGCTCGAGCGCGTCGCCGAGCAGGCCGGCCATCGTTTCGTCGAGGCCGCTCGCGACCTGCGAAGCGATTTCGATCAGCACGCACCAGGCGTGGCGCGCGCGTAAGGGATCGCGCGCGGCGGGAGCGTAGGCGAATACGAAATCGAGGCCGATGCGCGGCATCAGTTCGAAGCTCGTCACGCCCTGGCCGACGCGCTCGCGCGCGAGTCGCAGCAACGCCAGCGCCTGCCCGGGGTCGGCGAGGCCGACGAAAGCGGTGGCGCGCGAACGCGGCCTGGGGAAGAGCTTCAGCGCCGCGGCGGTGATGATTCCGAGCGTGCCCTCGGCGCCGATGAACAGATTCTTCAGATCGTAGCCGGTGTTGTCCTTGCGCAGCTTGCTGAGCGCGTCGACGATCCGCCCGTCGGCGAGCACGACCTCGATTCCGGTGGTCAGATCGCGCGCATTGCCATAGGCGAGCACCGCGACGCCGCCGGCGTTGGTCGAGAGATTGCCGCCGATGGTGCAGGTTCCCTCGGAGGCGAGCGACAGCGGGAAGAGCCGGTCGGCGCCAAGGGCGGCCTCCTGCGCCTCGGCGAGGGTGACGCCCGCCTCGACGATCATCGTCTCGGATAAAGGATCGATCTCGCGAACGCGGTTGAGCCGCCGCAGCGACAGGACGATCTGGGAGCCGCTTTCATCGGGCGTCTGGCCGCCGACGAGGCCGGTGTTGCCGCCCTGCGGCACCAGCGCGATGCGCGCCGCGTTGCAATAGGCGACGACGGCGGCGACTTCCCGCGTCGAACCGGGGCGCACCAGCGCCAGAGCCTTGCCGTAATAGAGGCCGCGCGGCTCTTCCAGGCTCGAGGCGATCAGCCCCGGGTCGGTGAGCACATGCGCGCTTCCGACGATGCGCGCGAGCGCTTCGAGCGGGGCGGCGATATCCAGACTTTCGTTCACCCGAGCAATCCTCTGGGGCGGCGTTTGGCGGGCGGGCGCCGGAACGTCGCGATAATTTCGACATGCGGGGAAAAGCGGAACTGGTCAAGCGGCGTGACCTCCCCGATCGCATAGCCGCCCTCGACGAGGATGCGCGCGTCGCGCGCGAAGCTTTCGGCGTTGCAGGAAATCGCCGCCACCACGGCCACGCGGCTCGCCGCGAGGGCGCGCGCCTGGGCTTCGGCCCCGACGCGCGGCGGGTCGAACAGCACGCCGTCGAAGGCGTCGAGTTCTTCCGGCCGCAGCGGACGCTGGAAGAGGTCGCGCGTTTCCCCCCGGAGCGCCCGCAGCCCCGCGGCCTCGGCGCCGCCGCGCTTCAGCGCGGCGATGGCGGCGGCGTCGGAATCGGCGGCGAAGACCTCATGGCCCTGCGCCAGGGGCAGGGCGAAGGCGCCGGCGCCGCAAAAGAGGTCGGCGACGCGCCGCGCGCCTTTCAGCGCGCCTTGCGCGCCGGCCGCCAGCGCCCGCTCGCCCGCCAGCGTCGCCTGAAGGAAGCCGCCCGGCGGCGGCGTGATCCGCGCTTGCCCGAAGGCCACTTGCGGCGCGCGGCGCTCGACGACGACCTCGCCATGGTTCGATACGCGCGCCAGATCCAGCCGCTCCGCGGTCTCGACGAGCTTGCGCCGCGCCGGCGCATCGAGCGGCCCGGAGCCGCGAAGATCGAAATCGAGCCCGCCGAGCGTCGCCGTCGCCTGAATGTCGAGGGGCTTGCCCAAGCCGCGCAAAGCGCCGGCGAGCGCCCGCGCGGCGGGAAGCGCGCCATCCATCGCCGGGCTGAACAGCGGGCAGGCGTCGATGGCGACGATGTCGTGGGCGCGCGCGCGCATGAAGCCGACGCGCTCGCGGCCGTCTTCGGCGATGCGCGAATGAAACGTCGCGCGCCGCCGCCCCTCGCCATGCGCGTCGACCAGCGCGCCGACCTCGGCCTCCACGCGCGTGCGCTCGAGCGCGCGCACCAGGCTTCCGCGCTTCCACTCGCCGTAGAGGCGTGGGCTCATGTGTTGGGCCGCGCAGCCGCCGCAAACGCCGAAATAGGCGCAGATGGGCGCGATCCGCTCGGGGCTGGGCAGGCGAATTTCGCGAAGACGCCCGCGCTTGCCCTCCATTTCGACGATCGCGCGTTCGCCGGGCAGGGCGCCGGGGACGATCGTTCCGTCCTCGGCGACACCGTCGCCGCGTTCGCTCAAGGCCAGAATCGTCATTTCGCGCGTCAGGTCATCCATGCCGGGCGGCATACAGGAATTCGCGCGCGCCGTCGCCGCCCAGCACCGGCGAGGGGATGAGGCCGAGGCTCGTCCAGCCGAGATCCTCGACGCAGCGGCGCACCGCCTCGCAGGCGAGCGCGAGCGCCGCAGGGTCCTTGACGGCGCCCTTGACGAGACGCTCGCGCCCGACTTCGAATTGCGGCTTGACGAGGCTGACGAGCCAGGCGGGCCGATCGGCGAGCGCGAGAACATGCGGCAGCACGAGGCGCTGCGAAATGAAGCTGACGTCGCAGACGATCGCCTGCGGGGCGCCGACGATCTCGCGCGTCAGGCGGCGCGCGTCGAGCCCTTCCCGCAGCGTCACTCTGGGATCGGCGGCGAGCGCGGCGTCGAACTGGCCGTGGCCGACGTCGACGCTCACAACCGCGCGCGCGCCGCGCGTCAGCAGCACGTCGGTGAAGCCGCCGGTCGAGGCGCCGACGTCGAGACAGAGAAGGCCGGCGGGGTCGAGCGCGAAGGCGTCGAGCGCCGCCGCGAGTTTCATGCCGCCGCGCGAGACCCAGGGATGCGGCGCGCCGGCGACGATCGCCGCGTCCGGCGCGAGGTTTTCGGAAGCCTTGCGCACGACGATTCCGCCGGCGCTGACGAGCCCGGCCGCGATCGCTTCCTGCGCGCGGGCGCGGCTGGCGAAAAAGCCGCGTTCGACGAGCAGCGTGTCGGCGCGCTTGCGCATGGGCGTTTCGAGGCCGGCTTAAGCGCGCCCGCCGCGCTTGCGCGCGAGGATGAACAGGCGGGGATAGAGGAACAACAGGCTGCCGTCCGGCTCGACGCCGTAAGCGACGGCGAGCTCGCGCATGTAGCGCTCGATGAATTGCTCGCGCTCGCAGACGTCGAGCGGATTGAGGAACGGCCGGAGCGCGCTGCCGCGAAACCAATCGACCACCGCGCCGACGCCCGCCATCGGGTGAACATAGGTCGTCTGCCAAATGTCCAGCGCCGCGCTGAGCGGCTTCAGCCAGGCGTAATAATCGACGTGGGTGGCGATGATCGCGCGGGTCTTGGCGATCGGCACCAGCCGGTCGGCCCAGGGTCCGTCGGCCGCGACGAGGCGCATCAAGGCGTGGCTCGGCTCCTGGCGATTGTCGGGCATCTGCACCGCCAGCGCGCCGTCCTCGGCGAGATGCGACATCAGGCGGGGGAATAGCGCCTCGTGATCGGGCAGCCATTGCAGCGCGGCATTGGCGAAGATCAGGTCCGGCCGCTGGCGCGGACGCCAGTTCGCGATGTCCGAGAGCTCGAAACGCACGTCGGGCAGCCGGCGGCGCGCCTCGGCGAGCATCGGCTCGGAATTGTCGACGCCGAGGATTTCCGCCTGGGGGAAGCGCTCCGCCAGCAGGCGCGTGCTTGTTCCCGGCCCGCAGCCGAGATCGACGATTCGCCGCGGCGCGAAGTCGACGCGCGCGACAAGATCGCGCGCCGGCTGGGTCCGTTCAGCCTCGAATTTCAGGTAGAGCGACGTGTCCCAGTCGGTCTCGGGCCTGGCGGAAATTTCGGCAATAGGGATTGGGCTCGCCAGCGCCATGGGCTCCTCCCCGCGTCGATCGTCAGGCGCCGTCGCTGGCGCAGCGTCGAAACTGCCGGTCGAATGGAGCGGTTTCATGGCGGCGCCGCGAGAGCTCCGGGTTTGACGATCCTTGATATTTTCGCGTCGACGGAGCGGCAAGACAATTGCGATGAAACGACGAGTCAGCTTTTTCGCGCCAGCGCCAGCCCCAGCCCCGCGCCCATCAGCAGGGAGCCGGTCAGGCGGTTGCGTAAGCGGCCGTTGGCGCCGAGAACGGCGCGCAGCCGCGCCGCCAGCAGCGCCCAGCCGCCGTCGATGACAAGCGCCAGCGCGACGAAGGTGACGCTCAGAATCGCGAGTTGCCGGCCGACGTTTCCCGAGGCGTCGAGGAATTGCGGCAGGAACGCCGCGTAGAACAGCAGCGTCTTGGGATTGGTCAGCGAAACGAGGAAGCCGCGCAGAAGAATCGCGCGCGCCGCGCGCGGCTCGGGCCGCGCCCGCGTCAGATCGAGCGGCGGCGCGCGCCAGGCGCGGAGCCCGAGAAAAACCAGATAGGCGACGCCGATCCAGCGCAGGATTTCAAAACCCTGCGCCAGCGCGCCCAGCAGCGTCGTCATCCCCAGCGCCGTCAGGCCGAGCTGCACGACCATCGCCGCGCTCGTTCCGGCGACGGTGACGAGGCCGTAGCGCGCGCCATGGGCGAGACTGTTGGCGACGATCAGCGCGACGTTCGGGCCGGGGATCAGCATCAGGATCGTGACCGCGGCGACGAAGGCGAGGTAGAGGTGGAGCGACATGGCTGGTTCCTTCGGCGGGAGTGTGAGCGATTTCCGCGCTTCGCGCCAGCGACTCGCATCAGCCAAAGTCAAAGACGCGCGCGCTCCTTCCCGCGACGGGGCAAGCGGCGCACTTCCTTCGGCGCTTCGCTCCGCGCAATGACGGCGGCGGCTATGCGGCTTCGCCATCGGGACAACCGCCCTGCCGTCGGCGCCGGACGCCGTGGAAGCCTGGGCCCGCTCCCGCGACAATCCCGTTACACGGTGGTACGGTTTGCCAAAAAAGGCCCGTGCGGTCGTTTCGCCAAACATGCGCCGCCGGTCGCGCAGACGCGCGGCCTCGCCGAGGTCGCGCGCAATTCGAACAACAATCGCAGGAGGAGGAGGGCTTTATGACAAGAGATCTCACATACCTCGCCTACACCGCAATGCTTACGGCCGCGCTTTGGATTCCCTACATCGTCTGCCAGGTGATGACGAACGGCTTTCTCGAGCCGACCAATTACGTCGATCCCGCGCAGCGTCCCGTTCCGTTATGGGGCAAGCGCGCCGACCGCGCCCATCTCAACGCCGTGGAAAGCTTTGCGCCCTTTGCGGCGCTCGTGATCATTGCTCAAGTCGCCGGCAAGGCCGATGCGATGACGGCCTTCTGGGCGATGAGTTTCTTCTGGCTGAGGCTGGCGCACGCCGTGGTCTATTGGCTGGCCGTCCCCTACGTGAGAACGCTGGTCTTCGTGCTGGGCTTCGTTTGCGTCGTCGGCCTCTTCTGGGAGGTGATCAAGTAGGCGCCGGAAGGCTCCTCGGCGGAGGCGACGCGCTGAGCTTGCGCGCGCGCCGTCCCGACATGACGGCGCGAGCGGCGGGGCGGGTCCTCTAGACATTTGCCCCTCCTCCGGCGCAAATGCCGCGCCGTTTGAAAGGAGCCCGCCTTGACCCCTCTGCCCAATTCCCTCGCCGCGCGCGACATCGCCTATTACTTCCATCCCGCCACCAACGCGCGCCGGCACGAGCAGGTCGGGCCGATGATGATCGAGCGCGGGCGCGGCATCTACGTCTTCGACGACCAGGGCAAGGAATATATCGAGGGCCTCGCCGGCCTGTGGAGCGTCGCGGTCGGCTTCGGCGAGCCGCGCCTGGCCGCCGCGGCGGCGGCGCAGATGGAGAAGCTGCCGTTCTATCACTCGTTCTCGCACAAGTCGCATCCGGCGGCGACGACGCTCGCCGAGCGGCTGGTGAAAATGGCGCCGGGCAAGATGGCCAAGGCGCATTTCACCTCGTCCGGCTCCGAGGCCAACGATCTCGTGATCAAGCTGATCTGGTATTTCAACAACGCGCTCGGCCGACCGCTGAAGAAGAAGATCGTCTCCCGCCAGCGCGCCTATCACGGCGTCACCATCGCCTCGGGCAGCCTGACGGGCCTGCCGGCCTTCCATCGCGACTTCGATCTGCCGCTGCCGATGATGCGCCACGTCTCGTGCCCCAACCATTGGCGCTTCGGGCTTCCCGGCGAGAGCGAAGAGGCGTTCTCGACGCGCCTGGCCGACGAACTCGAGGCGCTGATTCTCGCGGAAGGGCCGGACACCGTCGCCGCGTTCATCGGCGAGCCGGTGATGGGGGCGGGCGGCGTCATGCCGCCGCCGCGAACCTATTGGGAGAAGATCCAGGCGGTGTGCCGACGCCACGACGTGCTCGTCGTCGCCGACGAGGTCATCACCGGCTTCGGGCGCACCGGGCGGATGTTCGGCTGCGAGACCTATGGCGTCGAGCCGGACATCCTCGTCGTCTCGAAGGCGCTGACCTCGTCCTACTTCCCGCTTTCGGCGCTCCTCTTCACCGATGCGGTCTATCAGACGGTCGCCGACAATTCCAACAAGATCGGCGTGTTCGCGCATGGCTTCACCGCCAGCGGCCATCCCGTGGGCACCGCGGTCGCGCTGGAGAATCTCGACATCTTCGAGGAGCGCGATCTCGTGGGCAATGCGGCGCGCCTGGCGCCGCATTTCCAGGCGCGTCTCAAGGGCTTCGCCGGTCACCCGCTCGTCGGCGAGGCGCGCGGCGTCGGCCTGATCGGCGCGCTGGAATTCGTCGCCGACAAGGCGACCAAGGCGCCTTTCGCGCCGCCCGGCTCGTTCGGCGCGCGCCTGGCCGAACTCTGTCACGAAGAGGGCCTGATCATCCGCGCCATCGGCGACGTCATCGCGTTCTGCCCGCCGCTGGTCATCACGGCGCAGGAGATCGACGCGCTGTTCGACCGCTTCGGGCGGGCGCTGGCGCGGGCTTAGGGGGAGCCGAGAGAGCGAGGCGGGAACCGGAGAAGCGGCGATCGTCGCCGCCGCTCATCGCGCCGTATCATCCCGGCCAGAAGTCGTCTTTCATCATCTCGTCGAACGACCACGGGCACAGCGCGGGGAAGTCCGTTTCGGCCAACCCCGTCTCCGCCGCGGCTTCGACGACGGCGAGCTTGTAGGCCGCGGCGATCGCCTCGGACAGCGTTGATTTCAGACTCGGACTATCCTTGAGATGGTCGACGAGCTTCAGGCGCTGAATCTTGATGGAAGCCTCCCAACTGGCGCTGCGCCTCCTGGGCTGAAACCGCCATTTGAGGAGATGCAGCAGCATGACCGTCAGGCGGTTGACCAACTCGCGCTTCTCGGTCCTGCCCATGCTCTCGATCTCCTCGGCGATATGTTCGATGTCGGCCGTCGAGAGCTTGCCCGCGCGCAGGAGCGCGGCCTGCTCGTTCGCCCATGCATAGAAATCCAGGTCATAGTTGCTGTTCGGCATGGATCTTCACCCTCTCGACGCGGAACGCAAACCTCCGAACCAGTCTATCAATAGGCGCCGCGAAATGACAGGCGCCGCGGGCAAGGGCCGCGCCATTTCGCCTCGCGCCGCATCGCCGATTGCGCCGGCGCGCGCTTTTGCCTAAGCGAAGCAATGGAAATCCCCAAGAGGCGCGATCCCGCGATGACCCAGCCTTCCGACAGCCCCGCCCCTCCCGCCTTCGCGCACGACAAGCTGCTGATCGTCGATTTCGGCAGCCAGGTGACGCAGCTCATCGCGCGGCGGGTGCGCGAGGCCGGGGTCTATTGCGAGATCGCGCCGTTCCAGAGCGCGGCGCGCGCCTTCGCCGAACTGAAGCCGAAGGCGGTGATCCTGTCCGGCGGGCCGGCCTCGGTGCCTGACGAGGGGTCCCCGCGCGCGCCGCAGGCGATCTTCGACTCGAAAGTTCCCGTGCTCGGCATCTGCTACGGCCAGATGACGATGGCCGAACAGCTCGGCGGCGCCGTCGAAAGCGGCCATCACCGCGAGTTCGGCCGCGCCGAGGTCGCGGTCGGCGCCTCGAGCCCGCTCCTCGACGGCGTGTGGAAGCCGGGCGAGCGCCACACCGTGTGGATGAGCCACGGCGACCGCATCACCCGCCTGCCGCCGGGCTTCACGCGCGTCGCGACCTCGGAGAACGCGCCCTTCGCGCTGATCGCCGACGAGAAGCGGCGCTATTACGGCCTGATGTTCCACCCCGAAGTCGTGCACACGCCCGACGGCGCGCGCCTCATCGGCAATTTCGTCCACAACGTCGCGGGCCTCAAGAGCGACTGGACGATGGCGGCGTTCCGCGCCGAGGCGCGCGAATCGATCCGCGCCCGCGTCGGCAAGGGGCGGGTGATCTGCGGCCTCTCGGGCGGCGTCGATTCGGCGGTCGCGGCGGTGCTGATCCACGAGGCGGTCGGCGATCAGCTGACCTGCGTCTTCGTCGACCACGGCCTGATGCGCGCCGGCGAGGGCGAGGAGGTCGTCAGGCTGTTTCGCGGCCATTTCAACATTCCGCTGGTCCATGTCGCCGCCGAGCGGACCTTCTTGAGCGCGCTCGAAGGCGTCGCCGAGCCGGAACTCAAGCGCAAGACGATCGGCCGGCTGTTCATCGAGACTTTTGAGCGCGAAGCCGGAAAAATAGCCGCCGACGGGCGCGGGCCGGTCGAATTCCTCGCGCAGGGGACGCTCTATCCCGACGTGATCGAATCGGTCTCCTTCACCGGCGGCCCGTCGGTGACGATCAAGTCGCACCACAACGTCGGCGGCCTGCCCGAGCGCATGAACATGAAGCTGGTCGAGCCGTTGCGCGAACTCTTCAAGGACGAAGTGCGCGCGCTGGGTCGCGAACTCGGCCTGCCCGAAAGCTTCGTCGGCCGCCATCCCTTCCCCGGCCCCGGCCTGGCGATCCGCATTCCCGGCGCGGTCAGCCAGGAAAAGCTCGACATCCTGCGCCAGGCCGACGCGATCTATCTCGAGGAAATCCGCGCCGCCGGCCTCTACGACCAGATCTGGCAGGCCTTCGCCGTGCTGCTGCCCGTGCGCACGGTGGGCGTAATGGGGGACGGGCGCACCTACGACCACGTCTGCGCCTTACGCGCCGTGACGTCTTCGGATGGCATGACGGCGGACTTCTTTCCCTTCGACATGGGCTTCTTGGGGCGGGCGGCGACGAGGATCATCAACGAGGTGCGCGGGGTGAATAGGGTGGTCTACGACGTGACGAGCAAGCCGCCGGGGACGATCGAGTGGGAGTGAAGGGGCGAACGGCTACGATAGCGTAGTTTTCACGGTGAATTTTTCGGCCTGTTACGCCTCTATCTTGGCCGGTCTCTTATTCCTGGAGCGATCGTGGACCGCTGACGAACGGGCTGCCCCGAAGATAAAATCGCAGGAGGCGGTTCGCGTCCCGCGAAATGCCGATCCTGACGCTCTGCCCGATTTCGCCGGGTTCGTGGTCGCCGTGTCCGAGCCATAGAGGGCCTTCTCGGCAAAGATCGAACCCATCGAGCGAACGATCAACCCGCAACGCCGCCGCGAGCCGTCCTGGGCCTCGCGCCAAGTCGCGCAAGCGCTCGACGCCGCGATTTTGCCGCATGATGGGCAAGCCTTGGAGCGGCTCGAGCGCCCTGATCAGGACGCCGGCGCCGATCCCGGGCGCCTCGCTCGAGACGTTCAGCATGTATGAGACGCCGTAGGCGAGATAAACATAGGCGTGCCCACGTTCGAGAAACAGCGAACGATTACGCCGAGTCATCCCCCGGTAGGCGTGCCCCGCCGCGTCGCCGACGACATACGCCTCGGTCTCGACGATACGGCCGCTGGCGACGCCTTCGGGCAAGTGCCGCACCAAGACCTTGCCAATGAGGTAACGGGCGAGAGAGACCGTATCGATCGGCAGCTCCGAGCGAGCGAGCGGGCGGCGGACGGCCATCCTTACGGCCGCCCGGTTTCAGGACATCCGCTCGACCCATTGCGCGCGCGAAGGCCACGGCTCGAACGGATCGCCGAAATACTGGGTCTCGCGGGCCACCTTCCCATCGAGGAACTCCATGATGCTCACCGTGAAAGACGGCCGCCCTTCATAGGTTAGGACATATTCAGTGACCCAGCGGCCGCCCGCGCCGATGATCCGCCGCACCGTGAAACGTTTTCGGTTCGGCTGCGCGGCGCGAGACGACTGAATCTTCCGCCGCCCGCGAATGCGCTCGCCCGATTGAGGATATTCGAGCAGCGCGTCCTCTCGGTAAATCTGGTGCTCCCCCTCAAGGTCGTTCGCATCGGAGGCGGCCCAGTGGCGGTCCAGAGCCGCGCGAATCTCTCGGTCTTCCATGTCAAATCTCCTTGACCATCGCCGCCGACGTTGAGCCGTCGCGCACAAGCAGCAAAAATTGCGAATGAAGTTGAGGTCAGTGCGTCCGCCGTCCTCTCGCTACGCCACCGCCGAAATCGTCCCCGCCCGCGCTGGCCGCAACGCCAGCTCTTCATTGATTCCTCTCGCGCTCCGCTCCGCCAAGCCAACAATGCAGGAATCCGCCTCATACGGCTTCTGGTTGATGGCAACGCCGCCGAGCGGCAGGGAAAACGGCGTCGCTTCCCAACTCCAGCAATCGTTTTCGGAAAAACGAAAATCATGCTACGCTTCTTTCGTCGCGCTACGTCCTATCCGTCTTGCCGACGGCCCAGGGCGCGGGTTTTGGGACGAAGATCGGCGCAAGAAATTTGGAGCAAAGAGAAAGGGTCCTTGGCGGCCTTGCAAGCCGCTGATTTCCCACAAAACGGCCAAAGGATTCTTTGGAAATGCTTGGAGAAAAAGGCCGCAGATTTGGAAAAGTTTGGCGTAAATTTGCAAAAGTTTGGAGGGGCCGTCATTGCGCGCCGCCGCCGCTCCGCTATGGTCCGCCGCCGTCCCCCCGATCGGAGCCCCCGCATGGCCGACCTCTCCGCCTTCCCGATAACGCGCCGCTGGCCGGCCGAGCATCCCGACCGCCTGCAGCTCTATTCGCTGCCGACCCCGAACGGCGTGAAGGTCTCGGTCATGCTGGAGGAGATCGGGCTGCCCTACGAGGCGCATACGATCGACATCGGCAAGAACGAGAGCTGGACGCCGGAATTCCTGTCGTTGAACCCGAACGGCAAGATCCCGGCGATCCTCGATCCCGACGGGCCGGGCGGCAAGCCGCTGGGGCTGTTCGAATCGGGCGCCATCCTGCTCTATCTCGCGGAGAAGTCGGGCGCCTTTCTGCCCGCCGACCCGGCGCTGCGTTACGAGACGATCCAGTGGGTGTTCTTCCAGATGGCGTTCATCGGCCCGATCTTCGGCCAGCTCGGCTTTTTCTTCAAATTCGCGGGCAAGGAGATCGAGGACAAGCGCCCGCTCGAACGCTATCGCAACGAATCGAAGCGCCTGCTCGGCGTGCTGGAGACGCGGCTCGACGGCCGGCGCTGGATCATGGGCGACGAATACACCATCGCCGACATTTCGCTCATCGGCTGGGTGCGCAATCTCGTCGGTTTCTACGGCGCGCGCGACCTCGTCGACTTCGACGCGCTGGAGCGGGTTCCGGCCTGGCTGGAGCGCGCGCTCGCCCGCCCGGCGGTGCAGCGCGGACTGGAAATTCCCAAGCGGCCATAAGGGGGAGGGCGTCTTGGGCGCGAGCGAACGGATCGTGATCTACGGCATCAAGAACTGCGACACGATGAAGAAGGCGCGCCAATGGCTCGACGGCCACGGCGTCGTCTACGTCTTTCACGATTACAAGAAGGAGGGGATCGAGCGCGCGCGGCTGGAGGCCTGGGCGCACGAGGCCGGTTGGGAGACGCTTCTCAATCGAGCGGGCGCGACGTTCCGCGCGCTCCCCGAGGCGGCGAAGCAAGGCCTCGACAAGGGGAAGGCGATCGCGCTGATGCTCGCCCAGCCCTCGATGATCAAGCGCCCGGTGCTGGACGTCGGCGGCGCGCTGATCGTCGGCTTCAAGCCCGAGAGCTACGCGGCGGCGTTTCGCGGATGACGGCCTCGCCCCTTCTCCCCGCGCGCGGGGAGAAGGGGCGAGGCCGTTCAGCGCAAAACTTGCGCGAGCAGCGGCGCGGCGAGCACGTTGAGCAGCCCGACCAGCACCATGACGAGGCCGGCGATCGATCCTTCGTCGTGGCCGATCTGGAGCGCCTTGGCGACGCCGACGCCATGGGCGCCCATGCCGAGCATCGCTCCTCGGGCCAGCGCCGATCGCAGCGGCAGCCAGCGCAGCATCGTCTCGCCGAGCGCCGCGCCGAAGACGCCGGTGAAGACGACAAAGACCGCGGTGAGATCGGGCGCGCCGCCGATGTCGCCGGAGACGGCCATGGCGAAGGGGGTGCTCACCGAACGTGGCAACAGGCTGAGGCGCAGGCTGCCGCTCAGGCCCATGAGACTCGCCAGAGCCCAGGCCGATGCGATCGCCGCGCAGCTTCCCGCCAAAGCGCCGGCGAGCAGCACAGGCCAATGACGGCGAACGACGGCGCGCTGTTCATAGATCGGGATCGCGAAGGCGACGGTGGCCGGCCCGAGCAGAACGACGAGCCAATGCGCGCCGCTGAAATAATCGCGATAGCTGGCATGGAAGGCGAGGGCGATCGCCAGCAGCAGCGCCGGAGTCACGACCAGCGGGGCCGTCCACCAATACGGCCTGTGGCGGTGGATCGCCTTGCCGAGCTGATAGAATGCGATCGTCGCGGCGGACCACACGATCGTCAGCGCGATCGGGTTATTCCACTCAATGACGAGCGGGCTCATGATTCGCGCTCCAACGGCAAAGGAGATCGACGGTGACCGCCGTGACCGTCATGACGATGACGGTTCCCGCAAGGATGACCGTCAGAATTTTCAGCCCGAGCCATCCCAGCATCTCCCGATGTTCGAGGACCGCCATCACCGCGGGAACGAAGAAGAGCAACATTTCCGCAAGGAACCAGTTGGCGCCGCGCCGTATGCTGAAAAGGCTGAGCTTCCGGGTGGCGAGCAGCGCGAGAACGATGAACATGCCCAAGACGCCGCCCGGGATCGGCAAAGCGGTCGCGCGCGCCAAAGCTTCGCCGATCAGCCAGAACGCGACGATCAGCGCGATCTGGAGAAGCCGGCTTTGGTGCAGACCGCGCCGGCATGCGCGCGCGAATTTTCCCGGGGTCATGGCGTCACCTTCGCGATGATATGTAGGCGACGCGCATCCATGAACAAAATGAATTGATTGAATAGCGACAAGTCGGATATGGAATAGTCATGGAGCTTCGCGCGCTACGCGCTTTCGTCGAGGTCGTGCGGCAGGGAGGCTTCTCGCTGGCGGCGAAAACCGTGTTCGCCACGCAATCGACCGTCAGCAAGGCGGTCAAGCAGCTCGAGGAAGAACTCGGCCTGCCGCTGCTCGACCGGATCGGCCACCGCAGCACGCTCACCTCGGCCGGCGAGATCGTCTATCGCCGCGCGCAGGCGATGCTGGCCGAGCGCGACGACCTCATCGCCGAACTCGACGAATTGCGCGGCCTGAAGCGTGGGGTCCTGCGCATCGGCCTGCCGCCCATCGGCAGCGATTTGCTGTTCGCGCCCGTCTTCGCGGTCTTTCGAAGCCGCTACCCCGGCGTCGAGATCCAGCTCGCCGAGCATGGCAGCAAACGCCTGGAGGAACTGGTCCTCGCCGGCGAAGTCGACCTTGCGGGCGCGCTTCTGCCGGCATCCGACGCGTTCGAATGGCAGGACGTGCGGCGCGAGCCGATCGTCGCGCTCGTCTGCGCCGACCATCCCTTGGCGAAAAGAGCCAGCGTCGAACTGAAGACGCTGGCGGATTTGCCCTTCATCCTGTTCGAAACCGGCTTCGCGCTCAATCCGATCATTCTCGACGCCTGTCGGCAGGCCGGCTTCACGCCCGCCATCGCCGCCCGCAGCAGTCAGATAAACTTCATTATCGAGCTCGTCGCCGCCAAGCTCGGCGTCGGCTTCCTTCCCCGGATGATTGCGCAACAGCGCAAACACCCCGGCGTGCAGCCTATCGGCGTCGGCGAGCCGTCCATGGAATGGCGCATGGCCCTGATCTGGCGCCGCGGCGCCTACCTTTCTCAAGCGGCGAAAGCCTGGCTTGAGTTGGCGAGCGATTCCAGCCGCGCGCAATTCTGACGGAGAAAACGGTGGCGCTCGATCGTCGGCGGCGCTTCCTTCGCGCCCGCCGCGCTCACTTGATCCGCAACGTCAACTCGAACCGGCCGAACGGCCCCTCCGACATGGTGTTGGCGTGGAGGAGGATCACGTAGGCGCCGGTCGCCGGCAAGGCGTAGGGCGCATCGACGTCGACCGCGTCGCCGTTTCCATTGGGGAAGGTGATGGGGATGCCGGGCCCGGTCTTGATGCCGCCGCCGACGATGTGGATGGTGATCTTCTGGCCGGCCCTCGCCGCGAACTTGAAGTAATAGTCCGGGCGCTCGCCGGAAACCGATCCGCTCGCGACGATCGACGTCGCGCCCGGCGCCATCTTCAGCACGACCGGGCACGCCTGCGCGCCGGGCGCGCAGGCCGGCGCAGCGGTCGCGCTCGCGAGGGCTCCGCCCGCCATGACGCAGGCGGCGAGCGCGACGACGCGCGGCGCGCGGCCGATCGGCATAGGAAAGGCTCTCATCCCTGTTCTCCTCGTTCGCGCGGCGCGTTCCGACGCGACGGCCGCTATTGCCCGACGTTCGCCGGCGGCACCGGCGGGGCGTCGGTGGGGAAGAAGCGGCGCGTGGGCGGGTTGCGCGGGGCGGGCGGGGCGGGGCCCGCCGCGCCGAGATCGAGCGGGCTCGTTTCGATGACCGACGGGGCGGGCTTGGGTTTGCGCTTCTTGGGCGCCGGCGTCGGCGTCGCCTTGGCGTCGGGCGGCGCGGCGGTCAGGTCGGCGTCGGGCGGCTCAGGCGAGGGCGCGTCGACGACCTCGGGCGCCTCGTGGATGATCTGCGTGCCGCCTTTGCAGTCGGTCAGCCAGATGTCGTAGACGGGATGCTCGATGCCGTGCATCCCCGGGCTGTCGGCGAACATCCAGCCGGTGAAGATGCGGTGATAGGTCTTGTCCTCCGCGACTTCGTCGACTTCGGCGAAGACGTCGGTCTGCGGCGCCTCGGTCGGCGGGCGCGAGTAGCAGACGCGCGGCGTGATCTGCAGCGATCCGAATTGCACGGTCTCGTCGATCGCGACTTCGAAGGCGATGATTCGGCCGGTGATCTTGTCGAGTCCGGAGAAGACCGCGGTCGGATGCTTGATCTTGTCGGCGAGCGCGGGCTCTGCGGCGCCCAGGAGCGCCGCGCAGGCCACGGCGCCGATCAGCCAGTTTCGTCCGTTCATCGTATGATTCGGGTCCGCCGCATGGAATCCCGCGCGTTCCATTGCCTCGGCTCCCCGTGACGGCAAAGCAGGGCGAAATGAAGGCGCGAATCAGCCTTCCGGCGTCCACGCCTGATAGTCGCCGCCCGACGCCTGGCGCACGCCGCGCCGCATCGTCGAGCCCTTGGGGCGAATCGCCGCGGGCGTTCCCGAGGGATTGCCGATATGCGGGCGCTCCCACTCGCGCGGCTTGTAGTCTTCCTGGCTCGGGGCGACGTCGACGGTGTGATGCAGCCAGCCGTTCCAGCCCGCCGGCGTCATCGAGCCTTCGCTGACGCCGTTGTAGATCACCCAGCGCCGCTCGAATCCCAGCCCCGGATCGATCGCGCCGCCGCGCGTGCGGTAATAGCGATTGCCGAATTCGTCGTGGCCGACGAGTTCGCCGTGGCGGCGGGTGTGCCAGAGCGTGTTGAGCGTCGCCCCGTTCCACCAGGTGAAAAATCTGAGGAGAAATTGGATCATCGGTTCCGACCGCTGGCGAAAGGTCTCGGCGGCGCGGACTATGGCGATGCGAGCGGAGTCTGTCCAGCGCGAAAGGCGCGGCCCAAGAGCGCAGAAGGGGCGGGAGGGCGAAAATTTTCCGCTTGCGAGAGCGCGCCGACTCGGTCGATGCTGTCAATAGGCAGGGGCGTTAACGCAAAGTTATACATTTTTGTCCACAATATATGGTGTTCCACCAAAGACGTCGGCACAAGCTGTTGACGAGATGGTCACAAAGTCGTAATAGTCGCAACGTTCCCGGCGCGCGTCGATTGTTGGCCCCCGTGAGGAGCCGATTGAACGTCGGCGCTCGCGTTCGGAAAAGTTTTGGGTTTGCGGGGCGAGGCGCTTGCGGCGCGTTGGGCCGGGGCGCTTGGGCGCCTGCGCGGGTTGGAAAAAACGGGACATCGCAATTTGGGGGGCCGCTTCGGCGGTCGAGGGCGGATCATGTCCGCCGCACATCGGGAATCGGACTCATGCATATCGAGCGGCGCTACACCAAGAATTCGCAATCGCCTTACGCATTGATCGCGTTCGAGACGACGAAGAGCGAGATTCGCAACCCCGACGGTTCGGTGGTGTTCTCGCTCGACCGAATCGAAGTGCCGGCGGGCTGGAGCCAGGTCGCGGCCGACGTCCTCGCGCAGAAGTATTTCCGCAAGGCCGGCGTTCCCGCGCGTCTCAAGCGCGTCGAGGAGAACGGCGTGCCCTCGTTCCTGTGGCGCTCGGCGCCCGACGAAGCGGCGCTCGAGGCGCTGCCCAAGGCCGAACGATTCGGTTCGGAGACTTCGGCGCGCCAGGTGTTCGACCGGCTCGCCGGCGCCTGGGCCTATTGGGGCTGGAAGGGCGGCTATTTCGACGGCGAGGACGACGCGCGCGCCTATTTCGACGAAACGCGCTTCATGCTGGCGCGCCAGATGGCGGCGCCCAATTCGCCGCAATGGTTCAACACCGGCCTGCATTGGGCCTATGGCGTCGACGGGCCGGGGCAGGGCCATTATTACGTCGACTTCGAAACGGGTAAGCTGACGAAGTCGAAATCCGCCTACGAGCATCCGCAGCCGCACGCCTGCTTCATTCAGTCGGTCGCCGACGATCTCGTCAACGAAGGCGGCATCATGGACCTGTGGGTGCGCGAGGCGCGCCTGTTCAAATACGGTTCCGGCACCGGCTCGAATTTCTCCGCCCTGCGCGGCGAGAACGAGAAGCTTTCGGGCGGCGGGCGCTCGAGCGGCCTGATGTCGTTCCTCAAGATCGGCGATCGCGCGGCGGGCGCGATCAAGTCGGGCGGCACGACGCGCCGCGCCGCCAAGATGGTGGTCGTCGATGTCGATCACCCCGACATCGAAGCCTTCATCGACTGGAAGGTGAAGGAGGAGCAGAAGGTCGCCGCGCTGGTGGCGGGCTCCAAGATCGTCAAGCGCCATCTCAAGGCGATCCTCAAGGCCTGCGTCAATTGCGAGGGCTCGGGCGACGATTGCTTCGTCGTCGAGAAGAACCCGGCGCTCAAGCGCGAGGTGAAGCTGGCGCGGCGCGACGAGGTGCCCGACGGCATCATCAAGCGCGTCATCCAGTTCGCGCGCCAGGGCTACGTCAATCTCGACTATGACACCTACGACACCGACTGGGAGTCGGAGGCCTATCTGACCGTGTCGGGTCAGAACTCCAACAACACCGTGCGCGTCACCGACGCCTTCCTGCACGCGGTCGAGACGGGCGGGGAATGGAACCTGACGCGCCGGCTCGACGGCAAGACGCACAAGACGCTGAAGGCCGCGGAACTGTGGGAGAAGATCGGCTACGCCGCCTGGGCCTCGGCCGATCCCGGCCTGCAATATCACACCACCATCAACGACTGGCACACCTGCCCGGCCTCGGGGCCGATCCGCGCCAGCAATCCGTGCTCGGAATATATGTTCCTCGACGACACCGCCTGCAATCTGGCGTCGCTGAACCTGTTGCCGTTCCGCGATCCCGAAACGCGCGTGTTCGACGTCGCCTCTTACGAGCATGCGGTGCGGCTGTGGACGCTGACGCTCGAAATCTCCGTCACCATGGCGCAATTCCCGTCGAAGGAAATCGCGCGCCTGTCCTATGACTACCGCACGCTCGGCCTCGGCTACGCCAATGTCGGCGGGCTCCTGATGTCCTGCGGCATCGCCTACGACAGCGACGAGGCGCGCGCGATCTGCGGCTCGCTATCGGCCGTCATGACCGGGCGCGCCTACGCGACCTCGGCGGAAATCGCGGCCAAGCTCGGCCCCTTCGCCGGCCACAAGGCCAACGCCGATGCGATGCTGCGCGTCGTGCGCAACCACGCGCGCGCCGCCGAGGGCGCCGCCGACGGCTACGAGAAGCTGTCGGTCGCGCCGACGCCGCTCGATCATGTTTCGCTGGAGAAGGCGGGCGCCGCCTGGGCCGGCCTGTCGGCGGCGGCGCGCGGCGCTTGGCGCGACGCGCTGGCGCTCGGGGCGGAGCATGGCTACCGCAACGCCCAGGTCTCCGTCGTCGCGCCGACCGGCACGATCGGCCTGGTGATGGATTGCGACACCACCGGCATCGAGCCCGATTTCGCGCTGGTCAAGTTCAAGAAGCTCGCCGGCGGCGGCTATTTCAAGATCATCAACCGCGCCGTGCCGGAGGCCTTGCGCGCGCTCGGCTACGGCGAGGCCGAGAGCGCCGAGATCGTCGCCTACGCCGTCGGCCACGCTTCGCTCGGCCAGGCGCCGGGGATCAATCGCGCGACGCTGCGCGCCAAGGGCTTCACCGACGCGGCGCTGGCCAAGGCGGAGGGCGCGCTGGCGAGCGCCTTCGACATCCGATTCGTCTTCAACAAATGGACGTTGGGCGTTGATTTCCTTACGGGAACGCTGAAAATTCCGGCTGAGAAACTGGATGAGCCGGGCTTCGACCTGCTCGCCCATCTCGGCTTCTCCAGGCAAGAGATCGACGCCGCCAACGTCCATATCTGCGGCGCCATGACGCTGGAGGGCGCGCCGCATCTTAAAGTCGCGCATTACGGCGTGTTCGATTGCGCCAACCCGTGCGGGCGCACGGGCAAGCGCTATCTCTCCGTGGACAGCCACATCCGCATGATGGCGGCGGCGCAGCCGTTCATCTCCGGCGCGATCTCCAAGACGATCAACATGCCCAACGACGCCAGCGTCGAGGATTGCAAGGACGCCTACATGCTGTCCTGGCGGCTCGGCCTGAAGGCCAACGCGCTCTATCGCGACGGCTCGAAACTGTCGCAGCCGCTCAGTTCGCAATTGATCGAGAACGACGAGGAGGACGAGGGCGAGGCGGTCGAGACGCTCATCGCGCAAAACGCGCCCGCGCGCGCCGCGGCGGTGGCGGAACGAATCGTCGAGCGCGTCGTCGAGCGCGTCGAGCGGATGCGCGAGCGCGAAAAGCTGCCCGACCGCCGCAAGGGCTACATCCAGAAGGCGACCGTCGGCGGCCACAAGGTCTATCTGCACACCGGCGAATACGAGGACGGGCGCATCGGGGAAATCTTCATCGACATGCACAAGGAGGGCGCCGCCTTCCGCTCCCTGATGAACAATTTCGCCATCGCGATCTCGCTCGGCCTGCAATACGGCGTGCCGCTGGAGGAATATGTCGACGCCTTCACCTTCACCCGCTTCGAGCCCGCCGGCCTGGTGCAGGGCAACGACGCGATCAAGAACGCGACCTCGATCCTCGACTACGTCTTCCGCGAACTGGCGATCTCCTATCTCGGCCGCAACGACCTTGCTCACGTCGCGCCCGACGAGATCGGCAATACTGTGCTCGGCGGCGGCGTCGACCAAGGCAAGGCGCCGAGTGGCGGCGGCGGCGGGCAGACCGCGAGCTCGGTCGTCTCGAAGGGCCTCGTGCGCTCCAAGACCGACAAACTGATGCTGGTGCGCGGCGGCCCCGGCGGCGAAGCGCCCGCTCTCTACGCCGTCGGCGGCTCGGGCGCGCATGGCGGTTACGTGCAAGGCGCGACCGCGCTGAAGGGCGAACTCGCCGAACCGCCCGCGATGGTCGGCGGCGTCGCCTTCACGCCCGCGACCGAAATCGCCGCCGAAAGGCGCGCCGAGGCGCGGATGAAAGGCTATGTCGGCGAAGCCTGCCCGGAATGCGGGAACTTCACCATGGTGCGGAATGGGACGTGCCTGAAGTGCGATACTTGCGGGGGGACGACGGGGTGCTCGTGAGCTGAGGGGAGGGGGCTAGGCAACGCCCTCACCGTCATGACCGGGCTTGTCCCGGTCATCCACGCGGTAGTCTGGGAAAACGCCCCGGCCAGGTGTAGCGTGACGGCGCGGAGCCGAGTCGTCGCGACGAACCTTTGCCCGGCGCGGTCGTCGCCCGCGCGTACAGGTATGCTTTGCCGCCTGCGGCTTTACCCCCCTAAGCCGCCGATCGCGGTTCGATCGTCGCCAAGTCTTTCGCCAGCAGCTTCGCCTGCACATGCAGATCGTATTTGGCCTGCATGTTCATGAACCATTGCGGATCGACGGCGAAGAAGCGGCCGAGGCGCAGCGCGATGTTGGCGGTGAGGCCCTGCCGGCCGTGGCAGATTTCGTTGATCCGGCTGCGCGTCACGTGGATCGCCTTGGCGAGCGCATAGACGCTGATGCCCATCGGTTCGAGGAATTCCTCGCGCAGGATCACGCCGGGATGGGGCATGGGAATGTCCGAGGTCACGAAACGTCTCCGTCAGTGATAATTAACAGACCCGACTTATAGCGGTCCGCCGCGCGGTCGCCCCCGCGTCTCACCTCACTCCTCCTTGTACCCGAGCGCCTGCTCGTTGCCGCTCGCCCCGTAATATTTGTAGGGCAGGAACTTGCCGGACATCGTGAACTTCACGCGGTCGCCCTTCGCGTCGGGTTGCCGCTCGATCTTCACGTCGAAGTCGATCGCCGACATGATGCCGTCGCCGAACTCCTCCTCGATCAGCGCCTTCCAGGCGGGGCCGTTGACCATCACCAGTTCGTAGAAGCGATAGATCAAGGGGTCGGTCGGCGGCATCGGCGCGCCCCGCGCGGGGACTTCGTTGAGAAGGCGCGCTTCGCTCACGGTGAGGCCGAAGAGCTTCGCCGCCTTGTCGCATTGCGGCTTGGTCAGTTTCATTTGCCCGAGCAAGGCGCCGACCACGAGAATCTCGGACATGCCGCCGATCTCGTCGACGATATATTTCCACGTCCAGGCGTTCTCGCGCTTGATGTCGAGGAGTTTTTCCGTGAGGTCGTTGCGTTTCATGATTCATCTCCAGGGCGCTACGGGTTTCTTGACGACGCGGGACGATGGGGCGCTGCAATGGCAGCGCTCACCGCTCCGCTTCGCCAAGCAAGAAATGAACCCTCACGCCCCAGGGACGCCGCGGCGCGCGGCCGCTTCGACCTGAGAAGTCTGCGGCCGCCGCGCGGATCGATCTCGCCTCACATCCCCGCCATCTCAGCGCATTCGAACACCTCCACCCCGCCGCCGTGGGCGATATGGGGGTGGCCGGCGGTGAGTTTGACGGCGGCGTCGAGGCTGTCGGCGTTGACGATGGTGTAGCCGGTGGCGTGGCTCGCCTGGCCCTTGCCGACGAGTTTCGCGCCGGGCGCGAAGGGGGCGCCGCCGTCGACGATGGCGGGGCCGATCTTGCCGAAATAGGCCATCCAGGCGTCCATCATCGCCTTGCCCTCGGCCTCGTTCTTCGGCGCGTCGCCGCCGGAATAGATGAAGACGTATTTGTTCGCCATGACGCTCTCCTCGTTCGCGCGGGCGCGCATTCGAACAGCTGGCGATGCGCGGCGCCCGTTCGTCGCATCGAATTTGCGTTTCAGGCGGCTTGCGGCGGCTGGCTCGCGTGGACGTAGCTCGGGCGCGCGACGAATTTTTCGTTGGCGCGGCGCAGATTGGGAAACGAGGCGAGCAGCTCCTTGCCCTCCGGCATCGCGCCGGCATAGGCGACCATCGGCGCCATGAGGATGTCGGCCAGGCTCGGCGCGTCGCCGACGAGGAAATCGCGCGGGCCGAGCGCCGCGTCGAGCGCGGCGAAGAGCTTGCGGATTTGCGGCAGCGCGGCCTCGATGACGGCGCGGTTCGGCTTGCCGTCGGGGCCGCTCGGGAAGATATATTGCAGGACATAGTCGCGCACCAAGGCGGGATAGCCGTAGCAATTGAGCGCGCTGATCCATTGCTCGGCCTTCGCCCGCTCGGCGGGCGCGCTCGGCATCAGGGCGGGGCCGGCGAAGGCCTCGTCGAGATAGCGCAGGATCGCGCTGGTCTCATAGAGCGCGAGGTCGCCGCAGCGCAGCGCCGGCATCTTGCCGAAGGGATTGAGCGCGAGCATCTCGGGCGAATGCGGGCGCGTCGTCTCGAGCGCATAGGCGATGCCCTTTTCCTCGAAGGCGATGCGCGCCGCGCGCACGTAGGAGGAGCGATAATCGCCGAGAATCGTCGGCGCCGCGGCCGGCCGCTTGCGCCTCCCGGCGAGCATCGCTTCGAGCGCGTTGAGGCTCGACGTCCAGCCTTCGCTGTGGGCGTCGCGCTCTTCTCGCGTGAGGAAGCCCGATTGCTCGAGCGTCAGATCGGTGCCGCCGTCGCGCGCGCGAAAGGTGATGGTGACGAGCGTCTCCGGGCTGCGCCCGTCGCCCCTCAGCCAGCCCCAGGTGTAGACCAGCCGCTCGGGCGCGGCGATCTCGCGGAATTCGCCGGTGACGATGTGGACCCCGCCCGCCGGGGAATGCAGCTCGATGCGATACTTGCCGCCGACGCGCGCGTCGATGTCGCAATGGGGGACCGTATGGGTCTCCGGGCCGTACCAGGCCTGCATCAGGGGCTTCTCGGTGAAGGCGGCGAAGACGCGCGCCGGCGAAGCCTTGAAGTGTCGGGTGAGGACGAGCGTGTCGTGGGACATGGCTACTCCTTGTCGTCGGCGTTGCGTTCGTTGTCGTCCCTGCGTTCATCCTGGGCGCGCAGCAGCGCTTCGAGGCGGTCGAAGCCGCTCTCCCAGAATTGCCTGACTTCGCCGATCCATTTTTGCGCCTCGGCGAGCCGGTCGCGGCGCAGCGAACAGACGCGCCAGCGCGCGTCGACCCGCCGTTCGATCAATTGCGCCGCCTCGAGCACCCTGAGGTGGCGCGAGATCGCGGGGCCGCTGATGGCGAAAGGCTTGGCGAGTTCGCTCACCGTCGCTTCGCCCATCGCGAGCCGCGCGACGATGCCGCGCCGGGTCGGGTCGGCGAGAGCGGAAAAGGTCTGCGACAGGGCGTCCATCGGCATCATTTAACCACAATGTTAAATGATGGGCAAGCCCAGATCGGCGCGCCGACGAAATCGATTGCGCGCGGCCCCGATCTTGCTCAATGAATAGCGCCGATCCCGGCCGCCGGCGCGGGGCATCGCGAGACGAGGGGAGCGCCTTGGCGAAGATTCCTCCGGGGGTGGGCCCCAAATTTCCGCAAGTCGTCGTCCTCGTGGGCGCCACGGGCGATCTGTCGCAGCGCAAGCTGCTGCCGGGCCTCTTCCATCTGACCAGCGCCGGTTTCATTCCCGGCTGCCGCATCATCGGCGTCTCGCTCGACGCCATCGACGCCGACGGCTTTCGCGCGATCGCGCGCGGCGCGCTCGACCGATCTCCCGGCCGAAAGGCGAGCGAAGCGGAATGGGCGGCCTTCGCGCAGATCTTGGACTACGTGCCGATGGGCTCGGGCGCCGACGCGCTCAGGGCCGCGGTGGAGAAGGCGGAGCGGGAATTCGGCGAAAGCCGCCGCGTGCATTATCTCAGCGTGCCGCCCGCCGCGGCCTTGCCGGCGGTGCGGCTGCTGGCGGAAGCGGGCCTCGTCGAGCGCTCGCGCATCATCATGGAAAAGCCGTTCGGCACCGACCTGGCGAGCGCGAAGTCGCTGAACGCGCGGCTGCACGAGGTCTTCGCCGAGGACCAGATTTTCCGCATCGACCATTTCCTCGGCAAGGAGCCCGCGCAGAACATCCTCGCGTTCCGTTTCGCCAACGGTCTGTTCGAGCCGATCTGGAACCGCAACTTCATCGACCACGTGCAGATCGACGTGCCGGAGACGCTGGCGCTGGGCAAGCGCTCCGCCTTCTACGAGCAGACCGGCGCCTATCGCGACATGGTGGTGACGCACCTCTTCCAGATTCTCGCGTTCATGGCGATGGAGCCCCCGACCGCCCTGCTGCCGGCGCCCATCAGCGAGGAAAAGAACAAGGTCTTCCGCAGCATGCTGCCGATCGACCCCAAGGACGTGGTGCGCGGGCAATATGCGGGATACCGCTCCGAGGAGGGCGTCGACGCCGAATCCGACACCGAGACCTTCATCGCGTTGAAATGCTCGATCGACAACTGGCGCTGGGCCGGCGTGCCGTTCTTCCTGCGCACGGGCAAGCGCATGGCCGAGGGGCAGCGCATCATCTCCATCGCCTTCCGCGAGGCGCCCAAGAGCATGTTTCCCGCGGGCTCGGGCGTCGGCGCGCAAGGACCCGACCATCTGACCTTCGATCTCGCGGACGCCTCGAAAGTGTCGCTATCGTTTTACGGCAAGCGCCCCGGTCCGGGCATGCGGCTGGATAAATTGAGCATGCAGTTCGCCATGCACGACACCGGCATGATCGGCGACGTGCTCGAGGCCTATGAGCGCCTGATCCTCGACGCGATGCGCGGCGACCATACGCTGTTCACCACCGCCGAGGGCATCGAGCGGCTATGGGAGGTGTCGATTCCGCTGCTGGAGGCGCCGCCGCCGGTCCGCCTCTACGCGCCCGATTCCTGGGGGCCGAAATCGGTCCATCAGCTCATCGCGCCTCATGCCTGGCGCCTGCCCTTCGAGCGGTCGTGGCGCGACCCGAACCGGACGGGAAGCTGAGGGCGCTCGAGATTCTTCGAGGACGGGCGCGATTCGCGAAAAACCGGCATCCGCTTTTTCGCCGCGCGCTCTGGAACTCGACCTCGAGCTTTTCGATCTCTTCCTTCTCGGCGAGCGCCGTCCCGCGCTCGCCGATCGGGTTGGTCTCGTCCCGCGCATCGCCGGCCCATTGCGCCTTTTCTGGGTTGCTCGGACCTTGAGACGCTCGCGGACAGCTATGGCTCGCCGATCAGCTTGCAGTGCATTTGCACGGGCCGGCTGGCGGCGAGTTGCACGGCGTCCTCGAAATAATCGCAGTCGAGAAAATTGTTGGGGCCCGAATGGCGACCGGAAAAACCTTCGATCGCGACCTCTGCGGTTCCGCCTTGGACCAGTTTCAGCTTGCTTGCGTCGTATCCTGGCGCGGGGAAATGGGCGACCCCGGCGCCGGAAAGTTCGATCTTGCGCTCCGGCGCGAGGTCGAGCCGCCCTTGCGTTGCGGCGAGCAGCTTCGGCGACGCGGGCACGCCGAAGAACTCCGCGTCGACAATGATGGTCTCTCTCAGATTGGCGAGTCGCGCCGCCGCCGCCGGACTGAGGGTCACGTCCACCTCAAACGCAGGGCCTGAGACCGTCTGCGCCTCGACCGGCGAGGCCAAAGACGCAACGCCGGCCGACAAGGCGAATGCCGCGATCCTCACCGTCGTGCATCCGGTCATCTCGCGCCCTCCCTCTCAATCGCACGCAGCTTATCCGGGCGCCCGCGCGATTGCCATGCGGCGCTTTGTCTAGCGCTTCGCCGCCGCTGTGTGGGCCCCAAGAGCGGAACCGCGCGCTGCGAGCCGAGGCGCTTATTTCAAGCCGCCAATGAGCACGGAGCTCTGGGTCGAAATCCGCCGTTCTCGCCCCCGCTTCGTGGGAGCCAAGCGGCAGCTTGTGACCACGAGGCCGCCAGCGGCCGGCGGCTAGAACTCGACCTCGAGCTCCTCGATCTCCTCCTTCTCGGCGAGCGCGGCCTCGCGCCATTCGCCCATCGCGGGCAGATCCCAGATGCGGTCGGCGTAGGCCTTGACCGGACCGTCGAGCGCGACGCCGTAAGTGCGGAAACGGCTCACCACCGGCGCATACATCGCGTCGGCCATGCAGATTTCGCCGAACAGATACGGGCCGCCGTAAGCCTCGAGGCATTCGCGCCAGATGAACAGGATTCGCTCGATGTCCGCCTTCGCCTTGGACCAGATCTTGAAGCCCGAGAATTGCGCCTTGATGTTCATCGGCAGCGCCTGACGCAGCGAAACGAAACCCGAATGCATTTCCCCTGATATGGATCGGCAATGCGCGCGTTCTGCCTGATCTTTAGGCAAAAGCCCCACGTTTGGCGCGATTTCGTTCAGGAATTCGCCGATGGCCAGGGTATCCCAGACCCGCATGCCCTTATAGGTGAGACAGGGCACGAGGATCGAGGGAGAAAGCAGAAGGATCTCGGCGCGCGCGTCCGCGTCGTCCGGCGCCACGATCACTTCGTCGAAGTCGATTCCCGCGAGCTTGGCCATCAGCCAACCGCGCAGCGACCACGACGAATAGTTCTTGCTGCTCAAGCTCAGCGTCGCTCTCGGCAGGGAGGTCTTGGAGGTCTTTCGGGGCATGGATCGGACCTAAGGGCGTTGAGCGACGGCGCGAAAACTCGATCGTGACGAGAGAACCAATATCAGTCCTTCGCGTCGCCGTCGCGACGGCGAGCGCAAAGAGAGCCAAACGATCCGGCCGCCATGCGAGCCGCGAACGGCGGACCGGAAGGCTTATTGTCAAAAGCATGGTAGCAAACGACGTGCCAGTGGCATATCGCTTGCTTTCTCGAAGTTGGGACCAGCGGGCGACGGCATGATGTATGACGCTTATCAGGGCATGGCGGACGCCAGCGACCGCGTTCGCCTTCTGGCGGCGAACGCCCAGGCGATCCTGAAAGCCTGGTCCTCCAACCCCTACGCTTCGCTGTGGCGGCGCATGGAGGCCTATTACGAATTGGTCGCGCTCGCCGGCTTCACCCATGCGCGGCCCGCTTACGGCATCGACAGCGTCGAAATTCGCGGCGAGGCGATTCCCGTCGAAGAGCGCGGCGTGAAGTGGACGCCGTTCTGCCAGTTGTTGCGCTTCCAGAAGGAGGGCGGCGCCGAGGATCCCAAGATTCTGCTCATCGCGCCGATGTCCGGTCATTTCGCGACGCTGCTGCGCGGCACGATTCGCACGCTGCTGCGCGACCATCAGGTCTTCCTCACCGATTGGATCAACCCGCGCTACGTCAAGCTCGAGGCGGGCCGGTTCGGGCTCGAGGATTATACCCGGCACGTCGTCGATTTCGTGCGCTTCATCGGCGAGGATTGCCATGTCGTGGCGGTGTGCCAGCCGACGGTTTCGGCGCTCGCGGCGACGGCGGTCATGGCCCAGGAGGGCGGGAGCGTCCAGCCCGCGAGCCTGACGCTGATGGCCGGGCCGATCGACGCGCGCATCGCGCCGACCAAGGTCAACGAACTCGCGCAGGAAAAGCCGATCGAATGGTTCCGCGACAATATGATCGGCGTCGTGCCGGCCAAGTTCGAGGGCGCGGGGCGGCGCGTCTATCCCGGCTTCCTGCAGCTTAGCGCGTTCATGGGCATGAACGCCGAGCGCCACGCCAAGTCTTTCGTCGATCTGTTCCACCATCGCGTCGCGGGCGAATTCGAGAAAGCGGACGCAATCAACGAATTCTACAAGGAATATTTCGCGGTCATGGACATGGACGCGGATTTCTATCTCGAGACGGTCGATCAGGTCTTCCAGCGCTATCTGCTGCCGCTCGGCCAAATGGAATACGAGGGGCGCAAGATCGAGCCGCGCGCGATCCGCAAGACGTTCCTGCTCACGGTCGAGGGCGAGAGGGACGACATCTGCGCCGTCGGCCAGACGCTCGCCGCGCAGGATCTCTGCTCCGGCCTTCGTCCCTATATGAAGACTCAATATCTGCAGGCGGGCGTCGGCCACTACGGCGTCTTCAACGGCCGGCGCTGGGAGACGCAGGTCTATCCCGTGGTGCGCAACCACATCCAGGCGGCCCGCTGAGCTTGTCGTCTTCGCCGCGCCGCGGCATGCTGCGGCTTCGGCCGAACGCGGGCGAGGGGAGCGGCGCATGGAGATCGTGGACACGTTGGGATCGCCGCGCAGGCGCATCCTGACGATCCTGGGAGCGCCGGTCGAAGAGGGAGCGGGCTTCGCCGGCGCCGCGATGGGACCGGCGATGCTGCGCGTCGCCGGTCTGGCGCGCATCCTCGCCGGCCTCGGCTACGAGGTGGAGGATTCCGGCGACCTCACGCTCTCCCCGGCGCGGACGCCGATCGCGACGCCGAGCGGCGCGGCGCGCAATTTTGCAGCGGTCGCGGCCTGGGCGCGGCTCGTCTGCCGCAGGACCTACGAGACGATGAAGTCCGGGCGGACGCCGATCGTGATCGGCGGCGACCACAGCGTGTCGATGGGCTCGATCGCGGGCGTCGCGCGCCACGCGGCCGAAACGGAGCGCGAGCTGTTCGTGCTGTGGCTCGACGCCCATACCGACTTCAACACGCCGGCGACTTCGCCCTCCGGCAACATGCACGGAATGCCGGCGGCGATGCTGTGTCGCGAGCCCGGCTTCGAGGGCTTGCTCGGCGAGGAGCCGCACGATTTCGTCGATCCCCGCAATTTGCTTCTCTTCGGCGTTCGCTCGATCGACGACGGGGAGCGGCGCCTGCTGCGCGCGCGCGGCGTCGACGTCGTCGACATGCGCGTGCTCGACGAGTACGGCGCGGCGGCGACGATTCGACGGATCATCGAGCGCGTGCGTTCGCGCGGGGGGATCTTGCACGTCAGCCTGGATCTCGACTTTCTCGATCCGTCGCTGGCGCCGGGCGTGGGCACGCCCGTGCCCGGCGGCGCCACCTTCCGCGAGGCGCACCTGACCATGGAGCTGCTCTACGATTCCGGACTTGTCGGTTCGGTCGATCTGGTCGAACTCAATCCGTTTCTCGACGAACGCGGCAAGAGCGCGACGCTGCTGGTCGATCTCGCCGCCAGCCTGTTCGGCCGCAAGGTCTTTTGACGCGACGCCGGGGAGCAAAACCGCGCGTCAGGAGCGGTTACAAATTACAAAAATTGTCACTTGCGTGGCTAAGTTTTGCGCTCCGCATGAGGGCGAGAAGCGCGCCACTCTGTCGTAACATATTGAATTGAAATGATAATGAATTCTCGTTAATCCTTGCGAGTCTGCGCGGCGGGCCCTCCCGCCAAAAGTTCGGCTTGATCGCGAAACGCGATAGGGCGATAGGACCGCGCGGTTCCTCGCTGCGCGGTCTCCCTGTCGCGGCAAACTCGAAGGACGGATAAATCCCATGGCGCGTAAGAAGATTGCTTTGATCGGGGCAGGCCAGATCGGCGGCACCCTGGCCCACCTGGCCGCGCTCAAGGAACTCGGCGACATCGTCCTGTTCGACATCGTCGACGGCGTGCCGCAGGGCAAAGCGCTGGACCTCGCCGAATCCGCGCCCGTCGACGGCTTCAACGCGCGCCTGACGGGCGCGAGCTCCTATGCCGAAATCGCCGGCGCCGATGTGGTGATCGTCACCGCCGGCGTGCCGCGCAAGCCCGGAATGAGCCGCGACGATCTCTTGGGGATCAATCTCAAGGTGATGGACTCGGTCGGGGCGGGCATCAAGGCGCACGCGCCGAACGCCTTCGTCATCTGCATCACTAACCCGCTCGACGCGATGGTCTGGGCGTTGCAGAAGACCTCGGGTCTGCCCGCGCACAAGGTCGTCGGCATGGCCGGCGTGCTCGATTCCTCGCGTTTCCGCCATTTCCTCGCCGAGGAATTCAAGGTCTCGGTCGAGGACGTGACGGCCTTCGTGCTCGGCGGCCACGGCGACGACATGGTGCCTTCGGTGCGCTATTCCACGGTCGCTGGCATTCCCTTGCCCGATCTGGTCAAGATGGGCTGGACGACGCAGGAACGGCTCGACGCGATGGTCGAGCGCACGCGCAAAGGGGGCGGCGAAATCGTCAACCTGCTCAAGACCGGCTCGGCGTTCTACGCCCCCGCGGCCTCGGCGATCGCGATGGCGGAATCGTACCTCAAGGACCAGCGGCGCGTGCTGCCCGCCGCCGCCCAGCTCAGCGGCCAATACGGCCTCACCGACACCTATGTCGGCGTGCCCGTGGTGATCGGCGCCGGCGGGGTCGAGCGCATCGTCGAAATCACGCTCGACGAAGCGGAGAAGGCGATGTTCGCCAAATCCGTCGCCTCGGTGCGCACGCTCATCGACGCCTGCAAGGCGATCAATCCGGCGCTTGCCGCCTAACCTTCAAGGCGCCGGCCGCGCCGGCCCGGTCCCCTCGAGAGCGAGCGTCGATTCATGAACATTCACGAATACCAAGCCAAGGCGGTGCTGGCCGCCTTCGGCGCGCCGGTTTCGGCCGGCCGCCCGGCCTTCACGCCAGACGAAGCGGTCGCCGCGGCCAAGGAGCTTCCCGGCCCGCTGTGGGTCGTCAAGAGCCAGATCCACGCCGGCGGACGCGGCAAGGGCCGCTTCAAGGAGCCTTCGGCCGGCGACAAGGGCGGCGTGCGCCTCGCCCGCTCGATCGAGGAGGTCAGGCAGTTCGCGGCGCAAATGCTCGGCGCGACGCTGGTGACCGTGCAGACCGGGCCGGCGGGAAAACAGGTCAACCGGCTCTATATCGAAGACGGCTCCGCGATCGACAAGGAGTTCTATCTCTCCGCGCTGGTCGACCGCGTCGCCAGCCGCGTCGCCTTCGTCCTCTCGACCGAGGGCGGCGTCAACATCGAGGACGTCGCGCATAATACGCCGGAAAAGATCCACTCCTTCTCGATCGATCCGGCGACCGGCGCGATGCCGCATCACGGCCGCACGGCGGCGCGCGCGCTCGGCCTTTCCGGCGATCTCGCCAAACAGGCCGAAGCCCTGATCGCCAAGCTCTACGCGGCGTTCGTCGCCAAAGACATGTCGATGCTGGAGATCAATCCGCTGATCGTCACCACCGGCGGCCAGCTCAAAGTGCTCGACGCCAAGGTTTCGTTCGACGACAACGCGCTCTATCGCCATCCCGAGATCGTGGCGCTGCGCGACGAGAGCGAGGAAGACGCCAAGGAGATCGAGGCCTCGAAACACGACCTCAACTACGTCGCGCTCGACGGCACGATCGGCTGCATGGTCAACGGCGCCGGCCTCGCCATGGCGACGATGGACATCATCAAGCTCTACGGCGAGAGCCCCGCCAACTTCCTCGACGTCGGCGGCGGCGCCTCCAAGGACAAGGTGACGGCCGCGTTCAAGATCATCACCGCCGATCCCAACGTGAAGGGCATCTTGGTCAACATTTTCGGCGGCATCATGCGCTGCGACGTGATCGCGGAAGGGGTCATCGCCGCGGTCAAGGAGATGGGATTGAAAGTGCCGCTCGTCGTGCGGCTCGAGGGCACGAATGTCGACCTCGGCAAGGCGATCATTCGCGACTCCGGACTGAACGTGATCGCCGCGGACGATCTCGACGACGCCGCGCAGAAGATCGTGGGAGCGGTCCGCTCCGCCGCACAGGGAACGCGCTGATGTCCATTCTCATCGACAAGAACACCCGCGTCCTCACCCAGGGCTTCACCGGCAAGAACGGCACGTTCCATTCCGAGCAGGCGATCGCTTACGGCACGAAGATGGTCGGCGGCACGTCGCCGGGCAAGGGCGGCTCGATCCATCTCGGCCTTCCCGTTTTCGACACCGTCGCCGAGGCGTGCGAGACGACCGGCGCCGACGCCTCCGTGATCTATGTGCCGCCGCCGGGCGCGGCGGACGCGATCTGCGAGGCGATCGCGGCGGAAGTCCCGCTCATCGTCTGCATCACCGAGGGCATTCCCGCGCTCGACATGGTCAAGGTCAAAAGGGCGTTACAGGGCTCGAAATCGGTCCTCGTCGGGCCCAATTGTCCAGGCGTGATGACTGCGGGCGAATGCAAGATCGGCATCATGCCGGGCAACATCTTCAAGCGCGGCAGCGTCGGCATCGTCTCGCGGTCGGGAACGCTGACCTACGAGGCGGTGTTTCAGACGACGCAGGAAGGCCTCGGCCAGACGACCGCCGTCGGCATCGGCGGCGATCCCGTCAAGGGCATGGATTTCATCGAGGCGCTCGAATTGTTCCTCGCCGACCCCGAGACGAAGTCGATCATCATGATCGGCGAGATTGGCGGCCAGGCCGAGGAAGACGCCGCGCAATTCCTCAAGGACGAGGCGAAGAAGGGTCGCGCCAAGCCGGTCGTCGGCTTCATCGCCGGGCGCACGGCGCCGCCCGGGCGCCGCATGGGCCACGCCGGCGCGATCATCGCCGGCGGCAAGGGCGGCGCCGAGGACAAGACCGCGGCGATGGAGGCGGCGGGCGTTCGCGTTTCGCCGTCGCCGGCGCGGCTCGGCAAGACGTTGGTCGACGTATTGAACGGACGATGACGGGAGACCGGACATGACGCGGCAAGACATCAATCAGGCATTGCTGCAAACCTCTTTCCTCTATGGCGGCAACGGCGCCTATATCGAGGCGCTGCAAGCCCGATATGAAAAGGATCCGTCCTCGGTCGAGGCCGGCTGGCGCGAATTCTTCGACGCGCTCGGAGACGATCCGGCCAGCGTCGAGAAGACCGCCGAGGGGGCCTCGTGGCGGCGTCCCCAATGGCCCGCGACGCCCAAGGGCGATCTGATCAACGCGCTCGACGGCGATTGGCCGGCGACGGAAAGGGCGGTGGCTGACAAGCTGCGCGCCCTGACGGCGGCCGAACCCGAGGCGGCGCCGAGCGAGGACGCGATCCGCCGCGCGACGCGCGACAGCGTGCGCGCGCTGATGATGATCCGCGCCTATCGCATGCGCGGCCATCTGCACGCCAATCTCGATCCGCTCGGCCTCGAGCCGCAGAAGGATCACGAGGAACTCCATCCCGCGACCTACGGCTTCCAGGAATCCGACTACGATCGCAAGATCTTCATCGATCACGTGCTCGGGCTCGAATTCGCCACGGTGCGCCAGATGCTGGCGATCCTGCGCCGCACCTATTGCGACACGATCGGCTTCGAATTCGTCCATATTTCCGATCCCCAGGAGAAGGCGTGGATTCAGGAGCGCATCGAGGGGCCGGACAAGGAAATTCAGTTCACCAAGGAAGGCAAGCGCGCGATCCTCGGCAAGCTGGTCGAGGCCGAGGGCTTCGAGAATTTCTTCGACATCAAATACCCCGGCGCCAAGCGCTTCGGCCTCGACGGCGCCGAGGCGATGATCCCGGCTCTCGAACAGATCATCAAGCGCGGCGGACAACTCGGCCTCAAGGAGATCGCCTTGGGAATGGCACATCGCGGGCGCCTCAACGTGCTCAGCCAGGTGATGGGCAAGCCGCATCGCGTCATTTTTCATGAGTTCAAGGGCGGCTCGGCCTCGCCTGACGAAGTCGAGGGATCGGGCGACGTCAAATATCATCTGGGCGCGTCGTCGGATCGCGAGTTCGACGGCAACGCGGTGCATCTGTCGCTGACCGCCAATCCCTCGCATCTCGAGATCGCCGATCCCGTCGTGCTCGGCAAGGTGCGCGCCAAGCAGGATCAGCTCGACGACTATATCGAACGCGTGAAGGTGCTGCCGCTGTTGATTCACGGCGACGCGGCTTTCGCCGGCCAGGGCGTCGTCGCGGAGTGCTTCGGCCTTTCGGGCCTGCGCGGTCATCGCACCGGCGGTTCGCTGCACTTCATCGTCAACAACCAGATCGGCTTCACCACCTATCCCCGCTACTCCCGCTCCTCGCCTTACCCCTCCGACGTCGCCAAATTGGTCGAGGCGCCGATCTTCCACGCCAACGGCGACGATCCCGAGGCGGTGGTGTTCTGCGCCAAGGTCGCCACGGAATATCGGCAAAAGTTCCATAAGCCCGTCGTCATCGACATGTTCTGCTACCGTCGCTTCGGCCACAACGAAGGCGACGAGCCGGCGTTCACCCAGCCGCTGATGTATCGCAACATCCGCTCGCATCCCACGACGCTGCAGATCTACGCCAAGAAGCTCGTCGAGCAGGGAATCGTCACCCAGGGCGAGGTCGACAAGATGCGCGCCGATTGGCGCCATCGCCTGGAAGCCGAATACGAAGCGGGCCAGGCCTATGTCGCCAACAAGGCGGATTGGCTCGACGGACGTTGGGCGGGCTTCAAGTCGGCGCAGGATATCGCCGACGACGACCGACGCGGCGAGACCGCAGTCGATATCGCGCGCCTCAGACAGATCGGCGAGCGCATCACTTCGGCGCCCGCGGGCTTCAGCGTTCACAAGACGATCCAGCGGTTTCTCGACAATCGCCGCGCCACGATCGAGACCGGCGAGGGCATCGACTGGGCGACCGGAGAGGCGCTCGCCTTCGGTTCGCTGCTCGACGAAGGGTTTCCGGTGCGTCTGTCCGGCCAGGACAGCGAGCGCGGCACGTTCTCGCAGCGCCATTCCGTGCTCATCGATCAGCAGAGCGAAGCGCGCTACATTCCGCTCAACCACATCCGCGACGGTCAGGCGCGATACGAGGTCATCAATTCGATGCTCTCCGAGGAAGCCGTGCTCGGTTTCGAATACGGCTATTCGCTCGCCGAACCGAACGCCCTGACGCTGTGGGAGGCGCAGTTCGGCGATTTCGCCAACGGCGCTCAGGTCGTTTTCGATCAGTTCATCTCTTCGGGCGAGCGCAAGTGGCTGCGCATGTCGGGTCTGGTCTGCCTGCTGCCGCACGGCTACGAGGGCCAGGGGCCGGAGCATTCCTCCGCGCGCCTGGAGCGTTTTCTCCAGCTCTGCGCCGAGGACAACATGCAGGTCGTCGCCCCCTCGACGCCGGCCAATTTCTTCCATGCGCTGCGGCGGCAATTGAAGCGGGACATCCGCAAGCCGTTGATCGTCATGACGCCGAAGTCGATGCTGCGCAACAAGCGGGCGGTGTCGAACATCGAGGCCTTCGCGCCGGGCGCCAGCTTTCATCGCCTGCTGTGGGACAGCGCGGAAACGCACAAGGGCGAGAAGATCAAGCTCACGCGCGACGAGAAGATCCGCCGCGTCATCCTCTGCTCGGGCAAGGTCTATTACGACATCTATGAAGAGCGCGAGAAGCGCGGCATCGACGACGTCTACATCCTGCGCGTCGAGCAGCTCTATCCCTTCCCGCTCAAGAGCCTGGTCAAGGAGCTTGCGCGGTTCAAGAAGGCCGATCTGATCTGGTGCCAGGAGGAGCCGAAGAACATGGGCGCGTGGACCTTCGTCGAGCCCTATCTCGAGTGGGTGCTCGGTCAGGTCGGCGGCAAGTCCAAGCGCGCGCGCTACGCCGGCCGTCCGGCCGCCGCGGCGACCGCGACAGGCCTGATGTCCAAGCATCTCGCGCAGCTCAAGGCCTTCCTCGACGAGTGCTTCGCGTGAGGGGAGCGCCCCCTCGCGCCGCATTCTCGCCCAACGCCTGAGCGAGGTGACCGCCATGCCGCATTTCCTCTGCCGCTTGACGCCGCCGCGCAGGACGTTCCTCGCGGACATGGCGGGCGACGAGCGCGAACTGATGGGCGCGCATCAGGCCCATTGGCGCCCGTTCGTGGAAGCTGGGATGGTGATCGCGATCGGCGCCGTCGACGACCCCGCCGGCGGCTGGGGCGTGGCGATCGTCGAGGCGGCGTCGGCCGAGGCGGTGCGGGCGCTGCTGGCCCGCGATCCCGTCGTCGCCGCGAACCGCGGCTTCGCTTACGAAACTTATCCGATGCCGACGATTTCCGTCCGCCCCGCCGAACCGCGCGCGCCGGTCTCCTCCGTTTCCCCTTAGAAAGAAGGGCGCCGCTCGCGGCGCATTTGAACCATGGCCATAGAAATCCGCGTTCCCACTCTCGGCGAGTCGATCTCCGAGGCGACCGTCGGCAAATGGTTCAAACAGCGCGGCGACGTCGTGAAGGCGGACGAGCCGCTGGTCGAACTGGAGACGGACAAGGTGACCCTGGAGGTCAACGCGCCGGCGGCGGGCGTGCTGAGCGAAATCGCCGCCGAGACCGGGCAGACGGTCGCGATCGGCGCGCTTCTGGGCGGGCTCACCGCCGCCGCCGCTTCCGCCGCGCCGGCCGCTGCGAACCTCGCGCCCGCGAGCCCGGCGCCCGCGCCGAAGCCCGCCGCCGCGCCGACCGCGATGCCGCCCGCGCCCGCGGCGGCCAAGATCGCCAGCGAGAACGCGCTCGATCTCTCGGGCGTCGCCGGCAGCGGCAAGCGCGGCCAGATTCTCAAGGGCGACGCGCTCGAGGCGCTCGCCAAGGCGCCGGCGGCCAGGCCCGCCGCGGCGGTCGTCGCGCCGGCGCCGATCGCGGCGCGCGCGCCCTCGGCGCCCGACGATTCCGCGCGCGAGGAGCGCGTGCGCCTGACCAAGCTGCGCCAGACCATCGCGCGCCGGCTCAAGGACGCGCAGAACACCGCCGCGATGCTGACGACCTTCAACGAGGTCGACATGGGCGAAGTGATGGCGATGCGCGTGCGTTACAAAGACGCCTTCGAGAAGAAGCACGGCGCCAAGCTCGGCTTCATGGGATTCTTCGTCAAGGCCTGCGTGCAGGCGCTGAAGGAAATCCCGGCCGTCAACGCCGAGATCGACGGCGCCGATCTCGTCTTCAAGAACTACTATCATCTCGGCATCGCGGTAGGCACCGACAGGGGATTGGTCGTTCCAGTGGTGCGCGACGCCGACCGGCTGTCGGTCGCGGGAATCGAGAAATCGATCGCCGATTTCGGCAAGCGCGCGCGCGACGGCAGTTTGAAGATCGAGGAGATGCAGGGCGGCACGTTCACCATCACCAACGGCGGCATCTACGGCTCGCTGATGTCGACGCCGATTCTCAATGCGCCGCAGTCCGGCATTCTCGGCATGCACAAGATCCAGGACCGGCCGATGGCCGTCGGCGGCAAGATCGAAATTCGCCCGATGATGTATCTCGCGCTGAGCTACGACCACCGCGTCGTCGACGGCAAGGAGGCCGTGACCTTCCTCGTGCGGGTGAAAGAAGCGCTCGAAGACCCGGCGCGGCTGGTGCTGGATCTGTGACGAGGAGTGCGTAGCCCGCCTCTTCACGCGTCATGGCCGGGCTTGTCCCGGCCATCCACGCCATTCGGCTTGGAGCTGGCGAAGAGGGGGCGACGAGGCGGCGACCACGTGGATGGCCGGGACAAGCCCGGCCATGACGACTAGGCGAAACATTTTAGCAGAGAGCGCAAATGGCCCAACACGATCTCATCGTCATCGGCGCCGGCCCCGGCGGCTATGTCTGCGCGATCCGCGCGGCGCAATTGGGCATGAAGGTCGCCGTCGTCGAGAAGCGCAAGACGCTCGGCGGGACGTGCCTCAACATCGGCTGCATACCCTCCAAGGCGCTGCTGTACGCCTCGGAAATGTTCGAGGAGGCCGGGCACGGTTTGGCGCCGCTGGGCGTCGTCGTCGGCGCGCCCAAGCTCGACCTCGCCGCGATGATGAAGCACAAGGACGAGACCGTCGCAGCAAACGTCAACGGCGTGGCGTTCCTGTTCAAGAAGAACAAGATCGACTGGGTGGTCGGCGAGGGCCGCATCGCCGCGCCCGGCAAGGTCGTCGTCAAGGGCGCCGACGGCAAGGAGACGATTCTGGAAGCCAAGCGAATCGTCATCGCCACCGGCTCGGACGTCGCGCGCCTGCCCGGCGTCGAGATCGACGAAAAGACCATCGTCTCCTCCACCGGCGCGCTCGCGCTCGCCAAGCCGCCGAAAAAGCTCATCGTCGTCGGCGCCGGCGTCATCGGCCTGGAACTCGGCTCGGTCTGGCGGCGGCTCGGCGCCGAGGTGACGGTGGTCGAATTCCTCGACCGCATTCTTCCCGGCATGGACGGCGAGGTCGCCAAGCAGTTCCAGCGTATGCTGGAGAAACAGGGCTTCACGTTCCATCTCGGCCACAAGGTCGCGCGCGTCGACAAGAGCGCGTCGGGCCTCAAGGCGACGATCGAGCCCGCGGCCGGCGGCGAGGCGAAGACGCTCGAAGCCGATGTCGTGCTGGTGGCGATCGGACGGCGGCCCTATACGCAGGGTCTCGGGCTGGAGGCGCTCGGCGTCGCGATGGAGCGCGGCCAAGTCGTCATCGACGGGCATTTCGCCACCAACGTTCCCGGCGTCTACGCGATCGGCGACGCCGTGCGCGGGCCGATGCTCGCCCACAAGGCCGAGGACGAAGGCGTCGCGCTCGCCGAGACTCTCGCGGGGCAGGCGGGCCATGTGGACTATGACGTGATCCCCGGCGTCGTCTACACGAGTCCGGAGATCGCGAGCGTCGGCAAGACCGAGGAAGAGCTGAAGGCGGCGGGCGTCGCTTACGCCGTCGGCAAGTTCCCGTTCACCGCCAACGGCCGCGCCCGCGCGATGCGCCACACCGACGGCTTCGTCAAAGTGCTCGCCGACGCCGCGTCGGACCGCGTGCTCGGCGTGCATATCGTCGGCTTCGGCGCCGGCGAAATGATCCACGAGGCGGCGGTGCTGATGGAATTCGGCGGCTCCGCCGAGGATTTGGCGCGCACCTGCCACGCCCATCCCACCATGTCGGAGGCGGTGAAGGAAGCGGCGATGGCGGTGGCCAAGCGGGCGATCCATGTCTGAAACTTCAGACAAGCGTCGCCCCGGCGCGGGCCGGCGCGCGAAAAATCCGCGCGCGAGCTTGAAGGACGCGGTCGCCAGGCTGCGCGCCATGCCCAAGCCCCCGAGCGTCGAGATCCGCGAACCGATCGAAATGCCCGATCGCGAGTGGGATTGAGGCTCGGCCTATCGCGTCGACACGAACATCGCCATTCACGCCGGCGACCGCCCGCCCGCGCTTACTCCTCCAGCTCGCCGATGTGCTTCTGCGCATAAAGCTCGGCGCCGACCTGCTTGATCAGTTCGAGCTGCGTCTCGAGGAAATCGATATGTTCTTCCTCGTCGTGCGTCAGCTGCTCGAACAGGTTCATGGAGACCCGGTCGTTGACCGACAGGCAATATTGCGCGGCTTCGAGATAGAGGGCGCGCGCGTCGAGTTCGGCCGCCAGATCGCATTCGAGGATTTGCTTGACGCTCGGGCCGATCCGCAAGGGATCATGCAAATGCATGTTCGGCATGCCTTCCAGGAACAGGATGCGCGCCACCAAGATATCGGCGTGGCGCATTTCCTCGATCGATTCCTTGCGCCATATCTTGGCGAGATCCTTGTAGCCCCAATTGTCGAGGATTCGATAGTGCAACCAGTACTGGTTGACGGCGGTGAGTTCGTGGCTGAGGGACTTGTTCAAATATTCGATGACTTTATGGTCGCCGCGCATTCTCGTTCTCCCCGCTCTCTTGACTCGGCGCAACCGCTAGAGCTCCGCGCCGGCGCTCCCTTCGACTATGGCGAAGCCCGGCTTCATCGCCGAGTTGATATTGCTAACACATCTCCCTCCATTGGACGAGCCGCCGGGGAGGCGGATTTCGCCGTCACATTCATGGAATTGCCGGATGACATATTTCCGTGCGGTCGCGCCGCCATATTCGATCCGGTTCAACGTTCGCTGGAGGCGCGTCGCAATGGAGTTCGTCAAGACGAGGGTCGCCTATGCGCTCGCCGCCGCCTTCGCGCTGCTCGCCGCCGCGCCCGCCTACGCCGACCGCATGGCGCTGTGGACGATCGTGCACGAGCAATGCGTCCCTCACTTCAAAGCCGGCGAGGGGCCGAAGCCCTGCCAGAGCGTCGATCTCTCGCAAGGCGAGGACAAGGGCGCCGCGCTGCTGAAGGATCTCCACGGCGTCGCGCAATTTCTCGCCATACCCACGCGTCGCGTCACCGGGATCGAGGACCCGCTCGTCCTGGCGCCAGCCGCGCCCGACTATTTCGCCTTCGCCTGGGCGGGCCGGAGCGCTCTCGAGGCGCGACTGAGCCGTTCCTTGCCGCGCGAGGCGATCGGCGTCTCCGTCAATTCGCAATTCTCGCGCAGCCAGGACCAGTTGCACCTGCATGTCGACTGCATGGACAGGGACGTCGCCGCCGCGCTGGCGAGCTACAAGGACGCCCTCGACGACCAATGGCGCGTCATGACCGCGCCGTTGAAGGGCCGGCGCTATTGGGCGCGAAGGCTGGACTCGGCCGATCTCTCGGACGCCGCTCCGTTCCGGCTGCTCGCCGACGGCTTGGAGGGCGCGAGGGATCACATGGGCTTGGAGACGCTGATCGCGGTCGGCGCGACCTTCGCGGGCAAGCCCGGATTTATCCTGCTGGCGGACCACGCGGAAATGGAGGGCGGCGGGCACGCCGAGGACTTGCAAGACCATTCCTGCGCGATCGCCGCGCCGTAAGCGGGGACCGGCATGGTAAATCGCCTGTCGCGTTTTGGCGCGAATTGGGGTATCAGGCCGTCTGACAAATTTCCCTTTGGATTCCCTTTGAGGAGGCCTTGGTGCAACGACGACATTTCCTGGCCGGAGCGGCCGCTTTGGCGGGCGGCGCGCTTGCTCCGCGTCTCGGCCTGGCCAATGTGCCGACGCCCTTCACCTACGATCTGACGCCGCCGATGGACAGCCGCGAGAAATTCATCGCCTGGGGCGTTTCGCAGCGCGGCGAGGACCCGAGGTTCCTGGGCGAGCGTTTCGATCGTTTCGTCGCCCTGGTGCGCAACGAGGACATCTGGGACGATCGCCACAAGCGGGCCTTCCTGCTGACGCCGCGCGAAAAATTCGTGTTGAAGCAGAATCTCGACCGCGCCTACGAGCACGCGTTTCTCGACATCGGCTTCGGCGTGACGATTTCCGGACCGCATATCGTCGGCCGCATGACCTCGACGATCGACCCGAAGAAGGGCGAGAAGGTGCTCGAGATCGGCACCGGCTCGGGCTATCAGTCGGCCTATCTCGCGCACCTGACCGATCAGGTCTACACGATCGAGATCATCAAGCCGCTCGCCGAGCGCACGCGCGGCATCTACGACGAGCTCGTCAAGGACGGCTATGTCGAATTCTCGGCGATCCGCTCGCGCAACGCCGACGGCTATTACGGCTGGGTGAACGACGCCGCCGCGCCGGCCGCGACGCCTTCGCCCGCCGCCGCGCCGGTCGCGACGCCCTCGCCCGCCGCCTCGCCGAGCCCGGCTGCGAGCGCCGCCGCGACGCCTTCGCCCGCCGCCTCTCCTTCGCCCGCGCTCGCGGCCGCCGACCAGGGGCCGATGATGTTCGACAAGATCATCGTCACCTGCGGCATCGATCACGTGCCGCCGCCCTTGCTGCAACAGCTCAAGCCCAACGGAATCATGGTCATTCCGGTCGGCCCGCCCGGCGCGCAGCGCGTGCTGAAGGTCGTGAAGACCCAAGCCGCGGACGGCTCGATCACCGTTTCGCGCTCGGACATTTACGGCGGCAGGATCGTTCCCTTCGTGCCCTTCACCAAGCTCGAGGGCGACGCCATCAAGGGCACGCACAACAATTGATCGCCTCGCCCCCTCGCGGCCGCGACGCGCGCGTGTTTGACGGCGCGCCCGCGCGCCGGCGGGCTCGGAGCCTTCGTTCATGAACGATGCAATCGCGACGGCGGATGTCGGCGCGCCGCCGGTCGGCGCGAACGACGAAATTACGCTCGAGGGCCAAAGCCGTTTCGCGCTCTACTTCGCCGTAGGGCTCGGCGCCGGCGCCGTCATCGCCCTGCAAATCGACATCATGCGGGTGTTCTCGGTCGGCAGCTGGGCGCATTTCGGCTCGCTGGTCGTCAGCCTGGCGATGCTCGGCTTCGGCCTCACCAGCGCGGTGATGTGCGTCGCCAAGGACTGGTTCGCGCGCAATTGGCGCGTCGCGGCGAGCGTCGCGCTCGGGCTGTTCGGGCCGCTCGCGGTGGCGGCCAATCTCTTCATTCAGCAACTCGGCTTCAACGCGATCTTCCTCGTTTCCGATCCCGCGCAGAAATGGAAGCTGCTCGAGATCTTCCTCGCCGCGCTGACGCCGTTTCTCTCGGGCGCGGTGTTTCTCGGCTGCGTCTTCCTGAAGAGCAACCGCACTTTCGGGCGCGTCTATTTCGCCGATCTGGCGGGCTCGGGCTTGTGCGGCCTCGTTGTCCTTGTGGCGATGTACGGCTTCACGCCGGCCAATCTCATCGCGGCGCCGCTCGCGCTATGGTTCGCGGCGTGCCTGGCCTGGGCGTTCGGCCCGGGGGGCAAGCGCGCGATCCTGCCCTACGCGGCGCTCGCCCTCATCGCCTTCGGCGGCCATTTCGTCGCCGCGCCGGCCCTGGGGCTGAGCCGCCTCGCGGTCAACGACTACAAAGGCGTTTCCTACGCGCGCAAGTTCCCCGACGCGCGGAAGGTCTACGAAAGCGCTTCGCCGTTCGGCTATCTCGAGGCCTATTCGAGCTCCTATCTGCATTTCGCGCCGGGCCTCTCCGACAACGCCGGTTTCAATCTGCCGGAGATGCCCGCCAACGCCTATCTCGCTCTCTACATCGACAGCGACGGGCCGATCGGCATCATCCGCGATCTGCCGGCCAAGGACACGGCCTATTTCCGTTTCCTGCCGATGTATTACCCCTACGTGATCAAGACGGCGCCGAAGACCTTCATCACCCAGTTCGGCGGCGGCATTTCGACCGCGCTGGCGTTGCGCTCGGGCGCCAAGGACGTGACGGTCGCCGAAGGCAATCGCGCCGTGCTCGCCGCCTTCCGCGATCCCGCGATCAAGGATTTCACCGGCGACATCCTCGGCAAGGTGCGCGTCATCGATTACGAGGGGCGCCATTTCCTCGCGCAGACCAACGAGCGCTTCGACGTGGTCGATTTGAGTCTGGCCGACTCCGTCGGGCTCTCCAATCCCGGCGGCTTCGCCATCGTCGAGAAGTTCGCCTATACGCAAGAGGCGATGGAAACCTACATGCGCGCGCTCGCCGACGGCGGCGTGCTGTCGGTGACGCTGTGGAACAAGGAAGAGCCGCCCAAATCGGTGCTCAAGCTCTACACGACCATGGCCGCGGCGGCGAAGGACGTCGACGGCGCGCATATGGCGGACTCGTTCTTCGTCGTCTCGTCCTACCTTTCGACCGCGACGGTGCTCTACAAGCGCGGCGGCTTCACCGCCGAAGAAATCGACAAGCTGCGCAAGCATACGCATGCGATGTCGTTCGACGAGATCTACTCGCCCGGGCTCTTCTACGACAATTCGCAAACCGACCGCACGCTCGACGGCTATGTCGCGCAGATCTTTTCCGGCGCCGCCGGCGGTCCGCCGGCGCCGTCCGACGCGTCGGACGCCACCGGCCCCGCCGATGCGAGCGCGCCCGCGGACGCCGGCCCGCCCGGCGGCAAGGCCGACGAAGGCGTGCTTCCCGCGACCGTCCTGGGCCGGCTCGCCTGGCATGCGTTGGTCAACGGCGGTTGGCCGGACATCGCCGAGCGCTACGTCTTCAATACGCGCAAGCTGACCAACGACGCGCCGTATTTCGCGGCCTATGTCAAGACCAAGGATCTGCCGCGAATCCTCGACCGGCTCGAACTGCTGCAGGACGAATGGGGCTACCTCTTGATCTGGGCGACGCTCGGCGTCGCCTGCCTCACCGCGGCGGTGCTGCTGGCGATCCCCGTGCTTTGGGGCTGGCGGTCGATCTTCTCCAAGTCGCGCGGCAAGTTCCTGACCATCGTCTATTTCGCCTGTCTGGGCGCCGGCTACATCATGGTCGAGGTCGGGCTCATCGCGCATTTCGTCATGGCGCTCGGCAACCCAACCGTCTCCGCTTCGATCCTGATCACGGGGATGTTGGTGTTCTCGGGGCTCGGGGCGCTCTTGTCCGAGCGCGTCCTGCCGCGCATGCGCGCCGTCATGCCGGTCATTTTCCTCGCGATCGCGGCGCTGCTGATCGGCTACGCGCTGTTCCTCAACATCGCGCTCGACGCGATCGGCGCCTTGCCCTATGCGGCGCGGCTGTTGTCCTGCTTCCTCTTCATCGCGCCGCCCGCTTTCCTCATGGGCTTTCCCATGCCGACGGCGATGACGACGCTCGGGCGGCTCGGCAAGGAGCACCTGTTCATCTGGGCCTGGGGCGTCAACGGCTGCTTCTCCGTGATCGGCGCGGCGGCGGCGCCGGTCATCGCGACCAATTTCGGCCTCGGCGCGGTGATCGAGATCGCGGGGCTAGCCTATCTTCTGGCGCTGCCGGCGTTCTTCGGCGTAATATCAAAAAACGCGCCGAACAGTCTGCCCGAGCCGGCGCCGTGATCGAGTCGGAGGTCTGACGATGAACGTTCGACCATGTCGCGCCGTCGCTTCTTCCGCGAGCATCGGGCTGGCGTTGGCGCTCGCGGGCTGCGCGGGCGGGCCTTCGGGGTCGAATTTGTCGCCGCCTTCGGGACCGCCGAAATTCGTGCAGACGAACGGCGCGAATGTCGCTTTCGCCGAATTCAAGAACTCGGCCTTTCCCTATCGCGGCCTGATCCCTCCCAGCGAAGACAATGACAAGGCGCGGCCGTTTCTCGACGTCAACGACGGCGGCCGACTCGGCCACTTGTCGCCGCGCGGCGGTCTGCTGTGGGAAGACACGACCTACAACGACCGCCATGTGCTCTTCGCCGTGGGAAACGAATTCGATCCCAACCGCCCGGGCACGCTCGTCGTATTCTTCCACGGCAATCAGGCGACCTTGACGCGCGACGTCGTCGAACGACAGCAAACGGCTCGCCAGCTCGCGCAATCCAACCTCAACGGCGTGCTCGTGGCGCCGCAACTCGCGGTCGACGCGGCGGATTCGAGCGCCGGCAATTTCTGGCGACCCGGCGCTTTCGCGCAATTCCTCGACGAGGCCGAGGCCAAGCTCGCCGACCTTTATCCCAACGCCTCGCGCGCCGCGTTCCGCCGCATGCCGGTGGTCATCGTCGCCTATAGCGGCGGCTATATGCCCGCGGCCTATTCGTTGGCCCAGGGCGGCGCGGACGGTCGGATCCGGGGCGTCGTGCTGTTCGACGCGCTCTATGGCGAAGAGGACAAATTCGCGCATTGGGTTGAAGGCGCGCGCTATAACGCGTTTTTCGTCAGCGCCTATTCGAGTTCCTCGCGAGACCGGAACGTCTCGCTGCGCGCGCGTCTGGAGCGCGACGGCGTGGCGGTCCAGAGCGGCCTTCCCGATGGGTTGCGGCCGGGAATCGTCGCGTTCATCGATTCCGGCGACGTTCGGCACGAGGATTTCGTCAACGCCGCCTGGACGAGCGATCCGTTGCGCGAAGTTCTCTCGCGCGTCGAGCAATGAATCGGCGCCGGTCCGTCGGCGCTTTCGAGCTTAGCGCGCCGCCATGCGATCGCGCGCCGCGGCGACGCCGGCCGAGAGGGCGCGCGCATAGTAATCGCGCGCCCGAGCGGCGTCGCCCTTGAGGCCGACCGCGCCCATGCGCGCGAGCGTCGCGGGATCATAGGTGTCGCCGAGAACGAGAAGGGCGCGCGCGTCGCCGGCCTCGGCGGCGCATTCGAGGAACGCCCGCGCTCCCGCGACGTCGCCGCCGGCCAAGGCGACGAGGCCTTGCGCGCGCAAGCGAAGCGCCCGATCGTTCGCGTTCGCGTCCGGTGCGGCCGCCGACGCCAGCGTGAGGGCGCGGGCCGGCGATGCGCCGTCGCTGGTCGCCGCTTGCGGGACGGCGCGCAAGGCGAGCGCAAGCTTGTCGACCGCGGCCTTGTCGGTCGCGACCGCCGTCGAGGGCGCGGGATTCGTCGCGACTGCGGAGGTCACGAATTTGGGCTGCTCCACCGCCGGTCGCGCGTTGACGACGCCCGGCTCGATATGAGGCCAAAAGGCGAAAGTCAGCAGGCCGACCATGACCCCGGCGCAAAGGCCGGCGGCGGCTTTCAGCAGGATCGGCATTGGTCGCCTCTCGTCATTGCCACGCGCCGCGCCATTGCATCAGACTATCGTAGAGACGATCGGAATCCTCCGCGCCCGGACCATTGTTCGCCAACGTCACGGTCTTGGCGACCGCGCGGAACGCATCGAGCGAAGCGTTCGGCGCGGTCGCGTTGAGATTGATCCAGGCCTGCGCCGCCCGCAAGCGCGGCCAAGGCGCAGTCGCGGCGAGATTGACTTCGCGCCACGTCGGATCGTCGCTGGGGCCGAGCAGTTTGTCGAACCCGTCGAAGAAGGAGCGCGTCAGCGCGGCGAAGAGTTCGGCGCGCGCGGAGGACGGAGCGGCGTCGAGCGCAACGAGCGCCATCGGCGCGCCGAGCGTATCGATCCTTTCCTCCGCGCCGATCAGGTTCGGCCGGTCCTTCGCCGTCAATCGCGCCGGGGCGTATAGCGCCCGCAGCGCCGGCGTCCAAGGAATCGGGATGACATGGAAGCGCCCGTCCTTGCCGAAATCGGCCAAAGTCTTCGAGGATTTGGCGCCGACCGCGACGACCGCGGCGAGCTTGCCCGCCGCCAGATCGGCGAGCGCGGGTCCGAGCGGCGCGAACGATGGCTTTGGCGCGACGCCGAGGCGCGAGAACAACGTCGCGGCGGTGGCCGCGCCCGCGCCGTCGACGACGCCGAAACCGACGTCGCGGCCAGCGAGCTGGCGGATGTCGGCGATCGCCCGCGGCGCCACGATTTCGATCGTCTCGGCGCCGAGGCGCGCGATATAAGGCGCGCGCTCGCGCCAGTCCGCGCTCGCCTTGTCGTTGTCGATCAGCGCGTCCATCGGCGCGATCGCAAGATCGGCGCCGTCGCTCTTCACCGCCTGGGCGAGCGCCGCCGGCGAGGTTCGTCCCGCGATCACGCGGCCCTTCGCGCCATCGGCTTGCAGCGCCGCGACGAATTCGCCCGCCAGCCGCGCCGCGCAGGAATCCTCGGCGTCGACCAGGATTGAATATTCGCTGGACCTGAGCGTCGGCGGCGGCTTGTCGGCGACGCTCGGCGCGCTCTTGGCCGGCGCGTCGCCCTTTTTTCCGTCCCTCGCCCGCCAGGCGCCGTGCCAAAGCACGCGAACGCCGTGGTGAAACACGGGGTGGTCATAGGGCACCATGCCGGGCGGCGCCTGCTCGCAGAAGGCTGGAAAGGGCGCCGAAAGCAGCGCGAGGCCGGCAAAAGCCGGCCAAAACGCGCCAAAACGAATCTTCCGCGCGGCTCCGCGTTCGTTCGGTCCCTCGGGCGACACGATACGCGGGCCACGACCCGACCATCTCACGCTCGTTTTCATGGGCGCGACGTTGTCGACAAAATGCGACCTTATCAAGGCGTTAGCGAGGACGATTCGCCTTACGCGCGTAAGGGGCCGGCCAGCGTCAGGCGTCGATCGTGAGCTTCGCCAGGGCCTCGTCGAGTTCCGCGGGCGGGATTTCGACGACTTCGGCGGCGCCGAGCCAGACGAGGAACGCGCGCACGGGGCGATCGGGATAAAGGGGAGCGAGGGCGGCGCGGTAGAGCGCGAGTTGCGCGACATAGGCCGGCGGGCTCGTCGCGCCGAAAGGCGCGCCGCTCTTGAAGTCGGCCACGTACACCGCGTCCGCGCCGACGGCGATGCGGTCGATCCGTCCGGCGAACGGCAGAGCGGGCCGCCCGTGCCGCGGCAGGGCGCCCGCCACCGCCACTTCGGCGCGCGATCCCGCGGCGAACAAAGGCGCGAGTTCGGGGCGGGCGAGCGTCGCCAGCGCGCGTTCAGCGAGCCCCATGCGTTCTTCGGGAGTCAGCGCGCCGCCCCGCAACGCCAAAAAGCGGTCCGCGGCTTGCCGCCGCCGCTCGGCGGGGATTTCCAGCAGATGTTGCAGCAGGACGTGAGCCAAGAGGCCCGCCTGCCGGCCGGCCTGGCGGCGCGCGCGGCTCGCTTCGCCCGCGCGAACGGGAGCGCCGGCGCGCGAGGGGCTGAGCGGCGCCGCGGCGGTTTCGCGGGCGCCTGCGGCGAAAAGCCACATCGGCTCCCGCTGGCGCGGGGCTGCGGCGGGCTTCGCCGCCACGGCCTCGCCGCTCAAGCTTTCTCCGAGCCGCCAGACCGTCTCTTCGCCGCTCCACGGCGCCGGCGCCGGCCGGAGAGCGTCGCCGAGGCCCGAGCGCACGAGGTCGTGCCAATTGCCCGAGGAGCGCCCTCTCACGCCTTCGTAGCCGGCGACGACGAGACGTTGCGCGGCGCGCGTCATCGCGACATAGAGCAGGCGGCGATGTTCGCCCGCGGCGGCGTCGCGCGTCCTCTGGCGAGCGTTCGCGAGCGGCGGCGAATCGTCGGCCTTTTTCGTCGCCCAGACCAAGAGCGGCGGATCGCCGGCGTCGGCGCCGCCGAGGTCGATGAGCTTGGCTTCGTTGCGCGAATGGGGCGCCGAACAGGTGTCGGGCAGGAACACGATCGGCGCTTCCAGGCCCTTGGCGGCGTGGACGGTCATCACGCGCACGCTGTCGCTTTCGCCTTCCATGTCGCGCTTGATCGCGAAATCCGTCGCCTCGACTTCCGCGAGGAAGGCGTGCAGCGACGGCGCCGCCTTTTGTTCGTGCGCGAGGGCGAGCGCCATGAATTCGTCGATCGCGTCGGCGACCTCGGGCCCAAGCCGCGCCAACAGCGCGCGACGTCCGCCGTCCTCGCCGACGAGACGCGCGTAGAACATGTAGGGCGTATGAGTTTCGGCGCGCCGGCGCCACGCCTCGGCGCGGCTTCGCGCCAGCGCCAGGCGCTTGCGACTGGCTTCCGGCAAAGTCCCCGCGAATCGTTCGTCGGCCGCTTCCGTCAACGCCCGCGCCAGCGAGCCCGCGCGCTCCGGCGCCAGCGCCATGAGATCGTCGTCGTCGAGGCCGACGAGCGGCGACTTGAGCGCCGCGGCGAACGTCAGATCGTCGTCGGGCAGCAGCGCGGAGCGGCCGACGGCGATCAGATCCATGACCGCGATCGAATCGCGCAAGGTCAGGCGGTCGGCTCCGGCGGTCTTGACGCGAGCTTCCTTGAGCGCGCGGATCATCGCTTCGAAGAAGGCGCCGCGCGATCGCACGAGGATCATGATGTCGCCGGCGGCGACCCGGCGCGGCGCGAGCGTGTCGGCGTCGCGCACGCGCTCGGGCGAATCCGGCGAGAGCCAGCCTTTGATGACCTCGGCGATGCGGCGCGCCAGCGCCACCGGCGGGTCTTGGCGCGCGCTCGCGTCGAGCGGCATGCGCCAATCCTCGCGCTCGGCGGACTTCGCCGCCGCGATCGGCTCCCACAATTCGATCATTCCCTTGAGATCGACGTGAAACGCGCCGTGCGGCGGCGGCTTTTCGTCGTCCCCGGTCAGGCCGCGCCACACCGTCTCGACTTCGAAGACGCGATCGACGCCTTCGAGCACGCGCGGCGCGGAACGGAACGACAGCGCGAGACGAACCCAGTCGAAATCGAGCTCGGCCTCGCGGTGCCGCCTTTCCAGTTCGCGACGGATCGAAGCGAACATCTTCGGCGCGGCGCCCTGGAAGGAAAAGATCGACTGCTTCTCGTCGCCGACGGCGAAGAAGGTGCGTCGCCGCGGGCGCGCGCCGGCGCCGGAGAGAAACTCGTCGCACAGCCGGGTCAGAATCGCCCATTGCGACTCGGAGGTGTCCTGCGCCTCGTCGACGAGAATGTGATCGATGCCCGCGTCGAGCTTGTAGAGCACCCACGCCGCGTCGGCGCGGTCGAGCAGGAGAAGCGTGCGCGCGATCAGGTCGTCGAAGTCGAGGAGAGAGCGGGCGCCTTTGAGACGGGCGTATTCGACGAGGACGGCTTGCGCGATGTCGACGAGCGCGAGGCTGCGCTCGACCGCCTCGGCGCCGCGCAGCCGATCGCGCAGCGCGACGAGCCGATCCTGCTCGTCGCCGAGGCGCTCGGGCAAATCGGGCAAGCGCTTGGCCAGCGTTTTGGTGACGAGACCGCGCGTCTGGCCGCGCGGCTTGCCTTCGCCGGTGAAGAAGGCTTCGAGATACGCGGCGAGGCTTTCCTCGCCGTCGCCCGCGCGGGCGGCGCGAAGGAGACTCGCGGCGAGGCTCTGGTCGTTCGCGCTCCCTTGCGCGAGTTCAGCGGCCCATCCCGCCCATTGCGGCTTGGCGCGCGTCATTTCGCGCCTGATCGAAGCGCTCGTCTCGCCGGGGCTGAGCCCGAGCTTGCGCCGCAGCGCCGCGCCATAGGCCGCGCGGTCGCCGAGCGCTTCGATTTCGCCGCGCCGCCCGAGCGCCTCCTGGAGCAATTCGTCGAAGCCTTCGGCCCCTGCGTCCAACGCGATTCTCGCGATCGCGGCGTCCCGCTCGGGCGAATCGAGCGCGACGGCGAAAGCGCGCGCGCGCGCTTCGTCCATCAGCAGCGCCGCTTCGCGCTCCTCGGCGACGCGAAACCCGGCCGCGACATTGGCCTCGAAGGGAAAGAGATGAAGCAGGCGCTCGCAGAAGGCATGGATCGTCTGGATCTTCAGGCCGCCCGGCGTCTCGATCGTGCGCGCGAACAGACGGCGCGCGAAGCCGAGTTGAGCGGCGTCGGGCGCCCGCGCGCCGGACTTGACGATCTCTCGCGCGAGTTCGGCGTCGTCGAGGCCGGTCCATCGCGCCAAGGTCTTGAAAACGCGCGCCGACATATTGGCGGCCGCCGCCTTGGTGAAGGTGAGGCAGAGAATGCCCGAGGGCGGCGCGCCGTCGAGGAGGAGGCGCAGCACGCGCAGCACCAGGACGTGCGTCTTGCCGGAGCCCGCGTTGGCGGACACCCAGGCCGACGAAGCCGGGTTCGAGGCGCGTTGCTGTGCGATGCGCACGGGCAACGGAACCTCCGGCGTCCTCTCGCGCGCGGTCAACTTTCGTCTCCTTGCGCGTCGTCGGCGAGGCCGCCGGTCGCCGACCATTCCTTCACCCGCGCGAGGTGGTCGTAGGCGCCGGCGCGCTTGGCGAATTTCGGATAGGGGCGCGAGAGATAGGGCGTCGACGGATCGGCGAATTGATCGAGCAGCAGCTTCAGGCCGGCGAAGTGCCGTTCGACGATCTCGGCGAAGCTCGCGTCTTTGAACTTGAGTTCGCGCGTCTCGCCGCCCTTCGCGCCGCCGAGCTTGAAGTACAGCGCCGAAACGGCTTCGACGCCCTGCAGACCGGCGAAGCCGCCGCGCGACAACATCGCCGCTTCGAGAGTCAATTGCGGCGCGAAGCCGACTTGAATCTCGCCGATTCCCGGCGGCGATCCGCTTTTGTAGTCGATCAGCGCCGCCCCGCCGCCGCGCAAGAGTTCGATGCGATCGGCGCGCGCGGTGAGCGTGAAGATCGATCCGTCCGCGAGGGGAATTTCCAGCCGGCCGCCGCGCTCGATGAGGATGCGCTCGGCGAGGACGCGCCGATCGGCGTCGAAGCTCAAGAACTTGTCGAAGCCTTGGACGATGCGCGGCCAGTGCATGGCGCGGAACGAGGGATCGGCGAGCATCGGCGCGAAACGCCCGCGTGCGACGGCGAGGAGGCGCGCGCGGGCGTCCGGAGGCAGGGACCCCGAAGCAAAGCCTTCGGAAAACTCTTGCAGCGCCTCGTGCCAGAGGTTGCCGATCTCGCGCGCGCCCATCGCGACGCCGATCGGCTCCAACGGCCTCAGCCCGAGGATCGCCTCGGCGAAGACCGCGTAGGGATCGCGCCGCAGCGTCTCGATGCGCGTGACGCTGAGCCTGTCGGGGCGCAACGCGCGCGGCGGCTTCGGCTGTGGGCGCGGCGCGGGGCGATACTGCTCCGGGCGGTCGAGGGCACGCGCGAGCTGGATGTAGGCCTCGCCGCGCGCCTCGGCGAGGCCCATCGCCGCCTCGCCGGCGACGGCGCCCATGCGCTGAAGAAATCGCGAGGCGACCGTCGGCGCGCCGCCGCGCTTCTTGGCGCGGCTGACGATCGCCTGGCGCGCGCCGAGCGCGGCGACGAAATCGTGCGCGGTCTGGCCGATGCGTCGCTCGGGCGCGGAAAGGCCGAGCGCAGCGCGCATGGAACGATTGAGAAAGGCGTCGGTCTGCGCCGCCGGCGGCCATAGCGTTTCGTCGAGCCCGGCGAGCAGCGCCAGATCTGGGGACAACAGGCGCGCCTCGAGCAGGCCGAGAATCTGCAATCGTGGATGCGCCGTGCGGCCGACCGGCGCGCGCTGGCCGGAAACGACCGCGTCGAACAGCGCGGCATAGTCGCTGAGCGCGCAGGAGAAACCCAGCTCGGCGCCCTCGGCCCATTCGTCGAAGAGTTCGCGCAGCGCCTCGCCGCCATGCGCCGCGCTCCATTCCTCGCCGGCCCCGTCCCCCTCGCCATGCGCGGCGAAGGCGTCGAGCGCGGCGCGATGGGCGGCGATGAACAGGCCGAGCGGCGCCGCGGCGCCCAGCGTTCGCAGCGGCGCCGAAGCGGCGTTGGCGTCGCGCAGCAGCGCCTCGGCGGCGCGCCAGTCGTCCTCGTCGAGGCGCCGGCGGGCTTCGTGGGCGTAACGATCGCGCGCGGCGAAACGGGCGTGTTCCATCAGCGCGGCGATGTCGCCGAGGCTAGAGGGCGGCATGATTCCGCGAAAGACGCCGATCTCCAGAGCCCGCGCGGCTGTTTGCAAAGCTTCGGGCTCGCGGGCGAGCCGCGTCAGCGGATGCGCGAACAGCGCGACCAACGGCAGCGGCGCGAACTCCAGCGCCGCGGCGAGCGCGAGCCGCGCGAAGACGCCGGCCTCGGTCTGCCCGAGCGTGCGCCCGGCCGAATCCTCGACCGCGACGCCCCAACGCGCGAGTTCAGCCGAAACGCGCCGCGCGATCGCGACGTCGGGCGTGATCAGGGCGGCGGTCTTGCCCGGCGTCTCCAGCGCCTCGCGCATCGCGACGGCGAGCGTCAGCGCCTCCTCGTTCTCGTCCTCGGCGACGACGATCGCGATGTCGGCGAGGCCGCTCGCGATCGCCTCGTCGCTCAGCGCGCCGCCGCTCGGGGCCTTGCGGCGATCGCTCCAAGCGTCGGTGCTGTCGGCGGGGCGCAGCGCCTCGCTGAGATAATGGGCGCGCGCGCGCAGCGCGTCGGCCGGCGTCCCCAGCGTTTTCACCTCATTGCGCGCGACGCCGACGATGGCGAGCAGCCGATGGAACGCAGCCTGCGGATGGCCGGCGACGCCGACCGCGCCGTCGTCGCTCGCGCCGATCATCGCCCAGGCGCGTTCGTCGAGGTTTTGGTCGAGGTCGGGCAGCACTGCCGCGCCTTGCGGCGCGCGGGCGATGGCGGCGATCAGCCGCGCGGTGGCGCGGTTGGTCCCGGTCGAACCGGCGATGATCGTCGGGCCGCGCGGCGAGCCGTCCGCCAGGGCCTGAATTTCGTTCTCGACGAGAAGCGCGCCGCGCCGGGCGCGGTCGATCAGGCCGCGCTCGTCGAGCCAGGCCGGCCATTGCGCGAAGGCGATCTTGAGAAAATCGAGGGTGATGCGCCAATACGGATCGAAATTGTCGGTCACCAGCCGATCGAGCCGTTCCGAGGCGACGCCCTCGATGATCATGTCGTCGATCAGCGCGGCGAGGTCGCCCGCCAGCGCGAAGGCCTGGGCCGGACTCGCAGCGACCAGCGGCGGTTCGCTTTCGTCGAAGACCTTTCGCCCGTCGCTCTCGACGCGGCAGATGGCGCCGCGCAGCGCCTCGCCCCAGGCGCGGGTCAAGCGCGCCAGCGTCATGCGGCGGGTGAGTTCGCCGACGGCGGGCGGCGCGATCTCGCTCGGGATTTCCTCGGGCTCGGTGAAGCCCAGTTCGTCCCGCGTCGGCTCGAAGGCGCCGAGCGGCGCGATGCGCGGCAAGATGAGGCTCGTCCCGCCGCTCGCCTCGACCAGCGCGCTCGCCAGCGCCGCCGCGGCGCGCTGGGTCGGCACGTAAATCGTCGCGCTCGCCAGATCGAGCGGCCCGCCCGCGCCGGGAAAGCCCTCGACCAGCGCGCCGTCGATCAAGGCGCGGCTCAGCGTCGCCAGAAACGGCGCGCCGGCGGGAATGGTGAAGACGTTGGGGTCGGTCAGGGCGGACTCGGGGGAGGGTTCAGGTAGTCGCCCTTTGTCACGCCCGGCGCTGGAGAAGGCAAGCCGCGACAGCGGGGCCCCTGGCCTCAGCGCGCGAGCCCGAGCAGCGCGTCGAGATCGATATGCCCTGAGAGATGCGCCGCGAGCTCGTCGAGCGTGCGCTCCACGCTCGCGTCATAGAAAAGATCGGACGAGGCCCCGAGCGCGGCGAGCCAGGCGGCGCGTTGGGCGTCGTCGGCGAATAGGGCGTGGGCATAGGCGCCCATGACGCGCCCGTCGGGCGAAATCGCGCCGTCCTCGCGTCCGTCGGCAAAGCGCAGCAGCGGGCGGGCGCAATCGGGTCCGCGCGTGCGGCCGATGTGCATTTCATAGCCGGAGAACGGAGCGCCGTTGGCGAGGCACACCCCGGAAACGGAGCGAAGCGCTTTCTCGCCCGTCATGATCGTCTCGACGTCGAGCAGCCCGAGCCCTTGCGCCTCGCCGGCCGGCCCTTCGACGCCGTCCGGATCGGCGACCGTGCGCCCGAGCATCTGATAGCCGCCGCAGACGCCGAGGACGCGCCCGCCGCGCCTGACATGGGCGAAAAGATCGATGTCCCAGCCCTGCGCGCGAAAGAAGGCGAGGTCGGGGATCGTCGCCTTGCTGCCGGGTAGGATGACGAGATCGGCCACGGGAAGCGGCTCGCCCGGCCGGACCATCACGAGCCGCACGTTCGGCTCCAACCGCAGCGGATCGAAATCGTCGAAATTGGCGATGCGCGACAGCATGGGCACGGCGATCGTGAGCGCGGCGCGCCTGTCCTCGCGCGCGCCGTCGAGAACCACCGCGTCCTCGGCGGGAAGGCGATGCGCCGGAGCGAAGAACGGCACGAGGCCGAGCGCGCGCCAGCCGGTGCGCTGTTCGATGAAGCGCATGCCGTCGTCGAACAGGCTCGCGTCGCCGCGGAACTTGTTGACGACAAAGCCGACGATCATGCCTGCGTCCTCCGGCGCGATCACTTCCCTAGTGCCGACCAGCTGCGCGATGACGCCGCCGCGGTCGATGTCGCCGATCAGCACGACCGGCGTTTGCGCGATGCGCGCGAAGCCCATGTTGGCGATGTCGCGTTCGCGCAAATTGACCTCGGCGGCGCTGCCGGCGCCCTCGATCAGCACGAGATCGGCCTCGGCCTGAAGCTCAGCGAAACTGTCGAGCACGGCGCGCAGCAGTCGCGGCGTCAGGTCATAGTAGTCGCGCGCCTGCGCGGCGCCGAGGACGCGGCCGTGCACGACGATTTGCGCGCCGATGTCGCTCTGCGGCTTCAACAGGACGGGGTTCATGTGGACGCTCGGCGCGACGCCGCAGGCGCGCGCCTGCAGCGCCTGGGCGCGGCCGATCTCGCCGCCCTCCGCCGTCACGGTGGCGTTGTTCGACATGTTCTGCGGCTTGAACGGCCGGACCCTCAGTCCGCGCGCCGCGAAGGCGCGGCAAAGCCCGGCGACGATGAGCGACTTGCCGACGTCCGAGCCCGTGCCCTGAAACATCAACGCGCGCGCGGGGCTCAAAACTCGATGCCTTCCTGCGCGCGCACGCCGGCGTCGAAATGGTGCTTGACCAGGACCATCTCGGTCGCCAGATCGGCCGCCTCAATGAGCTCCGGCTTGGCGTTGCGGCCGGTGACGACGACGTGCAGATCGCTTCGGCGCGCGACAAGCGCCGCGACGACTTCAGCGAGCGGGAGTTGATCGTAGCGCAAGGCGATGTTGAGTTCGTCGAGGATGACGAGGCGGATCGTCGGGTCCGCCATCAGCCGCAGCGCCTCCGCCCAGCCGGCGCGCGCGGCGGCGATGTCGCGCTCGCGGTCTTGGGTCTCCCAGGTGAAGCCTTCGCCCATCGTGCGCCACACGATTTGATCGCCGAAGCGCTCGAATCCCGCGCGCTCGCCGGTCGCCCAGGCGCCCTTGATGAATTGAACGACGCCGACGCGATATCCGCGCCCGAGCGCGCGCAACGCCAGGCCGAAGGCGGCGGTCGATTTGCCCTTGCCGGCGCCGGTGTGAACGATCAGCAGGCCCTTGGCGACAATCGGCCGCGCCGCGACCGCGGCGTCCTGCAACGCCTTGCGTCGGACCATCCTGGCTTTGTGCCGCGCCGCTTCGTCCGTCATATCCTGTCCTCGCGAGACGTCGTGGGCTAGCAGGTTTGGCGGGGCGAGGCTATCGGCGGGCGGGGCGCCGGCTAACGCCCGAGAATGACCAACTCGGTGTAGGCGAGATCGCAGGGCTGCGGCGCCGAGGCCCCCTTGAAATAGCGCGGCTCGCGTTCGCCGAAGAACTTTCCCGCGAGGCCGGCGATCGGCCCGTTGGCGTCGGCGACGCAGACGAAGCGGCCGCGCTTGGCGAAATAGCGGCCGAGCGCAGCGGAGAAGACGACGAGATCGTTCATCTCGCGGCAATAGATCAGGTGAACGCAGGGGATGAGGCGGCGCCAGATGACGCGCCATTGGAACACCAGCGGCCTCGCCTCGCCGCCTCTGACGCCGATCAGCGCCGCACAGCCCAGCGCGGCATGGTCGGCGAGCAGGCGCCGGTCCGCGGACGACAGCAATTCCGCTTCCCGACCGCCCTCGACGAATTCCACCACGCGCGCATTCGCGGCGCCGAGCGCCAGCAGCGGCGCGAAGACGATCTGCCCCTCGGCGTAGCGGCGATAGCCGACCGCCTTGAGCACGGGCACCGTGTGCGGCGCCGCCGATATGTTGAGGTAGACGACTTCGCGGCGGCTGATCGTTCGCGCGTGCAAGGCGTGAGCGTAGCCGCGGTAGTCCTCGTCGACATACCAGCTCGAAAGATTGCAGCGCGGCTCGGCCCCGTCGGCGCCGTCGCGGGTCGAGAAGATCTGCAACATCACGCCGACGACCCGGCCGTCCGCTTCAAGCAGATGTCCGTATCTGGGATAGTCGGCGATGCGCGGCCGGCGCGCCATGACGGCGAGCCCGCGCGTCCAATAGTCGCGCGGCCGTTCGGGGAAGCCGCGCGTCAGAGAATCCACGACCGCCGGGACGTCGCTGTCCTCGATCGGGCGGCAGACGACGCTCGGCCGGGCGGGCTCGACCATGAAATTTACCGTCAATCGAATTGGCGCGGGGCGCGCCCCGCGAAGCATAGTAGAATGATGCGAACGCCTCAACGGAAGGTTCTCCGGTCTATGACGACGCGGTTAACGATCCTCACGCAAATTCGCGATGTCGCCGCGGAGCAGGGCAAGACGCTCGCGCCGCTGACCGACGATCTGTCGCTTATGGAATCCGGGCTCGATTCCTTGTGCTTCGCTATTCTCGTCGCGCGCCTCGAGGACGCGCTGGGCGCCGACCCCTTCACTTCGGCGGCGTCGGCGCGTTTTCCCGTGACGATCGGCGAATTTATCGCCTTTTACGACGGCGGTCTTGTCTGAGCCGCTTAACCTCGCGCGGCTGATGGAGGCCGGCGCGGGCCGCGGCCGAGGAATCGCGACGCGCGAATGGCGCCTCGGCCTCGACGATTTCGCATCCGCGACGAGCTTGGGCGCGGATCTGCCGCGTCTCGAAGGGCGCTCGGTCGTCCTCGCCGTCGGCGACATGGCCAAGGCGGCGGCGGCGCTGATCGAACTCGACGGTTTTGCGCGCCGCATCGTGCTCTGTCCGCCCGGATTCGAGACGCGCGGCCTCGACGCGCTGATCCGCGACGCCGAGGCGGACGCGCTCGTCTACGACGGCGACGAAGCTGCGCCGTCGGCTCGCCTCGATTGCCTTGCGCCCTGCCGCTTGCCGCTGGAGCCGCTCCGTTCGCCGCGGCCCCCCTCTCCCCGCCTGCGGGGAGAGGGACGCAGTCGGCGCCTCGCCACGGAATGGGTGATGCCGACTTCAGGCACCAGCGGCCCGCCGAAGATGGTCGTGCATAATCTCGCGACTTTGACCGGCGCCTTTCGTCCCGCGCCGGCGCAAGCCTGGGCGACCTTCTACGACATTCGCCGCTACGGCGGCCTGCAGATCTTCTTGCGCGCGCTCGCGGGGACGGAATCGCTGACGTTGAGCGGCGCCGGCGAAAGCGTCGAGGCGTTCCTGATCCGCTTGGGCGAAGCGGGCGCCCAGCATATTTCCGGCACGCCGTCGCATTGGCGCAAGATTCTCATGAGCGGGCAGGCGCGCCGCATCGCCCCCGAGACCGTTCGTCTGTCCGGCGAGATCGCCGACGATTCCGTGCTCGCCGCCTTGCGCGCGCTCTATCCCACCGCGCGCGTCGAACACGCCTACGCCTCGACCGAAGCGGGCGTCGCTTTCGCCGTCGGCGACGGCCGGGCGGGATTTCCCGCGTCCCTGATCGACGCGGGCGGCGAGGTGGCGTTGAAGGTCGTCGAGGGCTCGCTGCGCATCCGCTCGAACCGCACGGCTTTACGCTATGTCGGGCCCGACGCGCCGCCGTTGCATGACGCGGACGGGTTCGTCGACACGGGCGACATGGTCGAGCGGCGCGGCGATCGCTATCTCTTCGTCGGCCGGCGCGGCGGCGTCATCAACGTCGGCGGCGCCAAGGTTCACCCCGAAGAGGTCGAGGCGGCGATCAACGCGCATGCAGCGGTGCGCGCGAGCCGCGTCTTCGCGCGCAAGAATCCGATCACCGGCGCGCTCGTCGCCGCCGAAGTGGTGTTGCGCGAGGGCGTCGCCGCGAACGACGACTTGAGCCGGGATATCCTGTCCTCGTGCCGCGTGGCTCTGCCCGCGCACAAGGCGCCGTCCTTCCTTCGTTTCGTCGAGGAATTGTCGATGACGTCAGGGGGAAAGCTCGCCCGCCATGGATAACGTCGTCGTCACCGGCGCGAGCCGCGGCATCGGCCTCGCCATCGCGGCGCGCCTCGCGCGGGTGGGCTTTGCGGTCGCCGCCGTCGCGCGTAACAAGAGCGACGCGTTCGATCAAATCGCCGCCGAAGCCGCAAGCGACGGCGTCGGCGCGCTTCATTTCGAGCCGTTCGACCTCAACGAAATCGACGCGATCCCCGCCTTCGTCCGCGAATTGCGCGCGCGGCGCGGGCCGATCTACGGGCTCGTCAACAACGCCGGCATCGGCACGGAGGGCCTGCTGGCGACGATGGCCAATTCCGACATCGAGGCGCTGCTGCGGCTCAACACGCTCTCGCCGATCGTGCTGACCAAATATGTCGTGCGCGGCATGATGGCGGAGGGGCGCGGGCGCATCGTCAATATCTCCTCGATCGTCGCCTCGACCGGCTACAACGGCCTCGCCGCCTATGCCGCGACCAAGGCGGCGATGGTCGGCTTCACCAGATCGCTGGCGCGCGAAGTCGGCCGGGTCGGCGTGACCGTCAACGCGATCGCTCCCGGCTTCGTCGACACCGAATTGACGCAGGGCCTCGACGCCGCCGCGCGCGAGCGCATCGCCGCCCGCAGCGCCCTGCGCCGCCTCGCCGAACCGCAAGACGTCGCCGCCATGGCGGCGTTCCTGATGGGCGAGGGCGGGCGGAATATTTCGGGCGCGGTGATGACGGTGGATGCGGGGGGGACGGCGTAGGGGGCTCTTCGTACCAACTGCTCGAAATCAACGGGACGTCATGGCCGGGCTTGTCCCCATAGGCGCTGACATGAGGGGCCTATCCCTGTCATGCCCGGCCTTGCGCCGGGCATCCACGCCGTGAGGCAGCGGCTAACTCTCAGAGTTTTTTGCAGCGGCGCCGCGTGGATGGTCGGGACTAGCCCGGCCATGACGGCGGTGGGTATTGTCACCCATCGGTCTGATAGGGCTTAAGTTGATGGCAACGCCGCCCAGGGGCCTGCGCCATTCACACATCTTGCGATGGCCGGCGTCCACATCGGCCCGTCGCCGTCAAGCCGCTTCGCGGCTCCTGCGCTGCGCTGCGGTCGCTGCGCGATGACTGCGCCGTTCCGATGCGGCGTTTTTGCATCCACGATCTTTGCTGAGCGAAGCCGGCCCGAGGGCCGACTTCTTGCAGCAAAGATCATGGAAACCAACAGCCTGAGCCGCGCGCAGGGGTCAATGTTTGCGAGCGTAGCTCGCAACCCGCGCAGCGGGCTCGACATTGACGCCGAGCACGGATCAGGCAGAGCGGACCGAGAAGATTTCGAACTTCGGTGTGTGAATCCGATAGCCGCGCCGGGGGCCAAAGATCACGGAACTATTTTCGATCCCAACATCGTCTTTCGGAAAAACGAAAATCATGCTACGCTTGTGGTTATCGCTCTCCGCCATACCCGCCTTGCCGGCACGGGTGGGCCGGGGCTTTGGGAGGGGCAATTCAATTTAGCCCGTCATGCGCGGCCTTGTGCCGGGCATCCACGCCGTGGTGAGCATCCCCGGCGCGTGGATGGCCGGGTCAAGCCCGGCCATGACGGCGAAGACGTCCGGAATTGAATTACCCTGGGCCTTCGGTCGGGATCGGCGCAAGAATTTGGAGCAAAGCGAAATTTCGTAACTCCCAAGCGGGGTGAGTCCCGGGAGCAACAGTTTTCGGGAAAGTGCGCGCGGCGGCGCGATTGAAGGGGACGAGCGGGTCGAAAATATGAGTCAAGATATGGATGATTCTCTCGCCTGAGA
>JBEKGN010000007.1:0-160635 GCA_050012775.1 Roseiarcus sp.
CGGTCGCGCAAATCCTGAGAGTAAGCTCCAGCCATCCCCGCTGGCCTCCATCCAGCCAGCAGGTTGAATCAGAGCCGCGTCGATTTGGGAATCCCTCCCGATTCAGCCTAACGTCCGAGCGCTCTAGGCCGTGGATTGCTTCGCTACGCCCGTAAAGTCGGCCGACGCCCGCTTATGAATTGTTACATTGCGCATCACGTCCGCTTAATCGACCTGTCTGGACCTGTTTGGCACAGCTTCAGTGCATTAACATTCCAATTAACCCCATCAACGCAGCGAGGTCGACCTCCGCGGTCTTCCAACGCGCTGCATCGTTTGAATGACAGATGACCTTGGGATGGTCAGGGACGGAAAGCACCCACTCAAACTTCTCTGCGTGCATGATCTTGTTCGTCAGGTCTCGGAAGTGAAGGTCCTTCTCACTGCCGTCCTCTTGAACAACCTTGCCCAATGCGTGCGACTTTGTTTGTTTTAAGTAATAATTAAGCTGTTCCGCATCATCGAGCACACGTAACTGTGTCGCCATTTCCAAGAGGGCACGGTCAGCACGAATTTCGGCTCGCTCATAGATCGTCTTGTTAAGGTACTTCCATTCGCCCACGAATCGCTTGTCTACGTATGCAGCGATTGCTGGCTGCCCGAACGCAAACGACATTACTATCCACAAGTTTTCGTGGATGAGTCGGGTGATTTCTGGAGTTTCGTGCATTGCCCCAGCCTGTAGCGTGTCCGAATTCTAGCGCCAGACATATACTCCCATGTTGCCCCATGCGCGCCCGAATTTACGAATTGTGGAAGCAGGTCGGCGAAGCGCAGGTTGCCTGGTGAAGCGAGCCATGTCGCCTAACGACCTTATCGGCCATAACGCCTCCCTCAAGCAACTGCCAGCGTCAAATGCCCGACCGGCTCGGCCGTCGGCTTCACCTTGATTTCGATATCGTATCCAAGGCGGTTCAAGCACGCCATCAGTTTGCGTTCGGACAGGTTGGTGAAGTCGCCGCGCAGCATGGCCGACACTTTGGGCTGGGGAATGCCCATGCGTCGGCCGGCCTCTTCTTGTGTCAGATCGAGCCGGCGCAGCGCGCGGGCGATCTCGATCACCAGTCCAGACTTGATCTTGAGCTTCTCGGCGCCCGGCAAGCCGAGGTCGGCAAAGACGTTGCCAGAGCCTGTTTCAATCTCGATGCCGTCAACCCGTCGGTTTGCCATCTCGCATCTCCTTTGCCAGCGCTTCGGCGACCTTCAACCGGGCGCGAATAATTTCCATGTCCTTTTGAGGAGTAACGATCCCGCTCTTGCTTTTCTTCTGAAAGCAATGAAGGACAAACACCGCTTCCTCGAATTTCACGGTGTAAACGGCGCGATATGTGCTGCCGGCGTCGTTCTCGACAACTTCCAGAACGCCGCCGCCGCCAAATCCCTTCAGGATTTTCGTCGCTCCGTGCCGGTCGCCGTGCTGCGCGAAATCCAGGGCATGCCCGAAGAACCGGACCACCTCAGCGGGAAGCGCCATCAAGTCCTTTTTGCTGCTTCCGATCCAGACGAGCGGCTTTTCAGCGTCGGCCATGCGCGAATTATACCGGATCAGGAATAAGTCGCAAGCTTGATCAGGGATCATTGCCCCCCGCGCTGGCCGCGTCTATCGTCCGCGAGGGCGCGTAACGGGGCAAACGAGCGATGGCGGACGAAAAGACCCTCAATCTTTTCGTCTCCTCGCCCGGCGACGTGCAGAGCGAACGCGAGCGCGTCGATTTCGTCGTCGCGCGGCTCAATGCGGAATTCGCCGGGCGCGCGCGGATTCGGACGATCCGCTGGGAGACCCGCTACTACTCCTCGCATGAAACGTTTCAGACCCAGATTCCCGAGGCCGCCGCCTGCGATCTGGTCGTCGCGATCTTCGGCGCGCGGCTCGGTTCGCCGCTGCCGGCGCAATTCCCCCCGATGCCCACCGGCGAGCCCTATCCCAGCGGCACGGCCTACGAGGTTCTCAGCGCGATCGAGGCGCGCCGTCACGGCGAGGGCGTGCCCGACATCTATGTCTTTCGCCGGCCGCGCGCGCCGCTCGTCGCCCTGGATGCGAGCGATCGCGCCGAAGTCGAAGCGCAATGGCGACGGCTGACCGAGTTTTTCGAAAAGTGGTTCCGCAATCGCTCCGGCGAATTCCTCGCCGCGTTCCAGGAATTCTCGACCACCGACGAATTCGCGCTCAAGGTCGAGGATTGCCTGCGCCAGTGGCTGGCGCGGCGCGGCTTCGTCGCCAAGGGGGCGGTGTGGGACCGCGCGCGCCAAGGCTCGCCGTTTCCCGGCCTCGCGGCGTTCGACGAAGGCCGCAGAAGCGTGTTCTTCGGCCGCGGCCTCGTCGTCGATCAGGCGATCCGCCGCCTGCGCGAAGTCGAGGCGCCGCCCGGCGACGCGAATCGCGCGCCTTTCCTGCTGATCATCGGCGCGAGCGGATCGGGCAAGTCGTCGCTGCTGCGCGCCGGGCTCGCGCCGCGCATCGTCCTGCCCGGCGTCTTTCCCGAAATCGACCTCTGGCGCCGCGCGCTAGCGATTCCCGGCGCCGATCCTTTCGCCTCGCTCGCCGATAGCCTCCTCGCCGCCGAGGCGCTCGGGCCGGAACTGGCGCAGGGGCCGTTTCGCGCCAAGGAATTGCTCGCCAAGCAATTGGCCGGCGATCCGGACGCCGCGGTCGCGCCGTTGCGCGACGCGCTCGACAGGGCGGCGGCGGCGCGCCAGGCCGAGGAGAAATTCGAGGCGCCGCGTCCCGCGCGCCTGTTGCTCGGCGTCGATCAGGCCGAACGGCTGCTGACCGAGACCGAGGCGGGGCTCGCGCAGCGCTTTTGCGCGCTTCTTTCCGCCCTCGCGCGCCATCGCATCGCCACCGTCGTGATGGCGCTGCGCAGCGACGCCTATGCGCGCTTTCAGTCGATCGAATATTTGGTCGCCTTGCGCGACGCCGGCGCGACGCTCGATCTGCTGCCGCCGACGCCAAGCGAGCTGGAGGAAATGACGACGCGGCCTGTCGCGTTGTGCGATCCGCCCCTCAGCTTCGAGCAGAAGGACGGCCGCTCGCTCGCAGCCCAGCTGGTCGCCGACGCGCGCGGCGGCGACGCCCTGCCGCTGCTGCAAATGACCCTTTCGCGCCTCAGCGCGGCCGAAGCCGCGCGCGGCGACGGCGTGCTGCGCTTCGCCGATTATCACGGCATGGACGAGGCGGTGACGGAAACCGCCAACGAGGCCCTCGCCGGCCTCGAAGGGTCCGCGCGAGGCCAGTTGCCGGATTTGATAACGGGACTGGTGCGCGACGTCGCCGCCGATCCGCTGACCGGCGCGCCGGCGCCGGTGATCGGCGCGCTCGATCGCGCGCGCTTCGAGGCGGGGCGCCCCGAACGCACGGCGCTGGTCGAGGCTTTCGTCGCCAAGCGCCTCCTCACCGCCGAAGGCGACGCCGCCAGCCGGCGCGTGCGCCCGACCCACGAGGCGCTGCTGCGCATCTGGCCCGAGGCGGTGGCGATCATCGCCGAGGCCGCGCATCTCATTCGCGTGCGCCATGCGCTGGAGCCGATCGCGCGCGAATGGGCCGAGGCGCGGCCCGAGGACAAGGCGCGCCATCTCGACATTTCGCCCGCCCTGCTCGAGGGCGCAGAGCGCTATGTCGAGCGTTTCGGCGCCGAGGCCTCGCCGGCGACGCGCGACTTCGTCGCCGCGGCGAGCGCGGCCGCGCAGGCGAGGCGCGACCGCGAACGCCAGGAGCAGGAGCGCCGCCTCGCGGACGCCGAGGCGATCGCCGCCGCCAACCAACGCATCGCCCGGCGCACGGGGATCGGCCTCGTCGCCGCGCTGGCGCTGGCGGGGCTGGCGGGCTGGCAATGGTACGCGGCCGACGCGGCCAAGAAAGACGCGCAAGCCCAGCGCGACCGCGCCGAAAACGCGCTGACCCTCGCCAGGAAAACCGCCAACGATCTCGTGTTCGATCTCGCGCAGCGCTTCCGCAGCGCCACCGGCATGCCGGTGGCGATCGTCAACGACGTGCTCGACCGTGCGCGCGCGCTCCAGCAGCAGCTCGTCAACTCCGGCGAATCGACGCCCGACCTCATGGCGAGCGTCGCCTCGGCGCAGCTCGAAAGCGCCATAACCTTGCGCGATTTCGGCGATTCGGCCGGCGCGCTGACTCTCGCGCGCCAGTCCTACGCCACGCTCGCGCCGGTGGTTGCGGCGCAGCCTGCCAACGTCGTCGGCCAGCGCAATCTCGCCGTCACCGACAATGTGATCGGCGGCCTTCTCACCGACCAAGGCGACCTCGACGGCGCGCTCGCGCAATACAACGCCGCGCTCGCGATCAACGACGCGCTCGCGACAGCGCATCCCGACGATCCGGCGATCCCGCGCGAGCGCTCCATCGCGCTCGGCGACATCGCCAAGGTGCAAAAGGCGCGCAGCGATCTGCCCGCCGCGCTGCAGGCGTTCCGCGATGGACTCGCGCTGTCGGAAAAGCTCGTCGCCGCCAATCCCGCCGACATCGCCTCGCAACGCGACATCGGCGTCGCTCACGCCAACATCGGCGACGTCGAGACGACGCAAGGCCAGATCGCGAGCGCGCTCGACGACTTTCGCCAGGCGCAAGCGGTCTTCGTCAAGCTGTCGGCCGCCGCGCCGAACGACGGCGGCCTGAAGGGCGATGTCGCGCTCGCCGATCTGAAGATCGGCGCGGCGCTGGAGCAGCTCGGCCAAAACGACGCAGCGTTCGCCGCCCTGCAAGACGCAGCGGCCCTTCGCCGCGCGCTCGCGCAAGCGGCGCCGGACAATGCGGCCGCGCAGAGCGACTACGCCGAAGCGGAGGTGAGTCTCGGGCTGATCGAGATCAAGCGCGGCGACGGCGCGGGCGCCGACGCGACGCTGCGCGACGCCTATGCGATCGCCGGCGCGCTGAGCGCGCGCGACGTCGCCAACGCGAGTTTGAGGCGTCTCCTCTCGCGCGCCGACGAGGGCGTCGGCAAGTCGCTCCTCGCGCAAGGCGATCTTCCGGGCGCCCTCGGCTCGTTTAAGCAAAGTCAGGCGATCGCGGCCGCCCTCGCCGCCCAAGCGCCGAAGGACGCCGTTCCCGCGCAAGACGTCGTGCTCGGCGACTTGGAGATCGGCGACGTCGAGACGCGTCTCGGCGACGACGCGGAAGCGGAAGCGGCCTACCGGGACGCGCTCGCGGGCGCGCAAAAGCTGATCGCGAACGATCCGACGAACGCGGTCTTTCAAGATTACGCCATCTCCTCGAATGTAGATCTCGGCGACGTCGCGAAGGCGCGCGGGGACGCCAAGGGCGCGCTTGCCGACTATTCGCAGGCCTTGACCGCCGCCAAAGCTCTCGCCGCCAAGGATGCGAGCGCTGCGGCTTGGCGACGCAACATCGTGCTCGCCGACAATCGCATCGGCGCGCTCACGCTTTCCGGCGGCGACGCCGACGGCGCGCTGGGCTATTTGCGCGAAGCGCAGACGCTCGCGAGCGCGCTCGTGGCGGCCGACGCCGGCGATACGGACGCCCAATATAGCCTCGCCGACAGCGACGAGGCGATCGCCAAGGCGCTCAGCGCCAAAGGCGACGATCCGGGCGCGCTCGCGGCGATGCGCGACGCGCAGACGGCGTGCGAGGCGCTGGCGGCCCGCGCGCCCGGCGACGCGAAATCTGTCGCGGCGCTCGGCGGAATGTTCATCTCGCTCGGCGATCTCCACGCCAAGGCCATGCGCTCCGACGAGGCGATCGCCGCGTTCCGTCAAGCCGTCGCGGTTCTCTCCAAGCGCGCCGCCGAAGCGCCGAAGGACTTTTCCGCGGCCGACGGCCTCGCGGTCGCGCAGGATCATTTGCGGCTCGCCCTGCGCCAGGCCGGCGACGCGCCGGGCGCCCTCGCGGCGGCGCAGGCGGCCTATCAGGCGCGAAAGTCGATCGTCGCCCTGGCGCCGAACTCCGCCGCGCCTCAGCGCGACCTTTCCGTCGCGGCGGCCCGCGTCGGCTTCGCCCTGGAGCAAACCAACGATCTCAACGGCGCGATCGGCGCCTATCGCGAGGCGCTCGCCGCCGCGAAATCCGAGGGCGCCCTCGCCAACCCGCCGCAAGACTGGAGCCAAGACGTCGCCACGGCGGATCAATGGCTCGGCATGGCGCTCGCAGCGGCCAAGGACGCCAATGGCGCGCTCGCCGCCTATCGCGAAGGCGCGCAGGCGCTCGCCGCCATGCCCACCGGCGACCCGCCCGACGCCGCTTGGCGGATTCTGCTCGCCGGATTGGATTCGTATATCGGCGCCTTGCTGAAGGCGCGCAACGACCTCGCCGGCGCCCTCACGGCCGATCGCAGCGCCGAAGCGCTGCTGACCGCCGCCGCCGCGAAAGGCGACGCCTCGGTCGAGGAGAGTCTCGCCGCCGCCAAGGAAGCGATCGCCCTCGTCCTCTATGCGCAAAAGGACGCGGCCGGCGCGACGGCGGCGAGAGTGGAGGCGATCCCGCTGCGCAAGGCCATCGCGGGCCAGGCCCCAAGCGATTCCAACCTGCGCGCTTTGGCGGCGGACGAATTGAGCGTCTGCGGCGCGAAGGGCATGGACGGCGGCGCGGTCTGCCAGGATGCGGTGAACGACTCGCGCCTCGCTGCGTCGCACGCTCCCGACGACGCAAACGCTCAATTCGCTTTGCACGCCTGCCTCAACGCCCTCGGCGGCGCCCAGGCCCGGGCCGGCGACAGCGCGGGCGCCGAGGCGACGCTTGGCGAAAGTCTGGCGCTGGCGACGGCTTGGGCCGCCAAGGCGCCGAGCGACGCGCGTTGGCGGTTCGGCGTCGCCATTGCGGCGGAGCGTCTCGGCGTCTTGCAATTCACGGCCAAGGCCTATGACGCCGCCCTCGCGTCCTTCGTCGCCGCGCGCGACGCTGCGGCGGCGCTCGTCGCTCTCGACAAGACCAACGCCGTCTGGGCCGCCACCCTCGCCCGCAGCGTCAGCGAGATCGGCGGCGTCGCCAACGCCGAACTCCTAGCCAAGAACTACGACGCCGCCCTCGCCGCGCTCGACAAGGCTGCCCCGGCCGCCCCCGACCAGAACTGGCTCGACCTCATCCGCGCGGCCTCACTGATGTTTGAGGGCCATGCCGACGAGGCGCGCGCCCTCTATCTGAAACACCGCGGCGAGGCCACCTTGGGCGGCAAGAGCTGGGAACAGGCGACGACGGAGAGCTTCGCGTATCTGCGCGCCAACGGCCAGAGCGATCCGCTGATGGACGAAATCGAGGCGCTGTTCGCCGCGCCGAAATGACCGCCGCCTTGTCGCCGCGCGCGCGCCCTCCCATATGCGACGCATGTTCAGCTTGAATTCCACTCCCGAAGTTCTCTATGCGCTCGACGGCGAGGGCGCATCGAGCGGCTCCGGCCTGCCGTCGGCGGCGTCCGACGACGCCGCGCTCGACGTCTATTCGCGCGTCGTCACCGAAGTCGTCGATCGCGTCGGGCCGAGCGTCGTGCGCATCGACATCCGCCGCGCGGGAAAAGCCGCGGGCTCGGGCTCGGGCGTCATCATTTCGCCGGACGGCCTCGCTCTGACCAACAGCCACGTCGTGCAAGGCGCGCGCAGCGTCGCGCTGACGACGCTGGAGGGGCGCGAATTCCAGGCGCGGGTGCTCGGCGACGATCCCGACACCGATCTGGCGCTGCTGCGCGTCGACGAAGACGTGACGCTGCCGGCGGCGCGGCTGGGCGACAGCTCGAAGCTCAAGCGCGGCCAGATCGCCATCGCCATCGGCAATCCCTTGGGCTTCGACGCGACGGTGACCGCCGGCGTCGTCTCGGCGCTCGGGCGGTCGCTGCAATCGCGCACCGGCCGCATGATCGAGGACGTCGTCCAGACCGACGCGGCGTTGAACCCCGGCAATTCCGGCGGGCCGCTGGTCTCCTCGGCCGGCGAGGTCATCGGCATCAACACCGCGATCATCATGGGCGCGCAAGGCATCTGCTTCGCCGTCGCCTCCAACACCGCCCATTTCGTCGCCGGCGAGATCGCGCGGCACGGGCGCGTGCGCCGCGCCTATATCGGCGTCGGCGCCGCGACGACGCCGATCCCGCGCCGCATTGCGCTGCGCCTAGGGCTCGACCAGGCGACCGGCGCCCGGCTCATCAGCGTCGACCAGAGCGGCCCCGCCGCGCACGCCGGCCTTCTGTCGGGCGATCTCGTCATCGCCCTCGACGGCAAGCCGGTGACCAGCGTCGGCGACCTGATGCGCCAACTCGACGCCGACAAGATCAACCGCACGGTGAGCATCGATTTTCTCCGCCGGTCCGAGCAATTGCGGCTGTGGATAGGTCCGCGGGACCGCGCCCTGGCGGCGTTGCCGCGCGCGAGCTGAGCGCCGCGCCTGGGGATAAGCTGGGGATAAGCTGGGGATAAGCTGGGGATAAGCTGGGGATAAATCGGCGCTTCAGCGCCGCTTCGGCGCCACCAGCGGCCCCGGCAGCGCAGCCTCGGCTTCGGCGCGCAAGAGCTTTTCGTGATGGGCGATGAAGCGGCTCGCCGCGACGGCGCCGACGACGGCGGCGATCAGCGCGGCGACGCCGACGGGACGGGCGTAATGCTCGAAGGCGACCCCGAGGAAATAGCCGCCGAGCCCGAAGATCGTCGCCCAGACGATTCCGCCGAGCGCGTTGAACAGCAAAAAGCGCGGCCAGGGCAGATGATTGACGCCGGCCAGAAAGGCCGCGAACGCCCGCAGAACGGCCACGAAGCGGCCGAAGAACACGATCTTGCCGCCGTGGCGCTGGAACAGATATTGCGCGACCTTCAGGCGCCCTTCGTCGATGCGGATGTAGCTTCCGTATTTGTAGATCAGGGGGAAGCCGAATTCGCGCCCGACCCAATAGCCCGCGTTGTCCCCGAGGATCGCCGCCGTCGCCGCGCAGGCGATGACGAGGCCGATGTGGAGATCGCCGCGCCCCGCGAGCACCGCGCCGCTCACCAGCGCCGTTTCGCCCGGCATCGGCACCCCCGCGCTCTCCAGCGCGACCAGGACGAAGATGGCGAAATAGCCGTATTCCGCAACGAACTGATGCAGGTGATGCAGAAACGGCATGGGCGAGTCTCGCGGCCTGGGAACTCGGCGAAGCGCCCTCTTTAGCCCAGCTACTGAGCGCCGGTAAGCCGTCGCGCGTTGGCGCGCACCGTTCGGCGCGCGGGCCTGATCGCCGCTTCCGCGACGTCGGCCAAGCCATGGGTGACGTCGCTCGCGTCGCGCACGCCGCCCATGGCCGCCTTGAACAGAAACGATCCCCAGGCGACTTGAGCGGCGAACGCCCCCTCGACCGTGACGGCGAGCTTTTCGTGCACCATGCGCTGCGCCTCGAGCGCTTTTTCACCCGAAGGATCGATGCCCGGGGTCAGCAGTCCGTGGGTTCGCGCGGCGATCGTCAAGGCCGCGTCGGCGCCGGCGCGCGCCGTCGCCTTAGCCATGCGCAAGCTTCGTCTCGTCAATCCGTGCATCGGCGACCTCCGTGAACGCGGAACACCTCGCCCGCCAAGGGCGCGCGCGCAATGTTGCGGTGCACAAAAATCAATATGCGCTCGTCATCATCCCGTTACAAGGCCGATTGGCATGATTCAGAACGATTGACATCCGCCTTCCCGTGCAGGTCATAGCACGACGCCGCATCGATGACGGAGCCCGCAATTGTCCCTCGCCCCGCGTATCCTCGCCATCCTCGCCTGCCTGATGGGCGCCGGCGGCGTCGCCCTGGGGGCGCTGGCCGCCCATGCCGACGGCGGCGAATTCGCCAAGACGGCGTCGCTGTTCCTCGTCCTGCATGCCGCCGCGCTCGTCGGCATAAGCGCGCATGTGCGCATCGCCGAGGGCTCGAAGAGCCTCGCGATCGCCGGATTCGCGCTGGCGGCCGGCGCGATCCTGTTCAGCGGCGATCTGGCGGCGCGCGCCTTTCTCGGTGGCCGGCTGTTCCCGTTCGCCGCGCCGACCGGCGGCTCGCTGATGATCCTTTCCTGGCTCGCGCTGGCGATCGTGTTCATCTACGGCGCCGCGCGCGCGCAGGATTAGCGGGATTAGTCGCGCACGAACTCGAACCGGTCGACGTCGACCAGGCCCTTGTCGGTGATCTTGAGGTGAGGAATCACCGGCAGCGGCAGGAAGGCGACTTGCAGGAACGGCTCGGCGAGAACGACGCCGAGGCTCTTGGCCGCCGCGCGCAGCGGGATCAGCGCCTTGTGCACCTCCTCGAAACTCAGGAGGCTCATCAGCCCGGCGATGGGCAGCGCGAGTTCGGCGACGACCCGCCCGCCTTCGGCGACCACGAAGCCGCCTTCGATCTCGATGAGCCGATTGACCGCGACCGCCATATCCGCCTCGTCGGCGCCGACGACGGTGATGTTGTGGCTGTCGTGGCCGACCGAGGAGGCGATGGCGCCGCGCTTCATGCCGAAGCCGTGCACGAAGGCGGTGGCGATATTGTCGTTGACGCCGTGGCGCGCGACGACGGCGACCTTGACGAAATCCTGGTCGAGATCGATTCCGCGCAGGCCGTTGGCGAAGGGCAAGATCGCCGGCACGCGCTCGGTGATGATCTTTCCCGGCACGACGCCGATCGCCTGGGTCGAGGGCCCCTGCCCGCGCGCGGCGAAATCGCCCGCCGAGACCCGCCGCGCCTTGACGCTGTGGCGTCCGACCGGGGCAACGGCGCCGCGCGCGGCGAACAGCGCGTCGTCGACGATCCGCCCGCCGGTCACGACGCGCGACACCGCGCAGGATTCGAGATCGTCGAGGACGACGAGATCGGCGCGCCAGCCCGGGGCGACGAGGCCGCGATCGAGCAGGCCGAAGATGCGCGCGCCCGAAATGCTCGCCGCGCGATAGGCGGCGAGCGGCGGCGCGCCCAATTGGATCGCGGTGCGGATGATGAAGTCGAGATGGCCCTCTTCGGCGATGTCGAGCGGATTGCGGTCGTCGGTGCAGAACGCGATGAACGGCGAATGGCGCTCGGTGATGATGGGCGCCAGCGCGTGCAGATCCTTGGAGACGGAGCCCTCGCGCACCAGAATCTGCATGCCCTTGGCGAGCTTCTCCAGCGCCTCGGGCACGTTGGTCACCTCGTGATCGGTGCGAATGCCCGCGCTCAAATAGCCGTTGAGATCGAGGCCGCGCAGCAGCGGCGCGTGGCCGTCGATGCGCCGGCCCTGGAACGCGGCGAGCTTGGCCAGGCACGCCGGATCGCGCGCGAGCACGCCGGGAAAATTCATGAATTCGGCGAGGCCCAGCACTTTGGGATGGTTCGCCAGCGGCAGGAGATCGTCGACCTCGAGGCGCGCGCCGGACGTCTCGAGATGCGTCGCCGGGACGCAGCTCGACAGCTGCACGCGCAGGTCCATCGCGGTCGCCATCGACGCGTCGAGAAAATATTGCAGGCCGGCGACGCCGAGCACGTTGGCGATCTCGTGCGGGTCGCAGATCGCGGTGGTGACGCCGTGGGCAAGCACGCAGCGATCGAATTCGAGCGGCGTGATCAGTGAGGATTCGACGTGAAGATGCGTGTCGATGAAGCCGGGGACGACGATCTTGCCGGCGACGTCGATCTCGACCGCGCCGCGATAGTCGCCCTGCGTTCCCACGATGCGGTCGTTGGCGACAGCGACGTCGCTCTTGGTCAGTTCGCCCGTGACCAGATCGAAAACGCGCCCGCCCTTGAGCACGAGATCGGCGCGCGCCAGACCCCGTCCCTGCTCGATGGCGCGCGCGAGATAGGCGACGGCGTCGCTCATCGCGCGCGCTCGTCAGCGAGGGAAATGGCGAGCTTTCGCATGAAGGGCCTCCGATTGATTGAACGCGACGCCGGTCAATGTTTCAGGCTTGCCGGGCTTTCTCAAGGCCTGGCGGCGGGTCGGTCTGAAATATGATTGGGCGGAGCGGACGGCCCGATATCCTCCGCCAATTGACAACGCTCATTGCGCGGCGATTTCTCGCGCCGTAGCTTGCCTCGCCACAGGATAGGCGGGTCGACGCGCCGCAATCGCCGAGGAGGGACGAATGTATCGCAAGATGCTGGTCGCTAACGATGGGTCGCCGGGCGCCGCCAAGGCGCTCGAAAGCGCGCTGGAGCTCGCCAAGCGGCTCAACGTTCCTCTTACCATGGTCTGTGTCGAGGATCTCGAGCGTTTTCCCGCCGTCGTCGACGTGGTCGCCGAGGCGCAGCGGGACCGGACGAGCGCGTTCGACACGGTCGTCGCCTCGGCTAAGACGCTGGCGCAGGCCCAGGGCGTTGAATTCGAGGCGCGAATCGTCGCCGGGCATCCCGTGCCGACGATCGTCGATTTCATCGAGCGCGGCGGCTATGACCTGCTCGTCGTAGGCTACCTCGGCCACTCGGCGCTTTACGAACATCTGATCGGCAGCACGGCCGATCGCCTGATTGCGGTCGCGCCCTGCACGGTGACAGTCGTAAAATGAGCGCGCGGTGTGGCGAAGCGCCCGCTCAGGCGCGAACCGCTCGATAGGTCGGCCCCTTCGGGCCGAACGCCGCCTCGACGCGAAAATTGTCCTGCGCGCTCATTTTGCCGAGCGGCACGGCTTCCTCAGGCATGATCAGCGTCGCGACATCGCCGACGAACACGATGACGTGGCGGCCCTGCTCGATCAGACGCTTCGCCATGCGGCGCAAATCGTCGTAATAGGGCGCCTTTCGCCAAGCCTGCGGCGAGCCGGGGTCGACCTGCGCGTAGAGGAAGCCGTTGCCGGGAAAGATCGACAGCACGATCCGCGAACGATCCGGCTTCCACGCCTCCGGCACCTTCGCGTCGGTCATCCAAAGACAGAAGAATTGGCGGCAATGCAGCGGCCGCGTCGCGTGAATGGCGCAGCCGACGCCGGGTTCGCAGTGCCGGCACCAGACGCCGGCCGGCTTGTCGACCGCGGGCACGTGGTACACTTTGCAGCACAAAGCGCAGGTTCCGCATTCGCGGACCGCGAGGCCGGCTGGCTGGGATCGGGTCTGGACCATCGTCATCGAATTATCCGACGCCGAAGCGCGAGGCAATGGGCGGGCGTAGCGAGGCCATTGCCAGCGGCGGCGAAACTTGATTGATGGGGGCATGACCGCGCTCACGCATATCGGCGCCTCGGGCGAGGCGCGCATGGTCGACGTTTCCGAAAAGGAAGCGACGACCCGGGTCGCGATCGCCGAGGGGCGCGTCGCCATGCAACCCGCGACCCTGGCATTGATCCTCTCCGGCGACGCCAAGAAGGGCGACGTGCTCGGCGCGGCGCGGATCGCCGGCATCATGGCGGCCAAGCGGACGCACGAGTTGATCCCGCTGTGCCACCCCATCGCGCTGACCCAGGTCTCCGTCGACCTGACGCCCGACACGGCGCCGCCCGGCGTGATCGTGCGCGCCGAAGCCAAGACGCACGGCCAGACGGGCGTTGAAATGGAGGCTCTCACCGCGGTCGCGGTCGCGTGTCTGACGATTTACGACATGGCCAAGGCCGTCGATCGCGGCATGCGCATCGAAGGCGTGCGCCTGATCGAGAAGCGCGGCGGCAAGTCGGGCCTTTGGCGCGCCGAGGCGCCGGCGCAATGAGCGGCGGCTTGATTTCGGTCGCGGAGGCGCTGGAGCGCGTGCTCGCTTCGGCTCGCGAGCCGTCGGACGAGGAAAGCGTCGCGCTCGGCGACGCGTTGGGACGCACGCTGGCGCGCGATGTGCGCGCGCTGCGCGCTCAGCCGCCCTTCGCCAATTCGGCGATGGACGGTTACGCCCTGCGCGCGGCCGATGCGGTCCCCGCGCCGGCGCGGCTCCAGGTGATCGGGGAGTCGGCGGCGGGGCGCGCCTTCGGCGGTCGCGTCGCAAAGGGCGAGGCCGTGCGGATTTTCACCGGCGCGCCGATGCCGGACGGCGCCGACGCCGTCGTCGTGCAGGAGGAGGCGCGGCGCGAGGGCGCCTCGGTCACGATTCAGGCCGGCGTCTCGCCCGGCGAAAACGTCCGCACGCCGGGCTTCGACTTCGAGGAGGGCGAAGCGATGCTCGCCGCGGGCCGGCGCCTCACCCCCCGCGACATCGCGCTCGCCGCCGCGGCCAACCACCCCGCGCTACCCGTGCGCCGGCGTCCCCGCGTGGCCATCCTCGCCACCGGCGACGAATTGGTCGCGCCCGGGGCGGCGCGCGGCCCCGCTCAGATCGTCGCTTCCAACAATTTCGCCGTCGCCGGCATCGTCGTCGCGGCCGGCGGCGAGCCGATCGACCTCGGCATCGCCGTCGACGACCAGAGTGCGCTGGCGCGCAGCCTCGCGGCGGCCCGCGAGGCCAAGGCCGACGTGCTGGTGACGCTCGGCGGCGCTTCGGTCGGCGATTACGATCTCGTGCAGAAGGCGCTCATCGACGCCGGCATGGAGCTCGGCTTCTGGCGCATCGCCATGCGGCCGGGCAAACCGCTGATCCACGGCCGGCTCGGCGCGATGCGCGTGCTCGGCCTGCCCGGCAATCCCACGTCCTCGACGGTCTGCGCCCTTCTGTTCCTCAGGCCGTTGCTGCGCGCGCTGGTCGGCGACCCGCAAGCGGGCGCCGACCCCAGCGAGCCCGCGCGCCTCGCTGTCGCCCTGGCCGCCAATGCGGCGCGCCAGGACTACATGCGCGCGACTCTCACGCGCGACGGCGACGGCGTCTTTCTCGCCAGCCCTGTGGAATCGCAGGATTCCTCGCTGGTCAAGGCGCTCGCGCGCGCCGAAGCGCTGATCGTGCGTGCTCCCGGCGCCCCGCCCGCCGAAGCGGGCGAGGCCTGCCGCATCGTTCGCTTCGCGACGCTCGGGGCGTAGCAAGCGGTTTGAAGCCGGCGTTCTCTAGCGAACTTCGACGAACGCCACGACGACGTCGCGCGAGACGATCGCATCGGCGACGCGGCGACCCCAGTTGCCGGAAATGAGGCGGATCGAGCCGTCGGGCTCGACGCCGGCGACGAAGCCGACATGGCCGGCCCAGCCCCGCCGCGTGCGGATCACCGCGAGCGCGCCGACCTGCGGGCCGGACAGCCGCGGGCCGTAATCGAGCGCCGAAGCGACGAGCCGGCTGGCGAGCGGCCTATGGCCGGTGCGGCGCAGCCAGAAGGAAACCGCGTCCGCGCACCACGGGCCGGCCATGCCGGTCATGTTGCCCGAACCGAGCCACCGCGTCGCCTCGGCGACCACGTCGCCGCCCGCGGGCGAAGCGGAAGCGCTCGGCGGCGCGACGAACTTTTGCGCCTGCGCGGCGCCCGGCAACAAAAAAGCCGCTGCGAGAGCGGCCGTCATTAGCTTAACTTTCAACAACTCACTCCATTCATTTAATATACACACAAAAAGCCACGCTCAGCGTGGCTATCTATAACGATCTCCCTTTCTTGGATGCAGCCGCAATCATTTATTGTGTGCGTATTATATTTGTATTCGTTTTCCAACACGCAGACGTGATTGCGCTATACGAGCGTCTCGCATATTGCGGATAATTATGTCCGCAATGTGGACGACTTTCGAGAGCTATAGCGCGGCGCAATGGCGACTGCGCTGGCGAACGATCCCATCACGACGCGCTTTGGCTTCGGGAACGTCAGCGACGACCAAGACTTAGTTTTCCATCGACGCGGATGTCGTGACGAGAAGCTTCGAATGTCTGTCGTTCAGAGCTGACGCGCGCCACGTCGTTCGATTCCGGCGGCGCGCCGCCAAATGAACGAAATCGGTAGGGGTTCCTCGCTCGCGGCCGTCTTCATATCTTGATAAACTTCTCTCACAATGCCTAATCTCGTCTCAAGACATTGCGCGAGCGGAGAAGCTGGGAATGTTGCGCCGATCCTCGGCTCTTGCCGTTCTTGCTTTCCTCGGCTCAGCGGCCGCCGCGCAGGAGAATCCTTCGCCTCAGGCGGTGCACGAGTGCACCGGAATCAACGATCCGAGGCTGATGCAGGAATGCATACAGCGCAATTCCGGTTTCGACAGTCGGCTGGCGCCGGGGGCCGGCGGCGATCGCGGCGACAAGTTGTTGGACGACAGCGGCGCGTCGGGCCAAGAATCCGGGCCGCCGCCATAAGGCCTCAATACGCTTTCTGAATGCGGCAGGGCCGGTCGGTCGTCGAAAAATTCGCGCAAAGCGCGGCTTCGGGCGACAGTTTGAGTCCGCTGAATCGCCGCGCCGCCGGCGGAGCCTCGCTTGGCTGGCGAACCCCAACGAGCAGCGCCGACGTGGCCGGAGCGAGATCGTCGCCCGTCACCGACTGGACGTAAGCCAATGTTTCGCGCGGCAGCTCGATCTCGCCGGCGAGCCACCGCGAAACCGTTCGAGGCCCGGCGTTATAGGCCGCGGCGGCGAGACTGAGGCTTCCGAACTGACGCTTTAGCGCATGCAGATAGGCGGCCGCGGCGGGGATCGCGATTTTCGGATCGTAGGGATCGGCGAGCCCGCGCTCGTTGGCCGTGCCGGGCATGAATTGCGCGATCCCTTGCGCGCCGACGCGGCTCTGGGCCAGCGGAAAATACATGCTTTCCCGCCAGAGAACGCGATCGAGGAAATCCGCGGGAAGTCCCTGCGCCTGCGCCGCCTCCCGCACGATCGGCTGCCAGACGCGTCGGTCCGGCATGGGGATCCGCAGGACGATCGGCGCCGAGCCTTCGCCGAGAACCGCGCCCGAGGATTGCGCCGCGGGTCGCACGACGAGATCGCCCTCGGCGCTTTGGCCGCGCGCGGCGGTTATGGACACGACCGCCGCGGCTGCGAGGGCGAGCGCAATCGACAGCGCCGGCCCCTTTCGCGCCGTTGCGGCCGCGGCGGCCATCACTGAGTGGGGGCGAGAGCGTCGGCCGCAGCCTTGGCTTGGACCGCCGCTTCGCCGGGCTTATCGCGGTCGATATATTCGCGGGTCAGCGCCTTCCCGACGCTTGGATCGGCGAAACGCCAAAGCCCGTTGCGCGCGCCTTCCATGATGGTGGCGTACACCGCGAGTTCGATCGCTTGACGAACGGCAAGCTGCGTCGGCTCGTTGCGCGTGAAGCCCCCTTCCGCCTGCAGTATCTGATCGATCGAGACGTATTTATAAACGCTTCCGGTTATGCCGGCCGAATAGACCGTCTTCGTCGTGGTCACGCTGCTCAGAACCTCGCCGCTCTGCACCGAGACGACGCGAACCCCGACGGTGACCACGTCTCGCCGATATTGCGTGTTCACGCCGATGCCGAGGAAACTGGCGCCGATTCCTCCGGTCATCGTGTTGGCGTCGTAGGTGAGGATGCCGCCCTGGATCAGCAATCCCGCGAAATGGATCGGCGGAAGCGGCTTGGCTTGATCCTTGTCATACTCTTGCCGCGTCGCGCGAATGAGCTGCCTTTCCTGCAGGAGGTCGTTGAGGCCCGTGCGTTCGACCACGGTGAACCAGCGGCCGCCGCCGGCGCGCTTCAAGGCGTCGACGATCAATCCCGCGCCGCCCTGCGTAACCGCCCGCGAGTATTCGGCGATATTGTCGTTGGGCTCGTTCTTGCCCGTCAGGTCGGGAAACTGATAGACGGCGATGTCGACTTTTCGCGTCGGGGGCGGCAGGGTTTCGAGATTGACGCCCGTTGTCGACGGCGGCGTCACCACAGGCGCTTGCTCCAATAGGTCGGGCGTCACCGAGGGCTGCGCGCAGCTGGCCAGCAACATGACGCAGAGTAACGGCGCAACTCTCACCCAACGTGTCATGAATGCTCCCCAAACGCAGGCGCCGCGATTGTCTATTAGAATCGATTTGACGCGTTTGCCAGCGGTTTGACCTTATCGGGCCGTGCGGCGAGGTCAATTATCCCTTGGGAAGGCTTTTGGGACACACTTCGCCAAGCGTCGATCTCGAGAGCGCGCTGTCCTTGGATCGAACCAGGCCTCTGTCGTCATCGCGGGCGAAGCGTCGGCCTGCTCCGTGCGGCATTTCGACGCGCCTTACGGGGCGGCCGGCACGGTGATGTTTGTTATGCTCGTCCCGTCGTTGACGCTGATCTCGATCTCACCGGCGACGGTTTTGAAGGAAACCGTCGTTCCCCCGAACGTGTAGGTGCCGCTCGTCTGAGCGTTGGGGCCGAAGATCGCCTGCGTGATCTGATTGGCAAGCGACGCGTACAGCTGACTCGTCAATTCGCTAGCGAACTGCTGCCCGGCGGTGAGGCCCGCGCTCGCCGAGGAGCTGCTCTGAGCGAACTGATTTTGCGCCTGCGCCTGCGACAACAGCCAGCTGCCGTTCAGCGGGCTGCCGCCGAAGGCTGGGTTGACGGGCGTGTAGATGATGTTCCCAGCGCTGGCGGCGCCGGAAACCATCAAGAGCGCCGCCGCGGCCAGCGCCGTCGATCGAGAACGAGAACGAAACATCGATCACTTAGCTCCAATCTGCAGCACGCTGATGCTTTTGCCATTGCCGATTTCAGTCAGGCTGTAACTCAAACCGACGCCGATTTGGGTTTGCGAGACGGTGTCGCCCTGGCCGGACACCGTCAGGCTGACGCTGTCGCTATTGCCGATTTGCGTCGTGGCGACGCGGTTGAGATCGCCGGTGACGGCGAGCGTCGACACATTGAAAGCGCCCGACTGAATTTGACTGGTGCTGTTCCCCGCGCCCTGCACATCCACGGTCGCGACATTGTTTTGCCCGACTTGCGTGATGACGGAGAGGTTGCCGCCCGTCGCCGGGCTCGGGAACACCAGGGCGGTCGGCAGCGCCTTGCCGCCGACGAGGAGATAGGTGGAGAGATCGGTATAGTTCGAATCGATCTGGGCGCTCTGCGCGAATGCGGCCTGCGTCGCCAGCGTCGCGACGACGATCGCGCACAGCAGCCGTGGCGACTTCTCATTCATCGGACTTCTCGTCGAAGTGGCAGGTGAAAGACTGGTCGAGCGCCTCGCCACTGAGGCGCGCGAGTATACGGCTTCCCCTAGGGAAATCAACGGTCGCCGAGCCGACGAAGGCGGGTTCGTTCGCGGACGTCGCAAACGCCCCGGACTGCGCGATCCGCGAGGTTCCGCTGCGGCTCTCTTTTATGATTTCGAGGCGATAATGGCCGGACGCGGGCTCTTGGCTGACGATCCGGCCGCGCAGCCCTAACGACGCTCCGGAACGCGCCGCCTCGACGGAGCAGACGATCGCCGGAGGAACATCGGCGCTTGCGGCGTCCATCGCGCATCCCTCCTGATGAAATGGGTGAGGCGCGAACGCCTCACCCTTGTCAGCATAGATCAGTGCTGAGTGACGGTCGCGGTATTGCCCGTGCCGCTTTGCGTGGTGCTTGACATGTTATGGTTACCGTCCTGAATCACAGTGACCGAGTTGTTCGAACCGTTCTGTGAATAGAACGCGACATCATAGCTCCCGCTCTGGGTGACCGTCGCGGTGTTCTGAAGCCCCGACGTGCCACCAAACTGGGAGCCAACGCTCTTGTCACCATAGCCGCTTTGCGTGATCGTCGCCAGCGAGTACCCATCCTGATTGTTGTAGATATACCCATCGGAATTGGTTTGACTCGCAACCAACTGGGCATTGTTTCCCTGGAAGTTCAACACTTTATTGTAGTTGCCGTAATTCGACGACGTATCTTGGTTAATGAGTGCCGTCGATCCGTCTCCGTATTGAGCGGACCAAATAGCATTACCCGTACCAAACTGTGCGCCATTCAGCTCGTTGTTGGAGGCGCCACTCTGCCAAGAGTTAAGCAGGTTGTAGTTGCCGGTTTGCACAAACGGATTATCGTTGGCGTACGCATTCGTGCCCGCCATGCCGATTGCGTTGTTGTTCCCAGTCTGCCACGAGTTGGCAATATTGTCAGATCCATTCTGCCAGATGTTGGCGGCGAGGAGAGAGCCGTTCTGATTGATCGCCAGCTTATTCGAATCGCCGCCGCCCTGGATGGCGACAGCGTAATTTACATTGGTGCCGCTCTGTGAGACCCAAACGGTGTTGTCGTCGCCACCGAGCGGATAATAATGGCCATAAGCGTCAGCGGCCGGCACCGACGGGTCGACGCTCTGCCTAACGAAAACATATCCATTGTCGTTGACGTCCTGCGTCACTGTCATCTTGTTGCCAGTGCCGCCCTGAGCGAGATCGAAGACGTTACTGTTGCCGTTCTGGGTGAGCGAGATCGTGCTGGAGTACGCTGTCGTGTCCTGCACTATCGAGTTGTAGACGCTATCATTGTTCCACGCAGGAGAGGCGGGCTGGCCGTTGTTCGACCCCGCCTGCTGCAACGTGACGTCGCTGTACTGTCCCGCTTGGCTGATGTTCGCAGTGTTGTCCGTGCCCTGCTGGAATCCGGGCATCACTGAGTTGTTATTTCCCGTCTGGGTGACGGACAGGACATTTCCGCCAGTGCCGCTTGTATCGTTCCCCTGAACGAACGCGTTGTTGTGGCCGCTCGTGCCGACGGTATTGTCAGTTCCCGATTGTGTGATCGTTGCGCCCTGGTCGGTGCCAGTCTGATCGAGATAGACCGTATTGCTGTCCGCCCAAGCCGACGATGCGACCGCGAGACTCAAAGTGCTTGCCGAAATGAGAAGAATCTTTTTCATGAATGGCTCCCCTTCACTTTCCGGGGACGCGGCTGCGCCCCGAGTTTGACGTCGTTCGCAAGTCCTACTGGCCTCGGTAGGACGTTAACGACTTGTTAGGGATAGGCGGTTTTCACAACCTTCAGGTTGATTCGAATCAATTTTATGATTTAAGCTAGGCGCCCCGCAGAGCTTGCCTTACGGCTATTTCGGATTCATTTCCCTACGCTCGTCAGAATGGGACGCACAACTTCACTGTGCCCTAGATTACTCTGGGGCAACGCTCAATCGGAGGAGCCGTCAATCAAAACGCGGGCCGCAGGCCCATCGCGGATCCCCCTGGCAAAACGGGTGAGGCGCGAACGCCTCACCCCAATCAGCACAGATTAGTGCTGAGTGACTTAGTGCTGAGTGACGGTCGCGGAGTTTCCGCTGCCCGTCTCAAAGTGCTTGATACGTCGTGGCCGCCAGTCTGGGTCACACCAACGGTGTTGCTCGAACCGCTCTGTGAATAGAACGCGACGTCATAACTCCCGCCCTGGCTGACGGTCGCGGTATTCTGAAGTCCCGAGGAGGGGCCACCGAACTGGTTGCCAGTGCTGCTGTCGTGATAACCATTCTGCGTGATCGTCGCCAGTGCATACCCGTCCTGATTGTTGTAGATATACCCATCGGAGTTGGTCTGAGTCGCAACCAACTGGGAATTGCTTCCCTGGACGTTCACCACTGTGTTGTCGCTACCCCAACTCGACGAATTATCCTGATGGATCACGGCCGACGACCCAGTTCCGTATTGACCGGACAAAATCTGGTTATCCGAGCCATATTGGTAGCCATTCAGGAGGTTGTCGGAGCCGCCCTGAAAAGCGGCAAGCCCATTGTGGCTGCCGGTCTGCACGAACGGCGTATCCGTGGCTGGCACCACCAAAATGGTCGAGCTGACGCCAATCACGTTATGATTGCCGGTCTGGTAGGACGCGGCGTAATTGCCGTTTCCGATTTGCCAGATATTGGCGCCGAGGTAGTCGCCATTCTGGTTGATCGTCAGGTTATTGCCATTCCCGGCGCCCTGCACGGCGACGGCGTAATTTGCCGGCCCGCCTGTCTGTGAGACCGAAGCGGTGTTGTCGCTGCCGTACATGGGAAAAATTAGACCGGAGTCGTCAATCGGCGGCGTCAGCACCGCGACCGCCTGCCTCACAAAAGCAAACCCGACACTGTCGCCGTCCTGCGTCACAAACGTTTTGTTGTCGGCGCCGCCCTGACCGAGATCGAAGACGTTATAGCTGCCGTTCTGCGTGAGCGTGATCTTGCTGCCGCTCGCGGAATAGTCCTGCGATATGCCATTGTAGACGCTTGGATCATTGGTCCAGCCCCAGCCAGCGGCGGGCGTCCCATTCCCAGTGCCGGTCTGCTGCAGCTCGACGTCGCTTTGATAGCCCGCCTGGCTGATGTTCGCGGTGTTGCCTGCGCCCTGCTGGAATCCGGGAGAGTCCTTCGACACCGAGTTGTCGTTTCCCGTCTGGGTGATCGTCAGGCTATTTCCGGAGGAGCCGGCGTGCACGCCATTCCCTTGAGCGAACGGGTCGAGGGCCGTGCCGACGGTGTTGCCATTATTGCTTTGCGTGACCGTCGCCGTCTCGTCGACGCCAGTCTGATCGAGATAGACCTTATTGCTGTCCGCGAAAGCGGACGACGCGGCCGCGAGGCTCAAGGCGCTTGCAGAAACGAGAAGAATCTTTTTCATGAATCGCTCCTCTTCACTCTTGAGCCGCGCCGCCGCACGCCGCTCCCGACATTGCTCGCAAGACCTACTGGCCTCGGTAGAGTGTTAACGAGTTATTAACGATAGGCGCCTTTCATTTCACGGATCAACGCGCGAATTGACGCATAGGCAATAAGTTGACCCGAATCACTTTTACGTTTCACAATGGGGCCGTCGCCAGATTCAGCCCGGCGACTATTTCTCGTGTATTTACTTCTACTTGGCGCGCAACTAAGAGCAATTCTAACAGCAGTAACAGGGATTCTAAGGTGCGCGGGATCGCCTTGCGGCGACGTTCGATCGGAGCAATTGTCAAGAAGAAGGCGAGCCGCATGACGTTGGGGAACGCAGTGGCGCCTTCCCGGGCGACGCGGGGCGGACGGCCGCCGGTCGTCGGTCCTGTCGCGATGTCAAGGCTGCCGCTCTTGCAGGCGACGATCGCGATGCGGCGGCCATCGACCGCGACGGCTTCGCTCGCGGCCGCAGGCCCATCGCGCTTGCGGAGGCGCGGCAGGAGGCGCTAAGGAAGCCTTACGGAAGCGCTAGGGAAAGCGAACCCGTTCGTGTTCGCTGTGAGAAGCCGGAGTGTCCGCGATGCGTATCCAAGTCTTCGGACGGCCTTTGTTTGCATGGGCGGCGGGCGCAACGGCGTGGCTGCTTATGGGAACCGCGTTCGGACAACAGGCGGCGCCCAGCGGCCCGCCCAATCCCGCGCCCGAACATCCCGCTGCGGAAGGCGCCGCCCCTGGTCACGACCGCGCCGCGCCGAAATGCGACGCGGCCTGCGTGCGCGTCAACATGGATCGTGCGGCGCAGGCCTGCGCGCGACCGATCGAGGCGCAGGCGCCGATCGACTACGATTGGCTGACGCGTCCGTTCGCCGGCCTGTTCCAGGAGGCCGATCCCTCCGACGACAAGTCCGCGGTCGCCGTCTATCGCGGCGACTCGATCCGCTTCATGAATCCGCAGAAGGAGTGGGTGCGGGTCACTTACGAATGCGCATTCGATACGGATGCGCATAAGGTGATGGGCGTGCGCGTCCGACCCGGGCGACTCAATCAACCCCCGCAGGTCGGTTCCGCCCCGCAGATCGCGCCGAAAGGCGCCGCGGCCGGCCCTGCGCCCGCGACGAACGCGAGCGCCGCCCCGGACGCCGCGAAGTCGCCGCAACCCAAAGCCGAAGCGTTGGCCGCCGCCATCGCCGAAGCCGTGCACAACCGTCAGCAACATCCTACGGCGTCGACGAAAAAGGTGCGAATTGGCGAGCCTAGCGCCATCGCTATCCAGCAGGTCAACCCCAACCGCGCGCAGTGAGGGCGAGGATCACGCCGACAGCCTGCTTAATCCCGGTATGACGTAAGCGGCGGGCGACGAAGACGTCAAGCAAGCCATCGCCGCGGCCCGCGACGCGGGCAAAGCAACCGCTCCCGATCGGCGCGGCCGCCGCTATCATCCCGGCGAGGAATCCTCGGGCGACGGCATGAAGACTCCCGTCGCTTCGTCCATCCAGATCAGATGGTCGTGCACGGCCTTGACGCCCGCCACGTTCTGCGCGAGCGCAAGCAGCGCCTGGCGATGATGCTCGCTCGGAGTCGTCCCGCGCAATTCCACGACGCCGTCGTGAACGCTGACGCTGATCAAGGGGTGGCGGATTCCACCCTTGGCGTCGAGTTGAGAGGAGACCGCCCTGCGGATTTCGGCGTCCTCAGGCGTCTCTTCCGCATCGCATGCGCTCAACAGGATCTCGGCGAGCGCGCGATGGAACGAATCCATCGCCGGCATGTCGCCGACCTGCGATTGAAGAGCCCGCCCGATCGCTCTGGCGATGTTGGCGTCAAGCAGGATGTCGGCCATGTCCCAACTCCTCCCGTCCTCGGTCTTCTCGACGCGCGACGGCGCCCCGGCTCGACCGCAAAGAGCAATCTATAGTCATTGTGAAGGCGTTGAGGAAGCGGACATCGACGCGCCCTCCTTCGCCGCCGCCGCGAGGAACGCGCGCCGCGAATCCGGCAGTGGCAGGCCGCGCGGGGCGAAGAGATCGCGCGTCAGGAAGAAGCCGGTCAGGCGGAACGCGTCGGCGATCTCGGCGGCCTTGGGCGCCGGCGCCTCGGCGCCGGGGTGCAAGAAAGCGGGCAGCGGCAGCAGCCGCTCCCGCCACAGCGCGCCTGCCGAAGCGCTGACGGCGCGGCCCGACTTCGGCGAGACATAGATCAGATCCTCGCGCGAGCCGGTCGCCGCGCAGCGCTCGAGATCGAGGGAAAAGCCGCATTCGGCGAGCACCTGCGCCTCGAAACGCGCGACCAGCGCCGGCGCGAGGCTGACGTCGTCGAGATGATCGGCGATCAATCCCAGCGCTTCGAACAGTCGCTCGTGCGGATCGCGCTCGGGCAACAGGCGCAGGAGAGCGCCGAGATAGCCGACGCCGGAGAGCGCGAGGCCGCTCGCGATCAGGCGTCCGGCCCGCAGCGCCAGCGGCTCGACGGCGTAGGCGCCGAGATGTTCGTCGAGGCGCGCGCGCCAGACGAGGCCGAGACTGTTGCCGGGCTGCAGCGCGCTTTGCAGACGGGTCGACCGGCCGCCGCGCACGAGGCCGAGATGGCGTCCATGCGCGCGGGTCATCGCCTCGACGATCGCCGAGCTCTCGCCATGGCGGCGCACGCCGATGACGATGCCTTCGTCGCGCCATTCCATCGCGCCGCTCCGACTCAACTCCGCGTAAGATGGCGCGGCGGCGGGACTTTTGAAAGGCGCAGCGCGATGACGAGCGCGCTTCCCGTCAGCGCCGCGAGCAGCCCCGCGACGCCCGGCCACCCCGCCCGCGCGAAGAACAAGCCGCCCGCCGAGCCCGCCAGGCTCGCCCCGACATAGTAGAAGAAGAGATAGAGCGCCGAGGCCTGGGCGCGCGCGCCATGCGCCCTCAGGCCGACCCAGCTCGAGGCGATCGAATGGGCGCCGAAGAAGCCCCAGGTTATCAAGCCGACGCCGATGACGATGGCGACGATATTGTCCGGCAGCGTCACGGCGACGCCCGTCAATTCGATCGCGATGGCGATCCACAGCATGCGCCGGCGCCCATAACGGCCGGCCAGATCCCCCATCACCGGCGCGCTGACCGCGCCGACGAGGTAGAGCACGAAGACGAGGCCGATAATGGTCTGGCTGAACGAAAACGGCGGCGCCGCCAGGCGAAAGCCGATGTAATTGTACGCGCAGACGAACGAGCCCAACAACAGAAACCCCTCGGCGAACAGCAGACGCAGGCCGGGATCGGAAAAATGTCCGGCGAGCGAGGCGGCGAGCCCGCGGAAGTCGGGCCGGCGCGGCGAAAAATCGCGCGAGACCGGCAAAGCGAAGGCGATCAGCGCCGCGCCGACGAGGCCGACCGCGCCCGCCGCCGCGATCGCCGGGCGCCAGCCGGAGAGATCGCTGAGCGCGGCGACGACGAGGCGTCCGGCCATTCCGCCCAGCGTGCTGCCGGCGATATAGAGCCCCATCGCCAGGCCGATCGCCTCGGCGTCCATCTCGTCGGCGAGATAGGCCATCGCGACCGCGGGCAGGCCGGAGAGCGCGAGGCCGGCGAGCGCGCGCAAGGCCAGCAGCGTCGGCCAGTCCGGCGCCAGCGCGGCGAGCATCGTGACGAGCGAGGACGCGGCGAGCGAAACGACCATGACGCGCTTGCGTCCGAAAAACTCGGAAACCGCGCCCGCGCCGATCATCGCGACGGCGAGCACGCCGCTCGCCACCGACAGCGACAGGCTGGCGACCGCCGGCGAAACCGCGAATTCGCGCGCGAACACGGGCATCAGCGGCTGCACGCTATAGAGCAGCGCGAAGGTGGAAAAGCCGCCGAGGAACATGGGGCCGGTGACGCGCCAGAACGCCGCGTCGGAGCGCGAAATTTTGGGCGGGCTGGGGCGGGGTTGGGGCGAGTCGCGGGAGGACATGGGCGCTTCCTAACCGCCATCCGCCGAGAACGAAAGCGAAAGGCTCGTCGAAGCGCGCCGGCTCGCTCTCAACGCCACGAATCGAACCAGATGCGCTGGGAAAAGCCGTTCGGGCCGACGGGGAATTGGGCGGACAGCACCGGCAGGTAGAAGACGAAGGTCAGCCCCGCCAGGACGAGAAAGCCGAGCGCCGCCCCGTTTCGAAGCCGCGCGCGAGCGCGAAAGAACGTCAGCGCCAGCGCCGGCCCGAGGCAGAGCAGCGCGGGGAAGTAATAATAGAAGAATTCGAGCCCCTTGGGATTGAGCGCCCAGGGCAGATATTGCGAGAGGAAGCCGACGGCGACGATCATCCCGTCGATTTCGCGGCCAGCGATCCACCGCCACGCCATGACCAGGATCGCCGCCTCGCCGGCGTAGAAGACCAAGGGATTGGCGAGCGCGACGATCGCCTGCGCCGGATTTTCGGCGCTCCACGCCGAGACGCCGGCGCCCTCGACATGGAAGAGATACCAGACCGGCCGCGTCATCGCCGGCCAATCGAACCACAGGCTCGAATAAGGGTGCGTCGCCGACTTCCCCGTCATGATCTCGATCATGCGACGTTGCGAAGAGAAAAATTCGAGGATCGAGCCCTCGTGGATCATTTGCGGGAGATAGGCGAGGAAATACGCGAGGAATGGCGCGACGACCAAGGCGAGGAACGCCTTCGACGGGGTCAGCGCCGCCCAGGCGTCGGGCGCGAAGAAATCCGTCTCCCTGGGGTCTTCGAAGCGCACGCGCCAGAAACTGAAGAGGCCGATGAGCAGGCGCACGGCGAGGATGCCGACGAGCAGGAACAAACCCGACAATTTGCACGCGCTCGCCAGGCCGAGGCTGACGCCCATCAGCATCGCCAGGACGAACGACTTCCGCGGCGACTTTCTTTCCTTCAGGCTCAGCGTGAAGAACGCCAGCGCCAAGGCGCAGAAGGCCATCAGGAAGACGTCGAGCGTCGCGATGCGCGCCTGGACGTAGAGCACGGAATCGAACAGCGTGATCGCGCTCGCCCACAGCGCCTGCTTAAGATCGCGCAGCAACGCGAACGACCAGATCAGCGTCGCGACAAGCGTCAGCGATCCGAACAGCGCGCTCATCGCGCGCCAGCCCAGAGTGTCGTCGCCGAAGATCAGCATCCCGCAGGCGATCAGCAGCTTGCCGAGCGGGGGATGTTCGGGATGCAGCATCTCTCCCGTTTTGATCAGCGCGCGCGCGGTCGGCACGTACCAGGTTTCGTCGAAATAGACGTCGCGCGCGGCGCCGAGGCCCCAGAGGAACAGCGCGAGCGAACCGAGGAAGACGATTGCGCACCACAGCGCGAGCGCTTCGCGCGTCGGCGCGAACAGGCGCGCGGCGACATTGCGCAGGTTGGTCGGCATGAGGCGGTTCTTTCCCGGCGTTGCGGCCCCCGATCATGCCCGCGGCGGCCGCCCGCGACAATCGGCTGGGATTGACGGACCTCAAGGACGGGCCGCGGCGCTTGGGGCAAGACACAAGCGGGCGCGGTCGGCGTTCCCTGGCCGTCATCAAAAGAACGCGCCGCCGTGAGAGAGTTCCATGGTTCCGGCGCTCGTCTGTGGAGTGAACGAGGAGCAACAGCATGAGGAAATCCAACGCCCTGCCGACGCTGATCTTCGTCGTCATCCTCGCTCTCGGCCTGGCCTTGGCCTATTCGGCCGCTGCGCCGCCCGATTACCTCGCGAGCGCCTGGATCGCCATCCTCGCCTTGGTCGTCGCCTTCATCGTCGCTTACGCCATCAAAATCGCCGATCAATGGGAACGGGTGGTGGTGCTGCGACTCGGGCGCTTCCGCTCGCTCGAGGGCCCGGGACTGTTTTTCATCATTCCGATCATCGAGACCGTCCCCTATTGGATCGACACCCGCGTGATCACCAGCGCGTTCAAGGCGGAAAAAACCCTCACCAAGGACACCGTGCCGGTGGACGTCGACGCGGTTCTGTTCTGGAAGGTCGTCGACCCGAAGAAGGCGGCGCTCGACGTCGCCGACTATTACGGGGCGATCAACTGGGCGGCGCAGACGGCGCTTCGCGACGTCATCGGCAAGACCATGCTCGCGGACATGCTGGAGGGAAGGGAGAAGATCAGCGCCGAACTGCAGAAGATCATCGACGTGCGCACCGAGCCCTGGGGAATCAACGTCATTTCGGTGGAGGTCAAGGACGTGCTGATCCCGCCGGCCCTGCAGGATGCGATGTCGATGCAGGCGCAGGCGGAGCGCGAACGCCAGGCGCGCGTCATCCTCGGCGATTCCGAGCGCCAGGTGGCGGAGAAATTCGCCGAGGCGGCGCTGACCTACGCCAACAACCCGACCGCGTTCCATTTGCGGGCGATGAACATGCTCTACGAGGGATTGAAGCGCGACAACGCCACCATCGTCATCGTGCCGAGCACCGCGGTGGAAACGATGCAGCTCGGAGGCCTAGCCGGGATAACGGCGCTGACCCAGACGCTCGGCCAAGAGCGCGCGGCGCGCGCGCCGGCGGGTCCGTCCTCCGGCGCCCCTCCGGCCTGACCCCGCGAACGAAGCGCTTCGCGGCGTTCCGTTCACCCCTTGGGAAATTCCAGCCCCATCGCGCGGTAGCGCTCGGGATCGTCGAGCCACTTCTCGCGCACCTTGACGAACAGGAAGAGATGCACCGGCGTCTCGTTGGCCTCGGCGATCTCCTTGCGCGCGGCGGCGCCGATCGCCTTGATCGTGCGCCCGCCCTCGCCGATGACGATCTTCTTGTGGCTGTCGCGGGTGACATAGATCGTTTGCTCGATGCGCGCCGAACCGTCGGGCAAGTCCTTCCACGACTCGGTCTCGACCGTCGTCTGATAGGGCAATTCGTCGTGCAGCCGCTCGAACAGCTTTTCCCTGGTGATTTCGGCGGCCAGAGCCCGCATCGGCGCGTCGGCGATCTGATCCTCGGGGTAGAGCCAGGGCCCCGGCGGCATCGTTAGCGCGAGCTTTTCGCGCAGGCGATCGAGTCCGTCGCCGGTGGTCGCGCTGATCATGAACGTGTCGTCGAATTTCAGCGCCGCGTTGAGCCTGGCGGCGAGCGCCAGCAGGCCGGAGCGCTCGACCAGATCGACCTTGTTGAGGACGAGGAACTTCGGCGCCTTGCTTTCGCTCAGGGTCTTCAGGATCGCCCGCGTCGGCTCGCTCAATTCGGCGTTCGGCGCCTCGAGCCCTTGCTTGCCGGCGGCGAGAATTTCCTGGCGCGCGTCGATGAGCAGCGCCAGCGCGTCCGCGTCCCCCGCCGCGCCCCAGGCGGAGGCGAGCATCGCGCGATCGAGCCGGCGCTTGGGCGCAAACAGCCCGGGCGTATCGACGAAGATGATCTGCGTCGCGCCCTCGACGATGATGCCGCGCACAGCGGTGCGCGTCGTCTGCGCCTTGCGCGAGACGATCGAAACCTTCGAGCCGACGAGCGCGTTGAGCAGCGTCGATTTGCCCGCGTTCGGCGCGCCGATCAGCGCCACGAAGCCACATCGCGTCTCGGTCATGTCGCGCTCCAGCGCGCGAGAAACGCCTGCGCGGCGGCTTGCTCGGCGGCTCGTTTCGAGCTCGCCTCGCCCAATTCCGGGTCGAAGCCGTCGAGGACGACCTGCATGATGAATTGCGGAGCGTGCGCGGGGCCGCTGCGCGCGACCTCGACATAGCGCGGCGCCGCCAGCGCGCGCGCCTGCGCCCATTCCTGCACGGCGGTTTTGGCGTCGCGTTCCGGCTCGATGTCGGCGTCCATGCGCGCGCGCCAGGAGCGCGTCACCAGATCGCGCGCGGCCTCGAAGCCGGCGTCGAGAAACACCGCGCCGACGATGGATTCGCAAATGTCCGACAGGATCGCCGCCTTTTTGCGTCCCCCGGCCCGCGCCTCGCCCTGCCCCATCACCACATGCGGGCCGACGTCCCATTCCTGCGCGACGGCGGCGCAGGTTTCGCGGCGCACCAGCTTGGCGAGCCGCATCGACAATTCGCCCTCGCTCGCTTGCGGATAGGCTTCATAGAGCATGTGGGCGACGACGACGCCCAGGACGCGGTCGCCGAGAAATTCCAGCCGCTGATAGGACTGGACGCGTCCGGCGCCGCCGGTCGCGGGCGCCGAGAGATGCGTCAGAGCGCGCGCGATGAGATCACGATCGCGGAAATGATGGTCGATCCGCGCCTCGAGCGCCGCGAGCTCCGCTTTGGCCTTTCTGGTCATTCCCGCGCGCCCGCGCGGCGACCGGCGCGAGCCTCAATGCACGGCATGGAACATGCGGTTCCAGCGCACCGTCGAGGGCCAACGCCAGAATTCCCACGCCGGCGCGCCGTCCACCGAGAAGAAAATCACCTCGGCGCGGCCGACGAGATTGTCGAACGGCACGTAGCCGACGCCGCCTTTGTCGGGGGGCACGCGCGAGTCGCTGGAATTGTCGCGATTGTCGCCCATGAAGAAGTAATTCCCGGGAGGAACTTCGTAGACGTCGGTATTGGCGGTATAGGGCATGGGATTGGCGTCGCCATCGAGCTGGATGATCTCGTGCTTGACCCCGCCCGGCAGCGTTTCGAGGTAATGGGGAACGTCCTCGGACGAGCCGAAATGTCCGGTGGTCGAGTAAGGCGGCAGCGGCTCGCGCTCGACGATCTGGCCGTTGATGTAGAGCCGGTCCTTGATCATCTGGATCTTGTCGCCGGGCAAGCCGATCAGGCGCTTGATGTAATCGGTCTCGCCGTCGCGCGGCAGCTTGAAGACGATGATGTCGCCGCGCTTGGGCTGCGAAGCGAAAAGGCGGCCAGGCATCGAGGCCGGCGCCAGGTCGAGAAATCCCGGCAGCGAATAATGCGAATAGCCATAGGAATATTTCGACACGAAGAGATAATCGCCGACGAGCAACGTCGGCACCAGCGAGCCCGAGGGGATGTTGAACGGCTGAAACAGCAGCGTTCGCACCACCAGCGCGATGATCAGCGCCTCGACGATGACCTTGACGGTCTCCCACCAGCCCTCTTCCTTGACGGCGGGCGCGTCGACGGCCCTTTTGAGGGTGTTCGGTTCGCTCATGGAGAATTAAGCCTCTGCTGACGGCGATGTTCGGCGCGCCGCGCGCCCCGCGCCAACCTATACAAGTCCGCTCCCGGCTCGCCAAGCGGGTCCGCGGGTCGCCCTCTTCAAATAGAAAAGAGGCGGCCTGAAGGCCGCCTGGTTAATTTTCAAATGGAAAAGAGGCGACCTGAAGGCCGCCTCCTGGATTTTCCCTCGAATCGGCCGGAGGGACCGCTCGAGACTGGGCTTTGCGCCCTTATTGCGGCACTTTGTCGTCGATGCCCTTGACGTACCAGTTCATGCCGAGGATGTCGCCGTCCTCGAGCGTCTTGGCGCCGGCTTTGCAGCGATCCTTGCCGTCCTGATCGAGCACGGGACAGGCGAAGGGGTGCAGCGCGCCCGAACCGATGTCCGCGGTGGTCTTTTCCGCCATCGCCTTCACGTCGTCGGGCATGTTGGCGAAGGGCGCCAGGACGACCATGCCCTTGCCGATGCCGTCCCAGGTGTCTTCCGACTTCCACTTCCCGTCGATCACCGCCTGGATGCGCTGGGTGTAGTATGGCCCCCAATTGTCGGTATTGGCGGTCAGCTGCGCCTTCGGCGCGAACTTCATCATATCGGACGACTGGCCGAAGCCGAGCTTGCCCGCTTTTTCGGCCTCCTGCAGCGGCGCCGCCGAATCCGTGTGCTGCGTCAGGATGTCGGCGCCCTGCGCGATCAGCGCCTTGGCCGCGTCCGCTTCCTTGCCCGGATCGAACCAGGTGTTGACCCAGACGATCTTGATCTTGGCGTTCGGATTGGTCGTTTGCAGGCCGCGTTCGAAGGCGTTGATCCCGGAAACGACTTCCGGGATCGGGAAGGAAACGATGTAGCCGATAGTGTTCGATTTCGTCATTTTGCCCGCGATCTGGCCCATGACGTACCGCCCCTCGTAGAACTTGGCGGCGTAGGTCGAAACGTTCGGCGCGCGCTTGTAGCCGGTCGCATGCTCGAATTTCACGTTGGGGAACTTCTTGGCGACCTTGATCGTCGGGTCCATGAAGCCGAACGAGGTGGTGAAGACGATATTGCAGCCGCTGCGCGCGAGCTGTTCGATCGCCCGCTCCGCGTCGCTGTCGGGAACGTTCTCGACGAACGTCGTCGCGTCGACCTTGTCGCCTAGAGCCTTGGCCGCGGCGAGGCGGCCCTGGTCGTGCTGATAGGAATAGCCGAAATCGCCCACCGGGCCGGTGTAGACCCAACAGGCCTTGACCTTGTCGGCCGCCTGAGCGCCGCCCGCCAGCGCCATGAGAAGCGCGGTCGCCGCGACTCCCGTCATTGTTGCACGCATGTTCTTACCTCCCTTTTGCTTCAACCCATGTCGACCCATTCGAGAGGATTTCGGCGGTCGCTTCCGAAACCTCGAGCCAGGCGAAACCCTCGCCGGGAGCGTCCCGACGAGGCCGGCCGCGCGCCCTCAACGGTCGGGAATGAACGAAACTCCCAGGGATTGCGGCGCCGTGGCGCCGCGCACGTCGCGCGCGGACAAGATGACGAGAACGACAATCGTCGTGACATAGGGCGCCGCGTTGAGCGCCTGCGCGGGGATCGGCACCCCCAATCCCTGGAAGGCGAGCGCCAGCACCGCGACGCCGCCGAACAGCAACGCGCCCGCGAGCGCCCGCCACGGCCGCCAGGACGCGAACACCACCAGCGCCAGCGCGATCCAGCCGCGCCCCGCCGTCATGTCCGGCGACCAGAACGGCGTATAGGCGAGCGAAAGATAGCTGCCCGCGACGCCCGCGCAGGCGCCGCCGAACAGGATCGCCGCCAGACGGATCGAACGCACGGGCAAGCCGAGCCAGTGGCCCGAGGTGTGGTTCTCGCCGACCGCGCGAAGCGTCAGCCCCGCGCGCGTGCGCGTCAGCCAGTAGGCGACGACTCCGGTGAGGACAATCGCCCCGTAAACGAAGAAATCCTGGCCGAACAGCAATTTTCCGACGATCGGCAGATCGCTGAGGCCGGGAATGCGCAGTTCGGCGGCGCGCGTGCGTTTGAGGCCGACAAAGCCGGCGCCGATCAGATTGGCGAGGCCGCGGCCGAAAATCGTCATCGCGAGGCCGGCCGCGACCTGATTGGCGGCGAGCCCGAGGACCAGAAACGCGAACACGCCCGAGATCGCCATGCCGCACAGCGCCGCGGCGAGAACGCCGACCAGCGTCGAATCGGTGAGATGGGCGAAGGCGAATCCGGTCGCCGCGCCGACGATCATCATGCCCTCGAGGCCCAGGTTGAGCACCCCGGCGCGTTCGGCGACGATCTCGCCGACCGCGGCGATCAGCAAGGGCGTCGCGGCGGAGACCACGATCATCAGGATGTCGACGATCGCCTGCGCGTTCATCATCGGGCGCCCCATTCCCACGAGAGGTGCAAGCGGTAGCGCGCGAGCACGTCCGCCGCGAGCACGCAGACCAGCAGCACGCCCTGAAAGGCGAGCGTCAGGTCGCCGGGCAGATGCATCGCGATCTGCGCGTCCTCGCCGCCGACGAACGTCAAGGCGAGCACCAGCCCGGCGATGAGAATGCCGACCGGCGACAGGCGGCCGAGAAAGGCGACGATGATGGCGGAAAAGCCGTAGCCCGGCGAAATCGAAGGCAGCAGCTGGCCGATCTTGCCCGACACTTCGACGACGCCGGCCAACCCCGCCAGCGCGCCCGAAATCATGAAAACGGAGATCGCGATCTTCTGATCGTCGAAGCCGCCGAAGCGCGCCGCGCGCGGCGACGAACCGGCCAGGCGCACGGAATAGCCGAACAGCGTCTTGGAAAAGACCAGCGCCGCGAAGGCGCCCGCCAGGGGGGCGAACAGCACGCCCAGATGCAACGAGCCGCCGTCGACGAGAAGGGGGAGGCTCGCCTCGGGATCGAAATTGACGGAGACCGGCAGGTTGTGGCCTTGCGGATCCTTCCAGGGTCCGCGCACCAGCCAATCCAGCGCGAGCTGGGCGACGTAAACCAGCATCAGGCTGGTCAGAATTTCCGAGACGTTGAGCCTGACGCGCAACAGCGCCGGAATCAGCGCGTAGAGCGCGCCGCCGATCGCGCCCAGGATCATCATCGCCGGCAGGATCCACCAGCTTCCCAGGGCGCCCTGAAGCGCGCCGTCGTGCGTGAGCAGCCCGAGCCAGCCGCCGAGCGCGCCGCCGGCGATGAACTGGCCCTCGGCGCCGATGTTCCAGAAATTCGCGCGATAGCAGAAGGCCAGACCCGTCGCGATCAGCACCAGCGGCGTCGCTTTCACCGCGATCGCCTGCAGCGAATAGGATTGCGTCAACGGTTCGACGAAATAAACGGAGAAGGCGGTTCCCGGCGAACGCCCCATCAAGGCGACGACGCAGCCGCCGATCACGATCGCCACCGCCATCGCCGCGACGGGCGCCACGACTTCGAGGATGCGCGAGCGCTGCGCGCGCGCGACGAGGTCAATGCGCATGATCGCCCTCGTCCATTCCCGCCATCAGCAGGCCGACCGCCTCGCGCGTCGTTTCGCGCGCAACGCGCGGCTCGGACAATCGCCCGGCATGAATGACCGCGATACGGTCGCTGATCTCGAAGAGTTCGTCGAGATCCTGGCTGATGACCAGCACCGCGACGCCTCGCGCGCTCAAATCCAGCAGCGCCTGACGGATCGCGGCCGACGCCAGGGCGTCGACGCCCCAGGTCGGCTGGTTGACCACGAAAAGGCCCGGCTCGCTTAAAATTTCGCGCCCGACCACGAATTTCTGCAAATTGCCGCCCGAGAGCGTGCGCGCCAGGGGATCGGCGCCGGACTTGCGCACGTCGAAGGTCGCGACGACTTCGTTCGATTTGTCGAGCGCCTTGTTCGCGTCGATGAAACCGGCGTGCGTCATGCCGTTGGCGCCGTGTCCGGTCAGCACGATATTCTCGGAAAGCGTGAAATCGGGCGCCGCGGCGTGGCCGTTGCGCTCTTCGGGCACGAACGCCGCGCGCAGCGCGCGCCGGCGCATGATGCCGACGTCGCCGACCGGCTTGTCGTCGATGAGGATCGCCCCGGCCCTGCCGGCGATCAGTTCTCCCGAGAGATAGGCGAAAAGTTCCGACTGCCCGTTGCCCGCGACGCCAGCGACGCCGAGCACTTCGCCGCCGCGCACGGCGAGCGAAACGTCCTTGAGCGAAACCCCGTGCAACGAGGGGGACGGCGCGCTGAGATCGGAGACGACGAGGCGCGCCTTGCCCGGCCGATGGCCGCCTTGCGAGCGAACCTCCTTGATCTGCGCGCCGACCATCAGCGCCGCGAGCGAGCGCGCGGTCTCGGCGCGCGGATCGCAGGTTCCCACCACCTTGCCGAGTCTAAGGATGGTCGCGCGGTCGCACAGCCTCTTCACTTCCTCCAGGTGATGCGAAATATAGAGCAGCGCCCTGCCCTCGGCCTTGAGCTTCTCCAGCGTCTCGAAAAGCTTTTCCGATTCTTGCGGCGTCAGCACCGACGTCGGCTCGTCGAGAATGAGCGCCTTCGGGTCTTGCAGCAGGCAGCGCGCGATCTCGATGCGCTGGCGCTCGCCCGCCGAAAGCGAATAGACCGGCCGGTCCGGCTCCAGGGCGAAGCCGTAGGCGCGGGAAATTTCGGCGATGCGGGCCGGAATCGTCTCCAGCCGTTCCGAAGTCGGCAGCACGAGCGCGATGTTCTCGGCGACGGTCAAGTTGTCGAACAACGAAAAGTGCTGGAACACCATGCCGATGCCGAGCTCGCGCGCGGCGTTGGGATTGGCCAGCGTAATGGGCGCGCCCTCCCAGAGGATCTCGCCCTCGCTGGGACTCAACAGCCCGTAGAGCATCTTGACCAGCGTCGACTTGCCCGCGCCATTCTCCCCGAGCAGGGCGTGAATCTCCCCGCGCGCCAGGGCGAGATCGACGCGATCGTTGGCGACGAACGAGCCGAATCGCTTGGTGATGGCGCGCGCAGCCAATAGCGGCGCCGCTTGCGGAACGATGCTCGACGAGGACGTGGCGGTCGCGGAGCTCAAGCATTCCTCCTCGCGTCGCGCCAACGTTCCTCCGACGCGCGTACGCAAACCCATCCTAACCGTATCGGCGGCTTTGGCTAGGCGCGGGCGCGTCTGATTTGATCGCGGCGCGCTAAAGGATTTACTCAGGAATTCGCAAGATACGCCGGCGCCGATCGCGGCCCTTCAGGGAACGAGAACCAACGAGGCCGTCGTCTGGCGCGCCTCCAAGGCGGCGTGGAGGCGCGCGGCCTCGGCCAGCGGCGCGCGCGCCGCGACGGCGATCTTGACGTCGCCGGAGGAGACGACGGCGAACAGATCGCGCGCCATTTTGTCGAGCCGCGCGCGATCGGCCAGGAATGTGAACAAGGTCGGCCGCGTCGCGAACAGCGAGCCCTTCTGCGCGAGCAGGGCGAGATTGAAGGACTCGATGCCGCCGGACGCCGATCCGTAGCTCGCGAACATGCCGAACGGCCGGAGGCAGTCGAGCGAAGCGGGGAAGGTCGCCTTGCCGACCCCGTCGTAGACGACGTGGCACTTGGCGCCCTTGGTGATTTCGCCGACGCGGACGGCGAAGTCCTCCTCGCGGTACAGAATGACGTGCTTGGCGCCGGCCTTCTTGGCGAGCTTGGCCTTGTCCGGCGAGCCGACCGTGCCGATCACGGTCGCGCCGAGCGCCTTGCCCCATTGGCACAGGATTTGGCCGACGCCGCCCGCGGCCGCGTGCACGAGAATCGTGTCGCCCGCCTTCACCTTGTAGGTCTGACGCAACAGATATTGCGCGGTGAGGCCCTTGAGCATCATCGCCGCGCCGGTTTCATACGAAATCGCCTTGGGCAGCTTGACGAGGTGCTTGACCTCGACGTTGCGCTCCTCGGCGTAGGAACCGAGCGTGGAGGCGTAGGCGACGCGGTCGCCGGGCTTGAAATCCTTGACGCCCTTGCCCACTGCGACGATTTCGCCGGCCCCCTCGTTGCCGGGGGTAAAGGGGCGCGGCGGCGGCGGATAGAAACCCGAGCGATAATAGACGTCGAGATAATTGACGCCGATCGCGTGATGGCGCACGCGCGCTTCTCCGGGCCCCGGCGGCGGGATCTCGATATCCTCGAGGCGCATGACGTCAGGCGCCCCGGTGTGGTGGATGCGAATCGCGCGCATGGCTGATCTCCCGCCTGAAACGCGCCATGATTGTCCTGCGGGGCGGCGCGCGCAAGTCGGCGACAACGAAAAAGCGTTGGAAAACCGCCCTTTCCACCCCTTCGCAGCCATTTCGCGTCAAATGTCGCGCGTAAACCGCTGGAAAAGGAAGCCGGGAGAATTGATGCTCGAATTCGTCCTCCCGGCCTTGCCAGCCTCGCCGGACGACTTTATAGCAGGCGCGTTCCGGCTGAGCCGAAACGCCGGCCAGCGCCCATCGTCTAGCGGTCCAGGACGTCGCCCTTTCACGGCGAAAACAGGGGTTCGATTCCCCTTGGGCGCGCCATTTCCGACGCCACTCTGGATACGTGTGCGAACACCACCATCTCGACGCACGCTGGCATAAGGCCGTAATCTGGCGCTGACGTCCCACAACGCGCGCGGGTGGTGGCATTGGCCGACGTGTCCAAACCACTTGTCACTTTAGCGGCTCGCGAAGCCGTCCGGCTTCCGCCAATGCTTCCGCCGCGCCCCCTTCGCTCAGCTCTGGATCGGGCGCAGCGCGGCTTCGAGCGCATGCAACCGCGCCAAGCCGGCGGCGTCGCCCTTGCCGAACGGCTCCTCGCACAAGGTGACGAGCACAGCGCCGTCGGCGAGGGTCTCGACTGCGACGTCGGCGGGATATTTCGCCCGCGCGGCGAGGTTGGGCGGCAGGTAGGTGATCCAGCCAATGCGGGGCTCGAGCGTTCGCTCCCCGCCGGCCCAACTCGAATCAGGGATTTTTTGCGGATCGAAGAAAGTAAGCGTCGCGCTCATTTCCGCCGGCCGCCAAACCTCGCGTGCGAATTTCATCAGCGGTCTCAGCTCTGACGCGCGCCAAGGGCGGCCCGTGGATGGACGCACGTCCGAGAGACCCATTTCAATAGAATTGCTTCGCGCCGGGTCCCCGTATGCGCCAATATAGCAGCGGGTGACCGCGACGCTCGCCTCGCGAAAGTCATAAGGCGGAGGCCCGGCGTGGCCGCCCCAGATGTAGCTTCCGCGCTCCGGCCAAGGGTCCGACGGCAAATCGTAGCGCATCACGTTTTCAATCAGCAGCCGTTTCGCCTCGCCTTCGCTGAGCGGGACGGGGACCGTCTGCTCTTTGGTCTCGGGCGAGGCGACCCAGCTGCGATAGACCGGGTCGAAGTCCGGCAGGCCGTTGACGAAGCGCGAAAGTCGGCGCGCGTCGTCCGCCTGCGACGGATGGCGCGATCTCCAATAGAAGTCGAGATGTAGAATCGTCATCGCGGGTGTCCCCTCAGTTCGGATCGTAGACGACCGTCACGACCAACCGTTCGGGCAACTTCAGGCCATCCCTGATCTTTGTCAGTCCGCGATAGCCCTTCTCGGTTTGCGCGTGCCAGTCCACCGAGCGGCCCGCGGCGAGCGCCGCTTCCGCTTGGTTCAACATCTGAATCTTCGGGTTGTTTTCCGGCTTGATCCACCAGTACACATCGTCGTTCTTGTCGAACATGAAGTCGATGTCCGCCTTGGCCTCGAGCAGGAGACCTGTAGGCGGATCGCACCCGTCAAAGAACAGGCCGCCGAACCAGATCGCCAGCGGATAAACCAATCCGCTGACGTATTGCTGATAGGCGATCGAATTGGCCGACGTCGTCGTCCTCGGCTCGTTCGTCGGCTCAGGGCAGAGCCTGGGCTCTTGATCTTCAGCGATCGGCGCGGCGACCGGTTCGTCGTCCTTGCCGCGCAGATCGGCGACGGCGCGGTCGAGGGCGCCGACCGTGGCGACCAGGGTCTGTCGCCCGTCGGGGCCGCTGACGATCCTCGCGACGGCGCGGCCGTCTCGGTCGAAGACGAAGCCGTTTGGCGCCGCGCCGCCGACGGCCAGGGTTCGCCATTGGCCGTCGACGAGGACCCTGAGGGTGACCGCGGTTGCGCTTTCGTCGTGCGCCCAGCGATAGGCGATGTCGGGACGGCCGGGGATGCGGCCCTCCTCGACGATGCGGTTGTCGCTCGGCACGAAGATCGCGTCGAACAGGATCGTCGCGGCGGAGAAGCGGGCGGCCAATGTCGCCAGCCCGCGCAAAGCGGTCGCGGACAGGTCTTCGGCGAGCAGCGAGCCGGCGCCGGCGGCCGGCGCGGGCGCGACAAAGGCGAGCGCCGCGCCGCCGGGCGCGGGCGCGCCCGCCGCGGGGCGCGAACCGGGCTTCGGCTCATCCGTCGCCGCCGCGCCGGCCGTCGGCGCGAACCAGCCGGGGTTCGGCGGCGCGCCGGTTCGCGGGTGCTTGTCGTCCCAGTCGGCGTCGGCCTTCAGCAGGCCGCAGGCGACGAGTTCGCGGGCAAGGCGCCGTTTTTCCAGTTCGCCGGATCGGCCGCCGGCCGCGCCCGGGGGATCGGGGAGCTGCAGCAACAACGTGATGATCTGGGCGCGGGCGAGTTCGCCGTTGGTCAACGCGGCGGCGAGAGCCTCGAGCCCTCTGCGCTTGGACCCGAAGTCGACCGGGAAGCCATAGTGTTTGGCGAGCTCGCGGCTGACGACGCTTTCGTCGCGCGACGTCCACGCGCCGTTCGGGTCGCGCGCCAGCAACGCGACGCCGCCGACCCGCGGCCCGTCGCCGTCGCACGCGACCCCGCCGGCGCTGAGCCGGAAAAATCGCGCGAACGATAGGTCGCCCATCTCATGCTCCGCCTGAATTCTGAAATTCAGGAGAACATAAGAGGAACAGCTTGGCAAGCTCTTATGCGGACGTTCTCGCGCGGCGCTTCGTCGCGGCCGCCGACAACCACGGCGACAGGCTCACGTCTGCGAACGCCACGTTGATTACGCTACATAGCAATTTCAATGACATAGGTGTTCGCAGTTTTGTCCTGAACGGCGCGCCAAATCCAACACCACTCAAGATAAGACTGCGAACACCGGTCCGACGAAGCGACGGCATTCGGCCTGAGGACACCGCGTCATTGACCGTCCAATTGCTCCCGGCGAGACCTCCACCATACTGCACGATCCCACTTTCCCCAGAATCCGCATCACGTGGAATTCTCGTCGCGCCGAGATAGGCGCCACTTGGTCCGAGCGGTCGAACGAGGGGCGGGAGCCATCTTTTGTCGATCTCTACTCCAAGGGGGTCATCGCGAAGAGTATTGGCATTGGTTGACGCGGCTTCGGGCGCGGTGATCCTATCCGATCAATCGGCAAACTCGCACAGGCGATTCGCGGAGACCGGCGGCGATGGCCAACCAGCAGCGGGTGTGGATGCGGGTTCGGCGACTCTCCCGAGAGGAGAGGGACGACATCGCCGCGGCGTGCCGACGCTTCATCGACGAGCGTTTGAAGCCGCGGTTCCTGGGCGAGATTCGGCCGACGGAATTCAACTATCCCGTCGATCTGCACGGTCGATGGCGCGGCCGATCGTACAGCTTCCTGACCCGCTACCGGTCTGGCTTCGCCGAGAACCTCGGCGCGGAATTCGATGCGCCTTTTGCACGTCTCGACCATGTCGAGGAAAAGCTCGACCGCCTCTTGTTCGACGTGATGTGGCCGCGCCACTCTGGCCGGTTCTGGCCTCTGCGCTCGGACATGACGCTCGAAGAGGCGTTCGCGATCATCGAGAAGGAAGGGCTCCTGTGGCCGACCTGAAGTCCGCGCGAACTGCGCCGCGGTTCGACGTCGCAACGCTTGAGAACCTCGCCGGCGCCGGTTTCGCGCGCGGCGAGGCCTATTGGCGCGAAGGCCGGGTGCGTCGCCTGGTCTGCGCGGAACCGCGGGTCACGGCGGTCGTCGAGGGCGGCCAAGCCTATCGGGTGACGCTCGCTGGCGCCGGTCAGGAGATCAGCGGCGACTGCGAGTGCCCTGCCGCGGAAAGTTTCGGCTTCTGCAAGCACATGGTCGCGACCGCGCTCGCCGCCAACGCCGCGGGTGGGGACGTTTCGGGCGCCGAAAATCCGCTGGCGCGCATTCGCGCCTATTTGCAAGCGTCGAGCGTCGATGCGCTCGTCGCGCTCATCCTCGAAACTGCCGAGCGCGACGAGGCGCTGATGCGCCACCTCGATCTCGCCTCTGCGAGCGTTGGAGCCGACGACGCGACGCTCGAAGAGCGGCTACGCGCCGCCCTCGACGACGCGATCGAATCTCGTGGCTATGTCGGCTATTCCCAGGCGCGCGACTGGGCCGCGGGCGTCGACGAAGCGCTCGACGCGATCGAGGAACTCTCGGACGGGCCGCGCGCTGCGATCGGATTGCGGCTTGCCGAATATGCGATCGGCGCCCTCGAAAAAGCCCTCAATAGCATCGACGATTCCTCCGGGCATTGTGGCGGCCTCATCGAGCGGGCGGCGGACATCCACTTGGCCTCTGCGCGCGCGGCCCCACCGCAACGCGTCGCTTTCGCGCGCGAACTGTTCGCGCGCGAGATGGCCAGTGACCACGACGCCTGGTTTGGCGCCGCGCGCCGCTACGCCGACGTGCTCGGCGACGTCGGGCTCGCGGAATATCGCCGCCTCGCCGAAGACGCTTGGGCGAAGCTTCCGGCGCGCTCGGGACGCTCCCGGGAGCCCATACGCGACGGCGACGCGTACCGGCGGCTTTCGGGAATCGTCGATTTCTTTGTCGAGCGCGATGGCAATGTCGACGCGCGCATCGCCTTGCGCGCCAAGAACCTTTCGTCGTCCTGGTCCTATTGCGACCTTGCGGAGTTCTGCCGGAAAGCCGGACGCGCCACGGAGGCCCTGCACTGGGCGGAGGAGGGTCTGTGGACATTCGAGGACGAACGGCCCGATGCGCGGCTCGTCGACGTGGCCATTGCGCTGATGACGGAGGCGGGCCGGAAGGCGGATGCGATCACTGTGGCGCGAAGCACGTTTGAGAAAGAGCCCAGCCTGAGCGCATACCGCCGCTGGCGCAAGCTTGCGGGCGAGGCTGCGCGTGAAACGGCCGTCGCCCTTCTCGAAACGCGCGCTCGGAAGGCGCAGCCCACGGCGTGGAGCCATTCGGGCGATCTCCTCATCGACGTACTAATGGAAGAGATGGATTGGACGGCCGCTTGGCGCGCGGTCGCTCGCGGGGGCGCCTCACCCGACGCGCAAATGCGTCTTGCCCGGGCAAGCGACCGCGCGCATCCACAGGAAGCCGCGGAGGTCTTCCGGCGCGAGGTCGACCGGCTCGTCGAAGGCGGTACGGCCGGGGGCTACGAAGAAGCCGCCAAGCTCGTAAAGCGCATGGCGGCCTTGCAGAGCATGACGACGCAGGCGGCCTGGGTCGCGCAACTGAAAACGCGCTTCGCGCGCAAGCGCAATTTCATGAAGCTTCTGACCTGAGTTGATGTGCCGCGTCGAGGTCGCGTAGCTAGAACGGCGTCGCGTCCTCCATTGGCACCAGAACTGCACGGGGGCCGACACCGCACGCGACGCCCGGTCGCTGTTTGTGCAGTTCAAAAGGGTTGGTCAGATCGCCTCGATTACATGTCCGCTGGGAAGCGCGTTCCCGCGCTTCTGCGCATTTGGCCGACTGCCGCCCGACGTATGAAAAATCAGACGGGAATTTCAATAACATAGGTGTTCGCAGTTTTATCCTGAGTGGTGCGCCAAAGTCTCTGATAAAATTCAACAGCTTGGCGCTTTTACCGGATGTCGTGCGTGGTGCGTCTCCACTCGGTTTCCGCTATTTCGCTCTCGGTCGGCAGGCGTCCCCCAATTCGTCGACCGCAGGGGCGAAAAAGGGTTTAGCGCAATGGAAAACGCGCGATCGTTCAGCACGAGACGGGGCGAATTCGCGATCGTGCGAAGGGGCGCGCGTTTTCGCGTGGCGGCCGAGCGCCGACGCGCCGCTGCTCGCCGTCGAAGCCGTAATTCCGTAATTCGATGACTTGGTCGCCGGACGGCTGAAATATGCGTCCGCTCGCCGTCCACGATTTCCCTCGCCGCGCCCTCAGCGCCGGCCGCCCCGCCCCAAGCCTTGGATGCTCAGGCTGCCCCCCGGTTGCATTTCCAGACAGGTCAGCAATTCGACGTAGCTGAACGAAAACGCGGGGTCCTCGGCGCACGCCTCGTGCGCGTCCGGCGAATATTTCGTCCAATTCCGCCGCAACTGATCCCTCGCATCCTGTTCCTCGCGCAAGCAGCCGGCATAAGCGGTCGGTTGGTCCTCGGGAAGCGCGGCCGATCGCGCGCTCCGACAAATACTCTGCATATCGACCGTCGGCAGGGAGCCCGCGAACGCGAGCAAAAACACCATCGTCGTCATCGCCGACCCTCCAGCGCGGCGCAAAAGCGTCAAGCTGCTTCATTGCGCCAAGCCGTATGTTTCGAGACCTTTCGCGAGATGACCCCTCAGCGCCGGCGATAGCTTTGAGGCGCATCAAGTCATCGGCGAAAAATGCATTTTCAAATCAACGAGCATTCGCGGCGTTGATCGGGGCTGACGACGGACCGTCGATCGGCGGTCTCTTCATGGCGACAAATCCTGATCTCGCCAGATGCGCCCGACAAGCCGCGTGGCGACGCCCCCGCTATCGCCCTTCGCGGCGGCGAGACCATCGGCGGCGGCAGGCGCGAGGCGATCGGGCGCGTCGGTCATGGCGTCACGTTAGCGCGACGGCGAGAACAGGACAAATACATCGCCGAACGTTTGCTGAGGATCTAAGCCCAGCCAGCTTGCGCCTGTGACATCTCGCCGCACTTATGGGGGAATGCGCGGGTTAACCCGCTTCCGCGCACTGGAATTAACGGCGCCGAAACGGCGCGCCGCCAGATTGACGCTATCCCAAGCAGCGTCGCGCTCGACGCGGAGTGGACACATCATTCTTCTAGCTGGAGACGAGCCGTGATCAAGTCTCTCAAAATATTCGTCGCCGACGAGTCCGGCGCCACCGCGATCGAATACGCGCTGATCGCTTCGTTGATCGCCGTCTTCATCATCGGTTCCTTGCAGGTTCTCGGCACCAGCCTGAGCAGCGAGTTCACCGAAGTCAGCAATGCCCTCCATTAGGCGCAAAAGTGGACTGCGACCCCTTGGCGAGACCCGCCAATTGAGGGACACGGTCTCCCAGGAGGGAGCATTTTGGATCAAGCGCGGCCTGTCTCGCTTTCGGGGCCCACTCCTCGTCGAGTCGAGACCGCGAGAAAGGCGCCCTTCCGAAAATTTCAGGCCGCCGCGACAGCATCGCGCCACGCGCTCGTCGCCACGGCGCCAAGCGTGCGCTGGGCTTGAGCCGGGGTTCGATGGCCTTGGACGTTGAAAGTGTCGCAGACGGCGCCGGCTTTTTCCTTTTTTTTGAGCGTGCGCCGTTCTTGCTGAACGTGCTATATTGATCTGCATTGAAATTCTTGGAGGGGAGCATGAAACCGAATCGTATTGCATTGGCGTTGGTTGGCGGCCTTTCTGTTTTTGGCGGTCTCGCCATCGTCGCCTCGACGCCGGCCGACGCCTGGTATTGTTCGGCAAAGGGCACAACGGGCGCCACCGGCTGGGGCACCTCGGGAAATCTGGCGTCCGCGCGAAACATAGCTCTGCGTGAGTGCGCCGTGCAAACGCCGCGCGGCGCCAGATGCCTCATCATGTATTGCAAGTAAGCGCGGCGACGAAACGTCGCAGTGGACGGCGCTGGCAAGTTCGGAATGTCGCCCCCCGCAAATCGCCGGGGGCGATTTCTTGTTCATGTCGCCTTCCTCTTCTCGGCGCGGTATGTTTCGAGATGATTTGGCCGCGCCGATGGCGAGGCGGCGCGTCCCACGGCGCCCCCAACGTCGCTGCGGACATGGGAAAAGCGGCTCTGCCCCTCACTGCGTTCGTCACGCCGGCTTGCGCGGCGGCGAGCGCCGCGCTCTGCGAACCATAGGCCGGATTCAGGGACAGTGCGTGAGGTCGACGCAGCAGGGGTTTTCGCGCGCATCGCCTTCGCTGTTCGAGCCTATCGAACTGCGCGGAATCCGCGCTCAAAAACCTAATTTATTGTCAATTAACCATTCCGCTACGCTTGCGCCCTATCTTTCCCGACAGTGAAAAGTGAGTGCGGGAAGTGTTCGTGATCAAGCCGGCCGCCGTCGCAACCATAAGCGTCCCGACGAGAGACCCCAGACCGGCGAGCCCGCGCGAAACGGCGCGCATCGTCCCGCTGACGCCGCCGCGCCCGCGCGTGCTGTTCGTCACCTCCGAAATGAGCGATTTCGTGCAAGTCGGCGGTCTCGGCGCCGTTTCGGCGTCGCTGCCGCGCGCGCTCGGGCGATACGGCGACGTGCGCGTGATGCTGCCCGGCTATCGACAGGTGCTCCATCGCGCGCGCGCGATGGATATCGTGGCGCATCTGCCCGGCTTGGGCGCTATCCCTCCCTGCTCCATCGGCATGACGAGGCTCGACGACGGCCTGATCGTCTATGTCGTGCTGTGCGAGGAGCTCTTCAAACGGGACGGCTCCCCCTACGCCGACGCGGGCGGCGCCGACTTTGCCGACAACGACCTGCGCTTCGCGCGCCTGAGTCTCGCCGCCGCGCAAATGGCCCAGCGCGGCTGCGACGATTGGAAACCCGCCAGCCTGCATTTGAACGACTGGCAGACGGCCCTGGCGGCTGGCTATCTCGCCTGGAACGCCATCGACGCGCCGGCGCTGCTGTCGGTCCATAATCTCGCCCACCAGGGACTTTTCGAGGCCTCGCGAATGAGGGCGCTCGGCATTCCCTCGCAGGCGTTCACGATGCAGGGCGTCGAATTCTTCGGCCGCGTTTCCTTCCTCAAGGCCGGATTGAACTACGCCGCGCAGGTCGCCACCGTCAGCGCGACCTACGCCGAAGAAATCACGCGCCCGGAATTCGGTTGCGGACTCGACGGCCTGTTGCTGGAGCGCGCCTCGCAAGGCCGCCTGACCGGCATCGTCAACGGCGTCGACGAGTCGTGGGATCCGCGACAAGACCGAAAATGCCCCTATCTCTACGACCCGCAACGCTGGAAAGGCCGCTACGCCGATTACGTCCGCGGCATGTTCGGATTGTCCCTGTCGCGCGCGCCGTTGTTTTCGTTCGTGTCGCGCCTCGTCCATCAAAAGGGCGCCGATCTCGTCCTCCAAGCGGGCGAACTGATCGCCGAACTCGGCGGACAGCTCGTCGTCATGGGGCTGGGAGAGCCGAAGATGGAGGCCGCATTCGCCGCGCTTGGGAAGCGCCGCCGCGACGCCGTCGGCGTTCGCGTCGGCTTCGATGCGGAGGATGCGCGCGCCCTGTTCGCGGGCAGCGATTTCGTTCTCATGCCGTCGCGTTTCGAACCCTGCGGACTGAGCCAGATGTACGCCCAGCGTTTCGGCGCGATCCCGATCGCCTGTCGCACCGGCGGTCTCAGCGAAACGATCCACGACGGGAAGACCGGATTTCTGTTCGAGCAGCCCGACGTCGCGGACCTCGACGAGGCGATCCGTCGCGGGTTTGAGGTCTACGCCTCGAACAAACGCCTCGCCGAACTGCGCCGCGCCGCCATGGCGCTGAAGTTCGACTGGGACGAGTCGGCGCGTCGTTACGCCGCGATCTATCGCGCGCTCGAAAATTCGCGCGCCGGCAAGGCCGAGGCGCGGCCGTCGCGATAAACGGTCGCGGCCCGGCTCCGCGAAAGGTCATTTGGCCTCGAGCGCGTCGATCAGACTTTGCGCCGCGCCAAATTCGCGAAGCTTCGTCGTCGGAATGGCGACGACATCCGCGCAGGCCTGCATCGCACGGGGAAGGCTGACGGTCTGCATCGCGAGGCCCTTGGCCTTGGCGTCCGGCCAGAGAACGAAATTCAGGTCGCCGGTCGTCAAAGCCTCCTTGCAGTCGGGATCCAGGCTTTTGCCGAGCCCCTCGACATAGAAAGCGCTGAGCGCCTTCGAGCCGACAACGCCAATTTTCGCGCCATCTTCCGCCGTGTCGAGAGACGACGTCTCGACGATCGGCTTCGGCAGCAGCTTGGCCCAGTCCACGGGATTGCCGGTAGTGAGGTCGTAGACGAGCGCGAAGCCCGAGGAATCCGGATGCGCGCCGCCGCAATAAACGGAGTCGGACACGAGATAGCTGAGATAGCGCGGGCCGCGCATGGTGACGGCGATCGAGCGCGACCACTCGGCGTCCTTGGACGTAACGCAATCCGCCCTCGCCTTGCGGACGCGATTGTCGAGCCTGACAAGAGCGGCGTTGATCTTGTCGGCGGTCGCGTCGTGCGCGTCGAGCTTGGGGAAGGCCGCGACGTCTTTGGCGAGCGGCGCCGGAGAGGTTAGAGTGACGCCGGCGTCCCCGGCCCGCGCCGCGCCGGTCAGCAATGCCAAAGCCAGAATGGATTCCTTGAGGCGGCGCATGCGGCAAGTCTCGCTTTTGATGAAATGATGGGCGAACGATCACGCTATCGTCGATGTCTTTATAGGATTGATGACCGGAATAGGATTGCTGACCGGAGCGAGGCGAGCGATGAGTGACGAGATCGCGATTTTCGGCTTCGGGCCGGTGGGGCGCGCGACGGCGGAAATTCTGCGCGCGCAGGGCCGCGCGGTGCGGATCGCGCAGCGCAAGGAGCCAGAGAATCCGCCGGCGGGCGCCGCCTTCGTCCGCTGCGACGCGCTCGACGGGGAGTCGGTGCGCGCCGCCGCGCGCGGCGCCGCCCAGGTCGTGCTCGCCGTCGGCTTTCCCTATCTCGGCGCCGTCTGGCGCGAGGCCTGGCCGCGAGCGATGACGAATTTCGTCGAGGCCTGCGCGGCGACGGGCGCGCGCCTCCTGTTCGTCGACAATCTCTACATGTACGGGCCGCAAACGGCGCCGCTCAGCGAGACGACGCCGATGATTCCCTACGGCGTCAAGCCGGCGGCGCGGGTCGAGGTCACGCGAATCTGGATGGCGGCGAGCGAGGCGGGGCGGCTCCGCGTCGCGGCGCTGCGCGCTCCCGATTTTTACGGGCCCGGCGCCGCGCAGTCGCATCTGGGCGAGACGGCGTTCGGCGCGCTGGCGAAAGGCAAGGCCGCGAGCGTGATCGGCTCACCCGACACGCCCCATGATTTCGCCTATGTCCCGGATTTCGCGCGCGCCGTCGTCACCCTGCTCGATGCGCCGGACGACGCTTTCGGCCAGGCCTGGCACGTTCCCTGCGCGCCGACGCGGACGCCGCGCGAAATCCTCGCGCTCGGCGCGGCGGCGCTCGGCGTGAAGCCGCGCGTCTCCGGCCTGCCGATTTGGGCGCTCGGGCCGCTCGGACTGTTCGTTCCCGTCCTGCGCGAAATGCGCGAAATGCGGTTTCAGTGGGACCGGCCCTACCGCGTCGACTCGAGCCGCTTCGCCAAGCGGTTCTGGGCCGACGCGACGCCATTCGAGGTCGGCGCGCCCGCGACCGCGCTGTGGTTCCGCGATCGCGGGCGCGCGTCCTGAACGGCGCGGCGGTTTCGGCCTTGGCGCGCGGCGTCGGCGCGCTATGATGGCGGCGCGCCTCCCTTCGCCGCAAAGCATCGATGACCGCCGCCCTCGCCATCCGCACCGTCCAAGCCATCGCCGAGGTCGCCGCCGGGGCCTGGGACGCCTGCGCCAATCCGCCCGCGCCCGCCGACGGCGCGGCCGACGGCGAGCGGTTCAATCCCTTCATCGCGCATGCGTTTCTCCTGGCGCTGGAGCAGTCGCGCTCGGTGGGCGGGCGTTCGGGCTGGACGCCCGCGCATGTGCTCGTCGAAGAGGCCGGCGGCCGGCTCGTCGCGGCGGCGCCGACTTACCTGAAAGCCCATAGCCAGGGGGAATATGTCTTCGACCATAGCTGGGCGGAGGCCTATCAGCGCGCGGGGGGGCGCTATTACCCCAAGCTGCAGGTCGCCGTTCCCTTCACGCCAGTGACCGGCCGGCGGCTGCTCGTCGCGCCGGAGGCGCCCGAAGGCGCCCAAGAGGCGCTGATCGCGGGGTTGCGCGCGCTGCGCGAGGCGGCCGGCGCCTCGTCGATTCATGTCACCTTCCCCGATCGCGGCGACAGCGATGTCCTCGAGCGCGCCGGTTTCGTGTCGCGCACGGGCGAGCAATTTCATTTCGTCAACGAAGGCTATCGCGATTTCGACGATTTTCTCGCCGCGCTCGCCTCTCGCAAGCGCAAGGCGATCAAACGCGAGCGCCGCGAGGCCCTCGGCGACGACATCTCCGTCGAACTCCTTACGGGAAGCGAGATAAAATCAATGCATTGGGACGCTTTCTTTGCATTTTACATGGACACCGGGTCGCGTAAATGGGGCCGGCCCTACCTGACCCGCGCGTTCTTCGATCGCGTCGGCGCGAGCATGGCGGCGCGCATATTGCTGGTCATGGCCAAGCGCGCGGGGCGTTACATCGCGGGCGCGATCAACTTTCTCGGCGACGACGCGCTCTACGGGCGCAACTGGGGCGCGATCGAGGAGCGGCCGTTTCTGCATTTCGAAGTTTGCTATTATCAAGCGATCGAGTTCGCGATAAGGCGCGGCCTCAAGCGCGTCGAGGCGGGCGCGCAGGGAGAGCATAAATTGGCGCGCGGCTATCGTCCGGTCCCCACCTATTCCGCGCATGAATTCGCCGACCCGCGCTTTCAGCAGGCCGTGGCGGCCTATCTCGCGCGCGAGCGCGCCGCCGTCGACGAAGCGCTCGCCGAATACGCCGAACAACTCCCTTTCCGGCGGGAGAGCTGACGCCCGCCGAGCCGATCCTTCCTGGAGAGCCCATGACCCCGTATTACGATCCCAACAACATTTTCGCCAAGATCCTGCGCGGCGAGGCGCCTTGCGTGCGCGTCGCCGAGGACGAGTTTTCGCTCGCCTTCATGGACATCATGCCGCGCGCCGACGGCCATGTCCTGGTCGTCCCCAAGACGCCGGCGCGCAACCTTCTCGATATCGCGCCCGCCGAGCTCGCGCGCTTCATGCCGTCGGTCCAGCGCATCGCGCTGGCCGTCAAAACCGGCATGGCGGCCGACGGAATCGTCGTGCAGCAGTTCAACGAAAGCGCCGGCGGGCAGATCGTGTTCCATCTGCATTTTCACGTGTTGCCGCGCTGGAGCGGCGTCGCGTTGCGCCCGCCCGGCGGCCCGATGCTCGCGGCCGACGCGCTCGAAATCCACGCCGCCAAGATTCGCGCCGCGGTGAACGCGGGCTGAGCGCGGCGCCCGTGAGTAAGGAGGCGCCGCGCCCGGCGCCGCCCAAGCATTCGAGGCGCCCATGCATTCGAGCCACCTGCATTATTTTCCCGCGCCGATCCTGCTGCTTTTGCTGCTCGGCGCGGCCATCCTCGGCCTGCTGCTGGCGCTGCAGATCGGCCTCCTCAACAGCGCCTATCGTCGTCTCGGACTGGAGCCGCGCGTCGCGATGCTGGTGTTGTTCGGCTCGCTGATCGGCGGCTATATCAACATCCCGATCGCGCGGCTGCCCGAGGCGCATCTGGCGCCAGCCCCCTCCGCCGACCCCTTCGGCATGCCCTATGCCGTCCCGCAGGGCGTGGACTGGCCCGGCACGATCCTCGCCATCAATGTCGGCGGCGCGCTGATTCCGATCCTGCTGTCGATCTATCTCGTCGTCCACTATCGCATCTTCGCTTTGAGCGCGGTGGCGACGGCGGTCGTGGCGGTCGTCGTCCATCAGCTCGCGACGCCGATCCCCGGCGTCGGCATTGCGGTGCCGATGATCGTGCCGCCGCTCCTGGCGGCGCTGGTCGCGGTGCTGCTGTCGCGCCAATACGCCGCGCCGCTCGCCTATGTCGGCGGCAGCCTCGGCGTGCTGATCGGCGCCGACCTCAGCAATCTCGGGACATTGCAGACCCTGGGCGCGCCGGTCGCCTCGATCGGCGGCGCGGGAACCTTCGACGGCGTGTTCCTGACCGGCATCGTCGCGGTGCTGCTGTCCGGGCTGGGCGGGCGGCGGGCGTGAGGGGCGGCGGATCGGCGGGTTTGCGATCGTGCCGACATCGACCTCTCGCAAGAATTCGTGGCCGGGCCACTGACGGAAAAATCCCGCTGACTAACGATATGGCGCAGTTCGCATCACCGTAACCCGCGCGCATTCGGATGTCGTCGGGCTTTGCGCGATGATCAACTTTCAAAAATCAAGCAGGTGGTCGTCCCGTGGACGAGCAGCCGCCCCTTGCTGTCCGTGACGCGTCCCTCCGCAACGCCGACCCGGCGGCCCCGGTTGATCACCGTGCCCTCAGCCTTGATCGGGCCTGTCTCCGGCGTGATCGGCCGGACGAATGATATCTTGAACTCAAGGGTCGTGGAGCCGATGCCCTTCTCCAAAGTCGATTGGACCGCAAGCCCCATGCAGCTGTCGAGCATTGTGGCGGCGAGACCGCCATGCACGGCGCCAGCCGGGTTTAGGTGGATGTCTTTCGGCTCCGCGGTAACGACGACGCGCCCGCTCTCCGCCTCAACGATATCATAACCTAGAGTTTGGGCGATCGTATTGAGGGGCAGCGTCCCCTCGACGAGGCCTTGGACAAACTCCAGGCCGCTCATCTCCCTCTGCCTGTCGGCGGCAACGGTCCCATAAGTCTTGCTGGCGACACGGCTCGGCATCGTTTTCTCCTGGTTGAACTACGACGGCGTGCTGTCACCCTACCGTTTGAATTGGAGCTTGGCTCGCCGGATTCGGACTTCATCACCAAGAGTGGTTCGTCCGATTTCACGTCAGCTGCTAAGGTGAAGACATCCGATGATGCTCAATTTTGCCGAGTGCGATCGGGCGCGTTTGGGGCGTGACCCGACCTATGATGGGCGGTTCTTCACCGGAGTCCGCACAACGGGCGTCTATTGCCGGCCCGTGTGCCCGGCCCAACCCCGATCCGCAAACGTCTGCTACTTTCCCTCTGCTGCGGCTGCCGAACTGGCCGGCTTTCGGCCCTGTCTTCGATGCCGGCCTGAGACCGCGCCTTTCTGTCCAGCCTGGAAAGGCACTCGTGCGACCGTCGATAAAGCGCTGCGGCTCATCCTCGACGAAAGCGCACTCGATGCGCAGGACGCTTGTGTCGAAGACTTGGCCATGAGGCTGGGACTCGGTGCACGCCAACTGTCAAGATTGTTCGCCCGCCATCTGAATGCAACCCCGATTCAGGTGGCGAAGACGGCGCGGATTCAGCGCGCGAAGCGCTTGCTCGATGACACCGAACTGCCAATGACCGAGGTGGCTATGCGGGCAGGCTTTCGCAGCCTTCGCCGGTTCAACGCCGTTTTCATCGAGGTCTACCGGAGACCTCCGACCGAGGTCAGACGATTTGCCAGGGCGATTGGCCGTACCATCGCAAAATGACCGGCGCGCATCAAACCGTCGCGCCTACGCGCGCCCCCCTCATCCGGCCGGCTCCGCCGGCCACCTCTCAGCGAACGAAACGTTCGCCTGAGACCCGCGAGGGGGGAAGGGTTTCGCGCCGCCTCAAGTCGCCTGCGGTTCGCTCTTCGAAGCTTCGCCGGACGCGTCCTCACGCTCGCCCGGCCCGGTCGGACCGTCGGCGCGCTTGCGCGCCCGGCCCTTGCGCGTCTCGGGTTCGCCTTCGGCGCGCTTGCGTCCGGCGACGATCAGATCGCGTTCGAGCTGCGGGCGCGCCGGCCCCTCGGGATAGACGAAGCCGAGCTTCTTGACGCCGCTGTCGTCGGCGGTGACGACGACGCGCACGACGCCGCCGTTCTTGAGCCGGCCGAACAGCACTTCGTCGGCGAGCGGCGTCTTGATCTGGCTCTGGATGACGCGGGCCATCGGCCGCGCCCCCATCGCCTCGTCATAGCCGTTCTTGACCAGCCAGGCGCGCGCTTCGTCCGAAAGCTCGATGGTCACGTTGCGGTCGGCGAGCTGCGCTTCGAGCTGCATGACGAACTTGTCGACGACCTGGGCGATCACCGACTCGGGCAGCCGCGCGAACGGCACGATCGCGTCGAGGCGATTGCGGAACTCCGGCGAGAACAGCCGATTGATCGCTTCCGCATCGTCGCCTTCGCGTTTTGACTTGTGGAAGCCGAACGCCTCCTTGGCCAGATCCTGCGCGCCGGCGTTGGTCGTCATGATCAGGATCACGTTGCGGAAGTCGATCTGCTTGCCGGCGTGATCGGTCAGCTTGCCGTGATCCATCACCTGCAGGAGGATGTTGAAGAGGTCCGGATGGGCCTTTTCGATCTCGTCGAGCAGCAGCACGCAGTGCGGGTGCTGGTCGATCGCGTCGGTCAGCAGGCCGCCCTGGTCGAAGCCGACATAGCCGGGCGGCGCGCCGATCAGCCGCGAAACCGTGTGGCGCTCCATATATTCGGACATGTCGAAACGGATCAGTTCGAGGCCCAGGCTCGAGGCGAGTTGGCGCGCCGCTTCGGTCTTGCCGACCCCGGTCGGGCCGGAAAAGAGATAGCTGCCGATCGGCTTCTCGGGATCGCGCAGTCCCGCGCGCGCGAGTTTGATCGCCGAGGCGAGCGCGCCCAGCGCCTCGTCCTGGCCGTAGACGACGCGCTTCAGGGTCTCGTCGAGATGCTGGAGCACTTCCGCGTCGTCCTTGGAGACGGACTTGGGCGGAATGCGCGCCATCGAGGCGATCGTCGCCTCGATCTCCTTGATGCCAATTATTTTCTTGCGCTTGGCCTCGGGGACCAGCATCTGCGAGGCGCCGGTTTCGTCGATGACGTCGATCGCCTTGTCCGGCAATTTGCGGTCGTGGATGTAGCGCGCCGACAATTCGACCGCCGCCTTGACCGCCTCCTGGGTGTAGCGGACCTTGTGGAACTCCTCGAAATAGGGCTTGAGGCCCTTGAGGATCTCCACCGCGTCGGCGACGCTCGGCTCCTTGACGTCGATCTTCTGGAACCGGCGCACCAGCGCGCGATCCTTTTCGAAATACTGGCGATATTCCTTGTAGGTGGTCGAGCCGATGCAGCGCAGCGAGCCTTGAGCGAGCGCCGGCTTGAGCAGATTGGAAGCGTCCATGGCGCCCCCAGAAGTGGCGCCGGCGCCGATCACCGTGTGGATCTCGTCGATGAAGAGGATCGCGTCCTTGTGCTGTTCGATCTCCTTCATCACCTGCTTCAGGCGTTCCTCGAAATCGCCGCGATAGCGCGTGCCGGCGAGCAGCGCGCCCATGTCGAGCGCGAACACCGTCGCCCCCGCGAGCACTTCGGGAACCTCTCCGCCGATGATCTTGCGCGCCAACCCCTCCGCGATCGCGGTCTTGCCGACGCCGGGATCGCCGACCAGCAGCGGATTGTTCTTCTGGCGCCGGCAGAGAACCTGGATCGTGCGCTGCACCTCGGCCTCGCGGCCGATCAGCGGATCGATCCGGCCGTCCCGGGCCTTCTTGTTCAGGTTGACGCAATAAGCGTCGAGCGCGCCTTCCTTTTTCTTGCCCTCGGACGGCTCCTTCGCCTCCTTCGACTCGCGCGACTCGGGATCTTCGTCGGCGCCGCGCGGCGAGCGCGAGGCGTCGGACAGGCCGGGCCGCTTGGCGATGCCGTGGCTGATGTAGTTGACCGCGTCGTAACGCGTCATGTCCTGCTCTTGCAGGAAATAGGCGGCGTGGGTTTCCCGCTCGGCGAAAATCGCCACGAGCACGTTGGCGCCGGTCACTTCCTCGCGTCCCGACGACTGCACGTGGATGGCGGCGCGCTGCACGACGCGCTGGAAACCGGCTGTCGCCTTGGCTTCGTCGGCCGTTTCGACAATGATGTTTTCGAGTTCGGAGTCGATATAGTGGACGACGTTCTTGCGCAGCAGGTCGAGATCGACGTTGCACGCCCTGAGCACCGCGGCCGCGTCCGGATCGTCGATCAACGCGAGCAGCAGATGTTCCAGCGTCGCATATTCGTGCCGGCGCTCGTTGGCGAGCGCGAGCGCCTTGCGAAGGGTCTTTTCCAGCGCGCGGGAGAATACGGGCATCACGAGCCTTTCACTTTCACTTTTTTTCCATGATGCACTGCAACGGATGCTGGTTCTTGCGGGCGTGGTCCATCACCTGCGCGACTTTCGTCTCCGCGATCTCGTAGGTGTAGACGCCGCATTCGCCGACGCCGTTGTTGTGCACATGCAGCATGATTTGCGTGGCCTCTTCCGGGTTCTTGTTGAAAAAGGCTTGAAGAATGGCGATCACGAACTCCATGGGCGTGTAATCGTCATTGAGCAGAAGAACCCTGTACATATTCGGACGCTTGGTCTGCGTTCGCGTTCGCGTGATGACAGCGGCTCCGCTGCCCGGGATATCGACTCCGCGTCGCGGCTCGCGCGCGGCGAAGACGACGTCGACCGGCTGCACGGAAGCCGCGCCGCGCGGCATGAAAAGGAAACGCGCCAATCGCGCCATTCCAGCCCGGAAGCGACTGACCAGCGGATGCGTTTCGGCGACCACGTTCGACCTCTACGAAATACGGGCGACCCGACGCCATCGCATCGCGGGGGCTCGCCGCACATCCCCCACCCACCTCATCTAGGCGCCGCGAACGCTAGGCGCCAGAGGCCGACGCGAGATCGACAGGATCACCAATTTGTCGACGGTGCGCAAGAGGCTTTGTCGACGCTACGCAAGAGGCGCGCCACAAAAAAGGGCCGGCTTGACAGCCGGCCCCTGAACTCACGAAAACTCTTCGCCGACACGATCCGGTCAGCGGACGCCCGACTTTCCCGCGCCGTTGCGCGCGAAACCTTACTTGCCCTGAGCCTTGGCGATAGCGGACTCGACCGGCTTGAAGGCCTCGGTCGCGAGCTTCACGTAGATCTCGTTGATCTTGCTCGCCTGGGCGACGAAACCCTCGTAGGCGGACTTGGCGTATTCGGTCTGGATCTGGATCGCGGTCTCGACCGACTTCGCGCCGAGCAGCTTCTCGACGACGGCCGAAGTGGCGGCGAAAGTCTTCTTGGAATAGTCCGAAGACTCGGCGGCGATCTCCTGAAGGCCCTTGGTCACGCTCGCGGTCGCGGCGTTGACTGCATCGAGCTGCTGTTTGCTGAATTTCTGGAAGTCTTCAAAGTTCGGGGTCGTCATGGCGGAACCTCGGTTGGCTTCGATGGGTCGGCGGTGCAAGATGCCGCGAAGCGTCGGCATCGCTAAAATTATTATGTGCAATGCACAATAAACTGTCAAGAGATTTGTTGCATCGCAACAAGAACGGTCTTCCGACCGGCGCCGCCGGCGCAAAACGAGCTGGGTCCGCCTTTTTTATATATATATTACAATAATTTAATTAAATTTATTGATGTTAGAGGCGAGACTCTGCCCCGGCGATTTCCCTGATATCCCATCGGGTTGGCGGCGAATTTCGGCAAAACGCCGCGCGCCGTTAACGCCGCTGTAACCCCATTCCCATAGGCTTCTCGGCTGTGTGCATCGTGCAACGGTCCTCCCCGGCCGTGTCGCGACATCGATCCGATAGGGCGCGTTCATGGCGTTGCGTGGTTCCGTTTCCCGAATCTTGCGTCTTGCTCAAATAACGGCCGGCGCCTGCGTCGCGCTCTCGACGCTGGCGACGTTCGCGGCGCCCGCGGACGCCCATCCCTGGCGCCATTATCATCGCCACGCCCATTATGCCGCGAGACATCACGCGACTTATGCGGCGCGCCGGCAAGCCGCGCCCTCGGACCCCGCTTTCGCCGCCATCGTCGTCGACGCCAATAGCGGGCGCACGCTCTACGGCGTGAACGAGAACGAACTGCGCCACCCCGCCTCCATCACCAAGGTGATGACGCTCTATCTCCTGTTCGAGCAGCTCGACAAAGGCGCCGTGACGCTGCAAACGCAGATTCCCGTCTCCGAGCACGCCGCCGCGCAGGAACCCTCGAAGCTCGGCCTCGAACCCGGCGAGACGATTTCCGTCGAGAATGCGATCAAGGCGATCGTCACCCGTTCGGCCAACGACGTCGCGGTCGCCATCGCGGAAGCGATCGGCCACGACGAGAGCGCTTTCGCCGAGGCGATGACCCGCAAGGCGCACGCCCTGGGCATGTCGCGCACCCTCTATCGCAACGCCTCCGGCTTGCCCAATGACGAGCAGGTCACGACCGCGCGCGACCTGACGATCCTCGCCCGCGCCACCGAAGAGCGCTTTCCCCGCTACTTCAAATATTATTCCACGCACGAATTCGAGTACGGCGGCGAGGTCATCGGCAACCACAATCACCTGCTCGGCCGCGTCGACGGCGTCGACGGCATCAAGACCGGCTACACCCGCGCCTCCGGCTTCAATCTCCTGACCTCGGTGCATCGCGACGGGCGCGCGCTGGTCGCGGTCGTGATGGGCGGGCGCACCTCGGGCGCGCGCGACGCCGTCATGGAGTCGCTGATCGCCGACCATATCGCCGAAGCCTCGAACAACGGCCACACGGCGACGATGATCGCGGACGCCGAACCGGCCCAGCTCGTCGCCGCTCCCCTCCCTCCGGTCCAACTCGCCGCCGCGGCGCCGACCTCCGCTCGCTCCGCTCCGGCGGTCGTCGCCGCCGATGTTCCCTCGCCGCCCGCGCGGCCCTCGGCCTCGCAGATCGAAGAGGGCGACAGCAACGCCGAGGACGACGAGGATAGCGCTCCGCGCGTCGCGGCGGTGCTTCCCCCCGCCAAGATCGCTCAGCGCCTGGCGACCACGCCGCCCCGCGCGCCCGAGCCGGCGCGTCCCGAACGCGTGGCCGAGGCCGACCCGCAGGAACTGGGATGGGTCAAGGGTCCCGATGCGGCGAGCCCCGCCAAGCCGCAGACCGCCCTCAAGGTCGCGCCGCTCGCCGCCAAGCCTGTCGCCGCCGCGCCGGCGGCGCGCCCTAGGGAAGAGACCGAAGTCGCCCGCAACGAGGGAACGCGCGCCGGCGATCGGGGCGGCTGGATCATCCAAATCGGCGCCACCGACGACGCGAACAAGGCCAACGATCTCCTGATCCGCGCACGCGCGAAGGATCGCGCGATGCTCGCCTCCGCCACGCCGCTCACCGAGAAGGTCAAGAAGGGCGAGGACGTGTTTTACCGCGCCCGCTTCGCCGGCCTCGATTCCGCGACCGCCGAATCGGCCTGCCGGTCATTGAAAAAGAGCGGATTTTCCTGTTTCGCGGCGCACGATTGAGATCGGATTTCAGCCATGTCGGTTCAGCAAGACATCCTTGGCCTGGTTGACCCGCGCAGCCAAAGCGGTCGAGCCGCCATGGTCTGGATGAAGCTTCTTCATCAGCGAACGATGCGCTCGGACGATTTCCTCGGCGCCCGCGCCTTGCGGCAAGCCCAGGATTTCATACGCTTCGTCGCGCGTCATCGCGTCGCCGCCGCCGCGAGTCCGCCGCCGCGCCTCGCCCTCACTCTCGTCTGCCTCACGCCAGCGGGCAAACCGGCGGTCGAGATAAGTCTCCAATAGCGCGGCGCCCTCGGGATCGTCGCGCCGGCACGTCGCATAGAGGCCGAGGCAGTCGGGCCGCGCGAGCATGTCGAGCGCGCGCCCTTGGAAGGGCCCGGCCAGAACCGAACCGCTCAGCGCGCCCGAATCGTGGTCGAGCCGCATCTCGATCGTCGCCGAACGCGCCGTCGTTATCCGTCCCGCCCGCGCGCCCGGACCGGCGGCGCGAAACGCCTGGGTGAAAGGGCTTGCCTTATTGCGTGCGACTAGGCCGAGGGCGAGGTTCGCCAAGACCGAGGCGAAGCCGAAGCCGCCGCGCAGCGCGAACAGCAGGACGCCCAGGACGCTGAGCGCCGCGCCGCCCTTCCGCGCGATCTTCGCCGCCGCGGCCGGGCTCAGCCGCCCGAACTGCTTGATCGCGGCGAGCACGAGATAAAGGGCGAAAAGTCCGGCGATGAAGGTCGGCATGGCGGCAATTCTCTAAATCGACAAATGCGCGAGACCGTCTCTCGCTGGAGAGGCGCCTCGGCGGTCCGCGGCGCGCGGCGACGGCAATTTACTCTTCTTTCACGCCCCGCGCATCTGTTCCAGCAGCGCTCGGGCATGGCTGTCGCCGATCGCCTGGGTCTCGAGCGCGGCGCGCCCGCCCGCGGCATACGCGGCGGCGGCGCGCAACAGCGCCTCGAGCCGCGCGGCCGCGCCCGCGTCGAACGCGCTATAGGCGCCGCCGGTGAGGCGGGCGATTTCCTGGAAGGCGCGACGCGCCGCCGGATCGTCGCCCTCCTGAAACATGAAGGCCTTGACCCCGGCGAGCGCGAGTTCGCCGGCGATCCGCATCAGCGGATCGACGCCTTCCTCCATCGCGTCGCCGACGAAAACCAGCGCGCCGACCTTGGCGCGGCCTGCTTCGTCGCGCGCATGGGCCAGCACCTTGCGCAACTGCGTCGCGCCGCCGCGCACCGAGATGCGGCTCATCAGCTCGCCGAGCCCCTGCCCGCCCGAGACGAACCGCGAAGCGCGGCATTCGCTCATGCCGCGGAAATAGACGAGCTGCACGTCGAGCCCGCCCAGATCCGCGGCGGCGTGAAACATCCGCGCCTGTAGCCTCTGCGCGAGATCCCAGGTCGGCTGCCGGCTCATCGTCGCATCGAGCGCGAAGATCAGCCGCCCGCGATTCGCCGCGAACGGCGCCGGCGCGCTTCGCGCCGCCTCGACGAAGGCGGCGATTTCGGCGCTGGAATCGCGCGGCGCCAGCGGCGGCTTGCCGCTTTGCGTGCCCATGGCTCCTCTCCTCGCGCGGAAAGCGCGCGCTTCCAAGATCGGCGCCGAGCGACGTCGCCGCAAGGGCGGCCGGCGGATTTCACAACAGGCCGAGTTCGCCGAGCGCGCGCCGCAAATCCTCCGGCATCGCGCCGGCGCCCTCGCCGGCCGCCTCGAGGTCGGGCGGCGCATCCTTTTCGGCAAAATAGCGCCAGCCCTGAAACGGCCGCGCCGGCCGCGGCCGGACCGGCGTCACCTCGGGATCGAGCCACAGCCGGCAGCGGCCGACGCCCTCGGCGTCGACGAAGGGCTCGACATCGAGGAGCCGCTGGCGCGCGGCGAGTTGACCCTTGATGACCCAATAGAGCGAGCCGCCGTCGAGCAGCGCCTCGGCGCGCTTGGGAACCATGCGCGTCACATGGGCGTGCCGCGGCGCCTCGCCGCGCCCGACCCGTTCGGCGACGCGCCGCGCGATCCAGTCCTCGAGATCGGCGATCGACTCCGCGCCGACGCAGAGTTTGATGAGATGAAGGGTCATGTCGGCATTATGACGCGTCCGGACGAAAAATCGAAGCCGCGAGCGGCGCCGTCGCCTTCAACGCACTGTCACATAGTTGTGGAAAGTCGCGGATTGAGACGCCGCGCGCGACCGAGCGCCGGCCAATCGAGGAGTTTTCATGGCGAAGGCGAAACTGGACGGCGCCGAGGCGCACGAGATCAACAACGCCCATCTGGCGTCCGAACCCCGCGATCCAATCGAGGACGTGCAGGACGACCAGCGCAACTTGCTGACGACGGCGGCGGCGGTCGCGGTGGTCGGCGTCGGCGTGGCCGTGTTCGAAGCGGCGTTGCTTCCCGGCGTCGTGCTCGGCGTGGCCGCCATGCTGGTTCCCAAGGTGCTGCCCAACGTCGGCGCGGCTATGGCCCCGCTGCTGCGCACCACCGTGCGCGGCGCCTACGTCTTCGGCCAGAGGACGAAGGAAATGGTCGCCGAGGCGCAAGAGCACGTCAACGACATCGTCGCCGAAGTCCACGCCGAGGGCGAGGCCGCCCCATCGGCGCCGGTCGCCGCCAAGTCCTCGTCGGCGACCCCGGCCGCCTGAGGCATGAAAAATCTGAAGCTCAAGATTGCGCATCAGGTCCCTGGCCGGGTGCGCATGAAGATTGCATCCGCCAAAGGCAATCCCGACCTGCTGCGGCAGGTCGCGGACGTCTTCGGTCAGATTCCGGGGATCGAAAGCGTCACCGTCAACGCCACGACCGGCAGCCTCGTGCTGCACTACGACGCCGAGCGCCACGACGAGTTTCACGGCGCGCTGAACGACCATGTCGCCGGCCCCAACGGCGCCCAGCGTCCGCCGCCCACCGAGATCGACGCCCTTGCCGATAAGATCGAGAAAGAGGCGGAATTCCTCGCCGAGCACTCCACGAGCGCCCGCGCGATGCTGGATTTCGTCAAGAGCGTCGACCGCGAGATCAAGACGGCCACCGGCAACAACCTCGACCTGAAAATGGTGCTCGCGGCCGGCGTCATCGCCGTGACGATTCTCGAAATCGGCGCCACCGCCGCGACGCCGGTCTGGGTCACGCTGATGCTGTTCGCGACCAACCATTACGTCGAGTTGCATCAATCGGCCCCTCAGCGGGCGCCGGCGCGCGTCGAGATGGCTTAGCGCTCGACAGGAGGGAGCGCGCCGCGCCATGGAATTCGAACTTCGTCATTATTTTCCCGGGCGCGTGCGGCTCTATGCGCCGACGCTGTGCCGCCGGCGCGCGCTCGCCGAATCGGCGCTTTCGTGGCTGCGCAAGCAGAACGGCGTCACGGCGGCGCGCATCAATTACGACTGTTCCAGCCTCGTCGTCGAATACGACAAGGCGCGCGACGGCCTGCTGCGTGGCCTGATCGGCCGCCTGCGGCTGCTGACGCCCGCCGAGCTCGCCGTCCTGATCGCCTTTGCCGGCCCCGCGCAGGAGGAGCCGCCGGCCGGGACGCGGCGCGCCGAGACGCCGAACCTCGTGTCGCGACGCGCGCCACTCGCCCTGCCCACGGTTTCGGTGCTGATGGCGCTCAGCGCCAATCCGATCGCGCTCGCGGTCAACGTGCCATTGATGCTGTGGAACGCCTATCCCATCGGGTTGCGGGCGTGGCGGGTCTGGAGCCGCGAGGGTCGGCTCAACGTCGATTTCCTCGATGTGCTCGCGATCGGCGCCTCGCTGGCGCAAGGCAACCCGATGGCGGGCGCCGTCGTGACCTGGCTGATCCGCCTCGGCGACTGGATTCGCGACCTGACCGCGGCCGGCTCGCGCCGCGCCGTCAGTGAGCTGTTGGAATTCCGCTCGAGAACGGCGTGGGTCGTGCGAGACGGCGGGGTGATCTCCATTCCCGCCATCGAACTCGCCGTCGGCGACGAAGTCGTCGTCTATCCCGGCGAGATGATTCCGGTCGACGGTGAGATCATCCAGGGCGCCGCGCACGTCGATCAAAAGGCCATCACCGGCGAGGGCCTGCCGGTCACCCGCGGCGCCGGACAGACGGCGTTCGCGGCCACGGTCATCCACGACGGCCAGTTGACGATCCGCGCCGAGCGCGTCGGCGTGCAGACGATGGCGGGCCAGATCGCGCGCCTCGTCGACGACGCGCCGCTCGGCGACACGCGCATGCAGAATCATGCGGAGAAATTCGCGGATCGGCTCGTTCTGCCGTCGCTGGGCCTTGCGATCGGCGTCGCGGGAGTCACCGCCGATTTCGACCGTTTCCTTTCTCTGGTGATCGTCGACTACGGAACCGGCATTCGCGTCGCCGCGCCGACGGCCGTGCTTTCGTCGATGACCCATGCGGCCCGGGCCGGCATCATCATCAAGAGCGGCGCCCACATGGAACGGCTCGCCGAGGTCGATACGGTGGTGTTCGACAAGACGGGAACGCTGACCTACGGCTCCCCGACGGTGATCGACGTCATCTCCTATATCGACTCGATCACGCCGAACCATCTCATCGCGCTCGCCGCCGCCGCCGAAACGCGCCTCACCCACCCCGTCGCGGAGGCCTTGCGCAACAAGGCCCGCCAGTTGCAGGTCAACGTGCCGGCCTGCGACGAAACCAAGTACCGGCTCGGGCTCGGCGTCGAAGGCCAGGTCAACGGCTATTATCTGCACGTCGGCAGCGAGCGCTTCATGCGACAGAGCGGCGTCTCGGTCGCGGTCGCCGCGAGCGATCGCGTCGCGCTGGACGAACGCGGCTGCTCCTGTCTCCATGTCGCCGTCGACGGGCGCCTCGCCGGCCTCATTCCCTATGCCGACGAAATTCGCGCCGACAGTCGGGCGGTCATCCGTCGACTTGGTCAGATGGGCATACGGAACACCATCATGCTGACGGGCGACAACGCCACGGTCGCGCGCGCCGTCGGGCGGCGCCTCGGGCTCGCGCGCCAGTTCGCCGACATGCTGCCGGCTGACAAGGCCGAAGTCATCCAGCAATTGCGCCGCGAAGGCAACGTGGTCGCGATGGTCGGCGACGGCATCAACGATTCGCCGGCGCTGAGCTACGCCGACGTCGGCATCGCGATGCGCCACGGCGCCGAGGTCGCCCACGAATCCGCGCATGTGGTTCTGATGGAGGATTCCCTTCAGAAGCTCGTGAAGGCGATTGAAATCTCGCGCGACGCGGTCGGCCTGATCCGTCAGAACTACGCGATCGTCGCCGGCTTCAACACGCTCGCCCTCGCCCTCGCCCTGCCCGGCGGTCTCGTCAGTCCGGTCACGACGGCGCTGGTCAGCAATGGTTCGGCGATCGTCGCGGCCCTGAACGGAATGCGCCCGATCCTCCGCTACCAATGACGCAACCGGAGCCCGCCGAGGCTCTCACTCCCCGGCGCAAACTCGCGCTGCGACGCGCTCACGACTTTCTGGAGCGCCCGGATTTCGCCGCGCGAATCGCGCAATACGCCGGTCGGCCTCTCGATCGCGCCCTACGCATGGTCCCTCGCGGCTTCAACGATCGTCTCAGCAAGGCAGTCGAAAAAGCGATCCTGGCCGGCCTCGGGGTCGCCATCCGCTCGCTCGGCGCGCGAGCGAGGCCGCGGCCTTCGAGCGCCGCGGCGACGGCGCTGGCGAGCGCGAGCGGCGGCGTCAGCGGCTTTTTCGGGCCGCTCGCGCTCGCGCTCGAACTGCCGTTGACGACGACGCTGATGCTGCGATCGATCGCCGACATCGCGCGCCATCATGGCGAGGATCTCACGCAGATCGAGGCCCGCCTCGCCTGCCTCGAAGTGCTCGGGCTCGGCGCGCGACGGTCGCGCGGGGATATCGAGGTCGGCTATTACGCGACGCGGGCGATGCTCGCGCGGCTGACCGCCGACGCCTCGGCGGCGTTCATCGAGCGCGGCGCCGCGACCGCTTCAGCGCCGGCGGTCGGCTCGCTGGTCGGGGAAATCGCCGCTCGCTTCGGCGTGGTCGTGTCGGAACGCGCCGCCGCCTCGGCCCTGCCCGTGCTCGGGGCCCTCGGCGGGGCCGGCGTCAACGCGCTGTTCATGCAACACTTCCAGCGCGTCGCCCATGGCCATTTCACGGTTCGCCGACTCGAGCGGCTCTGCGGGGTCGAAGCCGTGCGCTCGTACTTTCAGAGTCTGGAGGCCGAGCGGCCGGCGGACGAGCCTCGGAGTCCGCCGCGCCGATGATGTCCCAGAGCCCCGTCGATCCCGCGCCGACGCGCGCGCCTTCGCCAATGGCGGCCAGCAAGAGCCCGGAGGAGAAGCTCGTCGAACTCAGGCGCATGCGAACGATCGCGACGTCGCTTCTCGCGGCGATGGCCGTGATCTTCTTCGTGGCGAGCGCGACGCACGCGCCCTGGCCGTGGCTGCCGTATCTGCGCGCTTTCGCCGAGGCCGGCATGGTCGGCGCTTGCGCCGACTGGTTCGCGGTCGTCGCGCTGTTCCGCCGGCCGTTCGGGCTGCCGATCCCGCATACGGCGGTCGTCCCGGCCAACAAGCAGCGGATCGGCGCCGCGCTCGGCCGCTTCATCACCAACAACTTCCTGTCGACGCGGGTTGCGAGCGAGAGGCTCGCCAGCGTCGACGCGCTGCTGATCTTCGCGCGATGGATCGGCGATCAGGGAAATTCCGAAAGGCTCGCGGGTTGGGTGGGCCGGCTTCTGCCTCAGGCCGTCGCGGAGATCCCTAGAGAGCGCCTGGGCGAATTCGTCGGCGAAGCCGCGCGGCGCGGCGTCGCGGCGATCCCCGCCGCGCCGCTCGCCTCGCGGGCGCTCTCGATCCTCTGGGCGCAGGGCGCGGCCCAGGCGCTGCTCGAGCAGGGGCTCGAATACGCCGAGGCCGCGCTCGCGCGCAATCGCGCCTTCATCGCGCGCAAAGTGTCGGAGCAATCGTCGCGCTGGATGCCGAAATGGATCGATAACATCATAGCCGACAGGGTTTTGAACGGACTGCTTCAAACCATGCGCGAAATGCGCGAGCCTTCCCATCCCTGGCGCGCCGAAGCGCAGCGCCTCGTCGACGGGCTCATCCGCGACCTCGCCGCCGATCCCGACTTGTACGCGCGCGGCGAGGCGATGAAGGCCGATCTCATCGCCAATCCCGTATTCCTCGAACAGGCGAAGTCGCTGTGGAGCGAAATCGAAGCCGCCCTGCGTTCGCAGCTCTCGGGCCCAGACAGCGCCGCCGCCGGCCTCGTCGCGGCGGCCCTGCGGGAATTCGGAAGATGGATGGAGGAGGACCCGCGCCGCCGGACCCGCCTCAACCGGCGCCTCCGGTTGCTCGCGCTGCGCGCGCTGCTGCCGCGCCGGGCCGAGATCGGCGCCTATATCGCCCATGTCGTCGACGCCTGGGACGCGGCGACCCTGGTCAACCGGCTGGAGCTGCAAGTCGGCAAGGATCTCCAGTACATCCGCATCAACGGCACGCTGGTCGGCGGACTGGTCGGGCTGCTGATCTTCGCCGCCTCGCGCGCCATCGGCGGGCCCTGAGGGTCGCGGTCGCTGGCCTCGCCCCTGCTCCGCCCGATCGGCGTCAAAAGCCGAACTCCGCCATCGCTCAGTTTCGCCGATTTTGACCCATGTCAGCGAACACGGCTTCCCGATGCGCGACACAGGGACAATGTCGCGCGGCGCGTACGCAAATGCCCGCGGCGGCCCAGATTGAGCTCTCGATTGCGACTCTGCCGCGCGCTCGCGTTTGGCGCATGTCGCCAAGCGCGCCTGGAAGGCGATCGGCAAAGCGAGGCTCCGAGACGAACCGACAGGAGGAGTGGATATGTTGCGCGAATTGAAAAAAGAGCAGGCGCATTTCATTGCGCTGCTCGCGAAGACGGCCCGCATCCAACGCGACAAGCTGCTGGGCAATGTCGCCGAAGAGGATTTGGGCGGGATAGAGCCGGTCCGCGGCGAGCATAATCCGACGGCTTCGCTCGGCTTCGAACCCTTGCCGCCGGACTCCGCGCAAATAACGGATCTGCGCCAGGCGATCGCCTCGCTCGGGTCCGCCGCGCGCGCGGAGCTCTATGCTTTAATGCGCGTCGGTCAAGGCGATCTCGCCGCGCAAAAATGGCATCGCGGAATCTCCGAGGCCGAGCTCTTGGGCGAAACAGCGACGAGCGCCGCTCTCCTGGACGATGCGGACCTGCACGACCATCTCGTCAAAGGTCTGTACGAAACCGACGCGGCATGATTAAGGGAGCGCGGCCTCTGTAAGGACCGGGACGAGCCCGACCACGACGACGGAGGCCGCTTCTCGACAAATCCCCGTCCTTTCGCGCGGGGAATTCCCGCCACCGCGCAATGACACGGCGCCAGCTCCGCCGCCCTTGGCATTGCCGGCGCCGACAAGCGCGGCGATGGTCACGCGGCTTTGACGGTGATCTTCGTTTCGCTCTTTTGCGCTTCGGCGGTCTTGGGAAGTTTGATCGTCAGCAGGCCCTTGGCGAAGGTCGCTTCGATCTTGCTGGCGTCGACGCCTTGCGGAACAGGGAACGAGCGGACGAAGGAACCGAAGCGACGCTCGGAAAGATAATAATCCTTCTCGCGCTCTTCCTTTTCCTCTTTCTTCTCGCCCTTGATCACGAGATTTCCGTTCGACAGCTTGACCTCGACGTCCTTTTCGCTGAGCCCCGGCAATTCCGCCGAGATCTCGAATTCCTTGTCCTTCTCGGAGATGTCGACCGCCGGGTTCAACGCCCAATTCGCCTCGCGCTGCCAAGGCAGATCAAATTGGAACGCCGGGCGGCCGAGCGCAAACGGCCACGAAGCGCCGCCAACGGAATCAAAGAGACGATCGATCTCGCGGCGAAGCGTTTCGAAGGGCGCCCACGGCGCCATCGCTCCCATCGCGGGCGCGGTCTTCTTTTCGACTTTCACAGGGAGTTTGGTTGCTGCTTCCACCATCGCGACTTCTCCTGTTGTTCAACGGCTCGAAGCGACGAACGCACTCCGCCCCTTGCCTTGGCAAGAGGCGGAGCGCTCGCACTAAACAAGCCCGCTTCTCCGATCGACTTTGGCGCTCTGAGACAATGTCCAACATCGTCTTCGAAGCGTAGGGAACGAGCGGCCAAATATCCGCGACGAAATTAAACCTCGGATCGGAGGTTGCGGCACTGATCTGCGTCAAATGGCGTTGGAACAAGACGACAACGTTTAATGATCGGCTTCCCTGTTCGCCGAAAGGCGGCGCCGGCGCGGACCGTAATCTGCGCGGCGCGAACGCCCCTCGCCCTTTACCCTACCGCCACGAGCCTTTGGCATTTTCCGGCCTTCTCGCACCAGGAGAGCCGACAAGTCCCACAGGCTTCGTCCGTCTGGGGCGAGGGGCTCGGACAGCGCTCGAACACCGACGCGAGGGCGTCGACGGGCATCGGCCTGCTGAAGAGATAGCCCTGCGCTTCGTCGCATCCGGCCGAGCGCAGCAGATCGAACTGCTCGCAGGTTTCGACGCCCTCGCCGGTCAGCGCGAGGCCGAGTTCCCTGGCCAACCTCGCCGCCGCGCGGATCACCGCCGCGCATCTCGGATTGGCCAGAGCGTCGACCACGAAGGCGCGATCGATCTTGATGCGGTCCAGCGGCAGGCGCGAGATGTAGATCATCGAGGAATAGCCCGCGCCGAAATCGTCGAGCGCGATGGTGACGCCGAGGCTGCGCAAGGCGCGCAAGCTCTCGGCGGCGGCCTCGAAGTCGGCGATGAACGAGGATTCGGTGATCTCCAGTTCGAGGCGGCGCGGGTCGAATCCGCGCGTTTCCACGATTTCGCGGATCGCCGCCTTCAGCAAGGGCGATTTCAGTTGGGTGGCGGAGACGTTGACGGCGACGCGCAGCCGCCTCGGCCAGGACACGGCGATGCGCGTCGCCTCGCGAAGCGCCCAGACGCCGATCTCCTCGATGCAGCCGCACTCCTCCGCCGCACGGATAAAAAGGCTGGCCGGCGCGTCGCCGAACCCTGGGCGGCGCCAGCGCAGCAGCGCCTCAAAACCCTTCGTCGCGCCGCTCGCCACGTCGACCAGGGGCTGAAAGTCGAGACGCATTTCGCCGTTGCGCAGCGCTTGGCGCAGCGCCGTCTCCAATTCGCGCCGCTCCCGCGCATCGCCGCTTTCCGCGTCGTCGACGAACGCAATCGAGCCGCGACGGATCTGCTTGGCCTTGTAAAGCGCGGCGTCCGCGTTGCGCACGAGGCGATCGCCGTCCTCGCCGTGATCCGGCGCCAGCGCGACGCCGACGCTGACCGAACACGCGCTCTCGCCCCAATCGAAAGCGAACGGCCGCCGGAACTCGGCGACGATCTCTTGCGCGAGCGCCTCGGCCGCCTCGCGGCTGGGCGTTTCCTGCGCGATCAGCGCGAACTCGTCGCCGCCGAGTCGCACGACGAAGTCGTTTTCCCGGCACGCTTGCCGCAGCGCGCGCGCGGCGCGAACGATCATTTCATCGCCGGCGACGTGGCCGAACGTGTCGTTGACGAGCTTGAAGCGATCGAGATCGAAGCACATCAGCGCGAACCGATGTCCCGCGCCGTCGAGCCGCTCGAAGGCCGCGGCCAATCGCTCGTTGAACGCCCGGCGGTTGCCCAGGCCGGTGAGCGGGTCGACGCGCGCGGCCACTTCGTCGGCGAAATGGGCGATTGTGCGCTGCGCGAGCTGCGTCGCCTGAAAATGCGCCTGGATCAAGAGGAAGCCGGCGTTGACGAGCTGCACGGCGACCACGGGAAACGCGATCGGGTCGGGCGCCTGGACCACGCCGAACACGCAACCGAGCGCTAGGGGCGCAATGAAGCCATAGGCCAGCGGCAGCGCGGTCGCGAGTTGCAGCGCGCCGCCGCTCATCACGCTCATCGACAGCGTCGCGATCAGCGCGCGCTGACTGGAGTCCGCGTAACTCTGAGCGAGAACGAAACCGCATCCCCAGAGCGCGCCGCCGCCAATCGCTTGGATTGTTCCCAGCCTGAGCTCGCGAACGCCGCCGAGCGCCGAATCCGCGCGGTCGCCGTCAACTCGCCGCCGGAGCGCGCGGAAAATCAACATATGCGCGGCGAGCAGGAGCGCCCAGGCGATCAGCGGCGCGCGCGCCGGGCTGTTCCACATGGCGATCGGAAGCGTCGCCGCGCCGAGGATCAAGGCCACCAGCGAGGCCATGGCGCCGCGTCGCACGGCCGCCAATTGCGCGAGGCGCACGCGCTCCAATTCGAGCGGCGCGAGCGGCCGAGGCGAGAATGCGAGGGGATCTCCGTCGAGCCATCGCGCGAGCCGCGCGGCGATCGTCGACATCCCCGGCGGGACGCGCCGCGATTCGAGCGCGCCGACTGCGTCGCCGCGGCCGACCCGGAGATCGTTCTCGAGCCTATGAGAGTTCAACACGAGATTCGCGCGTCCGATCCGGGGTGACGAAATCCGTCGATGCACGCGAAGGTAGAGTCAGTTGGTGTATAGCCTATTAACGGTTGCACTCAGGATTCGCGGAATTCCGTTCTTCCGGGGCAGCCGGATCGATCGGCCGGCCGCTGCGCGCCGCCCACGCTACCCCTCTTCCGCCTCGATCGTCATCAGCCTTTGCCCCTGCTCCACCGTGTCGCCGACACGCGCGGCGAGGTTCGCGACACGGCCGGGGCGCGGGGCGACGAGCGCGTGCTCCATCTTCATCGCCTCGACCACGGCGAGGCGGGCGCCTTCCGCGACCTGTTGGCCCTCCTCGACATGGAGCGCGATCATCCTTCCGTGCATCGGCGCGCCGATCTCGCCCGAACTCTCGCCCGCCGCGGCGAGACCCCCGGCGAGCGGATCGACGCGGACGATGCGGATTTGACGGCCTCCCCTGAGCACGAAGGCCGCCTCGCCTGCCGCCAGCACCGTTTGCGGCGCGGCCTCGTCGGCGCCGCCAAGCGCGCGGCCGTCGGCGAAGGTCAAGGTTCGGCGCCCGCTCCGGTCGATCGCGACCAGGCGCTCGACATGTCCCTCGACGCGGACCTCGCATCCGACGCGCCGCGACCCCGTCAGTTCGAAGGAATCCGCTGAATTCCAGGGATCGTGGGCGGGGCCGCGATCTTGTCGCGAGGCCGGCGCGGCGATGAGCGCCTCGGCGCCGGCGAGAACGGCGCGCGGGTCGGCCTCGCGCGGCTCGGCGCCGAGCCGCGACGATTGAGCGTCGATGAAGCCGGTGTCGAAGGCGCCCGCCTCGACTTCGCGCGCGCTCAAGAGCGCGTCGAGGAAGGCCAGATTGGTCTTGGGGCCGATCACCACGGCGCGCGCCAGGGCGGCGCGCAATTTCGCCAGCGCCTCGGCCCGCGTCGGCGCGTGGGCGATCAGCTTGGCGATCATCGAGTCGTAGAACGGCGTCACGGCGTCGCCGGCCTCGACGCCCGCGTCGACGCGCAACCCCGCGCCCGGGTCGAGCCGCAACGCCAGGATTTTGCCCGGGCTGGGCAGGAAGCCGTTTTCCGGATCCTCGGCGTTGAGCCGCGCCTCGATCGCCCAGCCGGATCGGCGGATCTCGTCTTGCCGCAGCGGCAGCGGCTCTCCTGCGGCGACGCGGAACTGCCATTCGACGAGATCGAGCCCGGTCGTCGCCTCGGTCACGGGATGCTCGACCTGCAATCGCGTGTTCATCTCGAGAAAATAGAAACAGTCGGGGCCGAGGCCGCGCGCGGAATCGACGATGAACTCCACCGTCCCGGCGCCGGCATAGCGGACCGCGCGCGCCGCCGCGACCGCCGCCTCGCACATCGCCGCGCGCGTCGCCTCGGGCAGGCCGGGCGCCGGGCTCTCCTCGACCACCTTCTGATGGCGGCGCTGCAGCGAGCAATCGCGCTCGAACAAATGCACGACGCCGCCGTGCGAATCGCCGAACACCTGCACTTCGACGTGGCGCGGAGCGGAAATATATTTCTCGATGAGCACGCGGGAATCGCCGAAGGCCGCCTCGGCCTCGCGCGTCGCGCTGTCGAGCGCGGCGTCGAAGTCGACATGGGCGTCGACGCGGCGCATGCCGCGCCCGCCGCCGCCCGCGATCGCCTTGATCAGCACGGGATAGCCGATCTCGTAGGCCTTTTCCTTGAGAAACTTGGCGCTCTGATTGTCGCCGTGATAGCCGGGAACGATCGGCGCGCCGGCCTTGGCCATCAGCGCCTTGGCCGAACTCTTGAGGCCCATCGCGCGCATCGCCAAAGGCGACGGGCCGACGAAGACGATTCCCGCGCGCCCGCAGGCCTCGGCGAAATCGGCGTTTTCCGACAAAAAGCCATAGCCGGGATGCACGCATTGCGCGCCGACCCGCGCCGCCAGCGCGACGATTTCGTCGGCGTTGAGGTAGCCCTCGGCGCCGACGCCGATCTCGTGCGTTTCGTCGGCGAGGCGGGTGAACAGGGCGCCGCGGTCGGCGGGCGTCGCCAGCGCCAGGGTCCGCAGACCCATCCGGCGCGCCGTCGCGACGATGCGGCAGGCGATCTCGCCGCGATTGGCGATGAGGACATTGGCGAACATTTGAAAACTCCACCTCGAGCCGCTCCGATATAGCCGAAGCGGCGGCGAAGGCCAGCGCGGACCGGCCCGCGCCCGCTCCGCTATTCCACGAAACAATCCTCGTCGACGCGTTCGACCTCGTAGGCGGTCTTGACGCGGACCCCGACGCGACGGCGGATCATCGAGGCCGCCAGTCCCGGCCCGTCGAGGAACTCGGCGCCGCCATCGAGATGCCGCCTGCGCGCGTCCTCACATCCGGAACACGCCGAAGCGCGTCGCCTCGGCGGGCGCGTTGAGGCACGCGGAAAAGGCCAGACTCAGCGCGCGGCGCGTTTGCGAGGGCGCGAGCACGCCGTCGTCCCAAAGCCGCGCCGTCGCGAAATAGGGCGAGCCCTCGCTGTCGTAGCGCGCGCGGATCGGCGTCTTGAAGGCCTCTTCTTCCTCGGCGGACCAGGACTTGCCCTGCGCTTCGAGCGTGTCGCGCCTGAGCGTCGCGAGCACGCTCGCGGCCTGCTCGCCGCCCATCACGCTGATGCGCGCGTTCGGCCAGGTGAACAGGAATCGCGGAGAGTAGGCGCGCCCGCACATGCCGTAATTGCCGGCGCCGAACGAGCCGCCGATGATCAGCGTGATCTTCGGCACGCGCGCGCAGGCGACCGCGGTCACCAGCTTGGCGCCGTCCTTGGCGATGCCCCCCGCCTCGTAGCGCTGGCCGACCATGAAGCCGGAGATGTTCTGCAGGAACAGCAAGGGGATATTGCGCTGCGCGCAGAGTTCGACGAAATGCGCGCCCTTGAGCGCGCTGTCGGAGAAGAGCACGCCGTTGTTGGCGACGATCCCGATCAGAATGCCGTTAAGGCGGGCGAAGCCGGTGATCAGCGTCGTGCCGTAACGCGCCTTGAACGCGTCGAACTCCGAGCCGTCGACCAGCCGCGCGATGATTTCGTGCGCGTCGATCTGTTTGCGCAGATCGACGGGGACGATGCGCTCGAGATCCTCGATCGGATAGAGCGGCTCGACCGGCGCCTCGATGTCGCGGCACGTCTTCGCGGGGCGGTTGAGATTGGCGACCGCCCGCCGCGCCAGGGCGAGCGCGTGGGCGTCGTCGCGCGCCATCGTGTCGGCGACCCCGGAGACGCGCGTGTGAAGGTCGGCGCCGCCCAAGTCCTCCGCCGAGACGGTTTCGCCGGTCGCCGCCTTCACCAGAGGCGGCCCGGCGAGAAAGATCGTGCCCTGTTTCTCGACGATGATCGTCTCGTCCGACATCGCGGGAACATAGGCGCCGCCCGCCGTGCACGAGCCCATGACCACCGCGATCTGCGCCAGTCCCGCCGCCGACATGCGCGCCTGATTGTAGAAGATGCGGCCGAAATGTTCGCGGTCGGGAAAGACCTCGGATTGATGCGGCAGATTGGCGCCGCCGGAATCGACGAGATAGACGCAGGGCAGCGCGTTTTCCAACGCGATTTCCTGCGCGCGCAGATGCTTCTTCACCGTCATCGGGTAATAGGCGCCGCCCTTGATCGTCGGATCGTTGGCGACGATCATCGCCTCGCGGCCGTGGATGCGCCCGACCCCGGCGACCATGCCGGCGCCGTGAACGTCGCCTTCGTACATGCCGTAGGCGGCGAGCGCGCCGACTTCGAGAAAGGGCGAGCCGGGATCGATCAGCCGAGCGACGCGCTCGCGCGTCAGCAGCTTGCCGCGCGCGACATGGCGCTCGCGCGCCTTCGGCGCCCCGCCTTCGGCGGCGACGCGCCGGCGCTCGTTCAATTCATCCAGCAGCCCCCGCCATGCCGCCCGGTTGGCTTCGTCGGCGCCCGGGTCGGGCCGCGGAGCGCTGGGAATTACCGTCATGGGCGTCATCTCCGATCTTCATGGGACTCTTTTGCACAAGGAAAGCCATTACATCTCGACGCCGTTATGTAAAAGCCGAACGAAATTCACCGAGCGGCCGCCTACGAAGGGGAACTGGGCCGAGGCCGAACGGGTCTCGTATCGTCAATCTTGGCGTAGTCGATATGGCGCATGCCGTTCTCGTCGAGGCTGTGGATGTCGACGAATTCGTGGCCCGGCCGCAGATCCTGCGCCGCGAAGGTGTAACGCGCGTGGACCGTCTGCGCCGAGGTTTCGTCGTGCCCCCTGATGCTGACGACGAAATTGGTCTCGCTGGCGAGAAGCTCGCTTTCGCTCACGCCATGCAGCGGACTGTCGGCGTCGATCGGGTGAAACAGCGTCCAGCTCAGCGCGAGAACCGGATTTTCGCTTCTGAGCAGCCGCAACGGCTGAAAGCTGACGAACCGTCGGCCCTCTTGGTTGTTCGTCGCGCTCAGCATCCACAGCTTGGCGGCCGCTTCGCTGATGAACGTGTTGCGGGCGTTGGCGAGGCGGAAAATCAAGGTGGGAACCCCGTCATGCTCGGCGATGACGGGATGTTTCGAGAAGACGAGCCGCGCGCGCGGCCGCGAGAAACGCGCGAACACCAGTCCGGTCATCACCGCGAGCATCACCAGGCCGATGAAGTTTTCGCTCGTCGCGACGATATGGGCGTAGAGCGTCTGCGGATGCATGTCGCCGTAGCCGACGGTCGAGGTGGTCTCGACGCTGAAGAAGAAGAGATCGGAGAGGCTGCCCGGCCTCGCGTTGGCGACCGGCTCGTCGCCGGCCGCATAGACGAAGGCGAAAACGAGATTGATCGCCACGAAGGCCGCGGCGAGCGCGCCGAAAAACGCCGGCCAGCTCGCCGTCATCGCGTTGTGGTAGAAATCGGTCCACAGGCCGCGCTCGAGGCCGTCGGCGACGATTCTTCGCCCGCCAAGGTTGCGCAGCTGCGAGCGCGGCTTGCGGCGCGGCGCGGCGAAAATCGCTCGCAGCCGCGCCGCTAGATCGCCTCGTATTTTTCGATGCGCCATGGTTCGGCCTCGGCGTCGGCGGTCCAGGCTCTCCAGGCCGGCAGCGCCATCATCGCGTCCATGTATTCGCGCGTCTCGCGCGACACGGGGACGTCGTAGATGTGGAAGCGGTTGACGACCGGGGCGAACATCGCGTCGGCGGCGCTGAAGCGGCCGAACAGGAAGGGCCCGGACCTGCCGAAATTCTTGCGCGCATGCGCCCAGGCGGCCTCGATGCGCGCCATATCCGCCTCGACCGCTTCGGTAAGGGCGATCGCGCGAACCGGGCGGCGAAAGTTGGTCGGGCAGTGCTGGCGCAGCGCCTGGAAACCGGCGTGCATTTCGTTGGAGAGCGAGCGCGCATGGGCTCGCGCGGCCTTGCCGCGCGGCCAGATCGCCTTTTGCGGATAAATCTCGGCGATATATTCGGCGATCGCCAGCGATTCCCAGACCGTGACCGGGCCGTCGCGCAAGGCCGGGACCTTGCCGGTCGGCGAATGTTCGAGTATCAACGCCCGCGTTTCCGGCCGGTCCAGCGGGATGACGACCTCCTCGAACGGAATCTTGAAATGCGCGAGCAGAATCCACGGTCTGAGCGACCAGGACGAATAGGCCTTGTTGGCGACGATCAGCTTCAACGGCACGGCGCGCTCCCCTCCTCGGACGCTTCGCGATCAATCGACGCGCGCCGGGGCGGTGTCAAGGGAGGGCGGCGCTCGGCAGTGGGTCAGTTCGAATTGATGCAACGGGTAGGGAGGCGACATTCGCTCCTATAAATTGCACCTGCCAACTGCTTGATATTTCGAGATCGAAATCGGCGTGCAGAATTCTTGATTTCGGCGCCATCGGGAACATCCGCAAAGCGTCGAAAGCCGAAATTCGAATGGACCCGCTATCGGGTCGTTGTCAGATTATACTCTGGCATGACGTGCAATAGATAATGTGGTACGCATCTCCGATGCTCACGAGTCTGATCGCCCGTATCGAGGACAAGAAGGCGCAGCTCGACCGCTTGCGCCCGATGTCCGCGCCCGCCCTGGCGCAGCTTCAGAAACACTATGACGTCGAACTGACCTATACCTCGAACGCGATCGAGGGAAACACGCTCACGCTTCGCGAAACGGCTGAAGTCATCGAGCATGGCGTCACGGTCGGCGGCAAGTCGCTGCGCGACCATCTCGAAGCCGTCGATCATTACGACGCGCTGCGGTGGATGCGCGAACTCGCCGCCGCGACGACTCCCGTCGGCGAGAGCGTCGTATGCGAATTGCATCGTCGCATCGTCGCCCGCAGCCAACCAGAGATCGCAGGCGTCTACAGCCGGCTTCCGCGACGCATCGCGGGTTCGCCGGTCGTCTTTCCGAACCCCGCCAAGATTCCACAACTCATGGAAGAATTCGGCGCCTGGCTGGCAGGCGCGGCGCAGGACCCGGCAACGGCCTTCGCCGCGCATTTCCGCCTGACCGCCATTCATCCCTTCGGCGACGGCAATGGGCGCACAGCGCGGCTCCTGACCAACCTCCTTTTGATCCGCGGCGGCTATCCGCCGATCGCCGTGCGTCCAGAGGATCGCACGACCTACCTTGACGCTCTCGAACGCGGCTCGCTCGCCGAGGATTTGCTCCCGTTCCAGACCTTCATGCACGAGCGCCTCGACGCGACCTTGGCGGAGTATCTGAGCGCCGTGAGAGAGGCGCTTCCTTCGCCCGACCCGAGCCGCGAGCCGAAACCGAGATAGAGCCGCCCCCTCCCCGCCCGCCCATGCGCCTTGACCGCGCCGGCCGCCCGCCCCATGAGGCCGGCATGAGCGCTCCCCCCGAAACGCCCGATTCGCCCGCGACCTTGGAAAGCGTGATCCTCGCGCTCGCCGCGCAGGCGCGCGCCGGGCGCACGATCTGTCCGACCGACGCCGCCCAGGCCTACGCGGCCGCGCGCGGCGAGGGAGACATGGGCTGGCGCGGGCATTTGCAAGGCGTGCGCGCGGCCGCGGTGCGCCTCGCCGACGCCGGGCGCCTCGTCATTTACCGCAAGGGCAAGCCCGTCGATCCCCACGATTTTCGCGGCGTCTATCGCCTGGGCGCGCCGAACAGCGAGTGACGGATCGCCTTCACGGTCCCGGAAACCAATCGTCGATTCGCCCGCTGGCGCGATAGGCGATGAGGCCGATCCATTCGTGGACGGCCAGATCGAACAGGCGCAGGCCGCGCGCGGGATGGAGATTCATCCGCCAATCGCGCGCGTCGCCCAGCGAGCGATAATCGACGGGATAGGCGCGAACGGAAAATCCCGCCTTGACGAACAGCCCCATCGCGCGCGGCATGTGATAGGCGGAGGTGACCAGCAGCCAAGCCTCGTCCCGCTGAGGATGGACGAGCGCCGCGGTGAAGCGGGCGTTCTCCTCGGTGTTGCGCGACTTGTCCTCGATCGCGATCCGCGCGGGGTCGACGCCGAGGGCGACGAGAAGCTTGCGCCCCTCCAGCGCCTCGGTCGAATTCGAGCTCCAGAGCGACGCGCTGCCGCCGGTGTAGACGAGGCGCGCCTGCGGAAAGCGCCGCGCCAGGATCGCCGCCTCGGTCAGGCGCGAGGCGCCTTCGTCGAGAATGGTCTGGCCGCGCGCCGCGCTCGCCTCGTCGTCGATGGCGCCGCCGAGGACGATGATCCCATAGGGCGCGGGGATGTCTTGAGGAGACGGGGGAAACCGGTCCTCCAGCGGCTCCATCAGCAGCGCGCCGACCGGCGCGACGCTGACGAAAAGCAGCGCGCCCGCACAGCCGAGCGCCAACGCGCGAGGAAAACCCGCGCCCTTGGGAACGAACCAGGCGCCGATGAGCGCGCCGGCCATCAGCAGGGTGATCGGCGCCGCGGCGAACCACAGCGCTTTCGAGGCGATGAAGAACATTGGCGCCCATCTCGCGTTGGCCTCGCGGCGCGGCTAAGCCGACGCCGCCGCGCCGTTGAGCGCGCCCAATCCGGTTCCAGACATAAGGGCCGCGCCTTAACCAAACCTTGGGCCGCCCGTTCGCGCGGGGCGAAGAAATTCGGCAATGACGGGAAAATTGAGGTTTCCTCGTGACGATGCGACGTTTTCGCTTGTCATTCCATTCAGTTTATCATTTTAGACAGCTATAAATTGCGACGACGCCGCCGCGTGGGCGCAGAAATGAACGTCCGCGGTCGCCGCCCGCCGCCGGCATTCTTGTCCGGCGCCGCGGCTTCGCTTAGCCTGTCGAGAAAAAAGAGGTCCCGATGCCTTTCAGCCCCACGGTCGTCGAAGCGATCGGCAATACGCCGCTGATCAAGCTCAGGGCGGCCTCCGACGCGACCGGCTGCACGATTCTGGGCAAGGCCGAGTTCATGAACCCTGGCGGTTCGGTCAAGGACCGCGCCGCGCTCGCGATCATTCGCGACGCGATCGCGCGCGGCGCGCTGCGCCCGGGCGGAATCGTCGTCGAGGGCACCGCCGGCAATACCGGCATCGGCATCGGGATGGTCGCCTCGGCGTTGGGATTTCGCAGCGTAATCGTGATTCCCGACACGCAGGCGCAGGAAAAGAAGGACATGCTGCGCCTGGTCGGCGCCGAACTCGTGGAAGTGCCGGCGGTTCCCTATTCCAACCCGAACAATTACGTCAAATATTCTGGTCGACTCGCTGATATCCTTGCACAATCCGAGCCGAACGGGGCGGTGTGGGCGAACCAGTTCGACAATGTCGCCAATCGTCGCGGCCATTACGAGACCACCGGACCGGAGATTTACGCCGATACGCAGGGGCGCATCGACGGCTTCGTCAGCGCGGTCGGCTCCGGCGGCACCCTCGCGGGCGTCGGCATGGCGCTCAAGGAACGCGATCCCGGCATCAAAATCGCGCTCGCCGATCCCTATGGCGCGGCGCTCTACGCCTATTACACCAAGGGCGTCCTCGAGAGCGAGGGCGCCTCGATCACCGAGGGCATCGGCCAGGGGCGCATCACCGCCAATCTCGAGGGCGCTCCGGTGGATCTCGCCTACCGGATTCCCGACGAGGAGGCGGTGCGCATCGTCTTCGATCTCGTCGAGCGCGAAGGCCTGCTGCTCGGCGGCTCCTCGGGGATCAACATCGCCGGCGCGATCCGGCTCGCGCGCGAGCTTGGTCCCGGCCACACCATCGTCACGCTGCTCTGCGACTCGGGCGCGCGTTACGCCTCGAAACTGTTCAACCCGGCTTTTCTGCGCTCCAAGAATCTCCCCGTCCCTTCCTGGCTCGAACGCCGCGCCGGCGTCCCGCAGGTCTTTGTCTGACATGACCGAACCGCTGTTTCGCGAACACCCCTATCGGCGCGAGGTCGAGGCGCGCGTGCTGTCGGCCGGGCCCAGCGGAATCGTCCTCGACGCCACGATCTTTTACGCCCGCGGCGGCGGCCAGTCGGGCGATCGCGGCCGGTTCCTCCTCGCCGACGGCTCGTCGATCGAAATTCTCGATGCGGTCTACGATGCCGACCGCCGGACGATCCTGCACGTTCCCGCCGAGGGGGCCGCGCTCCCGGCCGCCGGCGAAAGAATCGTGGCGCGGCTCGACTGGGACTTGCGCTATTCGCGCATGCGCGCCCATAGCGCGCTGCACCTGCTGACCGCCGTGCTGCCCTATCCCGTCACCGGCGGTTCAGTCGGCGACGGCGAAGGCCGGCTCGATTTCGATTCCGGCGAGGCCGTTCTCGACAAGGCCGACATCGAGCGGCGCCTCAACGACCTCATCGCCAGGGACGCCGACATCCGGACGCGCTGGATCAGCGACGACGAGCTCGCCGCCAACCCGGGCCTGGTCAAGACCATGTCGGTCGAGCCGCCGATGGGGACCGGCCGCGTCCGGCTGGTGGAGATCGTCGGCCTCGATCTGCAGCCCTGCGGCGGCACCCATGTCGCGCGCACCGGCGAAATCGGCCGGGCGCTGGTCACGGGCGTCGAAAAGAAGGGCAGGATCAACCGCCGCGTGCGCATCGCGCTTGTGGACAAAGCGCCTAGCGTCGCGCCACGGCTCTGATAAAGAGCGAGGATTGGACCTATGCGGTCGGGAACTTCGCCATGTCTCATGAGAATTTCGTTTCCACCGATTGGCTCGCCGCGCATCTCGGCGAACCCGGACTTGGAATCATCGACACGTCGTGGCACTTGCCGCCGACGGGGCGCAACGGCGCCGCGGAATTTCGCCTCGGGCACGTTCCCGGCGCGGTGCACTTCGACATCGATGTGATCGCCGACAAAACCAGCGCATTGCCGCACATGCTGCCCGATGCGCTGACCTTCGCGCAGGAGATGAGCGCGCTCGGCCTGGGCGACGGCATGCGTTTCGTCCTCTACGACACCCACGGCCTGTTCTCCGCCGCGCGCGTGTGGTGGATGCTGCGCGCCTTTGGCGTCGCCGACGTGAAAATTCTCGACGGCGGCTTGCCCAAATGGATTCGCGAAGGCCGCCCCCTCGAGCAGGGCGAGGCGCGGCCGCAGCCGCGACGTTTCACCCCTCGCCTCGACCACAGCTTCGTCGCCTCGATCGACGACGTGCGCAAGGCGCTGGCGAGCGGCGCGGTCCAGGTCGTCGACGCGCGCCCGGCCGATCGTTTCGAGGGCCACGCGCCCGAACCGCGTCCGGGCCTGCACAGCGGCCACATGCCCGGCAGCCTCAACCTGCCGTTCGTCGAGATCGTCGAGCACGGGCACTTGAAATCGGACGCGGCGCTCGCCGGCGCCTTCGCCGATCACGGCGTCGATCTCGCCAAGCCGATCATCACCACCTGCGGCTCGGGCGTCAGCGCGGCGATTCTTGCGCTAGCGGTCGAGGAGGCGGGCGGGCGCGTCGCCGGGCTCTACGACGGCTCGTGGGCCGAATGGGGCGGGCGCGCGGATTGTCCGGTGGCGACGGGGAAGGCGTAAAGCCGTTGCGAATACGGCCCGTCAGGGAAGCGGACCGCGCCGACGGCCGCGCCCGCGCCTCGCCTATGCCAACAATTTCTTTTCGATTTCGTTCAAGGCCTTGGCGATTTCGCGCAGGATCAGCCTGTCGGCCGCGGCCTGATCGATTTCGGGAACGTCCCAATCGAAGATGGCGCGGTATTTCTCGACGAGCTTGTTGACGTCGGCGACGATCTGATGGCGATGAGCCTTCAATTCGATTTGTTCGAGTTTTGGCGCCACGTCATTCCCCCGGCGATTCTATTGCCAAGCGCTGTCGCAGTCGCCGCGGCGGGCGACTGCGGACGCGATCGTACAAGTTCCGCGTTCGCTCCGCGAGCGCGACCGAGCGCCCTCCATTCCGGCTTTGCCCGACGGCCCGTTCGATCCTGGCCGCGGCGTGAGCGTTTTGGCGAATCGGGCCTGTCGACGCAACGCCGCGACGCCAACGCCGTAAGCCCGGCGCGCCCCCTCTCAGCAGCAGCCGCGGAACCGCCCCTTGGCGACCGCGTAGCGCGCCTCCTGACGTTCGCGGAAGAATTCCGTGTAGGTCATGATCGGCTGGTTCGGGTGATTGACCTGACGATGCGTCACATAGGTCTCATAGTCCGGGACGCCGACCATCAGGCGGGCGGTCTTGACCACCATCTCGCACACGAACCCGATCCTGGTCGTTTCAGCCAACGTTGCCTCCCGCGATTGCTGCGCCGCCGACTTCGACCGCGGTGCTCTTGGAATTGCCCAGCGCCTTGCGGACGTCGATCACTGCGTAGATCAAGGTCGCCAGGACGACGCCGACAAACAGAGCCGACAGGGTCGCGTCCACATAGTCGTTGAAGATGACCCGGCTCATCGTCTCCATCGTCTTCGCCGGCGCCAAGACCTGACCGGCCGACAACGCCTGGGAGAACCGCCAAGCATGGCTCACAAACCCGACGGCGGGGTCGGGGCTGAAAACCTTTTCCAATCCCGCGGTGACCGTGGTCACGACCAGCCACGCGGCCGGCGCCATGGTGACCCAAGCGTAGCGCTCGCGTTTCATCTTGAACAAGACGACGGTGCACAACGTCAGCGCGATGGCGGCGAGCATTTGGTTGGCGGCGCCGAACAGCGGCCATAGCGTCCAAATGCCGCCATAGGGATCGATGACGCCTTGATACAAGATATAGCCCCACAGCACGCACGCCAGCCCGGAGCCGATGACATTGTTGGTCCAGGACTTTGTTTCCTTGAAGGCCGGGACGACGGCGCCGACGAAATCTTGGATCATGAACCGCAGGACACGCGTGCCGGCGTCGACCGTGGTCAGGATGAATAACGCCTCGAACAAAATGATGAAATGATACCAGAGGCCCATCAGCGCGCGTCCGCCCAGGAAACTCGACAGGATGCTCGCCATGCCGACCGCCAGCGTGGGCGCGCCGCCGCTGCGCGACAGGATGCTGGTCTCGCCGACGTCATGCGCAATCTGGGTCAGAATGTCGGGCGTCACGACGAAGCCCCAAGACGAGATCACCTGCGCCGCTTGTTCGGCGGTGGTCCCGATGAGCCCCGCCGAACTGTTCATCGCGAAGTAGATTCCGGGATGCAGGACTGTGGCGCCGATCATCGCCATGATGGCGACGAACGATTCCATCAACATGGCGCCATAGCCGATGAAGGGAATCTGCCTCTCGTTCTCGATCATTTTCGGCGTGGTGCCCGATGCAATGAGCGAGTGCCAGCCTGACACCGAGCCGCACGCGATGGTGATGAACAAGAACGGAAACAGGCCGCCGGCCCAGACGGGGCCGCTGCCGTCGATAAACCGCGTCACCGCCGGCATTTGCAGATCGGGATGAACGATAATGATGCCGATCGCCAGCAGCATGATCGTGCCGATCTTGAGGAAAGTCGACAGATAGTCCCTCGGCGCAAGCAAGAGCCACACCGGCAGCACCGAGGCGACGAAGCCGTAGCCGATGATGATCAGCGCCAGCGTCGTGCCGGAGAGATCGAAATAGGGCGCCAGCGTCGGATTCTCTGACACGGTGCGACCAAAGACCAGCGCCAGCACCAGCAGGACTGCGCCAATGACGGACATCTCCGCGATGCGCCCAGGCCGGATAAAACGACTATAGACGCCCATGATCAGCGCGATCGGAATCGTGCAGAACACCGTGAACGTGCCCCACGGGCTTCCCGTCAAGGCCTTCACCACGACTAGGGCGAGCACGGCCAGGATGATGACGCAAATCAACAGCACGCCGAAGCCGGCGATGCTTCCCGCGATCGGGCCCATCTCGGTGCGGACCATGTCGCCGAGCGAGCGGCCGTCGCGTCGGGTGGACAGGAACAGCACGGTCATGTCCTGCACCGCGCCGGCGAACACGACGCCAGCGAGAATCCAAAGCGTGCCCGGAAGATAGCCCATCTGCGCCGCCAGAACCGGACCGACCAGCGGCCCGGCGCCGGCGATGGCCGCGAAATGGTGGCCGAACAGCACGTAACGATTGGTCGGGACGTAATCGAGGCCGTCGTTGCGCCGGTAGGCCGGCGTCTGCCGTGTCGCATCGACGCTGAGCGCTTTGTGGGCGACGAAGAGACCATAAAAGCGATAGGCGATGACATAGATGCAGACCGATGCGACGACCAGCCAGGCGGCGTTCACCGGTTCCCCGCGAGTCAGCGCCACAATCGCAAAAGAAATCGCCCCGAGCACGGCTATGCCGGCCCACATCACCTTCGCTTGCAGCGTCACGGTTCGCCTCCCCCAGATTCAAGCCCGGTACGGCGCCCGCTTCGATCTTTTGAACGCCCTTATCGCGCTGACTGTGTTGCATCCTGCATATTCGCAGTCGAAGCGCAATGACTTGGACATTGCGGCGCATTGCCGCGATGGCGCCGACTAGCCGGCTATCGGCTAAAATGGACATGCGGCGCATCTTGGACGATGTCGGACGACGTCGTCTTGAATAAAGCGCCGCCCCCTCAATTCTGGCTTTGCCCGGCGGCTTGTTCGATCATGACCGCGGCGTCGACCGTCTCGCCGCCGCCGCCGGATTGGGCGACCCGGAACGGCGCGGCGCCTTGCCCGTCGAAGCCGACGGCGACGCGGACATAGCGGTCGTCGGCGCATTGATTGTGGACGGGATCGAAGGCGACCCAACCAAGCACCGGCGCCTCCGCCTCGGCCCAGGCGAACAGGCCCTGCAGCGGCGGCGCGTCGCGCGGCGCGAGATAGCCGCTGACGAACCGCGCGGGGACGCCGAGCCAGCGCGCGCAGGCGATGAACACATGCGCGAAATCTTGGGCGCCGCCGCGCCGCAAGGCGAAAGTCTCGGCGGCGGCGCCCTTCCCCTCCATCGCCTCCGGATCGAACGTCATCGCGCCGTGGATCGCGTCCATGAGGCGGTGCAGCCGCTCGAGGGGATCGGCCGCGGTCCCGATCGCGTCGAGGGCGAATTCGCGCAGCACGCCGTTGGCCTGGGCCAGCGGGCTCGCGCGCAGGAACATTTGCGCCGGCAAGGGCTCGACCGCGCCGCGCACGACGCCGACCGCGTCGCTGGTCGCGACTTCGCCGACGGCGGAGACGGTGAAGCGCTCGATCGCGCCCTGATAGGAAAAGGCGTGCACGATGTTGCCGAGCGAATCCTCGCTCTGGCGCAGCGAGCCGTCGACGTCGACGCCGACGCGCCAGCGCAGCACGTATTGCGACTCGAAACTGCGCGGCGTCAGTCTGAGGTTCTGGATGACGGAGCGGGCCGCCGGCGCATAGGCGTAGGTCGTTTGGTGAGAGATCTTGATTCGCATGCGCGCTTCGCTTTCGGTTCGCGCTGGGCGCTTAAGGGACGTCAGACGAAGAGATACTGCTCGGAAATCGTCGCGGCGAGCCGCGCGTTGTCCTCGATGAAAGTCGTGATGAACTCGTGCAGGCCGTCCTGGAAGATCTCGCTCATGCTCGCGCGTTCGAGCGTGGCGAGCATGGCGCGCGCCTGACGCTGCGCGGCGCCGCTGCGGCCGTCCGCGCGCGCCAGCGAATCGAGCGCGAGGTCGATGCTTTCGTAGCAGAAGATCAGCGAGCGCGGCATCGCCGATTTCAGGATCAAGAGATCGGCGATCAGCCACGGCTTGACCCGATCGCGATAGACCCAATGATAGGCGGTCGCGGCCGACACGGCGCGCAGGATCGCCACCCACTGGAAATAGTCGAGCGAGCCGCCGACCTTTTCGTTCGACGGCAGCAGCAGATGGTATTTCACGTCGAGCAGGCGCGCCGTATTGTCGGCGCGTTCGACGAAGATCCCCAGCCGATTGAACCAGTAGCCGTCGTTGCGCAGCATCGTTCGATAGCAGGCGCCGTCGAAATCGAGCGAGGCTTTCTTGACGTAGTCGAGGAAGCGCGCCAGCGCCTCGCGGTCCAAATCCCTGCCCGCGCGCCGCGTCGCCTCGAAACGCTTGAGTTCGAGCCAGGCGTCGTTGATCGCCGTCCAGGTCTCGACGGTCAGGGCGGTGCGCACCGCGCGGCCGTTGGCGCGCGCGTTTTCCAGGCAATTGCAGATCGAGGACGGATTGGCGCGATCGAAGGTGAGAAAGTCGATCGCGCTCGCCTCGTCGATTTCGCCGCGCGTGGCGTGGAACGCCTCGTCGACGCCGACCGCGTTGAGCGCGCCCGCCCATTCCGCCGCCGGGTCGTCGACGCCGCTCCTGGGCAGATATTCCAGGCGCAGCGTCGCTTCGATCATGCGCGCGATGAAGTCGGCGCGCTCCATCGACCGCGCGAGCCAGAACAGGTTGTCCGCCGTGCGAGCGAGCATGGCTCAGCCCTCCCCGGGCGTCGCGTCGTCGTCGACGACCCAGGTGTCCTTGGTGCCGCCGCCCTGGCTGGAGTTGACGACCAGCGAGCCCTGGGTCAGCGCGACGCGCGTGAGGCCGCCGGGCACGATCCTGACGCCGTTGGCGCCGGAGAGCACGAACGGCCGGAGATCGACATGGCGCGGCGAAATCCCGCTGTCGAAAGACGCCGGGCAGGTCGACAGGGCGAGCGTCGGCTGGGCGATGTAATTGGCCGGATCGGCCTTCAGCTTGGCGGCGAAGAATTCGCGCTGCGCGGCGCTCGCGTGCGGGCCGACCAGCATGCCGTAGCCGCCCGAGCCGTTGACTTCCTTGACCACGAGCTGATCGAGCCGCTCGAGCACGAAATTCAGCATTTGCGGCTCGCGGCAGCGATAGGTCGGCACGTTTTGCAACAAAGGCTCCTCGGAGAGATAGAAGCGGATCAGCTCGGGAACGTAGCTGTAGATCGCCTTGTCGTCGGCGACGCCGGTCCCCACTGCATTCGCAATAGTCACATTGCCTGCGAGATAGGCGCCCAGCAGCCCGGGCACGCCGAGAAGCGATTCCGGATTGAACACGAGCGGATCGAGGAATTCGTCGTCGACCCGGCGGTAGATCACGTCGACGCGTTTCGGCCCGAGCGTCGTGCGCATGAAGACGACCTCTTCGTCGACGAACAGGTCCCGCCCCTCGACCAGTTCGACCCCGAGCTTGTCGGCGAGGAACGAGTGCTCGTAATAGGCCGAATTGAACGGGCCCGGCGTCAGCAGCACGATGGAGGCGTCGCTCGCGCTCGGGCGCGGCGTCACCGAGCGCAGGCAGGCGAGCAATTCGTCGGGATAGTCGTCGACCGGGGCGACGCGGTGGCGGGCGAAGAGGTCCGGCATCAGGCGCATCGTCACTTCGCGATTTTCCAGCATATAGGAAACGCCGGACGGCGTGCGCGCGTTGTCCTCGAGCACATAGAACGCGTTCTCGTCGACGCGCACGATGTCGATGCCGGCGATATGCACCCAGATGTCGTGCGGCGCGCGATGCCCGATCATTTCCGGCCGATAATAGGGATTGCGCAGGATCAGTTCCTCGGGAACGATGTTTTCCCTCAGGATCGCGCGGGGTCCGTAGACATCCCTGAGAAACATGTTGAGGGCGTTGACGCGCTGCGTGAGCCCCGCCGCCAGACGCGTCCATTCGCCACGCGAAATGACGCGCGGCACGATGTCGAACGGAATCAGCCGCTCCGCCGCGTCCTTGTCGCCGTAGACGCCGAAGGTGATGCCGATGCGGCGAAACATATATTCGGCCTGAGCCCGGCGCGAGGCGAGCACCTCGGGCGGCGTTTCCTCGAGCCAGCGCGCGATCTGCCGGTAGAGCGGGCGCACACTTTCGCCGCCCAGGCCCATTTCGTCGAAAGAGCCGCCGGCCCCCATCTGCAACCTCTTTCAAGCCCTCACGATTTATTCCAAGCGAAGCAATCTTCGTGCCGTCAGCGGCGCGGGGCCGCGAGCGCCAGGGCCTGCGCCCCGGCCATCGGCTCGCGCGCCGGCCAGGCGTTGAAATCGGCCGGCGCGTCGAGCGCCTGGGTCAATCGGCTCCGGTATTCCTCGCGCGAGATCTCCACCGCGCCGAGCCCGGCCAGATGCGGCGTGACGAATTGCGCGTCGAGCAGGCGAAAGCCGCCCAGGCGCAGGCGCGCGACGAGATGGACCAGCGCGACCTTCGAAGCGTCGCGCGCGACGTGGAACATGCTCTCGCCGAAGAAGGCGCCGCCCAGGCTCACGCCGTAGAGCCCGCCCACGAGCTTGGCGTCCTCGTAGGCCTCGACCGAATGGGCGTGGCCGCGCGCGAACAGCTCGCAATAGAGGCGCACGATTTCCGCGTTGATCCAGGTCTTGTCGCGCTCGGCGCAGGCCGCGATCACCGCCTCGAAGTCGCGATTCGCCCGTATTTCGAAGCGATCCGAACGTACGGTCTTGGCCAGGCTCTTCGACACGATGAGCCGATCGAGCGGGAAGACGCCGCGCTCCTTGGGTTCGACCCAGAACAGGTTGTCGGCCTCGCGGCTCTCGGCCATTGGGAACAGGCCGATGGAATAGGCCCGCAGGAGAATGTCGGGCGTGATCTCGAATTTTTGTTGACGGCGCGACATGAACGAATGGTGCGTCGGGGACCCGGCGCCGTCAACAAGCAAACGCGCCGACCGAGCGAACACATCGACGCAGCCGGCTTTCCCTTGACGGGTTAATTTGCCAACATGGGGCCGCCGACGCCAAACGGGGGGAACCATGACGAACGACGAGCCCGGCTTTTCCACGCTGTCGATCCACGCCGGCGCGAGGCCCGATCCGACGACCGGCGCGCGCATCACCCCGATCTACCAGACGACCGCCTTCGTCTTCGACGACGTCGACCACGCGGCCTCGCTGTTCGGCCTGCAGGCGTTCGGCAATATCTATACGCGCATCACCAATCCCACGACCGCGGCGCTCGAGGAACGGGTCGCCGCGCTCGAGGGCGCTCCGGCCGCGCTCGCGGTGGCCTCGGGCCACGCCGCCCAGGCGATCGTCTTCCACACGCTGATGCGGCCAGGCGACGAATTCGTCGCCTCGACAAAGCTTTACGGCGGCTCGATCAACCAGTTCAACCACGCCTTCAAGAACTTCGGCTGGCAGGTGAAATGGGCCGATCCCGACGATCTCGACGCCGTGCGCGCCGGCGTGAACGAAAAGACCAAGGCGATCTTCATCGAGTCGATCGCCAATCCCGGCGGCGTCGTCACCGACATCGAAGGCGTCGCCGCCATCGCCAAAGCGGCCAGGATCCCGCTGATCGTCGACAACACGCTGGCGACGCCCTATCTCATCCGCCCGCTCGATCACGGCGCCGACATCGTCGTTCACTCCGCGACGAAATATCTTTGCGGCCACGGCAATTCGATGGGCGGCGTGATCGTTGACGGCGGCTCGTTCGAATGGATGGGCGACGCGCGTTATCCCATGTTGTCGGCGCCCCGGCCCGAATACAATGGCATCACGCTCGCCGAGACCTTCGGCAATTTCGCTTTCGCGATCGCCTGCCGCGTGCTCGGCCTGCGCGATCTCGGTCCGGCGATCTCGCCGTTCAATTCCTTTCTGATCCTCACCGGAATCGAAACGCTGTCGCTGCGCATGCAGCGCCATTGCGACAACGCGCTGGTCGTGGCCAGGCATTTGGCCGGACACGACAAGGTGGGTTGGGTCTCCTACGCCGGACTTCCCGGCAATCGCTACCACGAGCTGGCGCGGCGCTATTGCCCGAAGGGGGCCGGCGGCGTCTTCACCTTTGGCGTCAAGGGCGGCTACGAGGCGGGCGTCGCCCTGGTCAGGAAGCTGCAATTGTTCTCCCATGTCGCCAATATCGGCGATACCCGCTCGCTCGTCATCCACCCCGCCTCGACCACGCACCGCCAGCTCGCCGACGCGCAAAGAATCGCCGCCGGCGCCGGGCCGGACGTGGTGCGGCTGTCGATCGGGCTGGAGGACGTCGCCGACTTGATCGCGGACCTGGATCAGGCGCTGGCGTGAGAGGGCGCGAGGCGGCGCCGACCCCGCCCCTCGCCTATCCCCCGCCGAGCACGCCCCTCGCCGCTAGGCTCGTTTCCTGGGCGTAGCGGCGCGCGGCGTAGGCCTCGCTGAGCGTGCCGACGACGGCGCCGGTTGCGCGGTCGGTGACGGCGAGCGTGTCCGTCTGCGCGGCGTCGAAAATCCCCAATGCCGAGCGCGCGTCGATGTCGGGATGCAGGGTCGTCTGCGGCAGGCGCGCGACGGCCGAGATCGGACCGCCGTCCTCGTCGTCTCCAAGGGGAACGGCGTGCGCCTCGGGCACGAGAACCAGCCCCCGGTAGCGTCCCGCTTCGTCGACGGCGACGACCGCATGCGCGCTGCCGAGCGGATGGGCGGCGCGAAAGGCGCGAATCGTCGCCTGCGCCAGCGTCGTCGGCGGGGCGCGGACCATCAGGCGCGCGACGGTCAGATCGCGCAGCCAGCCGACGTCCTGGGCGCCGCGGATCGACTCGCCGCGCAGATGCAGGCGCCAAGTGGTGAAGGAATAGCCGAAGGTCGCGCGCACGGCGAGGCTCGTCGCGATGCAGGCCGCCAGCACGCCGCCCGCCACGCCGAGGTCGCCGGTGCTCTCCAACACGAGGAACGTCATCGTCAGCGGTCCGCCGACGATCGCGACGCCCAGCGTTCCCATGCCGGCCAGGATGCAGGCGGTCGGATCGAGCCCGAGCGCCGGCAGCGCGGCGTTGACGCCGAGCGCGTAAAGCTTGCCGAGCAGCGCGCCGACGAACAGCGAGGCGAAAAACAAGCCGCCGCGAAAGCCCGAGGCGAGCGAGACCAGGCTCGCGGTCAGCTTGAGGCCGATGAGCGCGATGAGGGTCGCGGCCGAAAGCGCCGCGGGAAAGTCGAGCCCCAGCGCGCCGTGTCCGGCGCCGAGCACTTGCGGCGTATAGAGCGCCATCGCGCCGACCAGCAGGCCGCCGAGGACGGGGCGCGCCCAAATCGGCGTACGGGAGACCTCGAAGGCGCGTTCGAGCACGGCGGCGGCGCGCATCGCGCCGACGCCGAGGGCCGCCGACAGGAGGCCCAACCCGATCAGGGCGAGGTGATGACCGACGGCCAGCGGCGCGACTCGCGGCGCGACGACGACATAGGGCGCGCCGCCCAGCGCCTTGACGATCAAGGTCGCAGCGAGCGCGGCGGCGAAAATCGGGCCGGCGTTGGCGAGCGAATAAGCGCCGATGATTAGTTCCGACGCGTAGAAAGCGCCGGTGAGCGGCGCGCCGAACGCCGCCGCGATCGCCCCGCCGGCGCCGCAGCCCACCAGGATGCGCAAGTCCTGGCGGCGCAGCTGCAACGCCAGGCCGATGCGCGAAGCGATGGCGGCTCCGATCTGCGCATAGCCCGCTTCGAGCCCGACCGACGCGCCGCAACCATTGGAAATCACCGTCTGCGCGCTGACAAGCGCGCTTTCGCCCATCGCCATGCGGCCGCCGCGCAAGGCGTTGGCTTCGATCGGATCGACCGCCGGCGCCCGCTTCCTGGCGCGTCGCCAGCGCTCGATCAGCCCGAGGGCGAGGCCGCCAAGCGGGAGCGCGAGGAACGCCGCGAGAGGGCGAATCCGCGCCGCCGCGCTCAGTCGCACATCGAAAGGGATGCCGTAGATCGCGACATGCGCGCTTTCGGCGATCCAGGTCATCGCCGTCACGCAGAAGCCCGCCAAGGCGCCGACGACGACCGCGACGACGACCAGCGACAGTTCATTGGAGCGGACGACGGCTCGCAGGCGCGACGCGGCGGCGAGCAACCGGCGCCAAGCGGCGATCCTCATGACGCGCGGCGCGCGGGTCCGCGACGCGGGTCGGGCGCGGCCGCCGTCATCGCGCCGTCTCCCCCGCCCGCTCCATTCCCGTCACGCGCCAGTGCGCGACCGCCATGCCGAACAGCAGCAGCGCCACCGCCTGATGGGCGAGCGCGAATTCGATCGGCGCGACCAGGATCAGCGTGGCGATCCCGACCGCCGCCTGCAGAATCGCCAGCGCGGCGAGCACGCCGGCGCGGCGGGCGAGCGACGTGCGGGGCGCGCGCCGCCGCGCGGCGAACGCGTGCGCCAGCGCCGCCGCGACCACGGCGTAGGCGACCAGGCGATGATCGAATTGCACGGTCGTCACGTCGTCGACGATCGAGCGCGGCCAGGGCGTGAGGCCGAACAGGCCGGCGGGGATCAGCTTGCCGTCCATCAGCGGCCAAGTGTTGTCGATCAGGCCGGCGCGAAGGCCGGCGACCAGCGCGCCAAGGCCGAGCTGGCAGAAGATCAGCGCGACGAGGGCGCCCGCCGCCGCGACGAACCCCGCGCCGGCGCTCTCGCGCGGGCGCTTGGCTAGGCCGACGGCGGCGTAAATCAGCGCGCCGAAGGTGGCGGCGGCGATGAGGAGATGCAGCGCGAGGCGATCCTGCGCGACTTCCGTGCGCTCGGCGAGCCCGGAGCTGACCATCCACCAGCCGACGATCGGCTCCAGCGCCAGCAGGCCGGTCGCGACGGCGATCTGGCGCCCGAGCGGGCCCCTGAAGCGGCCACGGCGCCAGAACCACAGGGCGGGCAGAACGAAGGCCGCGCCGATCAGGCGGGCGAGCAGGCGATGGCTCCATTCCCAGAAATAGATGGTCTTGAAACCTTCGAGAGTCATGTCCGCGTTGAGCGCGGAATATTGCGGGATTTGCTTATAGCGCTGGAATTCCTCGGCCCAGTCGGCTTGGCTGAGCGGCGGAATCACGCCGGTCAGGGGCCGCCATTGCGTGATCGACAGACCGGATTCGGTGAGCCGCGTCGCCCCGCCGACCATCACCATCGCGAAGACCAACGCCGCGACCGCGACGAGCCACGCGCGCACGGCGCGCGAAGCGCCGGCTTGCCCGCCCGTCTCTCCTCGGCTCGTCGCCAGAGCGCCCTGCTGCGGCATTCTCGTTTCCCGACTCGCCCGTTTCCCGACTCGCCCGTTTCCCGGCTTGCATCGCTGCGCGCGCCAAGACATAAGCGGTCGCGCTTCGCGCCGCAAATCGCTTGCGGCGAGAGTTCTCGTGAGGGTCCGCCATGTCCGCGCGCATCCGCAAACTCGTCGGCGGAATCGCCATGATCGCCTTCGTCGGCTTCTACGCGATGATCGCGATGGCGCTCGCCCAGTCGCGTCCGCTGCAAGAGGCGCCGGCCCTGCTGCGGACGCTCGGCTATATCGTGCTGGGCCTCGCCTGGACCTTGCCGTTGATGCCGCTCATCAAGTGGATGGAGCGGCCCGACAGGCGCGCGTGACTTCTCACCGGGGATTCGCTTGATGCGCGCGCCGTCATGACTCGCGAGCCGCCCGCCTTCGACGCCGCCTTTCGCGACAAATTGGCGTTGCTGCTGGCGTGGCGGCGCGACGTCAGGCGCTTCCGCCCCGATCCGGTTGCCCAGGCCCTGATCGACGAATTGCTCGATCTCGCGCAGCTCGCGCCCTCGGTCGGCAACAGCCAGCCCTGGCGCATCGTCAGCGTCGAAAGTCCGCAAAAGCGCGCCGCGATCCGCGCCAATTTCGAACGCTGCAACGCCGACGCGCTGGCGGCGCAATGCGGCGAGCGCGCCGCGCTCTACGCCCGGCTGAAACTGGCCGGCCTCGATGCGGCGCCGGTGCAACTGGCGGTCTTCTGCGATCGCTCGACGACGCAAGGCCATGGGCTCGGAATGCGCACCATGCCGGAAATGCTGGATTACTCCGTCGTCGGCATGATCGCGTCGTTGTGGCTCGCCGCGCGCGCCGCCGGCCTGGGGCTCGGCTGGATTTCGATCCTCGATCCCGCCGCGGCGGCGCGCGATCTGGGGACGCCCGCGGAATACAAGCTGATCGCCTATCTCTGCCTCGGCTGGCCGGTGGAAGAACACGACGACCCCGAACTCGTGCGCCACGGCTGGCAGAACCGCACGGCCGCCGGGCGACGAACGATGATCGTCTAGGGGGAATGGGCCCTTTGCCTTCGCTCGCTTGCGGGGAGAACGAGGAAAATCGTCGATTCGCTTCGCTGCGAATTTTCCACTCGATCCCGCCGACTTTTCGCCAATGCGACAGCGTGCGCGCCACCGCACTTGGGATGACGCCCGTCCGCCGCGACAATACTCTCCGACCAAGATGGCTTTTATAAAGAAAAATATAGAATCTAAAATCTGCTTTACTTTGACCAGTACTCCTTTTCGCCAGTCGCAACGCTTGTTACGTCCTTGACGGATGCGGGGATGCTTTATGGGCGCCCTTCACGGGCGCCGCTTTCTCGAGGAGATGGTCATGCGTGCATCGATCAAGACTACGCTCGCCGGCGTTCTCACCGCTACGGCGCTGGCTGTCGGGACAATCGGCGGCGCCGCGCCGGCGTCCGCTCACATGTTCCATGGCGGCGGCGGCTTTGGTCACGGCTTCGGCGGGCGCGGCTTCGGCGGCTTTGGTCACGGCTTCGCCGGGCGCGGCTTCGGCGGCCGCTTTGGCCGCGGCTTCGCGGGGCGCGGTTACGCCAGAGGCTACGGCGGATACGGCGGATATGGTGGATACGGCGGATATTACGGCGGCTACTATTGCGATCCATACTGGCTGCTCATCAATCCATTGATGTGCATGTGATCGACAGTCGTTCGTCCGGCCTTTGGGAGGGGAGCGGAAGAACGCCTCGTCTCCCCGGGCATTCCTTTTCGCAGCGCTGTTTCGGCGCCGCCGCAGGAGGAGTAATATTGTCCTCCCGGAATTGGGAGCGCGCCGGTGGCCTCTCTCTCCGTCGCTGAGCTCGCTCGATTCGGGCGAAAGCGGAGACTGGCGATGCTGAACAAGTTTCTGCGATGCGGCGTCTTGATGGTCGCGCTCTCGGCGCCGCTCGGAGGTTGTCTGGAAATCGCGGGGAGTAAGATGAACCGCGGACCCACGGCGCCGCAGGCGAGTCCCTGCCCGCATGGCGCTCAATCAGCGGGCGAGACTGTCGGATATGGCTGCGCGCCGCCGGCGCCCGCCGCTTACTGACCGTCGCGAGGCAAGCGAGCGAAGCTCATGCGCAAAGGATTCCTCGCCGCCGCTCTCGCCGCCGCCGTCGGCTTCGCCTCGCTCGATTTCGCCGCGGCCGGCGACGCCGCGCCGCGCGATGGCGATTCCGCGGACCCCGGCGCCTCGGCTTGCGATTCTTTCGCCTGGCCAATCGAAAGAGAGCGCGCGTGGTTCGGCGACGCAAAATTGGCGCGTCGCGCTTCGGGCGCGCGGCTTTCCAGAATCGATCGCGCCGTCGAACTGTCCCTTTTGCCGACGAAGACGGTTCGATTTTTCTTGGCGCCCGAACGCGCGCCCAGAGCGGACAGCTACAGCGGCGAGGTGACGTTCTTCGGCGTGCCGAGGCCGGCGACTTATCAGGTGACGCTGTCGGACGAGGCGTGGATCGAAGTGTTCGAAAATGGCGCGCGTCTGAAATCCACGTCTTCCACGGACGCGAAGGGTTGCGCGGGCGTGCGCAAAAGCGTGCGCTTCCGGCTCGCGCCCGGCGACCTCGTGCTGATCCAGTTGAGCGACGCGGCAAAGAACTCGATCAAGGTCGCCTTCGCCGAGGCGCCATAGAGCGCCCCGGCGGACTTCGCCGCCATTCAAGCCGCCGCGCCGCGCCTGGGCGGGTTGACTCGAACGCCGCGATCTGGCGCCCTTAGTCGATGTCGTCCGATCCTGTGTCGTCGCTCCGATCCTGCTGGCGTCGAGCCTGGCCCGCCTGTCTCTTCGTCGGCGCCGCGGTGTTCTTCTGGGGTCTGGCGGCCGCGGGCGAGGCCCCTGCCCTGCGGACGCACCACGTCAGCGAAATCGCGACGTTTTGGGGAACTGCCTTCCTGATCGTCGTCGGCCTGCCGCTGCTCGCCGCCTGGGCGCTGTGGTCGGCGCTGGGCATCCGCCACTGGGCCGCGCGCCTGAGTCTCTACGCGGGATTCCTGGTGGCCGACTTCGCTTTGTGCGCATGGCTCTTTTTCGGCGCCGTCCAGCCGCAGATGTGATCGGCGCTGAATTGAGCGCCCGGCCCGCTCAATCCTTCTTCAACGCGAACGAAACCGCGGGGTGGCCTCCCTCGCGCACCGTCACGCGGGCGCTCGTCGCGCCCTCGCGGGTCAAGACGGCTTCACCGCGCGACCATTTGATCGTCGCCGCCGCGCCGTCGCGCGAGACCGCGCCCTTGGCGTCCCCGATGTAATCGTCACGCCAGTAAATCCCGATGAATTCGTCGCCGACGAAAATGATCTGCGCGCCCGATTTGTCGCTCCAGCCGCCGGCCCATGTCCCGTCCCAGGACTGCCGGGCCTGAGCGAAGGCGGGAGCGCCGATCGGGGCGGACGAGACGGCCGCGCCGAGGAAGAGCAACGAGATTACGACCAGGGGCTTCATGAGGAATCCTTCTTTGGGCGTGCGGCGGTCGCGAGCGATTTACGGTCTGGACGAAGCGCCGGCCGGCCGAACGAGAGGCTCTCGACCGGTTCGGCTTCGCGCGATCGCGCCCCGGCGCCCTCGGCGCCTAGCCGACATTCAGCCGCCGACCGCGATTCCACAGCATGAAGGGCGCGCCGGAGAGCAGCGCCTCCAACGCGCCCGCATCCTGCCAGAGGCCGTTGACGGAAACGCGCGGCAGCGCGGTCAGATGGCGCGCGTGCTCGGGAAAAAGCATGCCCGGACGCGTCGTCACCGCCATGGTGAAACCGACCTGACGCGCCAGCTCGAATTCGCGTGGACCCGCGCTGGTCGCGTCGCCGACGGGATAGGCGAAGGCGTTGACGTCGAGCCCGAGCTTCGCCTCCAGCGCCGCCCTCGAGCCCGCCATCTCCTCGCGCGCCGCCGCCTCCGGCCATTTGGCGAGCATGCGGTGGGTCATGGAGTGGGCGCCCGCCGTGACGAGCGGATGGCGGGCGAACGCGGCGACCTCGTCCCAGTCCATGAACAGCGCGTCCGCGATCGCGGCGCTGCTCACGCCGGCCCTGCGCGCCAGCGCGCCGACCACATCGAGAAGATCGACCTCCGAGCGCGCGCGCAGCGCCCAGTAGATTTTCTCGAAAGCGGCGGTCTTTTCGGCGGGAGAGCGGACGGGAAGGCGCAGGGCGAGGCCGGCCTGATCGATCGAGGCTTCATCGAGCCGGCGCAGCGATTCCTCGAGTTCCAGCCACCACAGGCGCGCGGAGCGCTCGATGAAGCCGGGCGCGAAGAAAACGGTGAACGGCGCGCCGTGTCGCTCGAGCACGGGCAGCGCGAAATCGCGCGTGTCGCGATAGCCGTCGTCGAAAGTCAGCGCGGCGAAACGCGCGCCGCCCTCGACGAGCCTGCGCCGCGCTTCCGCGAGCGCGACGAATTCGAAACCGAGACGGCGGGTGAGGCCGAGCGCTTGGTCGAGAAATTCCGGCGTGATTTCGAGCAGACGGTTCGGCGCGAAGCCGGGCGTCGTCGGTTCCCACGGGCGCACGCGGTGAAACGTCAGGATGACGCCCTGCCCGCGCATCGCGGGCGCCAACGCCTTGTGCAGGCCGCTGGCGCGGAAGGCCGCGAAGCCGGCGTCGATGAGGAATTTCTTTAGCGCCATGGCTCGCACCCGCGCGCAATCTAGCCGCAGGAACTTGCCAAGGGTTTACCGACGAGGTTTTTCGCGATCGCTCCCGAGGCGGGGGATCTTTAAACAAATCGTTGACGCATTCGCCGTTATGCTCGCCGCTCTCCGTTCCTGGACTCCGCCGTGCCTCCCGCGACCGCGCTCGCCAGCCCATCGCCGCCAAGACGCGCCGCGCCGGCGTCGCGCGCCGCCGCCGGCCCGGCGCGCGCTTTCGCCTTCGTCGAGGCGATCGACCGAATCGAGGCGGCGCGCGAGGCCTGGGCCGAAATTGCCGCCCTCGCGTCGGCGAGCCCGTATCAGGATTTCGAATTCGCCCGTATCTGGTTGGAGACCGTCGGCGCCGCCCGGCGCGTCGCGCCGCTGATCGTCGTCGCGCGCGACGAAGCGGGCAAGGTCGCCGCGCTGCTGCCGCTCGGGCGGTTTTCGTATGGGCCGCTGCAGCTCGCCGCCTTCCTCGGCGGCAAGGACTCCAATTTCAACATGGGCCTGTTCAGGCCGGGCGTCGCCTGGCCGCCTGACGAGATCGCGGCGCTGCTCGCCGCCGTCGCGCGGCTCGCGGCGCCGCGCGTCGACGCGTTCCTGTTCGTCAACCAGCCGGGCGATTGGCAGGGAACGCCCAATCCGATGGCCGGCGCGCCGAACCAGCCGAGCCCGAGCTTCGCCTACAAGAGCGCGTTGCCGGGAGATTTCGCGATCTGGCGCGACGCGCACGCCTCCAAGGACGCGCAAAAGAAACTGCGCAAGAAGGCCAAGCGCCTCGAGGCGATGGGCCCCCTCGCCCATCGCCGCCCCGCCGACGCGGGCGAAGTCGAACGCGTCCTTGCCGCGTTCGACGCGCAGCGACGCGCGCGCATGCGCGCGCTCGGGATCGCCGACGCCTACGAGAGCGCCGAGGCGCGCGCGTTCCTGCGGCGCCTCGCCCTTTGCGGCCTCGCCGAAGGCGCGCCGCGCCTGGAGCTCCATGCGCTCTTCGTCGCCGATCGGATCGTCGCGACCTTCGGCGCCTTGAGCGCGGGCGACCGGCTCAGCGGTCTTTTTCTCTCCTACGATTGCGATCGCGAAATCGCGCGCAGCAGTCCGGGCGAGCTCATCGTCCACGCAATGGTGCGCGAGGCGATCGCGCGCGGCCTCAAGACCTTCGATCTCGGCGTCGGCGAGGCGCGCTACAAGGACGACGCGTGCGAGGCCGAGGAAGAGCTGTTCGACAGCGCCTTCGCCGTCACCCCGCTCGGCCGCGTCGCGGCGCTCGCGTTCACGGCCAAACAAAGCGCCAAGCGCTGGATCAAACGCTCGCCGCGGCTTCTCGCCCTTTTCAGGCGGCTGCGCGGGGCGCTGCAGGGATAACAGCCGACGCCCGATTCCCGCGGTTTGGACGAGCGGTTCCGAGCGATGGCGTGGACGGCGATTTCTATTGGCTTTCTGCGCCGATGCGGCGATCCCGCAAAGGTTTCACACCGATTTCCCGGTCATGCGGCGGTTGAAGGCATCGCGCCGGGAGGGCGGAGGCTCGAGGCGCGGACGACCGTGTTCCGGCCGACGTCCTTCGCACGATAAAGGGCCCGGTCGGCGTATTGCAAAAGGGATTCCGCCCCCCCTTCGAACGCCTTTCGCCCGATCGAGGCGGCTCCGACGCTGACGGTCATGATGTGGTGTCGGCTGGCGTCATGCTCGATCGCCAAGAGCAGGACGGCCTGTCGGATCCGTTCGCCGATGATCGCCGCGCCGAATTCGTCGGTGTCGGGCAACAGCACCGCGAACTCTTCGCCTCCGTACCTGGCGGCCAGGTCGCCCGGGCGGAAGACCGTATTCGTGAGCGTCTTGCTAATCCGCCTCAGGCATTCGTCCCCGGCGGGATGGCCGTAGCGATCGTTGAACGCCTTGAACATATCGACGTCTATCATGATCAGTCCGAGACTCTTATTGTCCCGTAGCGCTCGCCTGTATTCTCTCGAAAGGGCGTCGTCGAAGGTTCGGCGGTTGGCCAAGCCTGTCAGACCGTCCTCCCGCGCCAGCGCCTCCAAGCGCTGGTAGGCTTCCGCGAGTTGATCCTCGACCGCTTTTCGAGCCGAAATGTCCCTTACGGAAGCGATAATGCCGGTGAGCGCGCCGGTCCTGGGGTCCTTGAGCGCCCTATATTGCGCCTCCACCCAAATCCAGCGCCCATCACGGTGGCGTCTGCGGGCGATGGCGGCGTGGCGATCCACGCTGCCGTCGAGCAGGGATCGAAAGACCTGCGCCAAGCGTTCCGCGTCCTCGGGATGCGCCATGGCGCCAGAGGTGCCGCCGATCATTTCTTCCGGCTCGTAACCGAATATCTCGCGACAGGCTGGAGAGACATATCGGCGCTTGAGGTCGAGGTCGAGCTCGAGCACCATGTCGGTGCTATGCTCGGCCAGAAGACGGTAGCGGGCCTCGCTCTCCTTGAGGCGCTGCTCCGCCGCGACGCGTTGCTCGACGTCGCGGCCGACGGAATGAATCGCCGTCACCTTTCCTTCGCCGTCTCTGAGCGCTCGATTCGTCCATGACATCCATCGCGTTCGCCCGTCCGGCAAAATCACTTGGTTTTCGTCTTCGATGCCCTGATCGGCGCTGCACACCCTTCGCAGGTGCTCGGCGACGGCGGCGTGAGCTTCCCTAGGGACAAAGTCGAAAAGACTCTTCCCCGCCATTTCGTCCGGCTGCTGCCCGTATTGCCGTGCATAAGCGTGATTGACGTAGCGCAACTTGCCTTCCCAGGTGGCGAGCGACACCAATTCCGACTGGTCCTCGACCAGTCCTCTGTAGCGCGCTTCGCTCTCCGCCAATCGCCGCTCGGCGACCTTCAGCGCGGTCACGTCCGTGACGACGGCCAGCGAGGCGCGGCCGTCACCTGTCACATCTTCGTCCAAAACGGCGGACAACAGCACGTCGATCACGCGCCCGTCCTTCGCCGCCATCTGATATTCCACGTTCTCGCAGTGGCCGCGCCGAAAGAATTCGGGCAATACGTTCTTGATCGCATGCTCGCGCGATTCCGGCGTCAGAAAATCCGACGACGGTCTTCCGATGACTTCCTCGCGCTTGTAGCCGAGCTTGGCCAGCCAAGCATCGCTCGCGGCAATCAACCGGCCCGCCTCGTCGATCGACTGAAGCATCGCGGGCGTAACCGTGAACCAACGCTCCAGCTTCGCCCGCAACCTCGCGTTGCGCTCGGTTTCGACGTTGGGCAGGAACGCGGCGCGGCTCATCATACAAGACGATCTCGCAAACGAGACGTAACGTAATCGACGACGATGCTCGATATTGATTGTTAAGAGATTAATCCGGCCGGTCGCTTTTGCGGGCGCGCCCGACCGCGCGGCCTCCGGATACTGACGAGGGGCGGCCGATTCGCCATGACGACGCACGGACTGCGGCAGCATTATCGCGCGGAGGCGAAGAATTCCGCATGGTTAGGCAGGGGCAGGCCTACGCGCAGCGGCGACGCGCGGCAATCGGTTGCGAACGTCGTCTCCCCCGCCGATGCGACCATCTCTGTCGGGCGCCAAGCGCGTAGTTCTCCCTAGCTTCGCTCCACTCGGCCGCACTCTGCCGCGCCCCAGCCCGCGCTCAAGCGACGGGAAAGTCCGCCCCCTCGCTGATCTCGGCCCAGGATTCGAAATCCCGCTTCAGGGATTCGATCTTGGCCCGACCCGCCGCGAGCGCGGCTTTGCCGAGCATCAGGCGCAGCGGCGCATCCGGCGCCTCGACCGCCTTGACGATGGCGGCGGCGGCGCGCGCGGGATCGCCCGGCTGACTGCCGCTGTAGCCCCGTATCTGGCGCTGTCTCGCGCCCGCGGTCGAAGCGTAATCGGCGATCGGATGCTGCGTCTCATTGGCCGACCGGCCGGCCCAATCGGTGCGAAAGCCGCTCGGCTCGACGATGAGAACCTTGATCCCGAGCGGCGCCGTTTCCTGCGCGAGCGCCTCGGAGAGCCCTTCGAGGCCGAATTTGGTGGCGTTGTAATAGCCGACCGCCGGCGCGCCGCGAACGCCGCCCATCGAGGAAATATTGACGATATGGCCCGACCGGCGCGCGCGCATGCCGGGCAACACCGCGCGCGTCATATTGGCCAGCCCCCAGAAATTGATCTCGAACATGCGGCGGACTTCGCCGTCGTCGCTTTCCTCGACGGCGCCGAAATAGCCAATTCCGGCATTGTTCACCAGCACGTCGATCCGCCCGAACTTCGCTTGCGCGGCCGCGACGGCGGCGGCGATCTCCTCGGGCTTGGTCACGTCCAGTTGCAACGCCAGCGCGCGCGCCTCATGGCCGACGGCGAGATCCGCGATCTCGGCGGGCCTTCGCGCGGTGACGACGACCCGGTGGCCGCGATCGAGCGTATAGCGCGCGAGTTCGCGCCCAAAACCAGTCGAGCACCCCGTAATGAACCAAACCGGCTTGTCTTGCTCCGTCATTTCCCCGCACTCCTATCATCGAACGAATGGACGTCCCCCCTCGCCGGGAGACCCGGGACGCGCCGCCTTCCCTGCAAGCTCGAGCGAAAGAACGCCTTGGCCGACATTCTCCCGACGGCCGAGGAATCGGCCGCCAGAGTTGCGCAAACGCTTCGCTTTGACAATCTCGACTTGCGCAACGCGGCCGTGCGCGGAGCGCTCGGCTAAGCCGCGCGTTCGATCGCCGAGCGGTCGCCCGAGACGAGGCCGAGCGTGGCGATCGTCGTCTGCGCGAGGTTCTCGCGCAGGCGCCGCAACGCGCCCTCGAGGCGCTCGGCGGGCGCGACCACGACGAAGACCGCGACCGCCTCGAGCGCGGCGGCGACCTCGGCCGATCGCCAGTCCGAAGCGTGCAGCACGACGAATTCATAGCTCGTCGCGAGCGCCGCGAGCGCTTCGCCCAACGCTTCGAGGTCGATCTCGCCGGCGCCGGCCGGAATGATATCGAGGTTCGAGGACAGATCGCGGTGCAAGGCCGCCTCGAACGTCGCGCGTCCGTCGAGAAGTTCGGCGAGGCCGTCGAGCCTCTGGCCGCTTTCGGCCTCGTGATCGAGAATGTCGGACAGCCAAGCCTGCGAGACGCCGAGATCGACCAGCGCGGCGCGCCCGCGCTTCGACAACCGCCGCGCCGCGGTCAAGGCGAGCCCCAGAGCGCGGCTCGTCGCCTCCCCCGCGAACAGCGTCGTCAACGCCTCGCCGTCCCTCGCGACCTCGGCGAGCCGGTCGGCGAGCGCCTCGGCGGAGGAAAAGGACTGATGAACTTCGTCGGGCTCCGAAGATTCCGCCGCGGCGCTAGGCAGCGCCGAAGCGTCCTCGTCCTCCCGCTCGCTCGCGCCCGCAAGCGGCGTCGAGGCCGCGCCGTCCGAAGCGTCGGCGGCGTCCGTGAGCAACGCGTGCGCGGCGGCGACGCCGACGGAAACAAGGAATCCGGCGAGGGTCGCGAGCAGCACCGTCGGCGCCTTTTTGGGGAAGGTCGGCGTCCGCGGTTCGTTCGCGCTGGCGATGATGCGCGCGTCCGCCGGCGCGGCGTTGTCGGCCTCGCGCGCGAGGGCCTCGCGATATTTCTGCAAGTAGGATTCGAGCTGATCGCGCGAGGTCTTGGCGTCGAGTTCGAGCGCGCGCAATTGCACGTCATCGACATTGCCCGTCGCCACGGTCTTGGATTGTTTGGCCACAGCGGCGCTCAGGCTGTCGACCTCGGCCCCCGCCAGTTTCGCGTCGTTCTCCAGGCCGAGCACGGCCTTGCTCGCCGCGAGGCGGATTTCGCCGTCGAGCCCGGCGAGTTCTCCGTTCAATTCCTTCATGCGGGGATGCTGGGGCAGCAGGGTGCGCGATTCGAGCGCGATTTGCGCCTTCAGCGCGACGCGCTGCTCGACGTAACGGCGCAGCGACTCGTCCTTGGCGGCGTCGGGAATCTCGTCGAGCCGGCCGTCGCGCAGCATCGTGCGCAACGATTGGGCCTTGGCGATCGCGTCGGCCTGCGTCGAGCGCGCCGCCGCGAGTTGAGCGTTGATGTCGGCGAGTTGCTGGGCGGGCACGGTCATGCCGTTGGCGCCGGCGAGCAGGCCCGAATTGGCGCGAAAGGCCTCGGCTTTCGCGTCGGCGTCGGCGACCTTGGCGCGCAATTCCTCGATTTTCTGGGATAGCCAGGCGCTTGCCGCCTTCGCCTCGTTCTTCTTGGCGTCTTCCTGCTCGTCGAGATAGAGCTCGGCCACGGTGTTGGCGCCGCGCGCCGCCAAGGCGGGATCCGCGCTGACGAATTCGATTTGCAGCACGCGCGACTTGGCGACGGGAAACACGGTCAGGCGGGCGAGAAACGCGTCGACGACGCGATCCTCGGGCTTGCTCGCGCCGCCGCGGCCGCCGGCCAGAAGCGCGAACGCGAGCGCCAGGGGATTGCTGGAGCTCGCTGGATTGAATTCGTCCCGCTCGGCCAGACCGAGCTTGTCGGCGGCCTTGCGCGCGAGTTCCGTAGTGGCGACCGTTTCGGCCTGACTCTGGACGCCTTCGGGATCGAAATTCGCGCCGGGATCGGCGCTCGCTTTGTCCGGGCGGGTGAAATAGCTCTCCTGGTTCTCCAGCAACACCTTGGCGACGCCGGTGTAGCGCGGGCTGACCGCCGTCACGACGACCAGCGCGAGGAAGCATGAGGCCAGCGTCGGCACGCCGATCCACCACTTGCGCCGCAGCAGCGCGCGCGAGAGGCGCATCAAGTCGATGGCTTCGCCGCGGGTCGCTTGCGCGCCGCCGTCCTCGAATCCATCGCCGCTCATCCGCCGCTCCAATTCGCCAACGCAACCGAATTCGGGTCGTTTATGCGCGATTAAGGTTGCTGACGGGTTAAGCGAAGGCGGCGCGCCAAGGCGGCGCATTGTCCTTTCGTTAACCATGCCTCGCTAAATCTGGGAACGAAAGCTCTCAATGCGCGGTCTGTGCCATGAATCGAATCGTTGGCGTCGCCCTGGCTGTCGCGCTGGCCGCCCTGGGCGGCTGTTCGGCGCCGCGCTACAGCGCGGAGCTCCTGCGCACGCCGATCAACGCGCCTTATCAATTGGCCAGCGGCGATCGCCTGCGGGTGATCGTCTTCGGCCAGGACAATCTGTCCAATTCCTTCTCGGTCGACGGCGCCGGCAACATTTCCCTGCCGCTCATCGGTCTCGTGCGCGCGCAAGGGTTGACGACGGCGGAGCTCGGTCGCGCCATCGAGGCGCGCCTGCGCCAGGGCTTCCTGCGCGAGCCCAGCGTTTCCGTCGAGGTCGAGGCCTATCGCCCGTTCTTCGTTCTCGGCGAAGTGGGCGTCGCCGGCCAATATCCGTTCGTCAACGGCATGACCGTGCAGAACGCCATCGCGGTCGCCGGCGGGTTCACCCCGCGCGGCGCACAGGACAGCGTCGATCTCACCCGCGTCGTCGACGGCCGCCCGATGACGGCTTCCGTGCCGCTGACGTTCGCCGTTCGGCCCGGCGACACGATCCAGGTCCGAGAACGGTTCTTTTAGGATATCGCGCTAGTTAAGGAGCCGTAATCCGCCACAGGTTGGAATTATGGCCGCATCGAACGAAGCGCAAACCGACAAGCTTCGAATTGTCCACGTTTTCCGGGCGCCGTTGGGCGGCCTCTTCCGCCATGTCGTCGACCTCGCGGCCGAACAAAGCGCGCGCGGCCACGAAGTCGGCATGTTTTTCGACCGCGGCGGCCTTTGCGAGCGGGTCGAGACGGCGCTGGCGCGCATTCCCGGCGGACTCAAACTCGGCGTCGGAACGGCCTCGATCCAACGCAATCCCGGACTCTCCGACGTTTTGGCGATGGCGCGCTTCGTCGCCTGGTTACGCGGGGTCAAGCCCGACGTCGTCCACGGCCATGGCTCCAAGGGCGGCGTCTACGCCCGCGCGAGCGGATTGGGACGGTCCGGCGGGCCCATCCGCGCCTATACGCCTCACGGCGGCAGCTTCAACTACCGGCCCGGCTCGGCGCTGCACCGCGCTTACATGCTCGCCGAAAAGCTTTTGGCGCCGATGACCGATGTCTTCTTGTTCGAGAGCGCCTTTATCGCCGGCCGCTTCGATCGGTTCGTCGGCGCCGCGAGCGGCGTGCGCCGCATCGTCGCCAATGGCATCGGCGCGGCCGAATTCGCGCCCGTCGCGCCGGACGAAGACGCCGCCGATTTGCTCTATGTCGGCGAATTGCGGGCCGCCAAGGGCATCGACACGCTGCTCGAGGCCATTGCGCTCGTGGGCCGCTCGCGCGGTCGCGTTCCGCGCGCCGTCCTCGTCGGCTCGGGACCGGATCAGGCCTTGCTGACCCAGCAGGCGAAGCGCCTGGGCGTCGCGCCGTTCGTCTCCTTCCCCGGCCCCATGCCGATTCGCCAAGCTTTCAAGCTCGGACGCATTCTCATCGTGCCTTCGCGCGCCGAATCGATGCCTTACGTCGTGCTCGAAGCGGCGGGCGCGCGCGTGCCGATGATCGCGACGAACGTCGGGGGAATTCCCGAAATCTTCGGGCCCTTCCGCGCCCGTCTCGGGCCCCCCGACGACGCCGAGGATCTGCGCGCGCGCATCGAGACCGCGCTCGCCGCGCCCGCGGATCGGCGACAGGACGAGGCCGCCGATCTCGCGGCTTACGTGGCCGAGAATTTCTCGATCCAGGCGATGGTGAATTCGGTGATGGCCGGTTACGGCGAGGCGATGGCGCGACGCCATCGAGCGCTCGCCGGAGCGCCGGCCGCCACGATTCAATCGCATAATTGAGGCCGACGATGGCTGCGCTTTCCGCACGAGACATGCAAAAGGCCGCCGCGCCGGTTCGCGATCGGACCGCCGCGCACGCCAGCGCCGACGCTCTGCGCAAACTCGCCGCCGAACCGGCGATCCCGGCCTATTCGCGCATCGTCATCGCCGGAATCGTGCGGGCGATCGAATGCGCGCTGATCGTGCTGACGGGTCTGGCGGTCTATTTCGCCTATATCGTTCGCAACGTCGGCCAGCAGCCGGGTTACTTCCCCGTCATCGTCGCCGTCGCCGCTTTGTCGATCGTCACGTTTCAATCGCTGCAAAGCTACACCGCGCCGGCGTTTCGTCATCCCGTCCGCCAGATGTTCCGCATCAGCGGCGGCTGGACGCTGGCGTTTCTCGCCGTCTTCGCCGCGATGTTCTTTCTCAAGCTCGACGGCGTCGTGTCGCGTGTGTGGATGGCCGGATGGTTCGCCCTCGGCCTCGCCGCGCTCGCGATCGAGCGCGCGATCCTGTCGCTCTTCATTGTCGGTCTGGCGCGCTCGGGGCGCTTGCAGCAGCGCGCGGTCATCGTCGGCGGCGGCGAAATCGGCGCGGAATTGCTGCGCGATCTTTCCAAGAGCGCGCAGGCCGAGGTGCGCATGCTCGGCGTCTTCGACGATCGCGGCGACGATCGCTCGCCCGACACGGTCGAGGGCAGTCCCAAACTCGGGAACGTCGACGATCTCGTCGAATTCGCGCGCTCGACGCGCATCGATCTGGTGATCTTCGCGCTGCCGATCACCGCGGAGCAGCGCATCCTGCAAATGCTGCGCAAGCTCTGGGTGCTGCCGATCGACATTCGCCTCGCGGCGCACGCCAACCGGCTGCGCTTTCGGCCGCGCTCCTATTCCTATGTCGGCAAGGTGCCGGTGCTCGATCTCTTCGACAAACCGATCGCCGATTGGGACGTCGTCATCAAGCTGGCGTTCGACAAGATCGTGGGAACGCTCGCCTTGATCGCGCTCTCGCCGCTGCTCGCGCTCACCGCCATCGCCATCAAGCTGGATTCTCCGGGACCCGTCTTGTTCAAGCAGAAGCGCTACGGCTTCAACAACGAGCTGATCGAGGTCTACAAATTTCGCTCGATGTACGCCGACAAGGTCGATTCGACGGCCTCCAAGCTCGTCACGCGCGACGATCCGCGCGTCACCCGCGTCGGTCGCTTCATCCGCAAGACGTCGATCGACGAATTGCCGCAATTGTTCAATGTCGTCTTCAAGGGCGATCTGTCGTTGGTCGGCCCGCGCCCGCACGCCATTCACGCCAAGGCGGCGAACCGCCAGTACGACGAAGTCGTCGACGGCTATTTCGCCCGCCATCGCGTCAAGCCGGGCATCACCGGCTGGGCGCAAGTCAACGGCTGGCGCGGCGAAACCGACACGCAGGAAAAAATCCAGCAGCGCGTCGAGCATGATCTCTATTACATCGAGAACTGGTCGATCCTGCTCGACCTGTACATTCTCTTGGTCACGCCGGCTTCGCTGCTCAAGACCAAGAACGCGTTCTGACGGCGATGAGCGCGCTCGCCCGGCCCGTCCCAAGCGAATCGCGGCCGAGCGCGGTTCGGCTTTCGATCCGCGCGGCGCCCCTCAAACGCGCCATCCTGTGGACGTTCGTGGCCTGCGGAGCGTCCGCGGCCATCGAACCCTCGCCGTATGAATTCATGTTCTTCGTCGCCGCGCTCGCGCTGGGCCCAAGCGATCTCGCGTTCGACCGGGCGATGATCCCGCTGATCGTGGGCCTCGCCGCCTTCAACGCCGGCGGACTGCTCGCGCTGCCTCCGTTCGTCGACGTCCACGAAAGCGTGAGCTTCACTTTCATCTCCGTCTATATGGCGGCCACGGCGATCTTCTTCGCCGCGCTCGTCGCCAAGAATCCGATCGAGCGCCTGCGCACGATCCGCTCGGGCTATATCGCGGCCGGCCTATTCGCGGCGACGCTGGGGATTCTCGGCTATTTCAATGTCGCGGGCTTGAGCGCGCACTTCACGCTCTACGACGGCACGCGCGTCTCCGGCCCCTTCAAGGACCCCAACGTTTTCGGGCCTTTCCTCGTGCCGCCGATCGTCTGGCTGTGTCAGGACCTGCTGCTGAAGCGCGGGCGCGGGCTCCTGCGCACCGTCGCGCCGCTTGCGCTGATGGCGTTCGGCGTGCTGCTCAGCTTTTCGCGCGGCGCTTGGGGCGTGATAATCGCATCCGTCGTCCTAATGGCGGCGCTGACCTTCGCGACGACGCGATCGACGGCGTTGCGCTGGCGCATCGCCGCCGTCGCCGTTGTCGGCGCGTTCGTCGTCGCGCTGCTTTTGGTCCTCGCGCTGTCGATCCCGGCGGTCCACGACGTCTTTCTCATTCGCGCCTCGCTCTCGCAGGATTACGATCTCGGCGAGACCGGGCGCTTCGGCAGTCAATGGAGATCACTGCCGATGTTGCTCGAGCAGCCGTTCGGTTTCGGCCCGCTGCAATTCCGCCACGTCTTTCCCGAAGATCCGCACGAGATGTACGTCAACGCCTTCGCCTCTTATGGATGGCTCGGCGGCTTGTCCTTCCTCGCCTTCACGACGACGACTTTGTACGTCGGCTGGCGGCTCGTCTTCGTGCGCTCGCCGTTCCGCGACGTCGCGATCCCGATTTGGGCGTGTCTATTCGTGCAGATGGCGCAAGGGCTCCAGATCGACACCGACCATTGGCGGCACCTGTTCCTGCTGTTCGGCGCGCTCTATGGCCTCGCGGCGGCGGAGCGACGCTATCGCGTCAGTACGGAACCTCAGCGCCGGGCGATCGTATAGGCGTAGCTCGTCATCAGGCGCCAGTCGCGCCTCTCGGCGAGGTCGCCGACCGCCGCGTCGAATTCCCGCAAACCCGGAATACGCCGGAAGTAGCGATGCCCCCAAAACGGCGCGACCAGCACGGAGGAGAACCCGCTGCGCCTCAAGATCGGCTCGACCCGCGAAGGATCGCCGAAGCACATTTCGTAGCGGGCGGGAAACTTCGGATAATCGCCTTGGTGACGGTCGGAGAAGAAGAGCCGCAGAACGCGCGCGGTGAGCGCCTCGGGCGCCAGCCAATTGATCACGAAAGGCGGCGCATAGAGCGTCGGATGGAAGGCGAGCGCTACGCCGCCGGGCGCGAGCAGCGCGCACATGTTGCTCCAGGCGCGCGGCGCGTCGCGAACGTGCTCGAACACCATGCGCGAAATTATGAGGTCGAAACGCCCGGCCAATTCCGGCGCGAAATCGCCGGCGACGTTGAATTGCGCGGTGTCGAAGGAAGCCGGCGCCAGCGCCAATTCGCCGGCGTCGATGTCGTTGACCGTGAGCGCGACGCCGGCCTCCTCGGCTTCGCCCGGCGTCAGCAACGGCCCTCTTCCGCCGCCGATCTCCAGCACCCGAACTTTGCCGTCTTCATGCCGGCCGCTGCGGCGGCAGGTCTCGACGAAGGCGAGGACGCTCGCGCGGTAATTATCCCAGGCCCACAACTCGCGGCTGTCGTAGCCCAGGCGGCGCAACGGTTCGGCCAGAAACGGCGAAGGCGCGAGGCGCCGCTCGATGCGTTCGCGCCGCGCGTCCGCGAGATCGGCCGACGTCGTCGCTAAATGGCCTGCGATGTCCATGGCGTTCGCGCCTCCGAATGCCCGCCGAAGGATCGGTCAATCGACAGCGCGAGGCAAGCAGTCCCGTAAGGTAACCTTACTCGCGAGGCTCCGCTTCGAACGCCAGCGTCGCCCCCATCGCCTCGCCGGCGCCGACGACCAGCGCGCCTTCGCGCTCGTGGTAGCTCACCCCGCCCGCCTCCAGGATCGCGCGCGTCGCCGCGATGTCGGCGACCGCGATGCGCGCCAACGCGATGGGCGGACCGTCCGCGCCGATCGCCGATGCGCCATAGCGTTCGGCGAGCGCCGCGCGCGGACAACATTCGATGCGCGCGCCGTCGGCCTCGACGACGAACCCCCGCCCTTCGCGCCGCGCGGCGCCGGCGCCGGCGAAACGGCTAAGAAAATCCGCCGCCTCGCGAGGATTTTCCTGCGCGATCGCGAGCCCTGCGATCCCCCTCGCGCCGTTGGGATGGACCTGCGCGGCGCGGCTCCAGAAATTCTCGGGGAAACGCTGCTGGCAGACGAAGAAACCGGCTTCCGGCAGCGCCGCGCTGGCGGCGAAGGCCAGCGAGAACGCGACGTCGGCTTCGCTGCCGTCGGGCCGGCGCGCCTTGCGCGCGAAATCGAAGCGCGCGAAGTCGCCGATGCCGTCGGCTTCGAATTGGCGGCGGTCCGCCTCCGCGTCGTGCGAGCGCATGACCAGCATCGCCAGCCCCTCGCGCCGCGCCAGAAACGCGGCGACGAAGCCGGCGAAAGAGAAGACCCCCGGCTCCGGCGTGGGCGCGGCAAAATCCTCTCCCAGCCCGATCAGCTCGAGAAAAGCGCCGTCGAACTGGACGATATGGTTCTCGGTGCCCCAGGGATGGCGATTGCGCGCCCCGACCTGAAAGCCGAGGCGGCGATAGAGTTCGGCCTGCGCGGCCAAGTCGCGCGCGGGGATGACGAGATGGTCGATAGCGCGCGGCATGGTCCTCTGCCCCGGAGAGTGCTTCCGCCGGGCCCGGCAATCTTGCGGACGCGCGGCGGCGCTTGTGATACTCTATCGCCGCATTGAAGTCGCGGCCGACGAGCCCCGATTGTTGGAAGGCGCCGACATGAACGTCCCCTTCGCTTCCCGCGTCACCAGCGCCGCCGAAGGCCTGCCGCGCCGCCGCTTCACCGTCGTCGAGGTCGAAGCGATGGTCGCGGCCGGGGTGATGGAAGAGGACGAGCGGATCGAACTGATCGGGGGGGAATTGGTTCCGATGTCGCCGAAGGGAAATCAGCACGAAGTCGTCAAGACGGCATTGCTCCGCCGGTGGTTTCGCGCGGCGCCGGACGATCTCGAACTGACTCCAGAAACGACGTTCCGGCTCAGCGAAGACACCTATCTCGAGCCCGACGTCGTGATCTACACGCGCGCCTGCGGCCTGAAGGGGCTTACCGGCGCGAACGCGCTGCTCGTCGTCGAAATCGCGGACTCCTCTTTGCGCTACGACTTGGGCCGCAAAGCGGCGCTCTATGCGAGCTTCGGCGTGCGCGAATTATGGGTGATCGACGCCGTCAAGCTCACCGCGCGGGTTTTCCGGGCGCCCTCCGGGCAGGGCTACGGCGAAACGCGTGATTTCAGCGCCGCCGAGCGGCTCGTCCCGCTGATCGCGCCGGACGTTTTCGCGTTGCGCCTCGACGAGCTCGAGATCGGCTGAGCGGCGGCTCAGGCGGGCTTTCCTCGCAGCGCTTCCAACGCGACGACCGTCCCGTCATCGGCGATCTTCTGACGACGCCGACGCAACTCTTCGAGGAATTCGGGCTTCGCTTCGCCTTCGTCGTCTTCGCTGGCGGCCAGAAGCAGGAAACAGTCCTCCTCGGGCAGCGCGGCGAGCCGATCGGCCGAAGGCGTTACGATGATCCGAGCGGACTGGTTTATCACACGACTCGGGTCGATAAACTTCTCTTTGCGAGAGGGCGCGAGTACGGGCGCCTTGTGCGCGGCCGTCGGCCGCGCTCGTTCGGCTGCCTCGACGTCCGCCGAACGAGGCGCTCACGCGCCGGACGCGGTCGACGCCCGCGTCTACAAGAGACCGGCGCCCGGAAATCCGCGCCGATTACCCGGCGACTTCCTCGACCGCCGGATTGCTTCGCTCCGCTCGCAATGACAAGCGCGGCGCTCACGCCGGCTTCTTCAGCTTCACCACGTTGTGCAGCGTCGCGTCCGCTCCCTCGAAGAAGCGCTTGACCCCACGCGCGGCCTGGCGGATGCGCTGCTCGTTTTCGACCAGGGCGAGGCGCACGTAGTCGTCGCCGTGCTCGCCGAAGCCGACGCCCGGCGCGACGGCGACGTCGGCCTTCTCGATCAGCAGCTTGGAGAATTCGAGGCTGCCGAGATGGCGGAATTTTTCCGGCACCGGGGTCCACGCGAACATCGAGGCGCGCGGCGGTTCGATCGCCCAGCCGGCGGCGGCGAAACTCTCGACCATCACGTCGCGCCGGCGCTTGTAGATCGCGCGCATCTCCTTGATGCAGTCGTCGGGACCGTTGAGCGCGGCCGCGGCCGCCACCTGGATCGGCGTATAGGCGCCGTAATCGAGGTAGGACTTGACGCGCCCCAGCGCGGCGATCAGGCGCTCGTTGCCGACTGCGAAGCCCATGCGCCAGCCGGCCATCGAGAAGGTTTTCGACATCGAGGTGAACTCGACCGCGACGTCGAAGGCGCCCGGCGCCTGCAGCACCGAGGGCGGCGGATCGTCGTCGAAGAACACTTCGGCATAGGCGAGATCGGAAAGGACGAAAATCTCGTGCTTCTTCGCGAAAAGGACGAGGTCCTTGTAAAAGTCGAGCGAGGCGACCATCGCCGTCGGATTCGAGGGATAGCAGACGACGACGGCGATCGGCTTGGGGATGGAATGGACGAGCGCGCGCTCCATCGCGACGAAGAAGTCCGGCGTCGGATCCGCGGGCACGGAACGGATCACGCCGCCGGCCATCAGAAATCCAAAGGCGTGAATGGGATAGGACGGATTGGGAACGAGCACGACGTCGCCGGGCGCGGTGATCGCCTGCGCCATATTGGCGAAGCCTTCCTTCGAGCCGAGCGTCGCGACGATCTGGGTCTCCGGGTTGAGCTTGACGCCGAAACGACGTGCGTAATAGCCGGCTTGCGCCCGCCTCAGACCCGGGATGCCCTTCGAGGCCGAATAGCGATCGGTGCGCGGCTTGCCGACCGTCTCCACCAGTTTGTCGATGACGTGCTTTGGCGCCGGCAGGTCCGGATTGCCCATGCCGAGGTCGACGATGTCCGCCCCGGCGGCGCGGGCCTTGGCCTTGAGCTTATTGACTTGCTCAAAGACATAAGGCGGCAGGCGCCGCACGCTGTGGAATTCGGACATCGCGAAAAATTCCCTTTCTCGACACGCCCCCGGCGGGGCCGGGGCGTCGAATCTGTTAGCATCGCCGGGAACCGCGCCGCAAACCTAAAACTTCGGCGTGGCGTCGCCCGCGGCCGCCTTTTTCTCCGATTTGGCCTTTTTCGCGGCGGCGGCCTCGGCGACCGCCTTGGCGGAGGGCGGAAACGCGGCGCGCAAAGCGTCGTGGCGCTTGCCCACGGCTGCGAGATCGCTGTCCATCGCGTCCAATTCCTTGGCCGTCTTGATCGTCCCCGGGGGCTCGGCGGGCGTCGCGAACACCGGAATCGACGCCGGCTGTTGCGCGGGGCGCGATTGCACCACGAAATCCGGAGGCGGATCGACGTCGGTGGCGAGGCCCGCGCCTCTCATCAGCGATCGAAGGGGCGACTCCGGCTGCGGCGCGTCCTGAGCCCTGGATGGAGAAGCGGCGAGCGCCCCGAGAAGCGTCACGACGACGATCAACGGCGCCGTCCGCATGCCTTCGCGCCAAAGTCCGGACATCATCGAAAACCGCCAAAATCCATTCTTCCGACGCCGCTTCGCCCGCCCAAAGACTCGCTGGCGTCATGAAGAGCGACTAACTATAGCTTCGAGCGAGGCTAGCGGCATATTATGTCGGAAACGGGACTGAAGACGCGAGCGCCCCGCGTGAGGAAACGCATGCCCAGGAAATCTCCGGATCGCCCAACGAATCGGACGCGCGCGCGTCCGCTGCTTCGCGTTTCGGCGAAGGACTCGGTCTCGGCCTCGGCGCCGGCCCGTAAGCCCGCGGCCGGCAAAGCGAAGAAGTCCGCCGCCGCGCCCTCGGCCGCGCGGGCTCGAAAGGCCGCGCCGGCGAGCGCCGCCCCGCCCCTTCCCCGGAGCGAGGCCGTAGAGCCGGCGCCGCCGGCCGCGCCCGCGGCCTCGGCCGCGCCGAAAAAGGAAGCCGAGCCCGCGCGGACGGGCGAGGCCGGCGCGACGGAGCCTCGCGTCACGCCCCTGCCCAATATCGAGGCGCTCTCGCGCAACGTCGCCCGCCTTATCGAGGAAGGCGGCAAAGTGATCGCCGCCTATCTCAAGCCGCGCGAGGCGGGCGAGACCCAGTCGGAGTCCGGCGGCGAAATCGCCGATATCGTGACCGCGCTCGGCCGCGTCGCGGAATATTACGTCTCCGACGCGCAGCGCGCCTTCGAGGCGCAGGCGGCCCTCTCGACCCAATTCATCGATCTCTGGGGGACGACGCTGCGCCGGCTCCAAGGCGAGGACGCCGCGCCGGTCGCCTCGCCCGAAGTCGGCGACAAGCGCTTTGCCGATCCGGAATGGCGGTCGAACCCTTATTTCGACTTCATCAAGCAGGCCTATGTCCTGACGACGCGTTGGGCCGACGATCTCGTCCAGCGAGCCGAGGACATCGATCCTCACACAAGAGACAAGGCGCAGTTCTATCTGCGTCAGGTGACGAGCGCTCTGTCGCCTTCGAATTTCCTCGTCACCAATCCCGAACTGCTGCGCACGACGCTCGCCGAAAGCGGCGAGAATCTCGTGCGCGGGCTGCGCATGATGGCCGAAGACATCGCGGCCGGGCGCGGCAATCTGCGCATCCGTCAATCCGATGCGAGGAAATTCAAGCTCGGCGTCAATCTCGCCGCGACGCCCGGCAAGGTGATCTTCCGCAACGAACTGATCGAACTCATCCAATACGCGCCGACGACGCCGAGCGTGTACAAGCGGCCGCTGTTGATCGTGCCGCCGTGGATCAACAAGTTCTATGTGCTCGACCTCAATCCCGAAAAGTCCTTCATCCGCTGGGCTGTGGCGCAGGGCCTGACGGTGTTCGTCATCTCCTGGGTCAATCCCGACGAGCGCCACGCCGAGAAGGGCTTCGAAGCCTATATGCGCGAGGGGGTTTTCGCGGCGCTCGACGCGGTCGAGGCGGCGACGGGCGAGCGCGAGGTCGCCGCGATCGGCTATTGCGTCGGCGGCACGCTGCTGGCGATTGCGCTCGCCTTCATGGCCGAAATCGGCGACAAGCGCATTGTCAGCGCGACATTCTTCACCACCCAGGTCGATTTCACCGACGCCGGCGATCTCAAGGTCTTCGTCGACGCCGAGCAGCTCAAGTCGATCGAGCGCAGAATGGCCGAAACCGGCTATCTCGACGGCGCGCACATGGCCAACGCCTTCAACATGCTCAGGCCCAACGATCTCATCTGGTCCTATTTCGTCAACAACTACCTCAAGGGCAAGGAGCCGATGCCGTTCGACCTCCTGGTCTGGAACGCCGATTCGACGCGCATGCCCGCCGCCAATCACCGGTTCTACTTGCGTCACTGCTATCTCCAGAACGATCTGACCAAGGGCCGCATGACGATCGAGGGCAAAACGGTCGACCTCGCCAAAGTGACCATGCCGGTTTACGACTTGGCCACGCGCGAAGACCATATCGCGCCGGCCAAATCCGTCTTTACCGGCGCCAAGTTCTTTGGCGGTCCGGTGCGCTACGTGCTCGCCGGGTCCGGCCATATCGCGGGCGTGGTCAATCCCGCCGACAAGCCGAAATATCAGTATTGGACGGGCGGGCCGCCGAGCGGCGCGTTCGACGCCTGGCTCGACGCCGCTGAGGAGCACCCCGGCTCCTGGTGGGTCGACTGGGTCGAGTGGGTCACGGCGCAGGCGCCCGAAAGGGTCGCGCCGCGCGAGCCGGGCGCCGGCAAGCTGAAGCCGATCGGCGACGCGCCGGGGGACTATGTGCGGGTGCGGGTGTAAGGGTGGCCCGCGATGCGCGGGCTGCGCCGCACAATGGAATATTGTCTTGACAATGTCGGGCGCCGCCCTTAGTCCTCCCTTCATGCCCATTCCGCGCACGAACCGAACGGAAAAGCTCGATCTCCGGCTCACCAAGACCGCCAAGCAGACCCTGCAGGCGGCGGCGAAGGCGGCGAGCAAGTCGGTCAGCGAATTCGTCATCGAAACCGCGCTGAGCGAAGCCGAGGAGCGGCTCGCCGACCGTCGGCTGTTCGCGCTGGACGCCGAGCGTTGGCGGGCTTTCCTCGCCGCGCTCGATGCGCCGCCGCGCCGCCATCCGCGCCTTCGGCGTCTGTTTCGCGAACCCTCCGTATTCGACCCCGAGCCGTGACGCCGGCGCCGCGCATCGAGAAGCTTCGTCGCACTCATGCGGTCGAAAGCTTCAACTGCGGCCAGCCGGAACTCGATCGCTTTCTTGTCCGTCACGCGCTCCAGGCGCAGCAGGCGAATTCCTCGCAGACTTACGTCGCTGTCAGCGGCGCGACTGTCGTCGGCTACACCACCTTCGTCGTCGGTCAGGTCGAACATGCCGACGCGCCGTCGCGCGTCGTCAAGGGCATGCCGCGCTATCCGATCCCGCTCCTGGTGTTGGCCCGGCTCGCCGTTCACCGAGAGTGGCAGGGCCGAGGGCTGGGCGCGGGACTCCTACGCGATGCGCTGGGCCGGACTTTGCAAGTCGCCGATATCGCCGGCGTCCGCGCGCTCGCCGTCCACGCGAAAGACGACGGGGCGGCCGCCTTCTATCGGCATTTCGGCTTCGTCGAGTCTCCCACCGACCCGCGTCATCTCTTCCTGTTGATCAAGGACATTCAAGCGGCGGCCGGCGTCTAGCCTCTCGCAATTTCCCGCGCCTCTGGTGTATGGACGTGTCGCAAGGAGCCTGAGCCATGTCCAAGACGCCCCACCCCGCCCCCGCGCCGCGCCTCGATCTCCCGCACCGCCCGCGCCGCAACCGCAAGGCCGAATGGGCGCGCCGCCTGGTCGCCGAGAACGTTGTGACCACAGCGGACCTGATCTGGCCGCTGTTCCTGATCGAGGGCGCCAAGACGCGCGTTCCCGTCGCGGCGATGCCGGGCGTCGACCGGCTCAGCGTCGACGAGGCGGTTCGCGAGGCCGAGCGCGCGGTCGCGCTGGACATTCCCGCGATCGCGTTCTTTCCCTATACGGAAGCGAGCCTCAAGGACGAGCACGGCAGCGAGGCGTTCAACGAGCAGAATCTCGTGTGCAAGGCGTGCCGCGCGATCAAGAGGGAATTTCCTCGGCTCGGCCTCGTCACCGACGTCGCGCTCGATCCCTACACCAGCCACGGCCACGACGGCGTGATGGCGGGCGAAACGATCCTCAACGACGAATCCGTCGCCGCGCTGGTGCGCCAGGCGCTCAATCAGGCGCGCGCCGGCGCCGACGTCATCGCGCCGTCCGACATGATGGACGGGCGCGTCGGCGCCATCCGCGAGGCGCTGGACGCGGAAGGGTTCATCGACGTGCAGATCATGGCCTACGCCGCCAAATACGCCTCCGCGTTCTATGGCCCGTTCCGCGACGCGGTCGGCTCGGCCGGCGCGCTCAAGGGCGACAAGCGCACCTATCAGATGGACCCCGCCAATTCCGACGAGGCGTTGCGCGAGGTGGAGCTCGACCTCGCCGAGGGCGCCGATATGGTGATGGTCAAGCCCGGCATGCCCTATCTCGACATCATCCGGCGCGTGAAGGACGAATTCGGCGCGCCGACCTTCGCCTATCAGGTCAGCGGCGAATATTCGATGATCATGGCCGCCGCGCAGAACGGTTGGCTCGACGGCGACAAGGCGATGATGGAAAGCCTGATGGCGTTCAAGCGCGCCGGCGCCGACGGCGTGCTGACCTATTTCGCGCCGCGGGCGGCGGAGAAGCTGAGGACGCGAAGCTGAACGCCGCGGCCTCGGGATCGAATCGTCGCGAAGCGGTCAATTGACGGACCGCTCCTTGCCCGCCCAATAGGGCCTGCGCAGCTCGGTCTTGAGGATCTTGCCGGCCCCCGACACCGGAAGCGGCTCATTGCGAATGGTGATGCTGCGCGGACATTTGTAATGGGCGATCAGCGTCCGGCAATGCGCTATGATGGCTTCGGCGGTCGGCGAGGTCCCCGGCTTCGGGCGCACGACGGCATGGACAATCTCCCCCCATTGTTCGTCGGGTATGCCGATCACCGCGCATTCCGCGACATCGCGATGCTGGTAGACCGCCTGCTCGACTTCCGCGGAATAGACGTTCTCGCCGCCGGAAATGATCATGTCCTTCAATCGGTCGACGACGAACAGAAATCCGTCCTCGTCCATCAGGCCGCCGTCGCCGGTGTGCAGCCATCCATTGCGCAGCGTGCGCGCCGTCAACTCCGGCTGGTTCCAATAGCCGAGCATCACATTGTCGCCGCGCCCGCATATTTCGCCGACCACGCCGCGCGGAACCTCGTTGTCGTTCTCGTCGTGGATGCGAACCTCGCAGCCGAGCGCCGCGCGGCCGGCCGACTTCAAGCGACCGGCCTTCGGACCTTCGAGCGCATGGCATTGGCGCGGCAGGAAGGTCATGCAAGGCGCGGCCTCCGATTGGCCGTAGGCCTGCACGAAACGGGTATGCGGCAGGACTTCGAGGGCGCGGCGAATGACCGATTCCGGCATTGGCGAAGCCCCGTAGAACATCGTAGTGAGCGACGACGTGTCGGTCTGCGCGACGTTCGGATTGTGAACGACCAGGTTGATCATCGTCGGCACGCAAAGCGAGTGGGTGACGCGAAGTCTCGCGACGGTTTCGAGAAACAGGCCGGGTTCGAAGCGCGGCGCGAAGACGTGCTTGCCGCCGGCCGCGGTCGCCAGGAAGGTCGCCGCGCCATCGGCGAGATGGAACATCGGCGCGGCGTGCAGGAAGACCGTGTCCTCGCCGAACTCGAATTCGGCCGCGCAGTTGAGCGCATTGGCGACGATGTTGCGATGGCTCAGCATCACGCCCTTCGATCGTCCGGTCGTTCCGCCGGTGTAGAATATGCCGGCGAGATCGTCGCCGCGACGGCCCGCGTCCGCTATCGGAGCGCCCGTGGCGACGAGGTCCTCGAAAGCGAGAATTCCCGGAGGCGCATCGCCGCCGCCGACGCGCACGATATGGCGAAGGCCGGGGGCGTGCGGCCGGAAATCGCCCAGCGCGGGGAAAAAGGCGTCGTCGATGAAAAGCCCGGAGCAGCCCGAATCCGTAAGCCAGAAGGCTATTTCCGGCGGGGCGAGCCGCGTGTTGATGGGAACGAAGACGAACCCGCCCCAGGCCATGGCGAAAAAATATTCGAGATAGCGGTCCGAATTGAGCGACAGCATGCCGATGCGATCGCCGGGCTTGTAGCCGAGCGCCGCGAGCGCTCCCGCCAAAGCCGCAACGCGCGTCTCGAATTCGCGCCAGGTCCTGGCGCGCGCCTCGCATTCCGTCGCGATGCTCCCCCCGCGCGTCTGCACGGCGCGCCGCAAAAATTGCGTGATCTGAACCACGTCCCCTCCCCTACGGCCCAACCGCCGCTTCTCGCCTCCCCCCGACAGCCCCGAGAACGAGCGCGTCTTCAGTCTCATGCTGCTTCGAGCGGGCGCTTGTGCCAAGCCTAAATGACGGTACGGCTTGCGGATCGACCTTGCGGCGCGAGAGGCGTCGCCATGATCGCCGTACCGCCGACTCCTATTTTGGCGACATTCAAGGCTTCTTGCGCAGACTCAAGAGATAGGCCGCCACCTGATTGATTTGAGAGTCGAGCAACTGGGGGTTCGGCATGCCGCTCTTGGCGCCGACGCTCCGATGCGTCGTATTGAGAAAGACCCGCAATGAGTCGGCGCTGATGTCGGGACCCTGAGCGATCGATGCGAACGACCGCGCCGGCGGCTGTAGGAAGGGCCCGGCTTCCTGATCGCTCGCGGCCAAGTGGCAATACGCGCAAATCTCGAGCGCCAGGCGATGACCATGCTGGATGTCGACGGACACGCCCGCTTCCTCAGCGCAGGCTGAACTGACGACAAAACCGAGCGCGACAAGCCAGGCCGAGGCAATTCGTATTCGCATTCGCGATCTCCCACTGAACTACGCGTTCGGGACGCCGCATAAATCGCCGATCCGCGCTTCGGGCGCCCGCCTGTTTCAACGCCGCTCCCGCCGCCGCGCCAACCCGCGTCGACAATAAACTCTTCCGTCGCGCTATTCCATGACGGCGCTGGGGTCGACAGCCGCAGGCGCCGCGGGCTTCAAACGTCCAAGTCCGCCAGGGCGGCGGATTCGCCCACGCCATGTCCGAGCCGATCGCGCTCCGTCAGGGCCAGCATCGCGTCGCTTAGGACTCGCCGGGAAATAACCGCGCCGGGCGGGCGCCTTTCCTTCCGCCTCGACCTGCGCAACTCTGCGCCGGTGATCCGCCGCCTCGCCTTCCCAGTAATCTGTCTTGCGCTCGCCGCCTGCGCGACCCTGGTCGAGACCGATCAGGCGCGTCTGTGCCGCATGGCGCTGCCGGCGCTGGCGCCGCCCGACGCGATCGTCACGATCGTGAAGCAGCGCGAATTCCCTGATGGCCGCGGCCTGCGCGTCGACTATCGCCTGAGCGGCCTCGACGCGCCGGCTGAGGCGCGCTTCGCCGAATGCCGCTTCCGCTCGCCTGGGCGCCCGAAACGCTCGCAGGACCTGGTCGCTCTGACGACCGACGACGGGCCGCTTTCGGACGTCCGGCTCGCCATCCTCGTGCGCTACTGGCTGGCGACGCCCGACGCGCGCGCCGCCGATCCCGCGCCGCTCGGCGACGTCAGCGCCCTGCCGACGCTGCCGCCGGCCCTCGCCTATGCGCTGCAGCAGACGATCAACGGCCTGCCCCTGGCAGCGGTCTACGCCCTGCTCGCCGCCGCCTATTCGCTGGTCTACGGACTGGTCGGGCGGATCAACCTCGCCTTCGGCGAAATCGCGGCGGCGGGCGGCTACGCCGCGGCGCTCGGCGCCATCCTCACCGCGGCGCAGGCGCCCGCGACGATCCTCGCCGTGGCCCTGACCTTCGGCGCCGCCACGGCGGCGTTCTGGGGCGTCGCCTCGAGCCGCTGGGTCTTTCAGCCGCTGCATCGCGCGAGCGGCCAACAGGCGCTGATCGCGTCGATCGGCCTCGCGCTGTTCCTGCAGGAATTCCTTCGCCTGACCCAGGGCGATCGGCCGAATTGGGTCAGCCCGATCCTCAACGCGCCGTTTGGCGTCGCGCGCTCTGGCGATTTCATCGTCACGACGGCGCCGAACGCGCTGCTCGCCGGGGCTTTCGCGCTCCTCGCCGGCCTGGCTCTGGTCCTCCTCATGCGCCGGAGCCGCTTCGGGCGCCGCTGGCGCGCCTATGCCGACGATTCGCTCGGCGCCCGGCTGTTCGGCGTCAGCCCGCGCGCGATCTTCGGCCAGACCTTCGCGCTCGCCAGCGCCTTCGCCGGCCTCTCCGGATTTGTCATGACGATGTATTACGGCTCGGTCGGCTATGGCGCGGCGACGGCGCTCGGGCTCAAGGCGCTGATCGCCGCCATTCTCGGCGGCGTCGGCTCGATCCCCGGCGCCTTCGTCGGCGGCTTCGTCGTCGGCGCCTTCGAAGCGGTCTGGTCGACCTATTTCGCCATCGATTATCGCGACGTCGCGGTGTTCAGCCTGCTCGCGATCGTCCTCGTGCTGCGGCCGGGAGGCATCCTCGGCGTGCGCCCTTGACTGGCCCCGCGCGCCCCCCACATCGTGAAGGCGCAGCTCGCGAAAAAGCCTCGAGGAGGCCCGCCATGACCAACGTTTTGACCGCCCCGACGCTGCGCGCCGACGCCTTTTCGGGCGTGCGCACGCGCCGCATCCTCGCGCTGGCGCTGGATCTCGTCCTCGTCTCCGTGCTCGCGGCGCTGCTTTGGCTCGCGCTGTTGATCCTGACGCTGGGGCTGTCGTTGTTCTTCCTGCCGCCCTTGTTCCCGCTGGTCGCGTTCTTCTACAACGGCCTGACCGTCTCCGGCGCGAAAATGGCGACGCCGGGCATGCGCGCGATGGACCTGGAGATGCGCATGCACGACACCGGCGCGCGCGTTCCCTTCGTCAACGCCGCCGCGCATGCGTTGTTTTTCTATCTCAGCTGGTTTTTCCCGCCGCTCTTCCTCGTTTCCCTGATCGATTCCGAGAAACGCTGCCTGCACGACATCCTCGCCGACGTGACGCTGGTCCGCCGGATGTAATTTTTCGCAGGAATTTTTGCGCATGGCCATTCCCGTCGGGCGCGATCCGGCTTAGCTTTGCGTTTTCTTGCGACGCCCTGAGGAGTGCGAAAGCGTGACGCGGGAATTGCGGGACGCCCCCCAGTTCTATCTGACCGCCCCCTCTCCATGCCCCTATCTGCCGGGCATGCTGGAGCGCAAGGTGTTCACCCATCTCGTCGGCAAGCGCGCGATCGCGCTCAACGACACGCTGACCCAGACCGGGTTCCGCCGCTCGCAGACGATCGCCTACCGCCCGGCCTGCGAGAATTGCCGCGCCTGCGTTTCCGTCAGGGTTCTCGTCGACGACTTCGCGCCGAGCGCGAGCCAGCGCCGCATCCTGCGCGCCAACGCCGACCTCGTGGGAGAGCTGGCGCCGGCCAAACCGACCGGCGAGCAATATGCGCTGTTTCGCGCCTACCTCGACTCCCGCCATCCCGACGGCGGCATGGCCGACATGTCGATGCTCGATTACTCCATGATGGTGGAGGACAGCCACATCGACACCATGCTCACCGAATATCGCCAGCGCGGCGCCGGCTCGTTCATCGCCGCGCGCGGCGAGGGAGAGCTGCTCGGCGCCTGCCTCACCGACCGGCTCGCCGACGGACTCTCGCTGGTCTATTCGTTTTACGCCCCGCACGGGTCGCGGCGCTCGCTCGGCGCCTACATGATCCTCGACCATATCGACAAGGCGCGCCGCCTCGGCCTGCCGCATGTCTATCTCGGCTATTGGGTCGAGGGGTCGAAGAAAATGGCCTACAAGGCCGCCTATCTCCCGCAGGAGCGGCTGGGGCTGAACGGGTGGGAGCGCGTGGAGCGGGGGTGAGCGAAGGCGCTCCCCCTCAGCATTCGACGAAATTCACCGCGAGCCCGCCGAGCGAAGTCTCCTTGTATTTCGACTGCATGTCGGCGCCGGTCTGGCGCATCGTCGCGACGACGCTGTCGAGCGAGACCTTGTGGCGGCCGTCGCCGTGCAACGCCAGCGAAGCGGCGGCGATCGCCTTGACCGCGCCGAAGGCGTTGCGCTCGATGCAGGGAATCTGCACCAGCCCGCCGACGGGGTCGCAGGTCATGCCGAGGTGATGCTCCATGGCGATTTCGGCGGCGTTCTCGACTTGCGCGTTGGAGCCGCCCAGCGCCGCGCAGAGCCCCGCCGCGGCCATCGACGAGGCGACGCCGACTTCGCCCTGGCAGCCGACCTCGGCGCCCGAAATCGAGGCGTTCATCTTGAACAGCGCCCCGATCGCGCTCGCCGTCAGAATGATCGTCCTCAGGCCGTCGGGCGTCGCCCCGGCGCAATGGTCGCGATAATAGCGCAGCACCGCGGGGATGACGCCCGCCGCGCCATTGGTTGGCGCCGTGACGACGCGTCCGCCGGCGGCGTTCTCCTCGTTGACCGCCATTGCGTAGACGCCGACGTAATCCATGATTTCATGGGCGGCGCGCGCGTTGCGCCCGGCGTTGGCGACGAGACGGTCGAAAATCGCCTTGGCGCGCCGCGCGACCTTCAGCCGGCCGGGCAGAAGCCCCTCGCGCGCGAGGCCGCGATCGATCGACGCGAACATCGCGCCGATCACCGCATCGAGATGCGCGTCGATCTCGCAAGCCGTGCGCGTCGCCATCTCGTTGGCGCGCACGAGTTCGCCGATTTCGAGACCGCTTTCGCTCGCCCGGGCGAGCAGTTCGGCGGCGTCGCGGAACGGATGGGGAAACGCGGCGCTCGCCGCGTCCGCCGCCGGCTCTTCGTCCTCGCGAACGATGAATCCGCCGCCGACCGACAGCCAGGTCTCCTCGCTCAGGAGCCGCCCGGCCGCGTCGCGCGCGCAAAAGGCGAGGGTGTTGGGATGGCGCTTGGGCGCGGTGACATAATCGAAGCGGATGTCGCTGTGCGGATCGAAACGAATGGCGCGCCGCCCGGACAGAACGATCGACTTCCGCGCGTCGGCGTCGGCGACGAGCGCCTCGGCGCGGTCGGGATCGACGGTGTCGGGCCTTTCCCCGCTGAGGCCGAGGATCACGGCCTTGTCCGTCGCGTGGCCTTTGCCAGTGAAAGCGAGCGAACCGAACAGCGTGACGACGACGCTGTCGACGCGCTCGATCGCGCCGCTTCGCGCGAGGCCGTCGACGAACGCCGCCGCCGCCTTCATCGGCCCGACGGTGTGCGAGGACGACGGCCCGATGCCGACCTTGAAGAGTTCGAAGACCCGGATCAGGCGCGGCTCCCTCGCTAATGTCGTCCTCAGCACAGCTCCTGATCCCCCGCCGAAGCGTAAAGGACGGCGGCGACATAGGAAGCGAACGAGCGTCCGGTCTCGACGCGGAAGCGCTCCGCCTCGCGGCGCCACAGCACGATCTCGGCCTTGAGCAGAAGCGTGCGCGCGACCATGCCGACGGGAAAGGCGGCGACGTCGAGATCGAGCGGCACGCCCGCATTGAGCAGCCGCGCCGCGCCGGCGCCGCTGACCTCGATCGCGCATTGCTGATGCGAGACGTCGACCAGGGAATGAGGAACGCCCGCCAGCGCGGCCTCGAGCTTGGCGCCGATCTCCGGCGCCGAATCCTCGGCGATCAGCAGCCATTCGTCCGGGCCCATCCACAGCGCGGCGCGCGATGCCACGCCAGCGGCCCGCAGCGGCTGCAACGGCGGCGGCGGCCCGAATGCGGCGCCGACCGGCTCTGCGACATCTGGCCCCCCGCGCAAGACGAAGCGCGTGGCGAAGGGCGCGGCGACGGCCCTGACCTTGGCGTTGTCGGGCAGGGCGCGCCCGTGGAGAGGCGAGCGGCGCTCGGCTTGCGGGGTCGTCGCGTCAGGCGTCAAGGCGCTGGCCTTCCCTATCGTAAAAGATCGGTTCGACGAGCTTGACCGGCGCCGTCCCGTCGCGCGTCGTCGCGAAAAGCGTCTCTCCGAGCCGCGCGCGGCCGCCCGTCACCAGGGCGAGCGCGAAGCTGCGGCCCAGCGTCGCGCTCATATAGGAGGACGAGACGTGGCCGAGCGCCGGCGTTCCCGTCGGCGGCGCCGCGTCGGCGACGATCTGCGCGCCCTCGTCCACCGTGAAGGTCGGGTCGGCCGGCAGCAGGCCCACGAGTTGCTTGCGGCCCTCGCGCTTCAGCTCCGGCAGCGTCAGCGAGCGCTTGCCGATGAAATCGGGCTTGGCGAAAGCGACCATCTTGCCCATGCCGACGTCGTCGGGCGTCACCGTGCCGTCGGTCTCCTGGCCCACGACGATGAAGCCTTTTTCCGCGCGCAGAATGTGCAGCGTCTCGAGGCCATAGAGGACGGCGCCGACCTTTTGCCCCTCCGCCCAGATCGCTTCGAGCGCGCTCTCGCCGAAGTCGGCGGGCACGTTGACCTCGAAGCCCAATTCGCCGGTGAAGCTGACCCGCGCCAGCCGCGTCGGCGCGCCGCAAATCAGGCCCTCGCGCACGCTCATATGGGGGAACGCCGCGTTGGAAAGATCGATCCCGCTCACCAGCGGCGCCAGGATCTTGCGCGCGTTGGGGCCGTTGATCGCTATTGTTGCGAATTGCTCGGTGATCGAAGTGAACCAGACCTTCAGATCGCTCCATTCCGTCTGCAGATAATCCTCCATCACGGCGAAGACGCGCGCGGCGCCCGAACTCGTCGTGGTGATGTGGAAGCGATCGTCGGCGAGACGCATGACGACGCCGTCGTCGGCGATATAGCCGTCCTCGGTCAGCATCAGGCCGTAGCGGCAGCGCCCGACCGCGAGCTTGGCGAACGAATTGACGTAGAGACGATTGAGGAATTCGCCGGCGTCGGGACCGACGACCTCGATCTTGCCGAGCGTCGTGGCGTCCATGATTCCGGCGCTTGCGCGCGTGGCCAGGCATTCGCGCCGCACCGTGTCGGCGAGCCTTTCGCCGCTCCTGGGGAAATAGGAGGCGCGCTTCCATAGCCCCGCCTCCTCGAATTTGGCGCCCTGGCGCGCCGACCATGCGTGCAGCGGCGTCTGGCGGACGGGATCGAACATGTCGCGCCGCGCCAGGCCGGCGAAAGTCGCGAAGGTCACCGGCGTGTAGGGCGGGCGGAACGTCGTCAGGCCGACTTCCGCGATCGGCTTGCCCAGCGCCTGGGCGGCGATCGCCAGCGCGTTCATGTTGGAGTTCTTGCCCTGATCGGTCGCCATGCCGGTGGTGGTGTAGCGCTTGATGTGCTCGATCGAGCGCATGCCCTCGCGCGTCGCCAACTGGATGTCGCGAGCGCTCACGTCGTTCTGGAAATCGACGAAAGCCTTGACGATGTCCTTCGCGCTCGCGCCGGCGGCGAGCCCGAGCGCGCCGCCCGTCGTCGCGAAGGCGCCTTCGACGCGCGGCGGCGCCGGCGGCGCGACGCCCGCGGCCGCGGCGCCCGCGCTCATCCCGTCGGCGAGCGCGGCCTCGAGATCGAGAATCCCCCGGCACGCGCCCGCCGAGCGCTGATCGGGAACGGCGGCGCCGGGCAGAAAATTCTGCGTCGCTTCGTCGAAGACGAGTTTGCCGCGCGATTGCGAATAGAGGCTGACGTTCGGCGTCCAGCCGCCGCTCATCGCGATCACGTCGCAGGCTATCGGCTCGCCCTTGCCCGGCGCGCCGTCGGCCCAGCGCTTGGCGACCAGCGCGTGGGTGACGCGCAGCCCTCCGTAAGAGCCGAGGATCGCGGCGTTGGTCTCGACGCGCAGGCCGGCGCGGCGCGCAGCCTGAGGAAGCGGACCGTCGGCCTGAGCGCGCAGATCGGCGATCATGGCGATTTCGCAGCCGGATTCCGCCAAATCCAGCGCGGCGCGATAGGCCGAATCGTGCGCGGCGGCGACGACGATTCGCGTCCCCGGCCTGACGCCGTAGCGCGTCGCCAGCGCGCGCGCGGCCTCGGCGAGCATGATGCCGGGTCGGTCGTTGTTGGGAAAGACCAGCGGGCGCTCGTGCGCGCCGGTCGCGAGCACCACCTGGCGCGCGCGGACCTGCCACAGCCGCTCGCGCGGGATCTTGGGGTCGGGATCGGCGAGATGATCGGTGAGGCGCTGCTGCCCGGCGAGAAAATTCTGCGCGTAACAGCCAAAAATCTGCGTGCGCGCCAGCATTTTCACCCGCGGCGACGAGGCGAGTTCGGCAAGCGTCGCGGCGAGCCAATCGGCGGCGCCGGCGCCGTCGATCCCAGCGCTTCTCTCGGCGAGCAGCGAACCGCCGAATTCCGCCTGTTCGTCGAACAGCATGACGCGCGCGCCGGCCCGGCTCGCCGCCAGGGCGGCGGCCAACCCTGCGGGGCCGGAGCCGACGACGGCGACGTCGCAATGCGCGTATTCGAAGGCGTAGTGGTCGGGATCGGCCTCGACTGGCGCTTTCCCCATGCCTGCGGCGTTGCGAATGATCGGTTCGTAGACCGCCTCCCATGCGCCCTTCGGCTGCATGAAGGTCTTGTTGTAGAAGCCGGCGGGCATGAACGCGGAGAACAGGCCGTTGACGGCAAGGGCGTCCCATTCGAGCGAGGGCCAGGCGTTCTGGCTGAACGCGCGCAAACCGTCGTAGAGCTCGATCTGCGTCGCCCGCAGGTTCGGCGTCACGCGCCCCTTGCCGGCGTCGAGGGTGACGAGCGCGTTGGGATCGTCGGCGCCGAGCGACAGGATGCCGCGCGGGCGGTGATATTTGAACGAGCGGGCGATGAGATGCGCGCCGTTGGCGACGAGCGCCGAGGCGAGCGTGTCGCCCGCGCAGCCGACGTAACGCTTGCCGTCGAAAGTGAAGCGGAGCGGCTTGGCGCGATCGACGCGCCCGCCCCGGCTCAGCCGGAACGCGCCGCTCATCGCCCCTCGCCCGCTTTCGGAGACTCGGCGCCTGTTGGACCGGCCATGACGTTTCCCTGCTTCGACGCCCCACTCTAACGACAAGTGGCGCAAAGGGGGAATCGCTTTTTCGACCGGGCGGCGCGAGAAAAAGAGATGGCGGCGCCGGGCGCCACGGCCGGCTTGCACAACCGCTCCGCCGCGCTTATCTCATTTGGCCTGACGCCCTATCTTTCAGGAGACGGCCTTGTTCATCCAGACCGAAGCGACGCCCAATCCCGCGACGCTGAAATTCCTGCCCGGCCGTCCCGTCATCGACGCCGGCACCTTCGAGGCGCGCGACCTCGCCGAAGCCGAGCGCTCGCCGCTGGCCAAGGCGCTGATGGAGCTGCCCGGCGTCTCCGGCGTGTTCCTCGCGCCCGATTTCATCTCCGTGACCAAGACCGAGGGCGAGTGGCAGCACCTGCGCCCGGCGGTGCTCGGCGTCGTCACCGAGTTCTTCCTCTCCGGCGCGCCGGCGCTGAGCGGCGACGCCGCCGCCGCGGGCGACGAGTTCTTCCATGCCGAGGACGCCGAGACCGTCGAGACGATCAAGGAGCTGATCGAAACCCGCGTCAGGCCCGCGGTCGCCGGCGACGGCGGCGACATCGTCTTCAAGGGCTTTCGCGACGGCGTCGTCTATCTCGCCATGAAAGGCGCCTGCTCGGGCTGCCCGTCGTCGACGGCGACGCTGAAGCACGGGATCGAGAATTTGCTGAAGCATTTCCTGCCCGAGGCGGTGAAGGCGGTGGAGCAGATTTGAGGGGGCGGCGCGACGAACGCGCCGCGATCGGCCCTGCCCTTCTTCAACGCGAAAACGCCCGGTCTTGCGGGAGTTATAAAAGGACATTCCCTATGGGTCGGCCCGCGAGGGTGTTGGTGTTAGGTCACTGGCCGAGATTTAGGAGAAGCTGATTGTTTAGAATTCGGGTTTGTTCCTGACTTGACGCACCCCCTTGAGGCGAGCCAAGGGCCAACTGAAGAATATGCGTTCGGTTGACGCTTCCCGAGATAAGAGAACCATTGACGCCCGGCCCTTTCCAGGCAATCAGAGTCCAGCTTGGAGAGATACCTGCACCGTAGCCGACCACGAACTGTATCAAATGCCCGATACTGTCGACTGGTGGATCGGGCGTCTTGGGTAGACCCGTCCCCGCCAGATTTTGGGCAAAGGTCGCGAGCTTTCTTGCATTGTCAGCGTATGTCTGGGCGATCTTCAACGCGTCCATCGCTGGATTGTAGTAGTTTTTCGTCAAGACTTCAGTATCGCCCGCGAGAATCGATTCATTTCGATAGCGGGTTACACATGCTATTTCATTCAAAATCCCCGATATGGTGTCGGGATGCACATTATCATTGCACGCCGCCGGTGGGACGGCAGGGCACATCGGGTCCTTCTTTTGGGTCGGTTTCACTTCGAATTTGTCTGTCGCGTGGAATGGAAAGCCGCTGCAATCGCCTTGAGGCGCGCCGCAAACCTGTTGAATGGTGCATTGAAGAGCCGAGTCAGCCTGCTTTCGATAGAGCGCCATATTCGCGGACACACTCGCGAATTGTGTCGCGATCTCAGGCGCAAGTATGCCGTTATAGGTGATCTGCATTTGGGCAAGTTTGTCGGTCTTGGCCTTGAGACTTGTCACGCTTGCGTTGATCGATGCATAGCTAGCCTGCGCTGCCGTAAGAGCGGCATTCGCATCCTTGATGGCCTGATCGAGCTTGGCCCTTTCCAACGCAGCCTCCGTCGGCGAAAGCGGGGCAGGCCTATTCTTGCTCAGAAAGTCCGCGGTCAGATTTCCAATAATGACTTTGGGCGGAGCGGTGATTGACGGGGCGCTGGCCTTAGCACCCATGTTGGGTGCCGGATGTTTGCCGGCCAGCAGGCCATCGCCTCCGACGGGCGCTAGCGACGCGTCAATCCACTCGGCGATGCCGAGATTGCCAAGCAGCCCTTGCTCAGCGGCCGCTTGGCACCCTGTCCGGGCGTCTACATACCAGTCTTTCAGTTCCTTCAACGAAAGAGTGAAGCTCAGCGTCTCATTTCGCACGGCCTGCTCGCCCGCATTCGCCGTGGCGCTGAGCGTGAAGAGTTGCGCCACAGTTCCCAATGTCGTTCCAGGTGACGTTGTCGGACCCGCCGCCGTGTTGACCGCGCTCCTCCGGATGACCGTATAAGAGCCGTTTGGCGAAATCCCTCCCTGCTCATTGGCCTGCAAATTCAAATCGGCTTTCACCGTCCAGTCGGCGAGCCAGGTCGGCAGGTCCTCTTTTTTCTTTTTACCAGCCGGATCTGGTTTGGGGTTTGGCATCGTGAGCCGGTTTGAAAAAGCAGCGGCAAGTTCGCATTTGACCCGATGAACGACATCCTTGACGAAGATTCCGTTTTGGGACGTGCCGGCGGCGTCCGGCGGTCCCGATACACCTGTCGCATCCGATAACGGCGGAACCACACTGCATCCCGTTAAAACAGCCGCCGCTACCGCGATGGACGAACGGCCCAAGACGCCGCTGTTTTGCATCTGACCCCCTCCCGAGCCTGAGAACGCCTCACTCTATTCACACGCACCGGGTTCACTACGATAGTAGCCCTCAAATCAGCATAACATGCTGATTAAAATGCCTGGATCGCGGCCGTGACACCAGAAATCGATGCGCTATTCGGCGAAAGCGGGCTAATCGTGCATAGAACTTCGGCGGCGCGAATTGTCTCGGCGCCTATGGCTCCGGGCACGGCCCGTATTTGAGAAACACGGCGAAATTCTTCTCCGCCCAGCAGGCGTTGTCGTAGGTCTTGATGGCCCCCGTCTTTATGCTCTTCGCAATCGCTCCGTGATCCTTCACGCAGTAGCGGCCGCAGAACGTGCCGTTGCACTTGCCAGCATGAAGGACGATCGCGCCCGCGCCTCTCGCATCGCAGACGTTGCCGAACGTCTGCAATTGATGGGCGGCGGTCGCCGCGCAAACCGGCGCGAAGATTCTCGGACAGATCGCCGCGTTCGCGGGCGCGATGCACCCGTAGACGATAGCGACGAGGGCAAGTGCGGTCCAAGCTCTGATTGACGCTCTCCGCCTTCGACCCGCGACTGCGCGTAGTTCGATGAATTGGACGCCAGAATTTCGATTTTGTCCAGCATCCGCCAGATGGCGGTGACGTGTCGATCCATGTGTCAGGAGAATTGAAAGGGGTACTCGTTATTGGCCGACCAAAGCCTTGAACGGAGAACCCCCCCGCGCCGCAGCGAGCCGCGACGATCTCGAGTTTGCCAATGGCGTGTGAAATAGTGAGGGCGATGCGGGCGGTGGCTTCGACTGGTGCGAGGGCTACCGTCGGCTGGGCTGGCTGAGTTGCCGTGAGCCTTACCAAATAGACTCAATGCGCCCCCGCGTTCCCAGGTGCGCCGCGTCCCGCCGCAATGATCATCTGAGCCGCAAGTTACCGTCGCGTCGAGTCATGGCGAGGTGGCCAAGCGCGCCGACCGGCGCGCTGCGTGTATTATAATTGACGCCACAGCCGCCATGCATTAAATTGCGCCTGTGATCGAAGTCCGTCAGACCGCCGTCTTTTCCGCTTGGCTTGCGGCGCTGCGCGATCAGAAGGCGGTCGCGAGGATCGACGTTCGCATCCGCAGGCTTTCGCTGGGCAACCCCGGCGACGCGAAGACGGTCGGAGAAGGCGTGCGCGAACTCCGCATCGATTATGGTCCGGGTTATCGCGTCTACTTCGTCCAACGTCGCCAAGTCGCAACCGTCCTGCTTTGCGGCGGCGACAAGGGAAGTCAGGAGGCGGACATCGTGCGCGCCAAGAAACTGGCGAAGGAAGTTTGAAATGGTGATCGAAACCACGATTTGGGACCCGACCGAGCGGCTGACTTCGCCCGAGGCCGAGTTCGCCTATCTCGAAGCCGCGTTCGAAGACGGCGACCCCTCGCTGATCGCCGCCGCGATCGGCGACATCGCGCGCGCTCGCGGCATGGCGCAAATCGCCAAGGCCGCCGGGCTGAGCCGAGAGACGATGTACAAGGCGTTCAGCGCCGAGGGCAATCCGACGCTGGAGACGCTCGCCGGCGTGACCAAGGCGCTCGGCTATCGCCTGAAGATCGCGCCCGCCGCCTAAAGGGCCACCCCGCCTCCCCCTACTCCATCTCCACCACCCGCCCCTTCCCTCAGCGTCACCCGCCGATCCATCCTTCCCGCCAGCTCCAGATTGTGCGTCGCCACCAGCGCCGCCACCCGCCTCGCCTTGACGAGCTCCGTCAAAGTGCCGAACACGTGGTCCGCCGTCTTGGGGTCGAGATTGCCGGTGGGCTCGTCCGCGGGCAGCACGCGCGGGGCATTGGCGACGGCGCGCGCGGCCAGGCCGAGATCGGCGAGCAGTTCGCGCGCGCGGCCGCCGCCTTCACCTGGCCCAGGTCGCGGATCATCTGCGGCGGGATGATGATCTCCAACGCGGAGCATTCCGGCCGCCGATCACGGAACTGGCGGACGCAGCTGATCTCGGGCGTTCCCGCGACAGAGATTGACGCGAATCAATGCTTTCCCGCGGATTTGCTGCATCGTCGGCAACAATTGCGCCGAGGCGTGTGGGCCGGGGAGGACACAAGTGACCACAGTGCGGCAACTGCTCGACCAGAAAGGTCGGAAAATTTGGTCCATCGGTCCGGACGCCACCGTCTTCGACGCCGTCGCGAAAATGGCGGATAAAGACATCGGCTCGCTGATTGTGATGGACGGCGACGCGATCGTCGGCATGATCACCGAACGGCACTACGCGCGCAATGTCGTTCTCAAGGGCAAGACCTCTCCCGCGACGCCGATACGGGACATCATGGAAAAACATGTCATCGTCGCGCAGCCGGAACAATCGATTGAACAATGCATGGCCGTCATGACGGACAAGCATATCCGCCATCTGCCGGTGGTCGACGGGGAAAAACTGATCGGCATCATTTCAATCGGCGATCTCGTCAAAAGCATAATCGGCGATCAGCAATTCACGATTGGCCAGCTTGAGCACTACATTCACGGCTAGGGCGGTATTCGAGCCGCTTCCGATTGAATCGAAGCGGCGCCGACCGAGGCGCGGCGGAAAATCGCCTCGCAAATCCCTGAAACAATTGCCCCCCGCCTGAAGACGGCCCCTACGCCATCTCCACCACCCGCCCCTCGCGCAGCGTCACCCGCCGATCCATCCTTCCCGCCAGGTCCAGATTGTGCGTCGCCACCAGCGCCGCCACGCGGCTCGCCTTGACGAGCTCGGTCAAAGTCCCGAACACGTGGTCCGCCGTCTTGGGGTCGAGATTGCCGGTGGGCTCGTCCGCCAGCAGCACGCGCGGGGCGTTGGCGACGGCTCTGGCGATGGCGACGCGCTGCTGCTCGCCGCCCGAGAGCTCCGCCGGGCGGTGGTTTTCGCGTTGCGCAAGGCCGAGATAGGCGAGCAGCTCGTGCGCGCGCTTGGCCGCTTCCGCGCGGCCGAGGCCGCGGATCATCTGCGGCAGGACGATGTTCTCCAACGCCGAGAATTCCGGCAGCAGATGATGGAACTGATAGACGAAGCCGATCTCGACGCGGCGCAGCGCGGTGCGCTTGTCGTCCGACATCGCCGAGGTCGCGGCGCCGCCGACATAGACCTCGCCGCCGTCCGGCCTCTCCAACAGCCCGGCCAGATGCAGCAGCGTCGACTTGCCCGCGCCCGAGGGCGCGATCAGCGCCACCGACTGGCCGGGCCACAACGCGAGATCGGCGCCGCTCAACACTTCGATCGTCGTTTCGCCGCGCCCGTAGCGGCGCTCGATTCCTTCCAGCGACAGCGCCGGCGCCACATCACTCATAGCGCAACGCCTCGACCGGATCGAGCCGCGCCGCGCGCCACGAAGGGTAGATCGTCGCCGCCAGCGACAGGAACAGCGTCATCGCGACCACCGCGATCACGTCGTGCGCCTCGACGCGCGAGGGCAATTGCGAAAGGAAGTAGAATTCCGAGGGGAACAGGTTGACGCCGATGAGCCAGCTCAGGCCCTTGCGGATCTCCTCGACGTTGTGGGCGACGAGAAGGCCGAGCGCGAGGCCGCAGGCGGTGCCGAGGACGCCGATCGTCGCGCCGGTGATGAGGAAGATGCGCATGATCGCGCCGCGCGTCGCGCCCATCGTGCGCAACACCGCGATCGCGCGCGCCTTGTCCTGCACCAGCATGATCAGGCCGGAAATGATGTTGAGCGCCGCGACCAGCACGATCAGCGTCAGGATCGCGAACATCACATTGGCCTCGACCGCCAGCACGTCGAAGAAGCTCTTGTTGAGTTGGCGCCAGTCGGTGTCGATCATCGGCCGCTGCTCGGCCGGATCGATGCGTTCGCGCATGACGTCCATATGGTCGGGATCGTCGACATAGACCTCGACGACATTGGCCTGGCCGTCGAGATTGAAATAGGCCTGCGCCTCGGGCAGCGGCATGAACACGAAGGTGCCGTCGAAGGTCGCCATGCCGATCTGGAAGATCGCCGCGACGTTATAGGCCTTCATGCGCGGGGTGACGCCGAACGGCGTCTGCGCGCCGCGCGGCGCGATCAGCGTGATCTTGTCGCCGACGCGCAGGCTGAGATGCTCGGCGAGCTTGGCGCCGATCGCCACGCCCTGACCCGCGTCGAAGCCGTCGAGAGAGCCTTGCCTGACATGCTCGCCGACTCCAGGCAGACGCCTCAAGTCCGCCTCGCGAACGCCGCGCACGAGCACGCCGGACGAGCCGAACGGCGTCGAGGCGAAGGCCTGGCCCTCGACCAGCGGCAGCGCCAGCGTCACGCCGGGAACCTTGGCGACGCGGTTCGTCACCGCGTCGTAGTCGGTGAGCGGCGTCTCGACCCCTTGCAGGAACATGTGGCCGTTGAGGCCGATCATCTTGTCCATCAGATCGTGGCGGAAGCCGTTCATCACCGCCATCACCACGATCAGCGCGGCGACGCCGAGCACGATGCCGAGGAACGAGAAGCCGGCGATCACCGAAATCGAGCCGTGCGCGCGCCGCGCGCGCAGGTAGCGCAAAGCCACCATCCACTCGAAGGCGGAAAACGGGCGCGTCGCGAGCGGCGGGGCGGCGGCCGGCGTTTCGACGGCCAGCGCCGTCATGCGATCCCGCCGAGCCGCGCGATCGCGGCCTCGACGCCGACGAGTTCGCGTTCGCCGGTCGCTCGGTTCTTGATCTCGACCTTGCCCTCGGCGAGGCTCTTGGGCCCGACGACGATCTGGTTGGGCAGGCCGATGAGATCCATCGCGGCGAATTTCGCGCCGGGACGCTCGTCGCGGTCGTCATAGAGCGTATCGACGCCCGCCTTGCCGAGCGCCGCATAGATGCGCGCGCAAGCGCCGTCGCACGCGGCGTCGCCGACCTTGAGATTGGCGAGGCCGACCGCGAAAGGCGCCACCGCCTCGGGCCAGATAATGCCGGCTTCGTCGTGGCCCGCCTCGATCAGCGCGGCGGCGAGGCGGCTCGGGCCGATGCCGTAGGAACCCATGTGCACGCAATGCTCCTTGCCGTCGGGGCCGTTGACGACCGCCTTCATCGGCAGCGAGTACTTCGTTCCGAAGTAGAAAATATGGCCGACTTCGATGCCGCGCGCCGAAATTCGCGAATCCGGGTCGATCCTGTCGAAAGCCGCCGCGTCGTGCTTCTCCGAGGTCGCGGCGTAGAGCGAAGTCCATTTGTCGAACACGCCCTGCATCGCGCTCGCGCTGTCGAAGTCGATGGTGTCGGGCGGCGGCGTGAACTCGAGATAATCCCTATGGCAAAAGACTTCGCTCTCGCCGGTCTCGGCGAGGATGATGAACTCGTGGGAAAGGTCGCCCCCGATCGGGCCGGTGTCGGCGACCATCGGGATCGCCGTCAGGCCCAGGCGCGAAAAGGTGCGCAAATAGGCGGTGAACATCTTGTTGTAGGAATGGCGCGCGCCCGCCGCGTCGAGATCGAAGGAATAGGCGTCCTTCATCAGGAATTCTCGGCTGCGCATGACGCCGAAGCGCGGGCGCACCTCGTCGCGGAACTTCCACTGGATGTGATAGAGGTTGAGCGGCAGATCCTTGTACGAGCGGACGTTGGCGCGGAAAATCTCGGTGATCATTTCCTCGTTGGTCGGCCCGAACAGCATGTCGCGCTCGTGGCGATCGCGGATGCGCAGCATCTCCTTGCCGTAATCGTCGTAGCGGCCGGACTCGCGCCACAGATCCGCCGACTGGATCGTCGGCATCAGCAATTCGATGGCGCCGGCGCGGTTCTGTTCCTCGCGCACGATCGCGCTGATCTTGGCGAGCACGCGCAGGCCCAACGGCAGCCAGGCATAGATGCCCGCCGCTTCCTGACGGACCATGCCGGCGCGCAGCATCAGCCGATGCGAGACGATCTCCGCCTCCTTCGGCGTTTCCTTGAGGATCGGCAGGAAATAGCGGGAAAGACGCATGGGCTCGCACTTCTCGGGGGTCGGGCTGAACAGGATCGGCGAATCGACGAAACGCGGCAAAGCCCGCGCGCCCGGTTTATGGCCCCATCGGCGCGCAAAGGGCAAGTCGCCGCCAGCGCGCGCGGCGGGGGAAGCTCACGATTTCGTGATCGCGCCTGAGGTAACCTCGGCGCCCGCCTGGCGAATGACCCTGTGCAAGGCCGACAGGCTCGGCCGGCGGGCGCGGCGACGACCGACGCTCAAAGAAACTCTCTTTGTTTTCAACGAGGATACCGCCCATGAACGCCAAGACCGCCTTCACCGCCGCCACGCTCGCCGGCTCGCTCGCCGTCGCGCTGGCGCTCGCTTCCGCCGCCAAGGCGGGCCCCGCGCCGATGCAGCCGGGCGCCGACAAGTGCTACGGCGTCGCGCTCGCCGGCAAGAACGATTGCGCCGCCGGCGCCGGCACGAGCTGCGCGGGCACGTCGACGGTCGACTACGACCCCCATCACTGGAAATACGTCGCCAAGGGCAGCTGCGAAGGCATGATGACGCCGAAGGGCCACGGCATGCTGCAGCCGATGTAACCGAAGCGCCCGCAAGCGTTTCCGCGCGGCCCCGCCTTTGCGAAGGCGGGGCCGTTTTTCGTTCGAGACGGCGAACTGCGCCAGCGTCGCCGCGCCATCGGCTCCTCGCTCGACGCGGGCGGCCTCATTTCGAGGCGGATCTTCGCCGCGCGCTTCTGAGCATGAGCGCCATGACGATGATCTGCGGAATTGGCGTAACGAGCGGGCCAAAGCTGAACAGCGCCTCGGATATCAGAAGGGTCGCCAGCACCCCAACTCCCGCCAGCCAGGGCGCCGCGGACCCGTACTTTCCCGTCCGGGCTATCTGAGACCCCGCCAGCGGCGCAAGCAGCACCGCCATGACCGATGGCGCGAACATGATGGGATCGATGTGACTACCGAGCAGCCGCGTTCCTTTAGCCGACGCAAGGCCTGGCCAGCCGATGACCATCAGCGCCGCGCATCGGGCCAGAGCCGCTTTCGCCAGGGATGCCGCAGACGGCGCATCGCGCCCCTTCTTCATCGCTTCATTCCTCGCAATGGCGACTGTCGCTTCGTTTGACGGAAAAACCGTTCACCCCAGTTCCGCAAACTCCTCCACCCGAAACTCCCGCTCCGCCCGCTCGCCGGTCGCGGCCAGCGCGTCCTCGCGCGCGCGCAGTGCGACGCGGCGGATTTTTCCCGAAATCGTCTTCGGCAATTCGCTGAATTCGATCCGCCGCACGCGCTTGTAGGGCGCGAGCCGGTCGCGCAGGAAGGCGAAGATCGAGAGCGCCGTCGCGCGGTCGGGCGCATGACCCTCGGCGAGGACGACATAGGCCTTGGGGATCGTCAAGCGAATCGCGTCGGGCGCGGGGACGACGGCGGCTTCGGCGACCGCGGGGTGCTCGATCAGCGCGCTTTCCAGCTCGAACGGGCTCAGGCGGTAGTCGTTCGATTTGAACACGTCGTCGGCGCGCCCAACATAAGCGATGTAGCCCTCGGCGTCGCGAGTCGCGACGTCGCCGGTGCGGTAGTAATCGCCTTCGATCGGCACGATCTCGCCCGCGTCGCTCTGATAGCCGCGCGTCAAGCCGACGGGGCGCTGGGCGAGCGGAATGGCGATCTCGCCGTGATCGGCCTCCAGACCGTCGGCGTCGAGGAGGACGATGCGGTAGCCCGGCAGCGGACGGCCCATCGAGCCCGCGACGATTTTCTGCCCCGGCGCGTTGCCGACCATCATCGTCGTTTCCGTCTGGCCGTAGGAATCGCGAAGCGTCAGGCCCCAGGCGCGGCGCACTTGTTCGATGACTTCCGGATTGAGCGGCTCGCCCGACGAGTTGACTTCGCGCAACGCGACTTTCCATTGCTTGAGTTCGAGCTGGACGAGCTGGCGCCACACGGTCGGGGGCGCGCAGAACGAGGCGACCCGATGCGCGACGAGATCGTCGAGAGTCGAACGCGCCTCGAACCGCTTGGCGAGCGCGAGGATCGTCGCCCCGGCGTTCCACGGCGCGAAAAAACTCGACCAGGCGTGCTTGGCCCAACCCGGCGAGGAAATGTTGAGATGCGCGTCGCCCGGCTTGAGGCCGAGGCCGAACATCGTCGAGAGATGGCCGACGGGGTAGCTGGCGTGGCTGTGCAGCACGAGCTTGGGCCGCGCGGTCGTGCCGGAAGTAAAATAGAGCAGCAGCGGATCGTCGGCCTGCGTCGGACCGTCCGGCTCGAAATGCGCGCTCTGCGCGAACAGCGCGGCGTAGTCATGCCAGCCCTCGGGCGCGACGCCGACCGCGATGCGCTCAGCGCCCTCGCCGCGACCGACGAATTTGCCCGCGTCCGCGCCGTCGGCGATGACGAAGCGCGCGCGGCCTCGCGCGAGCCGATCGTCGATGTCGGCGCCAGCGAGTTGCGGCGTCGCGGGGATCACGACGAGGCCGAGCTTCATCGCCGCCAGCGTCGAAATCCACAGCGGCGCGACATTGCCGAGCATCAGCAGCAGGCGATCGCCGCGCCTGGCGCCGAGCGCGCGCAGGCCGTTGGCTAGCGCAGAGGAGCGTTCGGAGAGTTCGGCGAACGAATAGGTCTCCACCCCCTCGCCGAGAATTTTCAGCGCCGGCCGCGCCCCGTGCTCGCCCCTGGCGAGCTCGTCGTCGAACCAATCGAGCGCCCAGTTGAAGCGGCCGAGCCTGGGCCATGCGAATCCGGCCTTGGCGGCGGGATAATCGTCACGCAACGCGAGCAGATAGTCGCGCGCGAATTTGAAGTCGTCGTTCGACATCGTCGCCTCACCCCGGCTCGCGCGCGTATGCGCCACGGGCGCAAAGCGGCGTTAAAGCGCCTGCCGGCCCGGCCCTCACGACTTGCGTTTGTCTTTCGGCGCGTAAGGATTCGCGCTTCCCCCGCGCATCGACAGTCGGATCGGCACGCCGAACAGGCCGAAGGTCTCGCGCAGGCCGTTGACGAGATAGCGCTTGTAGCTCTCGGGAATGCTGTCGACGTGATTGCCGAACAGCACGAAGAAGGGCGGGCGCGCCTTGGGCTGGGTCATGTAGCGGATTTTCACTCTGCGACCGGCGACGGCGGGCGGCGGCGTCGCGTCGATGACCGGAGCCAGCCAGCGGTTGAGCCGCCCGGTGGAGATGCGGATGTTCCAGACCTCGTGGGTGGCGATCACCGCCTCTAACAGTTTGTCGACATGCGCGCCGGTGAGCCCGGAAACGGGAATGACGCGCGTTCCCCGCAATTGCGGCAGCAGCCGGTCGGCCTCGGCGCGCAGCTCCTGGGCCTTGGCGCTCTTGTTCTCGACGAGGTCCCACTTGTTGAGGCCGATGACCAGCGCCCGGCCCTCGCGCTCGACGAGATCGGCGAGCGTCAAGTCCTGCTTCTCGAACGGGATCGTCGCGTCGAGCAGGAGAACGACGACCTCGGCGAAACGCACCGCGCGCAGCGCGTCGGCCACGGCGAGCTTTTCCAGCTTCTCGACGATGCGCGAGCGGCGGCGAAGCCCCGCGGTGTCGTAGAGCTTGAAACGCCGATCGCGCCAGGTCGCCTCTAAGCCGATGCTGTCGCGCGTCAGGCCGGGCTCGGGCCCGGTCAGCAGGCGCTCCTCGCCGAGAATGCGGTTGAGCAGGGTCGATTTGCCGGCGTTCGGGCGCCCGAGGACGGCGATGCGCAACGGCTTGGTCGGGTCCGCCTCGCTGCCATCTTCCTCGTCGCCGAGCGTCAGCGGCGCGGACTCGTCCTCTTCGTCCGCGTCAATCCTCGCCGAGGCCGGCAATACGGCGTCCAAAGCCTCATGGAGTTCGCCCAGTCCCTCCCCATGCTCAGCCGAAAACGGGATGGGGTCGCCGAGGCCGAGGCCGAAGGCCTCGTATGCGCCCTGACGCCCGGCGAGCCCCTCGGCCTTGTTGGCGATCAGGATGACCGGCTTGCCGGCGCGGCGCACCGCCTGCGCGAAATGCCGGTCGCTCCCGGTCACGCCGGCGCGCGCGTCGATGAGGAAGAGGATCGCGTCGCAATCGGCGAGCGCCGCCTCGGTCTGCGCGCGCATGCGGCCGGCGAGCGAAACGCCGTCGCCCTCCTCGAGGCCGGCGGTGTCCACGATCGTGAAGGCGAGATCGCCGAGCCGCGCCTCGCCCTCGCGCCGATCGCGAGTGACGCCGGGCTGGTCGTCGACCAGCGCCAGTTTGCGCCCGACGAGCCGATTGAACAGCGTCGATTTGCCGACGTTCGGGCGTCCGATAATGGCGACTTTCGCGCTCATGGGCGACGACTCAAAGACTGCCGCTCCCGCCCGAGGGAGCGCGCCGCGCGGCGCTCACTTCGCCGCCGGCCGATTGGAGGCCACGAGGCCGAGCAGGCTTTCGGCGCTGCGCTTTTCCGTATCGGGCGCTTCGGCGTCGGCGGCCACGAGGTCGAGCCATTTGCCGGCGCCGTCGTAATCTCCCGCGTTCAGCGCGATGACGCCCAGGGCCAGGCGCGCGGTGTGGCGATATACGCCGCCGCTTCCCGCCAGCGCCTCGAGCGCGGGCTTGGCCGCTGCGGCCTCGCCCGCGTCCAGGCGCAGCAAGGCGGCGCGCAGCCGGGCGGCGTCCTGAAACAGCGCGCCGATCGAAGCGTCGGCGGCGAGCGCGTCATAGGCGGGAAGAGCGCCCTTGGGGTCGGCCTTGGCCTTGATCGCGGCCTCGAAGAGGCGGGCGAGAGTCTGATAGCCGCGCGGCGCGTCGGCGGCGAGCTTGGCCAAGGCCGCTTCGGCCTCGGCGTCCTTGCCGTCGCGATCGAGCGCCAGCGCCTGTTGAAACGCCGCCCCCGCCGCCTGTTCGGCCGCAAGGCGGCGATTCTGGTAAAGGCGATAGCCGGCGGTCGCGAGAACGATGAGGACCGCCGCGCCGATGATCAGGTTCTGGTACTTCTTCCAGAATTCGGCCGCCTTGTCGCGGCGGACCTCCTCATCGACTTCCTGAAATATATCGCTCATCGTCCTGCTCGTCGCGTCCCGTCGCCTTAAGGGCGCAGCCCCGGCGAAACGAGGCCGTTAGCACGCCGGCGCCGCGAAAGCGAGCGGCGCCGTCGGCGCGACGAATGGCCGCATTTTGACTTTCAGCCATTGACGGAATGGCCTCGCATGCGAAAAAGCAAGCGGGCGGTTGTCGATCCGGCTCACGGTCGGAGCGCGATTCCATATGGGCAACGCGCGCCTCCCATGAGAAGATCGCGCGCGTCCGGGCTTCAGCCGCTATCGAGAGGAAAACGTTATGAACGAATTGAATTCCAAATCCGTGAATCGTCGCACCTTGCTGCTCGCCGCGGCAGGCGCGGCGCCGTTGCTGGCGATCGGCGCCGGCGGCGCCAAGGCGGCCCTGCCGCAAACGGCGGTCGCATACCAGGCCACGCCCAAGGACGGCAAACAATGCGACGGATGCAATTTCTTCGTCGCCCCGAATGCGTGCAAGTCGGTGGCGGGCGAGATTTCGCCGACCGGCTGGTGCAAGCTCTGGGTCAAGAAGGCCTGACGGCGTGTTCACGACGCGATAGCCTTATCTTGCTTGCATGACTGCAAGCAGTGGATTTAGCTTGCGAATCAAGGAGCTTTCCCGCGGCGCCGGGCCGGACGAGGGCCCCGGAGCCGCGGTCGGGCTCTGGGATCGAGGCGGGGACCTGCTTAGCGCCAGGAGCGGAGTTTCGTCGATTGGCGGGCTCGACGGCTCGACTCGGATGTTTGCCGATCGCCACGCCGGAAGCCGTCGGCAAACATGGCTTCCATAGGAATGGATGCGTGGCCACTTGATCTCTGGCGCAGGCAAAAAGAGGCCAGCATGAATGCCAGGAACCTATTCGCAGGATTTGCGCGACCGGGTTATCGACGCGCCGACAGAGATGGGCCAGGCAGTTTGCCGCAGTCGTTTCGTGCGGTGGGCACACAATAGCGTCTGGGGTCGTTTGTTCGAGGCGCCATCGGGTTGCACTATGCTCTTGTCCCTGACAGGCGCTTCAAATTCCTCGCGGATAATTGTTCTCAAGAGACAGGAAGCGCATATGGCGCCCATGCAGTCCCCTGGGCGGCTCTAACGGCGCTTGAAGATGGGCGGCAAGCTGGCGGCCTTCAGCTTGTTCGTTGCGGTCGCCGTTCTAGCGGCGGCCGCCTTCGCCCAGCAGAATGCGCACGCGGTCTTAAGCCCAGGCGTGCCGCCATGCGATGTCTACGGCGTTTCAGAACGCTAGCACCGCGTAGAGCCACAGCGTGTCGTTGCCCGAGGCGTTGTGCTGCCCGCCCGCGCCCGGGGTGCCGATCAGGCCGTCAAAATTGCTCGTGCCGCCGTAAAGTTCGAGATACTTCGTGTACTGCACGCCGAATCGCGCGTTGTAAGTCGAATAGGGACCCGGGCTGCCGTGCGAGAACGGCGCGTAGGACAGATCGAACACGAGGCCGTTGCCGTTCGGGCTGTTCGCCACGCTGGTCGCCCCCCACAGGTCCGCGTCCTGGCTGCCGTTGACGCTGAAATAGCCAGCCGAGAATGCGTAGGTGTGATCCCAAACGAACGTGCCATTGATCTTGAACGTATTGAGGTAGTCGTTGATGTTGGAAGCGGAGCCGTAGGCGAAGCTGTTGTCGAACGTCGTCCGCTCCATCGTGTCCATCGCCTTGATGGTCACGCTGTACTGGTCGCCGTCGTACTGGTACTGCGCGTCGACGCCGACGTCGAGATACTTGTCCGTCCCGTAGCCGTATTGCGGCGGCGAACCGCCCGGCACGGTCTGGCTGTACATGCCGAACGTGCCGACCATCAAGTAATGATCGCCCCAGTGCGGCTCGAGCGCGAGGCGCCAATAGGGCATGAGGCCCGGATGCTGGTCGGGCGTCGGCCCCGGCTGATCGCCGAGCGCCTCGAGCGTGCTCTGGTTGAGGCCGCCATAGGCGGTGAGTTCGGCGTAGAGCATGTCGTTCCAGTACAGGTACATGCCAGCGCCGCCGACCGCCCCCTGCAGCGCGTCGATCTGGTTGCCGGGGACGCCGAACGAATTGTAGGCCCACGAGAACTGCGGGAACCCCCAGTCGTTCAACGTGTTCCAGGGGTCCTGGAAGGTTGGCGCATTGTTGGCGTCGACGCCGAAATAGGCGCCCTTGCCGAACAACGAAATCTGCTCGACGTAGCGCACGTCCGATCCGTCGAGGAACACCCCGCCCTCGCCGGGATTGCCGGTGACCTGAACAATTCCGCCGAGATTGCCGTAGATCTGGCCGGCGTAGTAGCCGCTGATCTGCTGGGTGATGAAATTGTCGTTGGTCTTGAAGCCCGGCGGATTGGGCGACGGGCCCGATTGCGGATCGGCCTTGGCCGCATTCTGCGCGAAGCCTGGTATCAGCATCAGCGCCACCGGCGGGAGTTTCGGATCGCCGCCCCCCATTGTGTAGCCGCTCAGCTTGAAGCGGCGGCCGTATGGGGTCAGTTCCGGAATGATCGTGTGGCAGGTCGCGCAGGGCTGCCCGGTTTGGCGTGCGAACGACGGCAGGGCGCTGGCGGGGGATGGCGCCAGCCAGCCGATCGCGAAGACGAGCAGCGCCGAGACAACGAGGCTGAAGGCCAGGCAGCTGCGCTGTCCGAAAAATTGTCTTGCAGACGCTGCTGCTGACATCGAATGTTCCCTGTCGCTTCCTGTCTGACAAACCGATCGCCGCCTCGGGACCGTGGCGACTCAGTTTGTGCTGCCGGATGTTCTCAATTCGCAACGAATCAACGCGGCAAACACCACTTGCCGATTTACATCACGCTTTCTTTACCAAAAGTTTGCACCAGCCGTCGGGGCTGATCTCGCCCGTGACAGATCGGGGCTGATCTCGCCCGTGACAGATTTGCAGGATTTCGGCGCCACGAACAGGTTGCGGTCCGCGCACTTTTTTGCATCCTTCGGACTCGGCTTATACGACACCGCATTCTCTTGCCCTTATACAATTCGAACGAGCGCCTCCGCCTATTTCTCCGAAGATTCGCCGTCGACAAAGCTCAAATACGACGCGAGGGCGGCGATTTGATTCGGCGACAAAGACCGCGCGACTTTCGGCATAGGCATCCCCCAAGCGTCGTGGCCCTGGCTCCACTGCTCAAGCCGACGCTTGAGATAGCTGTAAGAGAGCCCGCCGACGCGCGGAATCTCGCGAACGCCCTGCGCTTCGGGGCCATGGCATGCCTGGCAAGCGGCAATGTTCTCGTTGGGAACGCCGTTTTCAAATATGATCCGGCCCTCGGCGACGAGCTCGCTGTCGCCGTCCTTCGCGGCCTCGGGCGGAAGCGCAGAAAAATATGCGGCCAGATTACGTTCGGTCAATGGATCGAGATTCGCGGCAGCGTACCACATATACTTGGTTGAAAGGAACTCATCCCGCTTATGGGTCGCAAAGGATTGGAGCTGATTTACCAGATAGTCTACCCTCTGGCCGGCCAGTCGGGGCGCCTTGGAATAGCCCTGCGCGGACGTTCCATGACACCAAGTACAATTGCGAACCGGCAGATCATCCGCCAGAAGCGGTCCGGCGGTAACGAGGGAAATCGCAAGGACCGCCATTTTCGTACGGATGTGGTTCATGATCCAAGATCCCGCGCGTGACAAATTCACCCCGATTGGCGCAACAGAACGCCAAGATTTTACCTGAGCGCGCTGACATATTCGGCGAGCGCCTGCGCCTGTTTCGGGGTCAGATTCGCCACGGTCGGCCGCATGATCCATGATATGTCCGGACGCCCGCCCTGGCCGCGTTCGCTGCTCCAGATCGACAGGGTGTAGACCATGTACCAATAGAGCTGGCCAGCGAGACGAGGAATTTCGCGCTGCCCCTTGGCGTCGGGGCCGTGGCAAGCGGAACAGGCGGGAACGTCCTGATCGGGCAATCCATTCGCAAAGATCTCTTTACCCAAAGCGATGTCGCCGCTGGGCGCGCCGCCAACGGGCGGAGGATTCAAGGCATTCATACGCGCGGCCAAAGCGGGGATCATATCGGGCGTTATGCCGTGGGCCACATTGGCCATCACGGCATTGAGCCTCCGCCGCTCGAGGAAGGCATGCAGCTGATTTTCGATATACTGCGTCTGCTGCCCGGCGAGGCGCGGCATGGTGTAAAACCCGCGAAAACCTTGCGCGGACGGACCATGACAGGTCGTGCAATATTCGAATTTCGCTTCAATGCCGCCGGCCGTCGCGTGGACATCTTGGGCTCCCGCCAGGGCCTGACCGGCCGTAGCCGCCAAAAAACCCGCCAGGGCCGATGTCAACGCCGCGCGCAAACGAACAGCTTTCATCTTCCCCGCCTCCCCGCCTCCCCGCCTCATCATTTTTTCGCCACCCGTCTCTGCTCGCCAGCGGTGAATATTTCCCCGGACTTTACCGGCTTCCCCCCTTCGCGTGCTCACGCGTTCCGCGCCTAAGGCGAGGGTCGGTGTAACCGGACGGCATGAGCTCCCGGCGTCGCGAATGGCTTTGGAAGTGGAATTGTCCAAGACATTTCAATCGCTCTGCGCCTGAAGAGGCGCCAATTGCAACGCAAAGCCCGCTCCCACTCGGCCGTCGCTTTCCCCAACGGCGACCCTCGTTGGTCAAGCGACAACATCCCCCTTCGCTACGCTGTTTGCGTAGCGCACATTGCAATTGGGCGGCGCTCGAATCCTGCGCGTATCGTAGACATGGCCTAATTGCGAATGAAAGCCGAATTGCGTTATCGCGCCCCAAAAATCGCGGTTCCGTGGCCAAAATGTCGCATGCGGCGATTTTGCCTTTCGATTGGGATAGGAAAGTTCGCGCTTTTTGCATGGCGACTGGAAAAATTGTCGAAATAAATTATAGGCTGACGATGGCGGATTCGGCCGCGCCCGGGAAGGGGAACAGAAGGAAAGTTCCGGCGGCGGAGTCGAATGAAGCCCAATCGCGTGCAACAACATTTGGCGGGTGGTTCCGGCAGTAGGAAATACGACTCCGAATCACGGCGCCGCGCTAAACGCTCGTCCCGTTCGCAATCGGCGTTGTCGTTCGGTCCTGGCGAGCCGGACGGGCGCTCCTTCCGATAGTGGCGCAAATATTTGCGGAGGAAGATCATGAAGGTTGTAAAGGTTCTCGCGCCGACGGCACTGCTCGCCGCTCTTTTCTGCGCCGGGGTCGGCGCCGAAGAAAGCAAGACCTATGGCGCTGCGCAGCCGGAAGGCGTTCCGGCGAAAGAATTTCAAGCCAAGTCGGGCTATTGTGAAACTTGTCATGGGCTGTCGGCGCGAGGCTTTGTCGGGACGAATCCCATGCCGAGACTCGCGGGCCAGCAGCCGGGCTATCTAAAGAACCAATTACAGGCCTTCATTGAGCGCCGTCGGCTGAACCCCGTGATGGGCAATGTGGCCCATGTCCTTAGCGCAGCGATGGTTGACGCCCTGGCCGCGCATTTCAAGGATCTCGACCCGCCGCCCTATGGCGGCGCCCCGAAAGAGTTCGTGTCCGAAGGGGAAAAGATCTACCATGAAGGCGTTCCCGGCTCGGACGTTCCGGCCTGTGAGTCGTGCCACGGCCAGGACGCCCACGGCATGGACCAGTTTCCGCGCCTGGCCGGCCAGCTCGACGGCTACGTGATCGCCAAGCTGGCGAACTGGTCCAAGGAGCGTGGGCAAGACCCAAAGAATCCGGACATTTCGGAGGTTATGGGCCCGATTGCCGCAAAGCTGACCAAGGAGCAGATCGCCGCGGTCGCCGCTTACGTCAGCTACCTCAAATAATTTTGCTCAGGTCGGGATTCGTTCGACGATCCGACCGAACAGCCGGAGTTTCGAAGCGCGCGGACATGAGGAGCGCCGTGTCGCCTTATAACACAGATTCCGCCGCGGTCCGAGGCGTCAATTCAGCGGCGCGGCTCGAGTCGCGCCACGGCTTCGATTTCGACCTTCATTTCGCTTCTGAGCAATCCCGCGATCACATAGATCGCCGCCGCGGGCCGGATCGCGGCGAAGACCTCGCCCTGAACCGCCAGGACCGGCACGCAATAATCCGCGCTGGTGACGAAGGTGCGCAGGCTCACGATGTTCTCCAGCCCGCCGCCCGCCTCGGCGAGCACGGATGCGAAAGTCGCGTAGACGTTGCGCGCCTGCGCGGCGACGTCGTCCGGTATCGCCATCGTCGCGTAGTCATAGCCGGTCGTGCCGGAAATGAAGACGAATTCGCCGTCGCAAACGGCCCGCGAATAGCCGCAGGCGGTTTCGAAGGGCGAGCCGGAAGAAATGAGGCGGCGGGCGGACATCGGCGAACTCCTTGACGGCAGGCTGCGGAAGCGATCGGCGCCGCCCCGCGCTCAGGCGAACTCCATGATCACCGCGTCGACGGCGAGCGAATCCCCTTCCCTGGCGAGGATCTTCTTCACCGTGGCGTCGCGCTCGGCGAGAAGCACGTTCTCCATCTTCATCGCCTCGACCATGCACAAAGGCTCGCCCGCCTTGACCTCCTGTCCCTCGCGCACGGCGATCGACTTGACGAGGCCGGGCATCGGGCACAAAAGCGCGCCCGATTGATCCGCGCCCTTGCGCTCGATCATCAGCACGGCGAGCGCGGCCTCGCGCAGGGTATGGACGCGCGCCGCGACGGCGACGCCGCGATGGGCGAGCGCGAAGCCGTTGAGGATCGCGCGCACCTGCACGACGACCGGCTTCTCCTCGATGTCGCCGCGCCAGACCGGCTCTCCCGGCGTCCAGGGCGAATCGACGCGCAGCCGGCGCCCGTCGGCGAACACCACGTCGACGCCCTCCTCGCGCGGCTCGACTTCGACGTCGATGCGCGTCTTGCCCAGCAGGACCGCGCGCTTCAGCTCGAAGCGCAGGCTCCCCGCTTCGCGCAATTGCCCGGAAATCTTCCGCTTGCGCACGTTCTGGATGTGATCGATATGCGCGACGACGGCGGCCATGACGGTTTGCGTCTCGCCCGCCGCGACGAGCGGCGAAAAGCCATTGGGAAATTCCTCGGCGATGAAGCCGGTCGACAGCTTCCCCGCGCGCCAGCGCTCGTGCTGCATCAGCGCGGACAGGAAGGGAACGTTGTGGCGGATGCCGTCGATGACGAAGGCGTCGAGCGCGTTCGCCTGCGCCTCGATCGCGCTGAGGCGATCGCCCGCGTGGGTCACCAGCTTGGCGATCATCGGATCGTAATGGATCGAGATTTCGCCGCCCTCGTAGACGCCGGTGTCGTTGCGCACCGTGACGCCCTCAATGGTTCCTTCCGCCGGCGGGCGATATTTGACCAGCCGCCCGGTCGAGGGCAGGAAGCCGCGCGTCGGGTCCTCGGCGTAGACGCGGCTCTCGATCGCCCAGCCCGTCAGCTTCACCTCGGCCTGGGTCAGGCGCAAGGGCTCGCCATAGGCGCTGCGGATCATCTCCTCGACGAGGTCGACGCCGGTGACCAGCTCCGTCACGGGATGTTCGACCTGAAGCCGCGTGTTCATCTCCAGAAAATAGAAGCCGCGGTCCTGCCCCGCGACGAATTCCACCGTGCCGGCCGAATCGTAGTCCACCGCCCTGGCGAGCGCGACCGCCTGCTCGCCCATCTCGCGCCGCGTTTCCTCGTCGAGCAGCGGCGAGGGCGCCTCCTCGATCACTTTCTGGTTGCGGCGCTGGATCGAGCATTCGCGCTCGCCGAGATAGATGACGTTGCCGTGCTTGTCGCCGAGCACCTGGATTTCGATGTGGCGGGGATTGACGATGAATTTCTCGACGAAGACGCGATCGTCGCCGAACGAGGACAAGGCCTCGGACTTGGCGCGCGCGAACCCTTCCGCGACCTCCTGGCGGCTATGGGCGATGCGCATGCCCTTGCCGCCGCCGCCCGCCGAGGCCTTGATCATCACGGGATAGCCGATTTCGTCGGCGATCTCGGCCGCGTGGCGCGGGCTCTCGATCACGCCGAGAAAGCCGGGAACGGTCGAGACCTTGGCGGCGTTGGCGAATTTCTTCGATTCGATCTTGTCGCCCATCGCCTCGATGGCGCGAATATTCGGGCCGATGAAGACGACGCCCTCGTCGGCGAGCGCCTTGGCGAAGGCGGCGCGTTCGGACAGAAAGCCGTAGCCGGGATGCACCGCCTCGGCGCCGGTCTCCTTGCACGCGGCGATGATCTTCTCGATCACGAGGTAGGACTGGGCGGCCGACGGCGGCCCGATCGCGATCGCCTCGTCGGCCATTTCGACGTGCAGCGCGTCCTTGTCGGCCTCGGAATAGACCGCGACCGTCTTTATGCCCATGCGGCGCGCGGTCTTGATGACCCGGCACGCGATCTCGCCGCGATTGGCGATCAGGATTTTCTTGAACATTGCCCCCTCGGAGGACGGCCCTCGGTCCGAGCCCTTGTCGCTCCGGCGGTTCTATTGGAGCGCGGGCGGCGCGTAAACAGCTGCGTTGCGCGCGCCGCCTAACAAAAGGAATTAACCCGCGCTCGCGGCCATCACCGCCGCGTCGACCCCCGACCAGCCGCGCGCGGCGCGCGCGCGCACCGCCGCGAGGAACCAGGCGGGCGCGCGATGGGCCTCGGCGAGCACCGCGACCAGCGCCGCCAGCGCATTGACCGAGGCGCATTCGTCGGCGCGCGCGATCAGCCATTCCGCCTGGGCCTCGTCGACGATTCCGGTCGGCCGCGCCTGCCAGACGACGTGCTCGGCGATCATCTCGACGAAGAATTCCGTCCATTCCGGCGCGTTGGCGAGCCCGGCGCGCTCGACGGCGAACAATTCGTCCGCCGCCTCGCGCGAAACCCAGCCGTCGGCGAACACCTCGCGCCGAAGCCAGGCGACGTCCATCGCGCTGACTCTGCGGCCGTGAATCATCGCGGTGATGATTGTACGGCTCCTATCCACGGTGAACGCCATGACGCAACCCTATCCAACGCCCCCGCCGTCTCGTTGGACGGCTTGTTTTATGGCGGCGACTCTGGGCCGCAAACTTTGCCAGGTCGTGAATTCGCCAAAGCGCCTGCCGAAACGGTTAAGGCGCGGCAAAGGCTCATGGTTTCAAGATGATGAAGGGACGAGCCGTCTCTTCGGCGCGTAGGTCGGATCGGGCGCCGACTCGATCACGGCTCCGGTTCTCGCCAATCCAACTCCCGAAAACGGGCGTAGTCGCGATCGAAGGTGATCCATGTGCAGCCGTTCTCGATCGCCAGGGCGGCGAACCAGGCGTCCGTGATCCGGGGGCCGCGTATAGCCGCCTCGGCGCATATCCGCCTGAAGATCGCCCAATGCCGTTCACCCGGCTCTACGATCGCGCAATGCGGCTGGCTCATCAGATTATCGCAATAGGCGAAAACCTCCTCGATCGGGCTCGGCTGAACGAAGACGCGAGGATTGGTGACGATCCGGGCGACGGCGCTCAAAGCGAGCGTCGAAACGCCAAACAGCGCGTCGCCCCCGACAATCCTGTCGAGCCAGGGCTTGCATGTCGCGTGGCGCGGCGAATCAGCGCGGAATGCGTAGATCAGGACGTTGACGTCGGCGAGGATCACTCGAGTCGCCCGGCGGCGCTCAGATCGTCTATCTCCTGCAAGGCGGCCGTGTCATCGAGGTCGATCCCCGGTCTCAAACCGCCTCTCGCCGTGCTCACGGGCGGCAGAGCCGGGGCCGGCCGGCCTTCCAAAGGGCGCTCCTCGACGACGCGTCGAAGACCGTCCTCGATCAGCGCCGTCAGCGTACGGCCTTCGCTTGCCGCCTTGCGCTTGGCGCGCCTGACGAGATCGTCGGAAAGACGGACCGTTGTTCGCTCTGTCATATGTCACGACATATATCATGTGCAGCAATATGTCTATGAAATTCGTCGCGACCTTCTTCCGAGCGTAACCCACTCCCGCAGGGCCGCCTGCCCGGCGCGGCTCACAACGGAATATTATCGTGCTTCTTCCAGGGCTCTCGAGTTTCTTGTTGCGCAGCATCGCCAGCACGCGCGACAGGCACCGCCGCGTCGCGTGGGGCAGCTCACCGCGGCGATGTGGCCGTACACTACGGCCAAGAAGGACGCTCGCTTGGCTATCTCCGTGTCTCGTTCTTCAAACGGTCTAGATGCGACTTCTCGACGGACCGCAAATGATTTCCGAGCCGATCGAGATCAGGCTTGCGCGGGTCTCGTTCGAAGAGGAGAGCAAGAGCGGCGATCACCGCCGGGAAAAACGCGAGGAAGGGAAGCATATATCCAACCCCGCCGCCCATGAGGGCCGCCGCTCCGAGCAACAGCAAAAACAGCCAAATCACGGCCTTGAGGGCGTTGCGCCCGACTGCCCGGTCAGATCGGCCCGGCGCGGACAAAGTTCCCGTGCTCAACAACCGCCGACAGGCTTCCAGCGCCGCGACAAGGACAAGGACAATCACGATAAGGTGTTTCAAGAGCAAAGCGGCCCCTTTCTCGTGAGGAGGGCGTTCGCGCCTTACAGATCCATCTTTCTACAATTCGATTAACCGCCCTCACAGCGGAATATTATCGTGCTTCTTCCAGGGGTTCTCCAGCTTCTTGTTGCGCAGCATGGCGAGGACCCGCGACAGGCGGCGGCGCGTCGCGTGCGGCATGATCACCTCGTCGATGTAGCCGCGCTCGGCGGCGACGAAGGGCGAGAGGAAGCGCGCCTCATATTCCCGCGTGCGCTCGGCGATCTTCTCGGGGTCGTTCATGTCGGCGCGGAAGATGATCTCGACCGCGCCCTTGGCGCCCATCACCGCGATCTGCGCGGTCGGCCACGCGAGGTTGATGTCGCCGCGCAGATGCTTGGAGGCCATGACGTCATAGGCGCCGCCGAACGCCTTGCGGGTGATGACGGTGACCTTGGGAACCGTCGCCTCGGCATAGGCGAACAGCAGCTTGGCGCCGTGCTTGATGAGCCCGCCGTATTCCTGCGCCGTGCCCGGCAGGAAGCCCGGCACATCGACGAAGGTAAGGATCGGGATGTTGAAGCAATCGCAGAAGCGCACGAAGCGCGCGCCTTTGCGCGAGGCGTCGGAATCGAGCACGCCGGCGAGCGCCAGCGGCTGGTTGGCGACGATTCCGACCGTCGTCCCTTCGATGCGCGCGAAGCCGGTGACGATGTTCTTGGCGTGCGCCTCCTGGATTTCGAAGAAATCGCCCTCGTCCGCGATCTTCGTAATCAGCTCCTTGATGTCGTAGGGCTTGTTGGGGCTGTCGGGGATCAAGGTGTCGAGCGACATGTCGACGCGGTCGGGATCGTCGAAGCTCGGCAGCTTCGGCGGGGCCTCGAGATTGGAGGCGGGCAGGAAGTCGATCAGCCGGCGCATCTGCAGCAGCGCCTCGACGTCGTTGTCATAGGCGCGGTCGGCGATCGAGGAGCGCGTGGTGTGAACCTGCGCGCCGCCCAATTCCTCGGCGGTCACGGTCTCGTTGGTGACGGTCTTGACCACGTCCGGGCCGGTGACGAACATGTAGCTGGTGTCGCGCACCATGAAGATGAAGTCGGTCATCGCAGGCGAATAGACGTCGCCGCCCGCGCAGGGGCCCATGATCAGCGAAATCTGCGGAATGACGCCCGAGGCGAGCACGTTGCGCTGGAACACCTCGCCATAGCCCCCGAGCGCCGCCACGCCCTCCTGGATGCGCGCCCCGCCGGCGTCGAACAGGCCGATGATCGGGGCCCGGTTCTTGATCGCCATATCCTGGATCTTGGTGATTTTTTGCGCGTGGGCCTCGCTAAGCGAGCCGCCGAACACCGTGAAATCCTTGGCGAAGACGAAGATCGTGCGCCCGTTGACCGTGCCCCAGCCGGTGATCACGCCGTCGCCGGGAATCTTGGTCTTCTCCATGCCGAAATCGGTGCAGCGATGCTCGACGAACATGTCGAATTCTTCGAAGGAGCCGTGATCGAGCAGCAGTTCGATGCGCTCGCGCGCGGTGAGCTTGCCCTTGCCGTGCTGCGCCGAAATCCGCTGCTCCCCGCCCCCTAAGCGCGCGCGGGCGCGGCGGCGTTCCAATCGGGCGAGCATCTGTTTCACGGGCGGCTCCGGGCGTTCGACGTTGCGCCGCGTGGCATAACACGGCGCGGGCGGGCCGGGAACGGGGGCGGCGGTGCGACGATCGGACGACGCGCGATTGAGGCCGCCCGCAGAGCGCGGCCGAGCCAGCGCGCCCGTTCAGCTCGCCGCCGCCCCCACCACCATCCGCGCCGCCGCCTCGAAATCCCGCCATCGCGCCGCGCGGCGCGCCTTGGCTTCCTCGTCCTCGCCCCATTGCGCGATCTGGAAATCCTCGCCGACATGGGCGATGCGCCAGGCCTCTTCGGCGCTGAGCGAACCGCGCGCGACGGCCAGCGCAAGGAGGACCGAGCCGGTCAGGCTCGTCATGACGTGCAGCGCCGCCAGCGCGAACGGGCTCTCAACGGCTTCGAGCGCGGCGCGGACCGCCGCGAGCGCCGGCTCGGGCTGGCGGACATGCACCACGCCCTCGGCGACGAGGAACGTCGCGCCGAGCGCCTTCCCCGCCCAGTCGAGCAGGGGATCGAATGCGGCGGCCTCCGCCGCTGCCAGCGCTTCGGGCGCCGTGGGGCGGTAGCACAGGAGGTCGGACCCGGCGTAGCCGGCGATCTCGGCGCGGGTCGCGCCAAGCGCCGCCGCGACGCCGTCGAGGGCGGAATTGGCGAGGCGCGTCAGCGGCATTGCGGCGGGGTCGATCGCCTCGCCCTGCCCCGCCCATTCCGCCGCGACAAGTTCGGCGAGCGCGCGGGTCGGCAGAATCAGCGGCTTCTTGGCGGGCGTGCGCGCGCGTCGTCCGTCGAGCAGCAGCGCGAAGCCTCCTTCGGCCTCGCCGACGCTCGCGGTCGTGAAGAAGCGCTTGATCGCGGCCGGGCGCATGTTGGCCTGCGCGGCGCGCATCGGGTCGCGTGGCGGTTCGCTTGCCGGCGCCTCACTCATCGGGCGCGTCTTCGATCGGATCGCGCTGCGAAATGTCGAAGCCGAACATGTCGAAGCTCTTCTTCATATGCTCGGGCAGCGGCGCGGTGACGTCGATCATGCCGCCGCGCGGATGCGGCAGGATGAGCCGACGGGCCATGAGGTGGAGCTTCGGCTCGACGCCCGGCGGCACGGCGCGCAGGGGATCGTGCCGCGCGGGATCGTTCTCCGGGCGGCGGTTGTATTTGGGGTCGCCGATGATGGGGTGGCCGATCGCCTCGCAATGCGCGCGCAATTGATGGGTCCGCCCCGTTATCGGCCGCATCGAAAGCCAGGCGAGGCGAGGCGCGACCTTGTCGACGACGGCGTAGAGCGTCAGGGAATGCTGCGCTTCCGGGTCGCCGTGACGCGCGACGCGCATGCGCTCGATGTCGGCGCGGTTGTCCTTGCCCGCGCCGCGCTCGTCGCCCATCCCGACGCCCTTGGCGAGGAACAGCGAAATGCGCCCTTGGGCGGGCTTGGGAACGCCTTCGACCAAAGCCCAGTAGATCTTCTTGGCGCCGCGCGAGCGGAAGGTCGCGCCGAGCTCGGCGGCGATCTTGCGCGATTTGGCGATCAGCAGCACGCCGGAGGTGTCGCGATCGAGCCGATGCACCAGCACCGGCCGCTCGCCTTTTTTGTCCGCGAGCGCGGCGAGCATGCCGTCGATATGGCGTTTCGTTCCCGAGCCGCCCTGCACGGCCAGGCCGTAGGGCTTGTTGAGCACGATCAGGTCGCGGTCCTCGAACAGGATCATCGCGCGCAGCGCCTCGGCGTCGCGCGGATCGGCCGGCCGCTCTTTCGCGGCAGACGGGGCGGCGAGGCCGAGCGGGGGCACCCGCACGCTCTGGCCCGCCTCCAACCGTGTCGAAATCTCCGCCCGCTTGCCGGCGACGCGCACCTCGCCCTTGCGCACGATCTTGTTGAGATGGGCCTGCGGCAAGTTGGGGAACCGCCGGCGGAACCAGCGGTCGAGCCGCATTCCCGCCTCGTCCTCGCCGATCGGGTAATTCACGACTTTGTCGGGCGCGCTCACGTCGGGCTCCGCGCCGGCGACAGGCCTGTCGGATTGAGGAAATGCCGGCGCGCGCCGCGCAGACCCGCGCCGACGAAGACAAAGAGATAGGCTTGCATGGACCGCCTATAGCGCAAGCGGGTTTGGGTTGATAGGCGCCGCCGCGTCGGCTCGATGTGATCGAGGTCAAGGACTTGGCCCGCCTTTTGCGCTTTGATGCTGCATATCAACAGGGGATCAGGAGGCGCGTAAGATGCCAGGCCGTTATCACGCCGTCGTCTGGATCGATCATCGCCAGGCCCGCGTTTTCCATTTCAGCGCCGAAGACGCCGACAAGATCGTCGTCCACGCGGAGCACCCGGTCCGCGAGTTCAAGCGCGGGGAGAAACGCACCGGCCACCGGCTCGCCGAGGATCAGCATTTCCTCGAAGAGGTCACCAGCGCGGTCGCCGACGCCGAGGCGATTCTCGTCGTCGGCCCCTCGAGCGAGAAGCACGAACTCGTCAAGCACATCGCGCGCGTCCATCCCGGCATGATGGTCAAGGTCGAGGGCGTCGAATCGGCCGATCACCCCAGCGACAGCGAACTCGTCGCCCACGCGCGCCGCTTCGTCAAAGCCGCCGACCGCATGCGTCCTCAGCTGTAATTCGCGGCCGATCGGGAGGTCCAGAGTCCAATGGCCTATGAACTCTACTACTGGCCGGGCATTCAGGGGCGCGGCGAATTCGTCCGCCTGGCGCTGGAGGAAGTCGGCGCGCCCTATGTCGACGTCGCGCGCGAGCACGGCGAAGGCCGCGGCGTGGCGGCGATGACGAAAATCATGCGGGGAAAGGGCGGCGCGCTCATGCCCTTCGCGCCGCCGTTCCTCAGGGACGGCGACTTCGTCGTCTCGCACGTCGCCAATATCCTGGCCTATCTCGGACCGAAACTCGGCCTCGCGCCGCGCACGGAAAAGCTGTGCGTCTTCGCCAACGGCTTGCAGCTGACCATCACCGACTTCGTCGCCGAAATCCACGACACGCATCATCCGATTTCGGGCGAACTCTATTACGAGGACCAGAAGAAGCCGGCCAAGGCCCGCGCGGCCGCCTTCCTCGACAATCGCCTGCCGAAGTTCCTCGGCTATTTCGAACGCGTGCTGGAGGAAAATCCCGCCGGACGCGCGCACAGCGTCGGCGATTGGCTGACGACGGTCGATCTGTCGCTGTTCCAGCTCAGCGAGGGCCTCGCCTACGCCTTTCCCCGCGCGATGGCGAAATTCTCCGTGAAATATCCCGCGCTGGCGGCGCTTCGCGAAACGGTGCGCGAACGGCCCAGCATCGCAAGCTACCTCGCTTCGCCGCGCCGCCTGCCCTTCAACGAATCCGGCGTGTTCCGCCATTACCCGGAACTCGACCAGGACGCGCGCTAGAAGCGCAAGCGTCAATAAAGGCCGGGGATGAGCCGCCAGGTGCGCGCGCAATAAGCGGCGTATTCGGCGCCGAAGCGCTCGCCGAGCAGCGCCTCCTCGGCGCGGATGCGCGCGATCAGCGGCGGAATGAGCAGCGCCGCCAGCGCCACGCCGACGCTCGAGCGAAACGCCAAGCCCCAGCCCAGCGCATTCGCCAGCATGCCGAGGTAGCTGGGGTTGCGGATGACGCGATAGAGTCCGGTCGTGACGAGCTGGTGCCCCGGCTGGATCGCCGCCAGGCCGCTGAAGCGCTCGCCGAGCGCGAAGACCGGCGCGATCCGCAACACGCCGCCGAGGGCGTAGAGCGCGAGGCCGAACCAGCGCAGCGCGTCGCCGTCGAGGGTCCAGAACTCCATCCGATCGGCGAGCGCCGGCAGATAGCCCTCGAGCAGCCCGATCACGGCGAAGGGAACGAGCACCCAACGATTGGCGCGATCCTCGCGCACGCCGGAGCTGAGGTTCCCCTTGGTGAACAGCGCCGCGCCGGCGAGCGCGAGCGTGACGCATGCGAGCGCGATCAGCGCCGGGTGCGAGAAAAAGGCGGCGAACCCGCCCTCGCCGACGACGGCGAGCCCGAGATAGGCCAACGCCCCGATCGTGGTGAAGACCGCCATTTTGGGACTCGAGGGCATGAAGGCCTCACGGCGAAGAGGAGGCGGCGCGGGGGATGGCCTCCCCAGTCGCAACGCGTGCGACCCGGGAATGGCTCGATCGTCACATATGGACGGCGTGAGGGCGGAGGAATTACTGCGATTTCGGCGGCGGAAGGATGTTGGTCAAAATCGCTTCCTTGTTTTCCAGCGATATCGGATACCACCTGTAGGTATATTCCTCGAGCGTCTTTGCCGTCGCGGCGGAAGTCGTCGTTCTCGCTAACACCCACGTCGCGCCGTTGCAGCGATTGAGAAGAATAGCGCCGTTGGGAGCGACCTTCTCGACGCCTGAAACGATCTGCCAGCAGGCGGGGGCGGCGGAGGCATCGGGGGCCTTCTGCGATGAATCCTGAGCAAGCGCGGCCGACGGCAGCAACGCCGACGCCGCGATCCATCCGCGAGCGCTCAGCGCGAAAACCAGAGAGGATGACCATGCGCGCATCGCGTAGCTTCCTTTGACGCGAAAGCGTCATTGTTTCACGGTTGGCTCTTGCCCGCCAGATCGAGAATCGCCTCGCGATGATCGAACATTTCTTTCAGATTGGCCAACCCGGCTCTCTCGGCGCCGGCGCGGATGCGAAGCCGAGGCCGGCCGGCACAACGCCGACGTCGCCTTGCCAAGCCTCGTCGTCAAAGTGGCGATGAAGCGCGCAACGGCCTGCGCCGCGGCGGTCAAGGCATAGGATTGCTCATGCGTCGCATTTTGCGTTTGATCCATTGTCGCGCGTACGCGACAACCTATCTATTATTCTGCGACCCTGCCGCACAGAACCGCCGAAAGGGGCGAAGCGCCGGCCTGAGCTACGCGCGGGGTTCACTCGAGAGGAATGTCGCGATGCGCGCTGTTCGAAACATCGGCGGGGCGAAGTGGGCCGGCGCGCGATTTCGCGCCACAGCGGCTCGCCGTCGAGCGACCCGCATCCGAGCGCTCGTCTTGGCTGCGACGGTTTGCGCTTTCGCGTCGGCGGCATCGGCCCAGCTCGCGCCCTACCTGTTCATGGCGCCTGACGCCACAACGGCCGGCGCCGCAAACTCCGCCAACCGGAACCAGCGCTGTTACTGGCAACCGCACGGCCGTAGCGCCCCTCAGGAGCAGTGCGAAGGTCAGAGTCCCGCAGAGCCCAAGAAATAGGCCCGTTTCCCGATAAGGGGTCCCCTGCGTCGACGGGCCGCGCGGGCTGGACAGGTCAAGCCGACGCTCGGTCTGCGCCGCCGCTTCCCATACGCCGCCTCTCGGACCGGATCGGAGCCCGCCCCTCGACTCCGCCTGTCGGGAAATCGCGGAGCTTCGGCCTGTCGTTCGATTTTTGGCGACGCGGCGGGACAAGGTATCCGGATGAAGGGCCGGAAGATATTCGCCATCGCCGGACCGTCGTCCGCCGATCCCTGGGCTGAGTTTGCGAAGACGTTTCAGCGCCGGCGCGGCGGCCGTTTTGCCGCGGCTCCTGCGAGCGGCGCCGCGCTCCGCTCGCCATCGCGACAGCGCGGCCTCGACGCCTCGCTTTTTGTTTTACAGCGCAATCGAGGTGAGTCTATGCTGGCCCGCCTGCCGCGCGGACATTGGAGCTCGTGACCGTCGCATGAAAGAAGACGCACCAGACCCGGCGCTTCATTTTGGCAACTTGATCAGCGCCTATGCCGATACGATTCGCACCAGCGATTTCAAGGCCAATCTCGTGGTGCTGTTCGTCGCGATCATGATGGGCCCGATTGTCGCCAACCGTGACAAATATCCGCATTTCCTGCCGCTCCCGGTCGTGTTGGCGCCATTCCTGATCGCCTTCTTGTCCCTTCTCTTTTGTGTGTTTCCCCGCTATCCCCGCAAGGGGCGCAATAATTTTTTGGTTACACGAAATCCGAGCAAGAATGATTTTGTATTTGTGAAAGACAATGTGGATGACCTGGAACAATTAAAGCTGCGATGCTCGATTCTTTCCCAAATATTATATTGGAAAACTCTCTTTCTGCTGATTAGCATCTACATATGCTTAGCAACGATTGTGATTATTTTCGTTCTGTTGAGTTATGCGTTGCTGTAGGCTATATCGCGGGAGCCGCGAGGGCGCCGTCGCGATCGTTCGCCGTCGGGCGAAGCCGGAGCGCCCTTCGAGAGCATCGCCGATCCGCTTGAGGGACGCTCTTCGTGCGACGCTGCGGCCCTTCGCCGACCGCCCGAGCCCGAGTCTTGGCGTCGACGTCATTTTATGCCCTAATGTTCGTTGCGAGCGCGCCGGCCGCGCCGGCGTCTCGGCGGCGATTTTCGCGTTCCCCCGGAGCTTGTGACCGGCCCATGACAAAAGACGCGACGAGTTATTATCGCAATCAGATCGCCGCCTATACAGATTCGATTCGCATGAGCGATTTCAAGGCGAACGTGGCCGTCATCTATGGGGCGTTCACGATCGGGCCCGTTTTGGGTTTCAGCAGCAGCTTTCCGCCGTTCCTGCCGTTGCCCGCGGTGCTGTTGCCGTTCGTCATCGTCTTTTTTTGCCTTCTTATTTGCTTGCTTCCCCGCTATCCCCGCGCCGGGAGAGCCACTTTGCCGATCAATCGCAACGCCAGCCCGGACGATTATCACGTCCCCGACAGCAATGACGTCACCCTCGACCAGCAACAAACATTATGCGTCATCCTGTGCAATATCCTGTACTGGAAGACGGTGTGTTTGCGAATCAGCTTCGCCATTTACATAATTGGAACCATCGTGGTGGCGTGTTTGCTCGGGTATGCATGGATCTAGGCGCCGGACGCTGATTTCGTCGCCTTCGTCGGCCAATTCTAGAGCCTTCTGCGATTGGATTGATGCGCGGGCTGATGCCACGTAGCGTCCCTTCTTCCCGTTTACGGGGAGAAGGTTAGGATGAGGGGCTGGGTGAAAAGCCGCAACGGAGCGGCCAATCGCCCCGCCCACCCCTACCCTCTCCCCGTGAACGGGGAGAGGGCGCCGCGCACACCTAGGTGCAGAAAGCTCTAGCGGCAGGCTTACGAGGCGAGCGGCGAAGGGCCGGTCGCATCGCGGCGGCAACGGCTGCGCTGGCGCCCCCACTGCGGTCGCGCGTTAATGTGATTGCCGCCGGCTCGAGCGGTTCCCGCCAAGGCAGGCGATCCCGGACCCTTTGCGGAAGGAGCGGTTGGATCGACTCCGGCCGTCCACGACGCGGGAGCCGAGCGTCGGATTTTATCCGCTGACTCGGACCGCGCGTTCGGGGCGCTGTCCTAAGTAGGAGCTGAGTGTCCGAATTTGAGGGAGCGGGTGTCCTAGTTTATGGTCGCGCTCCTTTGCACCAGATTACGAGTTTGTCGTCTCGTTTGTGGCCGGCGCAAAAACCGCGCTCGCGCTGGAAATGAGGATCGCAAGCAAGGTCACTTGTTTTTTGCTGCACTTGATTGCGGGGTCGGATATCCAGGGCGTTCGAGAGGCAGTCGTCGCAATATGCACGGCCTACCCTCCGATCCAGAAAGACTGCAATCTTTTCCCGAGCGGTCATGACAACCTCCAATTTGAGAAGACTGCCCATTTTCTGCACTTCGACGGCCGCGTCTATGTTCAAAATGTTATTCAGCGACAGAATGTCGCGCATTTCAATTTCTGTCGCATCCTTGAAACGCTGCGCACGACGCCGGCGACGGCGCAACGCTTGACGGATCATGTCTGGACGATCGGTGAACTTCTGACCGCTTGTCTCGACAATGCGCCTGCGAAGCCGCGTAAGGTGCATCGGCGGTTCACGGTAATCCAGGGCGGCCTAGTACTACAGTTGTAGATATGACAGTCGTCAGGTATCCTCCCCGGGTGAATCGCGGTGGAGGGACGCATGGCGGTTTCGGATTGGTCGGGCGCGGCGCTGCCTTGGTTCGAAGACCTTACGACA
>JBEKGN010000008.1:0-157195 GCA_050012775.1 Roseiarcus sp.
CCCTCCGTGGCCGCGGAAATGGCCGCCAGTGCGGCCATGGCTCGCATGGCTCGTCCTCACGCCTTTGGCGTCGGCGACGGACGGAAGCGCGATCGTGCTGGCGGCCAAGGCCAACGTGACCGAGCCCGCAATGAAGATGTTCTTTAACATGGACTTTTTCATGGCGATTACCTCAAGTGGCGATAGATACGACAGTTCTCACCTAATGCTGAGAAATAACTGATAGTTGAAAGGCGACTTTCGGCGTTGATTTAGGTCAACCATTGCCGCCAGGGCTCAACGCTCTCCATTCGATATTCCCCAGGTGTCGTCCGCGAACCTCACGTGGCCTCGACGGGTCGCATGCGCATTCTCGGATTTGTATGTGCGTGAGCAGTTCGGCTCGGTTCGAGAACCCTACACGGCGGCGGCCCAGCGAATCTAGGCTCGGAAACTACTCACGCGTCGCCGTTGACCGGCGCCGGCGGCGAAGCGCGTCGCGTGTCAGCGATTGAATCGACAGATCCACGCATTTCGCCAGCGTGGTCAGCATGATCGCTGTCGACGACCGTTCCGCCAACCGGCGTCGTGTCCACAATCAACGAGCCGCGACGTTGCGATTGAAAAGCCCGCGGTCGCTCTTTTCCCCTGAGCAGATTCCGAGTCTCTCGCTCAACGAGCGGATGGCCTATGCACGCCGAGTCGGGGCCCTGTCCTCAAGCGACGGGGCGGCGGCTTTGAGAAATTCGCGTCGATCGACGCAAACCAGGAGACATCTATGAAAGCGCCTTTTCTTACGGGCCTTGCGCTCGCGATTGCAGCGGGGATCGCCCTGCCGCTGGCTGGCGCGGCTGAAGCCGCAATTGGCGGCGCCCTCCCTTCGACCCAAATTCTCCCCGTCGAAAAGGCGCAATTCTTTTTCGGAGGCCAAAACTATTGTTGGTACGACGACGGCTGGCAAGGCCCGGGTTGGTACTGGTGCGGCTATGCTTGGAACAATGGCCAAGGCTGGGGTGGCGGCGAAGGCTGGCACGGCTGGAGCCGCGGTACGCACATGGCGGCGCCTAGAGCCCCGAGGGTCGTCGCGCCCCGCGTCCATTTTGGCTCCGCGCTCGCCAAAGCCCATCATGTCGCACCCAGTCATCGCGGCCCCGCCCCCAAGGGCGCCAAGAAGCCATAAGCGCCGCAAGGGTTAGTCCGACTTTACGCGCCGCCCCTTCCGCGTTCGGGCGGCGCGACGATAACGCGAAGTCGCCATGCCGCGGCTGGAAGATGCGGCGCGAGGGAATGCACATGAGGATGTGGCGCGCGTATCAGAATGGCCGCGCGCAGACCTCGGGGCGCGAAACGCGCTTTGTCCAAAAATAACAATCATCTCTGAAGTCCGCGCCTTTCCACGACACCACAATAGGAGCGCACGTCCATGACCCTCAGCATCGCCCACCTTCAACCCATCGTCTCCCTGATCGCCGGCGTTCTCATTCTCATGATGCCCCGATTGCTCAACTACATCGTCGCCTTCTTTTTGATCGTTTCGGGAATCCTTGGCCTCGGGCTCGTTCACTGACGCGTGTCGCGGGCCAAACGCCGCCATCCCTCGCCACAAAAGACTTCAGAGAGCGATCCGCCAAAGGACACCCCATCGTGAGCGACCCCAAGAGCATTTCATGAGTATCGGACATGCTTTGCGCGCGTTGGCGTTGAGCACGGCTCTGCTGGGGGCCTGCGCGAGCGATCCGCGCACGCCGTTCACCGAGTCCGAACAGATGACCGCGGTCGCCATTGGCGCGCCCAATATTCGATATTGGGCCGACGCCACGGCGAGCACGGTCCATGGGGTCGCGCGACGCGCCGTCGTGCAGAAAGGGCGGCCGTTCGTCTATCTCGCGCTGTCCGGCGGCGGCGGGGGCGGCGCCTTCGGCGCGGGCCTCCTCAACGGCTGGAGCGAATCCGGGACGCGACCGGAATTCACCATTGTGTCCGGCGTGTCGACTGGGGCGCTGATCGCTCCGTTCGCTTTTCTCGGACCCGCCTACGACGACAGGCTCAGGCAAATATACACGAATGGTGCGGCGCAGCGCTTGATTGGACAGCCGAATCCTCTTGGAGCGCTGTTCGGCGCCGGGGTGTTCGGTCCCGGGCGGGTGCGCGGGCTCGTCGAGCGCTATCTCGATGACGACCTCATCAGGGCGATCGCGCGCGAGGATCAAAAGGGGCGTCGCCTGCTGGTCGTCACGACCAATCTCGACGCGCAGCGCGCGGTTGTGTGGGACATGGGCGCCATCGCGACAAGCGGCGAGCCGAAAGCCTTTGAACTGTTCCGCGACGTTCTCGCCGCGTCCGCGAGCGTTCCGGTGGTCTTCGCGCCGCAACTCATCGATGTCGAAGCGAACGACAAAATCTTCCAGGAGATGCACGCCGACGGCGCGCTGAGCGCGCCCGTCTACACATTGCCGGACGCAGTGCTGTTCGGCGGCAAGGCGATTTGGCGCGCCCGACGTCCGGCCCTGTATGTCATCGTCAACGCCCGCATCGATCCGGGCTTCGCGGTTGTGCCGGACCAAGTCGAAGCGATCGCGGCGCAGTCCCTTTCCACCTTGAATCGGGTCGGCACGAAGGCGGTCCTCGCCCAGACCTATAACGTCGCCACTCGCGAGGGCCTGAGCTTTCACTTGAGTTATATCGGCCGAGATCACCCCGACAGCGGCGGCACTGGATTCGAGACGGACGCGATGCGCCAGCTTTACGACTACGGTTACGAGAAGGCTCGCGCCGGCGCCTTTTGGGTGACCGAACTATCTCAGATCGAGGCGGCGAAGGACGCGGCAAAGGCGGCCGCGGAGTAGACCCTTCGCGCTCGGCGCGCGGCAGGATAGCCTTCGTCCCGCTATGAATTTGATGAAGGACACGCCGATCGTCCCATGACGTCTCGCGATAAGCAATGAACCGGCGGTCGCCGCCGGAAATCAGATTGGATAACGTCCATGCCATCCCCAGCCGTCAACGAAAAGGTCTCGACCGCTCGATCGGGCGCCGAGGCGAACGCGGCCGCGCCGACAGGCCTGACGAGCGATGAAGCGCGCCGCCGCCTGGAGCAATTTGGCCCGAACTCCATGCCGGACACCAGCGCGCATCCCCTGCGCATGGCGTTCGAAAAATTCTGGGCGCCCGTTCCGTGGATGCTGGAAGCCGCCATCGTGCTCGAGCTGTCGCTCGGCAAGACCGTCGAAGCTTCGGTCATCGCCGTTCTTCTCGTTTTCAACGCCGCGCTGGGATATTTTCAGGAAAGTCACGCGCAGGCGACTCTCGCCGCGCTGAAGTCGCGGCTGGCCATGACCGCATCCGTCCACCGCGATGGGGCGTGGACGAATGTGCCCGCCGCCGAGTTGGCGCCGGGCGACGTCGTGAAGTTGTCGCTGGGCGGCGTGGTTCCCGCGGATGCGCTCATCGCAGGCGGAGAGATCCTGCTCGATCAATCCATGCTGACGGGCGAGTCCGTTCCCATAGAGGCCGGCGCGGGCCGCCAAGCCTATGCGGGGGCGCTGGTGCGGCGCGGCGAGGCGGTGGCGGAAGTCACGGCGACGGGAGCGCGCACCAAATTCGGCCGAACCGCCGAACTCGTTCTCACCGCCCATGTCGTCAGCTCGCAGCAGAAGGCGGTCATGCGCGTCGTCGGCAATCTGGCCGCGTTCAACGGCGTCTTCATCGTGGGGCTCACGGTCTACGCCGCTTTTCTCAAAATGCCGATCGCCGAAATTGTTCCGCTCATTCTCACGGCGGTTCTGGCGTCGATACCGGTCGCGTTGCCCGCGACCTTCACCCTCGCGGCGGCGCTGGGCGCGCGCAATCTCGCCAAGCTCGGCGTCCTTCCGACACGGCTCTCCGCGGTGGATGAAGCGGCGACGATGGATGTCCTGTGCGCCGACAAGACAGGCACCTTGACGCAGAACGCTCTGAGCGTGGCGCAGGTTCGCGCGATGCCCAATTTCGACGAAGCGCATGTTCTGGCGTTGGCGGCGTTGGCCAGCTCGGAGGGCGGGCAAGACCCGGTCGATGACGCCATCCGGTCGGCCGCCCTGGGCAAGGGCGCCGCCGATACGCCGCAGTTGACCGCTTTCACGCCGTTCGACCCGACCACGAAAATGTCCGAGGCCAGCGCTGTGGATTCGGGCGGCGCGACGCAACGCGTGGTGAAGGGCGCCTATGCCGTGGTGATCGCGCTCGCGGAGACTTCGCCGACCGCGGAAGCGATAGCCAAAGAGCTCGAGGGGCAAGGCTTTCGCGTGCTGGCGGTCGCGGCCGGCGCGCCCCAGGCGATGAAGTTGGTCGGCCTCGTCGCGTTGAGCGACCCGCCGCGCGCGGATTCGGCGGCCCTCGTCAAAGAACTGCACGCGTTGGGCGTGCGCACGGTGATGGTGACGGGCGACGCGCCCGCGACCGCCGCCATCGTGGCGCGGTCGGTCGGTCTCGACGGCGCTCTCTGTCCGCCCGGGCCGATCCCTGAAACGGTCCATCCCGAGGACTACGCCGTCTTCGCCGGCGTCCTGCCGGAGGACAAGTTCAAGCTCGTCAAGGCTTTTCAAAACGGCGGTCACACCGTCGGCATGTGCGGCGACGGCGCCAACGACGCGCCGGCGTTGCGTCAGGCGCAGATCGGGATTGCTGTTTCCACCGCGACCGAGGTCGCCAAAGCGGCCGCCGGGATGGTGCTCACCGAACCGGGCCTGGCCGGAATTGTCGCCTCGGTCAAGCAAGGCCGCGTCATTTTTCAGCGAATCCTGACGTATACGCTCACCTCCATCAACAAGAAGATCGTGCAAGTGCTCTTCATCGCGGTCGGGCTCGTCATGACCGGGCAAGCGATCCTGACGCCGCTGCTGATGGCGCTGATCATGATCATCGGCGACATTCTCGGGATGTCGCTGACGACGGACAACGTGCGGCCCTCGCCGCTGCCCAATGTCTGGCGAATCGGCAATCTGACGATCGCGGGCGCCGTCATGGGACTCGGCGAGCTGGCGTTTTGCGTATCCGCCCTCGCCGTCGGGGCGTACTTCGCCCGATTCGACATCGATCGGTTGAGGACGCTGGCCTTCGTCATCATCGTCTTCGGCAACCAAGCGACGACGTACAACAATCGCGAACGCCGACGAATCTGCTCCTCGCGTCCCAGCCTATGGCTTGCCGCATCGTCGCTCCTCGACATCCTCATCGCCGCAACGCTCGCCGTGACGGGAATCGCCATGTCGCCCTTGCCCCTCATCGCGGTCGTCGGGACGCTTGTCGCGGCCGCCGCCTTCGCCTTCGTCATGGACTTCGTGAAGGTTCCCGTTTTCCGCCGTCTCGCGATCGGCTAGCGCGCAAGGCATCGCCGCAGGAGTGAAAATGCAAATCGATTCGAGCGACTTTCGCGTCGAAGAAGGCGCCGCGGTCAATCTGCGAAAATGGCCGACCCGAGTGAAGCCGGTATACGATTCGAAGAAGAACTATCGCAAGCTCCTGGAAGATCATGTCGCCCGATTGAGCGCGCTCCAGGAGCTTCACTATGCGTCCAACCGTCACGCCGTCCTTCTGATCTTTCAGGCGATGGACGCGGCCGGAAAGGACGGAGCCATCAGGCACGTGATGTCCGGGGTGAACCCGCAGGGTTGCCAAGTCTTCAGCTTCAAGCATCCCAGCGCCGCTGAGGCGCAACATGATTTTCTCTGGCGAACGACCCGCGATCTCCCGGAGCGCGGACGGATCGGCATTTTCAACCGGTCCTATTATGAAGAGGTTCTGATCGTGCGCGTCCATCCCGAGATTCTCACGTCCGAGGGATTGCCGGATGCGCCGAGCGACAGCGCGACGGTCTGGCGGAATCGCTATCGCTCGATAACGGATTTGGAAAGGCATCTGCACGCCAACGGAACCCGGATCATCAAGTTCTTCCTGCACCTTTCCAAGGAGGAGCAGCGCAAGCGATTTCTCTCGCGCATCGACGAGCCGCAAAAGAACTGGAAATTCAGCCTTGCCGACGTCGAGGAGCGAAAATTCTGGAAGCGCTACATGAAGGCGTTCGAGGAATGTCTCGGCGCGACCAGCACGGCCGACGCGCCCTGGTACGTGGTTCCCGCCGACGACAAGGAAAGCGCTCGGCTGATCGTATCGCAAATCATTCTCGACACGTTCGAGCGACTGAAATTGAGCTATCCCAAAACGACCGCCGCGCGCCGCCGTGAGCTGCTCGCCATACGCAAGCGCCTCGCCAAGTGACAAAGCGACTCGTCTTGCGGGAGAAGGCCGCGCATTCCCGTGGCCGGGGCTTGGGAGAACAGGTCGCGAGAAAAAGACGATCGCGAAAGACCCGCTTACCGCGTCGGGCGCGCCGGTCGTCGAACGATTTCGCTAGGCGCCGGATCCCGGCCATCCGTAATGGTCATGGAGCCGCTTGGCATAGTCTCGATTGAAGGCCTCCAGGGGATCCCACGGCGGGCTCGACTTGACCTGTGCGCGCGACACGTCGAGCTCGACGTGGCGGTCGAACCAATCGATCGATTTCACCGCGAGCGGCGAAATCAGCACGCGCTTGCCAAACCACCAATTCCGGGTGTCGACGATGAAATAATGGATGCTCCAATCGGCGTCGTCGATCATGAAATTCTCGATATGGCCGATTTCGCCGTCGACCGCGTGAATGCGGTATCCCGTCACTTCGTCGACGCTGCGCAGGTGCGGATCGGCTCCATGCAAACTCGGGCGGCCGCCATGCGCCTCGCCGGCGCTCAGGCCCAAGCCGAAATAGGGCGGCGCCATATAGGGCCACGCCATCGCGCCAGGCATCGCGCCGAGATAGGGGCCGCTCCAAAGCGGGTCCCACCCATAGTAAGTGTAGAGCTGGTTCTCCATCTGCTGCGACACCGGCTCGTCCTCAGCCAAGTCGGGGCTTTTTTCGACCTGAGCCTTCGTTAGCGTCACGAGAAATCGTTGATGTTCCAAGTCGGCTCGCGAAATCGCCGAGGGATGGATCAGCACCTTGCGCCCCGTCAGCCACGTCCCGCAGTCGATGACGAGCCAACGCACTTTCCATGTCGTGTCGTCGAACAGGAAATCGGCGACCGTTCCAATCGTGCCGTCTTTCGCCTCGATCGCGAAACCCCTCAGGGGTGAAATGACCTGCATCATAGCTCGGCGCCTTTTGTGAATGGGTCTGGCCGCCACCCTGGCCGCGGGCCGAAACGTTCATGCCGTTTTCAAGTATAGCCCGACAACCTTCCTTGCGTCGATCTAGGCCGCCCGAAGCATCAGGATAAGCGACGACCCGGCGGGAAACAGGTTCGGAAACTACCTAGTTCCGCGGCGCGGGCTTCGACGGCTGAAGCGGCGCTTCCACGGCGCCGACCTCGACCCTTTCGGCGATGGAATCGCGATGAGTAGACTCCGAGTCTGACGTCGCGGTCGCGTTGTCGACTACCTCTTAGCCTCTCACGCGTCGTCACTCATGCGCCCAGGGCTGTCGCGACCGTTCAAGAGGGAGCCACATGCAAAAGATCACCGTCGACCTCCTACGGCTGGCCTTCTCGGGCGCAGTGGTTTGCGCCGTTGCTGGGGCCGCGGATCTCGGAGGCCTTCACCATCGCGGCCAGTTCGCCAGCGCGAAGAGTCGCGTTCCGACGCCCATTCTTGTGAAAGCAATTTCCATTGCGGTCCCGTGGATGTGTTGGGCGACGAACGACCGGATTGGCGCTGCTGCGACGGAAGAAGCGCAAGCCGAGCCCAGCGCGATTTTGCAAATCTGCGCGAGCGCCGCGCCGGCATTGCGCCGCCATGGCGAGCCGGCGCTCAAACCGCAGAGCCTGTTGGCGCTTGCGCCTTGAGCCGCCGGCGCGGCGAACTGCGTTCGATCATTCGCGCGCGCTGGGGATCGGGAGCGCGCAAGACCTGAGAATTGCCAAGTTCCGCTCAATCCTCCTTATAAGTGACCTTGCCCGATCGCGTCAGCTGAGTCGCCTCCATGCGTCAGGAAGCCCCCAATCGAAGCCGCTGGCCGATCGCCTTGAGCGTCCTGCTCGTCGGGATAGTGGTCGCGATAGCGATTGCCGCCGCACTCGCGCCGGCTCTGCTCCCGGCAGACGATCGAATGGCCGGAGAGGGCCGCAGCCTCGCCGCTGGCGTCATTTTTGTCGGAAGCTATTTCGCGCTCGCGATCGGCCGGATTCCTGGCTTGAGCATCGACCGCGCCGGCATCGCCCTGGTCGGCGCGGGCCTCATGGTCGCGTCCGGAGCGCTGCCGCTCGAAGACGCCTACAAAGCGGTTGACGGCGACACGATCACGCTGCTGCTCGGCATGATGATCGTCGTCGCCAGCTTGCGGCTTTCAGGCTTCTTCGCTGTCGCCAATGCCTGGGTCATCGCCCATGCGAAGCGGCCCTTCCTCCTGCTCGGCGCGATCGTCGCGACCTCGGGCGTGTTCTCCGCCTTCCTCGTCAACGACGCGATCTGCCTGGTGCTGACCCCGCTCGTGTTGGAGATGACGTTGGCGCTGGGACGCCGGCCCGCGCCCTACCTGCTGGCCGTGGCGATGGCGTCGAACGTCGGGTCGACCGCGACGATCACCGGCAATCCGCAGAACATGATGATCGGCAGTTTTTCTCATATCCCCTACACGCAATTTGCGCTGGCGTTGGGGCCGGTCGCGCTGGTCGGGCTGATCGTCGCCTTGGCGCTCATCGCGCTCCTCCATCGCGAGGAGTTCTTCAGCCGCGCGCGACTGGAAGCGAAGCTGCCGAGGATCACCGCCAATCGCTTCCTAGTGATCCGCGCCTTGCTTGCGACCCTAGTCCTGATTGCATTGTTTTTCGCCGGGGTCGTTCCGGCCAAGGCCGCGCTTATCATCGGCGGCCTTTTGCTGCTGACCCGGCGGGTGAAGAGCCGACGGGTCTACGCAGACATCGATTGGTCGCTGCTGCTCATGTTCACGGGTCTGTTCGTCATCGTGGCCGGCGCGCAGCGCGCGCTTCTCGGCCCCGACATCATTGCCGACGTCGGCCGGCTTCATCTCGATCAAGTTCCCGCGCTCAGCGCATCGACAGCCGTGTTGTCCAACCTCGTCAGCAACGTGCCCGCCGTGTTGATGCTGAAGCCGTTTGTCGAGGCGCTTAAAGACCACGACAGGGCATGGCTGATTATCGCGATGGCTTCGACCTTGGCCGGCAACTTCACCGTGCTCGGCTCGATCGCCAACCTGATCGTCGTGCAGACGGCGGCGGCTTCCGGGGTGACGATAAGCTTCTGGGACTATTTCAGAGTCGGCGCGCCACTGACCATCGCCACGCTCGCGATCGGGACGCTGTGGCTGTGGCTGTGAGATCGACCAACAGCAAGCGCTTCAACCCGTTGGCGCCCGGCGGCGATTGACTTGATCGTCTCGGCAGGGTCGACCCCGGTTTTTCAACAGGTGCGGCGCTAAGTGACGGATTTCATCCGCTCTAGGTAATTTCCGACGCTGCCGCCTCTCGAATGATCCCGCTACGGTCTCGAAGCGAAAACCGAACGGCGCGAGACCGACGAACCGTCGCGCGTCGCAACCAAACGCAGGAGAGCATCGCCATGGACAAGAACAGAATCGCCGGTTCGGTCAAGGAAATCACGGGCGCCGCGAAGGAAGCGGTCGGCAAGGTGATCGGCGACGCCAAGTTGCAGAGCGACGGCAAGGCCGAAAAGGCCGTCGGCAAGATTCAGAACGCCGTCGGCGGCGTGAACGACGCCGTGCGGGACGCGCTGAAGAAACCGTGAAGCCCGCCGCCTCCGCCGAGGCGAACCTCATCAACCTGGAGCTAGATCATGAGCCTGATTCTTATCATCATATTGTTGGTGCTCGTCTTCGGCGGCGGCGGTGGATATTACGCGCACAGTTACTATGGCGGTCCCGGACTCGGCGGCGTTCTCGGCGTCGTTGTGATCGTGCTTGTCGTGCTGTGGCTCGTCGGCCGCTAGCCGATCGCAAGCGTACGGCGCCGCGACGCGCGACGTCCCTTGGAGAGGATCGTCAGTGCCTGACTCGGACGCCGCGCCTTCGATCCTTCCGATCCATATCGAAGAGACGATCCAGTCGATCGCCCGGCTCCACGCCGAGCACCACGCCAACGCCACGCAACATCAGCGCGTCGTCGACCGCATCACATCCTTGCTGGGCCGCCCCGTCTTCATCGCGGCCCTGACAGTCGTCGTCGCCGGCTGGGTGAGCCTGAACGGCCTCGCCGTCGCGCTCGGCTATCGCGCGCTCGACCCGCCTCCCTTCCCTTGGCTGGCGGGCGCTGCGTCATTGGCGTCCCTCTATTTGGTCGTGCTGATCCTCACGACTCAGAGGCGCGACGATCGTCTCGCCCAACGTCGCGAGCTGCTGAATCTGGAGCTGGCGATTTTGAGCGAGCAAAAGACCGCGAAGGTGATCGCGCTTCTCGAGGAGCTTCGCCGCGATAGTCCGCTCGTTCCCAACCGCGTCGATGAACTGGCCGATGTCATGGCGCGACCGGCGGACCCGCAATCGGTGATCGACGCAATCCAGGAGACGCGCTCCGAGGCCGCGCACGCCTCCCGCGCGGCGGACGGAGTCTAAGCGCGCCATCAGAAACCTCATAGGAATCGAATGACGGGACGCCAAACGCAGATGCGTTTCACGGCGTTGCCTTCCTGCCGCTTTCCCGCCGAACTGATCGAGCGCTCACAACAACGCGAAAGTTGCGCCATGTTTACATGAGTGGTCGTAGGTAATATCCGATCCTATTACTCGCTCGCGAGGCTGATATCATGCCGCGATCGGCGTCAGATCGATTGCGAAGTACAATCGATGCAGCGAGATCGATCTCGTTTAAGCTATAACAATGGACGCGCAATCATGACAAATAACATGCTCAAATATAGCGCCGTGCTGCTTTTGCTGTTGGCGCCGATCGGCGCTAACGCGCAAGGCGTCGTCGGCGGCGCGGCCAATGGCGCGGAACAAGGAAATGCCGTCGCCGGCCCCGTTGGCGCCGTCGTCGGAGGCGCAGTTGGCGCGGTGACGGGCGGAGTCGACGGTCTGCTCGGCATCGATCAACGTCCGCGTTTTCGCGATTACGTCGTCCACGAGCGTCATCCCTCTTACCGGTATGGCGAGGAGGTGCGAACCGGCGCCGTTCTGCCGTCGGATGGCGTCCAATATTATGACGCGCCTCCCGAATACGGCGTCAGGACGTATCGCTACGCCATCGTCAACGATCAGACGGTTCTCGTGGAACCAGGCACGCGTAGGATCGTTCAGATCGTCAACTAGCGGCTGAAGAGAGTTGGCCGGCCTCGCCTAGCGAATGGCGAGCCGGCCAAGTCTTTCGAAACTATTTCGCCCATCAAGAACCGGGCGCCAGAGCCGCAAGACCTCGCGGCCGCCGTTCTTAGGGCGCTTGTCGCGGCTCGGCGACGCCGCCCGCCGCGACGAGCGCCAATCGGGCCAGTGCGGGAAGCGACTTCGATCCGGTTCTCTTCATAATGGAGGCGCGGTGGTTCTCGACCGTGCGTTGGCTGATGCCGAGGTCGGCCGCGATGTTCTTGCTGGGGTGGCCGGCGAGCACCCTTTCCATCACCTCGCGCTGTCGCGGCGTGAGACCCGCGAGGTGAGTCGCCGCCGATTCTCGCCATTCCAGCAACTTGACCGAGTCTTGCGACAGTTCGAGAGCCCGCTTGATGCTTGCGATCAGTTCCTCGCGGCCGATCGGCTTTTCGATGAAGTCCAACGCGCCCGCCTTCATCGCCTCGACCGCGATCGACACGTCGCTATTGCCGGTGATCATGATCGCCGGCAAGCGATGGCCGTCGTCATGGAGCTTCCGCAGCAACTCGAGCCCGCTCATTCCCGGCAGATAGGCGTCGATCAACAGGCACGCGGATTTGTCGGGACGAAAGGCGGCGAGAAACGTCTCGCAGCTCGAATACGATTCGACGACGCGGCCGTCGTCTTCGAGCACGACGCGGATCGCCTCGCGAACGTGGTCGTCGTCGTCGACGACGAAGATCTTGGAGCGTCCGGAGGCGCTTGACGCCTCAGCCGGGTGAACGGGGCGCGCTGCGGGCGCGGGCGCGGCGGGCGGCTTCGCCAGGAGCTTCTCGATGGCCTGCATCAACGCTCTCAACTTGACGGGTTTGTTGAACTGAACGCAGTCGTGAAGGGCGATGTCGCGTAAGGCCTGGGTCGAAATATCGCCGGTGAGAATGATGAAGGGAATTTGGCGATTGAGCTCCTGCCGCAATTTCTCGGAAATTTCGATTCCGTTCATGCCGTTCGGCAGATTGTAATCGGCAAGGACGAGATCCGCCCGCATCGTCCTGCGAGCCGCCAATTCCAGAGCGCTGGGGCCGTCGATGGCCGTCATGGTGTTATAGCCTTCTTCCGCGAGGAAGAGTTCGAGGTGCTCGCGCACTTCCGGATCGTCTTCGATGATCAGGATCGTTCCTGTGCGAGGCGTCGTCTGCGCGGAGCCTTCGTCCGCGCCGGGCCGACGATGGTCAGGCGACGACGAGGCGTCGCCCGGCGTCACCGCGACCTCGATCGAGAACACGGAGCCCTTTCCGTGCAGCGAACGCACCTTGATCGGATGGCCGAGCAATTCGCCCAAACTCTTGACGATGGACAGCCCCAGGCCCAGGCCGTGGCTTCGCTGGCGGGCGGCGTTGTCGAGCTGATGGTATTCTTCGAAGATCGCCTGCAGCTCCGATTCGGGGATGCCGATCCCAGTGTCCCAGATTTCGATGCGCAGCTTTCCCTTGTGGCGACGGCACCCGACGAGCACTTTGCCTTGCTGGGTGTATTTCAGAGCATTCGAAAGCAGGTTGCGGATCATTTGCTCGAGCAGACGCGGATCGCTGCGAATGGACAGAGCGCAGGGCATCACGCGCAAGGCGAGGCCCGCCGCCTGCGCGTGGTAAGTCAATTCTTCCCTGAGGCGGTCGAACAGATCGTTCACCGGGAAGTCGACCGTCTCGGCCTTGACGGCCCCCACTTCGATCTGATTGATGTCGAGCAGCGTATTCAGCATGCCCGTCATGGCGCCCAATGCCTCGTCGATGCGTTCGACGAGATTCTGGGCCTTCTCCCCGACCACCTTCTTCGCCAGCAAACCCTGCAGCAGGGCGAGCGTCTGCAACGGCTGGCGCAGATCATGGCTCGCCGCCGCCAGAAAGCGCGACTTGGCGACGGTCGCCAATTCCGCTTGCCGCTTGGCGGCGGTCAGCGCATCCGCCGTGCGCCGCCGTTCCGTTACGTCCTCGAAAGTGATGACGACGCCCTCGGTCTTCTCGTCGCTGGCGCGATAGGGCAAGATCCGGCGTATGAACCAGTAGCCGCTCTGCCCCTGGATTTCCCGCTCGACCGGCGTATGGTTTTTCAGGACCTTGCGGGCGTCGTCCAGAAGAGCCTCATCGGCGGCCAGCGACTTGAGATCCGTGAGCGGGCGCCCCACATCGCTCGGAATCACGTTGAAAAGCGCCTTCGTCGCCGGCGTGAAAAAGCGGATGTTGAAGCGGGTGTCGAGGAAAATCGTCGCGACGTCGGTGCTGTAAAGCACGTTCTGCAAATCGTCCGCCGTCGTGCGCTGCCGATCGAGCGTTTCCTGCAACTGGGTGTTGAGAGCGTTCAGCTCCTCGTTGAGCGATTGAAGCTCCTCTTTGGACGCGAGCAATTCCTCGTTGGTCGATTGATATTCCTCGTTGACGGACAACGCCTCCTCGTTGATCGCCTTCTGCTCTTCGCTCGAGGTCTCGAGGTTGCGGATGGCGCCCTGGAGTTCGATTTTCGTCGCCTCGAGCTCCCGTTCGAGCTCCACGACGCGGGGAACGTCAGCCGACGTCATGCGGCCGCCCACGGCGATTTCCGGCTCCGGCTCCTCGACGAAGCACACCAACAACAATTCTTCGCGCTCGCTCGGCGCCGGTTCGACGACGATGCTGAACGACGAGGCGCCGGCTTCGCCATTCGTCCGCCCGCCGGGCGCGACGACGCGCGTGTTGTCCTGCAGCGCGCGCTGAACGGCCGACCTCAGCTTGGTGCGCACGCCCTCGCGCGCCATGGCGATCAAGTCGTGCGCGGGGCGGCCCGACGCGACCTTGAGATAACGATCCGTGGGTCCCTGAAGATACAGACATTCGAGTTTGCGGTTGACCAGCACCGCAGCCGGACCATAGGTCTCCAACACCATTCTTCGACAAAGCTCGGCAAGCGAAGCTTGAGGCGAAGGCGCCGGCGCGGGTCCGAGACGCGTACGCATCCGTGGCCCGTCGCCGACGCTCGGGGACAAGCCGAAGTCGCCGGGCCGGCTGCCGCCCACGCGCCGATAGAGACGCTCGGACTTGGAGACGACGGCAAACCGGCCGTCGGCGACCGCCACCGTCTCGGCATTGCCGAGAAGCAGCAGACCGCCTTCGCGCAACGCAAAATGAAGGATTGAGACGACTTTCGCTTGCGCCTCGGGGCGCAGATAGATCAGCAGGTTGCGGCACGAAACGAAGTCGAGACGCGCGAACGGCGGGTCCGCCAGCACGTCCTGCACCGTGAACACCACGCTGGAACGCAGCTCGGACGAAACCCTGTAGGAGCGATCTTCCCTTGTGAAAAAGGCGGCCAATCGACCTGGCGAAACGTCGGCCTCGATCGATTGGGGATAGAGGCCTTCACGCGCGATCGCCACCGCATCCGGATCGACGTCGCTGGCGAAGACCTGCAGTTTGATGTCGCGTTTCGAGGCGTTGATCTGCTCGCGGAACAGCATGGCGAGGGAATAGGTTTCTTCGCCGGAACTGCAACCGACGACCCAGATCCGCAGCGGTCGATCCGCAGCGTGATCGCGAACGAGTTTGGGAACGACGCTCGTCTCCAGAAAATGAAATACCGGCGCATTGCGAAAGAAGCCGGTGACATTGATCAGCAGGTCCCTGGAGAGCTGGTCACGTTCGTTGGCGTCGCGAAGCAAGAGATTAAGATAGTCGTCCGCGGTTTTGACCGCAGCCATCGCCATCCGGCGCTCGACGCCGCGTTCGAGCGTGCCATGCTTGTAAAGCGTGAAATCGTGACGCGTTTTTGTGCGCAGGAGATCGATGATCTTCGGCAGCAAATCCTGCACCGAAGTTTGCGAGTGCGATTTCCTCGACTTCGGCGCAAGCGCCGCGCCCTGTTCGTGGCTGACGAGCGCGTCGGCGATCTTTCCTATGGGAAGCACGAGGTCCACTGCGCCCGTCGCGATGGCGCTTCGGGGCATGCCGTCATAGTCGGCTTCGCCGGGTTCCTGCGCGACGACGAGGCCGCCTTTCGTCTTTACCGCCTTGAGCCCAAGGCTGCCGTCGGCGCCGGTTCCCGACAGGACCACGCAGACGGCGCGCGCGCCATATTCGCTAGCCAACGAATTCAACAGGAAATCGAATGGGAGCCGCGCGCCGTGAAGCGCTGGCGGTCTCGAAAGCCGCAGCACGCCTTTGCCGGCCGAAAGATAGACGCCGGGTGGAATCACATAGACCCGCTCGCGTTCGATCGCCATGCCGTCGGTCGCTTGCAAGACCGGCATCGAGGTGTGGCCCGCAAGCAAATCGACCAACATGCTGTCGTGGGTCGGGTCGAGGTGCTGCACGATTATGAAGGCCATGCCGTTGCCCGCGGGCAGCGCGTCGAGCAGCTTCCTGCAGGCCTCGAGCCCGCCGGCCGAGGCGCCGATCGCGACGATCGGGAAATCCGCGTGGCGGCTGGCGGACAGGGGCTTCTGGATCCAACGCGGTCGCGCCGCCTTGGATTGGTGCGGACGACTTCCGAGCATTGCGTTATTTTTCTCTGGAAGCGGCGCTCCAAAGGGAGCGGCGCAGCATTTCATAGCACGATCCGCGCGCTAGCACGACCTGTGTAATTCCGGAGACGTCAACGGTGTCTCCATCGGCGCCGGCCGAGCGACGCTTTTCCCCTGGGCCGGTGAGCATTAGCGCCTCGCCGATCCAAACCAGCGATGCAGTTCCTTTCCCGTGCGGTCGTCGACGACGATAAAGCCATCTGGTGGCGTTTTCGTGTGTCTCAGCCTCACGGCCTCAAGCCGAATTATGGATTTTGAAATGGCCATACTCAACTGTTGATACCCGCATTGATCCGATTCGATCGGCTCTTCCTCTTTGCAGCGGGCGACCCACTTGACGGTAAACATCGGCGACCCCCGATATCGACGTGTATTTAATAAGTCTAGGATCTGGGTTCGGCTCGGTTTTGAGCCAAATCAAGAGCGGAAATGTTCAAAATAAGCGGCTTTGGACGTCGCTCCGGCGTCTGGACGCGTGGCTCGCTGGAATATTCGGCGGCGGCGAGAATTAGGCGCCGCTACGAGAAACGCCCTCCGCCGGCTCCCCGTCACGCTGCGGCGTGAGTAGTTCCCGAGGCTGCCCTTTGCCGTGCTGCGTCCGCTATCATCCATCGAGAATTATCATCGCCTCGCTCCGCGCGCCATGAAGGCTTCGCTCGTCGCACGAGCGCCGAGGCGCGGCGTCCGGCGATCGCTCTGTCGTAACCTCGAGGCCCGACCATGCCGCCGACCCACAACACATTATCCGAAAACATCCGCACTCAGGCCGTCGAACTCCTGAACAAACACCTAGCGGCGGCGATCGATCTGCACGGCCAGCCGAAGCAGGCGCACTGGAACGTGCGGGGGCCCGCTTTCATCGCCGTCCACGAGCTGTTCGACAAGGTCGCCAGCGAGGCGGAGAGCTATTCCGACCTGATCGCCGAGCGCGCCGCCGGACTGGGCGGCGTTGCGGAAGGCACGGTCCAAGTCGCGGCGGAGCGCTCCTTCCTCATTCCCTATCCCCTGCGCATCGCGGACGAAAACCAACACCTATTCGCGGTCGCCGCGACGCTCGCGGCGTTCGGGCAGTCGGCCCGCGAAGCGATCGGACAGTCCGCCGCCATCGGCGACGCCGATACGGCCGATCTCTTCACCGAGATATCGCGCGGCGTCGACCATCAGCTCTGGCTGGTGGAATCGCATGTCGCTCCGAAATGAGCGAAACGGCGGACCTTGCAATGACGGGACAGGAAGGTAGGTCGATGAAGGCGCTGCGCATTCTGGTCGTGGAGGACGACGTGATGATCGGCGGACTGCTTGCCGAAACGCTCGAGGACCTCGGTCACACCGTTTGCGCCGTGGAGACCAGAGCCGCCAACGCGGTGGCCGCCGCTGCGCGTCATCACCCCGATCTGATGATCGTCGACGTCGGGTTGGGCGAAGCGAGCGGCATTGCGGCGGTCAACGAGATCCTCAGAGCCGGCTTCGTTCCGCATGTTTTCGTGACCGGCGATGCGTTGAGAGACCTGTCGCTGGGACCGGACGCCGTGCTCATACAAAAGCCCTTTCGCGAACCGGACATCGTCCAGGCGATTGAGCGGGCGCTGGCGGCGAAGCCAGCTCGCAACCGCGTCGCGCCGGCGGTTCGGTGAGGACCCGCCTGATCGCGAAGAACGCGGATCAACCCGCCGGCGCGAAAGATGCGATTAGCTGCGATCACAGTGCCCGGAGACGCCTCGCTGATCGAAGCCTCGTTACCCCGTGGCGCTTCTCATTGACGCCCTCAGCGACAGCGAACATATTTTAGGAGTTTTGGTCACTCTGCGAAAAAATGACCACCGTGTACGGCCCGATACTGATTTTTCCGGAGCAGGGCAACCCATCGACTTTCTCCTCATGGGCCTCGACATCAGGGGAGGGGTGGTTGGCGAAATTCGGGCCGTAATTATACGAGTCGCTGTTGAATCGCGTTTTCCACAATCCGGCCCGCGGAAAGCCGATGAGATAGCCGTCGCAGTTTTGATTGATCATATTCACGACCACAACGACGCTATCGGTCGGGCCTTGTTTGTCCCAGCGATGAAAAGCGAGAACCTTGGCGCCTTTGTCAAAATGGTAAAGGTGAATATTTTCACCGCACAACCCGCGTGTCACACCTGAAAGATTGCGCCGTAGTGCGATCAAATCCCGGTACATTCCGAGAATGCCGTGTTCGTCCTCAACCCGGGACCAATCGACGGGGACTTTATCCTGGAACCAGCGATCTTCCAGTAATTCTTGCCCTTCGAAAAGCATCGGAATGCCGGGCGACGTCAGCACGAGAGCGCCGCCCAACGTCGAGCGTTTCTTGGAAAACCAGCTGTCCACCTTGCCTGGCCATATCTCCTCGGGGACGCGGGCCCGCCCATTGGCGACCTCGTCGTGCGATTCGGTGAAAATAACCCGCCGAAAGAAATCTAAGTCATAGCGATATTCAATCGCCTTGCCGACGGCCGCCAGATCGCGGGACTTGTCATCACGGGCAATAACAGCCTGGCGAATGGGGTTCACAAACTCGCTATCCCATTGCGAATTGAAGCCAGCGCCGCCAGCCCCGATATCCTTGGTGACCCAAGCGTTATTATGCATGCCTTCGGCGATGCTGATTTTACCGGGAAACCGCTGTCTGATTTCGCCATTGATCCACTGCATAAGGCTCCAGCCTTCGGGAATGTCATTAGGCGGATCAGCGTCCCGGCCCTCAATATTCCTGATATAGGGTATGGCGTCCCAGCGTAAGCCGTCGGCGTGGTACTCCTCGAACCACATCAGAGCATTGTCGCAGAGATATTGACGCACTTCGCCCCGGCCATAATCGGGGCGTGTCTCGCCCCACGGCGTGTTCGATCGACGATCGTTGAAAAAGTAGATCCCGCCTTTGTCATTTTCGCTCCAACCGTCGAACTGCCAGAGATCGAGATCAGAGGGACCGAAGTGGTTGTAAACGACATCCACGATGACGGCGATCCCATGCTCGTGAGTCGCTTTGACAAATTGCTTTAAGGCGTCCGGTCCGCCGTAAATGCTCGCGATGGCGAAGGGATGAGACGGATTGTAACCCCACGAAAAGTCTCCGGGAAACTCGGCGACCGGCATCAGTTCCACGGCATTGACGCCCAGGGCTTGAAGATAGGGAAGTTTTTCCATCGCGCTGTCGAACGTGCCCGGCCGCCCTTCTTCTTTGACGTTGAAGGTGCCGACATGCATCTCGTAAATGACAAGCTCGTTCCCCGTCGCCATGTGGAAGTTATCATCACCCCAGCCGAAGGCTTTAGGATCGTAGACGACGCCATTGCCGACTGAGTTGGTCACCTTTCTGGCATAAGGGTCAATGCGCGAAAGCGGCCCCTTGGGACCGTGAATCCAATATCTGTATTCATCCCCTGGTTTTGCCCCTGACACGGCAGTCGACCAATAACCGTTCTCTTCGCCGGCCAAAGGCGTCGCGGTCTTGCTCCAGTCATTGAAGGCTCCGGTCACATAAACCTTTTCGGCATGGGGAGCCCACACGCGAAACGTTACGTCCGTCGCGCGGGGTATGGCCCCCATGCCCAGACGCTTCGCCGCGATATTGATTTTCTCGGACATTCTCTTCTCCTCGAAGCGCAGTACGGTCGTCCGGCGCCATGTCGCCGCCGACGAAAATGCCGCGTCGGCCCGTCGTCATCCCTGCATCCACGACCAGCGAACGCTCTATCGTGAAGGCGATGCCCGGGACGTTTCGCAGGAAGCCGCTGTCGCTCCGCTGGCCGAGCGCCGCCTCGCCAATCGATCACGCGCCGAGTTCGTAATGACGGCTTCATCCATATCCGCATAACCTGTTGATAATTATAAATTAATCGTCTCTGTCGCGCTCGACGCCAACTTACCATCCGGCGGATGCGGATTTGGATCGACTTGCGGTTCAGGCTCCCGCTTTGGCGCTTGCGATCGCCAGCTTGATATCCAGTCCGACAACTCGTCGAGATAGATGTAGATGACCGGCGTCGTGAACAGCGTCAGGGCTTGGCTCACGAGGAGGCCGCCGACGATCGCGTAGCCGAGCGGCTGTCGGAGTTCCGAGCCGGTGCCCGTCCCGAGCATGAGGGGCACGCCGCCGAGCATCGCCGCCATGGTAGTCATCATGATCGGCCGGAAGCGCAGGAGCGCCGCGCGGCGCACGGCGTCATGCGCCGACAAGTGATCGTCGCGCTCGGCGACCATGGCAAAATCGACCAGCATGATGCCGTTCTTCTTGACGATGCCGATGAGCAGGATGATGCCGATGAGCGCGATCAGGCTGAAGTCGAAATGGAACAGCATCAGCGTTGCGATCGCTCCGACGCCGGCCGAGGGCAGGGTCGAGATGATCGTGATCGGATGGATGTAGCTCTCATAGAGGACGCCAAGGATCAGGTAGACGACCACCAGCGCCCCGAGGATCAGAAGCCACACTGTCGCGAGCGAATCCCGGAAGGCCTGCGCGTTGCCCTGGAAGCTGGCGATGATGGTCGCCGGAAGCTGCAGGTCGCTCTGGGCGCGCTGGACGGCGTCAGTCGCCTGTCCGAGCGCTACGCCGGGCGCCAGATTGAAGCTGATGGTGATCGCCGGGAACTGGCCTTGATGGCTGATCGACAAAGGCTGGACGGGCGTCGTCGTCCATTTCGCGAATTCCGAGAGCGGCGTCTCGCCGCCGGTCGTCGGCGACTTCAGAAATATCCTGTCGAGCGTCGTCAGGTCGTTTTGCAGGCTCGGCAAGATTTCCATGATCACTTCATAGCTCGAGAGCTGGGTGAAATATTGAGCGATCTGGCGCTGGCCGAAGGCGTCGAAGAGCGTATCGTCGATCATCTGGGCCGTCAGTCCGTATCGGGCCGCCTGGTCGCGATCGAAAGTCAAAGTCAGCGTCGCGCCCGCTGTCTGCTGGTCGGTGGCGACGTCGCGCAGTTCGGGCAAGCTCTGCAGCTCGGCGAGCATCTTGGGCGCCCATACGTTCAGCGCGTCGGGATCGGACCCCTGCAAGGTGTATTGATACTGCGTGCGCGAGGCGCGTCCGCCGACGGTCAAGTCCTGTGCGACTTGCATGAACAATTTCGCGCCCTCGACCTTGTCGAGCTGCGGGCCCAATCGCGCGATGATCTGATCCGCGGTCGCCGTGCGCTGGTCGCGCGGCTTCAAGGTTATGAAAAGACGCCCGGCGTTGAGCGCGTTGCCCGTGCCGCCGATGGACATCGCGACATGGGCGACGGCCGGATCCTTGAGAACGATCGCGCCGAGCGCTGCCTGCCGCCGCGCCATTTCGGCGAAGGAGGCGTCTTGCGCAGCCTGCGATATGCCGTTGATCTGTCCCGTATCCTGCTGCGGGAAGAACCCCTTTGGGATCACCACGAAGAGGTAGACCGACAGCGCGAGAAACGCGAGGAAGATCAGCAGCGTGACGAAGCGGAATTTGAGCGCGACGTCGAGGCCGCGCTCATAGCCCTTCAGCAACGCCGCAAAGCCGCGCTCGCTCAATTCGTAGAGACGTCCGTGACGGGCGTCCTTCGACGCCGCCAAGAAACGCGAGGCCATCATCGGCGTCAGAGTCAGCGACACCACGGCCGACACGGCGATCGTCATCGACAGCGTCACTGCGAATTCTCGGAACAGCCGCCCGACGATGCCGCCCATCAGCAAGAGCGGAATCAGCACCGCAATCAGCGAAATGCTGATCGACACGATGGTGAAGGCGATTTCGCGCGAGCCTCTCAGCGCGGCCGCGAACGGTTCCTCGCCCTCCTCGATGTAGCGGGTGATGTTTTCGAGCATCACGATCGCGTCGTCGACGACAAAGCCGACCGAAATCGTCAGCGCCATCAGCGACAGATTATCGAGGCTGTAACCGGCGACCCACATCAGCGCGCAGGCGCCGAGCAGCGCCAGCGGCACCGCGACGCTCGGAATGATCGTCGCCCATAGGCTGCGCAGAAAGATGAAGATCACCATCACCACGAGCGCGACGGTGAGCAGGAGCGTGAACTGCACGTCCTGAACGGAGGCGCGAATGGTCTGCGTGCGGTCGCTCAGCGTGAAGATGTCGAGCGACGGCGGCATCGAGGCCTTGATGCGCGGCAGCTCGGCCATGATCTGGTTGACGATATCGATGACGTTGGCGCCCGGCTGCTTGTAGATGACGAGGAAGACGCTGCGCTTGCCGTCGGCCCAGGCCGCCTGCTTCGTGTCCTGCGGCCCGGTCACCGCCTGGCCGATATCGCTCACCCGCAACGGAGCGCCGTTGCGATAGGCGACGATGACGTCGTTCCAATCCTTGGACCGGACGAGCTGATCGTTGGTGTAAATGGTGAAAGAGCGGGCTCCGCTGTCGATCGCGCCCTTGGGCTCGGCCACCGTCGTGACCGAGAGCGGCGCGCGCACGTCCTCGAGCGACAGCCCTTTGGCCACGAGCTTGGCGGGATCGAGTTGGATGCGGATGGCGGGCTTCTGCTGACCCCCGATGCTGACCTGGGCGACGCCCGGAACCTGACTGATCTGCTGAGCGAGCTTGGTCTCGACATTGTCGTCGACCTCGGTCAGCGTCAGGATTTCAGAGGTCGCGGCGAGCAGGAGAATGGGAGAATCCGCCGGATTAACCTTGCGGTAAGTCGGCGGACTCGGCAGATCCTTCGGCAATTGCCCGCTGGCGGCGTTTATCGCAGCCTGGACGTCGGTCGACGCCGCGTCGATATCGCGGTCGAGGGCGAATTGGATGGTGATGGCGGTCGAGCCGAGCGTGCTCGTCGACGTCATCTGCGAGACGCCGGAAATCTGAGCGAATTGCGTCTCGAGCGGCTGGGCGACCGCGGAGGCCATCGTGTCGGGACTGGCGCCCGGCAGCAACGCGGAAACCTGGATGGTGGGGAAATCGACCTGAGGCAACGGCGCGACGGGCAATCTCGGATAAGCGATGATGCCGACGAACAGGATGCCCACCATCAACAGCGAGGTTGCGACGGGATGCCGAATGAACGGCTCGGAGATGCCGCCCGCCACGATCACGGCGCCTTCACGGGGGCGTTCGGCGTCGCCGTCGCAGGCGGCGCCGTGGAGCTCGCCGCGCTCGGCTGAACCAAAGAGCCTTGAACCAATCGGTATTGGCCGGCAGTGACCACGTTCTCGCCGGGCGCCAAACCCGTCAAGACGACAGATTGCCCATCGCCTTCTTCGCCGACCGTGATGTCCCGCACCTCGACCTTATTGTCGCTGCCGACGACGAAGGCGTAGAGGCCGTCCGGTCCGCGTTCGACCGCGCCGTCGGGTACGACGGTGACTTGCCTCAGCGTTTCGACCAGCAGGCGCGTCGCGACCGACAGGCCGGGCCACAGCGCGCCGTCCTTGTTCTCGAACGTCGCCTTCATCCCGATGGCGCCGCTCGCCGGGTCGATCGCGTCGTTGACGACGGCGAGACGGCCTTGCGAAAGCGTCTTCAGCCCGTCCGAACTCAGCGCCGTTACGGGCGCGACGCCCGCGGTCAGCGCCTTATTGATTTCCGGCACATCCTCCTCAGGCGCCGTGAACACGATGGCGATCGGCTCCAGCTGCACGATCGTCACAATGCCCGTCGTGTCGACGGCATGCACGATGTTGCCGGCGTCGACGAGGCGAAAGCCCATCTTCCCCGTGAGCGGAGACCGGATCGTCGTATAGTCGACCTGCGTCTGCGCGTTGTCGATGACAGCCTGATCGCCCTTAATCTGCGCGATGAGTTCATCGACGGTCGCCTGTTGCGTGTTGAGCTTCATAAGCGCAATCGAATCCTCTTTGGCGAGCCCGGCGTAGCGCGCAAGGTCGAGCTGCGCGTTCTTGAGAGTCGCCTCGTCCTGCGCCTTCTTCGCGACCGCCTGATCGAGCGCCGCCTGATAGGGACGCGGATCGATCTGCACGAGAACGTCGCCCTGCTTGACCATTTGGCCCTGCTTGAAGGCGATCTTGACGACCTCGCCATCGACGCGGCTGCGGATGAGAACGGTCTGGTAGGGCTCGACGGCGCCGAGCCCGTTCAAATAGACGGCGAAGTCGGCCTTTTTCGCCTGCGCGATGGTGACGGGGATGGGCGTGGGCGCCTGTACGCTGTTGACCGCGCCCGGACCCGCCGTGCCAGCATCGCCGCCATAAAAGTGGCGCCAGCCGAAGTAGGCGCAGAGCGCGACGACGGCCACGGCCGCTATGACCGTCCAGCGGCTTCGGAAAAGCGATGAGCGTGGCGAGGCCAAAGCGCGCTCCCAAAAACGGCGGGCCGACAAGATCAAAAGCGCGCCGACCGTTCGGCGGCCCCTCGCTCCGGCGTGCCGCTGCTATGTCAGGGATAGCGGACAGCGGGCCGAACAAGCAGGATCGGAAAATACCTAGGCGCGGACAGGATCGAGCGATCAGCGTGTTCGTTTGGCGATTCACTCACGGCGCAGCAGAGCGCGGACGGCGATATGGGTAGTTTCCGAGTCTGACGGCGCCCGTCGCCCCGCCCTATTGATTGGCGCAGGTCGACGCTGGGAACGCCGAGCGTCGCTTCGCTCGCCGCTTGGCTTCCGCGTGAAAGAAGAGAATGGGCTGTTGACATGACCCATGCCGCGCTAGCGCCTCTCATCGGGCCGGAGTTCGACAAATTCCTCTGCGCTTCGATCGGCGAGGATCGAAATGGAACGATGCTCAGCGTCCTTTCCGCGCTGGCGCGGCTGGATGTCGATCCTTGGCAAGAAGCCGCCAAGCTGGCGCGAATGCCGAGGGAAGCGGCGACGGATCGACTGACCGCGTTGATCGCGGCGCTGCCGGACGAGCCCACAGCGGATGTCTCCGCCAAGACGATTGCGGCGGATCTCATTGCATTGTTGCCGAGGGCCAATAGTTTCAACGTCCGCTCTCCCGATCGTGTGCTTGCGGCCGTTGGCCCGCAGCGGACGCAGGTCCGCATTGCGTTGAGCGCTGTCGCCATCGTGATTTTTGTCGTCTTCGTCCTCTCGGCCAATCATTCACCGGATTCGGGCAATGGGGCCAAGCCGTCGGCCTCTCCCGCCGCCGACGCCACCACGGCTTTGCCGCGCGAGCATGATCCTTAGGGGCTCGACAGTTGCGTTTGTCTCGCCGCCGAGGGTGAGCCGGCAATCGCCAACGCACGGCCGAATTGCTGGCGGCGTGGCTCAATTTGTCTTGATCGCCGGAAAACGTCAGCGGTCGCCAGCGCCCGACGCGCGCTCGTCGGCGCAAGTCGAGTCGGGCGACCGTTGATTTTCAGCTGAACCGCCGCGTTCTCGGCGTCAATCTCCGCTATCGCCGGTCAGCTTGCCGAGCCGCCCTCAAGCGGCGGCGCTGGTAGGGGACGCCGACGGGGCGACGGCGTCCGCATCGCGATGAATATCCAGTCGCGAAGGATTGGTCGCGCCGAGGACCGCCTTGGCTCGAGCGACTTCTTCCGCCGCGCCGCGCGCCATGACGAGAAAGCCATCCGCCTTGATGTCGGACTCGTATTGGATCACGCTGTCTTTCGGGACGCCGATGCTGTAGAGCGCGGCGGCAAGCGCGGCCGCGCCGCCGACAAGAACGGCGTTCTCGATGCCGGAAATGATTATCGTGGCGAGAAAGCCAAGCACCACGACAGGCCCCGTCACAGGCGAGGCCAGGAAAAGCGCGCCGAAGAACAGGCCCCAGAAGCCGCCCCAGAAGGCGCCGCGAGAGCCCCAGAACTTGACCCTGTCGCCGGCGGTATAAAAGCCGACGACCTTCTCTTCGGAATGATAGCCCCTGCCGACAACGCCGAGGTTCTTCATGGCGAAACCGGCCGCCGTCAGCGTTTTCACCGCCTTTTCCGCCGCATCATGATCGGGAAATACGGCGACCGCCGTCTCTAATTTATCCATGGGAGTCTCCTTGGGGACGAGGCGAGGCCGAGCAGTCGCCTTGCGCGATGTTTGCGCGAAAGCGGCCACGGGCGAGGCGAACCGTTCGCCGGCGCGCCGTCCGATCAGACGACACTACGCGTCGGCGCTCCCATGAAGACAGCATCGGAAACTACCCAGGCCTGTAAAAACGCGTCCAACGCTGACCTCCTTGCTCGTGTCGACCAAGGTAATTCGCTTTATTGGAGAATAATTGATTTCCTTCGAGTCGCGTTTCGCGTCCAACCGCGCCCTCTATCGGACGCTTGATTCCGTAGATGCATCAGTGGCGCAACGCCAATGAAGGGCGCGGTCATTGTTGGACGCGTTTTTGCACAAATGCGAATCGCCCCGCTTCCTTTCGGGAGCGGGGCGATCGTCGTAGCCGGTGAGACGGTTACGAAATGGTGGGCTAGGGTAGAGCTCAAAGGTCAGAGCAGCGGGCCGTTAACCTGAAGATGCTCCGTTCGAGCCGGGCCTCTAGTACCACCGAACTCGCATTACCGGCCACGCTTCGGGGCGGCCTTGTTTCGACGCGAGAAATTCGCACGTACTTTTTGAAGCGCAAAAATTCGCGCGTGTCGAATCGCATCGACAATATCAAAGGTGGCTCGCAAATTAATTATTATGAAGCTCGACGACCTCGTTGAGAAGGGGCGGCTTCGGGACGGTGGCTCGGAATCGTCCAAACCCTCGCCCCCTTGACCTTCCCCTCGCCCGATATCAGCCCTCGCCGCCATTGCTGCGGCAGCGTATGGATCATTCGCGAGGCCGGGGCGCGGCATGTCGTCGCGTCGCTCGACGCCTCGACGCCGCGGTGTTGACGCCGGCGCCGGGCTCGCAGAAGCTCCCTGGCGAGCGGCAAAATCAAGGCGCCGGGGAGCGCTCGCGGCTTGGCAAGAAAAGGAGGGCATCCGATGCGTCTGCCTCTGGTCATTTTTGCCGCCGCGCTGGCGCTGGGCTCACCCGGCCTCGCGTCGGCGCAGACGCCCGATACCAAATCGCTTGTCTCGATGAATGGGACTTGCGTCGCGCAATTCCTCGGGCAGCCGCTGGCTTGCGGACCGCAGGCCATGTACGCGGTCCGCACGAACGGGCAGGAGTTCGTCGCTTTTGCGACGGTGCAAGGCGTCGTCTTCTTTTTCGGCGATCAGATCAGCCAGCCGACGCCGACCGATCACGTCATCGCCATCAACGATTCGCGCGTCGACCTTCCCGACAAGGAGCAGTTCGAAAACAATCGCCTGCGCGGAAACTGCCACCTCACGACGAACGGCGCCGGCGGCCCGATCACGGCGATCGATTGCGACGCGACGAACCTGGACACCAAGCAGCGTGAACACTTCCAACTGAGTGGCATCACGGTTACGCCGACCCCAAAGTAAAAGCCGCTCCGGCGCCGTCCATCCCGTCGCGGCGCTGGCAGCGCCAGAGGTTGCGAAGGGAGGGGAGCCCGGTGCCGTCGAAACATTGGCGACCGCCAAGCGCTCGGCCGCGCGTCCGGACTTAACACAATGTTCGAAATATCGAACGCAAGCGCGAGCCGCCCCCGCTACACCTTGTCGGCCCGGCAGTCGTAGTCAGGAAGGCCCTTGAGAAACCGCTCGGCCTCCTCCTTCAAAATGACGGTCCGCTTGCCGAGCTTTTTCGCAAAGAGCCGCTGGTCTTTGAGGGCGGCATAGATCGCCGTGCGGCCAAAGCCGGTCATGGCGCCGAACTCGCGAATTGAAAGAGAATACCGCTCAGTCATGGCCAGATCCTCGGCGCCCAGGATTTTGCCTGTCGCTCAGAATCGAGCCAAAGCGCAAGAGCGACATGGCAAAAAAGCTAGATTTTTGACCGCGGAGTCGCGGGTTCAATTCGCCTGCGCTCGCCAGCTGATGCGGGTCAGACGCGCGACTTTTGGCCGCCATTGTCCGCGTGCACTCGTAGGCATGTTTTCCGTATTATTTCCGTACCGTCGCCAATTGCGTCGAGGAAGCTCGGATAAGCAGTTGATATTATTGGCGCTCCCAAGGGGAATCGAACCCCTGTTTTCGCCGTGAGAGGGCGACGTCCTAGACCGCTAGACGATGGGAGCGCGGGAAGCGGCGGGTCAAGTCGGTTTCTATATCGGCGCGATAGCGCGAACGCAAGACGAGCGGGCGGCTTTCCCAGCGCCAGGCGTTTCAGGGAAGGGGCGGGGCGATCGCGCGCGTGGGGCGATAGGCTTTCAGAAAGAATTCGACCGCGGCGTCGACGGCGGCGTCGATGTCGCTCGACGGCACGGACTCGACGACCCCGAAAAGCACCTGCTTGTGGAAGTCCGAACAACACAGATTGATGAACTGGCGCGCCGCCAGCTCCGCGTCGACGATTTCAAGCGCCCCCGTCTTGGCGAAGGCGTCGAGTTGCGCGGCGAGCCTTTGCACGCCATAGCGTGGGCCGGCGTCGTAAAACGCCCGGCCGAGTTGCGGAAATTTCGCGGTCGCGGCGATCACGACGCGGACCTGTGCGACCGTATCGGGGCGCATGATCATTTCGACCAAACGACGTCCGAATTCGCGCAACAGCGCGCCGGGGTCGCCGCCCTCGCGCGGAAAGACGCACAGCCGTTCGGCCTGATGCTCCTTGTCCTCGCGAATGAGCGCCTCGAACAATTGCTCCTTGGAGTCGAAATAGGCGTAGAGCGTTCCCTTGGAGACGCCTGCGGCGCGAGCGATGTCGTTCATGCTGGCGCCGTCGAAGCCCGCGCTCAAGAAGACGGCGCGCGCGCCGTCCATGACCTGCCGTCGTTTGGCGCCGCCGTCGTTGGGCGACGCCTCGCATTCGCCAATAATCTCGGCCTCCATCGCCGCTGTCGCCTCCGTCGGAACCTCTTCGATCAAAAATGACCGAACCGTTCAGTTCGGTCTTGATTTAGCCGCGCGTTCCCGCTATGTCAACATGAAAATGACCGAACGGTTCGGTCTGACCCTTGGATGCCTTGGAATGTCGCAGGACCAGACCCAAGCTTCGCCGATCGCCCTCGCCCCGACGCGGGAACATCTGCCGGTCGGGCCGGCGGTCGCGCGCGACGCCGCCCCGGCGCCGGGAGCCGCCGCGCCTCCCGCCGCCCGCGTTGCGCGCTCGCCGCGCCGCTTCATTCTGCCCGTCGTCCTCCTCGCCGCGTTGGGCTACGGCGGCTATCTCGCCTACGATTGGTTCGTCGAAGGGCGCTTCCTCGTCAGCACGGACGACGCCTATGTCGGCGCGGACACGGCGATCATCGCGGCCAAAGTGGCCGGCCACGTCACCGACGTCGCGGTCGTCGACAACGCCTTCGTGCATGCGGGCGATCTGCTCGTCCGACTCGACGACGGCGACTATCGCAACGCGGTCGAGGCCGCCAAAGGCAAGATCGCGACGCAGGACGCGACGATCGCGCGCATCGGCCGGCAGATCGAGGCCCAAGCCGACGTCATCGCGCAGGCCGAGGCGCAGGTCGGTTCGACGATCGCGCAAATGCAGGGCGCCGAGGCCGATCAGCAGCGCGCGGCGCTGGAATTCGACCGCTCGCAGAAACTCGCGGCGACGAACTTCGGTTCGCAGCAGCGCCTGGAGCAGGCCGCCGCCGACCGTTCGCGCACCGCCGCGGCGATGAGCGCGGCGAGCGCCGCCAAAGCCGCGGCCGAAGCGGCGCTCGCCGGCGCCAAGGCCAATGTCGAAGTGCTGAAGGCTCAGCAGGTCGAGGCCGCGCGCATGCGCGGCGAACTCGTCACATCAGAGGAAAAGGCCGAACGCGACCTTTCTTTCACGGAGATTCGCGCTCCCTTCGACGGCGTCGTCGGCAACAAGGCGGTCGAGCTCGGCCAGTACGCGCTGCCCGGCACGCGCCTGCTCGCGCTGGTCGCCCTGAGCAGCGCCTATGTCGACGCCAATTTCAAGGAGACGCAACTCGAATCGATCCACCCCGGCCAGAAGGTCGACCTCGCCGTCGATTCGTACGACGGGCGGGTGATTCCGGGCGTCGTCGCCTCGATCGCGCCGGCGTCGGGCGCGCAGTTCTCGCTGCTGCCGCCGGACAACGCGACGGGCAATTTCACCAAAGTCGTGCAACGCGTCGCCGTCCGCATCGCGGTGGCGCCGGAAGCGCTCGAAGACGGGACGCTGCGGCCGGGCCTGTCCGTGGTCGTCTCGGTGCATACGCGGAACGAAAGCCTGCCGAAGCCGACGCTGCTCGGCGCGCTGGGATTTGGCGCTTCGGCCGGAGAAAAAGGCGCCAAGCCGTGAGCGCAGCCGCGCCCGCGATCGCCCAGCGCGCGATCGCGCCCGCCCCTGCGGCGGCGGCCGAGCATTTCGACCTGCGCCGCCTCGCCGCCTTCATCTTCATGGTGTTCGGCATGTTCATGGCGATTCTGGACATCCAGATCGTCTCCGCCTCGCTGTCGGAAATTCAGGCCGGGCTTTCGGCGTCCCAGGACGAAATCACCTGGGTGCAGACCAGCTATCTCATCGCCGAAGTCATCATGATTCCGTTGTCGGGATTCCTGTCGCGCGCCTTCTCCACGCGCACGGTGTTCGTGGCCTCGGCCGCCGGCTTCACATTGATGAGCTTCTTCTGCTCCCGCGCGTCTTCGATCGACGAAATGATCGTCTGGCGGGCGTTGCAGGGCTTCATCGGCGGCGGCATGATCCCGACCGTCTTCGCGTCGGCCTACACGATCTTTCCGCGCAGCAAGCTGCCTTTCGTCGCGCCGATCATCGGGCTCGTGGCGACGCTCGCGCCGACCATCGGGCCGACGGTCGGCGGTTATCTGACCGACCTCTTTTCCTGGCATTGGCTGTTTCTGGTCAACATCATTCCCGGGATCATCGTCTCCATCGCGACCTGGTACCTGATCGATTTCGACAAGCCCGACCTGAAGCTGCTCAAGAATTTCGACTGGACCGGCCTCATCGCAATGGCGGCCTTTCTCGGCGCGCTCGAATATGCCCTGGAGGACGGCCCGTCGAAGGATTGGCTGGAAAGCGAGCCGGTGACGGCCGCTCTCGTCATATCGGCGCTCGGCGGAATCGTCTTCTTCTGGCGCGCGTTCACGGCGCGTCAGCCGATCGTCGATCTCTCGGCCTATACGGATCGCAATTTCTGGGTCGGCTCGCTGTTCGCGTTCGTCCTCGGCATAGGACTCTACGGCCTGACCTATATCTATCCCGTCTACCTCGCCGCGGTGCGCGACTATTCCGCGCTGATGATCGGCAAGACGATGTTCGTCACCGGCGTCTGCATGTTCATCATGGCTCCGATTTCGGGACGGTTGATGGGCAAAGTCGATCCCAGGCTGATGATCGCGCTCGGCTTCGTCGGTTTCGCCATCGGCACGTGGCAGGCCTCGTTCATCACCGCCGATTGGGATTTCTGGGAATTGCTCGTTCCCCAGATGTTTCGCGGCTTCTCGCTGATGCTGTGCATGGTGCCGATCAACAATCTCGCGCTCGGAACGATGTCGCCGGAGCGCATCAAGAACGCTTCGGGCCTCTTCAACCTCATGCGCAACCTCGGCGGCGCCTTCGGTCTGGCGCTCATCAACACGACGCTCGACAAGCGCATGGACCTGCACTTGGAGCGTCTGCGCGAGGCCGTGGTCTGGGGCCGATCCGCCGCGGACGAGGCCTTGGCCCGGATGACGGCGGGCCTGGCGGCGCGCGGCTCGGACGCCGGCCTCGCGGCGACGCGCGAACTCGCTCTAATGGTGCGCCGACAGGCCGAAGTGCTCGCGCTCGGCGACGTATTTCTCGGATTGACCGTTATCTTTCTCGCGTTGGTCGCCCTGGCCGCTTTCATGCGCCGGCCGCAGATGGCGGGGGCGGCTGGCGGCGGCCATTAACGAAACGCCCGCCGCCGGAAGGCCTTGCGCGCGAGGGCCGTCCCGACCATATTACGCGGTGAGCGCGGCGCGCCGGCCCGGGGCCGGTCTTCTTACGTCGCGACCACATGACGAGGTTTTCAATGTCCGACTATGACCGCTTCGCCAACGCCCGCTACGGCGCTGGCCTCGCCCGGTCCGGCGCCGGCGCGATCGATCAGGGCCTGCGCGCCTATATGATCGGCGTATACAATTACATGACGCTCGGCCTCGGCCTGACCGGCGTGGTCGCCTTTGCCGCCTACAAGCTCGGCGCGATCGAATCGGCGAGCGGCCATATCGTCGGGCTGACCCCGTTCGGCCAGGCGATCTACGTCTCGCCTTTGCGCTGGCTGGTGATCTTCGCCCCGCTCGCCCTGGTGTTCGCGATCTCGGCCGGTCGAAACTCGATGTCGGTGAGCGCCACGCGGGCGGTGTTCCTCGCTTTCGCCGCGCTGATCGGGCTGTCCCTTTCGACGGTCTTCGTGGTGTTCACGCAGGCTTCGATCGCGCGCGTGTTCTTCGAGACCGCGGCGGCGTTCGGCGCCCTGAGCCTTTACGGCTACACGACGCGCCGCAGCCTTTCGGCGATGGGCTCGTTCATGGTGATGGGCCTGTTCGGTCTCATCATCGCCAGCGTGGTGAACATCTTCCTGCACAGCAGCGGCCTGCAATGGGCGCTGTCGATCGTCGGCATCGGCATCTTCGCCGGCCTGACCGCCTGGGACACCCAGGCGATCAAGGAGAATTATTTCGCCGGCGACGGCTACGAGGCCTCGGAGAAGAAGTCGATCTACGGAGCGTTGAAGCTCTATCTCGACTTCATCAACATGTTCCAGATGCTGCTGATGCTCGCCGGCGACCGCCGGGGCTGAGCCTTAAAGCGAGATACGAGCCCCGGCCCGCGCGCGGCGGACCGGGGCTTTTTTTGTGCGGTCGCGGGAAAAACCCGCGCCTCGAGAGGTTAGGGAGCCTGCCGATGAAACGCTTCGCCGTCGCGGCCGCCGCGCTGGTCGGGCTCAGCGGCCAAGCGCTGGGCGCCGAGGTGAAAATCATCGACGTGAAGGCCTATTTGTTTCTCGAACACGCGGGCAAATTGTCGGAAGACATCGTCGGCGCGCCGCCGTTCGAGAACCTGCCCAAGGGCGGCGGACCGAACCATGAGACGGCGACGGGGATCCTCGTCGACCTCACCTTCTCCGGCGACAAGAACAGCGCGCCCAAATACGCTGCGGCGACGGTCGACATCGTCCAGTCCGGCGCGGCGGGCCGACAGGTCGTCACGCACAAGGCGTTCGCCAACTTCATTTTCGGCGCCGATGGCATCGAGCACAAGGCGTTCTTCCTGGAAGGAGCGACCTGCATGCCGCTCGCCATCGACGTCCGCGCCGGCAAGACGGAGAAGAGCGCGAAGCTCGATTTTCACTGCAAGGAGTGATAGCGGGGCGCCGCGATGAGGGTCGACAAAGGCGAATTGGTTAGCTATCTTTGGTTAGCTAATGAGGAAGCCATGGAAACCGTCACCATTCACGCGGCGAAGACCCGACTCTCTCAACTGCTCGCGCGCGTGGAGGCGGGCGAGGAGATTGTTCTGGCGCGTGGCAAGCATCCGATCGCCAAACTCGTGCCGTTCGCCCCGGCGCCGGTTAAGCGGCAATTTGGCGCGCTGCGCGGCGTCTTGACCGTCGGGTCTGAATTTTTCGAGCCCTTGCCCGCCGAGGAACTGGCCGCGTGGGAGTAGCGACGTGCAATTGCTGCTCGACACGCACGCCTTTCTCTGGTGGCTTGCCGGCGACGACGCTCTTTCGGCCGCGGCGCGGACGGCGATAGCGGACGAAGGCAATGACATTTTTGTCAGCGCTGCGTCGGCCTGGGAAATCACGACGAAGCATCGCATCGGCAAACTGCCGGGAGCGGCCGCCATCGTAGGCGATCTCGATGCGATAATCGTCGGCCAGGGCTTTGCCGGGCTGCCGATCGGCGTTCGTCACGGGCAAGTCGCGGGCGCGCTGCCGGGCCCTCACCGCGACCCGTTCGACCGGATGCTGATCGCGCAGGCCATGCTGGAAAATCTCGTGCTCGTGTCCAACGAACAGGCGTTCGACGCCTATGGCGCGACGCGATTATGGTGATACCGCGCCTGGTCATGCGGCGCAGCCGCTCAGCCGTTTGAAATCCCCAACACGTCGGCCATCGAATAAAGCCCCGGCTTGCGGCCGCGCGCCCACAGCGCCGCCTTGAGGGCGCCGCGCGCGAACAGGGCGCGGTCCTCGGCATGGTGGGAAAGGACGATGCGCTCGCCGTCGCCGGCGAAGATCACGCTGTGATCGCCGATCACCGTGCCGCCGCGCAGCGAGGCGAAGCCGATGGCGCCCGGCTTGCGCGCGCCGGTGATCCCGTCGCGCCCGCGTTCGGAATGCTCGCTCAAGGTCAGGCCGCGCCCCTCGGCGGCCGCTTCGCCGAGCAGAAGCGCGGTGCCCGACGGGGCGTCGACCTTCATGCGATGATGCATTTCGACGATCTCGATGTCGAACTCTTGTCCCAGCGCGCGCGCCGCGTCGCGCACCAGCCGCGCGAGCAGATTGACGCCGAGGCTCATATTGCCCGAGCGCACGATCGGCGCGTGGCGCGCCGCCGCGGCGAGGCTCGTGAGATCGTCTTCGGAAAGGCCCGTCGTGCCGATGATATGGGCGACGCGCGCCTGGGCGGCGAGCGCGGCGATCTCGACCGTCGCCGCCGGCGCGGAAAAGTCGATCACGCCGTCGGCGTTCAGCAGGGCGGCGAGCGGATCGTCGGAGAGTCTCACCCCCGTCGCGCCGGCGCCGGCCAGAAGTCCCGCGTCCTGACCGAGGGCCGGCGCGCCCGGGCGCTCGATCGCCGCGCTCAGCGTGACGCCAGGCGTTTCCGCGATCGACTTGACGAGCATCCGGCCCATGCGCCCGGCGGCGCCCGTCACGACCAGCCGCATGTCGGCCATGGCGTCCCTCATTGTTGTGACTCAGCTGGGTTGCGGGCCGTCATAGCCTTCGATGATGACGGCGTCGACTTGCGAGCCCGGCTCGCGCAGCGCCCGCGCGCGGCGATACTCCTCCGACTCCCAACAGTCCAACGCCGTTTCGTAGTCCTTGAATTCGATGACGACATGGCGGGAGCGCAGCGCGCCCTCCTTGGGCTCGTTGCGGCCCGCGCGCACGAGAAACCGCGCGCCGTATTTGGCGAAGGCGATCGCGTTGGCGCTCTGGTAGGCCTTGTAGGCCTCGGGGTCGGCGACGTCGACATGCGCGATCCAGTAACCCTTGGCCATGATCACGCGCCCTCGACCAGGACCATTTCAATCTCCGCCGCGCCCTGGCGCAGCGCTCGCGCGGACTGATATTGCTCGGAGTGGAAATAGCGCCGCGCCGCGTCGTAGCTTTCGAATTCCAGCACGACGTTGCGCGCGCGGGCCGTTCCTTCGAGCGCTTCGTATCGTCCGCCGCGCGCGAGCGCGCGTCCGCCATGATCCGCGATCGCCTTGGTCGCGGCGGCGGCGTAGCGCGCGTAGGCGACGGGATCGGTGACGTCGACGCGCGAAATGACGTAGCCTTTGGGCATGAGCGACTCCGGTCCGAGGATGGCGCGCGAGACTAGCGCTTGCGCGCGAGATGGCAAGTCACAGCGCGGCGCCCGCGGGGCAGTGGGACATTTTGGATATCGTCGCACTTTGGGAGGCCGTCGAGCCAAACGCCGGGAACCGCCGCCCCTATAAAAAACGCCCCCAAAAATTTCGCCCTAATTGGCGTTGATTTATTTATTGCCAATTTCTTGATTTTTTAATTTTTCCCGGCTATTTTGATTGAGCGGTCGGGAGAGCTGCGTTTTTCGCGGTTCGTTGGGGTTTCGCCTCACTCGGCTGCATTTTTGTGTCCGCAGAACAAAATGCACATTCTATATGTCGATGACTCCGGGGACGTAGGGAATCCCGCCGAGCAGCATTTCGTGCTTGGGGGCATCGCTGTTTTCGAGCGCGGCATTTATCACCAAATTACAGCGGCTGATAATTGCGTCACTAAGTTTCAGCTTGGTGATCAAGCCGATATCGAGCTTCACGGTAGCCCGATGTATAATGGGCGCGATGGCGTATGGGCTTCCATTCGCAGTCGGCCTCAACGTGAACAAATGATAAAAGATGCGTTGGCAACCGTTACCTCCGCCGCCAGCGTTCGAATGTTTGCAGTGGCGGTCGATAAGGCGGCGGTCAGCCCGGAGGACCCGATCCAACTTGCCTTTGAGGAGTTGTGTAATAGATTCAATCTCTTCCTTGAAAGGATCAACAATCGGAACCCACGCGAATCTCATCGTGGTCTGATAGTGATGGACGAGTCGCGGCATGAGCGGCCGCTACAAGCGCTTGCACGACATTTCCGAGTGAACGGCGGACGGTGGGGTCGATTTAGAAATTTGGCCGAAGTGCCGTTATTTGTCGACTCAAAGGCATCTCGGTTAATTCAGCTCGCTGATCTCGTCGCATACGCGACCTGGAGAAGATACGAACACAGCGACGGGCGCTTTTTTGACGCGCTAATTCCGAGGTTCGACTCCGATGGGGGCGTCATTCACGGCCTTGTCCATCGGCGCGGACAACGCGAATGCTTTTGTCCCGCATGTCATTCTCGTCGATCGGCTTTTCGAGCCACATAATTTCAGATTGACCCCCGGCCCGTCGCGGCGATCTCCGCGACGATTCGCTGCGCGGCGGCTCGCGGATCGGAGGCCTGCGTCACCGGCCGCCCGACGACGAGGTAGTCGGCGCCGTCGGCGATCGCCTGGGCGGGCGTGGCGACGCGCTTCTGGTCGCCGAGGTCAGCGCCGGCAGGGCGAATGCCTGGCGTGACGAGAAGCAGCGAATCGCCGACGGCGGCGCGCAGCATCGCGGCCTCCGAGGCGCTGGCGACGAGGCCGTCGACGCCGGCCGCTCGCGCCTGCGCGGCGCGCCGCGCCACCAGCGCCCTGACGCCCAAGGCGTAGCCGGCTTCGGCGAGATCGGCGTCGTCGCAGGAGGTGAGAACCGTGACCGCCAGCAGCTTCAGCCGAGTGCCCCTGGCGCCGGCCGCCGCCGCGCGCATCGTCTGGGGATAGGCGTGGACGGTGAGAAAATAAGCGCCGAGCCTGGCGATCTGCGCGGTCGCGCGCTCGACCGTGTTGGGGATGTCGTGCAGTTTCAGGTCGACGAAGACTTTCTTGCCCGCCGCCGCGAATTTCGGCGCCAGGCCCAAGCCGCCGCCATAGGCGAGCTCCATGCCGATTTTATAGAACCGCACGCTGTCGCCGAGTTCCGCGACGAGACGCTCGGCCTCGGCGGGGTCGGGCGCGTCGAGCGCGACGATCAAACGGTCGCGGGGATCGATGCGCTTCGCCCACTGGGACTGGGCTGTCACGGGAGCGCCGTCGCTCATTCGGCGGTCGCGCGGTCGCGGCGCATCAGGCGGTCGGCGTGTCGGCGGATGCGCGCCATCATGGGTTCGGCGAATGCGGCGTTGGGATCGGCGCGATAAATCCATACGCACGCCGGCGGCAGGTTGCACCAGATCGGCGCGCCGCGATGGGCGGAGAACTTCTTGGCGCAGGTCTCGCGCGGGATCGGCGAGACGAGGCCGTAAGTGAACTGGACGAAAATTCCCTCCGGCCCCATCAGCGCGAAGGCGTCCTCGATCAGTTTGGCGCGCGCGGCGGGAGGCTGATTGAGCAGCGGCAGGCTGGAGACGACTGCGGCGATCGGCCGGCCTCCGAGCCCCGCCAACGTGCGCGGCAGATCATAGGCGTCGCCCTGCACGACCTCGATCGGCGCGAAGCGTTGTGCGAGGAGCCGGCAGAAGCCGCCGTCATATTCGACCAGCACGAGGCGCTCGCGAGCGACGCCGCGTTCGATCAGCGCCCGGGTCACCGGCCCCGTTCCCGGGCCGAGTTCCACGACGAGGCCTTCGCCCCGGGGATCGACGGCCCGCGCCATCGCGCGCGCGAGAAACCGGCCGGACGGCGCCACGGCGCCGGTCAGGCGCGGGTTTCCAAACAGGGTCCTGAGAAAATGCGTCTCGTCGCCGAACAGCCGCCCGGAGCGCCGGCCCGATTGATCGGAGGGAAGTTTCGGCGAGGAATGGTTCATCGTCGTCCTGCAACGCGTTGACCGTCGGCTTGTGCGCGCCACGGCCGGCGCGTCGGCGCACTCAACTCAGCCCTTCGAAGAATTCCTTCATCTTGGCGAAGAAGCCGGAACTCTCGGGCTGGGTCTTGTGCGACGATTCCGCGTCGAATTCCGTCAGCAATTCGCGCTGGCGCCGCGTCAGGTTCTGCGGCGTTTCGACATTGGCCTGGATATAGAGATCGCCGAAATCGCGCGAGCGCAGGATCGGCATGCCCTTGCCGCGCAGGCGCATCTGGTGTCCCGACTGCGCGCCCTCGGGGATGCGCACTTTGGCGTCGCCGCCGTCGAGCGTGCGCACCGAGAATTCGCCGCCCAGCGCCGCTTGCACCATCGAGATGGGCACGCGGCAATAGAGGTCGGCGCCGTCGCGTTGGAAGAAAGGATGCGGCTTGATCGAGAGGAAAATGTAGAGATCGCCAGCGGCCCCGCCGCGCAGGCCCGCTTCGCCCTCGCCGGAAAGGCGGATGCGCGTGCCGTCCTCGACCCCCGCCGGCATGTTGACGGAAAGCGTGCGCTCGCGCGTGACGCGGCCGGAGCCGGCGCATTTCTCGCAAGGGTTGTCGATCGTCTGGCCTCGCCCGCCGCAACTCGGGCATGTCCGCTCGATCGCGAAAAATCCCTGCTGAGCGCGAACGCGCCCGTGCCCCGCGCAGGTCTTGCACGTCGTCGGTTTCGAGCCCGCCTTCGCGCCCGAGCCGGCGCAGCCTTCGCAGGTCGCCGAGGTCGGCAGCTTAATCGTCGCGGTCTTGCCGTGATAGGCTTCCTCAAGGGTGATCTCGAGGTTGTAACGAAGGTCCGCGCCGCGCTCCTTGCCGGACGCGTTGCGGGCGCCGCGGCGGCCCATGATGTCGCCGAAGAGATCGTCGAAGATATCGGACATGGACGTGGCGAAGCCGTCGTTCATGCCCCCGCCGTGCTCGAAAGCCGCATGGCCATAGCGGTCGTAGGCGGCCCGCTTCTGGCCGTCCGACAGATGTTGATAGGCCTCGTTGAGTTCCTTGAACCGCGATTCGGCCTGTTTGTCGCCGGGATGGCGGTCGGGATGGCATTGCATCGCCGCCTTGCGGAAAGCCGCCTTCAGCTCCGCGTCCGTGGCGGTCCGGGCGACCCCTAGGGTTTCGTAGAAATCGCGTTTAGCCACGTCTTTAGCAACCCGGTCTCTTGGAGGCGCCCGAATCGACCACCTATGACAGCATGGGCCGCCTCGTCAATCGCTCTCGAATGTCTCGGCCGAACCTCCGAGCGAGCGTCGCAAGGCGCCCATCCGGGGAAACCCTCGCCGCCGCGACGAATGGCTCGTCGGCCCGGCGAAATCGAGCGCGCCCCTTCGCCACATCGGGAAAAGGGGCGCGAGCGAAGCCGAGATCGTCAGGCGGATTTCTTCTTGTCGTCGTCGACTTCCCGGAACTCGGCGTCGATGACGTCGTCCTTAGGCTGCGCTCCGCCCGTCTCCCCGCCTTCGGCGCCGGGGCCGGCCGCCTGCTGCGCCTTGTACATGGCTTCGCCGAGCTTCATCTGCGCCTGCATGAGGTCGTTCGTCCTGGCTTTGATCGCCTCGATGTCCTCGCCCTGCAGGGAAGCGCGCAGAGCCGCGACGGCCGCCTCGACGGCGCTGCGATCGGACTGGGCGACCTTGTCGCCGTATTCCTTGAGCGCCTTCTCCGCGTCGTGGGCGAGCGATTCGCCGTGGTTCTTCGCATCGACCGCCTCGCGCCGCTTCTTGTCCTCGGCGGCGTGGGCCTCGGCGTCCTTGACCATCTTGTTGATGTCGGCGTCGCTCAGGCCGCCCGAGGCCTGGATGCGGATCTGCTGTTCCTTGTTGGTCGCCTTGTCCTTGGCGGTGACATTGACGATGCCGTTGGCGTCGATGTCGAACGTCACCTCGATCTGCGGCACGCCGCGCGGGGCGGAGGGAATGCCGACGAGATCGAACTGGCCGAGCGCCTTGTTGTCGGCGGCCATTTCACGCTCGCCCTGGAAGACGCGGATCGTCACGGCCGTCTGATTGTCTTCGGCCGTCGAGAAGACCTGGCTCTTCTTGGTCGGGATCGTCGTATTGCGCTCGATGAGGCGCGTGAACACGCCGCCGAGCGTCTCGATGCCGAGGGAAAGCGGCGTCACGTCGAGCAGCAGCACGTCCTTGACGTCGCCCTGCAGAACGCCGGCCTGGACCGCGGCGCCGATGGCGACCACTTCGTCCGGGTTCACGCCCTTATGCGGCTCCTTGCCGAAGAACTGCTTGACGATCTCCTGCACCTTGGGCATGCGCGTCATGCCGCCGACGAGAATGACTTCGTCGATCTGGCCCGCCGAAAGGCCGGCGTCCTTCAGCGCCTTGCGGCAAGGCTCGACGGTGCGCTGGATCAGGTCGTCGACCAGCGCCTCGTACTTCGCGCGCGTCAGCTTCAGCGCGAGATGCTTGGGGCCGGTCGCGTCGGCGGTGATGTAGGGCAGGTTGATGTCGGTCTGCACCGCCGAGGAGAGCTCGATCTTGGCCTTTTCGGCCGCCTCCTTCAAACGCTGCAGCGCGAGCTTGTCCTTGGTCAGGTCGATGCCCTGCTCTTTCTTGAACTCGCCCGCGAGATATTCGACGAGGCGCATGTCGAAGTCTTCGCCGCCCAGGAACGTGTCGCCGTTGGTCGATTTCACTTCGAAAACGCCGTCGCCGATCTCGAGGATCGACACGTCGAACGTGCCGCCGCCGAGGTCGTAGACCGCGATCGTTCCGGCCTTGCGCTTGTCGAGGCCGTAGGCGAGCGCGGCCGCCGTCGGTTCGTTGATGATGCGCAGCACTTCGAGGCCGGCGATCTTGCCGGCGTCCTTCGTCGCCTGGCGCTGGGCGTCATTGAAATAAGCGGGAACCGTAATGACGGCCTGCGTGACAGGCGAGCCGAGATGCGCCTCGGCGGTCTCCTTCATCTTCTGCAGGACGAAGGCGGAAATCTGCGAAGGCGAATATTGCTTGCCGTCGGCCGTCACCCAGGCGTCGCCGTTGGCGGCCTTCATGATCTTATAGGGAACCAGACCCATGTCCTTCTTGGTCATGGGGTCGTCGAACGATCGGCCGATCAGGCGCTTGATCGCGAAAAAGGTGCGCTCGGGGTTGGTCACGCCTTGGCGCTTGGCGGGCTGGCCGACCAGACGCTCGCCGTCGTCGGTGAAAGCGACGATCGACGGCGTCGTGCGCGCGCCCTCGGAATTCTCGATGACTTTCGGGGTCGCGCCTTCCATGACGGCGACGCAGGAATTGGTGGTCCCGAGGTCGATGCCGATAACTTTAGCCATTGTCCCATTCCTCACTGTTTCGCGAGACCGCGAGGCCCCGAAGCGGCCTGGCTTTGGAAATACGCCGCCCCCTCCAGGAGCTGACTGGCGCTGCGCATTCCGGTCTCCGATGCACGGTTTCAAATTCCGCAGGCGAGATTTTCTTGCCCCAACGCTGCATAGGTGGCGCGTATATAAGTGGGGCCCCACACCGGCGCAAGGCGCTGAAGGGCTTCTCGGCCGCGAGAAATCTCGGGTCCTGTCCCAAGCCTTCGCGCCGCCGCGCTATCGAGGCTTTTCATTTTTCCCTTCCGAAATTAAGCTCCGCTCATGACGTGTTTTCCGATTGCCGCGCTGGGCGTCTCGGTCGCCGTGCTGGGCGTCCTGGCGATGAGTTGCGGCCTCGCCCGCGCGCAACTCGTCTTGCCCGGGGCCGCCCCGGCGCCGCTTGGCGCGCCTGCCGGCGCCCCCGCCGCGCGAAAGTCGGAGAAGGCGACAGCCAATTTCGCCTCCGGCGCCGCAGACATCGTCGGCCGACCGCTTCGGCTCAACGGAAACGCGGGCCAGTTGTTGTTCTCGGGCCACGGCAAGGTTCTGCGCATCGACAAGTTCAGCCTGCCCGGCGAAGTGATTTCCGACCCTTCGCGAAAGTGCCTGATCGACATCGTCGGCGACGCGCCGATCGAGGCCAAAAGCCTCGGAACGCCCGACGGATTGGCGAGGTACGAGGCGGAAATCCCAGCTTGCCTGTTTTCATTCGACCTTCTCGACGGCGCCGTGCTGGTTCCCGCGCAAAACACGGCCTGCGTCTTCCAGGCGGCCGATTGTCAGGCGAGTCCCGGCGGCCTTTGGGGACCCGACGGGGCCAATCTGGAAAACGACGCCAAATCGATCGAGCGCCAGCGCGCGCGCGCCGACGCGGCGGCGGCGGGCAGCCTTCGCACGCTCCAGGCGCGGCTCAAAGGTCAGCCCGAAGCCGACGATATGGCGCGCGACGAGGGTGATTTTCCCGCGCAACGCGACGACGTTTGTCGCGATTACGAGAAAGAAGCCGTTCACGGATATTGCGCTTCCCGGATGGCGCAGGCGCACGCCGCGCATTTGAAGGCGCGGATCGACGCGCTCGAGCGGCGCCCCGCCGCCCAGGATTGACGGCGCCCGCGTTCGCGCGGCAAAGCGGCGCGGACCAGGCCGAGGCATCGGCGCCGCTGCTTTATCTTCGCTTCGGCCTGGGATAGCGTGGCGGCGCGTCGGGATCGCGAGCTTCCGCTGAGCGCGGCCGCGGCGACGCGATTTTCGGGGGGCGCCATGCTCAAGGAATTCAAAGAATTCGCAATGAGGGGCAACGTCATCGATCTCGCGGTGGCGGTGGTCATCGGCGCGGCGTTCAACAAGATCGTCGGTTCGCTGGTCGACGGCATCATCATGCCGATCATCGGCATCTTCGGGAAGGCGGACTTCTCGAACTATTTTCTGCCCCTTTCCAGCGCGGTGACCGCGACCAATCTGGCCGACGCGAGGAAGCAGGGCGGCGTGCTCGCCTATGGCGACTTCATCACCAACGTCATCCAGTTTCTCATCGTCGCCTTGGCGCTGTTCTTCGTCATCAAGGCGATCAACGCCATGAAGAAGCCGGAGCCCGCCGCTCCGGCCGCTCCGCCGCCGCCGAGCGAGGAAGTCGTGCTGTTGACGCAGATTCGCGACGCCTTGGTCAAGCGCTGAGCTCCAACGGGAGGAGACGAGGGGCGCGCCCCGGCGAGGCCTCGCTCCGGACTGACGACAATTTTTGCGTCCGCCCCTTGCGGCCGATCGCAACCCCGTTCATGAGGCGGCGATGGCACTCTTGGTTTCCGAAACCGCGCCGCAGGCGCGCGACTGGCTGGGCGAAATTCAGCCGACCATGCGCGCCGTGGCGCAGAGCGGCATCGTCGAAGTCTTCAACTATGGGCGCGGCCGCCAGGGTCTGATCCCGCTGTGGGTCGGCGAGGGCGATTTGGCCACCCCGCCTTTCATCGCCGAAGCGGCCAAGGCCTCGCTCGATCGCGGCGAGACCTTCTACACCCATCAGCGCGGCATCCCGGAATTGCGCGACTCGATCGCGCGCTACATGACGCGCGTCTACGGGGCGGCGCCGGGCGGCGGCGATTTCTCGCCCGAACGTTTCTTCGTCACCATCGGCGGCATGCACGCGCTCGACATCGCCACGCGCCTGACGGTCGGGCCCGGCGAGGAAGCGCTGATTCCTTCGCCGGCTTGGCCGAATTTCGCCGGCGCGCTCGCGCTGTCGGGCGCGCGCGCCGTGTTTGTGCCTCTCGAGCGCGGCGAACGCTGGCGCCTCGATCCCGAACGGCTCGCGAGCGCGGTCACGCCCGCGACCCGCGCCATTTTCGTCAATTCGCCCGCCAATCCCACCGGGTTCGTCGGCACCCATGAAGAGCTCGAGGCCGTTCTGACCCTCGCGCGCCGCCACGGCCTTTGGATCATCGCCGATGAAATCTACGGGCGGCTGACCTATCAGGGCGGGAGGACGCCGTCGTTTCACGACGTGATGGCGCCCGGCGACAAGATTCTCTTCGTGCAGACGCTGTCGAAGAACTGGGCGATGACGGGCTGGCGCGTCGGCTGGCTGGAGGCGCCGCCGGCGCTCGGGCCGACGATCGAGAATCTCGTGCAATTCACCACGTCGGGGGTTCCCGTCTTCACGCAGCGCGGCGCCGTCGCCGCGCTGGAAAAGGGCGAGCCGTTCATCGCCGATCAGATCGCGCGGATGCGCGAGGCGCGCGACATCGTCACCCGCGGACTGGCCGCGACGGGGCGCGTGCATTTCGCGACGCCGGAAGCCGCGTTTTATCTCTTTTGCGCGGTCGACGGGGAGGCCGATTCGCGCGCGCTCGCGCTGCGACTCGTCGATGAGGCGGGCATCGGCGCGGCGCCGGGCTCGGCTTTCGGCCCTGGCGGCGAGGGCTATCTGCGCCTTTGCTTCGCCCGCGCGCCCGAGGAGATCGCCGAGGCGACGCGCCGATTCGCGCGCTGGCTCGCGAGGTAGCGCCGTCTTGACCCATCCGGTCGTCGTTCGTTCAGCGTCTCGTCGCGCGTTCGAACAAGCGTGCGTCCTGGCGGCGGCGCTCGCGAGCGGCGGAGCGCTCGCAAGGGCCGGCGTTCCCGCCGGCTGGCTTTCGGGCGCGATGATCGGGGTGGCGGCGCTCGCCGCGACCGGCCGCGCCGCGCCGCTCGCCGTCGGATTGCGCCAGCTCGCGATCCTGCTGGCCGGCGTCGGGATGGGATCCGGGTTGACGCCGGCGACGCTGCACACGCTCACTCGCTATCCCGCCTCGCTCGCCCTCATGGTCGGCGCGATCGCCGCGATGACCGCCGCGTCCTATCTCGTGCTCCTGCGCGCGCAGGGCTTCTCGCGACAGACCGCGTTCTACAGCGCCATTCCCGGCGCGCTTTCCTATGTCTTCATTATCGCCCAGCCCTCCGGCGCGGATATGCCCCGGCTCGCGGTCATCCAGGTGTTCCGCATCTTCGTGCTGATGGCGCTCGTGCCGATCGTGGCCTCGCGCGCCGGTTTTCTCGCCGCCCCGATCGGCTTCGCCGTCGATCCCGTCATGACGACCGTGCTTCTGGTCGCCGTCGCGGGGCTCGCGGGCGCGGGGCTGGAGCGGCTCGGCGTCGCCAGCGGCTCGCTCTACGCGGCGATCGTCGGTTCCGCGCTCGCCCATGGCCTCGGCTGGGCGCCCGGAAGGCTGGCGCCGCCGATCCAGATCGGCGCGCAAGCGCTGATCGGCGCCTGGGTCGGCACGCGTTTCATCGGATTCGACTGGGGCCTGCTGCATCGAACGCTCATCGCCGCGGCGACGTCGTTCCTCGCCGCTTTCGCAGCGGCGGCGGGTTTCGCCTATCTCGCGACCTTGGCGGTCGACGTGCCTTTCGCCGAGGCGCTGGCCGCCTTCGCTCCGGGAGGCCTGGAGGCGATGACGATGATGGCTTTTGCGCTCGGCCTCGATCCGCTGTTCGTCGGCGCCCATCACCTCGCGCGATTCGTCGTCATCAGCGCGGCCTTGCCGTTGGTGGCGAATTGGCTCGATCGGCGGGCGCGATCGGCCGGTTCGGCTTCACCTTAAGTCTTAGGACGCGGCGCGAACCATGCCTCTAGCGTGCATGCGCCGCACAATCTAAGTAGGGGCCACTGTCAGGAGTTTGTCATGGTCGCTCGTCCCCGCCGCAGCGTGCTCTACATGCCCGGCTCCAACGCCAAGGCGCTCGCGAAGGCGCGCAGCCTGCCGGCCGACGCCATCATCATCGACCTCGAAGATTCGGTGGCGCCGGACGCCAAGCCGGCCGCGCGGGCCCTGGCGGTCGAGGCGGTGCGCGCGGGCGGGTTCGGCGGACGCGAAGTGGTGATCCGGGTCAACGGCGCCCATACGCCGTGGGGCCGCGAAGATCTGGCCGCCGCGATCGCCGCCGCGCCCGATGCGATTCTGCTGCCCAAGGTCGATGGGCCGGGGGCGATCATGGTCGCCGCGCGCGCGTTGCGGGAGTCGGGCGCGCCGGAAGGGACGCGCCTGTGGGCGATGATGGAGACGCCGATGGCGATTCTTAGCGCAGGTTCGATCGCCGCGACCGCGGCCGATCCGGATTCGCGGCTGGAGACCCTGGTGATGGGCCTCAACGATCTGGCCAAGGAGACGCGAGCCCGTCTGACGCCGGGGCGCCCCGCGCTGACCGCCTGGCTCGCGCTCTGCGTCGCCGCCGCGCGCGCGCACGGCTGCGACATCATCGATGGCGTCTACAATGATCTCAGCGACCTCATCGGCTTCAAGGCCGAGTGCGAGCAGGGCCGCGACATGGGCCTCGACGGCAAAACGCTGATCCACCCCAATCAGATCGACATTTGCAACGCGACCTTCGGGCCGGCCGCGACGGAAATCGAGGCCGCGCGCGCGATCATCGCCGCTTTCGCTCTACCGGAAAACGCCGGCAAGGGCGTCATTCAGCTCAACGGCCGCATGGTCGAATTGCTGCATGAGCAGATGGCGCGCCGAACGCTGGCGGTCGTGGACGGGATCGAAGCGCTTTCCCGCGCCGCGAACTGAACGGAGTCCCTTCTCCCCGCTCGCGGGGAGAAGGTTAGGATGAGGGGCGGGGGGACTAGCCGCGAGCTTTGCGGCTAATGAACCGGCCCCTCACCCCAGCCCTCTCCCCGCTCGCGGGGAGAGGGAGGTCTGCTCGACCGCCGCCGCGCGAGAGGAAACGAATCGACAAAGTCAGCCAGTGGAGCGCCGCATGAGCCAAGCCTATCACGCTCTCTTTCAACTCGGCGCCGATGCGACGCCCTACCGAAAACTGAGCTCCGAGGGGGTGCGCGTCGAGCATGCGCTCGGGCGCGACATCCTCGTCGTCGACCGCGAAGCGCTGCGCAAGCTCAGCGAGCAGGCGCTGATCGATATCAACCATCTCCTGCGCCCCGGCCATCTCGCGCAGCTCGCCAAGATTCTCGACGATCCCGAGGCCACCGCCAACGACAAGTTCGTCGCCTACGATCTCCTGAAGAACGCCAATATCGCGGCGGGCGGCGTGCTGCCGATGTGTCAGGACACCGGCACGGCGATCGTCGTGGCCAAGAAGGGCCGCCTGGTGTGGACCGACGGAGACGACGAAGCGGCGATCGCCGAGGGGATCGCCGACGCCTATCGCATCAAGAACCTGCGCTACAGCCAGGTCGCGCCGCTTTCGATGTTCGAGGAGAAGAACACCGGCGACAATCTGCCCGCCCAGATCGAAATCGCCGCCGAGGGCGAGGACGCCTACAAGTTCCTGTTCATCGCCAAGGGCGGCGGCTCCGCCAACAAGAGCTTCTTCTATCAGGGGACGCCGTCGATCCTGACGCACGACCGGATGATCGCGTTCCTCAAGGAGAAGATCCTCACCCTCGGCACGGCGGCCTGCCCGCCCTATCACCTCGCCATCGTCATCGGCGGCACGAGCGCCGAACAGACGATGAAGACGGTCAAGCTCGCCTCGACGCGCTATCTCGATACGCTGCCGACCAGCGGCGGCCCGGACGGACACGCCTTCCGAGACCTCGCGATGGAGCAGGAGATTCAGAAGCTGACGGAGCAGCTGGGCGTCGGCGCGCAGTTCGGCGGCAAGTATTTCTGCCACGACGTGCGCGTGATCCGTCTGCCGCGCCACGGCGCTTCGCTGCCGATCGGCCTCGGCGTTTCCTGCTCGGCCGATCGCCAGGCGCTCGGCAAGATCACCAGAGAGGGCGTGTTCCTCGAGGAACTGGAGCACGATCCCGCGCGCTTCCTCCCCTCGGTCGACGAAGCGAGCCTCGGCGGGCCGGTGGTGAAGATCGACCTCGATCGGCCGATGAAGGAGATCCTCGCCGAATTGTCCAGGCGCCCGATCCGCACGCGCCTTTCGCTCACCGGCGTGATGATCGTCGCGCGCGACTCGGCGCACGCGAAAATCCGCGAGCGGCTCGATCGCGGCGAGCCGATGCCCGACTACATGAAGAACCATCCCGTCTATTACGCCGGTCCGGCCAAGACGCCGCCGGGCTATCCCTCCGGCTCGTTCGGACCGACGACCGCGGGGCGGATGGACTCCTTCGTCGAGCAGTTCCAGGCGGCGGGCGGCTCGCTGGTGATGCTCGCCAAGGGCAACCGATCGCGCGAGGTGCGCGAGGCCTGCGCGCGTCACGGCGGCTTCTATCTCGGCTCGATCGGCGGCCCCGCCGCGCGCCTCGCCCAGGACTGCATCAAGAAGGTCGAAGTGCTGGAATATCCCGAACTCGGCATGGAGGCGATCTGGCGCATCGAGGTCGAGGATTTCCCCGCCTTCATCGTCATCGACGACAAGGGGAACGATTTCTTCAAGGAGCTGAACCTCGGCTGACGCGATGCTGGCGGTCGCCAGGGAATCGACCTATCGTCGCGCTATCGACGCATGACGAAGGGGAGCGAAATGCCTATCACCGGCGGCTGTCTGTGCAAGAAGGTGCGTTACGAGATCGCCGCCGACAAACCGCTCGGCGCCCGCGTTTGCTGGTGCCGCGTGTGCCAGTATCTGAGCGCGGGCGGCGGCACGGTGAACGCGATTTTTCGCAAGGACGCGGTGACCGTGACGGGAGAAACGTCGGTCTATACGTCGATCGCCGACAGCGGCTCGGTGATGCATCGCACCTTCTGCGCCGCTTGCGGCACGCCGCTGTTCAGCGAGGCCGAGCCGCGCCCGCATCAGATCATCGTGCGCGTCGGCACGCTGGATGAGCCGGAACTCGGCAGGCCCGGCGGCGTGATCTGGACGCGCTCGGCGCCCCGATGGGCGTGCATCGATCCGGCGCTGCCGCAAACCGAGGGACAGCCGGCGCCGGCGAAATAGCGCTCGGCGACCGTCCTCGCGCCGCCCGTTGAACTCGCCTGCCATTGTGTGCAAGTTGCGCGCCTTCGCGCATCGCGAAATGAACGAGGAAGCGCTCGCAATGTCACTCTCGATGTATCAGTCCACGGTTGCCGTCTTCGAAGTCGCGCTGAACGCCTTCTCGGCGATTCTCGACAAGGCGGCGGCGCACGCGGAGGCGCGCAAGTTCGATCCTTCCGTCTATCTCACGATGCGCCTGCGTCCCGACATGCTGGCGTTCGCTCGCCAGGTCCAGATCTTCTGCGACAACGCGAAGAACGGCTCGGCGCGGCTCGCCGGCGTTCTGGCGCCGGTTTTCGCGGACGACGAGGCCTCGCTGGACGCGCTCAAGGCGCGCATCCAAAAGACCCTGGAATTTCTGAAGACGATCGACGCCAAGGCGATCGAAGCGGGCGCCGATCGCGAGATCGTCTTCCCCGTGGGCCCGAACAAGATGAAGATGCAGGGCGCCAACTACCTCTTGCATTGGGCTTTGCCCAATTTCTATTTCCATCTGACGACCGCCTACGACATCCTTCGTTACGCCGGCGTCGACATCGGCAAGCGCGACTTCCTCGGCGCCGTTCCCGGAATCGGCCCGGCCTGATCCCTAGTTTTCAAGAGAGGCGCATTTCATGAGCATCGAACGAATCGGCGTCGGCCCGCGCATGTCGCAGGCCGTCGTTCACGGCCATACGATCTATCTCGCCGGTCAGGTCGCGGACAAAACCGCAGGCAAGAGCGTCGGCGAGCAGACCCGGGAAATCCTCGATGCGATCGACGGCCTGCTCGCCAAGGCCGGCTCGGACAAGACGCACATCCTGTCGGCGACGATCTATCTCACCGACATCAAGACGTTCCCCGAGATGAACGCGGTCTGGGACGGCTGGGTCGCGAAAGGGAGCACGCCCGCGCGCGCCACGGTCGAGGCCAAGCTCGCCGCGCCGGCCTATAGCGTCGAGATCGCCTGCATCGCGGCCAAGCCGTCAAAATAGGAAGACGAGGGCGTGGACAAACAGCCGCAGGTCGGCGTGACGGGAGCGTTCGAACGGGTCGCGACGCCCGCCGCGGCCGTCGATCGCCTGGCCGAGCTCTATGCGCAAGCGGCGGATTCGCTGCGCGCCGCCGTCGAGCGCTTCCTTCGCGACGGCGTTCCGCCGAGCGAGGAGGTGCGCGCGCATTTTCGTTATCCGCAATTGCGCGTGACCTATCAGCCCGAGGGCGTGCCGCCTTCCAACGCGCGCGCTTTCGCCAAATTCACCGAAGCGGGCGTCTATTCCACCACCGTGACGCAGCCGGAGGATTTTCGCGCCTATCTGCTCGAGCAGCTCGAGCCGCTGGTCGCCGAATTCGGCGCCGACATCGAGGTCGGCGTCGGCGTGCAGGAAATCCCTTACCCCTATGTCTTCGAAAGCGGCGACGAATTGGGGCGCGGCGGCGCGACGGCCTCCGAACTCGCGCGCTTCTTTCCCGTGCCCTCGCTCGCGGTCGTCGGCGACGAAATCGCGGACGGCGCGTTCGACATTCGTCCCGGCTTCGAACGCCCGATCGCGCTGTTCGACGCCGCGCGTGTCGATTATTCCTTGCGCCGGCTGGTGCATTACACCGGCTCCGACTGGCGCGCGATGCAGCCCTGGGTGCTGTTGACGAACTATCATCGCTACGTCGATCAGTTCGTGCGCTGGGGCCTGGAGCAATTGCGGATCGGCGCCGTCGAAAAAATCGTGCTGCCCGGCAATGTCGTGATCGACGCGAGCCTGGCGCCGGCCGAGGCCGAGACGCGGGCGGCCGGCGTCGTCTGGCATCGCTTCCAGATGCCCGCCTATCACGTCGTGCGCGCCGACGGGCGAGGCGTCAGCCTGGTCAATATCGGCGTGGGACCCGCCAACGCCAAGACCATCACCGACCATATCGCGGTGCTGCGCCCGCATTGCTGGCTGATGGTCGGCCATTGCGCGGGCTTGCGGCAATCGCAACGCATCGGCGATTACGTGCTCGCGCACGCCTATCTCCGGCAGGACAATATCCTCGACAACGCGGTGCCGTTGGACATGCCGATTCCGGCGCTCGCCGAAGTGCAGGTCGCGTTGCAGGAGGCGGTCGCGCGGGTCACCGGCGATCGCGGCGAGGCGCTGAAACGGCGCTTGCGCACGGGAACCGTGGTCACCAACGACGATCGCAACTGGGAATTGCGCTGGACGCAGGAGCGCCGGCGCATCAACCTCTCCCGCGCCATCGCGGTCGACATGGAATCGGCGACGATCGCCACCCAGGGTTTTCGCATGCGCGTGCCCTACGGCACGCTGCTGTGCGTCTCCGACAAGCCGCTGCACGGCGAAATCAAACTGCCCGGCGCGGCCAACGCCTTCTATGAGCGCGCAATCGGCGAGCATTTGCAGATCGGCATCGCCGCGCTGGAGTTGCTGCAAACGCAACACGCGACGCTGCATTCGCGCAAATTGCGCAGTTTCGACGAGCCGCCGTTCCGCTGAAGGCGCCATCGAGCCGCGCGCTTCACCGCTCCGGATTCGCGCCCCCGAACAACTCGTTGGCGCCCTCGATTCGTGTGCAAAGCTCCGGCCGTCCGACCTTGCGGCGGGTCAGGAAGCGCGCGCGCCGCGCGGTGATCGTCTTGCCGCGCCGCCGCGGCGCAGGAGCGCGCACCGCGACTTTGCCGAGCATCGGCCGGTCCGATTCGTCGCGACCTTCGACGCGCTCGACCAGCGCCGGCAGGCCGAGAACGCGCGCCCACAGCCGCCATTCCGCGTGAACGTCCCAATCGTCGTTCGCTTCGGCGAGCACCAGGCAAAGATCAGGATCGGCATGGACGAGGCGGATTTCATAGCAAAAGCCGTCCTCGCGCGCGCCGGCGATCCGCAGCATGACGCCGCGATAGGCGCTCGTCGCGACCGTGACGTTCATGAAGACGCCGGCGACGACGCGCGCGATGACGACGTTCTCGCCATCCAGCCGCACGACCCGTCGATGTCCGTCGGCGCGTGGGTCCGGCGCCGCGAACCGCCGCGGCGCGAAGGCGCTGTGCTTTGGAGCCGTTTGCATCGCCAAGTCTCTCCCCTCGACCGAAGATCATGCGGGAGAGAGTGACGGCCGGCGGCTCAAAGCGACCTAACGCAAGTGGTTAAACCTCGATGAAACAGGGCCTTATCGGCCATTTTCGCGCGACATGGCTGGCGCGGCGTTTCGCGGAAGCGTCAAATTTGACGCATTCGTTTTCGCCCTCGTTTGCGAGGGGCGGCGCGGCGGATCAGAACGCGTCGGCGTCGCGCGGCTCGTCGGGCTGGCGCGGGCGGCGGCGGAACGCCTCGAGCGCCCGACCGCGCTGATCGAAGAGGGCGCGCGCGACCGCCTTGAGGGGCGACGCGAGGCGGTCGAGCCGGTCGACCCCGGCGACCGCGCGTTCGCCGCGGGTCAGTTCGCGATCGAGTTCGGCCATGGTCTTGGACAGCTCCGGCTCGGAATCGTCGAGCCACACCGCGACGATGCGCGCCCAGGCGAGCGCCAGGCCCTGCAGCTTGATTGCGCCGGCCACGCCTTCGCTGTCGATGCCCGCCGCCTCCAGCATGAAGCGCATCGAATTGACCACCGACTGGTTCATCGCCAGCGCCGCGACGGGATCGCGACGCAGCCAGGCGGTGATTTCGCGCAAGGCCTCGCGGTAGGGCGCCATCGCGTCGAGCCGGCGCATCAGCACGTCGAACAGGCGCTCGCGCGGCGCCTCCTGCGAAATCTCTTCCTCGGGTTTGGACAGCACGGCGCGGTCGATGCGCCGCGTGAACCCGGCGAGAACCGCGCCCTTCGAGGGAAAGGCGTCGCGGAAATCGGCGAGCGAGACTTTCGCCGCGGCGCAAATGTCGCGGATCGCGATCTCCTCGAAGCGCCGCTCGGCCGCGAGCGCCATCAGCGCGTCGACGATTTTTGCGCGCGTGTCGGTCGAGGCGGCGGCGGCGGCGGTTTTCGGCTCTTTGGTCATGGCGAACTCCTCACCGGCTTCAGCGCTCAATGTAAGCGCTCGCGCGCGTTCCTCCAACGCCCTTTCATCCCGCCAGTTCGCCGGCTCGCTTATGGGCGGCCGCGACGGCGCGCGTCATCAGCGCCGCGAGCCCGTCGGGCGCGCGCAGAACGCCAAGCGCCGCGGCGGTGGTGCCGCCCGGCGAGGTGACGTTCTCGCGCAGTTTGCCGGCCGCGACGGCAGGCTCGCGATGCAGCAGCTCTCCCGCGCCCTCGACGGTGGCGCGCGCCAGCCTCATCGCGAGTTCGCCGGGCAGGCCGATTTTTTCCCCCGCTTCCGCCATCGCCTCGACCAGCGCGAAGACATAGGCGGGGCCGGAGCCCGAAAGCGCGGTGACCGCATCGATCAGCGCCTCGTCGGCGAGCCAATCGAAAGCACCGACGGCGCGCATCAGGTCTTGCGCCCATTCGCGCTGCCGCACGCTCGCCGAAGGCGTCGCGACTCCCGCCGAAGCGCCGCGACCGACCGCGGCGGGCGTGTTCGACATGACGCGCACGAAGGCGCGCGCGTTGGGCAGGCGCGCGGTGAGATCGCCGATCGTCTTGCCCGCCAGGATCGACACGACCAGCGTGTTCGCGCCCGCGAGCGGCGCGATGTCGGACGCCGCCGCGTCGAGCGTCTGCGGCTTGATCGCGAGGAACAGAACCTCGGGGGCTTTGAGCGCGCCCGGCGCGGGATTGAGCGGCATCGCGAGCCGCGCCGCGAGTTCGACGATTCGCGGCGAGGGCGCGGGCTCGAGGATGGCGACGCGCGTCGGCTCGAGGCCGGCGGCGAGCCATCCCCGCAGCATCGCCTCGCCCATCTTGCCCGCCCCGACGAGGACGAGGGATTGCGGCCAATCGGACATGGAACCCCCTTCGGGACAGAAACGACGGACCCGCGCGCTACCGCAGCGCAGCGGTGAAGCGCTGGATCTTGCGGCAGGCGTCCTCGAGCGTCTGCAGCGAGGTCGCATAGGAGACGCGGAAATTCGGCCCCTGGCCGAAGGCCGAGCCGTGCACCACCGCGACGCCCTCGGTCTCCAGCAATTCCGTGACGAAATCCTCGTCGGTGGCGATCGTCTTGCCCGACGGCGCTTTCCTGCCGATCGCGCCGGCGCAGGAGGGATAGACGTAGAACGCGCCCTCGGGCTTCGGGCATTGCAGATGCTGCGCCTGACCGAGCATGGAGACGACGAGGTCGCGCCGCTCCTCGAAGGCCTTGCGGCGCACGGGGATGAAGTCCTGCGGGCCGTTCAGCGCCTCGACCGAGGCCCATTGCGCGATCGTGCAGGCGCCTGAGGTCTGCTGGCCCTGCACCATGTCCATCGCCTTGATCAGCGGCGCCGGGCCGGCGGCGTAGCCGATGCGCCAGCCGGTCATCGCATAGGCTTTCGACACGCCGTTCATCGTCAGCGTGCGCGAATAGAGCCCCGGCTCGATCTGCGCGGGCGTGGTGAAGACGAAATCGCCGTAGACGAGATGCTCATACATGTCGTCGGTGAGCACCCAGACATGGGGGTGGCGCATCAGCACCTCGGTGAGCGCCTTCAGTTCGTCGCGGGTGTAGGCGGCGCCCGAGGGGTTTGAGGGCGAGTTCAGCACCACCCACTTGGTGCGCGGCGTGATCGCGCGCTCCAAGTCCTCGGGCCGCAGCTTGAAGGCGTTTTCGATCGTGGTCGGCACGAAGACCGGCTCGCCGCCGTTGATCAGCACCATGTCGGGATAGCTGACCCAATAGGGCGCGGGGATGATCACCTCGTCGCCCTTGTTCAGCGTCGTCAGGAAGGCGTTGTAGAGAATCTGCTTGCCGCCGGTGCCGACGATGGTGTCGGACGCCTTGTAGTCGAGCCCGTTCTCGCGCTTGAACTTGGCCGCGATCGCCTCGCGTAGGGGTGGGATGCCGAGCACCGGGGGGTACTTGGTCTCGCCGCGCCGAATCGCCTCGATCGCCGCCTGCTTGATGTTGTCGGGCGTGTCGAAGTCCGGCTCGCCGACCGACAGCGAAATCACGTCGCGCCCCTTGGCTTTGAGATCGCGCGCCTTCTGCGTCACCGCGATGGTCGCGGAAGGCTTAACGCGGGAAAGGACGTCGGCGATGAAGGCCATGATCGAGGTTCCTATTGTTCGGGCGCCGTTTCCAAGGGCGGCGCACCATAGTTTCGGGCGAGGCCGGCGGCAACCTGTTTCGCTCGGAACGCGCAAGGCTCGCCAAATGAAACCAAATCTCGCCAAGACTCGCCGAACCCCGCCACGTCAGGCTAGGCTCCCGTCTTCGCCGTATCGTGGAAAACCAAGGCCTTTGCGCGAGCTGGCGAAACTGCCCGAGGAAGACGTCGACACCGCCGACATCCCGGAAGCGCCGGCGGAGAATTGGGTTCACGCGCGCAGGAGCGAACGCTGCCGACCGCTGAAACAGCGGCTCACGATCCGCCTGGACGCCGAGGCGTTAGCCCGGTTCAGAGAGCGCGCCGCCAAAGAGGGTATCAGACGGAAATCAACCGTGCGCTGCGGCGGCATGTCGCGGAAGCGCGGAAGCGTCGGGCTTAGCGGCGAACAATGGGCAAGCGTTCGGGCTTGGCAGGCCGCCGCCGTCCGCGCTCAGAACGCTTTGTTTGAGACGCGCAACCGGTCCGCCATCACGCGCATGACCTTGAGCGCAAAGAACGGCGTATTGCTGACCAGGAACAGGAACTGCTTCTCCGTAACCGGGACGAGCGTGACGTCGGTCGCGGCTGTGGCGGTCGCGCTGCGCGGCTCATTGTCGATCAGCGCCATCTCGCCGAAAATGCCATTGTCATCGAGTTCGTCGAGCAGGCGATTGCCAAGCGAAATTTTCACCCGCCCGCGCTCGATCACATACAGCTCCGTCGCGGTGTCGCCTTCCCTAAAGATCGTCTCCCCCGCTCTGAATGAGCGGACCGGGACATTTGGTCCAATGAGAAGACTGAAATCGACGGGGCCATTCGCCATGTGGGTAAATCCCGCGCATCGGAATCAAAGCTAACCGATAAATGATGCAACGAACGACCAACAGATTGCAACGGATATCCGCTGGGCGCCGGCAAGCGTCTGCGCCGCTCGTACGCTTTGCTTTGGGCCTCGCGCCGCTGCGCCGCGTCGGGTTCGGCGTCTCGCGCCGCGATTTACGATTGGGCGCAAAGCGAATCGCGATGGGAACCGCAGCCGGGCAGGCTCGAGGAATTGATTTTGCTCAATGAGACATTGCGCCGCAGCGCTACGCAGTTCAGTGGCGCGGCGGATTGGCTTACAAGGGAGTCGCCGCGAATTTGCGTTCGCGAATCGCCGATTTCGCCGACAGCCGGCCAACGGCGGGGTCGCGACCGGGGATCTTGCCAGAGGAGACATCCGTGCTGACATCCGCGAGCGCCCTTTTCCTGACCGCGATCTCCGCCCCGGCTCCGGCGGACATCACGCCCTCGTCTTTGGCGGTCCGTCCCGCCGCGGTCGAACTTAACGAAGCGCCCTATGACTGGACGCTCCAGCAGGGCCGCGGCGCATCGGGGCTCAAGCTCGCGGACAACACCGCCAATTGCAACACCGGTCCGACGCCCACGAACATCGGCGGGCATGCGGACAGCGTGCCGGACTGCGGTTTCGATTGAGCGGCGGACCCATCGCCCGAGCCCTGGGCGCCCCGGTTGAACGCGTATGCTGCTCTTGCTCTCCAACAGCCTCGACGGAACGGCTGACGTGCTGGTCGGGCTGTGCGCGGAGCGCCGCCAGCCCGTCTTCCGGTTCAACATCGATCTCTGGCGGAACTATCGCTTCGCCTGGACGCCGGACGGCTTCGCCGTCTGCGACCCGTCGGGACGCGCGGCGGCCTCGGATGAGATTTCCGCGTGCCTGTGGCGGCGACCCTCGCTTCGCGACACGCCGGGGTGGGAGGGCGGAACCGCCGACGACCGCGCCGCCACGGAGGCGGAGCTGCACGCTCTCACTCGGGAGATCGCGGAATGGACGCGGGCGAGGGGATTGCTGCGCCTCATCGAGCCGTCCGCGCCGCGGCGCGTCGGTCGGCTCGCGCAGATGCGCGTCGCAGCGGCGTTCTTCACGGTCCCGGACTGGAGCGTCGGGTGGGGTTTTCGATGGCCGGCGGAGCGGCGCATGGTCAAGCGCTTCGCGACGGAGGCGCTCGGGCCCGAGCGCGATCGCTACATCTACGTGCGGTCGGTGGACGCCGATCGTCTTTCGCCGGAATGGCCGTGGTTGACCCAGGAGGTCGCGCGCGGCGTTCGCGACGCGACCGTCCTCTATGTGCATGGCCGATGCTTCGGGTTCGAGATGGAGCGCACGCGCGCCGAACTCGGCGTAGAGGACTGGCGCACGCGCGTCGGCGCGAACACGGACGCCTGGCGGCCATGGGACTTGCCCGCCGGGCTTTCGGAGCGCATCGGCGCCTATATGGAACGGCTGGGCCTTCGCTTTGGGCGGCTCGATTTTCTCAACGGAGAGGGCGAACCGTCCTTCCTGGAGGTGAACGCCAACGGCCAGTTCGGCTGGCTCGACGATCCCCAGGGCTGGCCGCTCCACCGCGCCGTTCTGGAGGCCGCGCTCGATCCGACCTCGACCGTCCGCGGCGACGAGACCGTCCGCGAGGCCTTGGGATAGCGGCCATGGCGGGCGCCGGCTCTCAGCTGGCGAGCCACAGCCCGAACAGAAACGACGACGAATTGGCGATCAAGGAGACGAGCATGGCGCGGGGGAGAGTCAGCTGAGCCATCCAGGCGATCATCAGGCCCTCGGCCACGATCACCAGCGCCTCGAGGACGATGGCGGTCGGCCAAAAGGGGAAGTACGGATAGGCCCAGAAAGCGGCGGCCCAGACCTGGGGATGGGTCACCGCCGTCGCCACGGCGCAGGCGAGGCCGACATGCAGGGGGCCTCGGCACGGCCATCTCGTAGCGCCGGCGATGAGGAAGCCTATCGGCCCTTCGAGCGCCGCGGAGACCAGAAGGGCTTCGGTTTCCACCATGGATATTTCCCTTTCTCCCGACCATTCGAATACGCCGTCATGGACAATAAAGGAGGATAGCATGCGTCGCCGGATCGAATTGGCTTGCTTTGCGCTGATGCTGGCGGTTTCGACCGCTCGAGCAGACATCTTGCCGACGCCCGACCACGGTCCGCCGATGGGCGACGCCGGCGGTCTGAGCTTTGCGGTGCAATCGGTCGAGGTTCAGATGGGACCCGCCAACGGGCCGCACTATCAGAAGAGCGAGCAGGTCGTCGTGCTCGTCGGATGCGACGACGGGCGCCCCAATTGCGCGCTGGCCCGATCCAGGAATCTCATAGGCATGGAGGTGGGCTCGGTCGACGGCAAGAGCTTGCGACCCGAGATCGGCATGGTGCGGCAGATCATGGATGCTTTCGCCAGCAAAACGGCGGCCGCGACGATCACGCTCGAATTGTTTTCGCGCGCCTCGAACAGCGCGGCGATCAAGGTCGATTTCGCCCGGCGCTGACGGCCTGCCGCCCGGGCCCTAGCGTTTTGCCCCGCCAGCGCTTAAATAACCGATTGCGGAGCTGGGGGGTGCGTCAGGACCATATTCCTCGGGGCCGTACGATCCCCATGGGAGCTGTCCCTGTCCTCGCCCGTGGGCTTGGGCACACGGCGCCCACCTACTTACGTAGGCGCCCGGGATCTCCGTCCAACGGCCTTCTCGGCTCCGCGCTTCAATTTAAGGGATCGGCGAATCGACGCGAACATGTCCGGAGCCGCCGAGCCCAAATCGCTGCTGCGCCAGAGCGCGCTGGCGCGCCGCCGGTCGCTCGATCCGCAAACGCGCGCTCTGTTGACCGCCCGCCTCGTCGAGGAGGGGCTCGCCTGCGCGCGCCAATGGCGCGCGCGCGTCGTTTCGGCTTTCTCGCCCATTCGCGACGAGCCCGACGCGCTCGCGCTTCTCCAGGCGCTCGGCGCCGAGGGCTTCGCGACCGCCCTGCCGGTCACGGTTGCGCGTAGCGCGCCGTTGACCTTCCGGCTCTGGCGCGTCGGCGATCCGACCGTCGCCGGCGCCCTTGATATCCCCGAGCCGACCGCCGAGGCGCCCGCCGTCGATCCCGATCTGTTGTTCGTGCCCCTCGCCGCCTTCGATCGGCGCGGCCATCGCATCGGTTACGGCGCGGGGCACTACGACCGCACGCTGAAGCGCCTGCGCGCGGCGGGGTCGGTCCGGGCGGTCGGCGTCGCCTATTCCGTCTGCGAGATCGCCGCCGTGCCCGATGAGGCGCACGACGAGCCGCTCGATTTCATTCTGACCGAACGCGAATGGATCGCCGCGCGGAGATTTCGCTGATGCGCCTTCTCTTCATCGGCGACATCGTCGGCCGTTCCGGTCGCGCCGTGCTTCTCGATCATATCGCGGCTCTGCGCGCGCGCTGGCGGCTCGATTTCGTCGTCGTCAACGGCGAGAACGCCGCCGGCGGCTTCGGCCTCACCGAATCGATCTGCGAGGAATTCCTCGCCGCCGGGGTCGACGCGATCACGCTCGGCAACCATGCCTTCGACCAGCGCGAGGCGCTGGTGTTCATCGAGCGCCAGCCGCGCCTCATCCGCCCCGCCAATTTCCCCAAGGGGACGCCCGGGCGCGGCGCCAATCTGATCGAGGCCGCCAACGGCGCCAAGGTGCTCGTCGTCAACATGATGGGGCGCGTGTTCATGGACCCGCTCGACGATCCGTTCCAGCGCATCGAGCAGGAACTGGGCGCCTGCGCGCTCGGGGTCGGCTGCGACGCGGCGATCGTCGATTTCCACGCCGAAGCTTCCAGCGAAAAGCAGGCCTTCGGCCATTTCGTCGACGGCCGCGCCAGCCTCGTCGTCGGCACCCACACCCATGCGCCGACCGCGGACGAGCGCATCCTCGCCGGCGGCACCGGCTTCATCACCGATGTCGGCATGACCGGCGATTACGATTCGGTGATCGGCATGGAGAAGGACGAGCCGCTGCGCCGTTTCACCCGCCGCATTCCCTCCGGGCGGTTTGAGCCGGCGAGCGGGGCGGCGACTTTGTGCGGCGTCGCGGTCGAAACCGGCGCCGACGGCCTCGCGCGCAAAATCGCGCCGTTGCGCATCGGCGGCGCGCTGGCGCCGGCCGAGCCCGACTTTTGGAATTCCTGACCTTCGCTCCGCGAGAAACCTCATGCCCGTGGCGCCGACCCTTGTCTTCGACCTTGACGGCACGCTCGCGGAGACCGCCGGCGATCTCATCGGCGCGCTCAATTTCGTGCTGGCGCGCGAGGGAATCGCGCCCGTGCCGCGCGCCGCCGCGCGCGCTCTGCTCGGCGCCGGGGGGCGCGCGCTCATCGCGCGCGGCTTCAAGCTTTCGGGGCGCGAACTCGCGCCGGCCAGGCTCGACGCTTTGTTCGCCGATTTCCTCGTCCATTACAACGCGCATATCGCGGACGAGAGCTGGCTCTTCCCCGGCGTCGAGGCGTGCCTGAGCCGCTGCGCCGAGGCGGGCTGGCGGCTCGCGGTCTGCACCAACAAGCTCGAACATTCCTCGCATCTGCTGCTCGGCAAGCTCGGCGTCGCCGACCGCTTCGCCTTCGTCTGCGGCCAGGACACGTTCGGCGTCGCCAAGCCCGATCCCAAGCCGCTGCTGGAGACGATCCGAAAAGTGGGCGGCGATCCCGCCCGCGCCGCGATGGTCGGCGATTCGCGCACCGACATCGAAACCGCGCGCGCGGCGGGCACGCCGGTCGTCGCCGTCGATTTCGGCTATACCGACGTTCCCGTGGCCGAACTCGCGCCGGACCGGGTGATCTCGCATTTCGACGCGCTGTTCGAGGCGGCGGAGGAGTTGCTGCGGGAGCGGGCGACCTCGCCTTGACTTGCGGTTCGCCCCGGCCTTAAACGAGGCGTCCGCGGCCAGGGCGATTAGCTCAGCGGTAGAGCACTCCCTTCACACGGGAGGGGCCACAGGTTCGATCCCTGTATCGCCCACCATGGCCCCCGATCGCCCCGCCCAGCGCGGCGGGCGAGTGTGGCGGTTTGGCCACGCTTTAGCCCAAATCTCGCGTTGCGCCCCTGAGAACCGTTCTAGACGGTTGCGCGCGCGCGCCCTTTCTCCGATTACTTCACGGCTTGCGCGCGAGGCCGGCCGTTCGATTCGGACGCGGTCGGTCGGGCGCGTGGCCGAGAGCCAGGGGATTTTCGCATGCGCCGCACCGCTCTTCTCAGGGCCGGCCTGATCGCCGGATTGATCCTTTCCTCCGCGCCGGCGGCCTTTGCCCTCTCGAACATTTTCGGCCCGTCGAGCGGCGGCGGCGACGAACGCCCGCTCGCCTCGCCGATCCCGCGCGAAACCGTCAATTTCGACGGCCCCTACGCGCCGGGCACGATCATCATCAACACCAGCGAGCGCCGGCTCTATTTCGTGCTGCCGGGGCGTCAGGCGCTCAAGTACGGCGTCGGCGTCGGCCGGCCCGGCTTCACCTGGGCGGGCGTCACCCGCATCGCCAACAAGCGGGAATGGCCGGATTGGACGCCGCCGGCGCAAATGCTGCGCCGCCGGCCCGATCTGCCCCGCCACATGGAGGGCGGCATCGACAATCCGCTCGGCGCCCGCGCGATGTATCTGGCCGGCACGCTCTTCCGCATCCACGGCTCCAACGAGCCCGACACGATCGGCCAGGCCGTCTCCTCCGGCTGCATCCGCATGACCAACGACGACGTTGTCGATCTCTACGGGCGCGCGAGCGTCGGCGCCAGGGTTGTCGTCCTGCGCTGAGCGGGCGCTTCCCGTCTCCCGCTTGCGGGCGTCAGGCGAACCTTCGGTTCGCCGAGAGGTGTCGGCGAAGCCGACGGACGAGGGCCGGCGGCCGCATCGGCTCGCCTTTCTTTCTCCCAATGGCGCCGCTATATTGTGCTGATGAACGCGCACGCGCCCCTCGTCTCCCCGCCGCTGGTCGATCCGTTCGGCCGCGTGGTGAGCTATGTCCGCGTCTCCGTCACCGACCGCTGCGATTTCCGCTGCGCCTATTGCATGTCCGAGGACATGAACTTCCTGCCCAAGCGCGACGTGCTTTCCCTCGAGGAGCTCGATCGGCTGTGCACGGCCTTCGTGCGGCTGGGAACGCGCAAGTTGCGCGTCACCGGCGGCGAGCCCTTGGTGCGGCGCGACATCATGACCTTGTTCCGTGCGCTTTCGCGGCATCTGGCCAGCGGCGCGCTCGACGAGCTGACGCTGACGACCAACGGCTCGCAACTCGCGCGCTACGCCGCCGAACTCGCGGATTGCGGCGTGCAGCGCGTCAATGTCTCGCTCGACACGCTCGACGCCGCGAAATTCCGCGCCGTCACGCGCTGGGGCGATCTCGACAAGGTCTTGGGCGGCGTCGAGGCCGCGCGCGAGGCGGGCCTCAAGGTCAAGCTCAACGCCGTCGCGCTCAAGGGCTTCAACGACGAGGAAGCTCCCTCGCTCATCGCCTGGGCTCACGGGCGCGGCTTCGATCTGACCTTTATCGAGGTCATGCCGCTCGGCGCGGTCGAGCGCGAGCGGTTCGACCAATTCCTGCCGCTGACCGAGTTGCGCGCCTCGCTGGAGGAGCGCCTGACGCTGACGCCCTCGCCTTACGCGAGCGGCGGGCCGGCGCGCTATTTCGACGTCAAGGAGACGGGCGGGCGCCTCGGCTTCATCACGCCGCTGACCCATAACTTCTGCGAAAGCTGCAACCGCGTGCGCGTCACCTGCACGGGGAGGCTCTATATGTGCCTCGGCCAGGAGGACGCCGCGGATCTGCGCGAGCCGTTGCGCCGCTCCGAGGCCGACGATTTGCTCGTCGCGGCGATCCGCGCCGCCATCCAGCGCAAGCCCAAGGGCCATGACTTCGTCATCGAACGCGCCGGCAGCCATGCTTCGACCCGGCGCCACATGAGCGTGACCGGCGGATAGTCGAACGGCGACTATTTGCCCGCGGCGACTGGCGAGAGCCGCGCCGGTGTTTTATATGAGTGGGGTTGGAAGCGGGGCCTTGAACCCCGTCAGGAAAGGTCAACGCGCCATGTCGAACGTGCAAGAGCGGATTCAGAAACTGATCGCCGACAACCCCGTCGTTCTCTTCATGAAGGGAACGCCGCAGTTTCCGCAATGCGGATTTTCCGGCCAGGTCATGCAAATTCTCGACTATCTCGGCGCGCCGGTTGTCGGCGTGAACGTGCTCGAGGACGCGGAAATCCGCCAGGGCATCAAGGAATTCGCCAACTGGCCGACCATTCCCCAGCTCTACGTCAAGGGCGAGTTCGTCGGCGGCTGCGACATCACGCGCGAAATGTTCCAGTCGGGCGAACTCGCGGCGATGCTGACCGAAGCGGGCGTCGAAGTGAAGCAGCCCGCCAAGGCGTGATCGAAGCGCCGGCGCCAACGAGGCAAGGATCGCCGCCGGCTTAGACCCGCGGCGATTTGAGATCGGCGACTACTTTGCGACGTCGGGCGGACGGCTCGAGCCGCCGCGGCTTCGGCGCGCCGTCTTGGACGGGCGCTTCGGCTTCGGCTGTCCTACGGCCGATTGCGCCTCCAGGAACAGCCGCTCGACGGCGTCGCCCCCTGAGTTCGACGCCCGCTTAGCGAAGCGGAATTCCCTCCTGCGCCCGCTTCCGTTTACGGTTTGCAACGATTTTTGAATTTCTTGCCCCCCATTATGCGGTATTGGGGTGGGATTCGCGGCTCGACGCGGGGATTTGTACATGACGCGCAAGTATTTTGGCACCGACGGCATTCGCGGCCGCGCGAACGGCAAGATCACGGCCGAACTCGCCTTGAAGGTCGGGCAGGCGGCGGGGCTGGTCTTCCAGCGCGGCGAGCATCGTCACCGCGTGGTCATCGGCAAGGACACCCGCCTTTCCGGCTATATGATCGAATACGCGCTCGTCGCCGGCTTCACTTCGGTCGGCATGGATGTGCTGCTGCTCGGCCCGGCGCCGACGCCGGCGGTGGCGATGCTGACGCGCTCGATGCGCTGCGACCTCGGGGTGATGATCTCGGCCTCGCACAACCTCTACGAGGACAACGGCATCAAGCTGTTCGGCCCCGACGGCTTCAAGCTGTCGGACGAAATCGAGGCGCGCATCGAAGCCCTGATGGACGGCGACCTCGCCGCGAAGCTCGCCAAGTCGCCCGATCTCGGCCGCGCCAGGCGCATCGACGACGTTCAGGCGCGCTACATCGAATACGCCAAGCGGACGCTGCCGCGCGACGTTTCGCTCGACGGCCTCAGGGTCGTCGTCGATTGCGCCAACGGCGCCGCCTACAAGGCGGCGCCGGAGGCCTTGTGGGAACTCGGCGCCGAGGTCATCAAGATCGGCGTCGAACCCAACGGCGTCAACATCAACCTCGACCTCGGTTCGACCGCTCCCGAGGCGCTCGCCCAGAAGGTGCGGGAAATGCGCGCCGACGTCGGCATCGCGCTCGACGGCGACGCGGACCGCATGATCATCGTCGACGAGAAGGGCCACGTCGTCGACGGCGACCAGATTCTCGCGGTGGTCGCCGAAAGCTGGCAGGCGGACGGACGCCTCGCCAAGCCCGGCATCGTGGCGACGGTGATGTCCAACCTCGGGTTGGAGCGGCGCCTTGCCGACCTCGGCCTCAGCCTCGAGCGCACGGCGGTCGGCGATCGCTACGTGCTGGAGCGCATGGTCGAGAAAGGTTTCAACGTCGGCGGCGAACAGTCGGGCCACATCATTCTGACGGATCATTCGACCACCGGCGACGGCCTCGTCGCGGCGATGCAGGTGCTCGCCGTCGTGCAGAAGCAGGGCAAGCCGGTGAGCGAGGTCTGCCGCCGCTTCGAGCCGCTGCCGCAGGTGCTGCGCAACGTGCGCTTCAAGGGCGGGCGCCCGCTCGAGGACGAGGCGGTGCTCAAGGCGATCGCCGCGGCGACCGCGCGGCTGGGCGCCCAGGGGCGTCTCGTCATCCGCCCGTCGGGGACGGAACCCGTCATTCGCGTCATGGCCGAGGCGGACGACCGCGCCCTCGTCGACACGCTGGTCAACGACGTCTGCGACGCGGTGGCGAAGGCGGCGGCGTGAGCGCCGCGCCCCGAGCGGGCGGGCGCCGGCGCCTCTTTCGCAGGCGGTCGTGTCATAATCTCGTCGTGGATGAGCGAATTCCGGGCTTTCAAAATCGACGAATCACCTTATTCTGACCCGTGTCGTCAACAACCTGAAAGGAGGTGATCCAGTGTCTCATTGTCAATCGCCATGCGAGTTTCGCGAGGCCTGGAACATTGTCCGTGCGCAGGATTCTCGCGCATAGCAGACGCTAGGCAATCCAGACCCCAAGCGATCTCTGCGTGGTCGCGACAATGGAAGGGCCGCTCCCACAAGGAGCGGTCCTTCTCATTTGGGGCGGCGTCGAACCCGCCCCTATTCGCCCGCCCGACAAGCAACCGGCCGCCGGCGAGCCGCTTCCGTCGCGTTAAGTTTGACGTAAATCAGAACGAGCGCTTCGCGAGCCTTTAGGTTACCCGCGCTGGTTCGATCGCCGTCGTCTCTGGCTTCGAAAGTGAACGGGTATCGGAAAGCGTCGAGTGGGTCGCGACGTCGTCGCAAGGCGTAGTGAAATGTATCAACGGACGGAAAGCAACGCGATGTCGAATCGGAGCGGACATAGCGGCGTCGCGCGCGTTCGCGACGACGAATCGGTCATTGAAATTTGCGTGGAGAGGGCCGATTTCCGGCTATACGTCAATGGCTGTGAAATCGGTCTCTCGCGATCCGAGTTCGCCATTCTCATGAATCTCAGCCGGCGCAAAGACCAGAGGACATCCGCGCAGGCGCTGTCCCGGGACATCTACAGCATTTTATTCGAGGACGATCGCGCGCGGCATTTGACGCTCGAGGTCGATCGGCTGGGAGAAACGTTGCGGCGCGCGGTCGGCCGCGACGTGATACACCGCGACGAGCGCGGCTATATCCTCTCGGCGGGCATGGACGTGAAAGTCCGCGCGCTGCCCTGCTTCGGCTCGCAGGATTGAAGGCGGCCCCGCGGGGGGCCGCCGGGCCGCAAGGCCCGGCGCGTCGGCGAACGCAATCGTCCAATCGTCGCCAAAACGGTGAATTTCCCTTTATGCTTCTTTGCGGCCCCGCGCCCACGCGGCGGAAAATCGCATCGCAAGCTATTGAAATCAGGGCCGCGCGCCGGAAAATCGCGCCGCAGCCCAACCCTCCTCTTTCACGCCGCCTTCGCCTTGGCGGCGGCCTTGCCGTAAAACGTCTCGCCCTTGGCCGCCATCGCCTTGAGCCCCGCGCTCGGCGCGAAGCGCGGGCCGTATTGGGCCGCCAGTTCCTCTGCTCGCGCGACGAACGCCTTGGCGCCGAGGCCGTCGATCAGCGACAGCACGCCGCCGGTGAAGGGCGCGAAGCCGAAGCCGAGGATCGAGCCGACGTCGGCCTCGCGCGGGTCGGTGACGACGTTCTCCTCCATGCAGCGCGCCGCCTCTAACGCCTGGACGAAGAGGAAGCGGTCCTTGAGATCGCGCACGCTGATTGTATCGGGGTCGAGCGCCTTGCCGGCGATTTTGGCGAGGCCCGGCCACAGCGTCTTCGGCGCGTTCGCGGGATAGTCGTAGAAGCCCTTGCCGTTCTTGCGGCCGAGACGCTGCTCCTTGACGACCATCGCCTCCAAGAGCTTTTCCTGCGCGGGATCGACGGCGCTCGCGCCGAGGTCGTTCTTGGCCGCCTGGAGGATCTTCCAGCCGAGGTCGATCGCCACTTCGTCGTTGAGGCTGAGCGGCCCGACCGGCATGCCCGCCATTTTCGCGGCGTTCTCGATCATCGCCGGCGGCACGCCTTCCATCAGCATGAGATGGCCCTCGCGAATGTAATTGCCGACGCAGCGGTTGGCGAAGAAGCCGCGGCAATCGTTGACGACGATCGGCGTCTTCTTGATCGCGCGCACGAAATCGATCGCGGTCGCCAGCGCCTTCGCCCCCGTCTTCGCGCCCATGATGATCTCGACGAGCATCATCTTGTCGACCGGGGAGAAGAAATGGATGCCGATGAAATTCTCCGGCTTTTGCGAGGTCTCGGCGAGCGAGCCGATCGGCAGCGTCGAGGTGTTGCTGGCGAAGATCACGTCCGGCCCGAGAATGGCCTGCGCCTTCTCGGTCGCTTCCCTTTTGACGGCGCGATCCTCGAACACCGCCTCGACGACGAGGTCGCAGCCCTTCAGATCGGCGTAATCGGCGCTTGGATGGATGCGCTGGAGCAGCGCGTCGCGGTCGGCGCTCTTGGCGCGGCCCTTGGCGATCTGGCTCGAGATGAGCTTCTCCGAGTGGGCCTTGCCCTTGTCCGCGGATTCCTGGTCGCGGTCGATCAGCACGACTTCGAGCCCGGCGCTCGCCGAGACATAGGCGACGCCGGCGCCCATGAAGCCGGCGCCGAGGACGCCGATCTTGCGCAGATTCGTCGCCGGGACTTCGGCAGGCCGGCGCGCGCCCTTGTTGAGTTCGCCCATCGAGACGAACAGCGAGCGGATCATCGCCGCCGCCTCCTTCGAGCGCAGGATCTTGGCGAAGTGGCGGCTCTCCACCGCCAGCGCCAGGTCCATCGGCAATTGCAGGCCCTCGAACACGCTCGACAGGATCGCCTTGGCCGCGGGATAATTGTCGTAGGTCTCGCGGCGATAGATCGCGTTGGCGGGCGGCCAGATCATCATGCCGGTGGGCGAAAACACCTTGCCCGACGGAAGCTTGAATTTCGGATCGTCCCACGGCGCCTTGGCGTTCGGATTGGCCTTCACCCAGGCCCTGGCCTGCGCGACGATCTCGCTCGACGGCGCGACGTCGTGGACGAGCCCCATCTTCTTGGCCGCGGCGGGCTTGAGCTGGTCGCCCTTGAACAGCATCTGCAACGCGTCGGGCGTCGCCATCAGCCGCGCGACGCGCTGCGTGCCGCCGGCGCCGGGAAACAGGCCGACCTTGATCTCCGGCAGGCCGACGCGCGCCTTGTCGCTGTCGGCGACGATGCGATAGTGGCAGGACAGCGCGAGCTCGAACGCGCCGCCCATGCACACGCCGTTGATCGCCGCGGCGAACGGCTTGCCGCAGGTCTCCAGCTTGCGAAAGACCAGGGAAAGCTGCCGCGAGCGGTCGTAGAAGAAGCGCATCGCCGCCTCTTCGCCCTCGGCCTTGGCGACGCGCGCGTATTCCCGGCCCATGCCCTGCAGCATGGTGAGGTCCGCGCCGCCGGAGAATCCCTCCTTGCCGGAGGTGACGACGGCGCCCTTGATCGCGGAATCGGCGGCGACTTTGTCGACCAAGCCGCTGAGTTCCTCGATCACTTCGGGCGTCAGCACGTTCATCGAACGGCCGGGCATGTCCCAGGTGATCAGCGCGACGCCGTCGGCGTCGGTCTCGAAACGGAAATTCGTGGCGTTCATGGCGTTCAACTCCGTTCGATCAGACGCGTTCGATGATGGTGGCGGTGCCCATGCCGCCGCCGATGCAAAGGGTGATGAGGGCGGTGTTCTTGCCGGTCCGCTCGAGTTCGTCGAGCGCCATGCCGAGGATCATCGCGCCCGTCGCGCCGAGCGGATGGCCCATGGCGATCGCGCCGCCGTTGACGTTGACCCTGCTCGCGTCGAGATCGAAGGCTTGGCGGAAGCGCAGCACCACCGAGGCGAAGGCCTCATTGATTTCGAAGAGATCGATGTCGGAGATTTTCATCCCCGAGCGCGCGAGAACCTTCTTCGTCACGTCGACCGGGCCGGTCAGCATGATCGCCGGCTCCGAGCCGATGTTGGCGAAGGCGCGGATTCTTCCGCGCGGCTTCAGGCCCGCCCTGGCGCCGGCTTCTTTCGAGCCGAGCAGCACCGCCGCGGCGCCGTCGACGATCCCCGAGGAATTGCCGGCGTGATGGACGTGGTTGATGCGCTCGACCTCCGGGTGGGCCTGGACGGCCACCGCGTCGAAGCCGCCCTGTTCGCCCATCATCACGAACGAGGGCTTCAGGCTGGCGAGCGACTGCATGTCGGTCGACGGGCGCATGTGCTCGTCGCGGTCGAGCAGCGTGAGGCCGTTGACGTCGCGCACCGGCGTGATCGACTTCTTGAAATGCCCGTCCTTCCAGGCCGCGGCGGCGCGCCGCTGCGATTCGACGGCGTAGGCGTCGACGTCGTCGCGCGAGAAGCCGTATTTGGTGGCGATGAGGTCGGCCGAGATTCCCTGCGGCAGGAAATACACGGGGATCGCGAGGGAAGGGTCGACCGGCCAGGCGCCGCCCGCGGCGCCGAGGCCGACGCGGCTCATCGATTCGACGCCGCCGCCGATCGTCAGATCGTGCTGGCCGGCCATGATCTGGGCCGCGGCGAAATTGACCGAGTCGAGGCCCGAGGCGCAGAAGCGGCAGATCTGCACGCCGGGAACGCCGTCGCCGAAGCCCGCCGCCAGCGCGCCCATGCGCGCGATGTCGCCGCCCGCTTCGCCCACGGGATCGACGCAGCCCATCACGACGTCGTCGACGGAGCCGGCCTCGAGATGGTTGCGGTCCTTGATCGCCTTTAGCGCGGTCGCCGCCAGATGCAGCGTCGAGGCGGTGTGCAGCGAGCCGTCGGGCTTGCCGCGTCCGCGCGGCGTGCGGACATGATCGTAAATGAAAGCTTCGGCCATGCTTCGTCTCCCTTGCGGCGCGTGGGCCGCGTCCAATTCAGGTTTCGTGGTGGGGATGTCGGGGATTGTCTGACGCCGCCTGCCCGCCGCCGGCCTTCTGGCACATGCGGCAATGGCAGACGTTCGATCCGCGCGGCGCGGCCGCGAGCCGGTAGCGGACCGCTCCGCATTGACAGCCGCCGGTCCGGCCAGCGCGCGCTTCGTCAGCGTCCATTCGCTCTTCCCTCCCCGACGTCCCGGTCGCCTCGGATCAGAACGCCGCCGCGGGCAGCGCCATCAGCGTTTCGGCGCCGCTGGCCAGACGCGCGAGGCAGGCGCCGGCCTCCGGCAGCATACGCGCGTTGAAGAACTTGGCGAGCGTAAGCTTGGAGTCAAGCGCTTCGTTGCTGGCGCCCTTGGCCTGCCGCGCCAGGACCGCCTTGATGATGCGCGCCCACATATAGCCGAGCGCCGTCAGGCCGAAGAGATGCATATAGTCGTTCGAGGCGGCGCCGGCGTTGTCGGGATTCTTCATCGCGTTCTGCATCAGCCACATCGTCGCCTGCTGCAACTGGCCGAGCGCGGTCTTGAGGGGCGCGAGATAGGGCGCGAGCGCGGCGTCCTCCTTGTTCTCGGCGAGAAAGCTTGAAATCTCGCCGAAAAACGCCGTGACCGCGCGCCCGCCGTCCTTTGGCAGCTTGCGCCCGACGAGATCGAGCGCTTGGATGCCGTTGGCGCCCTCGTAGATCATGGTGATGCGCGCGTCGCGCACGAACTGCTCCATGCCCGATTCCGCGATATAGCCGTGGCCGCCCAGAACTTGCTGCGCCTTGACCGCGTTGGCGAAGCCGGTGTCGGTGAACACGCCCTTGATGACCGGGGTGAGCAGGCCGATGCGATCGTCGGCCGCCCGCTTGGCGGCGGGGTCCGGCGACTCCAGGGCTTCGTCCTCGGAGAGCGCCACCCACAGCATCAGCGCGCGCGCCGCCTCGTTGAAGGCGCGGATTTCCAGCAGCATCCGCCTGACGTCGGGATGCACGATGATGGGATCGGCGGGCTTGTCCGGCTCCTTGGCGCCTGTCAGCGATCGCCCTTGCAGGCGGTCCTTGGCGTAGGCGGCGGCGTTCTGGTAGGCGACCTCGGACAGGCTGAGGCCATGCACGGCGACGCCAAGCCGCGCCGCGTTCATCATCACGAACATGGCGTTGAGGCCGCGATTTTCCTCGCCGATCAGCCAGCCCTTGGCGCCGTCGTAATTGAGCACGCAAGTCGAATTGGCGTGGATGCCCATCTTGTGCTCGATCGAGCCGCACACCACGCCGTTGCGGGCGCCGAGCGATCCGTCGTCCGCGACCAGCATCTTGGGCGCCAGAAAGAGCGAAATGCCCTTGGTTCCCGCCGGCGCGCCTTCGATGCGCGCGAGCACGAGATGGATGATGTTTTCGGTGAGATCGTGCTCGCCGGCCGAGATGAAAATCTTCTGGCCGGAGATGGCGAAGGAGCCGTCGGGCTGGCGAACGGCCTTCGTCTTGATGAGGCCGAGATCGGTGCCGCAATGCGGCTCGGTCAGGTTCATCGTGCCGGTCCACTCGCCGGTGGTCATTTTCGGCAGATAAATGCGCTTCAGCGCGTCGCCGCCATGGACCCACAACGCCGCCGCCGCGCCGTTGGTGAGTCCGGGGTACATCGCGAAGGACAGATTGGCCGCGATCGTGTATTCGCTGAGCGCGACGGCGAGAAAATGCGGCAGGCCCTGGCCGCCGTAGGCGGGGTCGCCCGCCAATCCCACCCAGCCGCCTTCGACATAGGCCTTATAAGCCTCCTTGAAGCCCTTCGGCGTCGCGACATCGCCGTCGGCGTCGCGCCTGCAGCCCTCCCGGTCGCCCGAAAGGTTGAGCGGCTGCAGCACTTCCTCGGCGAACTTGCCGCCTTCGCTCAGCACCGCTTCGACGACGTCGATCGGCGCCTCGGCGAAGCGCGGCAGATTGCCGTAGCGGTCGAAATCGAAGACGTCGGTGAGCAGAAACAGCGTGTCGTCGATCGGAGCTTTGTAGCTGGGCATTTCGAGGTCCGCGGGAGCATGGAAAAAGCCAAACCGCGCCGGCCGCTTCAGTGACCGTCGCGGAACATCGTTTATATATGAACCATTATCCGGCGCGACGCAAGCGGAAATTCGCCGCGGACATTGGCGTCCCGGGATTCCGCCGGGATCTAAGCAGGTCGATCGTCGAGGCGTTTGAGGACCGCCTCGGGGTCGGCATAGGCTTCCTGGAGGTCGACGCTCCAATATCGCAATTCGTCGAGCGCGATCGGGACGCCGGTCACGGCGCAGCGAACGAACGCGCCGGGGCGGATGACGCGAATATCGCCGTCGAGATATTGAATCTGCGCTTCCGCCGCGGCGGGCGGGCGCTTTTCCAGTCTGTTCATGGCGGCCTCTTTCCCGACGGCGGCGATCCAATCCGCTTCGCGCCCCGGCGACCCATCGCGCCGCGACGCCTCACGCCATTGCCTTACGCCCGCGCGCGACAAAATTCCAGAGTCGGGCGGCGTTCGGGCGAGCGAAGCGGGGGCCGGACGGCCGGAGCGAGGAGCGAGGCCCGCCCGTCCTAACCGCGCGCTTCGGAATCGCCCGCCGATCCCTCGCCGCCGACGATGCGCCTGATGTAGCGCGCCCCCAGACCGGTCAGCACGGTGTAGCCGATCGTTCCCGAGCGTGCCGCGAATTCGTCGACGCCGATCTCTTCGCCCAAGAACCGCGCGAAGTCGCCCGGCTTGACCGCGCCCTCGGCGACGTCGGTCACGTCGGCGATGCAGAGATCCATCGACACGCGCCCGACGAGGGCGCAGCGCCGCCCCGCCACAACGACCTCGGCCCCCTCGCGCCCGTCGACCGCGCCGGCGCCGCGCGGCAGGCCGTCGGCGTAGCCGGCGAGCACGGTGGCGAGGCGCGTGCGCCGGCGCGCCGTCCACTGGCTGTTGTAGCCGCAGGTCTCGCCCGCTTCGATCCATCGCGTCTGCTGGATCGCGACGTCGAGCGTGACGACCGCCTTCATCGGGTTCGCGGCGCCCGGCGTCGGATTGCCGCCGTAGAGCGCGTAGCCCGGCCGCGCGAGGTCGAAGATGGGCCGCGCGGCCAGGAACATTCCGGAGGAATTGGCCAGCGAGGCGGCAAGCGGGCGAAAGGCCGCGCGCGCCTCCTCGAAGCGCGCGATCTGAACGGCGTTGAGTGGATCGCCTGATACTTCGGAGGAGACGAAATGGCTCATCAGCAGGTCGGCCCCGCACGTCCCGCCATGGCGCGCCATCGCCCCGCGCAAATCCTCGAGCGCATCGAAGCCGAGGCGGTTCATGCCGGTGTCGAGATGCAGCGCGCAGGGCGGCGGCGCGGCTTGCGTCGCGGCGAAAGCCGCCCAGCGCGCGAATTCCTCGGCGGCGCCGATCGCGGGCGCGAGGCGGCGCGCGGCGTAGTCGGCTTGCGGGTCGGCGCCGGGTTGAAGGCCGTTGAGCGCATAGAGACGCGCGTCGGCTTGCGGCAGCGCCGCGCGCGCGCGCCGCCCTTCGTCGAGATGGGCGACGAAGAACGTGCGGCATCCCGCGGCATAGAGCGCCGGGGCGACGATCTCGATCCCCAGACCGTATCCGTCGGCCTTGATCACGGCCGCGCAGGCACCCGGCGCGGCGCGGCGCGCGAGGATGCGCCAATTGTCGGCGAGCGCCGCCAGATCGATGGCGAGGACGCCGGGGGCGCCGATGGGAGAGGGAGGGGTCATAAAACGGAGCCTGAATAAGAAATCGGGCGGCGTTTGCCCCCCCGGCGCGCTTTTGCTAGACGCTTGGGTCGAGACTCTTATCAGGCCAGCGGAATCCTCGCGATGGACAAATTCACGACACTGACCGGCGTCGCCGCGCCGCTCGAGATCGACAACGTCGACACCGACATGATCATCCCCAAACAATATCTGAAGACGATCAAGCGCACCGGCCTCGGCGCCGGCCTGTTCTCGGAGATGCGCTACAACGACGACGGCTCGCCCAATCGCGACTTCGTGCTCAACAAGCCGGCCTATTCCAAGGCCAAGATTCTCGTCGCCGGCGACAATTTCGGCTGCGGCTCCTCGCGCGAGCACGCGCCCTGGGCGTTGCTCGATTTCGGCATCCGCTGCGTCATCTCAACCGACTTCGCCGATATTTTCTACAACAATTGCTTCAAGAACGGCATCCTGCCGGTCAAGGTTTCGCCGGAGAATCTGGAGAAGCTGATGGACGACGCGCGGCGCGGCGCCAACGCGACGCTGACCGTCGATCTCCAGGCGCAGGAAATCCGCGGACCCGACGGCGGCGTCGTCAAGTTCGAAGTCGACGCCTTCCGCAAGCATTGCCTGATGGAAGGGCTCGACGACATCGGCCTGACCATGGTCGAGGCGCCCGCCATCGCCGCCCACGAGAAGAAGGCCGCCGCCGCGCATCCGTGGCTGTGAAGGCCGCCGGTCTCCAGAGCCGAATCTCGTTTGACGCCATCTCGAGCTCTCCGGAGACCCCGTCATGAGCGATGCGTCCCAACGCAATCCGCCTGCGGAAATCCCGGCGGAAATCGATCGCTGGAACTGGGGCGCGTTCCTGCTGACCTGGATATGGGGCATCGGCAACGGCGTCCTCATCTCGCTGCTGGTCTTCGTTCCCTTTTTCGGCATCTTGATCATGCCGTTCGTGCTGGGCGCCAAGGGAAGCGCCTGGGCGTGGCGCAATCGGCGATGGGACAGCGTCGAGCATTTCAAGCGCGTGCAGCGCTTGTGGGCGATCTGGGGCGTGGTCGTCTGGATCGGCGCGATCGCTCTGTTCTTCGCGGTGTTCGGCGGCATATTCTATGGCCTCGGCCATTCCGAAGCCTACAGGCTCGGCGTCGCGAGGCTTCAGGCCAGCGCCGAGGTCGCCCAGGTTCTGGGGACGCCGATCGCCACGGGCATGCCGATGGGCGAAATCAGCCTGACCGACGATTCGGGGAGCGCGAGCCTCAGCTTTTCGGCGACCGGCCCTAAAGGCTCGGGTCTGGTCATGCTCCAGGCGATCAGGAAGGGCGGCGTCTGGTCGATCCAGAGGCTCATGCTCAAAATCGACGGGCGCGACGAGATTATCGACATTCTCAATCCCACTTCGGCGCTGCTGGATCGCGCCTCGACGCGCGCGGCCGCATCGCTCGGAATCGCGGCATGAAACGGTCGCTCGCCGCCTTTTCTATCTTCCTCGCGCTCGGCGCGCCTTCGCGCGCCGATTTTGCCTCTTGCGTCGCCTCGCTGCGTACGGACGCTTCGGGCAAGGGCGTCTCCGCGGCGACGCTCGACGCCGCCTTCGGCAATTTGCAGCCGGATATGAAGGTGCTGGAGTTCCAGACCAACCAGCCCGAGTTCAAGACGCCGATCTGGGATTATATGGCGGGGCTCGTCGACGACGAGCGCGTCGCCGACGGCAGGTCAGCGATGGCGCAGAACGCCAGGGCGCTGGCGCTGGCCGAGGAACGATTCGGCGTCAGCCGCTATGTCCTCGCGGCGCTGTGGGGCGTCGAATCGGATTTCGGTCGCGAAATGGGCAAGCGGCCGCTGGTGCAGTCCTTGACCACGCTCGCGTGCCTGGGCGAACGCGCGAGCTACTTCCGCGGCGAACTGATGGCGACGCTGAAGATCGCCGATCGCGGCGATATCCCCCTCGACCGCCTGATCGGCTCCTGGGCGGGGGCGTTCGGCCAGACCCAGTTCATGCCCTCGGAATTCGAGCGCCTCGCCGTCGATCTCGACGGCTCGGGGCGCGACATCGTCGATTCGGCCGCCGCGGCGCTGGGCTCGACCGCCAATTATCTCCAGAAGTCCGGCTGGACGCGCGGCGAGCCATGGGGCTTCGAGGTGAAATTGCCGGCGGGCTATTCCGGCCCCTCGGGCCGCAAGGCCAAACAGCCGATGTCGGCCTGGGCGGCGCGCGGCATAACGCGCATCGACGGCGGCGCGCTCGGCGGCGGGCAGGCAGGGCTTCTGCTGCCGGCCGGCGCCAACGGGCCGGCGTTCCTCGTCACGCACAACTTCGACGCCCTCTATTCCTACAACCCCGCCGAGTCTTACGCGCTGGCGATCGCCATCCTCGCGCAAAGGCTCGCCGGCGGGCCGGGAATCGTCACGCCCTGGCCGACCGACGACCCCGGCTTGTCGCGCGCCGAACGACGCGAATTGCAGACGCTGCTGAATAAGCACGGCTATGACGTCGGCGAGCCGGACGGCGCGATCGGAACCAAAACGAAGGCGGCGATCGCCGATTTCGAGGGGAAGAACGGGCTGAGGGTCGACGGGCGGGCCGGGGTGAAGGTGTTGGAGGCGCTGAGAAGGTAGGGGGCCGCCCAGGCGCTCGCCGCTCCCGCCGACCCACCGCGCCGTCGACCTCATGGAGGCAAAACTTCCGAAGCCGCGAGGCTGTCAAGGGGCGAAGCCCGCCTGCGGCGGCGCGCTGAAAGCGCGCCCTTGACAGCCTCGCGGCTTCGGAAACAAGAGGCTTCCATGAGGTCGACGGCGCTCCCCGCCGAACTTGGCGCTAATAGCAATCATTGCCATTCTTAGCCATTTCTGGCATGGTCGCGCCCGAGAGGCCCGTCATGAATATGAACGTATCGCTGACCGAGGAACTGGCGAATTTCGTCAAGGCCAAGGTTTCAGGCGGTCGCTACGCGTCGTCGAGCGAAGTCGTGCGCGAGGCGTTGCGGCTGATGGAGAAGCTCGAGCGGCAGGAGGCCGAAAAGCTCGGCTTCCTTCGCCAGGCTTGGCAGGAGGGGCTCGATAGCGGCGACGCAGACGCGTTGGACTTCGCCGCCTTGAAACGGGAAGCCCGCGCGCGTCTCGCCGCCAAGCCGTGAGCGAGGTTCGCTACTCGCGCCGCGCGCGCGAGGATCTGCCCGACATCTGGCTCTATATCGCCCGCCAAAACTCCGAAGCGGCGGCTGATCGCGCGCTCGATCGCATCGAAGAAGCGTGTCGGCTGCTCGCCCGCCATCCCCAGCTCGGTCCCGCGCGTCCCGAAATCGCCGATGAGGCGAGGTCGTTGGCGATCCAACGTTGGTTGGCGCTGTATCGCCTGACTTCATACGGCGCGCAGGTGGTCCGCATCATCGACGGCGCCCACGATCTCCGGCGGATCGAATGGGACCGGGAATAGCGGAGAGCTCGAACGGGCGGAGCGCAAATTAAAGGATTAAACAATATTTTAGGCAAGCGATGGGCAATGCCCGCCCGCGCCGGCGTCGGCGCCCCGCCTTCGCCCTCTCGCGCCCTAAGACAATTTGACATCCGGCCCTCAGCCTATATGGCGGCCTTTTCGCGACCGCCCCAACGCAAACCCTCGTAGGCCCTCATGTCCTCAGCCACCGCCGCCACCGCCGCCGTCAAAGCCTCGCCGACGGTCGTCGGCGGCCCGCCGGCTCGGAGGGAGGAAAGGCGGGTCGGCCTGCTCGTTCTCTGCCTGCTGGCGCTGGTCGTCGGGATCATGACGGGCGTCGGCGCGGTGGCGCTGCGCGCCCTTATCGGGCTCGTTCACAACGTCTTCTACAACGGCGCGTTCTCGATCTGGTACGACGCCAACGTCAGCGAAGGGCCGAGCCGATTCGGCGACTTCGTGTTGCTTTCGCCGATTATCGGCGGCCTGATCGTGGTGTTCCTGGTGCAACGCTTCGCCCCGGAGGCCAAGGGCCACGGCGTTCCCGAGGTGATGGACTCGGTCTTCTACAAGGGCGGCAACATCCGCGGCCAGGTCGCGCTCATCAAGTCGCTGGCCTCGGCCCTGTCGATCGGCAGCGGCGCGGCGGTCGGCCGCGAAGGCCCGATCATTCAGATCGGCGCGGCGCTCGGCTCGGCCTTCTCGCAGGCCATCCGGCTCTCGACGCGGCAGAAGATCACGCTGCTTTCCGCCGGCGCAGGCGCCGGCATCGCCGCGACCTTCAACACGCCGCTCGGCGGCGTGCTGTTCGCGCTGGAGATTCTGCTGCCCGAAGTCTCCAACCGGACCTTTCTTCCCGTTGTCATCGCCACCGGCGCCGCCACGACGATCGGCAGGCGATTGATCGGGCCCGATCCCGCCTTCATCGTTCCCGAGATTCAGTTCTCCTTGGCGAAATCGTTCCGGGTCGAAGACGCGGTCGCGTTCGTGATGCTGGGCGTTCTCTGCGGAATCGCCTCCTGGGCGTTCATTCGCCTGCTCGTGATCATGGAGGACGGCTTTCCCAAGCTGCCCGGCAACGCCTACACGCAGAACATCGTCGGCATGGCCGCGATCGGCCTGATGATGGTCGTTCTGACGCACGCCTTCGGCCACCCTTACGTCGACGGCGTCGGCTACGGCGTGATCCAGTCGATCCTCAACAAGAACATGACGGCGGTGAGCCTGATGGCGCTGCTGTTCGCGCTGAAAATGCTCGCCACCACGATCAGCCTCGGTTCGGGCGCCTCCGGGGGCATCTTCTCGCCCTCGCTTTATCTCGGCGCCACGCTCGGCGGCGCATTCGCCGCGTTCGTCGGCATGGTTCTTCCCCATACCGGCCTGACCATTCCCTCGGCCGCCATCGTCGGCATGGCGGCGATGGTCGGCGCGGGGACCGGCGGGGTCATGACCGCGATCATCATGATCTTCGAAATGACGCGCGACTACGCGATCATCGTTCCCGTCATCGTCGCCGTCGCGGTGGCGGCAGGCGTCCGGCGCGCGCTCATCGGCGAGACGATCTACACGATCAAGCTGCGCCACCGCGGCCACCGCATCCCCAAGGAGCGGCACATCAATCTCTATCTCGTCAAGCAGGCGCAGGACATCATGGAGCGGCGCTTCATCCTCGCCAAGGCGGGGACGTCGCTCAAAGAGACGCTCGCTGCGGAAGACACCGAGGACTTACGCGCCATCGTCGTCGAACGCGAGGGGCGGATCGTCGGCCTCGTTCCGCCGCGCTCGGGCCTGTGGATCGAATCCAGGAACAATCCGGACATGCTCGTCGACCGCTTCGTCGAAAGCCGAGTGGTCGTTTGCCGCGATGTCGATCTCTTGAGCCTGGTGTTCGCGAGGCTGAAGCGGCACCGCGCCGGCGCAGCCATCGTCTTCAGCGGCGCCGAGCGGCCGAGGGCGCGCGACATCGTCGGCGTCATCACCAAACGCGCGATCGCCGATACGGTCATCGACAGCTACGACGATTGATCGCTCGCGCGGGCGCGCCGGGTTCGCGCGGCGCCTCGGCGCTTTGCGCGTCCCCGCCATTGCCGCCCCCGCCCCCGCCCCGCTACAGTCGCGCAACGCATAAGAGAGGGAGGCCGCCCGGCATGATCCGCATCGTCGAAACGAAGCCCTATCTCGACCAGAAGCCCGGCACCTCCGGCCTGCGCAAGAAAGTGCCGGTGTTCCAGCAGCCGAACTATGTCGAGAATTTCGTCCAGTCGATCTTCGATTCGCTCGACGGCTTTTCCGGCAAGACGCTGGTGGTCGGCGGCGACGGGCGCTATTTCAATCGCGAGGCGATCCAGGCGGTCATCCGGATCGCCATCGCCAACGGCTTCGGCCGCGTCGTCGTCGGCAAGGGCGGCCTCTTGTCGACGCCCGCCGTCTCCGCCCTCATTCGCGCGCTCGGCGCCTATGGCGGCGTCGTTCTCTCGGCCAGTCATAATCCTGGCGGCCCCAACGGCGATTTCGGCATCAAATATAACATCGGCAACGGCGGCCCGGCGCCGGAGAAGATCACCGACGCGATCTTCGCGCGCACGAAATCGATCGCGGCCTACAAGACGATCGAAACGGGCGACGTCGATCTCGACGCGCTCGGCGTCGTCGCGCTTGGCGGCGCGAGCGTCGAGATCGTCGATCCCGTCACCCAATACGCCGCGCTGATGCGGACGCTGTTCGATTTCGCCGCGATCCGCGCGCTGTTCGCGAGCGGATTCCGCATGCGCTTCGACGCCATGCACGCGGTGACCGGCCCCTACGCCCACGCCATTCTCGAGGGCGAATTGGGCGCCGGCGCCGGCGCGGTGGTCAACGGGACGCCGCTGCCCGATTTCGGCGGCCATCATCCCGATCCCAACCTCACCTACGCCAAGGAGCTCTACGACCTCATGATGTCGCCGAGCGCGCCGGATTTCGGCGCCGCCTCGGACGGCGACGGCGACCGCAATCTCATCATCGGGCGCGGCATCTTCATCACCCCGTCCGACTCGCTCGCCATGCTCGCGGCCAACGCGCGTCTTGCGCCCGGCTATTCCAAGGGCCTCGCTGGCATAGCGCGCTCGATGCCGACCAGCGCCGCCGCGGACCGCGTCGCCGCCAAGCTCGGAATCGGCGCCTACGAGACGCCGACGGGCTGGAAGTTCTTCGGCAACCTGCTCGACGCCGGGCTGGCGACGATCTGCGGCGAAGAAAGCGCCGGCTCCGGCTCCAACCACGTACGCGAGAAGGACGGCCTGTGGGCGGTGCTGCTGTGGCTGAACATTCTCGCGCGGCGCCGCATCTCCGTCGCCGAACTCGCGCGCGAGCATTGGGCGACTTATGGACGCAATTATTATACCCGGCACGATTTCGACGAGGTCGATAGCGCCGCCGCCAACGCCTTGATGGACGCGTTGCGCGCGAAGCTGCCGAGCCTGCCGGGCCGCAGCTTTGGCGCGCTGACCGTCGAGGCCGCCGACGATTTTTCCTATCGCGATCCCGTCGACGGCTCGCTGACCAAGGGCCAGGGCGTGCGCGTGCTGTTCGCGGGCGGCTCGCGCATCGTCTACCGCCTCTCCGGCACCGGCACGGTCGGAGCGACGTTACGCGTCTATATCGAACGCTACGAACCGCCGAGCGGCGACCTCGGCCTCGACGCGCAAGTCGCGCTCGCCGACCTCATCGCGCTGTCGCGCGCGCTGGCGGAGATCGAACAGCGCACCGGGCGCAAGGCGCCGAGCGTGGTGACGTAGCGCCGCCGGCGCCTCACTGCGCGATCGTCAGCCCCGGCAGCGGCTCGGGCCGGTCCTTGACGTGGCCCTCGATGTCCTTCCGGTCGCCGTAGAAGTCGATGACCAAGTTTTCGCAATAGGCGCTGAGGTCATTGCCGGAGATCGAGTCCGCCGCGAAGGCGTAGCCCTGATCGAAGTCGTTGGGAAAGGCCCGCCTGGCCGCCTCCGGGGACATCGGGGGCGTCATCTTCCGCGCCAACGGCGCCGGGTCGAAGGAAACGCCCGGACATATATTGTCCTGCGCCCGCCACATCATGCCGAGCAGCGAGGCGATGTCGTGATTGTCGAGCGCCTCGGCCGGCGTCGAAGCGGCGTAGGTCACCAGCATCGTGCTGGACAAGGCGATGCAGAGAAAGAGCGCGGCGGGAAGGGCGAGGGCGCGTCGCATGACGTCGATCTTTCCAGGGTTGCCAGGGCGATCGACGCTCGGCTTACGGGATGCGACGCCGGCGCGCGGAGGCTCCAGTTTGGCCGAATCGGCAAATCGGAATATGTCGGGACCGAGATCGCGGGCGCGGCTGATAGCGCCGCGCCTGGGAGAATTGGCCTCATGAAACTGCCGAGCGAGCTTGGCCCCATTCACTTCGTCGGCATCGGCGGCATCGGCATGTCCGGCATCGCCGAGGTGCTGATCAATCTCGGCTACAAGGTCCAGGGCTCGGACGCGAGCGACAACGCCAACGTCAAGCGGCTGCGCGACAAGGGCGCGAGCGTCTTCGTCGGCCATGACGCAGCCCATTTGGGAGACGCGGCGGTCGTCGTCGTCTCGACCGCGATCAAGCGCGACAATCCCGAACTGACGGCGGCGCGTTCGCGGCGCATTCCCGTGGTCCGGCGCGCCGAAATGCTCGCCGAGCTGATGCGCCTGAAGCAATGCGTCGCCATCGCCGGCACCCACGGCAAGACGACGACGACCTCGCTGGTGGCGACGCTGCTCGACGCGGCGGGCTTCGATCCCACCGTCATCAACGGCGGCATCATCAACGCCTACGGAACCAACGCGCGGCGCGGCGAGGGCGACTGGATGGTGGTCGAGGCCGACGAGAGCGACGGCACGTTCCTCAAATTGCCCGCCGACGTCGCCGTCGTCACCAACATCGATCCCGAACATCTCGATCATTTCAAGACCTTCGAGGCGATCAAGGACGCTTTCCTCGCCTTCGTCGAGAACCTGCCGTTCTACGGTTTCGCGGTGATGTGCCTCGATCATCCGACCGTGCAGGAGCTGGTCGGCCGCATCGAGGACCGCCGCGTCATAACCTACGGCGAGAACCCCCAGGCCGACGTGCGCCTGCTCGACGTCGACCTGACCGGCGGCGTGACGCGCTTCAATGTGCTGATCCGCGACCGCAAGAGCGGGCAGGCGACCTATATCGACGATCTCGCGCTGCCGATGCCCGGCCGCCACAACGCGCTCAACGCCACCGCGGCGATCGCGGTCGCGCACGAACTGAAGGCGCCGGTCGCGACGATCCGCAAGGCGATCGCCTCGTTCGGCGGCGTCAAGCGCCGCTTCACCCGCACCGGCGAATGGAACGGCGCGGCGATCTTCGACGATTACGGCCACCATCCCGTCGAGATCGCCGCCGTGCTGGCCGCCGCGCGCGCCGCGACCAAGGGCCAGGTGATCGCCGTCGTGCAGCCGCATCGCTATACGCGCCTGCAATCGTTGTTCGATTCCTTCGCGCTCTGCTTCAACGACGCCGACATCGTGATCGTCGCCGACGTCTATCCCGCGGGCGAGGCGCCGATCGAGGGGGTCGACAAGGGCGCGCTCGTCGCCGCGATCAACGCCCACGGCCACCGTCACGCCATCGCGCTGCCCTCGCCCGACAAGCTCGCGGGAATCGTTCACGGAATCGCCAAGCCGGGCGACTACGTCGTCTGTCTCGGCGCCGGCAACATCACGCAATGGGCCTATGCGCTGCCGGAAGAATTGGCGGCGCTCGATGGCGCGAAAGCATGAACCTTCCCGGCATCGCCGCCGAAATCGCCGCCCTCGCCCCGGACCTTCGCGGCCGCTTGACCGCCAATGCGCCGCTCGCGCCCTTCACTTGGTTTCGCGTCGGCGGTCCGGCCGAGCTTCTGTTCTCGCCGGCCGACGAGGACGACCTCGCCTATTTCCTGAAGAACCTGCCGCGCGACATTCCCGTCACGGTCATCGGCCTCGGCTCCAATCTCATCGTGCGCGACGGCGGCGTTCGCGGCGTCGTGATCCGATTGGGCGGCAAGGCGTTCGGCGCGATCGAGACGACGCCCGACTTCCGCGTGATCGCCGGCGCGGCGGCGCTCGACGCTCACGTCGCGCGCGCCGCCGCCGAGGCGGGGATCGACGGCCTCGCCTTCTTTCGCGGCGTGCCTGGCTCGATCGGCGGCGCGCTGCGCATGAACGCGGGGGCGCATGGCGGGGAGACGCGCGATTGCCTGATCGAGGCGCGCGGGATCGACCGCGCCGGCGCGCTTCGCGTCTTCGCCAGCGAAGCGATGGGCTTCTCCTATCGCCACAGCGGCGCGCCCGACGACGTGATTTTCACGCGCGCGGTATTTCAGGGGCGCCCCGGCGACCGCCACGCGATCTCGGCGGAAATGGAGCGCATCACCCGCGAGCGCGAAGCCTCGCAGCCGATCCGCGAAAAGACCGGCGGCTCGACGTTCAAGAACCCGCCGAATGACAAAGCCTGGCGATTGATCGACGCCGCCGGCTGCCGCGGCTTGCGTCTCGGCGACGCGCAAGTCTCGACCCTGCACTGCAATTTCCTCATCAACCGCGGCGCCGCCACCGCCGCCGAAATCGAGGCGCTCGGCGAGGAGGTGCGGCGGCGGGTGAAGGCGGCGAGCGGAGTGGAGCTGGAGTGGGAGATCAAGCGGGTGGGGGAGGCGGGGGCGACTTCAGCGGCTTCCGTTTGAAGAGCGAAGCTCGCCGCACTCTGCGGCATGACGTGACCTGAACCGATCGCTTCGCGCCGGAGCGGCGCCGCTCACGCCGCTGCGGGGCTTCCCCGCAACTGCCTGCGCAGGGCGCCGAACGAGATCAGCCGCTGCGCGTCTTCGTCCCACAGCGTGTAGTTCACGCAGCGCAGGCTCTGCCATAACGTCAAGCGGCTGATCTTGCTCAGATCCGGATAGTCGCGCAGCACCTCGCGGAGTCGATAGAACGGGACGCGGCTGGCGAGGTGATGGACGTGATGCACGCCGATGTTGGCGCTGAACCAGCGCAGGACGATCGGCAGATCGTAATGCGACGATCCGTGCAGCGCCGCCTCGGGGAGGTTCCACTCCGCCTCACGCGCCCAGCGCGTGTTTTCGAACTGATGCTGGACATAGAACAGCCAGACGCCGATCGTCGCGGCGAGCATGAAGACGGGTCCGTGGATCAAAAGGAACGGGCCGGGACCGACAAGCCACATCAGCAGGGCAACGACGACGGCGATCCCTAAGTTGGTCGACATGGTCGAAGCCCATGGCCACCAGCCCGCGCCGCGCATGAGGCCGAGCGGGGCGCGATGCTGCAGCAGGAAAAGGTAGGTGGGGCCGATGCCGAACATGACCAGCGGATGGCGATAGAGACGGTAGCCGAGGCGCTTGCGCCAGCTCAGACTCAGGTACTCCCTCACCGTCAGCGTTTCGATGTCGCCCAGGCCGCGACGGTCGAGATTTCCCGCGCCGGCGTGATGGGCCGCGTGCGTGCGCTTCCAATAATCATAGGGCGTAAACGTGACGACGCCGAACGCGCGTCCGACCCAGTCGTTGATCGCGCGATGACGAAAGAACGCGCCGTGACCGCAATCGTGCTGGATGAGAAAGACCCGCACCAGAAATCCCGCCGCGGGCAAGGCCAAGGCGAGGCTCAGCCAATAGCTGACGTGCATGAGCGCCCACATCGCCGCCCAGAGCGCGACGAGCGGCGCGAAGGTGACGGCGATTTCCGTCAGGCTCCACGCGAGATTGGGGTCGCGATAGCGCGCGAGAACGCCGGGAAGCCGCTGCGTATCCGGGAGGCCGGGCGGCGAGGGCGATTGGATCGGGTTGTTGGTCATGGGTGTTCGCTCTTATCGCGATCTTTGCGGCATTTAAGTGGCGCGCTTCTTTGCCATGAAACGCGCGCGCCCGATAGCGCCCGCAAAAGCGCCGGCCGTCCGGGCCGCCGTCCCGCTCAATTTCCTGCCGCCGCGCCCGAGGTTAAGGCCCCATTAACGCCCTAGCCTTAATTCTAACTTAACTCGCGTCCGGCGCGCGGGCCTTGGAGGAGCGATGAAACACGTTGCGGTGCTGATGGGCGGCTGGTCGGCCGAACGCCCGGTATCGCTCAATTCCGGGCGAGGCTGCGCCGACGCGTTGGAGAAGCTCGGCTACCGCGTCACGCGCGTCGACGTCGATCGCGATATCGCGGCCACGCTCGCCAAGCTGAAGCCCGACGTCGCCTTCAACGCGCTGCACGGGCGCGTCGGCGAGGACGGGACGATTCAGGGCGTCCTCGAAATCCTGCGCATTCCCTATACGCACTCGGGCGTGCTGGCCTCGGCCTTGGCGATGCAGAAGGATCTCGCCAAGGTCGTGCTGCAGGCGGCGGGCGTCCCGGTCGCCCATGGGCTGACGGTCGATCGCCACGAGGCGGCGCGCCGGCACGTTTTGGAGCCGCCCTATGTGCTGAAGCCGGTCAACGAGGGCTCGTCCTTCGGCGTCGTCATCGTCAAGAAGGATCGCGCGCACCCGCCGCAGGAGGTCGGCCGGGAGGACTGGCCCTATGGCGATCGGCTGCTCGCCGAGCGATTCGTCGCCGGCAAGGAACTGACCTGCGCGGTGATGGGCGAGCGCGTGCTCGACATCATCGAAATCCAGCCGGTCTCGGAAGCCTTCTACGGTTATGATGCAAAATACGCGAAGGGCGGCTCCGTTCACGTCCTTCCCGCGAAAATTAAACCGAAAATTTACCATGAAGTCCAAGAGTTGACGGCGCGGGCGCATCGCGCGCTCGGCTGTCGCGGCGTGAGCAGGGCGGATTTCCGCTGGGACGAATCGAAGGGGGAATCCGGGGAACTGGTCTGCTTGGAGGTGAACACGCAGCCGGGAATGACGGAAACCTCGTTGGTGCCGGAAATGGCCGCTTACGCCGGCCTATCCTTTGGTGAGTTGGTCGAATGGATGGTGGAGGACGCTTCTTGCGATCGCTGAGCGAAACGTTCGGGTTGGGACCCGCGACGCAGCCGGCGCTCGCGCTTGCTCGCCCGTCCGGCGCCCCCGTTCCCGTGCTCTTGCGCGGCGAGCGCGCCGCGCGCGGTCCGATGCGCTGGAGGCTGCGGCTCGATCGCCCGGCGCCGCGCGGCTTAGGCGTCGCTCTGGCGACCGGCCTGCTCCTCGGCGTGGCGGCCCTCGGCGCAGCGCGCGGCGGGCAATATCAGGCGTTCGTGGATCGCGAAGGCGGAATCGGCGACTTCGTGGCGCGCGCGCTCGGCTTCGACATCAAGGTGGTGACCATCTCCGGCGAGGCGCAGCTCACCGAACCGGACATCCTCGCGCTCGCCGGCATCAGTCCAAAGGATTCGCTGCCGTTCTTCGACGCCGCGCGAGCGCGCAAGACTCTCGAGGCCTTGCCGCTCATCAAGCAGGCGAGCGTGCGAAAACTCTATCCCGACCGGATCGTCATCGACATCGTCGAGCGCACGCCCGTCGCGCTCTGGCAAAAAGACGGCGAGGTTCGCACGATCGCGGCGGACGGCGCCGTCATCGACGAGATGCGCGATCAGCGCTTTTCCTCGCTTCCCTTCGTCGTCGGAGAGGGCGCCAACCAACGGCTGAGCGAATTCACGGCGTTGCTCGACGCTTCGGCGGAACTGAGGCCGAAGATCGCCGCCGGCGTGCTGATGGGCGCGCGACGCTGGAATCTCAAGATGAAATCGGGGATCGACGTCAAGTTGCCCGAGAGCGATCCTTTGTCCGCGATGGCGACTCTCGTCGCCCTCCAGCGTCAATCGCGGATTCTCGACCGCGACATCCTGTCGCTCGACTTGCGCGTGGCGGGCAAGGTCTTCGCTCGGCTTTCCGAGGAAGCGGCGGCGGCCCGCGCCGAGGCGCGCCCGAAGAAGGCCGCTCCGCTATGAGCTTCAAGCCGCTGACGCCGCGCATGCGGCAAATTCCCTCGCGCAAGAGCGCCGTGCTTTCGGTTCTCGACGTCGGCGCTTCGAAGGTCGTCAGCCTGATCGCGCGGCTGACCCCGATGGAGCGCTCCGAGTCGCTGCGCGAGCGCACGCATCGCTGCAAGGTTCTCGGCATCGGCCACCAGCGCTCGCGCGGGGTCAAGGCCGGCGCCATCGTCGATCTGGACGCCGCGGAGAACGCCATTCGCCTCGCCATCGACGCCGCCGAACGAATGGCGGGCGTCGAGGTCGACAGCGTCGTGGTCAACATGTCCGGCGGGCGCCTTTCCTCGCGACTCTACGACGCCAAGGTGGCGCTGCGCGGCAAGGCGGTCGGCGAACACGACATCCATCGGGTGCTCGAAGCGGCGGCGGCGGCGGGGGCCTATAGCGGTCGCTCCGTTCTTCACGCCGTGCCGACGGGCTTCTGGCTCGACGCGACGCGCGGCGTGCGCGACCCCAAGGGGATGATCGGCGACGAACTCGGCGCCGAAATGCACGTCGCCTCGTGCGACGCGGCCGCGGCGCGCAATCTCATGCTCGCGATCGAGCGTTGTCATCTGCGCGTCGCCGCGATGGTGGCCACGCCTTACGCGGCGGGGCTTTCGACGCTCGTCGACGACGAAGTCGAAATGGGCGCGGCGCTGATCGATTTCGGCGGCGGCTCGACGACCGTCGGCGTGTTTGTCGGCGGCCGGCTCGTTCACGTCGACGCCGTCGCCGTCGGCGGCAATCACGTCACCATGGACGTCGCGCGCGGTCTCTCGGTGAGCCTTGCGGACGCCGAACGCCTGAAGACGCTCTATGGGGCTTGCATCGCTTCGCCGTCGGACGATCGCGATTCGATCGCGGTTCACCGCGTCGGCGACGACCTGGATCATTCGAGCCATCTGCCGAAGTCCGAACTCGTGCGGATCATCCGGCCGCGCATCGAGGAAATTCTCGAACTGGTGCGCGACCGACTGAAGGCGGCGGGGCACGCCGCCCATGCCGGTCGCCGGCTCGTGCTTACGGGCGGCGCTTGCCAGCTGACCGGCTTGCCTGAACTCGCTCGCGCCATCGTTTCGAGCCAGGCTCGGATCGGCAGGCCCCTCGGCGTGGAAGGGCTGCCCGAATCGGCCAAGAGTCCGGCTTTCGCCGCGGCGGTCGGCCTCATGGTCTATCCGCAGGTGGCGGGAATCGAGCATTTCGAGCCGCGCCGTTCGAATCATGCGTCGGGCGTCCCCGACGACGGTTACGTCGCCCGCGTCGGGCGATGGTTGAAGGAGAGTTTTTGATGCGAGCCGGCGGCGCGCGCCGAAGTTTCGCTCGCGGAGAATTCACGCGTTTGAACCGACGCCGGCGGGCGTCCAAGGAATGAGGCCAGTTATGTCGATCAATCTGAAGGCTCCGGAACTGCGGGAATTGAAGCCCCGAATTATCGTTTGCGGGATCGGCGGCGCCGGCGGCAACGCGGTCAACAACATGATCGTCTCGGGGCTCTCCGGGGTCGACTTCGTCGTCGCCAACACCGACGCCCAGGCGCTGACCTCTTCGCGCGCCGAGCGGATCATCCAAATGGGCCTGCAGGTGACCGAGGGGCTCGGGGCCGGCTCGAAGCCTGAAGTCGGACGCGCCGCGGCCGAGGAGGCGCTCGAGGAAATTCGCGATCATCTGGCCGGCGCGCATATGGCGTTCGTCACCGCCGGCATGGGCGGAGGCACGGGAACCGGCGCCGCGCCGGTCATCGCTCGCGTGGCGCGCGAAATGGGCATTCTCACCGTGGGCGTCGTCACCAAGCCGTTCCATTTCGAGGGCGGCCGGCGCATGCGTCTGGCGGAGGGCGGGATCAACGAATTGCAGAAATCGGTCGATACGCTGATCGTCATCCCCAACCAGAACCTGTTCCGGGTCGCCAACGAGAAGACGACGTTCGCCGACGCGTTCGCGATGGCGGATCAGGTTCTCTATTCCGGGGTCGCCTGCATCACCGACCTCATGGTCAAGGAAGGCCTGATCAATCTGGACTTCGCCGACGTCCGTTCGATCATGAGCGAAATGGGCAAGGCGATGATGGGCACGGGCGAGGCGACCGGCGAGCGGCGCGCCGTGATGGCCGCCGAAGCGGCGATCGCCAATCCGCTGCTCGACGAGACGTCGATGAAGGGCGCCCGCGGTCTTCTCATCTCGATCACGGGCGGCAACGATCTGACGCTCTATGAGGTCGACGAAGCGGCCAGCCGCATCCGCCAGGAAGTGGACGAAGAGGCCAACATCATCCTCGGCGCGACTTTCGACTCCGCGCTGGACGGCGTGGTCCGGGTTTCCGTCGTCGCGACCGGCATCGATCAGGCGGCGATCGAAAAAATCGAGCCGGTTCCGCAGGCCGCGCGTATCGACGCTTCCTCGCGGCTGCGCTCGGCCGCGCCACGGGCGTTGCCGACGCCGATCGCGGCGGAGAGCTTCGTCGAGACGACGCCGGTTCTCCCCGCGGCGGCGGCGCAACGCGGGCAGGACGAAGTCGAGGTCCGTCTGGCCGCGCCCAAGCCGGCGGTGTACGCGGAGCCTGTCGCGCAGCGTCAGGAAGAGCCGATCGAGCAGGAATTCATACCTCCGGCGCCGGAACAACCGATGATCCGCCAGCCGCGCATGCCGCAGATCGAGGAATTGCCGCCCGTAGCGCAAAATCAGCTTCGCGCGCACCGCGGCGAAGCGCCGCCGGCCCCTCATCCGGTTGAAACGCGACGGCGATCGCTGCTCGAGAAACTCGCCGCCTTCGGCATCAGCCGGCACGAGGAGGAAGCCCCCGCTCCGGCTCCGGCGCCTCGCTCGATCGCGCCGGCGCCCAAGCCGAACGCGACGGCTCTTCACGCGGAATACGGCCGTCCGCAGCCCCGTCCCGCCGCGCCTCGCCCCGCGCAGGGCAATCTGGATGCGCATGGACGCGTCGCGGCGCGAGCGGCGCAAATGGAGGACGACCAGCTGGAAATCCCCGCGTTCCTTCGACGCCAGTCGAACCAGTGATTCGTTTTGCGTCGATCGCCGACGGCCGCGGCCCATCCGCCGCGGCCGTTTCGCGTCGGCGAGGATCGTGGAGCATTGACCCCCCGATGTTGGCCTAAAGTTTTGTTATGATTGTCTGAAACATAGTTTCTGAATCGTGTAACGATCGTTCACGAAAGGTGATTTGGCCGATAGCGGGGACGTGCCTATGGTCGCGGCCGGCTGTAGACGACGCGCCGGACTCGCGCCGGGCTTTGGGCGGCGGCCGAGCGAACGCCGGAGATGACGAAGGGCGCCGAACCAGCGCCCGAAGCGTTGGCCTCGCGCTCACGGACTCCTAGGCGTCCGGCACGGAATTGGGGACGGTCGATAGATGAAATTGGGCTACCAGACGACGCTGCGCGACCGCGTTGAGATTCACGGCCTCGGGGTTCATTCGGCCGCTCCCGCCCGTGTCGTTCTTCATCCCGCCGACGTCGATTCCGGAATTGTGGTCTTGCGCACGGGGCTGCCGAACGGGCGCGAGCGCCTGATCGAGGCCAAGTGGTCGAATGTGACGCAGACCGCGCTTTGCACGGTGCTCGGCGATTCGACCGGCGCGGCCGTATCGACTGTCGAGCATCTGATGGCGGCGCTCGCCGGTCTTCACGTCGATAACGCGCTCGTGGAGATCGACGGGCCGGAAATGCCGATCATGGACGGCTCGGCGGCCGAATTCGTCGACGCGATCGACTCGGTCGGCCTCGTCCAGCAATCGCGCCCGCGCCGATATATCCGGGTTCTCCGGCCGGTGCGGGTCGAATCCGGGCGCGCCTATTCCGAATTGCGCCCCGCCAGCCGCGGCTTTCGCCTCGACGTGGAAATCGATTTCGACGCGGCGGCGATCGGACGTCAGCGCCGCGCCTTCGATCTCGATCCCGCCGTGTTCCGCAAAGATATTGCGCGCGCTCGGACCTTCGGCTTCGTCAGCGACGTGAAGAAGTTGTGGCAAGCGGGCTTTGCGCTGGGTTCGTCCCTCGAAAATTCGATCGCGCTGGACGGGGACGCCGTCGTCAATCCCGAAGGCCTGCGTTTCCACGACGAGTTCGTGCGACACAAGACCTTGGACGCCATCGGGGATCTCTCGCTCGCCGGCGCGCCGATCATTGGCTGCTACCGGACTTACCGGCCCGGACACACGATCAACGCGATGATGCTGTCGGCGCTTTTCGCCGATCGCAAGGCTTACGAAATCGTCGAGAATTCGCCGCGCAAGATCTATTCGGTCGGCGCTGGAGCGATCGGGCGGGCCGCCACGGCCTACGCCGCGAACGCCGACTGAGAACCTTCGCTCGTCGGCCGGCCCATTCCCGTCGAACGCCATTCCGGCGCGGAAGGATGCGACGGCTTCGTGAACGGCGGACCAAGCGCTTTTTGCGGCGATCGCCGAACCATCCCGCCGGCGGGCGCGAGGGCGGACGACGAGGGCGCGACAAATTGGACGGCGCCATCCGCGCTCGATCGATCGTTCCGGCGCTTTCGCGCCACAATCCGTCGGTTTAATGCGCCGGTCGGGCAAGCGCCGCCGGGGTCGGGTGGCGCGTCGGCGCGGACTGAGGTAAAGAGCGCGAACCGGATGAGCCGCCGTTCGCCGCGCGCAACTTTTTGAGTTCAACGAATGACATATGCCGCTTTGAATCCCAGCGCGTCCATTCTCGTCCGTCGCGCGTCGCGCCTGGCCGTTCGAAGCATGTTGGCTTTGTGCGCCGCGATGTCGTTGGCGTCGTGCTCGATGTTCGAAGACTTCAATCCGTTCGGCGCCGAAAAGTACAAAATGGTCATCGAGCCCGACGTTCCCGCGAGCAAGGTCTACGATCAGGGCCTGGGGAAATTGGCCGAGGGCGCGCCCGCCGAGGCGGCGAAAAAGTTCACCGACCTCGGCACGAAATTTCCCGACTCGGACTGGGCGCGAAAAGGCCTGCTGATGACCACCTACGCGCAGTTTCAGGCGGCCGATTACGACGGCGCGGAGCAGTCCGCGGAGCGCTACGTGAAGCTCTATCCCAAGTCGACTGAGGCCGCCTACGCGCTGTATCTCGAAGCGAGCGCCTATTACAATCAAATACCGGATGTTTCGCGCGATCAAGATCGCGCGGCCAAAGCTCTCAATCTGTTCCAAAAGGTCGTGCACGACTACCCGGATTCGGAATACGTGAACGACTCCAAATTCAAGATGCAGGTTACCGCCGACCAACTCGCGGGAAAGGAAATGTCCATCGGGCGATTCTATCTCAATCGGCGCAACTACACGGCGGCGATCAATCGCTTCCGCAACGTATTGACCAGCTTCCAGACGACGCGTCACTCCGAGGAAGCCCTCTATCGCCTGACCGAGGCCTATATGGGACTCGGCATCGCCGACGAAGCGCAAACGGCGGCGGCGGTGCTAGGCCACAATTTTCCCGATGGAGAGTGGTATAAAGACGCCTATAATCTCTTGAAGGGCGGCGGCCTCGAGCCGCGGGAAAACCAGCAATCCTGGATTTCCAAGCTCTACCACGCCGTCGTTCCCTCCTGATCGGCCGAGGCCGCGGACCATGCTCGCCCGGCTTTCGATCCGCGATATCGTGCTGATCGACCAGTTGGAGCTCGAATTTTCGCACGGCCTGACCATTCTGACCGGCGAAACCGGCGCCGGGAAATCGATCCTGCTCGATTCGCTGTCGTTGGCGCTGGGCGCGCGCGGCGACGGCGCGCTCGTTCGCCACGGCCAAGCCCAGGGGCAGGTGACCGCGACCTTCGATCTGCCGTCGGATCACCGCGCTTTTCAGGCGCTCGCCGGCCAGGAAATTCCCGCGGACGGCGAATTGATCTTTCGGCGCGTTCAACTCGCCGACGGCCGCACGCGCGCCTTCATCAACGATCAAAGCGTCAGCGCGCAGACGCTTCGCGCCATCGCCGCCGACCTGGTGGAGATTCACGGTCAGCACGACGAACGCGCTCTCTTGGACGCCTCGACCCATCGCGCGCTCGTCGACGCCTATGGCGGACACGAGGCGCTGACGAAAGCGACGCGCGCCGCCTTCGCATCGCTGCGCGAAGTCGAGGCCGAATTGGCCAGCGAGCGCGCGCGCGTCGCCGCCGCGCGGGTCGCCGCCGACTTCGCGCGGCACGCTCACGAAGAACTGGCGCGGCTGGATGTGAAGCCCGGCGAGGAGGAAGCCCTCGCCGAACGGCGGGCGCGAATGATGCAGGGCGAGAAGGTCGCCGCCGACATCCGCGAGGCGCATCAGAACCTGTCCGGCGACGCGGCGATCCTGCCGGTGCTCTCGGCGATCGCGCGCCGTCTGCAGCGGCGCATGCCGCAGGCGCCGACGCTGATCGAGCCGAGCGTCCTGGCCTTGGACGAGGCGATGGAAGCGCTGGAGATCGCGACGCAGGCCGTGGAAAGCGCGCTCGCCGCCTGCGACTTCGATCCGCGCGAACTCGAGCGATGCGAGGAGCGCTTGTTCGCGCTGCGAGGCATGGCGCGCAAATACGGGACGCCCGTCGAGGGCCTTCCCGCGCTCGCGCAAAAATACGCCGACGAATTGGCGGACCTCGGCGCGAGCGAGGAGCGGGTCGCGGCGCTCGAAGGGATGGCGCGCGCGGCGTCCGGCGCTTACGCCGAGGCGGCGGCGTCGCTGTCGAACGCGCGCCAGATCGCCGCGCGCGAGTTGGAGCGGGCGGTGAACGCCGAACTGCCGGCGCTGAAATTGGAGCGCGCGCGCTTCAGCGTCGAAATGACGCGCGACGACAGCCTGATCTCCAGCGACGGCTGGGACCGGACCGAGTTCTGCGTGCAAACCAATCCCGGCTCGCGGCCGGGCCCGCTGATGAAGGTCGCCTCGGGCGGCGAGCTCGCGCGCTTTCTCCTGGCGCTCAAGGTCTCGCTCGCCGAGCGCGGGACCGCGCCGACGCTCGTTTTCGACGAGATCGACACCGGGGTGGGCGGCGCGGTCGCCGACGCGATCGGCCAGCGACTGGCTCGCCTGGCGGTCAAGGCGCAGGTTCTCGCCGTCACCCACGCCCCCCAGGTCGCCGCCCGCTCGCATCGGCACTTCAAGATCGTGAAGAACGAAGTCGGCAAGGGCGAACGCGTGGCGACCCAGGTGCTCTCGCTCGATCCGCTGGCGCGGCGCGAGGAGATCGCGCGGATGCTCGCGGGCGCGGAAATCACCGGCGCGGCGCGTCTGGCGGCCAAGAGCCTGATCGAAAAGGCGGGGTAGCGGAGCGACGGCGGCGCGGGGCCGGAGCGCGTCGCGGCTTTTGGCTTGCCCGGCTTCCATCGCGGGCCTATCAAGCGCGCTATCGATGCGGCGAGGCGGCCATGACCCGGGACGACGGGCGGGAAATCGGAGAGAGGCGGCGGCGCGAGCGCCTGGCGGCGGCGCTGCGAGAAAATCTGAAACGCCGCAAGGTTCAGCGGCGCGGGCGCGTCGCGACGGGAGAATCGACCCCGCCCGGCGCGCCGTCGTCGAGCGCGAGCGAAGGGCCGGGCCGATGATCGCGCGGCGATGATTCGAATTGGCGAGAAGGATCGAGGAATGGATCGCATACAAATCCGAGGCGGCGCGAAGCTCCAGGGAACGATTCCGATCTCCGGCGCCAAGAACGCGGCGCTGCCGCTGATGATCGCCTCCTTGCTCACCGACCAGACGCTGACCCTCGAAAACCTGCCGCGACTCGCCGACGTCAGTCAGCTCGTGCGCATCCTCGGCAACCACGGCGTCGACTATTCCCTCGACGGCAAGCGACTCGGGGAAGAGGCGACCGCCGGCCAGACCGCGCATTTGCGCGCCAAGACCATCGTCGACACGACGGCGCCCTATGAACTCGTGTCCCGCATGCGCGCGAGCTTCTGGGTCATCGCGCCGCTCTTGGCGCGAATGGGCGAAGCGCGCGTCTCGTTGCCGGGCGGCTGCGCGATCGGCACGCGCCCCGTCGATTTCCTGCTGATGGCGCTCGAGCGGCTCGGCGCCGAGATCAGCATCGAGGCGGGGTATGTCGTGGCCAAGGCGCCGGGCGGCCTGACCGGCGGCGAGATCGAATTTCCCAAAGTGACGGTCGGGGGAACGCACACCGCGATGATGGCTGCGGCGACCGCGCGCGGCTCGACGCTCGTGCGCAACGCCGCGTGCGAGCCCGAGGTGAAGGATCTCGCGGATTGTCTCAACAAGATGGGCGCGCGCATTCAGGGCGCGGGCACTTCGACCATCGAAATTTCCGGCGTCGCCCGCCTCAACGGCGCCCGCCATCGCGTCCTTCCCGACCGCATCGAAGCCGGCACTTATGCGACGGCGGTGGCGATGACGGGCGGGGACATCCTGCTCGAAGGGGTCGGTCCTGATCTGTTTCAGGAGGCGCTCGACGCCTTGGCGCAAGCGGGAGCGAGCGTTTCGAGCGACAACAGGGGCGTGCGCGTCACGCGAAACGGCGCCGGCATCGGCTCGGTCGACATTTCGACGGCGCCGTTTCCCGGCTTTCCGACCGACCTGCAAGCCCAGTTCATGGCGCTGATGACCCGCGCGGGCGGGACTTCGCGCATCACCGAGACGATCTTCGAGAATCGCTTCATGCACGTGCAGGAGCTCGCGCGACTCGGCGCCCGCATCAAACTGGATGGCGACACCGCGGTGGTGGAGGGCGTCGACCGGCTGCTCGGCGCGCCAGTGATGGCGACGGATTTGCGCGCTTCGGTTTCTCTCGTCATCGCGGCGCTCGCGGCGGAAGGGGAGACGACGGTCAATCGCGTGTACCACCTCGACCGCGGTTTCGAGCGCCTCGAACACAAGCTCGCCGCGTGCGGCGCCGACATCACGAGAATTTCAGGCTGAGTCATGCCGTTCTCCTCGAACCTGCTCAAACTGGTCGCGCTCGATCGCGAGGGCCTCGGCGTGATTTCCGCGCACGTCCAGGACTCGTGCCTGCGCCGCGCGGATATGACATGGCTGCCCAAAAGCAAGCGCTTCCTCTTGAGCGCGATGCGGTTCGATTGGGCCGGCGCGAAAGAGGGGCGGGCGGAACGCATCGGTTCGGTGCTGCGCTTCGAGCGGGTTCTCAAGGTGTCGCATCTCGGCCTGGCCGGACGAGACGAAAACTCGGTGCTGAACTTGCTCGCGGTCACATTTGAGAAGACCGATCCGCCGTCGGGCATGGTGCTGCTCGCTTTCGCGGACGGCGCCATCGTACGCCTCGAGGTCGAATGCCTGGAAGCCGAGCTTCGCGACGTCGGCCCGCGCCGTCCCGCGCAGGAATGCCCGGGACATGCGCTGACCAGCGCGGAGGGGATCTGACCGGCCTTAGCGGAGTTCATGATGGCGATCACCCTCGACATGGGCGCGGCGGATTTCGAACCGCGATTTCGCGCGCTCCTCGAAGCCAAACGCGAATCGGCCGGCGACGTGGACGCGGCGGCAGCCGCGATCATCGCCGACGTGCGGGCCCGCGGCGACGCCGCGCTCGCCGAATATACGCTGCGGTTCGATCGGGTCGATCTGTCGCGATCCGGTTTCCGCATCGAGCCCGAAGAAATCGACGCGGCCCTCGCGGCCTGCGATCCCAAGGCGCTGCGCGCGCTGGAATTCGCCCATGAGCGCGTCCTCGCCTACCATCGCCGTCAGAGCCCAAGCGACGTTTCCTTCGTCGACGCTCTCGGCGTCGAACTCGGCTGGCGCTGGCGCCCGATCGACTCGGTCGGGCTCTATGTTCCCGGCGGCGCCGCGAGCTATCCCTCCTCGGTGATCATGAATGCGGCGCCGGCCAAGGTGGCGGGCTGCCGGCGCATCGCCATGGTCGTCCCGACGCCCGAAGGAAAGCTCAATCCGCTGGTGCTGGCGGCGGCGAAAATCGCGGGCGTATCGGAAATCTATCGTCTGGGCGGCGCACAGGCGATCGCGGCGCTCGCCTACGGCACGGCGAGCGTCGAACCGGTGGCGAAAATCGTCGGGCCGGGCAACGCCTATGTCGCGGCCGCCAAGCGGCGCGTGTTCGGCGTGGTCGGCATCGACATGATCGCCGGTCCGTCGGAAGTCGTGGTGATCGCGGATTCCAGCGCCGATCCCCGTTTTGTCGCCGCCGATCTTCTCGCCCAGGCCGAACACGACGAAGCCGCGCAGTCGATTCTCATCACCGACGACGCCGCGTTGGCGCGGGCGGTGAGCGAGGCCGTCGACGCCCAGCTCGCCGATTTGCCGCGGGCGAAGATCGCCGGCGCCAGCTGGCGCGATTACGGCGCGATCATCCTCGCGCCGAACCTCGCCGCGGCCTCGCCGCTCGTCGATCGGCTCGCGCCCGAGCACCTCGAAATCATCGCGCGGGACGCCGACGCCTTGAGCCGATCGATCAACAACGCGGGCGCGATCTTCATCGGCCCGCATACGCCCGAGGCGATCGGCGACTATGTCGGCGGCTCCAATCACGTCTTGCCGACTTCGCGTTCGGCGCGCTTTTCCTCGGGACTCGGCGTGCTCGATTTTCTCAAGCGCACATCCATCCTCAAGTGCGACGCGAAATCGCTGGCCGCGCTGGGGCCGTCCGCCGTCGTTCTGGGAGAGGCCGAGGGCCTGCAGGCCCATGCGCGCTCGGTGGCGATGCGCCTATCGAGGAAAGGCGTGGGATGAGCCGCACCGCCTCGCGATCGCGCAACCGTCTCAAGGAAGTGTTGCTCGACGAGGCGACGATTCCGCGCGGCGTCGCCGACCGGGACCACGAACGCGCCGTTGCGATCTTCGACCTCGTGGAGGACAACAGTTTCGGCGTGCAAGGACGCGACGACGGTCCCTACAGCCTGACGATCGCGCAGTCGGAATCGCGGCTGACGTTCGACGTGCGCTCGAAGACCGGAGAACGGGTCGTCGAATTCGCCGTCTCGATGACGCCTTTCCGCCCCTTGTTGAAAGACTATTTCCTGGTGTGCGAGACCTATTATTCGGCCATTCGGACCGCGAGCCCGCGTCAGATCGAGGCGATCGATCGCGAGCGCTCCGCGCTTCACAACGAGGGGGCCTCGCTCATCGCCGCGCGAATCGCCGACAAGGTCGAGATCGACGAGGCCACGGCGCGTCGCCTGTTCACTCTGATCTCCGCTCTGCATTGGAAGATATGAGCCGGCCGACTTGCGACCGGGAGGCGTTCGTTCGCGAGAATACGCGCCTTCTCGCTCCGCCGATGGCCCCGAACATGCGCCTGCATCTGGCCGACGAGGCCGTCGCGCTTTGGCATAAGACCGAGGAGGAATTGGGCGAAATCGGCCTGCCGCCGCCATTCTGGGCTTTCGCCTGGGCGGGCGGGCAGGCGCTCGCGCATTACCTCGGCGACAATCCTCAGTTCGTCGCGGGCAAGCGCGTGCTCGACTTCGCCTCCGGCTCCGGGCTCGTCGCGATCGCCGCCGCCATGGCCGGCGCCGCGAGCGTGGAGGCGAGCGAGATCGACGAATTCGCGCAAGTTGCGATCGCGTTGAACGCGCGCCAGAACGACGTCGCCGTTGCGGTGTTGGCCGAGGACGTCGTCGGCGCGGATCGCGGCTGGGACGTGGTGCTCGCCGGCGACGTCTTCTATCAAAAGGACATGGCCGAAGCCGTCACCCCCTGGCTCGAAGGGCTGGCGCGCCGAGGCGCGCTCGTCCTCGTCGGCGATCCCCGTCGCAGCTATCTCGCCCTCGATCGCCTGGACTGCCTGATCGAATACGCCGTGCCGGTGACGCGCGCGCTGGAGGACGCGGACATCAAGCGCTCCGGCGTATTCAAGTTCCGGGCGCCGCTTGCCCGCCTTAAGGGATGAGCGCGAAGCCTTGGGCGGCGAAGAACGCGCGCCCCGGCGCGGCCTTCAGATAGGCGAGAAAGCTCTGCGCCGCCGCGTTGTGGGACGCCGTCGTCAGGGCGAAGGGATAGAGAATGGGCGGATGGGAATCGTCGGGAAACGTCGCGACGATCTTGACGGCGGGCTCCGCGGCGGCGTCCGTCGCATAGACGATGCCAAGCGTCGCCTCGCCGCGCGCGACGAAGGCCAGCGCCGTGCGCACATCGCTCGTCATCGCGAGGCGCGGTTCGACGACGCTCCATAGGCCGAGCTTGGTCAGCGACGCCTTGGCGTATTTGCCGACGGGAACGGTGTTGATTTCCCCGGTCGCGAGTTTTCCCGTTCCGAGCGTTTGTTCGAACGCCTTGGGATCGAGCGCGAGGGCGTCGATCGGCGCCGCCTTGGGCGCGACGACGACCAGACGATTCCCTAGGAGATCGACACGGCTGTCCGTGCGAATCGCGCCGGCCTTGGCGGCTATGTCCATGGATTCCTCGTCGGCCGAGGCGAAAAGATCGGCCGGCGCGCCGGCGGCGATCTGTCGCTCCAGGCTCAACGACCCGCCGTAGCTGATCGCGACCTCCGCGCCTCCATGGGCGTGATAGTCCGCCGCCGCGCCGTCCAGCGCCGTCTTCAGGCTCGCTGCGGCGAAAACGACGATTCTCTCCTGCGCGAACGCGCCCGCGGGCGCCAAGGCGAGAAACAACGACAGGAAAGCCGACTGCAGGCGGCGCATGACAGGCCTTTCGAGATCGGGCTGGTGAAGCGCGCCCTCTATATACGTTAGACTATAGCGCCTGGGCGGATCGTCAAGGGTTCGCGAGGGTCGCGAGAGGGCGCGCGCGAACCGGGGAGGCGGAGACGACGGCGCCTCCGCCGCAACTGCCGAGGAATCGACGGGCGCATCGGCGGCGCGACGCTCGTCACCGCCAACACAAGCGAATTCGAGCGCGCGCCGGGCGGGTCGTCGTGGACTGGGCGGCGTGAAGCCCGGCGGGCGCCGAGCGTGGATCGGGTCTTCAGCGCTCCCGTCACTTTTTTCGTCGTCTCGCGCCGGAAAATCCCGCCCGGTTGGCTCGACGTTTTGCGACATCATCGACAAGAATGGCGCCGCAAGAAAGGATTGAAGTCCGAGAGAGGCGATTCGAAGCCGTTGCAGCGCTGCAAAATCAATGCTTTTCGTGACGCCAGAAATGGCGTGCGTCCTAGTCGCGCGCATGAATTCAAGACTCGTCCCGCTTCTTCCGGGGTCGCCTTGCCAGTCGCCTCGAACCGCCGCAGATTGCCCCGCGTCAGAAATCCGCCGGCCCCGCCGGCCTTGCCAGGGGAGCGCGATGACGGAGCCGGTGGAGAAAATTCGGGTCGGCATGACGGGCCGCAAGGAGGTGGTCGTCACCCGCGAGTTGACGGTCGGGGGCCATGTCGAGGGCATGCCGTTCGTCTACGGCACGCCGATGATGATATTGGCGATGGAGATCGCCTCGGGCGCGGCGATAGCGCCACATCTGCCTCCGGGCTGGGTTTCCGTCGGCAGCGAGGTCAACATCCGCCACCTCGCCCCGACTCCCATCGGCCGCACCGTCGTCGCGACGGCGCGCGTCCTTGAAGTCGACGGCCGCAGCGTGCTGTTCGCCGTGGAGGCGCATGACGGCGAGCGCAAGATCGGCGACGGCACGCACCGTCGCGGGGTGGTCAATTTGGAGAGTTTCGCCAAGCGCTACGGCGGGCTCTGAGGGAAGGGCGTTAATCGCGGCGGACAGCCCCTGGACTGCAACATCGCATCCAACGATGACCCGCCCCGTATCGGCGTTACGCCATTGACGCATCGAAGGGATCACACGTTCCATGGGGGTCGCGGTGGGACGCGAGGCGCCGATCCAAAGAAGCACATTATTCTCCAACGAAGCCAATCGCTCAGTCGACGCAGGCGGCGGCTTCGGCGTTTCGCTGTTTCGCAAGAATTGCGTCCTTGGTCTCTAGGCTTTCTTCGACGAACTGCCTGCCGACCTGCGTGACGAGGTCGCGCGGGACGCGTTGGCGAAATCATAGCGGCCGTTGACCCCGCATTGGTCGCGCCGCGCAGAGAGACGTTGTGACCCATCCGTGTGCGCCAGCACGGGCGTCGCGAAACCCCTAACGGGTCTATAAGTCATTGATTTCGCGTGGATAATTGATGGTGCTGCAAGAGAGGATTGAACTCTCGACCTCTCCCTTACCAAGGGAGTGCTCTACCACTGAGCTACTGCAGCGTCTCGCTTGGCGGCGACGAGCCACGACGCCAAGGCGAACGCCGGGCTTTTGCCATAGGCCAGCGCCCAACGCAAGAACGGCGAATGCAGCTTGGCCGATCTTCCGCCGCGGGCCGCGAGGGCGAGGCGGCGCCGGCGCTAGGCCGCTCCCAGGCGCAGCAAATCGTGAAAATGGACGATGCCGACGACATCGCCCTCCTCGACGACGAGCAAGGCGGAAATCTTGCGGCTGATGATCTCCAGCGCCTCCGCGACGAGGGCGTCCGGCGCGATCGTGCGCGGCGCGCGCGTCATCACCTCCTCGACCGGCGTGTCGACGATCATGTTCGACCTGAGGTGCCGGCGCAGATCGCCGTCGGTGATGATGCCCACGAGCGCCCCGCGACCGTCGAAGACGCCGACGCAGCCGAAGCCCTTCGACGACATCTCGACGATGGCGTCCGCCATCTTGGCCCCGACGCGAATGCGCGGAATGCGTTCGCCGCGGTGCATGACGTCGCGGACATGGGCGAGCTTGGCGCCCAACTTGCCTCCGGGATGGAAGACCCGGAAGTCGTGCGCCGTGAAGCCCCTGGCCTCCAGAAGCGCGATCGCCAGCGCGTCGCCGAGCACGAGCTGCATCGTCGTCGAGGTCGTCGGCGCCAGGCCGTTGGGACAGGCTTCCTGAGCCTGGGGCAGGCACAGGCGAATGTCGGCTTCGCGGCCCAGCGCGCTGTCGGCGTTTGCGGTGATCGCGATCAGGGGAATGGCGAAGCGCTTGGCGTAGGTGATCACCGCCGCCAGTTCCGCGGTTTCGCCCGACCATGAGACGCCAACCACGACATCGCCGTTTTGCACCATGCCGAGATCGCCGTGGCTCGCTTCGGCGGCGTGGACGAAGCTGGCGGGTTGGCCGGTCGAGGCGAGCGTCGCCGCGATTTTACGCGCGACGTGACCGGACTTTCCCATGCCGGTCACGATCACGCGTCCCGGCGCGCGAGAGATCGTCTCGACGGCGCGCTGAAACGCCGGGCCGAGCCCATCCCCCTCGGGCGCCCGCAAAGCGTCGGCGAGAGCGGAAAGTCCGAGCTGTTCGACCGATATCGTGCGCAGGGCGGAGGCGACGGCGCTGGAGTTTTGTTGAATCATGACGGGCTCTTAACATAGGGCGCTGTCCGAATGCACCCCCAGGGGCTCGCTCGCCTCGGCGCAGGCGGGGGGACGATCCGCAGAGCGAGCCGCTTAAGACGGAATTAACCATGCCGGCCTAACCCTCGAAAGGACTGCGCCGCCGGCGGACGCGCGCGCGAAAGGAGTGATTGTGCGCTCGCGCCTTTCCTGGCTTGGCCGAGTTCGACGCATCGTTCTGGGCGCGCTGGCGCTGGCCTCTTGCGTTTCGACCGCCGCGGGCTTCGCGCAGGAGGCCTCGACGGACGCGTTCGGCCTGCGCGACGAAACCGGAGCGCTGGCGACCCTCATGGCGACGCCGGCCGGCGCGAGCCTCGACCCATCCGCGCCCGACGAAGCGAACCCCGCGACCGAGAAGAAGAAACCACGCCCCAAAAGAGCGCCGAAGTCCCCGCCGTCGCTGCGCGCTTATCCCGGCGCCCAACGGCTGGGCCACCGCGGCGGCCCGGCCGATCTCGTCTCCGGCGAGACGCCCTCGCCGACGATCGCCGCGATCCCGCCTCCTCCGCCTCGGCGCCGACCGGCGATCGACGACAAGCCTTTCGACCCCGTGGGGATCGGCGTCGGCGATCTCAAATTGACGCCCTATGTGGAAGAGGACGCGGGTTGGGCCTCGAACCCCGCCTCGGCGCCAGGCCCGCAAAAGGGGTCGGCTTTCGAGACCAGCGAAGCGGGCCTGGCGTTGCAGTCCGACTGGTCGCGAAGCGATCTGCACGGCGCGCTGAAGGGCGGCTACACCGACTATTTCTCCGATCCTCGCGACAACGCCCCTTACGGCAGCGGCGCCTTGGACGGTCGGCTCGACGTGACGCGCGATCTGTCGTTCGACGCCGAGGGTCGGTTCAACGTCAGCGAGCAAACGCTTGCCTCGCTCGGCCTGGTGTCGGGCGCCGCGGCCGGCGCGACGGAACATCCCCTGGTCGAGACTGCCGGCGCCACCGTCGGAGGCGCGCAAAAATTCGGCGACCTGACCTTGGCGCTGCACGGAACCCTCGACCGCACGCTGTATCAGAATGCGACGCTTCCCGGAGGCGTCGTGGCGCCCCTCTCCACCGACGATTTCAACGACTGGGGCCTGCGCGCGCGCGCGTCGTACCAGATCAGTCCCCTCATTTCGCCCTTCGTCGAAGTCGGGCTGGACGCCCGCCGCTACGACGCCGGCCTGGATTTCAACGGCTACGCCCGCAATTCCGACGGCGTCCTGGGGCGCGGCGGCGCGACGCTGGCCTTCACGCAGCAACTGACGGGCGAAGCGAGCCTGGGTTACGGCGAGCGCGCGTATCAGGATCCGCGGCTGCCCGATATGCGTAGCCCGCTCATCGACGCCTCGCTGATCTGGTCGGCGACGCCGTTGACCACGCTCACCGCGAAGGCGCAGACGAATCTCGCGGATACGATCACGCCCGGCGCCTCCGGCGCGGTGGCGCACGCCTATACGATCGACGTCGCTCACGCCCTGACGCGCAGCTTCACGCTGGGCGCCTCGGCGGGATACGCCAGCGACGATTACGTCGGCGTCGCGCTTCGCGATTCCACGACGACCCTCGGGCTGCGCGCCGAATACCATCTGTCGCGAGACTTCGTTCTCAAGGCGAGCGCGACGCGCCAGCAATACGCGTCGAGCGCGCCCAATTCGAACTATATCGCCAACGTCTTCATGCTGGGGCTGCGGCTGCAACGGTGAGCAAGGAGCCTCGCGTCCCGCAAAGCCCCGTGCGCCGTTCGATCACAGGACGAGCTTTCTGATTTCCTCGCGCAACGCCGCCGACAGGTCCTCGCGCTCCAGCGCGAAGGCGATATTCGCCGTCAGGAAGCCCAATTTCGATCCGCAATCGTAGGTTCGCCCGTCGAACCGCACGCCGTGAAAGAACTGCGTCTTGGCCAGTTCGATCATGCCGTCGGTCAATTGGAACTCGCCGCCGGCGCCCCTCTCGACAGACTGCAAAATCTTGAAGATCTCGGGCTGCAGAATGTATCGACCGGAAATGATCAGATTCGAGGGCGCCGCGCCTCGCGCGGGCTTTTCCACCATTCCCTTGATTTCGAACGTGTGTCCGAAGTCGGCGCCGACGGCGACGATGCCGTATTGGTGCGTCTCCTCCGGGCGAACCTCCTCGACCGCGACGATATTGCCACCGTGTTTGGCGTAAGCCTCGACGCATTGGGCGAGGCAGCGGCTCTGTCGCGCCCCGGTCGCGGTGATCATGTCGGGCAGGAGGAGCGCGAAGGGCTCGTCGCCGACGAGGTCTCGCGCGCACCAGACGGCATGGCCGAGGCCGAGCGGGGCTTGCTGGCGCGTGAAGCTCGCGGCGCCCTCCGGCAGCATGTCGGCCGCCAAAGCGTCGATCTCCTTTTGCTTGCCGCGCTTTCTGAGCGTGTCCTCGAGTTCGTAAGCAAAGTCAAAATGGTCCTCGATGACGCCTTTGTTGCGTCCGGTGACGAAAATGAATTGTTCGACGCCCGCCGCCCGCGCTTCATCGACGACGTGCTGCAAGGTCGGGCGGTCGACGACCGTGAGCATCTCCTTCGGGATCGCTTTGGTCGCGGGCAAGAACCGAGTGCCGAGGCCGGCGACCGGCAGGACCGCCTTGCGGATGGGTTTGTGCATTCGAGTGAAGCCTTTCCAGACGAATTCTCAGCGCGGCGATCAAAAAAGGCAATGACGCGCGCGAGTCCAGCCATTAAGTCGATCGAAGTGAATTTCACACGAGGCGCACGACTAGCAGCCGTGACTCGTTGATTGAAGCGATTTTGTTAAAATGACGTGAGCCCCGGGGCATTGCGAGGCGAAAATGGCGGTTCTGGTTACAGGCGGCGCCGGCTATATCGGCGGCCACATGAATCTGGGTCTTCTCGACGCGGGCGAGAAGGTGGTCGTTCTCGATGATTTGTCAACGGGCTTCGCCTGGGCGGTTCCGGATGCGGCGAAACTCGTGGTCGGCGATTTCGGCGATGCCGAATTGGTCTCGCGACTCATCCAAGAGCATGAAATCGACGCCATCGCGCATTTCGCCGCGAAAATCGTCGTCCCGGAATCGGTCGCCGATCCGCTGGGCTATTACCTCAACAATACGGCCAAGGCGCTCAATCTGATCCAATGCGCGGTCAAGGGCGGGGTGCGAAACTTCATCTTCTCCTCCACCGCCGCCGTCTACGGCGAGACATCCTCGGAGCCCGTCGGCGAGGACGCCCCGCTCAATCCGATCTCTCCTTACGGCCGCTCCAAGCTGATGGTCGAATGGATGTTGCAGGACGCGAGCCGCGCCTATGATTTGCGCCATGTTGCGCTGCGCTATTTCAACGTCGCGGGCGCCGATCCCAAGGGGCGCCTGGGTCAGTCGACGCCGAACGCGACGCATTTGATCAAGCGCGGCGTTCAGACGGCGCTCGGGCTTTATCCCAGCATGGACATATTCGGCGAAGATTATCCCACCCGCGACGGCACCTGCGTGCGCGACTACATCCAGGTCACCGATCTCGTCGACGCGCATCTGGCGGCGCTCGCTTATCTGCGCCGAGGCGGGGACAGCCTGACGTGCAATTGCGGTTACGGCCACGGCGCGACGGTGAAGGAAGTCATCGAGGTCGTGAAACGCGTCTCCGGCGTCGATTTCACGGTGAACCACGTCGGGCGGCGCGCCGGCGATCCCGCAGCGATCGTCGCCGAGGCCGAGCGCGTGCGGCGCATGCTGGGGTGGCGGCCCCGACGCGACAACCTCGACGATATCGTCAGGCAGGCGCTGGATTGGGAACGGCGCTTGCATAATCGGCGGAGTTGATCGGGCGACGCCGCCGCGAGACAGTGATAATCGCGCCGGGGAAAGCGAGCCGAGCCATGCCGAGCCGGCGCGATCGCGGGCGTTTGGTCGCGGCGCCCAAGGTTCGGGCTTTACAATGACGGCGACAACGTACAATGACGGCGACAAAATATTGAGTTTGGGGAAACGGCAATTGGGGGCGGACGGGCATGCGGGCGGGCGGGCGGCGGCGATGAGCGAGGACTATATCCTTGTCACCGAGCGCCTGGGCAAGTCTTTTGGCGACTTCGCCGCGGTGAGCGACGTCGACCTCAGGGTCAAGCGCGGCTCGATCCACGCCTTGATCGGGCCCAACGGGGCGGGGAAGACGACCTGCTTCAACATGCTGACGAAATTCGTCAAACCGACCTCCGGCCGTATCTTTTTCAACAACCGCGACATTACCGGGGTTCGGCCGGCCGACGTGGCTCGTTTGGGGCTGGTCCGCTCTTTCCAGATTTCCGCGGTGTTTCCGCATTTGACCGCGCTGGAGAACGTCCGCGTCGCGTTGCAGCGCAAGCGCGGCGACTCGTTCGATTTCTGGCGTTCGAAGCGGGTTCTAGAGCCGCTCAACGAGCGGGCGATGGCGCTGCTCGCCGACGTCGGGCTCGCCGATTGGGCCGGTTCGATCGCCGTCGAGATTTCCTATGGCCGCAAACGCGCTCTCGAGATCGCGACGACGCTCGCCCTCGATCCGGAAATGCTGTTGCTCGACGAGCCCATGGCGGGGATGGGCCATGAAGACATCGAGCGCATCGCCGCCCTCATCCGGCGCGTTTCCGCCAATCGCACGATTCTGATGGTCGAACACAATCTGCAAGTGGTGGCGAACCTGTCGGATCGCATTACCGTGCTGACGCGCGGGCGTGTGCTCGCGGAGGGGGATTACAAGACCGTGTCGGAAAACGCCGAAGTGAAGCAGGCCTATCTCGGGGTCGGCAATGGCTGAGCTCTCCAGGGCCGCGGGCAACGCGGAGCCCGCCGCGGCGCAGCCGCTGCTCGCCGTCGCGGGTCTGCAAGCCTGGTACGGCGAATCGCACATTCTGCACGGCGTCGATTTCGACGTTCGGCCGGGCGAGGTCGTCACGCTGCTCGGGCGCAACGGGGCGGGCAAGACGACGACGCTCAAGTCGATCATGGGCATCGTCGCCAAGCGCAGCGGCTCGGCGAAGATCGCAGGCAGGGAGACGGTCGGCCTGTCCTCGGATCGAATCGCGCGGCTCGGCGTGGCGATCTGTCCCGAGGAGCGAGGCATTTTCGCCAGCCTGAGCGTGCGCGAAAACCTCATGCTGCCGCCGAAGATCACGAAAGAGGGCGGGCTGACGCTCGAACGCATTTTCGCGCTGTTCCCGAACCTCGGGGAGCGTCTGAACAGCGGCGGCGGCAAGCTGTCGGGCGGCGAACAGCAGATGTTGGCGATCGCGCGAATCCTGCGCACCGGCGCGCAGTTCCTGATGCTCGACGAACCCACCGAAGGGTTGGCGCCGGTCATCATTCAACAGATCGGGCGCACGATCGCCGAACTGAAGCGCGAGGGTTTCACGATTCTGCTGGTCGAGCAGAATTTCCGTTTTGCTTCGACGGTCGCCGACCGCTATTTCGTCATGGAGCACGGTCGGGTCATCGACGCCTTCGCCAATTCCGAGTTGAGCGCGAATATGCAGAAGCTGCACGAATATCTCGGCGTTTGACCCGCCTCGATCGATGAAAGTCCCATGGGGAGGATGCGCGTGAATAGCTGGGGTCCGCACACGAACCTCGCGAGTTTGCGGCCGGCGCCGGCGATCTTCGCCGACCCAGGCGCGATTGCGCCGCGCGTGTCGCGCCGCGGGCCTTTCCCCGCCCGGATTCGCGCCGGGTCGCAATCGACCGAGGAGAGTTGAGACGATGTTTCTCGGGCACGCCATTACGACGCAGCAACTTTATGGACAGCTGCTGATCGGGCTCATCAACGGCTCGTTCTATGCGTTGTTGAGCCTCGGCCTCGCCGTGATTTTCGGCATGTTGAACATCGTCAATTTCGCCCATGGCGCGCTCTACATGGTCGGCGCGTTCGGCGCATATTTCCTTCTGCACGGCTTGGGTCTCAATTATTGGTGGGCGCTCATCGGGTCGCCTTTGATCGTCGGCGCGCTGGGCGCCGTCATCGAGCGCACGCTTCTGTATCGGCTGAGGGGCCTCGATCCGCTCTACGGATTGCTTCTCACCTTCGGTCTGGCCTTGGTGATCCAGGGCCTGTTTCAGAATTTTTACGGCGCGTCCGGAATGCCCTACGCGATCCCGCCGGAATTGTCGGGCGGGCGCAACCTCGGCTTCATGTTCCTGCCGAACTATCGCGCCTGGGTGATCGTGTTTTCGGCGTTCGTGTGTTTTTCGACCTGGTTCACCATCGAGAAGACGAAGCTCGGCGCCTATTTGCGCGCGGCGACGGAAAACCCGGCTCTCGTGCGCGCGTTCGGCGTCAACGTGCCGCGGATGATCACGCTGACCTACGGATTCGGGGTCGGGCTGGCCGCGCTGGCCGGCGTGCTCGCGGCGCCGATCAATCAGGTCCGCCCCGGCATGGGCGCCGACATCATCGCCGTCGTTTTCGCGGTGGTGGTGATCGGCGGCATGGGTTCGATCCTCGGATCGATCGTGACCGGCTTCGTTCTCGGCGTCGTCGAAGGCCTGACCAAGGTGTTCTATCCGGAAGCGTCGAACACCGTCGTCTTCGTCATCATGGCGATCGTCCTCCTCATCAAACCGGCGGGTCTCTTTGGAAAAGTCGCATAAGATGAGCACAAACCCGGTCGCGGCGCCGACAAACCCGTTCACGCGCGAGGGCCGCGAATTCGGCGTCGCCTTTCTGATCATGCTGGTCTTGATCGGCGTTGCGCCGTTCGTCGCCTATCCCTTTTTCGTCATGCAGGCGCTTTGCTTCGCGCTGTTCGCCAGCGCGTTCAACCTGCTGATCGGTTATGTCGGGCTGCTGTCTTTCGGCCACGCGATGTTCCTGGGATCGGCGAGCTACGTCTGCGCCCATGCCGCCAAGGTCTGGGGGCTCGAGCCCGAGCTGGCGATCCTGGTGGGCGTCGCCTGCTCGGCTTTCCTCGGCCTGATCGCCGGCGCGCTTTCGATTCGCTCGCAGGGCATCTATTTCGCGATGATCACCGTGGCCCTGTCGCAGATGATCTATTTCTTCTGCGTCGAGGCGCCGTTCACCCACGGCGAGGACGGCATCCAGGCGGTTCCGCAAGGCTACGTCTTCGGCCTGATCGATTTGTCCAAGCCGACGGCGCTTTATCTCTTCACCGCGGCGATATTCCTTTTCGGCTTTCTGGCGGTCTATCGCACGGTCAATTCGCCGTTCGGCGAAATTCTCAAGGCGATCCGCGAGAACGAGCCGCGCGCGATTTCGCTGGGCTACCGCGTCGCGCGCTACAAGCTGGCGGCCTTCGTTCTTTCCGCCGCGCTGGCCGGGCTCGCGGGCGCGACCAAGGCGATCGTGGTGCAAAACGCCTCCTTGACGGATGTCGGCTTCGCCATGTCCGGCGAAGTGGTGCTGATGACCCTGCTGGGCGGCATGGGCACGCTCTATGGCCCGGTCGTCGGCGCGCTCGTCGTCGTTTCCATGCAGAACTATCTCGCGCAATACGGCCAATGGGTCACGGTGATCCAAGGCGCCGTTTTCGTCGCTTGCGTCTTGCTGTTTCGCCGCGGCATCGTCGGGGAGATCGGCAAAGCGCTCAAATGGTCGATCTGAGGCGGCGCCGGGCGCGCCTCAAGCTTTCGACGACAGCGCGAGCTTGCGCAGATCGAATTGCGGATCGGCGGCCTGCTCGGGCGTGAGGGGCAGGGCGCCGGCGATGATTCGCCGCGCCGCCATGTGCTCGGCGCCGCGGTTGACCGTCTCCACCGTCGCGAGCGCCGGCCCGCGAAAGCCGAAAGCCGCGAAGGCGCGCGATTTCGGGTCGCCGCGCAGCTCCCAGCGATCGACCCCGTGCGACAGGCCGGCGATCTGCAGTTTGAGGTCTCCCTGGTCGCTCCAGAACCAGGGCGTCGCGGCGTAGGGCTCGGCCTTGCCCGTCAGTCGCCGGGCGACGCAGCGCGCCTGGTCGGTGGCGTTCTGGACCGATTCGAGACGCAGCGGCAGGCCGAGCGAGGCGTGCGAAAATTGCGCGCAGTCGCCGATCGCGGAAACGGCGGGATCGGAAGTCGCGAGCCATTCGTCGACGACGATTCCGTTGGCGCAGGTCAGGCCGGCTTCGCGCGCCAAGCGATCCTCGGCGAAGACGCCGACGCCGACGATGACGACATCCGCGCGAAGGCGCTCGCCGTTCGACAGGACCACCTCTTCGGCTTCTCCCGACGATCCCTCGATCGAGGCGACGCCGACGCCGAAGCGGAACTTCGCGCCGAACGCCTGGTGAGCCTCGAGGAAAAACGAAGACGTCAACGGAGAAACGGCGCGCCCCAGCGGGCGATCGGCGATCTCGACGATGGCGACCTCCCCGCCCAGGGCCAACGCGGTGGCGGCGATTTCCAGGCCGATGAATCCTGCGCCGATGACGACGACGCGGCGACCCGGCCCCAGCCGCTGGCGAATCGTTTGGGCGTCGACGATGTTGCGCAGGCCGAGGACGCCGCCGAGATCGGCGCCGGGGACGTCGAGCGGCCGCGGCCGGGCGCCGGTTGCCAGGATCAGATGGTCGAACGGCGCCGCCCCGCCCGAGGAAAGCTCGACGCGCTTCGAGCGCAGGTCGATGCGCAAGGCCCGTTCGCCGAGGCGCAGATCGATATCGCGCTCGCGATAAAACTGTTCGGCGCGCAGCGGCAGGCCGGCGAGATCCAAATCTCCCTTGAGAAACGCCTTCGACAGCGGCGGGCGCTGGTATGGCAATTCCGCTTCGCCCGAAAGCAGGACGATCTCGTCCGCGCCGCCCTCTTCGCGCAGGCTCGCGGCGACCTGAACGCCCGCGTGACCGGCTCCGACGATGACGATCGAGCGGCGCGACATGGCTTCTCCCAGAGCAAGACGATCGGGCCGATAGCATTCGGCGGCGCGAACGAAGGCGTGAGCGCGGCGCAAAAGCGTCGGCGGCCGACGACCTATCATGAATTCCCCGCCGGACGATACAAGCGCATCGGGGCGGGCGCGACCTTTTATCGCCGCGCGCGCCGCGACGATTTCACAGCAATTGTCGTCTCAACGAGCGTCCAAAGACGAGCGACGCCAGCATATAGATCATCGCGTAAACAACGATCGCGGCAATGCCGGTCAGCGCGATGTCGAGTTCGTTTCTCATGAAATGGAAACGATGAACGAACCCATCGACCTCACTATACAAATACGGGGCCGCCATCGCGGCGGCGCCCGAACAGAACGTCGTTATCGCGACGTTTTCGATCAGCTTGGCGTCGGGCCGCATCCAGCGGCGGCGCAGGCCCATGAGGATGAGCAGGACGAAATTGATCCAGGCGCCGGCTGCCGTCGCCATGGCGAGGCCGACGGCGCCGTGAATGCGGTAAAGGCCGATCTTGAGCGCGAGATTGACCGCGAGCCCGGCGAAGAAGCACAGCATCGGCGTCGTCGTGTCGCCGCGGGACTGGAAGCCCGCGACGGCGGAGCGAATGAGGACCATCGGGATCAGGCCGAGCCCATAGGCTGCGAGCACGGCGGCCGACCTCAGCGCGGCGTCGGCGTCGAACTTGTCGCGCAGGAATGCGCCGCGCACGACCTCATCGGGCAAGATCAGGAACGCGACGAGGAAGGGCGCGGTGAGGGCGAGGGTGAGCGCGATCGATCGGTTCTGCGCGCCGGCCGCTCCCTCGACGTCGCCGGCCGCGAGCCGGCGGCTCATCTCCGGCAGAAGCACGGTTCCGGCCGCCACGCCGATGACCCCTAGGGGCAATTGGTAGAGGCGCTCCGCGTAATAGATCGAGGAAACGGCGCCGGTGGGCAGGATCGAGGCCAGGATCGTATCGGCCAGGATGGCGATCTGCTGGCCCGCGGAGCCGATGACCGCCGGTCCCAGGGCGGTGAAGAACTGCCGAACGTCGCGGTCGAACCTCGGGATGGCCAAGCGCTCGAGAACGCCGCGCCGACGCGCCTCGAACATCAGCAAGAGGAGTTGGGCCAGGCCCGAGGCGGCGACGCCCCAACTCGCGGCGACGCCGGCGTCGGGAAACAGGAAAGCGAGGGCGAGAAATCCCATGACAAAGAGATTGAGCACGACCGGGGCGAAGGCCCCCATGCTGAAAAACCCATGCGCGTTCAGGGTTCCCGTATGCAAAGTCGCGAGCGTTATGAAAGCCAGATAGGGAAACGTGATGCGCGTCATGCCCACGGCGAAGGCGAATTTCTGCGGATCCTTCTCGAAGCCCGGAGCGATGAGTTCGACGAGTTGCGTGGTGTACAAATACGCCAGCGCCAGCAGCGCCAATTGCGAGATCAGCAGCAGTGTGAAAATTCGGCTCGAAAAAGTCTTCGCGCTTTCCTCGCCTTCGGCGACCAGCACCCGCGAATAGGTCGGCACATAGGCCGAACTGAACGCGCCCTCGCCGAAGATGGCGCGAAATTGGTTCGGCAGGCGCAAGGCGACAAAAAAGGCGTCGGCCAAGGGGCCGGCGCCCAGAATCGCCGCGATCATGAGATCGCGCGCGAATCCCGTCAGCCGCGACAACGCGGTGAAGCCGCCTACGGAAATGAAGTTTCGGTACATGCCTTGGCTTCGAATCACCGATGGGAAGAATAGCGCCGAATCGCAGACTGACGCCTTTATCCCGAATATTGCGTTTCGCGTAGGCGGGATTTTTCGGCCGTGGATCAGGCTCTTCGCCGCCGGCCGGGACGGCTCTCGCCGAGCTGCGCGCCAATTCGCCGCGATGGGTTCCCGCCGGCGGGGAAAAGACGCTCTCCAAGAGGTGGACGGCTCCAAAGGCCCGTCGCCCGAGTTTGCCCAGCCCGGCCATCGAACGCCCCGGCATTGGCAGCGCCCGAACGGTCAGGTAAAGAACCTCGCCGTGTTGGGGTCGCCCACTGGATCGCAACGGCTCCACGGACGGCGGGCCGGCGATTGAAGCCGACGATTTCGAAGGAAGCGCGATGGCAGAGGCAGAAGCGACGCAGGACAGCGATGCGCCCGCCGGCGCGCCGCCCGCGCGGGCCTTGGACCTGACGAACATTCGCGGCTTCCAAGTCTTGCCCGTCGCGAACCAAGTCTTGGCCGTCGCGAACGAGGAACCCGAGGCCAACCCGCTCGACGACGAAACGCGCAAGCTCGAACTGGCGAAGGAGTTCGCGGCGCGCGCGACGCGCCTTGCCGAGGCCGTCGACGAAGCGCTCGTGCTCGCCAACGACGGCACGATCCGCTGGCTCGGCGATCCCGTCGCCAAGCTCGCCGCCGGCGAAGAGGCGCTGAAGCCGAGGGCCATCATCCTCGCGGACGAGGCGCTGTCGTCGGAGGGCAGGGAAGCGGTGCAACAACGCGTCGCGCTTTGGCTGGTCGCGCACGTGCGCAAGGCGCTCGGCCCGCTATTCTTGCTGGCCGAGCCTGAATCCGTTCCGGAGGGTGTGCGCGATCTCGCTGTCAAGCTCTCGGAATCGCTCGGCGTTCTCGAGCGCGAACGCGTCAAGGCGCAAGTGAAGGCGCTCGATCAGAACGCGCGCGGCGCGCTGAGAAAGATCGGCGTGCGCTTCGGCGCCTTTTACATCTACGTCCCGGCTCTCCTCAAGCCCGCGTCTCGGACCCTGTGCACGCAACTCTGGGCGCTGCGTCGCGCGGACGCGGAGAAGGAAGCGGTCGCCGAGCGCCTGTTGCATTTCGCGTCGTCGGGAAGAACCTCGTTCGCGGTGGAGCCTCCGGCTTCGGGAGAAGTCTATCGCGTCGCGGGTTTCCGCCTTTGCGGGGATCGCGCGGTTCGCGTCGATATCGTCGAGCGACTGACGGATTTGATCCGCGCCGCCCTGCCGCGCCACGGGCAGTCCGGACCGGGCGCCGCGACGGACGAAGGCGGCGAGGGATTTGTCGTCACCAATCAGATGACGTCTTTGACAGGCTGTTCGGGCGAACATTTCGCCTCGATTCTGCGCTCTCTCGGTTTTGCCAGCCACAAGGTGAAAAAGTCGGAGTTTCTCGTTGCGGCGCGCAAAACCGCCGCCGAGGCGAGCGCCGCCGCGCCGCCGCCGCCGGCGCAAAACGAGGAAAGCGGACCGCTCCACGCGGCGACGGACGCGGCGCCAAACGAGGAGAGCGGACAGCCCGAAACGGCGACGGACGCGGCGCAGACGACGTCCGCCGGGGAAACCGCGCCTCAGCCTTCCGCCGCGGCCGACGAGTCGGCGCCGAGCGAAACTGCGTCGACGGAAGGCTCGGCCCCTCACGACGGCGACGAGGGCGCGGCCGCGACGCCTGCCGCCGCGGCTCAGGCGGGCGACGCTCAAGAGGGCGTCTCGCCCGCCGAGGAAGAAAAGCCGGTCGAAGACGAGCTGATCGAAATTTGGCGGCCGGCCCCGCGGCGGGCGCGCCATGCCGGTCGGGACCACCGCCGACCGTTGCGGGGCGGCGAGGCGGCGGCGCCCGCCGAGGGACACGCCCAGCCGCAAGAGGCCCAGCCGCGAAAGCCCTGGCGAGATCGGCGTCATGCGGGAGGGCCCCGCCAGACGCAGCCCGAGGGGGCGCGACCGGCCGATCCAAATCCGTCCGGCGGCGCCCAAAGGCCTCCAGCCGAGCCGGCGCGCGAAGCGCGTCGTCCCTCCTGGCGCCGCGATTCGTCCAAAGGTTCGAGAAACGACGACAGCCGAGCCGCCGAGCCGCCGAGCGCCGACAAGGCGCGGCCGCGCCCTCCCCCGCCGGAACAACGCAAGCCGAGCGTAAATCTCGATTCGCCGTTTGCGAAATTGCTCGATCTCAAGCCGTTGCTGAAGTCGCGCGACACGACGAAATAGAGAGCTTCACGCCGCCCACGCCGACTCGCTCAGGGCGAGTCGGTCGCCAACCGGGCTGGAAAGGACATGGATAACTTGGGAATTGCGCGGGCCTCGCCGGCGACGCCGCAATGCGGTAATTGATCGCCACGGCCAGCGGATGTTATCGTCGCCGCGCGGTTGCTATCTGTAGCGTTTTCGCCGGGGACAAGGGCCCGCGCGTTGGGTGAGTCGCCGTCGCCGTCGGCGTTCGATCGGGCAAGGGACAATTCTATGACATATGTGGTCGTCGAAAACTGCATCAAATGCAAATACATGGATTGCGTCGAGGTCTGTCCCGTCGATTGTTTCTACGAAGGCGAAAATATGCTCGTCATCCATCCCGACGAGTGCATTGATTGCGGGGTTTGCGAGCCGGAATGTCCGGCCGAGGCAATTAAGCCCGACACGGAGCCGAGTCTGGAGTCCTGGCTGCGTATAAATTCGGAATACTCGAAGATTTGGCCGAATATAACGACGAAGAAGGAGCCGCCGGCCGACGGGAAGGAGTTTGACGGACGGTCCGGAAAATACGGTGAGTTTTTCTCGCCAAAGCCGGGCGAAGGCGATTAAGGCTCTCCCAGGGAAGAGGGTTCGCCTAGGAATTAGGCAGCCGAAGCGCGAGTTAACGCTATCGCTCTGTCGTTTTTGATTCTTCGAGAAATTTGTGCTAAAGGATTTATTAATGGGGTGTTTTAGGCCCCCTGCGTGATTATCTTGTTCCTCGAAGCGCTGAATTCGAGGGCGAACTGCGTTGACAATCGGGCGATCGACCCCGGCGTCGTGGATTTGCGCCGGCAGCGAATCGTCCTGTGTTTGGAGAGTTTGGGCCATGGCGGCGCGAAAGAAGGCGAGCAAGAAATCGTCCAGGACCGTTTCGAAGAAAACCAAGGCGTCCGCCAGATCGTCCCCGTCCCGCAAGCGCAAAGCCGTCGCCAGCGCTCCCGCCTCGCGGCCGTCCCGGTCCGCGGCGAAGAGCAAGGCCGCGCGGTCCGCAAAGGCGAAGTCGGGCAAGAGCGCAAGCGCGCGGCGCTCCAGCGTTTCGGCCAAGACCACTAAAGCGTCGAAGAGCGTGAGCGCGACGGCGAAAACTCGAGCGGCTAAGGTCTCGGCGCGCGCGCTGCCCGCGACGGCGGCGAAGCCCGGTAAATCGGTGGATGTGAAATTGCAAGTTAGCCAAAACCAAGCAAAAGAATCGTCCAAAGCGCTCGGCCAAAAGCCGGCGGGCGCGATCGAGGCCAAGGTCTCGCGCGAAACGCCGGCGCCGGCGGCGCCCCCGATCGCCAAGGCGAGCGCCCTGCCTCTTGCGAAGCGGGCGCCGATCGCGGCCAAGGCGTCCAGGCCGGGCCCATCCGACAACGCGCCTGAGCGCGACGAGGAAGGTTCGGCGCCAAAGCCGGTGAAGTCGTCGAGCCATCGCCAAGGCTTCAAGCTGAACGAATTCGTCGTCTACCCCGCGCACGGCGTCGGGCAGATCGTGGCGGTCGAAGATCAGGAAGTGGCGGGGTTTCGGCTCGAACTCTTCGTCATCAACTTCGCGAAGGACAAGATGACCCTTCGCGTTCCGACCTCGAAGGTGGTCGGCGTCGGAATGCGAAAGCTTTCCGAACCGGACGTGGCCAGGAGGTCTCTCGATATTTTGACGGGCCGAGCGCGGATCAAGCGCACGATGTGGTCGCGGCGCGCGCAGGAATATGAAGCCAAGATCAATTCCGGCGACATCAACGCCATCGCGGAGGTCGTGCGCGATCTCTATCGATCGGACGCCCAACCCGAGCAGTCGTACTCCGAACGGCAGCTCTACGAAGCGGCGTTGGACCGAATGATGAGAGAAATCGCCGCGGTGCAGAAACTGAGCGAAATCGACGCCTTGAAGGTGATCGAGGCGCAGTTGAAGAAGGCTCAGCGCCGGGGAGCGAAGTCCGAGACCGCCGACGGCGAAGACGCGGCGATCGAAGAAGCCGCGTGACGATGCTGGGGCGGAGCGAGGCCGGACTTCGACCGATCTCGCCGCCGGCCCCGACCGTTCGGGCGCGGGGGTAGCGCGCCCGGCGCCGGCCGCCTCTCTTCGCCTTGATCGCCCGCGCGCTCGATCTCGCCGAGGCCAATTTCGGCGTCGCGGCCGACGCCCCGTGGCGGGCGCCTCGGAGCGCGAGAATGGCGCCGTTCCCTGTCTCGTGTTTGATTGCGTTCGCGCCGGCCGGAGCGTGAGCCGGGCGCGGGCGGCGCCGATCCGGCGGGGGAACAGGCCGCCGCTCGGCGATCGCTAGGGATTATGATGCGCACGATTTCGGTCGCGAAACGGCCGTCGCATGGCGTGATTTCATGATCGAGGCGAATGCCCCGCGATGAATCCCTGGGATCACGGAGCGGACGCCGCCTACGATCTCGCCATCATCGGCGGCGGCGTCAACGGCTGCGGCCTCGCGCGCGACGCCGCGGGGCGCGGATTGCGCGTCTATCTTTGCGAGCAATCCGATCTGGCGAGCGGCGCCTCGTGCGCTTCGACCAAACTGATCCATGGCGGGCTCCGCTATCTCGAGCACCGCCAATTCCGGCTCGTGCGCGAAGCGCTGATGGAGCGCGAGGTCCTTTGGCGCATCGCGCCGCACATCATTTGGCCGTTGCGTTTCGTGCTGCCGCACAGCGAAGGCCTGCGTCCGGCCTGGCTGTTGCGGACAGGCCTGTTCATTTATGATCACCTGGGCGGGCGCAAACTGTTGCCGGCGACGCGGACCTTGGACCTGGCGACGGACCGAGCCGGCCGTCCGCTCCGCCCCGGCGCGTTTCGCCTCGGCTTCGAGTATTCGGACTGCTGGGTGGAGGACGCGCGCCTGGTGGCGCTCAACGTGCGCGACGCCGCCGATCGCGGCGCCGTCGTCGCGACGCGCACCAAGGCGGTCTCGGCCGAGCGCGGAGCCGACTTCTGGCGCCTGACGACGCAGGACCAGCGCGACGGCCGGCTCGACGTCAAATGCGCCCGCATCCTCGTGAACGCTGCCGGCCCCTGGGTCGGCGAAGTCCTGTCGAAAATCTGCGGCCAGCGAGCGCCCGCCGCCACGCGCCTCGTGCAGGGCTCGCACATCGTCGTGCGAAGGCTCTATGAGCACGACCGTTGCTACATCTTTCAGAACGCCGACAAGCGCGTCATCTTCGCGATTCCCTACGAAGGCGACTTCACCTTGATCGGAACGACCGAGCGTGATTATTCTGGCGATCCGGCTGCGGTCAAGGCGACGCCCGAAGAGATCGAATATCTCTGCGCCGCCGCAAGCGAGTATTTCGATGGACAACTTTCGCCCGGCGACGTGATCTGGAGCTATTCGGGCGTGCGCCCGCTTTATGACGACGGCGCGAGCGAGGCGCGTTCGGCGACGCGCGACTACGTCCTCGATCTCATCGACAGCGGCGGAGCGCCGCTTCTGTCGATCTTCGGCGGAAAGATCACGACCTATCGTCGCCTGGCGATGCGCGCGCTCGACGCGCTCGCGCGGTTTCTGCCTGTCGAGGCGCGCGAGAAAGCCGGATGGACCGGCCGGGAGGCGCTGCCGGGCGGCGATTTCCCCGTTCTGGGTTTCGCCGATCTGGTGACGCAAACGCGGCGCGCCAGCCCGTGGCTGCCGGAAAGCGTGGCCCGTCGACTGGCGCGGGCCTACGGAACGCGCGCGCGCCTCATTTTGAACGGCGCCCGATCCGCGGCCGATCTCGGGCGCGATTTCGGCGCCGGCTTGAGCGAGCGCGAAGTTCTCTATCTCATGCGCTATGAATGGGCCGAGGAGGCGGAAGACGTCGTCTGGCGGCGCTCCAAGCTCGGCCTGCGCATGACGCACGAGGAGATCGCCGCGCTCGACCGATTCATGGCGCTAAGGCGGGAGAGCCTGTAGTCTTAAGCGCGCGGCCGCTCCGCCCGCGTTTCTTTCATCGGAGACGAAGGTCGTGACTTCCACCATTCTCGTCGTCGATCAGGGGACGACTTCGACGCGAGCGATCCTCTTCAATGAGCAGGCGGCGCCCGTCGCTTCGGCGCAAAAGGAATTTCGCCAGATCTATCCTCATCCCGGCTGGATCGAGCACGATCCCGCCGACTTGTGGGAGACGACGCGGGCGACGATGCGCGAGGTCCTTGCGTCGAGCGCGCACGGCGAGCCAAGCGTCGCCGCTTTCGGCCTGACCAACCAGCGCGAGACGACGCTGGTGTGGAGCCGCGCCGACGGCGAGCCGATTTACAACGCGATCGTCTGGCAGGACCGCCGCACCGCCGATCATTGCGCGCGGCTGCGCGCCGAAGGCCATGAGCCGATGATCCGCACGCGCACGGGCCTGTTGCTCGATCCCTATTTCTCGGCGACCAAGATCGCCTGGATTCTCGATCATGTCCCCGGCGCGCGGGCGCGGGCGCGCAACGGCGAATTGGCGTTCGGCACCGTCGATTCGTTTCTGCTTTGGCGATTGACCAACGGCGCCGTCCACGCCACCGACGCGACCAACGCTTCGCGCACCCTGCTCCTCAACATCGAGACGGGCGCGTGGGACGACGAGCTGTTGGCGCTGTTCGACATTCCCGCCTCCATGCTGCCGCAGGTGCGCGACACCGCCGGCGAGTTCGGCGCGATCGGCGCCGGCCATCCCGGCGCGCATATCCCGATCCGGGCGATGGCGGGCGATCAGCAGGCCGCGCTGATCGGGCAGGCCTGCATGCGTCCGGGCATGATCAAGGCCACTTACGGCACCGGCGGCTTTGTCCTGCTCAACGTCGGTCCGCGAATCGCGCGCTCGACCAAGGGCCTGCTCAGCACGATCGCCTATCAATTCGACGGCGTGCGCCATTACGCGCTGGAAGGTTCGATTTTCGCCGCCGGCGCCGCCGTGCAATGGCTGCGCGACGGCCTGGGCGTCCTCGAATCCTCCGCCGAGGCGGGCCGATTGGCGGCCGAATCCGATCTGGAGCAGCCGGTCTATCTCGTTCCCGCCTTCGCGGGATTGGGCGCGCCCTATTGGAGCAGCGAGGCGCGCGGCGCGATCGTCGGCCTCACGCGCGGCGCGACGCGCAAGGAGCTTGCGCGCGCGGCGCTCGAGAGCGTCGGCTATCAGTCGCGCGATCTGATGTCGGCGATGCGCGCCGATTACGCCGATTCGGACGGCGCGGCGCCGATCCATCCGATCGTGCGCGTCGACGGCGGCATGTCCGCCAGCGATTGGACGATGCAATTCCTCGCCGACATGCTGGAGGCGCCGGTCGAACGGCCGGAAAATCTGGAGACGACGGCGCTCGGCGCCGCCTTTCTCGCGGGATGGCGCGCCGGCGTCTTCGCGGGACCGGAAAGTTTTGGCGAGGCGTGGCGGCTCGATCGCGCGTTTGCCCCGACCATGTCCGAGGCGACGCGCGCGGCGCGGCTCGAAGGCTGGCGCGACGCGATGGCGCGCACGCTGCTGAGGTCGCAGGGCTGAGGGGCGGGCGCGGCAGGCGCCCCGTTACGCCGCGGGCGCCATCGCCGCGAGCGCGAAACCTTCGCGCGCCGCGGCGAGATTGAGGCCGGCGAATTTCGCCGGCGTCTCCAGCCGCACCGCCTGTTCCAGGGAGTCGACGGAGCACAGGCGCGACAGACGCGCGAGCGCGCCGAGCGCGACGACATTGGCGATGCGCGGACTGCCCGTCGCGATCGCCCGCTCGCTGATCGGCAGGACATGCAGATCGAAGCCGCGCCTTGGCGGGTCGGGAACGAGTCGCTCGTCGACGACGACGAGCGCGCCCGGCTTGATGAGCGCCAGCGAGCGGTCGAGGCCGACCTGCGAAAGCGCGGCGACCATATCGAGCTTGGTCGCCAGCGGATAATCCGCGGCGTCGTCGCAAACGATCAGGTCCGAATAGCAAAAGCCGCCGCGCGAGGTCGGCTCGTAGCTTTGCGACTGCGCGGCGCGCCTGCCTTCCAGCGCGAGCGCGCGGAAGAGAATATGCATGCCGGTGATGAGGCCCTGGCCGCCGCTGCCGGCGAGGCGGATTTCGACTCGGGTTCCGCTCATCGTCTTTCCCTATCGCGCTCGATCGCCGCGCGCTGGCGATAGACGCGTCCGTATTCGGGCCGATCGCGCTCGACGAGGATTCCGGTGGGCAGACGATTGGGCCGGAACGGCTGGTCGGCCACGTCGCCGTAGGCCTCCGGACGCATGTCGCTTTTCTGGCTGAGGATCATTTCCGGCGATTCGCCGAGGTCGTTCTTGCGTCCGTAGATTTCGGTGCAGTCCGAGATCGCCTCGATGAAGGAAAAGCCTTCGTGAACGAACGCCGCCTTGATCAGGTTCTTGAGGGCCGGCGCCTGTCGCGTGATCTCGCGTCCGACGAAGCTCGCGCCGGCCGCTTCGGCGAGCTTGCAGGCGTCGAAGGTCGGCTCGGCGTTGCCTTCCGGCGTCGTCGTCGTGATGCGGTCGATCGAAGTCGTCGGCGAAACCTGGCCGCCGGTCATGCCATAGACCTCGTTGTTGAGCATCAGGCAGGTGAGGTCGAGATTGCGCCGGCAGGCGTGGATGAGGTGATTGCCGCCGATCGCCAGGCAATCGCCGTCGCCGGTGATGACGACGACGTTGAGATCCGGACGGGCGAGTTTCAGCCCGGTGGCGAAGGCGAGCGGCCGGCCGTGCGTCGTGTGGTAGGTGTTGGCGTCGATATAAGCGCCGACGCGGCCCGAACAGCCGATGCCGGAAACGACGGCGAGCTTGTTCTTGTCGAAGCCCAGCTCATGCACCGCCCAAAGCAGGGCGCGCAGCGCGATGCCGTGGCCGCAGCCGGGGCACATGAAATGCGGCATCAGCTGCAGCCGCAGATAGTCTTTGATGTCGAAGGGACCGCGGACGACTTCATTCATCGGCGACGAGCTCCCGTGCCTTGGCGGCGATTTCGGCGGGCGTGATCGGCTCGCCGTCGATGCGATTGAGGCCGACGACCTTGCCGCGCGCGCCGGCGAGCCGCTCGACTTCGAGCACGAGCTGGCCGGCGTTCATCTCCGGCACGAGGACGCGTCGGGCACGATCGGCCGCTTTGCGCACCGCGCCTTCCGGGAACGGCCAAAGCGTGATCGGACGCAACAGGCCGACCTTGATCCCCTCGGCGCGCAGATCCTGCACCGCGCGGCGCGCGGCGCGCGCGACAATGCCGACGGCGACGATGACGACCTCCGCGTCCTCGCTCTCCAGCGTCTCGAACCTTTCGATGCGGGCGCGATGGCGATCGATCTTGTCGAGCACGCGTTGCAGCGCCTTCGAGGCGAACTCGGGCTTTTGCGTGGGAAAGCCGTCGGGCATGTGGGTCAGGCCGGTGACATGTGCGCGCAGGCCCTCGCCCGGGCGCGCCATGACCGGCACGAGGTCGTCGGTCTCCGCATAGGGCGCGAAATCGCGCTCCGTCCCCGCCGCCCATTTTCGATCGACCGTCACGATCGCCTGCCGAGCGGGAACCTCGACCGACTCGATGAGATGCGCGACGATTTCGTCATAAAGCACGATCACCGGCGTGCGGAATTCCTCGGCGAGATTGAAGGCGCGGATGGTCTCCGTGTAGATCTCCTGCACGGAAGCCGGCGTCACCACGATGATCGGGTGATCCCCATGGGTTCCCCACCGCGCCTGCATGATGTCGCCTTGCGCCGGCCGCGTTGGCATGCCGGTCGAAGGACCGCCGCGCATCACGTTGACGATCACGCACGGCGTTTCGGTCATCGCGGCGTAGCCGAGATTTTCCTGCATGAGCGAAAAGCCGGGTCCGCTGGTGGCGGTCATCGCCTTGGCGCCGCCGAGCGAAGCGCCGACGACGGCGGCGAGCGAAGCGATCTCGTCTTCCATTTGGATGAAGACGCCGTCGACGCGCGGCAGCTCGCGCGACATCGTTTCGGCGATTTCCGAGGACGGCGTGATCGGATAGCCGGCGAAAAAGCGGCATCCCGCGGCGACCGCGCCGAGCGCGCAGGCGCGATTGCCGGGTAACGAAGCAAGCGAAGAAGACATTCAGGCGACCACGGGTTCGCGCGACCTTGTGCGGACGGAAATGGCGAAGTCCGGGCACAGCCATTCGCAAATATGGCAGCCCGTGCAGGCCTCGGGGTTTTTCAGCACCGCGACCTGTTCGGCGTTTAGCGCCAGGCAGCGCTCGGGGCACAATTTCACGCAGATGTCGCAGCCCTTGCACCAGGCGGCGTTGATTTCGAGCGTGACGACCGCCTCCGGCTGCGCCAAGGGGGCGGCGTAGCCGGAGAAATTCGAGTCGAACCGCAGGGAAGGGTCGGCCCGCGCCGCTTCCGCCCAGGCGCGGCCGGCCTCGAACGCCTTGCGGTTGATCGCGCGGGTCTTGCTCGGCGCCAAGGCGTCGAGAGTCGAAAGCCAATCGTCGACGGGATAGTCCATCGACGCCGACAGGACGCCGAGCAGCACGGTGTTGGCCGCGCGGGGTTCGCCCAGTTGCGTGGCGATGGCCGTCGCGTCGAGCGCGTAGCTCTCGGCGACCATGGCGGCGATCTCGGCCGGCGTTTCCAGCGCATAACCGGTCGCCACGCCTTGCCTGCGGTTGCGGCAGGCGAAGGGCGGCACGATGCGGCGCGTGTCGGCGATGAAGACGCCCGCGTTCGGCCGGAGATAATCGAGCCAGCGCAGCCCCTCCGCCCATTCGAGCGCGATCAAGGCGTCCGCTTCGCCTTTGGCGATCGTCGGCGACCACACTTGCTCGCCGAAGCGTATGTGGCTGAACACGACGCCGCCGCGCTTGGCCATGCCGTGCACTTCGCTCTGCTTGACAGACAAGCCCTGCTTCTGGCCGATCAGCGCGAGCGCCTTGGAAATCATCAGCACGCCTTGACCGCCGACGCCGACGATCATGATGTTGCGCGTGGCGACGGCGGGCCTATCCGCGGCGGTCACGGCTTGCGCCTGCGAGGGACCGGCCGATGTCGCGCTCACGAGGCCACCGGCTGGATGCAGTCGGAGGGGCAGACCTGCGCGCACAATGTGCAGCCGATGCAGGTCCCCGGATCGATCTTCACCTTGTGGCGGCCGTCGTAGGTCTCATCGCACCAGACGATCGCGGGGCAGCCGAGATTCATGCAGGACTGACAGGCGACGCAGCCCGCGAGCGCGATCGCGAGCGGCGAGCCCTTGATCTTCACGGGATCCAGCACGCAGGGGCGCTCGGAGATGACGACCGAAACGCCCTTGTGGACGATCGCCTCGCGCAAGGTCTGGTACATGTGGCCGACTTCGTAAGGGTCGACCCGGCGCACCCAGTCGACGCCGACGGCGCGGCAGATCGCCTCGTAATCCACCTTGGTGGTCGCCTCGCCGCGCAACGTGCGCCCGGTGCCCGGATGGTCCTGGCCGCCCGTCATCGCCGTAATCGAATTGTCGAGAATGACGACGGTGATGTCGGCCTTGTTGTAGACGGCGTCGATGAGCGGCGGGATGCCCGAATGCAGAAACGTCGAATCGCCGATCGTCGCCACCACCGGCTTTTTTTCGCCGGCGGCCGCCATGCCGACGGCGTTGGCGATGCTCGCGCCCATGCAGACGGTGGTGTCGATCGAGCGCAACGGCTCGACGGCGGCGAGCGTGTAGCAGCCGATGTCGCCCGCGACCCGCGCCTCGAGGCCGCGCAAGGCCAGATACGTCGCCGTGTGCGGGCAGCCCGCGCACAGCACTGGCGGGCGCGCCATCGGTTCGATGTGAAACGAAATCGGCGCCGGCGCGGCCTCCGCCGCTCCCGCGGCCGCGAGGCCGGCGCGCACGAGTTCGGGCGAGAGTTCGCCGAACCGCGGAAAGTGTTTCTTGCCTTCCGCCGCGAAGCCCATCGCGCGAATCTCTTTTTCCAGCGCGGGCTCGAGTTCCTCCACGACCAGCAGGCGCTCGACGGAAGCGGCAAAATCGCGAATGACGCCTTCGGGCAGCGGATAGGCCGCGCCGAGCTTCAGGATCGAGGCGTTGGGCGCGACCTCCTTGACATAGAGATAGGCCGTCGAGCCGGTGACGACGCCGAAACGGGAATCGCCTTTCTCCCATCGGGTCAACGGCGACGTTTCGAGATAGCGGCCGATCTTGGCCTCGCGCTCGATCACCTTGGGATGGAGGCGGCGCGCATTGGCCGGAATGGTCACGGTCTTGTTGGGCGCGTCGACAAAGCCCTTGGCGGCGACGCTCTTGCGCGCGCCGACGCGCACGGCGCTGCGCGTGTGCGAAAGGCGCGTGGTCGAGCGCACGATCACCGGCGTGTCGAACGCCTCGGAAATTTCGAAGGCGAGCTTGGTGAAATCGTGCGCCTCCTGCGCGTCGGACGGTTCGAGAACCGGCACGCCGGCGAAGCGCGCGAACAGGCGCGTGTCCTGCTCGTTCTGCGAGGAATGAATGCCCGGATCGTCGCATACGACGAGCACCAGGCCGGCGTGCGCGCCGATGTAGGACAGCGACATCAACGAATCGGCGGCCACGTTGAGGCCGACGTGCTTCATCGCGGCCAAGGCGCGAACGCCCGATAGGGCCGCGCCGATCGCCACGTCGAGCGCGACCTTCTCGTTCGTCGACCATTCCGCGTAGACCTCGCTCGCGGGATACGCGCTCAGAGTCTCGAGGATTTCGGTCGACGGCGTGCCGGGATAAGCCGCGGCGACGCGCACGCCCGCTTCCCAGGCGCCGCGCGCGATCGCTTCGTTGCCCGTCAGCGGCAGAATCTCCGTCGCCGCTTCGGGTTCTCCGATCCGGACTCGTTGGTTCATCGCGGCCTCGATCCTCCCAAGCGCTTGTCTTTGCGCCAATTCCAAGCCGCCGCGCAATGCGACATAGCGCCTTGGCGAACGAAAGCTCCGGATGGCGACGCCTTCCGGCCGACGCTGCCCAATTCATCGTCGCCGCAAATTGACATCCATCAAAAACAACCGTCGGCGACGCGCTAACGCCAGCATGCCGACCGTCCCCGATTGTCGCGAGGAGCGGCGGGAGAGCCGCGCCCGCTGGCGATGCGGGGCAGCGGAAGCCGGGGAGCGCCATGAAGGGCCATCTGTCGCAACCGAGCGGGTTGGAGCCGATCGAGACCGCTTCGCGCGACGAACTGACGGCGCTGCAGACGACCCGACTGCAGTGGACGCTGAGTCACGTCTACGACAACGTTCCCCGCTATCGCGCCAAATTCGACGCCGCCGGCGTGCATCCGAGCGACCTGAAGAGCTTGTCCGATCTGGCCAAGTTCCCGTTCACGACCAAACAGGACCTGCGCGAGAATTATCCGTTCGGCCTCGTCGCGCTGCCGCGGGAGCAAATTGCGCGCGTTCACGCGTCCTCGGGCACGACGGGACGTCCGACGGTGGTCGCCTATTCCAAGCGCGATCTCAACATGTGGGCGGACGTCATGGCGCGCTCGATGCGGGCGGCGGGCTGCCGGCCCGGCATGATGGTCCACATCGCCTTCGGCTACGGCCTGTTCACCGGCGGCCTCGGCGCCCATGGCGGCGCGGAACGGCTGGGTTGCATGGTGGCGCCGGTCTCTGGCGGCATGACCGAGCGTCAGGCGCAACTCATCGCCGACTTCAAGCCCGACATCGTGATGTCGACGCCTTCCTACATGCTCGCCATTCTCGACGAGATGCGCCGCGTCGGCGGCAATCCGCGCAAATCCAGCCTCAAGATCGGCATGTTCGGGGCCGAACCCTGGACCAACGCCATGCGTCAGGAGCTGGAGAGCGAGCTCGACATCGACGCACTCGACCTTTACGGCCTGTCCGAGGTGATCGGTCCGGGCGTCGCCAGCGAATGCGTCGAGACCAAGGACGGCCCGACCGTGTGGGAGGATCACTTCTACCCGGAGGTCGTCGATCCCGTGACCGGCGCGCTGGTCGCCGACGGCGAGCACGGGGAGATCGTGCTGACCTCGCTCACCAAGGAGGCGATGCCGATCATCCGCTACCGCACGCGCGACTTGACGCGCCTGTTGCCGGGAACGGCCCGCACGATGCGCAGGATGGAGAAGATCGGCGGCCGCTCCGACGACATGATCATCCTGCGCGGCGTCAACGTGTTTCCCAGCCAGATCGAGGAGCAGATCCTCAAATGCCGGGGTCTCTCGCCCCATTACGTCATCGAACTCGGCCGCGATGGGCGGCTCGATACGATGAGCGTTCTCGTCGAGGCGCGCTCCGACGCGCTCGATTCGTCGACTCGAACCCAACAATCCAAGGAGCTCGTCCACCACGTCAAAGCCGTGGTGGGCGTGTCGGTTCGCGTCAATGTGGTCGATCCCGGCGCCATCGATCGCTCGATCGGCAAGGCCAAGCGCGTGCTGGACATGCGGCCCAGGGACTAGCGAGCGCCGCGTCCGGACGCCGGGAAAGATCGGCCTCGCGCCGCTGCCGGTCGCGGCGTCGGGGTCGCGCGGGACGGCGATTGCCGCATCCTTTGCGGCGCCTCATAGTCGACGACAAGCGGTCGCGGGGGAGCTGCCATGAACGGAACCGTTTCGATTTGGCTCTACGTCATCCTGGCGCTGAACTTCGCCATATCCTGGTGGAACGCCAGAAGCTGCGGCAGGGCCTGGGTGGAGTCGAAGGCGGTCGGCGGATCGATACGGGTGCTGGTCTGGTGCGCCGCGATCCAGAGCGCGGTCGGCTTCAGTTCGGTATTCCTGTTCCCGATGATATTCGCGGCCCATGCCGTCTACCCCGACTATTTCACCGACGATTATCTCAACGGGGCCTTGAGCCTTTGGTACGTCACGATCATCTTCCCCGCGCTCGGCACGGGCTTCATCATCACGATCGAGTCCTGGATCGCGGCGTATCGAGAACATGGTTTGATGAACATCGGGCTCGCCGCCTACAATACCTTCGCGCAAGCCCACAACACGATGAGCGCCATCAACGGCCTTGGCCCGGCGTTCCAGTCGGTCGGAAGGATGTTCGCTTCGGTGGCGAAGGGTCGCGGCGACGCCAAGGGCAAGGCGGCGATTCTTGGATTGATGATCGCGATCGCGGTTGTCGCTTTCGCGCTTTGCGCCGGAGTCATATTGACGGCCGCGCTGATCCACCGTTACGCGGGGACCGTGCCTTTGCCGGCGGCTCCCCCCGGATTGCGCAAGCAGACCGCCTGATGCCGCGCATGAACCGCCTCGTCACGGAATCAGCCGCATCTCACTTTCGCGGCGCATTTCCCCCGTCCGTCCCCGTCCGCCCCGCCTTGCGCGCGAGCCGCGTTCGCTTGTCGGGCTTGCCGCCGGCGCGGGGCGCGGCGGCGCCCTCCGCCGCAGGGCCCAACGGCTCGATGCGGACGTTTTCCCCCGAGCGCTTCTGGATGTCCTGCGCAAATTGACCCGCCGCCGCGGCGGAAATTTCGAACTTCGTTTCGTGGTCGAAGATGCGGATCGTCCCGATGTCGGCCTTGGTCAGATTGCCGGCGCGGCAGATCATCGGCAGCAGCCATTTCGGGTCGGCGCCTTTGGCGCGACCGACGTCCAGCTTGAACCAGACTCCGCCCCCGTCGCCGCCCAGGGCGTGTTTGGCGCGCGAGCGAGGCGGATTGGCGTAATTGCGCGTCTGCGCCGTGGGTCGCTCGCCCCGCCCCTGCGGCGCCGGCCGCTCGCTGTAAACGGGCCGCGCGCGGCCCTCGCGAGAGGCGGGCCGGTCGCCGGGGTCGGAGACGTCCTCGATCGCCGGCAGGCGCGCGCGATAGACGCGCACCAGCGCCGCCGCGATGTCTTCCGCGCTCCTCTTGGCCAACAGTTGGCGCGCCATGACGAGGTCGTCCTCGGCGGCGGGCTCGTTCAAGGCGGGATCGGCGAGGAATCGCTCGGCGTCGAGGGCGCGCACCTCCTCCGCCGTCGGCGGGCCGCTCCAGGCCGGCGAGACCCCCGCCTCCGCGAACAATCGCTCGGCGCCGCGGCGCTTGCCATAGGGCACGAGCAGCGCGCTGATCCCCTTGCGGCCCGCGCGCCCGGTGCGTCCGCTGCGATGTTGCAGCGTCTCGATGTCATGCGGCAGATCCGCGTGGATGACGATGCCGACGCTGGGCAGATCGAGCCCGCGCGCGGCGACGTCGGTGGCGACCAGCACGCGCGAGCGGCCGTTGCGCAAGGCCTGCATGGCCTGATTGCGCTCGTGCTGGCTGAGTTCGCCCGACAGCACGACGGCGGAAAAGCCGCGCTCGGTCAGCGTGGCGCTGAGGTGGCGCACCGCCTCGCGCGTGTTGCAAAAGACGATGGCGGTCGGCGCCTCGAGGAGGCGCAGCAAGTTGACGACGGCCGCTTCGCTCTCGTGCGGCAGGATGCGGATGGCGCGATATTCGATATCGGCATGGCCCTGCCTGCCGCGCTCCACTTCGATGCGCCAGGCGTTGCGCTGATAGCTGCGCGCCAACGTCGCGATGCCCTTGGGCACTGTGGCCGAGAAGAGCAGGCTGCGCTTTTCCGCCGGCATGGCCTCGAGCATGAATTCGAGATCTTCGCGAAAGCCCAGATCGAGCATTTCGTCGGCTTCGTCGAGCACGACGATCTTGAGCTGGGAGACATCGAGAGCCCCGCGCTCGATATGGTCGCGCAGGCGCCCCGGCGTCCCCACCACGATATGCGCGCCGGCCAGCAAGAACCGCCGCTCGCGCTGCGCATCCATGCCGCCGACGCAGGCGCAAATGCGCGCGCCGGTGAAGCCATAGAGCCAGGTCAGTTCGCGCTCGACCTGCAAGGCGAGCTCGCGCGTGGGCGCGATGACGAGCGCCAGCGGCGGGCCGGCCGGCGGCAGGGATTCGGCGTCGCCCAGCAGCGTCTCGGCCATGGCCAGGCCATAAGCGACGGTCTTGCCCGAGCCGGTCTGGGCGGAAACGAGGAGATCGCGCCCTGACGTCTGCGGGGCGAGCACGGCGGCCTGCACCGGCGTCGGCTCGGCATAAGCGCGCGCCCCCAGCGCACGGGCGAGGGAGGGATTGGAGGTAAAAGAGGTCAATGGGAAATCTTGGCTCGCGGCGGGAATGCGCGAAAACGCGCGGGAGGGGAAGCGGGGGCGGGAAACGGGGCGGCGCCCAACGGCCCAATCCGCCGCGCCCTTGGTGGACTCCACTACCGAAATGTCGGTCTAGATCTTTGATTTCGATGGTGGGCGCACAAGGGCTCGAACCTTGGACCCGCTGATTAAGAGTCAGCTGCTCTACCAACTGAGCTATGCGCCCATCGAAATCACGGGGAGGCGCGCTCCCCGTAAGAGGCCCGGCATGTAGCAAAGGCGCCGGGCGCTGTCCAGTCGAAACGCGGGCGGGACGAGTCCCGCTCGCCCGCTTTAGTTCTTCGCCTTGTCGACCAGCTTGTTCTTGCCGATCCAGGGCATCATCGCGCGCAGCTTTTCTCCGACCGCTTCGATCTGATGCGCGTTGTTGCGGGCGCGCGTCGCCTTGAACGAGGTCTGGTTGACCTTGTTCTCGAGCATCCAGTCGCGCGTGAACTTGCCGGACTGGATGTCGTCGAGCACGCGCTTCATTTCCGCCTTGGTCTCGCGCGTGATGATGCGGGGCCCGGAGACGTACTCGCCGTATTCGGCGGTGTTGGAGATCGAGTAGTTCATGTTGGCGATGCCGCCCTCGTAGATGAGGTCGACGATCAGCTTCACCTCGTGCAGGCATTCGAAATAGGCCATCTCGGGCGCGTATCCCGCCTCGACCAGCGTCTCGAAACCGGCGCGAATCAATTCGACGAGGCCGCCGCACAGCACGACCTGCTCGCCGAAGAGATCGGTCTCGCATTCCTCGCGGAAGCTCGTCTCGATGATTCCGGCGCGGCCGCCGCCGATCGCGCTGGCGTAGGAGAGGCCGAGATCGTGCGCGTTGCCGCTGGCGTCCTGGTGGATCGCGATGAGGCACGGCACGCCGCCGCCGCGCTTGTATTCCGAACGCACGGTGTGGCCGGGCCCCTTGGGCGCCACCATCAGCACGTCGAGATCGGGGCGCGGCTCGATCAGATTGAAATGAACGTTGAGGCCGTGGGCGAACATCAGCGCCGCGCCGTGCTTCATATTGGGCGCGAGTTCGTCGCGGTAGATGTCGGCCTGCAACTCGTCGGGCGTCAGCATCATCACGACGTCGGCCCATTTGGCGGCGCTCACGACATCGAGCACCTTGATCCCTTCCGCTTCGGCTTTCTTGGCCGACGCGGAGCCCGCCCGCAGCGCCACGGCGATGTCTTTCACGCCGCTGTCGCGCATGTTGAGGAGGTGGGCGTGGCCCTGGCTGCCATAGCCGACGACCGCGACCTTCTTGCCCTTGATGAGATTGAGATCGGCGTCCCGATCGTAATAAACGCGCATGTGATGTCCTTCGCTGGCGTTTCGACGCTGCTTCGTTGTGAAAAGGGGGCAGGCGCGAAAACCGCCAAGCCGATCGCGGCTTTCTAGAGAAAGCGCTCGCGCCGATCAAGCGCGCCGGTTGGCGCCGGGCCGCGCGAACGAATATCGGCGCCGCCCTAAGCGGGGGCGCGAAACCGCTTTGACGGCGCGCGAAATTGCCGGTAGGATTCCTACCGGCGAAAAAAGGGCGAAAAAGCCCATGCGATATATATCCGCCGAAGGAGGAAACCGGGATGTGGCGAATTGTCGCGCTGTGCTGGGTGTTCACCGCCCCCCTGCTGACGGGGATTTTGATCGTGGCGGTTCTCGTGACGCCGCCTCTTTCGGCCGAGGCCAAGGTCTGGATCCCGATCGCCGCCGTGCTCGGCTTCACCTACGGCATTCCCTGCGCGAATTGCATCGCCAAGTTCCTCGAAGGCCCGGCGACCAACGACGCGGCCCTGCGCTGGGGCTGGGGCCTTTCCGCGCGAAGCTGAGCGGCGCCGCCTGTTCGCGCCGCGATCGGGTCCGCGACGGTTCATCGCGCGCTCCCCGCGTGATTTTTGACGCGGGTCAACGTCTTCCGCTTCGAAGCGCGCATCAATGGCAACGACGCCTTCGAGATCGAAGCGGCGTGGCCATGGGGCGCGTCGTCGCCCCGTTCCGTGCGTTCGTCGCTCCGGTTTTTGTGGGCGCCGTCGCGGCGGACGCCGGATGGGTTGTCGTCATGTCGATCAGCGGGGCCGTCGCGCGGATGAATTTCGGACGTTCCGCCTGAATCGATCGCGAGCGCCTGCGCGGGCGCGTCGCCCGCGAATGCAATGTCCCATGTCGGATGCGCCGCATCACGCGGCGGTGAAGGAGGGCGCCTATGTCCGCATTTTTTTCGCGCCTGCGCGCGCTTGCCGCCTTAGCGCTCGTCGGCTTCGCCGTTTCGTCGTGCGGCTACAACACCATCCCGACGCTCGAGGAGGACGCCAAGGCGAAATGGGCCGAGGTGGAGAACCAATATCAGCGTCGCGCCGATCTCATTCCCAACCTCGTCGCCACGGTCCAGGGCTACGCCAAGCAGGAAAAGGACGTGCTGACGGCGGTGACCGAAGCGCGCGCCAAGGCGACGTCGATCCATGTCGACGCCTCGCAGCTGACCGATCCGGAAAAGATCAAGCAGATGGAGGACGCGCAAAACGCCTTGTCGGGCGCTCTCGGGCGGCTGCTGGCGGTGAGCGAGAACTATCCCGATCTCAAGTCGAACCAGAATTTCCTTACTTTGCAGGCGCAACTCGAAGGCACGGAGAACCGCATCGCCGTCGCGCGCAGGGACTATATCGAAGCGGTCCGGGCCTATAATACCGCGTTGCGCACGTTTCCCACGGTGATCTGGGCGTCGACGGCGTTCCGCGCCAACAAGCCGATGGTCGAATTCACCGCGACGCCGGGCTCCGAAACCGCGCCGAAAGTGAAATTCTAGCCGGGATTTCGGAAAAGTGGACATCGGTCTTCCGACAAAAGTCCCACTCTTTCAAACCCTTCTGCGAACGGAGGGCCGCGCCCTGGCCACGAGGCTGCGCGTCGTCGCCGCCGCGCTCGCCCTGGCCGCCGTCGCGGCGTTCGTCCCGGCGCCCGTTGGCGCCACGGCGAATTTTCCGGCTCTGGCCGGCCGCGTCGTGGATCAGGCGCAAGTGCTTTCGGCCGGCGAGCGCGCCGATCTCGACGGCAAACTCGCGGATCTCGAGAGCAAGTCGGGCATTCAACTGGTCGTGGCGACGGTCTCCTCGCTCGACGGCGAGGAGATCGAGCCTTACGCCAATGAGCTGTTTCGCGCCTGGAAGCTGGGCGAAGCCAAGAAGAACAACGGCGTTCTCTTCCTGATCGCGCCCAAGGAGCATCGCGTGCGCATCGAAGTCGGTTACGGCCTCGAGGGCGCGCTGACCGACGCGACATCCTCGCTCATCATCGCCAACGCCGTGGCGCCGCGCTTCAAAGCTGGCGACTACGACGGCGGCGTCGCGCGCGGCGTCGACGACATCATCACGGTGCTGACGACGGATTCGTCGGAATGGCAGAAGAAGCCGGAACTGCGCGCTGAGGACGACGCCTCCTTTCTTGACGCCGTCGCGCCGTTTCTCGTTCTCCTGTTCATCCTGTTCGTCTTCTATATTACGCGCCATGGCGGCGGCGGCGGCGGCGGGCTCCTCGGCAATATCCTCATCCTATCGGCCGGCATGGGGCGGGGCGGCAGCCCCTTCGGCGGCGGCGGAGGCGGCTTTTCCGGCGGCGGCGGGTCGTCGGGCGGCGGCGGCGCCTCGGGGAGTTGGTGATGCCGGTCGATCCGCGCCAAGAGGCGAATATCGAAGCGGCCTTCAGCGCCGCTCAGCGGCGCACGCGCGCGCCGATCGTTTGCGTCCTGGCGCGAGCTTCGGCCAATTATGAATTCGCGCCGCTGTTGTGGAGCGGGCTGCTCGGGCTGCTCACGCCTTGGCCGCTCTTGGTCCTCACCCGGCTTTCGGCGCAGCGGATCTTCATCGCGCAACTCGTGGTCTGCTTTGCGGCGATGGCGATCCTTTCGCTGCGCCCGCTGCGCGACCTGCTGACGCCCCTCCGCGTGCGGCGCGCCAATGCGCATCGCGCCGCGCTGGCGCAGTTCTCGGTTCGCGGGCTCGATCGCGCGGGCGAGCGCAACGCGGTGCTCGTCTATGTCTCGCTCGCCGAACGCTACGCGCGCGTCGTCGCCGCCGACGCGGCCTCGCGGGCGATCGCGCAGAGCCAGTGGCAGGGGCTCGTCGACGCGCTTGTCGCGGATTTGCGCGATCGCGGCTCGGCCGAGGCCTTGGCGAACGTGGCGGCGCGTTGCGCCGACCTGCTGGCGCCGGCCTTTCCCCCCGCCACCGACGAGGCGCCCCAGCCTCGCCAACATTTTCATGTCGTGTGACCCGCGACATCGCGCGGCTTGAGGTCGCGCGCGTTATTCTTTAAACGACAGAGCGCCGTTGCGCCCGTTCCGCGCGAGGGCCACCGGCCGAAACTGCGGAGATGCTTCGAGCGATGGCGTTGAGAGCGACTTCGACAAATCGGCTGCAAGCCGTGGCGCTGGCTTGCGCGCTGGCGCTCGGCGCCGTCGAAGCGTCGGCGGCGCCGTCGCTGGTCGTCGACGTCGACACCGGCCAGACGCTGTTCCAGCGCGAGGCGACCGCGCCGTGGTATCCCGCCTCGTTGACGAAGCTGATGACGACCTATGTCGCGCTGCAAGCGGTGCGCGACGGCCGTTTGACGCTCGATACGCCGCTGACGATGTCGGCGCGGGCGGCGAACATGCCCGCTTCGAAGATGGGCTTCCGCCCCGGCGTCGAGGTCACGCTCGACAACGCGCTGAAGATGTTGATGGTCAAATCGCCCAACGACGTCGCGGTGATGATCGCGGAAAGCGTCTCCGGCTCGGTCGAAGCCTTCGCCGACGAGATGAACGCGACGGGGCGTCGCCTCGGCCTCAAGGAATCGCATTTCGTCAATCCGAACGGGTTGCATAACCCGGCGCACGTGTCCTCGGCGCGCGACATGGCGATGATCGGGCGCGCGCTGCTCAAGGACTTTCCCGAGCACAGCGATCTCTTCGCCATCGGGGCGCTTCAGCTCGGCGACGAGATCATTCCCAACCACAACGGCTTGCTCGGCCGCTATCCCGGCGCCGACGGCATGAAGACCGGTTTCACCTGCCCCGCCGGGTTCAATGTCGTGGCGAGCGCGACGCAGGGCGGGCGTCGACTGATCGTCGTCGTGCTCGGCTCTCCCTCGGCGCGCCTGCGCACGATCGAAGCGGCGCATTTGTTCGATCAAGGCTTCGCCAAATGGGGCGGCGGCGAGGGCGCGGTCCAAGACCTGCCGTCGTCGAGCGCGCTTTCGGCGCCCGATATGCGCCAGGACATTTGTTCGCGCCGCAACCGCGCCGCCATAGCCGCCGCCGAGGAGGAGGTCGCCCCGGCGCCGGGCGGCGTCGCCGGACGGAACACGATCTTCGCCGCCGTAATGGGAATGGGATCGAGCCCGCCGATGACCGCCGAAATGGCCACGCAGCCCGTGCATTTCGATCCGGTTCCTGTTTTTGTCGGTCCCAAGCCCGGCTGGACGGGCCCGGTCCTGGCCGCGCGCGCCCCCGATAAGGCGCCCGGCGACGGGTCCGCGCCGATCGCCAGCGCCTATGCCGGCGACAAGCCCTCGGTCATCGAGGGCGCGGACACCCAGAGCGCGCCGATCGCGCTGCAAGGCGCGCTGCGCCCCACCAAGCCCGACAAGAACGCCGCCTCGGCTTCGCTCGCGCCGCCGGGCAAGGGCGGCAAGGCCGCCGCGCCCGCCAAAACGGCCGTTCACGCCGCGCTGGCCAAGGCGGCGAAAAAGAAAGATGAACACGCGGTCGCCGCGCCGGTTCATTAGCTCGCCGCGCGTGGCCCTTTCCGGCCGCCTCGATGGGTCACGAAGCCGTGAAAAATGCCTTAGTTTAGCCCGTTTATGGTCAAGCGGGCGCCGCAACGGGCAGGCAAAACACCATCGAGCCGCGATGGTTCGGTTCGGCGCCTCGCTCGGTGTTTTTTGCCCCCCAGCCCCCGAGCGGCAAGTCGGACCGAAAAATTGCCACGCAGGCTAGCGGATCGGCGGGCCCCCTCCCAGCCGATCCGCTTTTTTTTGCCGCGACCGGCGTTTCCCGGGGCGACTTGAAACCTCCCGTCTTTGCGGCGATATGAACGCCGCCGGCGCGGCTGCCCGCGGTGCGGCCAAGGCTTCCTTTTTTTCACGAGGCGAATTTGACCACCGACGTTCCTTTCCCGGCGAGCGACGACGCGAAAACGCAGAGCTTCGAGGCCGACGTTTCGCGGCTGCTGCATCTCATGGTCCATTCCGTCTATTCGGATCGCGACATTTTCGTTCGCGAGCTGGTCTCCAACGCCGCCGACGCTTGCGAGAAGCTGCGCTACGAGGCGATCGCCAAGCCCGAGCTGATCGAGGGCGGCGGGCCCTTCGCCATTCAGATCGCCGTCGATCCCGACGCGAAGACCATCACATTCAGCGACAACGGCGTCGGCATGAGCCGCGAGGAACTTGTCGAGGCGCTCGGCACGATCGCGCGCTCGGGCACGCGGGCCTTCCTCGACATGCTCGCCGCGGAAGACGCGAGCAAGGAGGCGGCCAACCTCATCGGCCAATTCGGCATCGGCTTCTATTCCTCGTTCATGGTCGCCGACGAAGTCGTCGTCGAAACCCGGCGCGCGGGCTCGGGCGAAGCCTGGCGCTGGTCCTCCGACGGCAAGGGCGCCTACACCATCGCGCATTTGCCGCTGGATCGCGCGCCCGCGCGCGGCGCGCGCGTCATCCTCCATCTCAACGACGCTTCGGGCGAATATCTCGATTCCGCTCGCCTCGAGCGCATCGTGCGCGAACATTCCGGCGCGGTCGCCGTGCCGATCGACCTCGTGGACAAACCCGGCGCGGAGCCGCGCCGCGTCACCGACGGCGCCGCGATCTGGGCCAAGCCGAAGAGCGAAATCGGCGCGGAGGAATACGCCGAGTTCTATCGCAGCCTCTCCGGGCAATTCGACGAGCCCGCGCTGACCGTGCACTGGCGCGCCGAGGGGCGGCACGAATATGCCGCGCTGGCGTTCATTCCGGGCTCGCGCCCGTTCGACCTGTTCGATCCCGCGCGCAAGAGCCGCAACAAGCTCTATGTCCGGCGCGTGCTGATCACCCAGGACTCGGACCTGCTGCCGGGCTGGCTGCGTTTCGTCCGGCTCGTCGTCGACAGCAACGATCTGCCGCTCAACGTCTCGCGCGAGATGATCCAGCAGAGCGCCGTCTTCGCCGCCATTCGCAAGGGCGTGACCAATCGCCTCGTGCAGGAGCTGACCAAGCTCGCCGAAAGCGACAGGGAAAAATTCGCCAAGGTGTGGGAACATTTCGGCGCGGTGATCAAGGAAGGCCTCTACGAGGACCCGGAGCGTCGCGACGCCTTGTTCAAGATCGCGCGCTTCGCCACCACGACGCACCCCGGCGGCGAGCGCACGCTCGAGGATTACGTCGGGGCTTTGCGCGAGAATCAGACCGCGATCTACTACCTCACCGGCGAGGACGCCAAGCGCCTCGCGTCGAGCCCGCAGCTCGAAGGGTTCCGCGCCCGCGACGTCGAAGTGCTGCTGCTCGCCGATCCCGTCGACGCCTTCTGGGTCTCGAGCGCGGCGGGCTACGACGGCAAGCCGTTCAAGTCGGTCAGCCAGGGCGTCGCCGACATCAAGACGATCCCGCTGAAAGAGGGCGCTCAGCCGCCCGCCGAGACTTCGGCGGAGGTCGCGACCCTCATCGCCTTCATCAAGCAGACCTTGGACGGCGAGATCGCGGAGGCGCGCGCCTCCGACCGCCTGACCGACAGCGTCGCCTGTCTGGTGGCGCCGGAATTCGGGCCGGACCGCCAGCTGGAAAAGATGCTCGCCGCGCATGGGCGCTTAGCCGAGCGCACCAAGCCGGCGCTCGAAGTCAACGCCAGCCATCCCCTGACCCTGGCGCTGGCGCGCCGCTTCGCGAGCGGACCGGACAAGGCGCTGGTCGAGGACGCGGCGTGGCTGATCTACGACGAAGCGCGGCTCGCCGAGGGCGAGACCGTCCACGACGCCCCCGCCTTCGCCGCGCGGCTGCGGCGGGTGATGGAGAAGGCGCTGGGGTAGGGCAGGGGGCGGGGGGCGGCCGCCTTGTAGGCGCGGGCGCCGACCGCGCCTCGCGCCGCTGATTCGATGGCGACGAAACGCGGCGCTCCGCGCCGGCCGCGCTCGCCGAGCGCGGCTACAATCCGCCTCCACCCAGCCGGGGCGCCGGCGCCGTTTTCCGGCGCGAAGGCCTGTTTTCAATGCCTTGCGTGGCGATTTTCCGCCGCGTCGGCGCGGGCGGGCGATGACGGCTTTGTAGGCGTTTAGAGCACGGCGCGATTTGATGGAATCGCCAGCGATGTCATACCAGCAGCCAAAAATGCTGACTGCCGTCATGGCCGGGCTTGTCCCGGCCATCCACGCGCTGAGGCTGATTCGACTCCTCAGGAAGTGCTTGAGAATGCGCGGTTTTGCGGATTGCAAAGCGGCAGCTCCGCGGCGTGCGGACGATTGCCTCGCAATCGCCTTGGGATGGCCGGGACAAGCCCGGCCATGACGAGTCATTCCTTCGGCCACTGGTATCATACGGCTTCCGATTGGACAGTTCGCGACGCGGCGGGGAGGGGATGGCGACTCGCCCGTGAAATCGTCGCTCCCCCCTCGCCAGACTTCCGGGGCCGCCAAACTTTGCCAAGTCCACGCCAAACATTTCCAAATTTGGGGTCTTTTTCTCCAAACATTTCCAAGGATTGTCTTGGCCGTTTTGCTTCATTTCAACGGCTTGCAAGCGCCGCAAACGAAATTTCATTTTGCTCCAAATTTCTTGGCCGCTCCCCGCCCACAAGCCCGCTCGCCCGACGGCCGGCAAAGCGGTCATGGCGAAAAGCTGTAGAAATAACGTAGCACGAATTTCGTTTTTCGGAAAGCAAGCGTTGGCGTCGGAAAACAGCCGCGCGCCATGCCCCCCAGCGGCGGCGCTCCCATCGCCAGGAGGCCGTGTCATTCCCGCGAAAGCGGGAATCGAGACTTCGCGGCCGACGCGCTCTTTCCCCGCTGGATTCCGGCTTTCGCGGGAATGACACAAGTACGAGCGTCATCGGTTCCGTCTTAAGGCAACGCGCTCCAGGCCTCGGCGAGGCCTTTGGAAAAAAGGGGTTGAGTAAGCTGTCGTCGGAACCCCTATTTGTCTTCCGGAAGTCATGTAAAAAGGGAAAATAGGTGGGCGTCACCGTAAAGGCGTAAAGGCGTAAAGGACCGTAAAGGCGTAAAGGCAGAGCGTGCGCGAGAACCTTGTCGCCAGTATCGAGACCCCTTCGCCCTCATGACGCAGAGCGCCAGTTCCTTGGTCGTCTTTGGTCCGCTGGCGAGGGTGTCCTTGCAAAGCGCCATCAGCTCGCCGCGCGCGAACAGCCGATGCGTGTCGACGTAGGGCGTGAACGCGCCAGGCTCGCTCGTCACTTCGAACAGAGCGATGCATGCATTGACGTGGGATAAGTCGGCGCGAGCCTGCGCAATCCGCTTCTCATATTGAGAGATCGAACTTAGAATCTCTGCGCGCTTCGCTCTAAGCGTGGTGACGGTGCGTATCTTAGCCATGCCCTCCCCCATGGACATGCACCGTCATCATTTCTTGTGGCGTTTGCGCCGGGATACCGGAGTAGCGCAATCTCAAACTGGACATCAACGTTGCGTCGTATCGCGGTTACGGCGACAGCTTACTTATACCAAGATTCAGTGAGCGCGACTCACGGAAGAAAGTTCCGCAAACCCAACGCCGTCATGGCCGGGCTTGTCCCGGCCATCCACGCGGCGCCGCTTGGTCGCGACGTTCAGAAGGAAGCGCGGCGGCACGGCGTGGATGGCCGGGACAAGCCCGGCCATGACGCCGAGGGAGGGTTTTCGACAAGTCACGCTCACCGAGATTTGGAATTAACCCCCTAACGATCCTCCCCGCCCCCGCTTGCGACTCGCCCCCGCGTCCTCCATCTTTAGCGCAATGATCGATCCTTCGCCGCGGGGCGAGCCCTCGCGTCTCGTCGCCGTCCTCGGCCCCACCAACACCGGCAAGACCCACTTGGCGGTGGAGCGCATGCTGGGGTTTTCCTCTGGGATGATCGGCCTGCCGCTGCGGCTGCTGGCGCGCGAGATCTACGATCGCGTCGTCAAGGCGCGCGGGGCGCGCAGCGTGGCGCTGATCACTGGCGAGGAAAAGATCATCCCGCCCATGCCGGCCTATTTCGTCTGCACGGTCGAGGCGATGCCGCTGGACCGCAGGACGGAGTTTCTCGCGGTCGACGAAATCCAGCTCTGCGCCGATCCCGAACGCGGCCATGTCTTCACCCACCGCTTGCTGCACGCGCGCGGCACGGCCGAGACCATGCTGATGGGCGCGGCGACCGCAGCCCCGCTGATCCGTCGCCTCTGTCCCCACGCCGAGTTCCAGTTCCGCGATCGCTTTTCCCAACTGACCTACGACGGCCCCAAGAAGCTCACCCGGTTGCCTCGGCGCAGCGCGGTGGTCGCCTTCTCCGCCGACGCCGTCTACGCCATCGCCGAGCTGATCCGCCGCCAGCGCGGCGGCGCGGCGGTGGTGATGGGCTCGCTATCCCCACGCACCCGCAACGCCCAGGTCGAGCTGTTCCAGTCCGGCGAAGTCGATTTTCTCGTCGCCACCGACGCCATCGGCATGGGGCTGAACATGGACGTCGATCACGTCGCTTTCGCCGGTCTCAGGAAGTTCGACGGGCGGCGCTCCCGCTGGCTCCAGCCCCAAGAGATCGGCCAGATCGCCGGGCGGGCCGGGCGCTTTCGCAAGGACGGGACCTTCGGCGTCACCGGCGAGTGCGCGGACATGGACCCGGACATGATCGCCGCGGTCGAGGGCCACGTCTTCCCGCCGGTGACGGCGGCGGAGTGGCGCAACGCGCGACTGGATTTCCAGTCGCTGCCGGGCTTGCTGCGCTCGCTCGCCGCTCCGGCGCCGGCGCCGGGATTGAAACTCTCCGAGGAAAGTCAGGACGAGACCACCCTGCGCCAATTGGCTGTCGACGAGATCGTGATCCGCCGCAGCCGCGATCGCGCCAACCTGATCCGGCTGTGGGAGGTCTGCCAGACGCCGGACTTTCGCAAGGCCACCCAGGACGAGCACACCCGCCTGATCGGGGGCATGTTCGAGCATCTGACTCAACGCGATCGGCGCCTGCCGGAGGACTGGATGCAAGGCCAGTTCGCCAGCCTCGACCGCACGGAGGGCGACATCGACGCGCTGTCGGCGCGCCTCGCCCGGGTGCGCACGCTGGCCTATGTCGCCAACCGCGGCGACTGGCTCGCCGATTCCCAGGGTTGGCAGGGCCGCGCCCGCGCTCTCGAGGACCGGCTGTCCGACACTCTGCACCAATGTCTGATGCAGCGGTTCATCGACCGGCGCACCAGCGCCTTGTTGCGCAGTCTCAGCCAACGCTCGGGCCCGATCCTCGGCGGCGTCGGCGCCGATGGGGCGGTGACGGTCGAGGGCCATCTCGTCGGCAAGCTCGCCGGCGTCGACTTCGAGCCGGAGCGCGGCGCGTCCGCCCTGGAAAATCGCGCTTTGCGCGGCGCGGTCGAGCGGGCGGTGGCGCCGGAAATCGCCCGTCGGCTCGGCGAGCTCGCCAGCGAGGGCGATGAAGCCTTCGCTTTGGAGCCGAGCGGCGCGGTGCTCTGGCGCGGTCAGGCGGCCGGCGAGATCATGGGCGGCGGGCCGTTTTCGCCGAGAGTCCGCCTGTTTGGCGAATTCGGCGCCGACGCCGCGCGCGAACGCGCCGCCCGGCGGCTCGAGGCCTATGTCGCGGCCGAGGCGAGCCGCCGCCTCGCCGTCCTCAAGCGGCTGAAGGCGGCCATCGCCGACGGGCGGCTCAAGGGGCTGGCTCGCGGCCTCGCCTATCAACTGGTCGAGCAGTTCGGCGTGCTCGACCGCGGCAAGGCGGAGGCGCAGCTTCGCGCCCTCAGCCAAAGAGAGCGCCGAACGCTGAAGGGTTTTGGCGTGCGCTTCGGCGCCTTCAGCCTCTTTCTCCCGGCTTTGTTGACGCCGGAGGCCCGAATGGTGGGCGCCGTCTTCGCCGAGCTGGCCCGGCCCGGCTGGCGGCCGGCCGCGGACGCTTTGACCGCCTTGCCCCATCCCGCGCCGCCGCCGGCGGCGTTATCTCTGCGCGGCCTGCGCGTCGTCGCCGGGATGGCCGCGCCGGTCTTGGCGCTGGAGCGGCTCGACGCCCTGGCTCGCGCCGCGCCCGAGTCCGCGGCGGGCGCCGTCCAGCTGACGCCGCAGCTTCTGGCCGATCTCGGGTGGCGGCCGGGCCAGGCCGAGTCGATCCTGCGCGCCCTCGGCTTCGCGCCCGCGCGCAAAACCGACGCCGCCGAATCGAGCCTGTGGCGCCGCCGTCCGAACGCGGCCAAGGCGCCGCCGGCTGGCCCCGCCGCCTCGCCCTTCGCGGCCCTTGCGCCTCTCGTCAGGCCGCCGACGTCGCCCGCTCGCCGCGCGCGTCGCAAGAGGCGCCGCCGGCGCGCCGCGTCGGCAGGCGTTCTCCCGTGAGCGAGCCGGCCGAGACGTGCCGGGTCGACGTCTGGCTGTGGCGGGCGCGCTTCTTCAAGACCCGGAGCCTCGCCGCGCGCATTGTCGATGAGGGCGGCGTCCGCCTGTCGCGGGGCGGCGCCACGATTTCGCTGGACAAGCCGAGCCGCACGGTGCGCGGCGGCGACGTCTTGGTCTTTCCCGTCGGGGTCCGCTGGATGGCGGCGCGCATCGAAGCGCTCGGCGTGCGCCGCGGGCCGGCGAGCGAAGCGCGCAGGCTGTATAGCGTGTTGGAGGAAGGGGTGGGGAAGGCGCGATGACGGCGAGGTTCTTGGCTAAAAATCCTCGCCCGGCTCTTCGCTCTTGGCCTCATAGCGCACGATCAGCGACGCCTGCGCGATGGCGAACAGCAGCGTCAGCGGCAAGAAGCCAAAGGTCTTGAATTTCACCCAGAGATCGGTGGTCTGCGTGCGCCAGACGATCTCGTTGAGCGCCGCCAGCGCGAGGAAGAAGAACGCCCAGCGCCAGGTCAGCTTGCGCCAGCCTTCCTCGGTCACGTGCAGCGCGCCGTCGAACATGATCTTCAACAGCGGCTTCTTGATCGCCAGCCCGACGAACAACGCGCCGCCGAACAGAAGATAGAGCGCGGTCGGCTTGATCTTGATGAGGGTCTCGTCGTGGAGGATCAGCGTCAGCGAGCCGAAAACGACCACGATCGCCGCGGTCACCAGCGGCATGATCGGAATGCGCCGGAGCATCGCATAGGAGACGCCGAGCGTCACGACGACGCCGACCATCAGCACGCTGGTCGCGGCGAATATGCCGAGCTTGCCGTAGACGAGAAAGAACAGCGCCAGCGGCCCCAGCTCCAGCGTGAACTTGAGCCAGGGATTGAGCGCCTTGCGCACGGCGGGCGGCGCGGCGGGCGTGTTCGTCATCGCAAAATGTCCTTTATTCCCAAGAGCGCGCAATGGCTCGTCATGGCCGGGACAAGCCCGGCCGTGACGGTGGTGGGCGCTTTCGACCATCGGCGTTAGGCCTCCTGCGGCTCCAGCCCGGCGATCGCCTCGGCGAAATCGCGCGCGGCGAAGGGTTCGAGATCGTCGACGCCTTCGCCGACGCCGATGAAATGCACCGGCAGAGCGAATTTCTCGGCGATGGCGACGAGAATGCCGCCGCGCGCGGTGCCGTCGAGCTTGGTCATGACGAGGCCGGTGACGCCGGCCATGCGGCCGAAAATCTCGACCTGGCTCAGCGCGTTCTGCCCGACCGTGGCGTCGAGCACCAGCAGCGTCGCGTGCGGCGCCTCAGGGTCGACCTTCTTCATCACGCGGATGATCTTTTCCAGTTCGGCCATCAGCTCGGCGCGGTTCTGCAAGCGCCCCGCGGTGTCCATCAGCAAAACGTCGGCGCTCGAAGCGCGCGCGCGCGTAAGGGCGTCGAAGGCGAGGCCCGCCGCGTCGCCGCCCTGGCCGCGCGCGACGATGTCGGCGCCGGTACGCCCCGCCCAGATCCTGAGCTGTTCGATCGCGGCGGCGCGGAACGTGTCGCCCGCCGCGAGCGTCACCTTGAGCCCCTCGCCGGCGAACTGCGCCGCGAGCTTGCCGATCGTCGTCGTCTTGCCCGAACCGTTGACGCCGACCACGAGAATGACGAACGGCTTTTTCGCCCTGTCGATGACGAGCGGCCGCGCCACCGGGGTCAGGATGCGCTCGACTTCGTCGGCGAGAATCGCCTTCACCTCGGCGGGCTCGATCGACTTGTCGTAGCGCCCGCGCCCGACCGCCTCGCGCACGCGCGTCGCCGCGCCGAGGCCGAGATCGGCCTGGATGAGAATGTCCTCGAGGTCGTCGAGCGAGGCGGCGTCGAGCTTGCGCTTGGTGAAAATGTCGGAGATGCCGCGCGAGATCGCCGAGGACGAGCGCGACAGTCCGGCCTTGAGGCGCGACAGCCAGCTTCGCTTCGCCGGCGCCGCCGGCTGTGCGGCGTCCAGATCTTGCGCGACGGGCGCGGGCGCGGCCTCGCCGCGCTGAAACAGGCGCCGCAGCAAGCCGGTCTTCGGCTTTTCCTCGCCGGTGTCGCTCAACCGTTCATCCTCTTTGCCTTGCGCGCGCCCCGCGTCCTGGCCTAGCTATGACCCCATGACGCCCGAAGAAACAAGAGCGCGGCTGCTCTATCGCGACGGCCTGATGCTCGTCATCGACAAGCCCGCGGGAATCGCGGTGCATCGCGGCCCCAAGGGCGGCGCCAATCTCGAAGACGATTTCGACGCCTTGCGCTTCGGCCTGCCGCGCAAGCCCGCGCTCGCCCATCGCCTGGATCGCGACACCGCGGGCTGCTTGGTGCTCGGGCGTCATCACAAGGCGCTGGAGAAGCTCGGCCTGTTGTTCAAGCAGGGCAAGATCGCCAAGACCTATTGGGCGATCGTCGTCGGCGGCCCCGAATCCGAGGAGGGCCTGATCGATTTGCCGCTCGGCCGGCTCGACGCCACGCGCGGCTGGTGGATGAAGGTCGACGCCGCCGGCCTGCCCGCGCAGACGCGTTGGCGCGTGAAAGGGCGCGGCATTTGGCGCGAGGCGCCGATCGCCTGGCTGGAATTGGAGCCGCTGACCGGCCGCACCCATCAGTTGCGCGTCCATTGCGCGGCGCAGGGCTGGCCGATCCTCGGCGACGCGATCTACGGCGCGCGCGGCGACATCGCCCTGCAGCTGCTGGCGCGCCGGGTCGAGGCGCCGCTGTACAAGAACAAGCCGGCGATTACGGTCGAAGCCCCGGCGCCCGGCCACATGCGCGAGGCGCTCGCGGCCTGCGGCTTCGCAGGCGATCCGCCGCGCGAGCCGAGCGTCGACGAAAGCTGAAAGCCCCGCTCACGCCGCCTTGCGCGCGGCGGCGCCGATCGCGTCGCGGATCGCCTCCGCCAGCGCCGTGGCCTCTTCGGAAGCCCGCCCGGGCGCGCGAATGAGGCCCATGCGGGTCAGCGGCAGACTCGGCAGGCCCTCGTCCGCGCCGAGCACGCGCAGATCGTCGCCGACCAGGCCGATCGGAAGGACCGTCACAGCCAGACCGGCGCGCACGACCGTGCCGATGGCGGTGTAGTTCTTGGAAAAGAACAGGCCGTGCGTCGCGCCCGGCCGGTCGCGCAGCGCGGCGTCGGTGACCCTGCGCCACAGGCAGCTCGGGCTTCCCTCCGCCAGAGGAATCGGCGCGCCTTTCTCCGGCTTGAAGCGTTTGGCGGCGACCCACACGAGCGGCTCCTCGCGGATCAGTTCGAAACCCTGCAGACCCTCGTGATCCGTCACCAGGGCGATATCGATCGCGCCGGCGTGAACTTGCGCGCCGAGCTCGACCGAATTTTCGCAATTGACCGCGACCTCGACCAGCGGGTGGCGGCGGTTGAACGACGTGAGAATGTCGGCCAGAAAGGACTCGGCGTAATCGTCGGGGATGCCCAGCCGCACCGCGCCCCTGAGACCCTTGCGCGAAAGCGCGGCCATCGCCCCGGCCTCGACCTGCATCATGCGACGCGCGAATTCGATCAGGCGCTCGCCCTCGTTCGTCAGCTTCGCCGCGCGGCCTTGTTTGACGAACAAAGCGCAGCCGAGCTGCTCCTCGAGCCGGCGAACATGCATGGAAACAGCGGATTGCGTCTTGTTGACGCGCTCGCCGGCGCGGGTGAACGAGCCGGTGTCGACGATGGCGAGAAAGGAGCGCAGCTGGTCGGTGTCGAGCATGGTTATCGATCCGATTTCGTTATCGATTACTCTACAAACATTCGTTGGACCGATCAATAGGGAATCGGCATAATGCCTAAAGTTAATGCAACTCGACCGTTCGACGCGCAGCCTCTTGGCGGCGGACGGGAATCTTTCGCCCGATGGAGAACCCGATGCTCGATGTCTCGCCCGCCACTCGGCGCCGCGCCGATCTCAGCGGCCTGATCTGGCGCGCGCTGGGCTGGCCGGCGCGCGTCATGGAAGCCAGGCGAACTTTGGCCCAGCTGGGCCGGATGTCCGACCGGGAGCTGAGCGACATCGGCCTCTTGCGGGCGGATCTGGCCGACTGCACCGCCCTGCCGCTGGACGACGATCCCAGCGAGAGGCTTGCGCGGGCGCGCGCGACGCGCGCCTGGTTCGGGCGTTCGCATCGCGATCTGGCGGCGTGAGGCCAAGGCCAGGAATTGGCGGCTCGTCATGCTCCGCGCCTGTCGCGGGCATGAGGGCGGTTGGAAGTCCTGGGAACTGACCTCAGCCGTCGACGACGGGCTTTTCCCGCCTGTCGGCAAAAGACCTTCCAAAAACCCTGTCGGGGCCGGTATCCCCGGCGCGCGAAATTTTCTATAGGGACGAGACCTTCGCGCTTTCGCGCTTACTGGGGGTCTCGCCATGACTGCTTCCGCGCCCGTTTCCAGGGTCGAGCTTCGCGCCGCCGCGGGTCCGCGCTTCGAGGAAATCCTGAGCCCGCCGGCGCTCGCCTTTCTCGCCGATCTGCATCGGCGCTTCGACGCGCGCCGCAGGGAATTGCTCGGCCTGCGCGGCGAGCGGCAGAAGCTTTTCGACGCCGGCGAGCTTCCGGACTTCGTCTTGGAGACGCGGGCCGTTCGCGAAGGGGACTGGAAAGTCGCGCCGATCCCCGCCGACCTGATCGACCGGCGGGTCGAGATCACCGGCCCGGTCGATCGCAAGATGATCGTCAACGCGCTCAATTCCGGCGCCAAGGTGTTCATGGCGGATTTCGAGGACGCCACCTCCCCGGTGTTCGCCAATATGATCGAGGGCCAAGCCAATCTGAAGGACCGCTGGGCCGGCCAAATCGATTTCACCGACGCAGGCAGCGGCAAGCTCTATGCGCTAAAGGACAAGCCCGCCGTGATGATGGTGCGCCCGCGCGGCTGGCACCTCGACGAGCGTCACCTGCATGTCGACGGCGCGCCGATTTCGGGCTCGCTGTTCGACTTCGGCCTCTATGTCTTTCACTGCGCGAAGACGCAGATCGCGCAGGGCGCGACGCCGGCGTTCTACCTGCCGAAACTGGAAAGCCGTCTCGAGGCGCGCCTGTGGAACGACGTCTTCGTCGTCGCGCAGCAGGCGCTCGGAATCCCGGTGGGAACGCTCAAGGCGACGGTGCTGATCGAAACCCTTCCCGCCGCGTTCGAGATGGACGAAATCCTCTATGAACTGCGCCAGCACATCGTCGGGCTGAATTGCGGGCGCTGGGATTACATCTTTTCCTTCGTCAAGCGGCTCGGCAAGAACCCCGCGTTCCTCACCCCCGATCGCGCCGCGATGACGATGGGCAAGGCGTTTCTGGCCGCCTATTCGCTGCTGCTGATCAAGACCTGTCACCGCCGCGGCGCCTTCGCCATGGGCGGCATGGCCGCGCAGATCCCGATCAAGGGCGACCAGAAAGCCAACGAGGCGGCCTTCGCCAAGGTCCGCGCCGACAAGGAGCGCGAGGCGGCGAACGGCCATGACGGCACCTGGGTCGCCCATCCCGATCTCGTGCCCGTCGCGCGCGAGGTGTTCGACCGGCTGATGCCCGGACCCAATCAGCTCGCCGTCTCGCGCGCCGACGTGAACGTGACGCGCGAGGACTTGCTGCGCGTCCACGACGGCGCGCGCACGGAAAGCGGCTTGCGCGAAAACATCCGCGTCGGCGTGCAATATATCGAGGCTTGGCTGCGCGGGCGCGGCGCGGTGCCGCTCTATAATCTCATGGAGGACGCCGCGACCGCGGAAATCTCGCGCGCGCAGGTCTGGCAGTGGCTCCATCTGAAGGCCAAGCTGGACGACGGGCGCGTCGTCACGCCCGATCTCTTCCGGGCGACGCTCGCCGACGAAATGGACAAGGTCAGCGCCGCCGTCGGCGCGGGCGCCTTCGCGGGCGGCCGTTTCGCCGAGGCGATCCGACTCTTCGCCGAGATGTCGCTGAGCCCCGCCTTCGAGGAGTTTTTGACGCTGCCGGCGTACCGCCTGATCGACTGACGCGGGCGCTCCCTTCTCCCCTTGCGGGAGAATCCCTTCTCCCCTTGCGGGAGAAGGTGTCGGCCGAAGGCCGACGGATCAGGGGTCGCGCCGCCAGGCGCGGCTGCTCGCTCTCCATGTATTTTTGAAATCTTGCGTCTGGTTCTCAAATCTTCGCGTTAGCAACGGGTGGAGAGCAGACCTACGGATCAGCCGAGCCATGACCCGGATGCGCGAGGAGCAGACAACGCGAGCGACGGCTAATTAGGCGCACGCAACGGGCGATCTCTCCGGCGAGCAGTAACCTCCACGCACTATTTTGTTGCGCTGTTCGACACTGCCTTGCGAACAGTCGTTCCGGCCCTACATAGCCACCATATTCTTTTCCATCACCGAGGCCGAATTTATGGCCCTTCTCCACATCCCGCTCCATCAAATCGACGAAGCACGCCTTCGCGCCCTCATCGCTGCCGGGGCTGCCGAAAGCCGCACCATTGACTACAAACGCACAACCTACGGTAGCGCCTATGCCGACTACTCGGAATTCCTGGCCGACACATCGTCCTTGGCAAACACTTCGGGGGGTGATCTCGTGCTCGGCATCAACGCGACGAATGGCATCCCGACAGCCTTCGCGCCCCTTACCATGCCAATGGACCCTGAGATTCTGCGCCTAGAGCAGGTCGCACGCGGCGGTCTTCAACCCCGTATCGCGAACATCGCCTTCCACCCGGTGCCGATCCAGGCAGGTGGCAATGTCCTCATCATTCGGGTCCCCCGCAGCTACAACTCGCCGCACCGGATCATCCGCCAAGGCAGCAACCGGTTTTGGGCACGCTCGGCCGCCGGGAAGTATGAGCCGGACGTCAGTGAACTCCGGACGCTCTTCAATGCTGGTCCCCAGCTCGCGGACCGCATCCGCAACTTCCGCCTCGACCGCATTGCCAAGATCGCCGCTGGGCAAGCCCGGGTTCAGCTGATGAACCAGGGCACGCTTGTCCTTCATATTGTCCCGCTCTCTGCCTTCGATGTGACATCGGCACTTCCCCTAGGTCAGATCGAACGGGACTTCCGCGCGTTCGTCCCCATCGGGTCCTCGGCGGCAAACGGCGCTCGTATAAACTTCGACGGTGTACTCAAGACCTCGAATGCCGACCCGCAAGCCACGCAACATCGCGCTTACGTTCAACTCCATCGGAATGGCATCATCGAAAGCGTAACCTCGACCCTGATTGCGCCTAACAACGGAAGTCCAGTCATCTTCAACCTTGACGACGTTCTCATCCACGAGATTACCCGGAGCCTGAATGACCTTGCCGCTGTCGGCATCGAGCCCCCCTACGCACTTCTTGTCAGCCTAATCGGCGTCGCCGGAGTACGGTTCAACTTAGCGCGCAGATCAGATTGGTGGCCCTACGATCTCAGTGAAAGCCTTGAGCGGGACCAATATCACTTCGACGAAGTGATCTTTGAGACCATCCCGACCGCACAGTCGGAATGCGCCGGAACCATCCGTCCGATCCTGCATCAGATGGCGAATGCTAGCGGTAAAGCCATGTCGCCTAGCTTCGACAGCCACGGCCATTACATTGAAGCGAGGCAATAACTCCGCTTCACGTCAGCTAGGGTCTTTCCGCTGTTGGCGATGAAGGTCCGCAATAGGTCGATTCCTGCAGTTTGAGGCGCGAGCAACGAGCAAAGGAGCCTACGCGCCTAGGACTGCGGCAAATCCTTCGCCATGCCGGGCTTGCGCCGCGCGCCTTCGGCGCCACCCCTCATCCGTCACGCTTCGCGTGACACCTTCTCCCCAAGGGGAGAAGGGGGCTCCCCCTCAATACCCCTTCGCCTTGAGCGCCGCGGAGATTTCGTCGAGCGCCGCCGGGTCGTCGATCGTCGCCGGCGTCGTCCAGGGATCGTGATCGGCGATCTTCTTCATCGTGCCGCGCAGGATCTTGCCCGAGCGCGTCTTGGGCAGGCGCGCGACGACCAGCGCGATCTTGAAGGCGGCGACCGGGCCGATCTTTTCGCGCACCAGGGCGACGACTTCCCGTTCGATCTCCTCGTGCGGGCGGTTGACCCCGGCCTTGAGCACGAGGAAGCCGCAGGGCTGCTCGCCCTTGATTTCGTCCTTGACGCCGAGCACCGCGCATTCGGCGACTGCGGGGTGCGAGGCGACAACCTCCTCCATGCCGCCGGTCGACAGCCGGTGGCCGGCGACGTTGATGATGTCGTCGGTGCGCCCGAGAATGGTGAGGTAGCCGTCCTCGTCGACGAACCCGGCGTCGGCGGTCTTGTAGTAGCCGGGGAATTCCTTGAGATAGCTTTCCCGCATCCGCTCGTCATGCCGGTAGAGCGTCGGCAGGCAGCCCGGCGGCAAGGGCAGTTTGATGACGATCGAGCCCATTTTCCCCGTCGGCATGGGATGCGAGGCTTCGTCGACGATGTCGACGACATAGCCCGGCATCGGCACGGTCGGCGAACCGCGTTTGATCGGCAGCAGGCCGAGGCCGACGGGATTGGCGGCGATCGCCCAGCCGGTTTCCGTCTGCCACCAATGATCGACGACGGGAATCTTCAGCGTGTCCTCGGCCCAGGCGACGGTGTCGGGATCGGCGCGCTCGCCGGCGAGGAACAGCGTGCGCAGCGAGGCGATCGAATAGGATTGCAGCAGCTTGGCGTGCGGGTCTTCCTTGCGCACCGCGCGTAGCGCCGTCGGCGCGGTGAAGAAGGCGGCGACCTTGTATTCCTCGATGACGCGCCAGAAGGCGCCGGCGTCGGGCGTGCCGACGGGCTTGCCTTCGTAGAGCACCGTCGCGCAGCCGTGCAGCAGCGGCGCGTAGACGATATAGGAGTGACCCACGACCCAGCCGATGTCGGAGGCCGCCCAGTAGGTCTCGCCGGGCTCGACGCCGTAGATGGCCGACATCGACCATTTCAACGCGACGAGGTAACCGCCGATGTCGCGCACCACGCCCTTGGGCGCGCCGGTCGTTCCCGAGGTGTAGAGGATATAGAGCGGATCGGTGGCGGCGAGCTCGGCGCAGGGCGCGCGCTTTCCCGCGGCGCGAGCGGCGCCGACAAGGGCGGCCCAATCATGGTCGCGCCCCGCGACCATCTTGCCCTGGTGCTGCGGGCGCTGGAACACGACGCAAGACGACGGCTTGTTCTTCGACAGAGCGATGGCGAGGTCGAGCAGGGGCTTGTATTCGACGAGCCGCCCCGGCTCGACGCCGCAGCTCGCGGTGAGCACCAGCTTGGGTTCGGCGTCGTCGATGCGCGTGGCGAGTTCCTTGGCGGCGAAGCCGCCGAAAACGACGGAATGGACCGCGCCGATGCGCGCGCAGGCCAGCATCGCCACGATCGCCTCGGGGATCATCGGCATGTAGACGATGATTCGATCGCCCTTGACGATCCCGAGATCGCCCAAAACGGCCGCGAGGGTCGCGACTTCGTCGAGCAGTTCGGCATAGGAGATGCGGCGTTTGGCCGCGGCGACCGGGCTGTCGTAGAAAATCGCCGTCTGTTCGCCGCGCCCGGCGGCGACGTGCCGGTCGACCGCGTTGAAGCAGGCGTTGCATGCGGCGTCGGGAAACCAGCGGCCGTAAACGCCGGCGTTTTCGTCAAAAATCAGTCGCGGCGGCCGGGTCCAGTCGATCTCCTTGGCCGCCTCGGCCCAAAACCCTTGCGGATCGGCGCGCCACTCGGCATAGACATCCCTGTAGCGGCTCGTCATCGTTTCGCTCCCGTCGCGGCGCCTGCCAGGTCTCAAATTTCGTTAAGGAATTTTGGCCCTTCCAGCGGGAGAAGGCAATGCGCGCGGGGCCTAGCATTTAGACGGATGACGCAGCAAGACATGAGCGGCCCCATGCCCAGCGACTGGACTTTCTATTTGGCGGCCGTCCCCGCCGTCGTCTTGCTCGGCCTGTCCAAGGGCGGCTTTTCCGGCTTGAGCACCCTCGCGATGCCGCTGCTCGCGCTCGCGATCTCGCCGGTGCGGGCGGCGGCGATCATGCTGCCGATTCTGATCGTGCAGGATTGGGTCAGCGTCTGGGCGTTCCGGCGCGACTTCGACGTCCGCAATCTCGTGATTCTGATGCCCGGCGCGCTGATCGGACTCGCCGCCGGCTGGCTGCTCGCGGCCCGCGTCAACGAGGCGGCGGTGCGGCTGGCGGTCGGGCTCATTTCGGTCGGTTTCGTCATTTTCATGCTGCTGCGCGACCGCTTCAACCGCGACGCGGTCGCGTCGGCGGATGTCGCGCCGGGGATCTTCTGGGGCGCGCTCGCCGGCTTCACCAGCTTCGTCAGCCACGCCGGCGCGCCGCCGCTGATGGTCTATGTCTTGCCGCAAAAGCTGTCGCCGCGCGTCTTCGCGGGCACGGCGACGATGTTCTTCGCCGCCGTCAATATCCTGAAAGTGCCGCCCTATTTCCTGCTCGGGCAGTTCAGCGCAGACAATCTGATGTCCTCGGCGACCCTGTTTCCGCTGGCGATCGTGGCCACCTTCGCCGGCGTCTGGCTGGTGCGCCGGGTTTCCGCCGAACGCTTTTACAACGCCGTGCTCGTCCTGACGTTTCTGATCGGCGTGAAACTGACCTATGATGGCCTGCGCGAAATGCTGGCCTAACGCAAACTTAACGCCTGGGGCGCAAGGACATGGCGATCACGCGAGAAAGAGCCGCCATGAGCGCAGCCGAGCCGAGCGCGGTTGGCGCGGGTTCGCAGCTGAAGCGCCAAATTCCCGCCTTCGTCGCCATTGGCCTTTTCGGCTTTTTCGTCGACGCCGGCGTGACGTATTTTCTCGCCCAGCGGTTTGGCGTCGCGCCGGCGCTGGCCCGCCCCCCCGCCTTCGCGATCGCGACACTGGTCAATTTCGCGCTCAACCGCGCCGTGACCTTTCGCGCGACGACGGCGCCGCTCATGCGGGCCTTCGCGCGCTACGTCATGGTGTGCGCGGCAGGGCTCGCGGTCAATTATGCGGTCTATCTCGCCTGCATCGCGCTGGCCCCGCTCCTCGGCCTGGCGGTGACGCCCGCGATATTGCCGCTCTTCGTCGCCTGTGGCGCCGGCGCGGCGATGTTCCTGACCTTCGTCGGCTTCCGTTTCTTCGCTTTTCGCGCCTGAACGGTTCGATCTTCGCGCGGGGGCCTCGCATCGGGCGGCGGGCGCGTTATGATGGGCGCCTTCGCCCCGGGAGAGGCCGGCATGACGATTTCGCCCTATGATCGCGACCTCGATCGCAACCCCGCCAATTTTCAGCCCTTGACGCCGCTGACGTTTCTCGATCGCGCCGCGGCGGTTTTCCCCGATCGTCCGGCGATCCTCCATGGCCCGCTGCGCCGAACCTATCGCGAATTCTACGCGCGTTCGCGCCGTCTCGCCTCGGCGCTCGCCGAACGGGGATTTTCACGCGGCGACACGGTCGCGGTCATGCTCGCCAATACGCCGGCGATGCTGGAGTGCCACTACGGCGTCCCGATGTGCGGCGCGGTGCTCAATGCGCTCAACACCCGGCTCGACGCCGCCGCCCTCGCCTTCATGCTCGACCATGGCGAGGCCAAGGCGCTGATCGTCGATCGCGAATTCTCCGCCGTCATCCGCGCCGCGCTGAAAATCGCCAAGGCGCGCCCGCTCGTCATCGACTACGACGATCCCGAATACGACGGCCCCGGCGTCCGGCTCGGCGAGATCGAATACGAAGCGTTCCTGGCGCAAGGCGACGAGAACTACGAGTGGCTGCGCCCGCGCGACGAGTGGGACGCGATCGCACTCAACTACACCTCGGGCACGACAGGCGATCCGAAGGGCGTCGTCTATCATCATCGCGGCGCCAGTCTCCTGGCGGTCGGCAATGTCGTCACCGCCGACATGGGCCGCCATCCCGTCTATCTCTGGACGCTGCCGATGTTCCATTGCAACGGCTGGTGCTTCCCCTGGTCGATCAGCGTCAAGGCCGGCGTGCACGTATGCCTGAGGCAGGTGCGCGCCAAGGCGCTCTATGATCTCATCGTCGAGCACGGCGTCACCCATCTGTGCGGCGCGCCGATCGTGATGTCGGTCCTGCTCGGCGCGGGCGCGCAGGAGAAGCGCGCTCTGCCGCATGTCGTGCGCTTTTTCACCGCCGCCGCGCCGCCTCCCGCCGCCGTGCTCGCGGCGATGCGCGAGGCCGGCTTCGAGGTGACCCACCTCTATGGGCTCACGGAGGTCTACGGCCCCGCGGTCGTCAACGACTGGAAGGAGGAGTGGGACGCGCTCGACGGCGCCGCTCAGGCCGCTTTGAAGGCGCGCCAGGGCGTGCGCTATCAAGCGCTGGACTCCCTCGACGTGATGGACCCCGAGACGATGCGCGGCGTTCCGGCCGACGGCGAGACGCTGGGCGAAGTGATGTTTCGCGGAAATGTCGTGATGAAGGGCTATCTCAAGAACAAGGCTTCGACCGACAAGGCCTTCGCCGGCGGCTGGTTCCATTCCGGCGATCTCGGCGTCAAGCATCCCGACGGATACGTCCAGCTCAAAGACCGCTCAAAGGACATCATCATTTCCGGCGGCGAGAATATTTCCTCGATCGAGGTCGAGGACGCGTTGTTCGAGCATCCCGGCGTGCAACTCGCCGCCGTGGTCGCGCGTCCGGACGACAAATGGGGCGAGACGCCCTGCGCCTTCGTGGAGATGAAACCCGGACAAAGCGCGAGCGAAGAGGAGTTGATCGCGTGGTGCCGCGCGCGCCTCGCGCATTTCAAGTGCCCGCGCCGTATCGTCTTCGCCGAGATCCCGAAGACCTCGACCGGCAAAGTGCAGAAATTCGCCCTGCGCGATCGCGCGCGCGCGATCGGCCGGCCGCCGTTATGACCGCCTCGCGCCGTTCCTGGCCTCTTCATTGTCGCGCCGCGTTGGTCGAGGCGATTCTGGCCGCGGCGGATCAATTCCCGCATCCCGGCCAGGACGAGGCCGATCGCATCCACGACGTGCGCAGGACGCTGAAGGCCGCCGCGGGATTGTCGCGCCTGTTCACGCCCCTCGTCGGCGCGCCCGCCTATGAAGCTCTCAAGGCTCTCAACGCGACGAGGCGGAGCGTCGGCCGGGCTCGCGATCTCGACATTCTGCCCGGCGTCCTGGCGCGACTGAATGGGCCGACCGAGGCGCAGGAAATCCTGCTCCGCGTCATCGCCGAGCAGCGGGAGGCGGAGCGACGCGCGCATCAGGAGATCGACGTCGGCGGCGTCTCCGCGGAGCTGCGCGCGCTGGCGCGGTCCGTCGAGGGCTGGGACGCCGAGACGGCCGGCGCGGAGCCGCTGCTGCTCGCCGTGCGGCGAACCTATCGCACGGCGCGGCGGCTCGGCCATCAAGCGCAGGCGAGCCGCAACGCCGGCGACATGCATGCGGTGCGCGCGCGCGTGGTCGATCTCTCCTATCAGCTGTCGGCGTTCGAGCCGGCGTGGCCGGCGATGATCCAGGCGATGTGCCGCGAGCTTCAACGGTTGCGAAAAGCGCTGGGCGATCACAACGATCTGGCGGTCCTCGCCGAATTCGCGCGCAGCCGTCCCGAATTGCCCCGCGCCGAAGCGGAAGGCCTGATCGCGCTCATCGCGCATCGAAGCCGCCCTTTGGAGCGTCGCGCCAACGAGCAGTTCTCCCGGCTCTTCGTCGAGCGGCCCGGCGCCTTCGAGCGCCGGATCGCCGCCTATCTCGAGCGTCCGCAGCATAAGCCGGGCGCGCATGCGCGGCGGCCGTCGAGCCGGTCTCAGGGGTAACGCGCCTTGATGTCGGCGATGCGTTGGGCGTCGTGATCGATGATGCAGGCCAGGCGCGGGTCGCCGCCTTTGGCGCCCATGCCGGCCTCGAACGGCGCGACGTCCTGGCATTCGGCGTCGCGCCAGCCGATCCATTGCGACTCGGCGTCGTTGAGCGCGCGCTTCCAACGCGCCTTCTGCGAGGACAGCACGCCCGGGCGCGCCTCGATGCTCTTGATGGCGGCCTCGATGCTCGCCGAGAGATCCCGGTCCGCGCGGTCGGCGCTCGTGCGCAGGCAATCCGCGAGTTCGCGAGCGCCGATCTTCTTGGCGTCGCAGGCCGCTTGCGAGGGGCGAAGCTCGTCCGCCGCGGCGGTCATGGCTGGCCCGGCGAGAGCGGCGGCGAGGAGAAGGATTCGCATGATCGAATGATCCACGGGAAAGATTACCCCATAACGACAAAGGCGGATTTCGCCTAGAGCGCGCCTCCGGGAAAGCTAGAGCGGCGGCGCGCGGCCTTGCAGAAAATCGCCGATGCGCGCCAGGGCGCGGCGGATGTTCTCGCTGGAATTGGCGTAGGAGAGGCGGATGTAACCCTCGCCGTAGACGCCGAAATCGGGGCCGCCGATCGTCGCCACGCCCGCGTCCTCGAGCAGCGCCGCGGCGAGCGGCTTGGCCTTCCAGCCGGTGGCGGCGATGTTCGGAAAGGCGTAAAACGCGCCCTTCGGCGACGCCGAGCGCACGCCGGGCAATCGGTTGAGCCCTTCGACGACGACGGCGCGGCGGGCGTCGAATTCGGCGACCATGGCGTGGACCGCGTCCTGCGGCCCGGTCAGCGCCGCGAGCCCGGCGAACTGCGCCGCCGAATTGACGCAGGAATAGGAATTGACCGCGAGCTTGCGCGCGTTTTCATAGAGCGCCTTCGGCCAGACGGAGTAGCCGAGCCGCCAGCCGGTCATCGCGTAGGTCTTCGACCAGCCGTCGAGCAGGATCAGGCGATCCCGAATTTCGGGATAGGCGAGCAACGTCTGGTGGCGATGATTGTCGTAGGTCATCTGGCCGTAGATCTCGTCGGACAGGATCGCCGCGTCGGGCCAGCGCGCGAGCCCCGCCACCAGCTTGTCGATCTCCTCGCGGGGCGTGACGCCGCCGGTCGGATTGGCGGGCGAGTTGAGAATGACGAGACGGGTCTGCGGCGTCATCAGCGCGAGCGTTTCTTCGGCCGAGAAGGCGAAGCCGTTCTCCTCGCGCATCGGAATCGGCACGGGCCGCGCGCCGGTGAATTCGATCATCGAGCGATAGATGGGAAAGCCGGGGTCGGGATAGAGAATGTCGACGCCCGGCTCGCCGAACATCAGGATCGCCATATGCATGGTGACCTTGCCGCCGGGCACGATCAGCACCAGGTCGGGCGAGACTTGGACGCCGAAGCGGCGATCAAGGTCGGCCGCCACGGCCTCGCGCAAGGGCAGGATTCCCGTCGCCGCGGTGTAGCCGTGCTCGCCGTCGCGCAACGCCTTGACCGCCGCCTCGACGATATGAGGCGGGGTTTTGAAATCGGGCTGGCCGATGCCGAGGTTGATGATGTCGCGCCCCTGGCGCTGCAGCTCCGCCGCCTTGGCGAGAACGGCGAAGGCGTTTTCCTCGCCGATGCGCGAGAAGGCGGGGACGACATGCAACATGGGACGGGCTCCGGAACGGGGCTTCCTTTTGGCGCCGCGCGGGGCGTCGGGCAAGGGGCGCAAATCGGAGCGGAATTCGGGGGCGGGCGGCCTTGCGGCGCGGCTAGGCGGGCTCGTGGTCGCGTTGGAGGGCGGCGAGGCGTTGTTCTTCTTCGGGGGTCAGCTTGGGGGCGGGCTCGGGGGGGCGGCG
>JBEKGN010000009.1:0-156818 GCA_050012775.1 Roseiarcus sp.
GGCTGCGATCGTAGCGAGCGCGGTTTTCCTTCGTCCACATCGGCGGCGGCTCCCCAAAGAATCAGGCCGCCTCCCTTGAATCACAAATGACTCAGCCGATTCAATATGTTCCCGGACAGACACTTAGGGAAAGTGCGCCCGAAGCGCTGGCCCGCGTGCGCGCGATCGGCTTTTCCGGGCAGATGCACGGCGCGGTGCTGCTCGGCCGCGACGATCGCCCGTTGCGGCCGGCGATGCTGCACAACGACGCGCGCGCCTTCGCCGAGGCCCGCGAGCTCTGGGAGAAGCATCCCGGTCTGGCCGGCGTCGCCGGCGTCAAGCCGATGGCGGGCCTCACGGCGCCGAAACTCCTGTGGCTGCGTCGCCATGAGCCGCTCACCTTCGCGCGCATCGCCTGCGTGCTGCTGCCCAAGGACTATCTGCGTCTCTGTCTGACCGGCGAAAAGCGCACGGACATGAGCGACGCGGCCGGCACGTGGTGGCTCGACGAAGCCGAACGGCGCTGGTCGTCCGACGCGCTCGAAGCGAGCGGCGTCGATCCGGCTTGGGTTCCCGCGCTCAGCGAGGGCTGCGACCCGGTCGGGCGCCTCGCGCCCGGCGTCGCCGACGAACTCGCGCTGCCGCGCGACATCGTCGTCGCGGCCGGCGGCGGCGACGCGGCGGCGGGAGCGATCGGGCTCGGCGCCATCCGCCCTGGGGACGCCTTCGTTTCGCTCGGCACGTCGACCCAACTCATCGTCGCCTCGGACCGCTATCGCGCCGCGCCGGAAAGGCTCGTGCACAGTTTCGCGCATGCGCTGCCAAAGCGCTGGTATCGCATGGCGGCGATGCTCAACGGCGCCGGCGCGCTGGCTTTCGCCGCGCGCCTCTTCGAGCGCGAGGTCGCCGAACTCGAGGCTGAGGCGGCGAGCGACTATCGCGGGCCCGGCGGGACCCTTTTCCTGCCCTATCTCGCGGGCGAGCGCACCCCGCACGACGACCCGCACGCGCGCGGCGTCATCTTCGGCCTCGTCGAAGGCGCCTCGCGCGCCGATGTCACGCGCGCCGTGATGGAGGGCGTCGCCTTCACGCTCGCCGACGCGCGCGACTGCCTCGAAGCCGCCGGCGATTCCTTCGGCCGCGTCGGCCTGATCGGCGGCGGCGCGAAGAGCGCGCTGTGGACGCGCATGATCGCAGCCGCGCTTCGTTGCGAAGTCGTGCGCTATCGCGGCGGCGAAGCCGGGCCGGCTTTCGGCGCCGCCCGCCTCGCGCGGCTCGCCGCGACGGGGGAAGCGCCCGAAGACCTCTGCAAGGCGCCTGATATCGCCGACGTCACCGCGCCCGACCCGGCGCTCGCCGAGGCTTTCGCGAGCGTTCGCGAGCGCTTCGCCAGCCTCTATCGCGCGCTGAAGCCGGAATTTCCTAGGGCTGCGGCCGATCGAGGCTGAACCCGCGCGCGCCGCTCAGCCGTTTTCGCGCGCGCTCGGGCTTTCGGCCGGCGCCGTTGGGGCGGACGGTCGCGCGTCGAGGGTCGCGAGGCCGATCGTCTCCACGGTATGTTCGGCGATCATGCGCTCTTCGTCGGTGCGCAGGACGAACACGGTGATGGCGGAATCGGCGGCGCTGACGATCTCGGCGTTCTTGCGGTTGGCCGCGGGATCCAAGCGAACGCCGATCCATTCCATGCCGGACAACGCCGCCTCGCGAACGCGCCACGAGTTTTCGCCGATGCCCGCGGTGAAGACGATCGCGTCGACGCCGTCGACCGCCGCCGCGAGGGCGCCGATCTCGCGCCGTATGCGCGCGACGAAATAGGCGATCGCGTCGCGCGCGGCGGAGCTGTCGGAAGCCTCGAGGACGCGCATATCCTGCGAAAGGCCGGACATGCCCAAGAGGCCCGACTCCTTGTAGAGAAGGTCCGTGATCGCGTCCGCGCTCATGCCCTTCTCGGCCATCAGATAGAGGACGACGCCCGGGTCGAGCTGACCGCAGCGCGTCCCCATCGGCAGGCCGTCGAGCGCGGTGAAGCCCATGGTCGAGGCGACCGAACGGCCGTCGCGCATCACGCACATCGAGGCGCCGTTGCCGAGATGGGCGACGATCGCGCGGCCGGCGGCGGCGGCGGGCGCGACCACGCGCAGCCGCCGCGCGATGAATTCGTAGGAGAGGCCGTGAAAGCCGTAACGCCGCACGCCGTTCTCGTAATACGAGCGCGGCAGCGCGAACGTGTCGGAGGTGAACGGGTGGCTGCGGTGAAACGCCGTGTCGAAGCAGGCGACCTGCGGCGTCGCCGGGAAGGCGGCGAGCGCGGCCTCGACGCCGGCGAGATTGTGCGGCTGATGCAGCGGCGCGAGCGGAATGAGTTGGCGCAGCCGCGCCAGCAGCGCTTCGTCGATCCGAACGGGCTTGGCGAAGTCGGGACCGCCGTGCACGATGCGGTGGCCGACGGCGACGATTTCGCGATCGAAGTGCGTCTCGCGGAGCCACTTGAGGATCGCGCCGACGGCGAGATGATGGTCGACGCGGCCGTGGCTTTCGTCGAAGGCATATTCGCCCTTCGCCCCCGAAGTCGATTCGGCGGAAAAGGTCGCCGCCGCGCCCAATCCTTCGATCTGGCCCGAGGCCAGCGCCTCGAGCCCCGCGGCGTCGCGGGCGAAGGCGGCGAATTTCACCGACGACGAGCCTGCGTTCAAGGTCAGAATCAATTCGCTCACGCCACCCTCCGCCCTCGCGAAGATCGTCCTATAGCAAGCTTTCGCGACGGCGGCGCGATCCGGCCCTCAGGTCGTCAGGCGCGGGTACATGCGCGCAGCGATGATCGTGAAGGCCCCGGCGAACGCGGCGAGGATGGCGAAGTCGGTAAAGAGGCCATAGGCGCTCGTCGATCCCGTGAGCATCAATGCGCGCAGGGCGTCGACTTCGTAAGTGAGGGGATTGGCGGAGGAGATCGCCTTCAGCCAGCCCGGCATGAGGTCAATCGGATAGATCGCATTGCTGGCGAAGAAGATCGGCATGGTCAGCACTTGGCCAATGCCCATGAAGCGGTCGCGCGTCTTCACGATGCAGGCGATGATGAGCGAAAACGTCGAGAACAGCGCCGAGCCCACGACGATCATCGCCGCCGCGCCGAGAATGTCGGCCGGCGAAAACGAAATGCGGATGCCCAGCGCGATGGCGAGGAGATAGACGATCACCGCCTGCGAAAGGCCGCGCACGCCCGACGACACGGCCTTGCCGAGCACGAGAGCGGTGCGCGGCGCGGGGCTCGCCATGTAGCGGTGCAGGACGCCGAGGTCGCGCTCCCAGATCGCCGCGATGCCATAAAAGATCGCGGAAAAGAGCACGCTCTGGGCGAGAATGCCGGGCGCGAGGAAATCGAGATAGCGTCCATTCTGAGGGCCGAGGCCGCGCACCTGCGCCATCACCTGGCCGAACAGCACCAGCCAGATCGCGGGCTGGAGCGCGCGCGTCAGCAACTCGCTGGGATCGTGACGCAGTTTGTGCACCTCGGTGTCGGCGACCGCCAGCACTTGCGTGAAATAGCCGGCGATGCGGTCGAGTGGGGCGGGCGCCGCCGCCGGGATCGGGTCAGCCATGGGCGCGTTCGGCGCGTCGCGCTTCGCGAACGCTGCGATAGTTGCCCTCGCTGGCGATCTGGCCGCCGGTGATCGCGATGAAGACGTCGTCGAGCGTGGCCTGCGGCCCGACGCCCGCCTTGAGTTCGGCCGGCGTGCCGAGGGCCTCTAACGCGCCCTCGTGCAGAACGCCGATCCGATCGCACAACGCGTCGGCCTCGTCCATGAGATGGGTGGTCAGCAGCATCGTCGTGCCAAAACGCTCGCGCAGATCGCGCACGCGGTCCCACACGCTATGGCGCGCGACGGGATCGAGCCCGACCGTCGGCTCGTCCATGAACAGCACCGCGGGATTGTGCAGCATGCTCTGCGCGATTTCGAGCCGACGGATCATACCGCCGGAATAGGTCTGCACGAGCCGGTCCCTCGCTTCGTCGAGCCCCATCTCGCGCAACGCCGCGCCGATGCGCGCCTCCCGTTCGCGGCGCGGAATGAGGTAGAGCCGCGCGGAGAGCAGGAGATTCTCGTATCCGGTCAGGGCGCCGTCGGCGCTGAGCAGCTGCGGCACATAGCCGATGCGCCCGCGAACCTTTTGCGCGTCGCGGACGACGTCCAAGCCGTCGATGCGCGCCCCGCCCGAAGTCGGCGGCAGCATGGTCGTCAGCATTTTCACCAGCGTGCTCTTGCCGGCGCCGTTGGGGCCGATCAGGCCGAAGATTTCTCCCGGACGGACGGTGAAGCTGACGTCGTGGACGACGACGCGATCGCCGAAAGCGCGCGTCAGCCGTTCGGCCGCGATGGCGGGACGAACCGGCGCCGTGTCGTCGACGATCGCTTGTGGGGTCGGCGTCATGAGGGCTTCTCGGGCGCGCGCCGGGATCCGTCCCCAAGCGCGGCGCTTTCATGTCTGAGCTTATCGAGCGCTTGCGGCAAATCAAGCGCGGCGGCGTTCACGTTCGCGCGCCGAAGATCGCGGCGCCGACGCGCACCAGCGTCGCGCCGAGCTGCACGGCCAGCGGCCAGTCGGCGCTCATCCCCATCGACAACTCCTTCAGGCCGTTGCGCTTGGCGATGACGCCGAGCAGCGCGAAATGCGGCGAGGCCTGTTCGTGGAGCGGCGGGACGCACATCAGGCCGTCGATCGCGAGCCCGTATTGCTTCTGGCACAGCGCGATGAACGCGTCCGCGTCGTTGGGGGCGACGCCGGCCTTCTGCGGCTCCCCGCCGGTGTTGACCTCGATGAACAGGCGCGGCCTCTTGCCGGTCTTGGCCATCGCGCTCGCCAGCGCGTCGGCGATTTTCTCGCGGTCGACGGTCTGGATGACGTCGAAAAACTCGACCGCCTCGCGCGCCTTGTTGCTCTGCAGCGGGCCGATGAGGTGCAACTCGACGCTTTTGCCGATGGCGGCGGCGCGTGCGCGCAGGTCGAGCCATTTCGGCTTGGCCTCCTGAACGCGGTTCTCGCCGAACACGGCCTGGCCGCCGAGCGCGAGGGTCGGCCACACTTCGTCGGCGGTGAAGGTCTTGGAAACGGCGACGAGCCGCACCGAGGAGGGATCGCGCCCGCAATCGCGCGCGCGCGTCGCGATCGCCTCGCGCAGCGCCTCGAGGCGCGGCACGGCGCCCAGCGGATCGGCAGGAACACTCCCGTTCATTGGCATTCGTCTCCATCGCGCGCTTGACGCCAGAGGACCCTTCCCCTATAGACCGCCGACCCGAGACGCCAGGGCTCGATTGGCGGCGCTGGCGCTTTTTCACAAGGCGGCCTGCACGCCCTCGAAATCGCCAAGGTCGTCGTTAATCTCATTTCGTTCAGGGGAAGTTGCGCTATGTCACGCCGTTGCGAGCTGACGGGAAAAGCCGTCCAGTCCGGCAATAAGGTCAGCCATTCCAATCGCAAGACGCGCACGCGCTTCTTGCCCAACCTTTGCCAGGTCACCCTCATTTCCGACGCGCTCGGCCGCGCGGTGCGCCTGCGCGTCGCCGCCGCGGCGCTGCGTTCGGTCGAACATCGCGGCGGGCTCGACAATTTCCTCGTCAAGGCGCGCGACGCCGACCTGTCGGACGGCGCGACGGCGTTGAAGCGCGAAATCGTCAAGAAGCGCGCCGAAGCCCAGGCGGCTGAAGCCCAGGCGGCCTGAGGCTTTCCTACTCTCGGCTGCAAGGCTGATCGCCCCCTCGAGTTCCGGTCGAGGGGGTTTTTCGCGTTTGCACGGCGCTGTCACACAGAGGCCCACAAATGCAAAGGGGCCGAAAAATGCCCCCTCTCCGTCATGGCCGGGCTTGTCCCGGCCATCCACGCCGTTCCGTCGCGCTTCATTCCAAGCGTTTCGCTCAGGCGGCGTCGCGTGGATGGCCGGGACAAGCCCGGCCATGACGGTGGTTGGATCGGCCGTCCTCGGCGCGTTCCGGCGCTACGCCCTGAGCGCCGCCGCCTCGCGCGACAGGGCTTCGATCGTTGCGTAATTGCCGTCGGCGAGCGCTTGGCGCGGCAACATCCAGGAGCCGCCGACGCAGACGACGTTGGGCAGCGCCAGATAGGCCGGCGCCTTGGCGAGGTCGATGCCGCCCGTCGGGCAGAACTTGAGGTCAGGCAGCGGCCCGGCGAGGGAACTGAGCAATTTGACGCCGCCGACGGCCTCGGCGGGAAACAATTTCAGCGCGCGAAAACCCAGCTCCATCAGCGTCATCGCCTCCGACGCGGTGGCGATTCCGGGCAGGAAGGGCACGGGCGCTCCGGCCGCCGCCTGCGCAAGGCGCGGCGAGGCGCCGGGGCTGACGAGAAAGCGCGCGCCCGCGGCCACGGCGGCCTCGATCTGCGCGGGATCGGTGATCGTGCCGGCGCCGACCGTGGCGCCGGGAACTTGGGCCGCGATCGCGGCGATCGCGCCGAGCGCGCCGGGGGTGCGCAATGTCACCTCGATCGCGCGAAGCCCGCCCGCGACCAGCGCCCTGGCCTGGGCGACGCCGTCTTCGGCGTCGCGAACCGTCAGAACCGGGATCACCGGCGCGAGGGCCATGATCGAGAGGACGTCATCGTGGGGCGATCGAACGGTCATGGCGGGCTCCCTTGGAACGGACCTCGCCTTTAGCACGCTCGCGATCGTCGCCGCGAGAGCGATTTGCGGGCGGGAAGGAAAGGGTCGCGCCGGCGCGCGAATCGATTAAGCTCACTCCCGATCCGCTCGCACGCGCGGGGCGCGAAGGGGCCCTAGACATGAACGCGCCGTTCGATCTCGCCATCTACAAGGAAGCGCTGCTGTTCCTGGTCACGGCGGGAATCGTCGCGCCGCTGTTCTTCCGCATCCACGTCAGCCCGGTGCTCGGCTATCTCCTGGCGGGCGTCGCGCTGGGGCCGTTCGGCCTCGGCCGGCTCGCCGAGCGGGCGCCCTGGCTCGACGCTCTGGCGCTGACCAATGTCGAAACGATCGACCGGATCGCCTCTTTCGGCGTCGTCTTTCTCCTTTTCACCATCGGTCTGGAACTCTCCTTCGAACGCCTCAAGCGCATGCGGCGTCTGGTGTTCGCGTTCGGCCTGGCGCAGGTCGTCGTCTCCGCTTTGGCGCTCGGCGGCGCCGCCTATGCCCTCGGACAAAGGCCGGCGGCGGCGTTGATGATCGGCGCGGCGCTGTCGCTCTCCTCCACCGCGATCGTCATTCCCGTGCTGGCCGAAGAAAAGCGGCTGGGCGCGGCGGTCGGGCGCTTCAGTTTCGCCGCCCTGCTGTTTCAGGATCTCGCGGTCGCGCCGCTGCTGGTTTTGGCGGCGGCGCTGGCCGCCGGGCGCGTCGAGAGCCTCGGCGCGAGCCTCGCCTTGACCCTGGCCCCGGCCGCCCTGGCGCTCGCCGCGGTGATCGTCGTCGGCCGCCTCGTGCTGCGGCCGCTGTTCCATTCCGTCGCGACGACGCGCAGCCCGGAGTTTTTCATGGCGGCCTGCCTGCTGGTCGTCCTCGGCGCGGCTCTGACCGCCGCCGCCAGCGGCCTGTCGATGGCGCTCGGCGCCTTCGTCGCCGGCCTGCTGCTCGCCGAAACGGAGTATCGGCGCGAAATCGAAGTGACGATCGAGCCGTTCAAGGGCCTGCTGCTCGGCTTGTTTTTCGTCTCCATCGGCGCCGAACTCGATCTTTCCGTGCTCACGGCGCATCCTGGCGACGTCCTCAAGCTGACGGCGGCCTTCGTCGTCGTCAAGGCGATCCTGCTGTTCGTTCTCGCGCGCCTGTTCGGCGCGCCGAACGGCATCGCCGCGGAAGTGGCGCTGCTGCTGGGGCCGGGCGGCGAATTCGCCTTCGTGATGATCGGCGCCGCCGTCGCCGGGCGCGTCGTGCCCGGCGCGGACGGCCGGATCCTTCTCGTCGCGGTGGCGCTGTCGATGCTGGCGATTCCGCTTCTCGGCAGGATCGGCGCGGCGCTGGCGGCGCGGCCGCCCGAGAGAGAGATCGACGTGGAGGCGAAAGCCGCGCCGCCGCACGACGAAAGCCGGCGCGTCATCATCGTCGGCTATGGCCGCGTCGGAGCGCTGATCGGCGAAATGCTCGCGCTGCACAGCATTCCCTACATCGCCGTCGACGCCAACCCGACCCTCATCGCGCGCGAGCGGCGCGCCGGCAAACCCGTCTTCTTCGGCGACGCCTCGCGCGAGGAATTCCTGCGCCGCTGCGGCATCGACACGGCGCGCGCGCTGGTCGTCACCATGGACGCGCCGAGCGCCAACGAAGCGGTCGTCGCGGCCGCGCGCCGCCTGAGGCCCGACATCACCCTCGTCGCGCGCGCCCGCGACGCCGCCCATGCGCGCACGCTCTACAACCTCGGCGTCACCGACGCCGTGCCGGAAACGATCGAGGCGAGCTTGCAGCTCTCCGAGGCGGTGCTCGTCGACATCGGCGAGCCGATGGGCCTGGTGATCGCCTCGATCCACGAGAAGCGCGACGAATATCGCAAGCTGCTCATCGCCGCGGGGGCGAGCGAAGAGACGCGGGGCGCGCGTCGGGCGCGCAAGAGCTGAACTCAGGCGCCCGCCGAAACGCGGCGATATTCGCGCGCCGCGGCCAGAAGGGCGAGCGTCGCGTTCTTCAGCGGCGCGGCGGGCGAGCCGGCGTCGACTTCCCTCTCCGGCTCGGCGTCGGCCTTGGCGGCGAGGCGTTCGGCGAGCCAAGCGCGCGCGGCTTGCGCCTCGGCGCGCGCCTTGTCCGCGTCGGCGCCCCGCGCCGCCCGCAGCGCCAGGCGCGTCGCCGAGAGATGCGCGACGACGACATGGGCGGCGATCAGCATCGCCGCCATTTCGTCGAGGCCGCGCTGCGTCGCGCGCGGCTCGCCGCCCATGCGCGCGGCCGAATCGGAGAGCGCGGCGATCGCTTCGATGACGCCCTTGCGCGCCATGCGATAGTCCTGGTCCGGGGCGTCCCAGCGCAGCGCCACCGAAGCGAAGGCGGCGATTTGCGCGGTGAGCCGCGCCGCCAGGCGCGGCGCCTCAGCGAATTCCCAGCGCGGCCAGACATGGCTGAAGAGATGAGCGATCGCCGCGCCGACCAGCGTGGCGGCGAGGCGGACCACGACCGACGCCGATTCGGCCGGGTTGATCAGATGCAGGGAGACCAGGGCCATCACCGAGGCCCCGACCGAGGCGAGGCGATAGTTGGAGCGCACGAAACCATGCGTCACCGCCAGCGCGAGGCCTTGCACGATCACCAGCGCGCCGATCGGCGCATAGGCGACGGCGACGGCGGCGATCACGCAGCCGACCAGGGTTCCCACGATCCGATCGTCGCGGCGCTGACGCGTCCAGCCATAGCTGGCGCGCATGATCACCGCGATCGTCAGCAGCACCCAATTGCCGTGGCCCGCGACGCCGAGCGAGACCGCGACGATTGCGCCCGCCATCATCGCCGCGGCGAGCCGCGCGGCGAAGCGAAACACCGGCGAATCCGGCGTGAGCTGCGCCGCCAGGAGGCGCGGGTCGTAGGAGCGGCGCGGCGCGAAGGCGGAAAGATCGATTTGCCCGATTGCCGCTTCCGCCGCGGCGTCGTCGGACAAGGCGAGCTCGAGGCGGCGGATGTGGTCGCGGGCGTCGAGCAGACGCTGCGTCGTCGTTTCGATCGCGGCGCGCTCGGCCGGGCTCGCCTCGTCGCCCGCGGCCAGACGCGCAGCCTCGCGGCGCATGGCGTCGGTCGCCAGGGCATGGCCGGGCGGCAGACGCGGCTTGGCGTTGGTCAGCAATTCGAGGCTGAGATGCTGCAGATCGAGCGCGGCGGCGCGTACGGCGACGCCGATGCGCGCCAACAGGGTCCGCGCCGCGGCCACGCGGCGCAATCGCGGAAGATCGCATTGGGCCGCGACCAGCGCGTCGAAGGCGTCGAGCAGAATGCCGATCGTCGCGGCGAGCCGCACGCGTTCGGGCGTGGCGCGCGGCCGCTCCAGAAGCAAGGCGCGCGCCGCTTGCAGTTGATCGGCCAAAGCGGCCTGCTGGCGAATCGCGGCGCCGTAGACCTCCGTCGCATCGATCGCCGGATCGGTGAAGCGCGCGATGGCTCTCAGATAGGCCGCCAATTCGCGAAAGCACTCGCTCGCCATCAAGCGCCGGTCGCTGACGCCGCTCAGCCGCGTCGCAATCAGCGCGAGGCCGATATAGGCGAGGCCGCCGACCGCGAAGGTCGCCTCGTTGTGGAACGCCGTCGCGAGGTCGGCGCGCGGCAGACCCAGGACGAAGACCACGGGAATGAGCAGTTGCGCGGTCAACGACAGGGCCCAGCGACCCAATCCGCTCACCATCCCCGCGCAAAAGGCTATGACTCCAATGGCGACGATCTCCGCCGGCGCCGAGGCGCCGACGAGCTGGATCGTGGAGGTCGAGGCGAGAGCGAGGCAAAAACCGACCAGCATCGTGCGCGCCTTGACGCGCCACGGAGCGGGAAAGTCGCTGATGCTGGCCGAAATCGCGCCGAGCGTGGCGGGCTGGCCGGCGGCGAAACCGAACAGCGCGGAGGCCGCCACCGCCACCGCGATGACGGCGACCGCGACGCTCAGCCCATTGAGGATATGCTGCCCGACGAAGATTTTGAGCAGAGTTGGAGAACGAAGCCAGTTGCGCATCGGACCTTTCGCGCGACCGCGCGCGCCCCTAGCAACCGGCGGACGCGGCGCCTACACCTTGACGAATGGACATTCGCCCTTTTCCAGGGGCCGCCACGCGTCCTCCGCCTTGATGGTGGAAACGAGCTTGAAATAATCCCAGTCGCCCTTCGATTCGGCAAGGGTTTTGCTCGCGAGCAGGCGCATCGGCCGCAATTTGGCTCCGTCGACGCGGATCGAACCCTTGCCGAACAGCGGATCGTCGGTCGGGATCGCCTTCGTCGCGTCGACGAGCTTGACGCCGTCGTCGGCGCTCCCGGTCTGGGCCATCGCCTTCATCAAGGGCTCGGTCGCGGCGTACATGCCGGCGTGCATGTCGTTGGGCATCGTCTTCGAGGGATGGGCGGCCTGAAAGCGCTTGGCGAAATCGCGCGCGCCGTCGTTGAAATCCCAAGAGAACGCGGTGCAGATCGTCGCGTTCTGCGCCGCCTCGAGCCCGAGGGCGGGGATATTGGCGACATCGAGAATGAGGCCGGCGAGCCGCTGCTTGGCGTCGAGGCCGAAAAGCGCCAACGCGGCGACCGCGACCGCCATCACGCTGGCCGCGACGCTCAAGCCGTTGATGATGTGCTGCCCGACGAATGGCTTGAGCCGCCGGGGGGAGCGCGACCAGGGAGGCATGGCGCGGTCTAGCGTCCCCCTCGGCCGCGTCAAGTTCCGCCCTCCCCGTTTTACCGGGAGGGGAAATCGCTAGGCTTTCACGAACGGACAGCCGCCCTTGTCGAGCGGACGCCAGGCGTCCTCGGGTTTTACCGTCGCGACGGTCTTGAAACAATCCCAAGGGCCGCTGGATTCCGCCGGCGACTTTACGGACATCAGATAGACCGGATGCAGCGCGCGCCCGTCTACGCGGATGCTGCCCTTGCCAAACAGCGGATCGTCGGTCGGGATCGCCTTCATCGCGTCGACGAGTTTGATCCCGTCGTCGGCGCTCTTCGTCTGAGCCATCGCCTTCATCAGATGGAAGGTAGCGGCGTACATGCCCGCGTGCATGTCGTTGGGCATCGCCTTGTTCGGATGCTCGGCCTGGAAGCGCTTGGCGAAAGCGCGCGTGCTGTCGTTGAAGTCCCAGTAGAACGGGGTGCAGATCATCGAGCCGGCGGTCGCCTCGAGCCCGAGCGCGGGCATGTTGGTGATGTTGAGGACGAAGCTCGCCAGTCTCTGTTTCGGCGCGAGGCCGAATTCATGCGCTTGTTTAAGCGAGTTGGTGAGATCGCCGCCCGCGTTGGCGAATGCGACGACGTCCGCTCCGGAGGCCTGCGCCTGCAGCAGGAAGCTGGAGAAATCGGAGGTGTTGAGCGGATGGCGGGCCTCGCCCAAGGTCTTGCCGCCCGCGGCTTCCACCGCGGCGGCGCAATTCTCTTTCAGATCCTTGCCGAAGGCGTAATCGGCGACGATGAAGAACCAGGTCTTGCCGCCTTGGTCCGTCAGCGCCTTGCCGAGGCTCGCGCCCAGTTCGTACGTGTCATAGGTCCAGTGCACGAAATCGCGCGAGCATTTGGTCCCGGTCAACACGGACGTGCCGGCGCCCGAGCCGATGACCGCCTTGTTCTTTTCGGTCGCGATCGCGAGAACGGCGAGCGCCACCGCCGAATTCGGCAGATCCATGATGACGTCGACCGATCCGGAATCGAACCAGCGGCGCGCGATCCCGGCGCCGACGTCCGGCTTGTTCTGGTGGTCGGCCGAGATGATCTCGACGGGAACGCCGAGCTTGGCCGAAAAATCGTCGACCGCGAGCTGTGCGGCGATCACCGAGCCGACGCCCTGATAATCGGCGTAGACGCCCGACATGTCGTTCATCACGCCGATCTTGAGCGGACGCGAGGCTTGGGCGAAGGCGAAACGCGGCGCCAGCGCCAAAGCGGCGCCGCCGAGCAGGACTTGTCTACGGTTCATCGATTTTCCTCCCTTTAGTTCGACGCGCGTTTCGCGCCTTTCGCGACGCCTGCCGGGCGCCGAATCTCTCTTTTCGACCTATTCGATTTTCGTCAGCCGGCCGAGCAGCGCGACCAGCCTCTCTCTGCCCTCCGAACCGAGGATTCGCGCGATGGCGTCCTCCTGTTCGGCCTGAACGAGGCGCGCGCGCGCGACCAGCGCGCTTCCCGCTCGCGTCAGGACCAGCGCATGCGAGCGGCGATCGGCGTCCGAGCGCAGGCGCTCGGCGAGGCCGCGGCGCTCGAGTTCGTCCATCATCGCGACGAAATTCGGTCGTTGGATGCCCAGCGCGCCGGCGATTTCCGACTGGTTGCGGCCGGGATTGTCGCCGATCGCGACGAGCGCCGAATATTGCGCCGGCGACAGGCGGAGGGGCGCGAAGCGCTTGTTGAAATCGTCGAACACCGCCATCTGCGCCCTGCGCAGGGGATAGCCGGTGATGTTCGTCAATGCGGAGAGGTCGAGCGAATTCGCGATCGGGGCGGCTTCGCCGGTCTCGCCGTCGGCCGCCGTCGGCCGTGGAGTCCCGGCGCGCCTAAGCGTCATCCGCGCTCTCGCCGTGGCCGGAGAGCCGCGCGATCACGATCCGCGGAATCGGGCGGGATTTGCTCCGCTTGGGATCGTCGGGATGCGGGCCGACCCAGACGCGCGTCCCCCAAGCCTCGACCATGAGCTGTTCGCCGCCCTCGCTCGGCTTGAAGACCTTGTGCTCGACATCGAAGCTCGAATTGCGGAACGCGGCGATGCGCGTTTCGATGACGATGTCGTCGCCGTAGGTCGAAGGCGCGATGAATTTGGCGCGCGTGTCAACTATGGGATAGCCGTCGACGCCGAATTCGCGCAGGAGATCGCGCTTCTTCCAGCCGGCCGCTTCGAACAGGTGATGGGTGGACGTGTCGAACATCTCGAAATAGCGGGGATGAAACACGATCCCGGCGGGATCGCAGTCCGCCCATTCTATCCGCACGGCGCGACGGATGACCAACATGGGCGGGCCTCAGCGGGGCTGCATGCGCAGAGCGCCGTCGATGCGGATGGTCTCGCCGTTCAGATAGGCGTTCTCGACGATATGCATGGCCAGGGCCGCGTATTCCCTGGGCTCGCCGAGACGCGCGGGGTAGGGAACCGAACGCCCGAGCGAATCCTGCGCCGCTTGTGACAAGCCGAGCATCATCGGCGTCAGGAACAGCCCCGGCGCGATCGTATTGACGCGAATGCCGAATTGCGCCAATTCGCGCGCGATCGGCAAGGTCATGGCGACGACGCCGCCCTTGGAGGCGGAATAGGCGGCCTGGCCGATCTGGCCCTCATAGGCCGCGACCGAGGCGGTCGAGATGATGACGCCTCTTTCGCCGCCCTCGAGCGGCGCGAGCTTCGCCATCGCCGCCGCCGCGAGCCGGATCATGTTGAACGTGCCGACGAGATTGACGCGGATGACCGTTTCGAAATCGCCGAGCGGCTGGGGTCCGTCGCGGCCGACGACCCTTTTGGGCGTGCCGATTCCGGCGCAATTGACCAGCACGCGCGCCGGGCCGTGGGCGGCCTCGGCCTTGGCGAGGGCCGCTTCGGACGAAGCGGCGTCGGCGACGTCGCAGGGCGCGGCGAGGCCGCCGATCGCCTTGGCGACGTCTTCGGCCGCCTCAGCGTTGCGGTCGAGCACCGCGACGCGGGCGCCCTTGGCGGCGAAAGCTTCCGCGGTCGCTCTGCCCAATCCCGAACCGCCGCCGGTGACGATCGCCGCTACGCCTGAAAGATTCATTGCCGCTTCCTCCTCATCGAACTGCGACGGCCGGATTTTCGGCGATCGTCGCGATTCCCTGCCCAACCCCGATACAGGCCGAAGCGACGCCGTAGCGCAAGCCCTCGCGCTTCGGTCACCGCCGCCCGCTCCTATAGACGAACGATATGCGGCTTGGCTTCGGGCGCATAGAGCGCCTCGACGTCGGCCGAACGATTGGAAAGCACGGCGCGCTGATTGAGCGAACCCTTGTCGGTCGCCTCGCCAAGGTCGATCGAAGGCGGATCGGCGAGCAGCGCGATGCGCGCGACGCGGGTCGAGGAGCCAGTGGCCGCGCGCGCCAGCGCCGCGAGGCGCTCCTGGAACGCATCCTTGACCCGCCCGTCGGCGACGACGTCGGCGAACGGCGCGTCCGCGGGCAGATGCGGCGCGAGCCTGCGCGTCGCGTCCTCGTCGGGGAAGACCAGCATGCCGACGTCGTCGCGGTCATGGCCGGCGACGACCGCGTCCTTGACCAGCGGATCGAACTCGCCGACGAAAGCGACGCGCAGCGGGCCGACGCTGACCCATGTTCCCGTCGCGAGCTTGAAATCCTCGGCGATGCGGCCGTCGAACTCAAAACCGGCGGCGAAGTTGTTGGGCTCGGCAAGGCGGAGCGCGTCGCCGATGAGATAAAAGCCTTCCGCGTCGAAGGCGCTTTGGCTGAGATCGGGCCGCCGCCAATATCCCGGCATGATGTTGGGGCCGCGCAGGCGCGCCTCCAGCTTGCCCGAATTGGGCACGAGCTTCAGTTCGACGCCCCGGTGCGGCACGCCGACGATGCCCGGGCGATCGGCCTCGCGCACGTTGATCAGCGCGCCCGGCGAGGTCTCCGTGGAGCCGAGCGAGGTGGTCATCGCGACGGGATGGCCGACCGTAGCGATCGCGAGTTCGCGATAGGCGTCCCAAACGGGTTTGGATATTCCGGCGCCGGCGTAGAACGTCAACTTCAGCCGCGAGAAGAAATGACGGCGTAGCGCCTCGTCCTCTTGCAAGTGGGGCAGCAGCGCCTCGAATCCCTTGGGCACGTTGAAATAGATGGTCGGCGCGATTTCGCGCAGGTTCGCCACGGTCGCGCCGATGCCTGATGGAACCGGCTTGCCTTCGTCGATGTAGAGCGCGCCGCCATTGTAGAGCGCGATGCCGAAATTGTGGTTGGAGCCGAACGTATGCGCCCAGGGCAGCCAGTCCACGAGCACCGGCGGCTCGTCCTTGAGAAAGGCGAGCGCCTCGGCGAGCATCGCCTGATTGGAGCACAGCATGCGCTGGGTGTTGGTCACCGCCTTGGGGAAGCCGGTCGAGCCGGAGGTGAGCAGGAACTTGGCGATCGAGTCCGGGCCGACTTCGGCGCGCGCCGACAGCGCCGCCGAGGAAATCGGCCGCTCGACAAGGCTGGAAAACGGCGCGGCGCCGAGAGCCTCGGCGCTGTCGTCGCCGACGACGATCTCGATGCCGCGCTCCTTCGCCTTGCCCAGGGCGCGGCCATAGGCGCGCCCGTCCGCGGCGAAAACCAAGCCCGGCGTCAGAAGATCGAGCGCGTAGGCGAGTTTGCCCAAATCTTGCGAAACCAGCGAATAGGCTGTCGACATCGGGCATGTCGGGGCCCCGACCGCCATCCCCGCGAGCGAAAGCAGCGCATGATCGATGCTGTTGCCGGAGAGGATCAGCACGGGCCTCTCCTCGGACAGACCGCGCGCCAGCAGCGCGGCGCCGATATGCAGGATCTTCTCGTAGGCCGCGCCGAAGGTCAGCGTGCGCCAGCGGCCGTCGGCGGCGCGTTCGGCCAAGAACGCGCGGTCGGGCGCGACCCGAGCCCAATGTTCGAGGCGATCGACCAGCGAGGCCGAATAGCGCGGCAGGGGCTTGGCCGAGCGCACCACGATGACGCCGTCGGGCCGGGTTTCGACCACCGGATCGAGCGCGCCGAACAGGCGCGATGACATCGTCATGGGATTGGCGGCCAGCATCGCTTCGCTCTCCTCGTTCGCCGCGCGCCCGGCCGCGCCACGATCGTCTCTTCCCTCATCCGACCCGCTCTTGCGACGGGTTCGTCAGTCCGGCCGCGTCGTCTTGGCCGCGCGCTTTTCCAGAAAGGCGCGCACGCGAGCCTTGGCCTCGTCGTCGCCTTGCGCAACGGCGGCGACCAGAGACTCCATCAAATAGCCGACGCGCGGATCGCTGTCGGCGATGCGCGGCAGGGCCTGAATCACCGCGAAATTGGTCAGCGGCGCATTGCCGGCCATGGTCTGCGCGAGCGCGAGCCCCTTGTCGAAGCCTTCGCCCTCGCCGACGAGATATTGCGCGAAGCCGATCCTCGCGCCCTCCTCGGCCGCATAGGCGCGCCCGGTCAACATCATGTCCGCCATGCGGGCGACCCCGATGAGCCTGGGCAGGCGCACCGACCCTCCGCCGCCGACGAAAATGCCGCGCTGGCCCTCGGGCAAGGCGTAAAAGGCGGAAGGCTCGGAGACGCGCACATGGGCCGCCGCGGCGAGTTCCAGCCCGCCCCCGATCACCGCGCCTTTGAGGACGGCGACGACCGGAATGGGGCCGAATTCGATCTTCTCGAAACAACGATGCCAGGCGCGCGAGTGAAAAACGCCGGCGGTCACGTCGCGCTCCGATATTTCGCTGAGGTCGAGGCCGGCCGAAAAATTCGGTCCATGGCCATGGATCACCGCGGCGCGCACATCAGGCGGGATGTTCGAGAAACACGCCTCCAGCGCCTCGATCGCTTCGTCGTTGATCGCGTTGCGCTTGGCTTGGCGGTCGAGGCCGACCACGAGGACGGCGCCGCGTCGCTCGATGGCGAGTGGTCCCCGGGTCTCGGCTTGCGACCGAGCGTCGTCGCGGGCGTTCGCCATCCCTCTCCCCCGATCCTGCTTTCGATGATAATAGTTATATACAATAACGATAATTCCCGGTCAAGCGCCAAGGCGCCGGCGCGATCTCGCCGGTCACGGCTCCGACGACGACGAGGGGCCGTTTCTCGTTGAAACACAACTATCGTAGGGCTATCGAAACCGCGCGCCGTCTGATGATCTGAGCGCGACGTCCCAGCGACGCGGTCGGCGGGAGCGACGACGTTCGCCGCGGGAAACGACGGAAGGGAGGACGGGTTTGGGCTTGCCGCCTAAGCGCGCGAACGCCGACGACACCTTCGCCAAGCTGCTGCGGATGCATGCGCGGGTGCGAGGGGGACGTCCGGCCTTTCGTCTTAAGGATTTCGGGATTTGGCAGACTTGGACGTGGGCCCAAGTCTACGCGGAAACTCGTGCGCTCGCGCAGGGCCTCGACGCCATGGGCTTGCGAAAAGGCGATCGAATCGCCGTCGTCGGCGCCAACCGCCCGCGCCTCTACTGGACCATCACGGCCGCCCAGATGCTCGGCGCCGTTCCCGTCCCGGTCTATGCGGATTCGGTCGCCGACGAAATGGCCGCCGTGCTCGACCACGCCGGGGCGAAATTCATCGCCGCGCAAGATCAGGAGCAGGTCGACAAAATATTCTCCGTCGCCTCTCGGCTGCCGAATTTGGCGCACGTCATTTATGACGAGGAGCGCGGGCTCGGCGATTACGGCGAGGCGCGACTCCATTCCTTCGACGCGGTGATGGCCGCCGGCCGCGAGGCGCTCGCGGACGCGGCCGTCGCGGCGGCGCTCGACGCGCGCATCAGCGCCGGCGACGGCAAGGACCCTTCGGTGATCCTCTACACCTCGGGCACGACGGGGCGATCCAAAGGCGTCGTGCTCAGCGGCGAGCGCTGCATCGCGGCCGCGCGGGACACGGTCGCGTTCGACAATCTGACCGATCGCGACGAAGTATTGGCCTATCTGCCGCTCGCCTGGGTCGGCGATCATTACCTCAACTACGCGCAAGGCTTCGTCGCCGGATTCTGCATGGCCTGTCCGGAGAGCGCCGACACCGCCGCGGACGATCTGCGCGAAATCGGGCCGACGTTCCATTTCGCGCCGCCGCGGGTGTTCGAGGCGCTGCTCACGCGGGTGATGATCCGCATGGAGGACGCGAGCGCGCCCAAGCGCTGGCTGTTCCGTCATTTCATGGGCGTCGCGCGGCGTTGGGGCGAAAGCATCGCCAACGGGCGGAGCGTGCCGTGGCGCGCGCGCTTGCACTATGCGCTCGGCGAAGCGCTGATCTATGGCCCGCTGAAGAACGTCCTCGGCTTCACCAAGATACGCGTGGCCTACACCGCGGGCGAGGCGATCGGCGCGGACCTGTTCGCGTTCTATCGCTCGCTCGGCCTCAACCTCAAACAGCTCTATGGCCAGACCGAGGCCTTTCTCTACGTGACCGTCCAGGCCGACGGCGCCGTTCGCTCCGATACGGTCGGACCGCCCGCGCCGCACGTCGAGCTGCGCATCGCCGAGGACGGCGAGGTGCAGTTCAAGTCGCCGGGCATGTTCGTCGGCTATTTCCACGAGCCCGACAAGACGCGCGAGGCGGTGACCGAGGACGACTTCGTCAAGACGGGCGACGCCGGCTTCTTCGAGCCCGACGGCCAGCTCAAGATCATCGACCGCGCCAAGGACGTCGGCCGCCTCGCCGGCGGGCAGCTGTTCGCGCCCAAATACATCGAGAACAAGCTCAAGTTCTTCTCCGATATCCGCGAGGCGGTCGCCATCGGCGACGGCCGCGACTTTGTCGCCGTCATGCTCAACATCGAATTGGCGTCGGTCGGCAATTGGGCCGAGCGCAACAACGTTGGCTACGCCTCCTATCAGGAACTCGCCGGCCACCCGCGCGTCGCCGAGTTGATCGCCAGACACGTCGACGCGGTCAATCGCGCGCTGGCGAGCGAACCGGTGATGGCGGGCGCGCAGATCAAGCGGTTCCTCATTCTGCCCAAGGAGCTCGACGCCGACGACGGCGAGCTGACGCGCACGCAGAAGGTGCGCCGCGGGTTCATCGCCGAGCGCTACGCGCCGCTGGTCGAAGGCCTTTACGACGGCTCCGCCGAGGCGGCGATCTCGGCCGAGATAACCTATGAGGACGGCCGCAAGGGCAAGCTCGTCGGCTCGTCCAAGATCATCGACATGCCGATCCATCCGTCGACGACGCGGAGCCGCGCCGCATGAACGGGAAGCACGCGACTGCGGACGGCGAGGCGCTTCTTTCCCTCGAGAACGTTTCGCTCTCGTTCGGCGGGGTGAAGGCCATTGCCGACGTCTCCTTCGACATTCGAAAAGGGGAAATCCGCGCCATCATCGGCCCCAACGGCGCCGGCAAGACCTCGATGCTCAACGTCATCAACGGCTTCTACCAGCCTCAGACCGGCCGCATCCTGTTTCGCGGCCAGGCGCGCTCGCGAATGCGCCCTTACGAAGCGGCGAGCCAGGGCATCGCCCGGACGTTTCAGAACGTCGCGTTGTTCAAGGGCATGACGACGCTCGACAACATCATGACGGGTCGCAATCTGCGCATGAAGAAAGGCCTGTTCTGGCAGGCCCTTCGCCACGGCCCGGCGCTCGACGAGGAGATCGCGCATCGCCGGGTTTGCGAGGAGATCATCGATTTTCTCGAAATCGAGCATATCCGCAAGACGCCGGTCGGCGCCCTGCCCTATGGCCTGCAAAAACGGGTGGAACTCGGCCGCGCGCTGGCGATGGAGCCGGAGTTGCTGCTGCTCGACGAGCCGATGGCCGGGATGAATCTCGAGGAAAAGGAAGACATGAGCCGCTTCATCGTCGAGGCGAACCGCCATTTGGGCGCGACGATCGCGCTGATCGAACACGATATCGGCGTGGTGATGGATTTGTCGACGCGCGTCGTCGTGCTCGAATACGGACGCAAGATCGCCGACGACGTCCCCGACGTCGTCAAGGCCGATCGGAAAGTGATCGACGCCTATCTCGGCGTGGCGCATTGAGGCAGGGACGATGAAAGGGCCTGTGCGATGAACCTCCTGCACGCGATCTTCCTCGATCCCTTCGCGCAGATGATCTCGGCGCCGGACCTGCTCGTCCAGACGATCTGGGAGGGTTTCGTCGGCGGCGTGCTCTATGCGCTGATCGCGCTCGGCTTCGTGCTCATCTACAAGGCCTCGGGCGTCTTCAATTTCGCGCAGGGCATCATGATGGTGTTCGCGGCGCTGACGCTGGTCGGGCTGCACGAGAAGGGCGTTCCCGCGTGGCTCGCGTTGCTGCTGACGATCGCGGTCATGTACGTCCTCGCGCTCGGCATCGAGCGGCTGGTGCTGCGCCCGCTCGTCAACCAGCCGGACATCATGCTCCTGATGGCGACGTTCGGGATCACCTATTTCCTGATCGGCTTCGGCGAACTGGTGTTCGGCGGCAACCCGAAATCGATGATCACGCAGGAGCTGTTTCTGCCGAGCGGCGCGCTCGACTTGACGATTCTCGGCGGGTCCGTCACGCTGCAAAAGCTGGATATCGCCGCGGCGGCGATCGCCATCGTCATGGTCGCCGCGCTCGGCCTGTTTTTCCAGAAGACGCGCATCGGCCGCGCCTTGCGCGCGGTCGCCGACGATCATCAGGCGGCGCTGTCGGTCGGCATTTCGCTCAATCAGATCTGGGTCGTCGTCTGGTTCGCCGCCGGCGTGGTGGCGCTGGCGACCGGCATCATGTGGGGCGCGCGCTCGGAAGTCTCCTTCGCGCTGCAAGTGGTCGCGCTGAAGGCGCTGCCCGTGCTGATCCTCGGCGGCCTGACCTCCATTCCCGGCGCGATCGTCGGCGGCCTCATCATCGGGATCGGCGAAAAGCTCGGCGAATTCTACTGGGGCCCGCTGATGGGCGGCGGCATCGAAAGTTGGCTCGCCTATTTCATCGCGCTGGCCTTCCTGCTGTTCCGGCCGCAAGGCCTGTTCGGCGAGCGCATCATCGAGAGGATTTAGAGCGGGATGACTTCCAGACGATCCATATCAGTCGTCATTGCGAGCGACAGCCGGACGAATGCTCCGCATTCGCCTTGGGAAGCAATCCAGACTAAGCCGCCGCCGCAAACCCCAAGTCTGGATTGCTTCGCTTTGCTCGCAATGACGGGGGAGGCAAAATAACGTGTTCTACCGCGAGGCCGGACAATTCAAGACGACTTACGCCGCCGACATGGCGATCTTTCCGATTCGTCAGGACCGGATCGGCGTCGCGTTGATTCTGGCGGTCGCCTTCGTCGTCATTCCCGCCACCGGCGATCAGTTCGTGCTGAACACGATGATGATCCCCTTCCTCGTCTTTTCGCTCGCCGCGATCGGCCTCAACATTCTCACCGGCTACACCGGTCTTCTGTCGCTCGGTTCGGCGGGCTTCATGGGCGTGGGCGCCTATGCCTGCTATAAGCTCGAGACCCTGTTTCCGCAGGTCAATATTCTCATCTGGATTCTCGCCTCGGGATTCGTGTCGAGCGCGGTCGGCGTGGTGTTCGGCCTGCCCAGCCTGCGCATCAAGGGCTTTTATCTCGCCGTCGCCACGCTGGCGGCGCAATTCTTTCTCGAATGGTGCTTCGCGCGCGTCCCGTGGCTCTACAACAACAACGACTCCGGCGCGATCGAGGTCGAAACGCACACGCTGTTCGGTCTGGCCGTGACAGGGCCCAACGCAACCCCGGTCACGCGCTATTACGTGGCGCTGACCATCGTCGCCGTCATGGCCTGGATCGCCTCGAACATCGTGCATGGGCGAATCGGGCGGATGTGGATGGCGGTGCGGGACATGGACATCGCGGCCGAACTGATCGGCATCCGGCTGTTGCGCGCGAAATTGCTCGCCTTCGCGGTGTCGTCGTTCTACATCGGCGTCGCCGGAGCGATGATGGTCTTTCTCTGGCTCGGCGCGGCCGAACCGGAGGCGTTCAACATCGACTTGTCGTTCCAATTGCTGTTCATGGTGGTGATCGGCGGTCTCGGCTCGATCGTCGGGGCGTTTTTCGGCGCGACGATCATCCATCTCCTGCCCATCGCGCTGCGCGCGCTGCCCTCGATGATCGGCCTCAATATCGCGTCCGCGACGATTGACCATTTGACCTTCATCGTCACCGGCGCTTTGATCATCCTATTCCTAATCGTCGAGCCGAACGGTCTCGCCCGGCTCTGGCGAACGGCCAAGCAAAAGCTCCGCGTCTGGCCGTTCCCTTATTAGAGCGAGCGAAACGGGTTCAATTTGTCAGGAGGAAGCACCATGAAGAAAACCTACGCTTTGAGGGGACTCGGCTGCGCCCTCGCGCTGGCGCTCGCCGCGCCGGCGGCCACCAGCGCCCTCGCCGACGATTCGATCTACGTGCCGCTCTTCACCTATCGCACCGGACCGTTCGCCGGCTCGGGCACGCCGATCGCCGACGGCATGCACGATTACCTCGCCATGCTCAACGCGCGCGACGGCGGCATCGGCGGCGTCAAGCTCGACATCGAGGAATGCGAAACCGGTTACGACACCAAGAAGGGTTTGGAATGCTACGACTCGGTCAAGCCTAAGAACCCGGTCATCGTCAATCCCTGGTCGACCGGCATCACCTTGTCGCTGATCCCCAAGGCCTCGGTCGACAAGATCCCGATCCTGTCGATGGCCTATGGCCTTTCGGCCTCCGCCAAGGGCGACGTGTTTCCCTGGATTTTCAATCCGCCCGCGACCTATTGGGACGGCGCGTCGGAAATCCTCAAATATGTCGGCGGCGGATCGATCGACGCGCTCAAGGGCAAGACGATCGGCTATCTCTATTTCGACGCCGGTTTCGGCAGGGAGCCGATCCCGCTGTTTCAATCGCTCGCCAAGGACACGCCCTTCAATCTGAAGCTCTATCCCGTCGCGCCCGCGGACATGCAGAACCAGTCGGCCAACTGGCTCGACATCCGTCGCGACAAGCCCGACTTTCTCGTGATGTACGGCTGGGGCGCGATGAACCCCACCGCGATCAAGGAAGCGGTCAAGGCGGGCTTCCCGATGGACAAATTCGTCTCGATCTGGTGGCCCGGCGATAATGACGCAGCCTCCGCGGGCGATGGCGCCAAGGGCTTCAAGGAGCTCAATTGGCATGCGACCGGGACCGACTTTCAAGCTCTGCGCGACATCAGGAAGCTCGTCATCGACGCGGGCAAGAGCCAGACCCCGACTGCGGAATTCGGTCAGGTTCTCTACGACCGCGGCGTCTACAATTCGGTGCTGATCGCCGAAGGCATCGCCGAAGCGCAGAAGATCACCGGCAAGAAGGTCGTCACCGGCGAGGACGTGCGCCGTGGACTCGAAAACCTCGATCTCGACGCCGCGCGCTTCAAGGTGTTGGGCCTCGAGGGCTTCGCGGCGCCGTTCAAGCTGACCTGCGCCGACCACAACAGCCACAGCGCGACCTTCGTCCAGCAGTGGGACGGCGCGAAATGGGTGAAGATCAGCGATCCGATCGCGCCGGCGACCGACAAGGTGCAGCCGCTTCTCGACGAAGCCGCCAAGGCCTATGCCGAGAAGAACGCGGGTTGGCCGGCCCGCAGCGAGCCGTGCGACAACAAGTCGTGAGAGGGCGATCGAGCGTCCCCCTCTCCCCGCTTTGCGGGGAGAGGGCAGGGGTGAGGGGCTTGGTCATTGGCCGCGCCGTCGCCCCTCATCCTAACCTTCTCCCCGTGAACGGGGAGAAGGGACACGGCCTTGCCTCGAGACGCGCTCGCGAAGGAACCGCGCCGTGAAGGACGCCTCCGCCCCGATCCTCGACGTCGCGAACATCGAGGTCATCTACAACAGCGTCATTCTCGTGTTGAAAGGCGTTTCGCTCAACGTGCCCAAGGGGGGGATCGTCGCGTTGCTGGGCGCCAACGGCGCCGGCAAGACCACCACGCTGAAGGCGATCTCCAACCTGCTGCGAGCCGAACGCGGCGAGGTCACCAAGGGCGCGATCCGCTTCAAGGGCGAGAGGGTCGATCAATCGTCGCCCAACGAACTCGTGCGCCGCGGCGCCATCCAGGTCATGGAGGGGCGCCATTGCTTCGGCCATCTCACCATCGAAGAGAATTTGCTCACCGGCGCGTTCACGCGGCGCGACGGACGCGCCGCGATCGCTCGCGATCTCGAGGCGATCTATAATTATTTCCCGCGCCTGAAACAGCGCCGCGGGGCGCAGGCTGGCTACACCTCGGGCGGGGAACAGCAGATGTGCGCGATCGGGCGCGCGATGATGTCGAAACCCGAGTTGATCCTGCTCGACGAGCCTTCGATGGGCTTGGCGCCGCAAGTGGTCGAGGAGATTTTCGAGATCGTGCGCGATCTCAACGCGCGGGAAAAGGTCTCCTTTCTGCTCGCCGAGCAAAACACCAATATCGCGCTGCGTTACGCCGGATTCGGCTATATCCTGGAAAACGGCCGGGTAGTGCTCGACGGCGAAGCGAGCGCGCTGCGCGGCAACGAAGACGTGCGCGAATTCTACCTTGGGGTCGGCGGCGCCGATCGCCGCTCCTTTCGCGACGTGAAGAGCTACCGGCGCCGCAAACGGTGGCTGGCGTGACGGGTTCGAAGTCTCCCTCTCCCAGCTTTCGCGCGGAGAGGGGACAAGTTCGATCGAGGAGAGCGTGACGATGTCCGACGAATCGGCGGCCATGGCCGCGCTGCGCGAAGCCTTGACGGCGCTGCGGGCGCAAAGCGCGGCGCTCGCCAAGCAGCTCGAAGGCGTCGAGATCGGCGCGCTGCGCAGCCCAGCCGATCTTTCCCGCATTCCCGTGTTGCGCAAGTCCGAACTCGCCGCGATGCAACGCGCCGCGCCGCCTTTCGGCGGCGTCGCGGCGACGGCGCCGGGCCGCTTCAAGCGCCTGTTCGCTTCGCCCGGACCAATCTTCGAGCCGCAGGATTACGGCGACGACTATTGGGGCGCGGCGACGGCGCTCGCCGCCGCCGGCCTCGCGGCGAGCGAAATCGTCGTCAATTGCTTCTCCTACCATCTCACCCCCGGCGGCTTCATCATGGAGAGCGGCGCGCACGCGCTTGGCTGCGCCGTGATCCCGGCCGGACCCGGCAACACCGAACAGACGTTGCAGGCGATCGCCCATCTTAAGCCCACGACTTATTGCGGCCCGCCGGATTTTCTCAAGATCCTGCTCGACAAGGCGGGCGAGGCCGGGCTCGACGTCTCCTCGATCCGCAAGGCGCTGGTTTCCGGCGCGGCGCTCCCCTCGAGCCTGCGCGCCGAATTGGAGCGGCGCGGCGTCAAGACGCGGCAGGCCTACGCCACCGCCGAACTCGGCGTGATCGCCTACGAGACGGACGCCGCGGACGGCTCGGCGGCGCCGGGCCTGGTGGTCAGCGACGCGGTCCTCCTCGAAATCGTGACGCCGGGCGCGGGCGATCCCATCGCCGAAGGCAAGGTCGGCGAGGTCGTGGTCACCCGCCTGAGCGCCAACTATCCCCTGTTGCGCTTCGCCACCGGCGACCTCTCGGCCTTCCTGCCCGCTTCGTCCGGCGACGCGCGCGCGCGTATCAAGGGCTGGATGGGGCGCGCCGATCAGACGACCAAGATCAAGGGCCTGTTCGTGCACCCCTCGCAGGTGGTCGAAGTCGGCAAACGTCATCCCGAGCTCGGCGTCCTGCGGCTGATCGTTCGCCGCGAAGGCGAGCAGGACGCAATGATCCTCGCCGCCGAGGCCTCGAGCCCGCGAGCGGGCCTGGCGCAAGAAGTCGCGGCGACGCTGCAGAGCGTGACCAAGATGCGCGGCGCCGTGGAATTCGTCGCCCCCGGCGCCCTGCCCAACGACGGCAAGGTCATCGCCGACGAACGGCCGACGCAATAGGCCGGCGGCGCGACGCGATCTCCTATGCCGCTTTGCTCTTCGCCCGCGCCGGCCGCCCCGCCTTCGCCGGCGCCGCCTTCTCGTCGAACAGCTCGGCGAGCTTCTCCGTCATCGCGCCGCCGAGCTCCTCGGCGTCGACGATCGTCACGGCGCGGCGATAATAGCGGGTGACGTCGTGGCCGATGCCGATGGCGATCAGCTCCACCGGCGAACGCGTCTCGATCTCCTCGATGACATAACGCAGATGGCGCTCGAGATAATTGCCGGAATTGACCGAAAGCGTCGAATCGTCGACCGGCGCGCCGTCGGAAATCATCATCAGAATCTTGCGCTGCTCGGCGCGCCCGAGCAGGCGTTGATGCGCCCAATCGAGCGCCTCGCCGTCGATGTTCTCCTTGAGCAAGCCCTCGCGCATCATCAGGCCGAGGTTCTTGCGCGCGCGCCGCCACGGCGCGTCGGCGCTCTTGTAGATGAGATGGCGCAGATCGTTCAGTCGGCCGGGATTGGCCGGCTTGCCCGCCTGCAGCCAAGCCTCGCGCGACTGGCCGCCCTTCCACGCTCGGGTGGTGAAGCCGAGAATCTCGACCTTGACGCCGCAGCGCTCCAGCGTGCGCGCCAGGATGTCGGCGCAGGTCGCCGCGACCGTGATCGGGCGACCGCGCATCGAGCCGGAATTGTCGATCAGCAGCGTCACCACGGTGTCGCGGAAGTCCATGTCCTTCTCGCGCTTGAAGGAGAGAGGCTGTTGCGAATCGATGACGACGCGCGGCAGGCGCGCCGTGTCGAGGATGCCCTCTTCGAGATCGAACTCCCAGGAGCGGTTCTGCTGCGCCATCAGCCGGCGCTGCAACCGGTTGGCGAGGCGCGAGACGACGCTGGAGAGGTTCTGCAGCTGCTTGTCGAGATAGTCGCGCAGACGCTGCAATTCGTCGGGCTCGCAAAGATCCTCGGCGTTGACCACCTCGTCGAATTTCGTCGTATAGGCCTTGTAGTCGGGCCCGCGCCGCTCGGCGCCCGACGAGGGCGACGGCCGGTTCTCGGCCGCCTCTTCGGATTCGCCGGCCTCGGCTTCATCAGGAAATTCGGCCGAGGGCGCGTCGGCGGCCTCCATCGCGCCCTCTTCGAGCTCGTCGGCGGACTCGTCCGACGTCTCCATCTCCATCGCGTCCTTGGATTCCTGGTCCTCGCCCTCGCCTTCGCCCTGATCGGCGTTCTCGGGCGGCGCGTTCTCCTCGGAGGTCTCCTCGTTCTCGTCGGCGTCGGCCTCCGATTCGCTGGCCATGTCGAGCGAGGCGAGCAGCCGATGCACGGACTTGGCGAAGGCGCGCTGGTCGAGAATCGCGGGATCGAGCTTGTCGAGCTCGGCGCCCGCCTTGGATTCGACGTAGGGGCGCCACAGCTCCACCAGCCGCTGAGCGCCCGCCGGCGGCTTGAGGCCGGTCAGCCTTTCCCGCACCAGCATCGCGACCGCGTCCTCCAGCGGCGCCTCGTCGCGATCGCGCGCCTCGGCGAAGGGGCTGCGATGATAGCGGTCGTCGAGCATCGCCGTGAGATTCGAGGCGACGCCCTCCATGCGCCGCGCGCCGATCGCCTCGACGCGCGCCTGCTCGACCGAGTCGAACAGCGCGCGCGCCGCCGGATTGAGCGGCGCATAGCGCCGGTGGACCGTCTCGTTGTGGCAGGCCAGGCGCAGCGCCATCGAATCGGCGAGGCCGCGCAGGATCGCCGCCTCACGCGGATTGGGCTTGCGCGGCGGTTCGGGCAGGCGCGCCCGCGCGCCCTCGGGGCCGGTGACGAGGGCGGGCTTGTCGGCGGTGAAGGCGATCTCCAGCTCGGGATGGCGGGCCATCGCGCGCGTGCACGAGGCAAGCGCGCGCTTGAACGGCTCGTTCGGCGCTTCCGCCTTGCCGGCGGGCCTGCGGTTGCTGCTGGGTTTGACGTCGACCGTCGCCATCGAGGGCGCCCTATTTCAGGTGAGCGCGACGTTCAACGCGCTTTCCGGCAATTCCTGGCCGAAGCAGCGCTGATAGAATTCGGCCACCAGCGTGCGCTCGAGCTCGTCGCATTTGTTGAGGAAGGTCAGGCGGAAGGCGAAGCCGACGTTCTTGAAGATTTCGGCGTTCTCCGCCCAGGTGATCACCGTGCGCGGGCTCATCACCGTCGACAGGTCGCCGTTGATGAAGGCGTTGCGCGTGAGATCGGCGACGCGCACCATCTTGTTGACGATATCGCGGCCCTCCTTGCCCGTGCGGTAGTGCGGCGCCTTGGCGAGCACGATTTCGACTTCCTTGTCGTGCGGGAGATAGTTGAGCGTCGCGACGATCGACCAGCGGTCCATTTGCCCCTGATTGATCTGCTGCGTGCCGTGATAGAGCCCCGACGTGTCGCCGAGCCCGATCGTGTTGGCGGTGGCGAACAGCCGGAACCCCGGGTGCGGGCGGATGACGCGGCGCTGATCGAGCAGCGTCAGCCGGCCCGAGACTTCGAGCACGCGCTGGATGACGAACATCACGTCGGGGCGGCCGGCGTCATATTCGTCGAAACACAGGGCGATATTGTTCTGCAGCGCCCAGGGCAGGATGCCGTCGCGAAATTCGGTGATCTGCTTGCCGTCCTTCAGCACGATCGCGTCCTTGCCGACGAGATCGATGCGCGAGACGTGGCTATCGAGATTGATGCGCACCAGCGGCCAGTTCAGCCGGGCGGCGACCTGTTCGATGTGCGTCGACTTGCCGGTGCCGTGATAGCCGGCGATCATCACGCGGCGATTGAAGGCGAAGCCGGCGAGGATCGCCAGCGTCGTGTCGCGATCGAAGAGATAGTCGGGATCGAGATCCGGCACATGCTCGTCGACGCCCGAATAGGCCGGCGCTTCCATGTCCGAATCGATGTTGAACACTTTTCGCACGGAAATTCGTCTGTCCGGCGCCCCGGCGACGATTGGCGGCGTTTCGATCGGCGACGGCGTATTCGCGGCTTTCATCTGTCCTCCATGCCCCGCCGCCCAAGCGGCGGCGCGACGTTCCTATATCGACCATTTCGTCCCCGACGACAGGCCAGCCGCGAACTCGCGTTTTCGCGAATTCCAGCGCGGGGGCCTCCGAGCGGCTTTCAAACCAGCTTGTTCGCCCTCAGGTAATTATAGGCCTGAATGATTTCGCGCAATTTGTCTTCGGACGAGCGGTCGCCGCCGTTGGCGTCGGGGTGATGGCGCTTGACCAGCTCCTTATAGCGCGCCTTGATCTTGATCTCGGTCGCGTTGGCGTCGAGTTCGAGCGTGAACAGCGCTTTCAGCGCGAGCGCGTTGTAACGAGGCGCCTGCGCCGCGTCGCCGGTCCGCCGGGCGCCGCGCCGGCGCATCGAGCGCGCCTCCGCAAAGACGGTCTCGTCGACGTGCTGGGCGCCCTGCGCGCCGCCGCGCGGACCCATTTTCCAGGTCGGCCGGTGGCCGATCGTCTCCGCCTGGCGAAACTTGGCGAGCGATTCGTCGTCCATCCCGCGAAAATAGTCGTAAGTGGCGTTATATTCCCGGACATGGTCCATGCAGAAACAGAAATATTCGTTCTCGCGGTCGCGCCCTTTGGGCGCGCGGAATACGCCCTCGGCCGTGCAGCCGGGAAAGCTGCAAGGGGTGGCCGGGGTCGGCTCGGCGGGTTTGCGGGTGGGTTTGACCCGTATCCGATCGAAAAGTCGCGAATTGAGATCCATAGGGAAACCTTAGGCGCCGACTCGCCGGCCGGCAAGCATCGAGTTGCGCAACGCCTCATTTTGGCGCCAAGCCGATAAGAACCCGTGACCAAAACGCCACGCACGGGCCTGTCTTTGACAAGTCGCGCGCCTCGGGGCAAGTCGCGCGGCCAAATCACTAGGGAACCGACCTCCATGACCATGAAAGAACGGATCGCCGCCAAATTGACGCAGGGCCTGCACCCGTCAACCCTCGATATCGTCGACGAATCGGATCGCCACCAGGGCCATGCGGGCGCGCGCGAGGGCGGTGAAACTCATTACCGCGCTTATATCGTCAGCGAAAGCTTCGCCGGCAAGGGCCGAGTGGAGCGTCATCGCATTGTTTACGCCCTGCTCGCCGACGAATTCGCGGCCGGCGTCCACGCCCTCGCGTTGCGGACGCGGGCGCCCGGCGAGGCATGAGCGAAACGCGCCCGGCGCCGGGATTCGGACCTTACGCTTTCGAACTCACCGAGGACGAGGCGCGCATCGCCGCGGCGCGCTCGGGCCTGCGACGGGCGCTCGCGGGGCGGCTGACGTCAGCTCATTTCGCGCCGCTCGCCGTCTTCGTTCTGGCGATCGCCTTCATCGCGATTCTTGCGCTGACCGGGCTCGTCGGCCGGCGCCACGGCGAGATCGCGCTGTTGCTGGCGACGGGCGCCTTCATGGTCCAGCGCATGACCACGCGCAGGCGGTTCGCCGCCGCGCGGCGCGCCAGCCTCGCCGAAATTGAGGCGATGCGCGGCGCGGGGCGCCTCGTCCTGAGCGTCGACGAGACGGGCCTCGCCCTCGCCGGCGCGGCGCCCCTGGCGCGCTGGAATTTCGCCGATTGCCTCGAGGCCGAGGACGCCGGCGGCCTCATCTATCTCTGGCCGCGCTCGGGCCCGCCGGCGATCGTGCCGACCCGCGTCTTCGCCAGCGCCGAAGGCCCCGCGCGGCTCGTCGAATTCTTGCGCGCGCGCCTGCCGCGTCGCCTTGCCCTACCCCCTGCCGGTCGTTAGAACGCTTCGTCAGGCGCCAGGGAGTCGGGAGTCGATGCGTATCGCAATGGTGGGCGCCGGCTACGTCGGCCTGGTCTCGGGCGCGTGCTTCGCCGATTTCGGCCACGAGGTCGTCTGCGTCGACAAAGACGCCGCCAAGATCGCCGCCTTGCGCGAAGGCCAGGCGCCGATTTACGAGCCCGGCCTCAGCGAGCTCGTCGTCGCCAACCAGCGCGCCGGCCGGCTTTTCTTCACCGCCGACATCGCAGAGGCTATGCGCGGCGCGAAGGCGGTGTTCATCGCGGTGGGCACGCCGACGCTTCCCGGCGACGGCGGAGCCGACATGCGCTACGTCTTTCAGGCGGCGCGCGAGATCGCCGACGTCATCGATTCCTTCGTCGTCGTCGTCAACAAGTCCACCTCGCCGATCGGCACCTGCGACGAAGTCGAGCGGCTGATCGGCGAACGCGCGCCCAAAGACCGTTTCGTCGTGGTCTCGAACCCGGAGTTCCTGCGCGAGGGCGCCGCGATCGACGATTTCAAACAGCCCGATCGCGTGGTTATCGGCGTCGAGGACGAGGCGGCGCGCCTCGTCATGCGCGAAATCTACCGGCCGCTCGAGCGCAACGGCAGCCCGATCGTCTATACGACCCGGCGAACCTCTGAGCTGATCAAATACGCCGCCAACGTCTATCTCGCGATGAAGGTCACTTTCATCAACGAGATCGCCGATCTGTGCGAAAAGGTCGGCGGCGACGTGCTCGACGTGGCGCACGGCATCGGCCTGGACAAGCGCATCGGCCGCAAGTTTCTCAATCCCGGCCCCGGCTTCGGCGGCTCGTGCTTTCCCAAGGACACGTTGGCGCTGACGAAAATCGCCGCCGACGCGCGCTCGCCGATGCGCCTCGTGGAAACGCTGGTCGACGTCAACGAGAAGCGCAAGGTCGCGATGGCGCACAAGATCATCAAGGCGTGCGGCGGCTCGGTCGCCGGCAAGACGATCGCGACGCTCGGCCTGACCTACAAGCCGAACACCGACGACATGCGCGACGCCCCCAGCCTCGTCATCGTCCCGATCCTGCAAGCCCATGGCGCGCGGATCGTCGCCTTCGACCCGGAAGGCGCCAAGTCGGCCGAGGCGCTGCTGCCCGGCGTCGAATTCGCCAGCGGCCCTTACGCCTGCCTCGAAGGGGCGGACGCCCTCGTCGTCATCACCGAATGGGACGCGTTTCGCGCGCTCGATCTCGCGCGCGTCAAGGCCGCCATGCGCGACCCCGTGGTCGTCGACCTGCGCAACGTCTATTCCATGGAAACGATGAGCGCGCTCGGCTTCCGCTACGAGGGCGTCGGGCGAGGGGCGGGGGCGTAATGCCAATTCCGAGGACTTGCAACCGCCGTCTTGCCCGGCTTCGAGCTTCGCGGATGGCCGGGACAACAAGCCCGGCACTGACGTGTCATTGAGTCCGGCCGTTGGTATAAGTTCGCCAAGGCTTTCGTGCGCCGTGTCGAATGTGCACGACCCACACCTCATCGGCCTCGACGATCCAGTATACGAGATAGGGATATCCGCCGACCGGCAGTCCGCGCGTCGCGCCTCTTCCCGTTGCGTGACCCACGTTCGGATGCTGTCCGATGGCATCGATCGCGCGCTTGATCGCGAGCTTCACATTGCGGGCGCCTCGAGGACTTCGCTCGTCGAGGTATTCCAGGATTTTCGCGAGGTCGTCTCGCGCGCGCCGCGAATAGCGGACGATCATAGTCCGTGACGTTTCCAGAGCGCGGCGATGTCCGCGTCGGACGCGAACTCTCCGCGCCCCGCTTGCGCCAGGCCTTCGTCGATGGCCGCGGCGGTTTCTTCGTCGAGAGGGATCGGCGCATTGCGCGTCTCGATCGCCCACAGCAGCATTTCCGCCGCCTCGTCCTGATCCGCATCGGGCAGTTTGCGGACTTTTTCAATCGCCTGATCGAGAAGCTTGGTCATGTATTCATGCTATCATGACAGTTGCGGCGAGGACAAACCTCGGCGCGGAACGCCATTTGACTTCCCGCGCCCGCGCTCGTAAAAGCGCCGCCTATCTTCGTCAGGTCTTTTACCTCGTCGATCAGCCGTCTGTCCCCCTGAGGCCAGCGGTCGCCGTCCGGCAGCGCGTCGCGCCCCCGGGCGCGTTCGGCGTTGTCTCGGGGCTGACGAGCCATTTGGAGCGAACCCATGTTCGAGAGCCTTTCGGAAAAGCTCTCCGGCATATTGGATAAACTGACCGGCCGCGGCGCCCTCTCCGAGGAAGACGTCAACGCCGCGATGCGCGAAGTGCGCCGCGCGCTGCTGGAGGCGGACGTGGCGCTCGAGGTCGTGCGCTCCTTCATCGACCGCACGCGCGCCAAGGCGATCGGCGCGGCGGTGATCAAGTCGGTCAAGCCCGGCCAGATGGTCGTGAAGATCGTCCATGATTCGCTGGTCGAGACGTTAGGGGGCGAATCCCAGGCGATCGATCTCAACGCGCCGGCGCCGGTGGCGATCATGCTGGTCGGCCTGCAGGGCGCCGGCAAGACGACGACCGCCGCCAAGATCGCCAAGCGCCTGACCGAGCGCAACAAGGCCAAGGTTCTCATGGCCTCGCTCGACGTCAAGCGTCCGGCCGCCCAGGAGCAGCTCGCGGTGCTCGGCCGGCAGGTCGGCGTCGACACCTTGCCGATCGTTCCGGGCCAGGACCCGGTGGCGATCGCGCGCCGCGCCGAAAGCGTCGCGCGGCTGCAGGGCTACGACGTGGTGCTGCTCGACACGGCGGGCCGCACCCATATCGACGAGCCGCTGATGGCCGAGATGGCGGCGATCCGCGACGCCGCCAAGCCGCATGAGATCCTGCTCGTCGCCGACGCGCTCACCGGCCAGGACGCGGTCAATCTCGCCAAGAATTTTAACGAGCGCGTCGGCGTCACCGGCATCGTGCTGACGCGCGTCGACGGCGATGGGCGCGGCGGCGCGGCGCTGTCGATGCGCGCGGTCACGGGCAAGCCGATCAAGCTCCTCGGCGTCGGCGAAAAGATGGACGCGCTGGAGGATTTCCATCCCCAGCGCCTCGCCGACCGCATTCTCGGCATGGGCGACATCGTCAGCCTCGTCGAGAAGGCGGCCGAGACGATCGACGCGGCGCAGGCGGCCAAGATGGCCGAGAAGATGCGCAAGGGCGTCTTCGACCTCAGCGATCTCTCGGAACAGCTCGCGCAGATCGAAAAGTTGGGGGGCATGGGCGGCATCATGGGCATGCTGCCGGGCATGGCCAAGCTCAAGGACCAGCTCGCCTCCGCCCATTTCGACGAAAAGGCGATCAAGCGCCAGCGCGCGATCATTTCCTCGATGACGCCCAAGGAGCGGCGCAACCCCGATCTGCTCAAGGCCTCGCGCAAGAAGCGCATCGCCGCCGGCGCCGGCGTCAATGTCGAAATGGTCAACCGGCTGCTCAAGCAGCATCGCCAGATGGCCGACATGATGAAGGCGATGGGCGCCTCGTCCGGCAAGCGCGGCATGATGGGCAAGCTCGGCCAGATGATGGGCATGGGCGGCGGCATGCCCATGCCGAGTCCGGAGCAGATGGAAGCGTTGCAGAAGCAGATGGGCGGCGCCGGCGCACCGCAAGGCTTTCCGCCTGCTCCCGGCATTCCCGACGCGCCGCCTCCGGGCGCGTTCAATCTTCCCCCGCGATTTCCCGGCCTGCCGGGCGTCGGCGGCGCCAAGCTGCCGGGCCTGGGCGGCGGGTTCAATCCGTTCGGGGGGAAGAAGAAATAGCGCCCCTCGTCGCTTCGCATGTCCCCTAACCCAAGTTCGTGAGATCAACCGGAAGGAAATGAAATGTCCCTGAAAATCCGTCTCTCCCGCGGCGGCGCGAAGAAGCGCCCGTTCTATCGCATCGTCGTCGCCGACGCGCGCATGCCGCGCGACGGCCGCTTCGTCGAGAAGATCGGCACCTTCGATCCCGTCAAGCCCAAGGACGACGCCGCGCGTCTGGTGCTCGACGCCGAGAAGGCCAAGGCCTGGCTCGCCAAGGGCGCGCAGCCGACCGACCGCGTGCTGCGTCTGCTCGACAGCCTCGGCATCGCCAAGCGCGAGGCGCGCCACAATCCCGAGAAGGCTCAGCCGAAGAAGAAGGCGCAGGAGCGCGCCGCCGCGGCGGTCGCCGCCGCCGAGAAGGCCGCCGCCGCGGCCGGCTGATCGCGCAGCCGTGCCGACGCCCCCGCGTCTCGTCCTCCTCGGCGTCTTCGGCGCCGCGCAGGGCGTGCGCGGCGAAGTGCGGGTCAAGTCCTACACCGAGGATCCCAAGGCGATCGGCGCCTATGGCGCGCTGATCGACAGGGCCGGCGCGCGCGCCTTCGTCTTCGAGTCGCTGCGCGCGCTCAAGGACGACATGCTCGTCGCCCGCGTGAAGGGCGTCTCCACCCGCGAGGGCGCTGAGGCGCTGAACGGCGTCGAGATTTTCGCGCGCCGCGAGCAATTGCCGCCGCCCGCCGCGGACGAATTCTACTATGACGACCTCGTCGGCCTCGCCGCCGTGACGCGCGAAGGCTCGGCCCTCGGCCGCGTCGTCGCCCTGAGCAATTTCGGCGCGGGCGACATCTTGGAGATCGCGCCCGAGGGCGGCGGCGAGACCTTGCTGCTGCCGTTCACCCGGGCGGTCGCGGTCGAGATCGATTTCGCGCGCGGACGGATCGTGATCGAGCCGCCGCGCGAGGTCGAGGGCGAGGCGGTGGGATAGGGCGGGCGCCGCAACTCGCTTCGAGACGCTGCGGCGTTAAGTGAGCGCGCTTGGCTGCAAATCTCGCCGCCCCCTCGCCATCCCCCTATAAATAAATGATTTTTTGTCGGCCTGCCGCGATTCAGGCCCGACGAATTGCAATCGTAACCTGCCGTTTACGTCTGCCGCACAATCTAATCCTAACAGAGAGGTCTGGTCGGCCCAATGGCGAGGCGTGGCGCGGGGTGGATGTTTGCGGCGCTGAGAGCCGTCAGCGAAGCGATATTGCGCGCGACCTCCCCCGAGGAGATTTTTCAACGAGTCTGCGAGATTGCGGTCCATGACGGCGGGGCCGGCTGCGCGGGGGTTCTGCTCGCCGACGCCAACGAAGGATTGCGCCTCGTCGCGGGCGCCGGCGAGGGCCTGAACAAGCTGCGCGCCGTGAAGCTCCCGGTCGATCCGGGTTCGAGCGACGACATGGGGGCGCTCATCCCGATCGCGCGCGGCGGGTCCAGCATCGGCCTCTTCGCATTCTATCCCGGTCGTTCGGGGCGGTTCAGCGATCCGGTCATCGACCTTCTCGAGCATGTCGTGGAGAAAGTCTCGTCGGCGCTCGATAATTTCGATCGGGAGCGGGAACGAGAGCGCGTCGCCGAAGCCAACGACCGGCTGGATCGACGTTTTCGCTTATTGAACGCGACGAACAAGGCCATTCTTCAAGCTCGCAGCGTGGAAGAGATGTTCCGAACGGTCTGCGAAGCCGCGACGGGCCCAGGCAGGCTCTTGGGCGCCTCGGTGGCCTTGCACGATCCCAATTCCCAGTGGTTCACGCGCGTCGCCTGTTCGGGCGCGCTTGCGCATATTTATGAAACGGTGCGGATATCCGCCGATCCCAACCTCGCCGAAGGCCAGGGCGTCGCCGCGAACGCGTTCCGCACGGGCGACCCCTGCTTTATCGACGACTTTCCCAACGATCCTCGGATGGCGCCGTGGCGCTCCGAGTTGCTCGCCGCCGGCGTGACGGCCGGCGCGGTGCTGCCGCTCGTGAAAGGCGGCCGCGTCGTCGGCGTCTTTTCTTCTTTTTTCGGCGAAGATTCCGGGCCGTTGGACGAGGAGCGGGCCCAACTGACGACCCGCATCGCGGAAAACATCTCGTTCGGCATGGAGCTGTTCGAACGGCAGGAGCAGAAGGACAACGTCACGCGCATGTTCGTGGCGCTCAGCGCGACCAACGAAGCGATCATGCGCGCGCAGACGCGCGCCGAACTGTTCGAATTGGTGTGCGAAGCTGCGGTGAAGGGCGGCAACTTCACCGCCACGCTCATCGGCCTGCCGCGAGCGGGAAGCGATTTTCTTCGCATCGTCGCGGCGGCGGGGCCGACCGCGCAGAAGTCGAAAAACGCCAGACTGGCGATCAGCGCCCAACAGCCCGAAGGACGAGGGCTGTGCGGGAGGGCGTTTCGCACGGGGCGCCCGTGCATCAGCAACGACTATCTGACCGAAATCCAGGAGAACGTCCTTCTGGCGACGGTTCGCCGCGAGGGCACCCGGTCCGGCGCCGCCCTGCCGCTGCTCATCCGGGGCCAAGCGGTCGGCGTTCTCATCTTCATGTCCAGCGAGCGGGGCGCGTTTACGCCGGAGCTCGTCGAACTGCTGCAGCGGCTCGCGGACAACGTCTCGTTCGCCCTCGAGAACTTCGATCGCGCGGACGACCGTCGGCTGGCGGACGAGCAAGAGGAACGCCTGACCCGAATGTTCGCCGCCCTGAGCGCGACCAACGAAGCCATTATGCGCGCCGCGACGCGCGCGGAGCTATTCCGGTTGGTCTGCGAGGCCGCGGTGCAGGGCGGCCGGTTCACCTCCACCATAATCGCCTTTGCGGAACCGGAAAGCGATTTCCTGCGTATCGCCGCGACGGCGGGACCAAACGCGGCGCTGTCGAAGACGCTGAAATTGGCGACCACGTCCGCGCATCCCGAGGGACGCGGATTGAGCGGAACGGCGTTTCGCACGCGCCAGCCCTGCATCAGCAACGACTATCTCGCCGACCAGCGGGCCGCCGCATTTCACGACAAGGCCCGCGACAGGGGCAGCAGATCCTGCGCCGCGCTGCCCCTGCTCAGCCATGGCGAAGCGGTCGGCGTCCTGCTCTTTCTTTCCAGCGAGCTCGGCGCGTTTACGTCGGAGCTCGTCGGGCTCCTCCAGCGGCTCGCGGAGAACGTCTCTTTCGCCCTCGAGAACTTCGATCGCGCGGACGACCGTCGCCTGGCGGACGAGCAAAAGGAACGCCTCACCCGGATGTACGCCGCCTTGAGCGCGACCAACGAAGCCATTATGCGCGCCGCGACCCGCGACGAATTATTCCGGCTCGTTTGCGGGGCGGCGGTGCACGGCGGCCAGTTCGCCTCCGCCATCATCGCCTTGACCGAACCGGGAAGCGACTTCATGCGCGTCGTCGCCTGGGATGGCCCAAGGGGCGACATGCAAAGGACGGTGAGAATTGCGATCACGGACGCCTATCCCGAGGGACGTGGGTTGAGCGGAACCGCGTTCCGGACGTTGCAACCTTGCATCATCAACGACTATCTCGCCGACGAACGGGGCGCCGCCTTTCATGAGAGGGCGCGGCGCGAAGGCAACAACTCCGGCGCCGCCTTGCCGCTGCTGAGCGGCGGTCGGGCGGTCGGCGTCCTTGTCTTCATGTCGAGCGAGCGGGACGCGTTCACGCCCGAACTCGTCGAGCTTCTGGTGCGGATGACCAACAACGTTTCCTTCGCGCTCGAAAATTTCGATCGCGCCGACGAAAAGGCGCAGGCCGACGAGCGAATCAAATATCTGGCGACGCACGACGGTCTGACCGACCTTCCGAATCGGGCGACGTTCAATCAGTTGTTGCATTCTTCGATCGAGTCGGCGCGGCGGCAACATCGAAGCTTCGCGGTGCTGTTCATCGATATCGACCGATTCAAGGTCATCAACGATTCGCTCGGGCATAACGCCGGCGATGCGCTGCTGATCGAAACCGCCAACAGACTCCGTCATTGTTTGCGCGCCGGCGACGTCGTCGCCCGTCTCGGCGGCGACGAGTTCGTGATCATTCTCGAGCATGCCTCGGATCTGCGGCAAGTCGAGGCCGCCGCGCGCAGGCTGTTGTCCGTCGTTTGCGAGCCGCTCCAGCTCTGCGGACTCGAGTGCCGCGCGACCGCCAGCATCGGCATCGCGGTGTTCCCGGACGACGGCGAAGACGAGCCGACGCTGACCAAGAACGCCGACATGGCGATGTATCGCGCCAAAGAGGAGGGCAAGAACGGCTTCCGCTTCTTCGTCAAGCAGAGCAAGACGCAATCGGTCGAGCGTCTGGTGTTTGAAGCCAGACTGCGCCAGGCGCTCGAGCGCGATGAATTTTCGCTGCATTACCAGCCGAAAGTCGACGCGACGACGGAGCAAATCACCGGCGTCGAGGCGCTGCTGCGCTGGACATTGCCGGATTTGGGCGTGTTGTCGCCTATGCAGTTCATTCCGCTCGCCGAAGAGACCGGATTGATCGTTCCGATCGGACGCTGGGTGCTGAAAAGCGCTTGCGCGCAAAACATGGCCTGGCGGCGACAGGGACTGCCGCCTTTGTCGATGGCGGTCAACCTCTCTCCGCGGCAGTTCTCGGACGAGAATCTGTTGCAGGACATCGACGACGCGCTCGCCGCAAGCGGGATGCCGCCGGAGCTGCTGCAGCTCGAGATCACGGAAAGCATGGTGATGCACAACGTCGGCCGCGCGATCGAACTGCTCGACGTTATCCGCAGCCGCGGCGTGCGGCTCGCCATCGACGATTTCGGGACCGGCTATTCCTCGATGTCGCTGATGAAGAAGTTTCCGGTCGACACGATCAAGATCGACCGCTCCTTCGTTCAGGACCTGCCGCATGACGCCGAGGACCGGGCGATCGCGCAAGCGATCATCAGCATGGGAAAGGCGCTCGGCCTGACGGTCGTCGCCGAAGGCGTGGAGACCGCCGAGCAGGCGGCTTTCCTGCGCGAGCACGCCTGCGACGAAATGCAAGGCTACCTCTTCAGCAAGCCGGTTCCCGCCGAGCGCATACCGGATGTTCTTCGCGCCGCTCGCCTTTTCCGCCCCGCCGCTTCGATCGCTCGCGCGAAACGCCCGTTCGGCGCCCGGCGATCGCAAAGCGGGGAGCCCGGCCGCGGCGTCGCCTAGAGCGCGCTCCCCGGCTCGCGCGTCGCCTATCCCTTGCGAGCGAGACCGTTGGCGCGTTCCCAGGGGCTTGAGCGCGAGTCGTTGGCCGATCCTGCCCCGGAGGGCTTCCATCGCGCGCTGCGCAGCGTTGCGCCCGTATCTACGCGATCGTCGATCTCTGCTAAGCACGGCGGCGTCGGGGAAATCGAAGAGGACAAAGCCGTCCGTGTCGCACAAATCGCCCGACGCGCCCTTTGGAAAGAACCGATGTTCGCAGCCACGATCCTGACGCTGTTTCCCCAGATGTTCCCCGGCCCGCTCGGCCAAAGCCTAGCGGGCGACGCGCTCGCGCGCGGCCTTTGGTCCTTAGAGGCGCGCGACATTCGCGAGCACGGATTAGGGCGCCATCGCGCCGTCGACGACACGCCCGCCGGCGGCGGGCCGGGCATGGTGATGCGCGCCGACGTGCTCGCGGCGAGCTTAGAGGCGGCGCTCGCGCCGGACGACCCGCGCCCGCGCCTTCTCATGAGCCCGCGCGGCGCGCCGTTCACGCAAGCCCTCGCGCGCGAGTGGGCGGCGGGACCCGGCCTCCTCATGATCTGCCCGCGCTTCGAGGGCGTCGACGAGCGCATCGTCGCCGCGCGCGGATTGATCGAGGTGTCGATCGGCGATTACGTGCTTTCCGGCGGCGAGATCGCCGCGCTCGCGGTGCTCGACGCCTGCGTGCGATTGATTCCCGGCGTGATGGGCAAAACGGAATCCGGCGACCAGGAGAGCTTCGAGGCCGGCCTGCTCGAATATCCGCATTACACCCGGCCGCGCGAATGGGAGGGACGCGCCATTCCCGACGTGCTGCTCTCGGGCGATCACAAGGCGATCGCGAAATGGCGGCGCGAGGAAGCGTTGCGGATCACTGGGGAACGAAGGCCGGATTTGACGGCGGGCCGAAACCGGGATGGCGAGGCGCGCTGACGCTTTTCAGCGCGTCGGCACCGGAACTTCGCCGCGATAATCGTAGAACCCGCGCTGCGTCTTGCGCCCGAGCCAACCCGCCTCGACATATTTCACCAGCAGCGGGCACGGCCGATATTTGGAATCGGCGAGGCCTTCGTGCAGCACCTGCATCACCGACAGGCACGTGTCGAGACCGATGAAATCGGCCAGTTGCAGCGGCCCCATCGGGTGGTTGGCGCCCAGCCGCATCGCCGTGTCGATCGATTCGACCGAGCCCACGCCCTCGTAAAGCGTGTAGATCGCTTCGTTGATCATCGGCAGCAGAATGCGATTGACGATGAAAGCGGGGAAATCCTCGGACATCGTCGCGGTCTTGCCGAGCCGCGCGACGAACGCCTTGGCGGCCTCGAACGTGTCGTCCTTGGTCGCGATGCCGCGGATCAGTTCGACCAGTTGCATGCGCGCCACCGGATTCATGAAATGAATGCCGATGAAGCGCTCGGGATTGGCGGTGACGGAAGCGAGGCGGGTGATCGAAATCGACGAGGTGTTCGAAGCGACGATCGTTTCCGGTTTCAGAAACGAGCGCAGGTTGGTGAAGATCTTGCGTTTGACGTCCTCGATTTCGGACGCCGCTTCCACGACCAGATCGCAGTCGGCGAGTTCGTCGTAGGTGTCGGCGACGCCGATCCTTCCCAGCACCGCCTGCCGGCCGGCGTCGTCGAGCTGCCCCTTGGCGATCTGGCGCGACAAGAAGCCGTTGATCGTGGCGAGCGCCGCCCTGACCCGCTCCTCGGCGACGTCGTTGAGCAGAACGCTCATGCCGGCCTGCGCGCAGACCAGCGCGATTCCAGAGCCCATCTGTCCCGCGCCGATTACGCCGACTTTGTTGATCGAGAGCGCCATTCGTGTCATCCCACAGCGACAAAGCCCGCGCCCACGCGCGCGATCATAGACCAGCGTTGCGGCAGGTCCAGAGCGGACCTAGCCTCCGCGCCGAAACTTCACCGGCCGATCTTCGCCAACTCCTGGGCCAGTTCGGGCAGGGCCGTATAGAGGTCGGCGACGAGGCCGTAGTCGGCGACCTGAAAGATCGGCGCCTCCTCGTCCTTGTTGATGGCGACGATGACCTTGGAGTCCTTCATCCCCGCCAAATGCTGGATCGCCCCCGATATGCCGACCGCGATATAGAGATCGGGCGCCACCACCTTGCCGGTCTGCCCGACCTGCCAATCGTTGGGAGCATAGCCGGCGTCGACCGCGGCGCGCGAGGCGCCCATCGCGGCCCCCAGCTTGTCGGCGACCGGCTCGATATAGGTCTTGAAATTCTCCGCCTTCTGCATCGCGCGCCCGCCGGAAATGATGATCTTGGCCGAGGTCAGTTCCGGCCGGTCCGACTTGGCGAGCGCTTCGCCGGCGAAAGTCGAGACGCCGGGATCGCCCGCCGCCGCCACCGGCTCGATTCGAGCCGAGCCTCCCTCGCCCGTCGCCGGAAAGGAAGCGGTGCGCACGGTGGCGACGATCTTGGCGTCGGTCGCTTCGACCGTCTGGATCGCGTTGCCCGCGTAGATCGGCCGCTCGAACGTCGTGGGAGAGAGAACCTTGGTGATGTCGGAAACCTGCATCACGTCGAGCAAGGCGGCCGCGCGCGGCAACACGTTCTTGGAATAGGGGCTCGATGCGGCGAGGATCGCCGCATAGTCGCGCGCCAGTTCCACGATCAGCGCGGCGAGCGGTTCGGCCAGGCCGTGCTCGTAAAGCGGATCGTCGGCGACCCGCACGCGCGCCACGCCGGAAAGATTCGCCGCCCTGGCCGCCGCCTCCGCGACGTTGCGCCCGGCGACGAGAATATCGACCGGAGCGCCGAGCTGCAAAGCCGCGGTGAGCGCCCGCGCCGTCAGATCGCTCAAACGGCCGTTCGCGACTTCGCCCAGGAGAAGGGTCGTCATGTTCAGATCACTCCCGCTTCGTCGTGCAGCTTGGCGACGAGCTCCGCCACCGTCTTGACCTTCACGCCCGCCTTGCGCCCGCTCGGCTCCGCGGTCTTCAGCACCTTCACGCGCGGCGAGACGTCGACGCCGAAATCGGCCGGCGTCTTTTCGTCGATCGGCTTCTTCTTGGCCTTCATGATGTTGGGCAACGAGGCGTAGCGCGGTTCGTTGAGGCGCAAATCGGTGGTCACGATCGCGGGAAGCTTCAGTTCGACGGTCTGCATGCCGCCGTCGACTTCGCGCGTCACCGCCACCTTGCCCTCGCCGACGACGACCTTCGAGGCGAAGGTGCCCTGCGCGAGGCCCGTCAGCGCCGCCAGCATCTGCCCGGTCTGATTGCAATCGTCGTCGATCGCCTGCTTGCCCATGATCACCAGGCCCGGCTGTTCGGCGCCGACGACGCCCTTGAGCAGCTTGGCGACCGCCAGAGGCTCCACCAGGCCTTCGGTCTTGATCAGAATCCCGCGATCGGCCCCCATCGCCAGCGCGGTGCGCACGGTTTCGGCCGCCTGGGCGGGGCCGATCGAGACGACGATCACCTCGCTCGCCTTGCCCGCTTCCTTCTGGCGAAGCGCCTCCTCGACCGCGATTTCGTCGAACGGGTTCATCGACATCTTCACGTTGGCGAGCTCGACCCCCGACCCGTCCGGCTTGATGCGGATTTTCACGTTGTAATCGACCACCCGCTTCACGGGCACGAGAATCTTCATGGCGGCGAGAACCCTCTCCTGGCGTTCGGGCGGCGACCGAGACGTTGCGGCCGCAACCCCTAATCGGCGGGATTGAGCAAGTCAACGCGCGCCGGGCGGCCTTTTCCCGTTGGGCTCGCGGCCCGATCGGCGCGCGCGTTGGCAATGAAAATGCGGCCGCGCCATGCCGGCGCCAAAGGCGCGGGCCGCGAAGAGACGCGGGCGAAGGCGCAAGGTCAAGGCCGCGTCCCGCGGAACGGCTCGGATTTTCCGGCGATTCCGGGATGAGCGACGCCAAACCGCCAGCAAATTGAGGCCGCGCGGGCGGAATGGGCCGCGCCGTCCGGCGATTGACATCTCGATCTGTCTAATCCGAAGATATTCGTGCAAGCGCTCGGCGCCTTACATCGAACCGCGGCATCGGCCGGCCCGTCATCCGGCGCGGGGCGCATCTGGGAGGGTATGGGCGATGAGCGAGCTGAATGACTTGAAGACGAAATTGCAAGTCGCCGGAATTTCGCGCCGTGAGTTCATGGGCCGCGCCGCCGCGCTGGGCGCCTCGACGGCGGTGATTTCGAGCCTGCTGGCAAGCGCCGACGCGATCGCAGCGGAGACGCCCAGGAAGGGCGGATTGCTGCGGCTGGGATTGGGCGGCGGCAGCACCACCGACAGCGTCGACATCACTTCCTACAACGACTCCGTGATGATCGACGTGAGCCGCGGGCTGTTCAACGGCCTGATCGAATGGGGCGAGGACGGCAAGCCGAAACCCGACCTGGCCTCGAGCTTCGAGCCGACGAACGGCGCCAAGGATTGGATTTTCAACCTTCGCAAGGGCGTCAAGTTCTCCGACGGCAGGGAATTCACCGCCGACGACGCGGTCTATTCGCTGAACCTGCACCGCGGCGACAGCAAGTCGGGCGGCGCGGGCTCGATGAAGGCCATCGCCGACGTCCGGAAGCTCGACAAGCATCAGATCCAGATTTCGCTCGCCGCCGCCGACGCCGACCTGCCCTATGTCCTGACCGATTATCACGTCTTGATGATTCCCGACGGGTTCAAGGATTGGGCGAAGCCCGTCGGGACCGGCGCGTTCGAGCTCGAAAAATTCGATCCGGGCGTGCGAATCTCGCTCAAGAAGGTCCGCGACTTCTGGAAAGAAGGGCGCGGCCATCTCGACGCCGTGGAAGTGACCGTCATCAACGACGGCTCCGCGCGCATCAACGCTCTGATCTCGGGCCAAATCGACGCCATCAACCGCGTCGACCACAAAGCCGTGGCGATGCTCTCCAAGTCGCCCAAGGTCCAGATCGTGCGCGCGGCGGGCGGCTGGCACGCAGTGCTGGCGATGGAGGCCGACAAGCCGCCCTACGACAATCCGGATATTCGCCTGGCGCTGAAATTCGCCACCGACCGCGAGCAGATCCTGAAGGCGCTGTTCAGCGGCTACGGAACGCTCGGCAACGATCACCCGATCCCGCCCACCGATCCCTATTTCAACAACGAACTGCCGCAGCGCAAGCACGATCCCGAGCGCGCCGCGTTCCATTTCAAGAAGGCGGGGATCGCCGATCCGAAGATCCTGCTGCAGGTGTCCGACGCGGCGTTCAACGGCGCCGTCGACGAAGGCGCGCTGTTTCAGGCCAGCTGCGCCCAGGCCGGCATCAAGGTCGATCTCAAGAAGGAGCCGGCCGACGGCTTCTGGGACAATGTCTGGCTCAAGGGCGCGTTCGTCGGCAGCTATTGGGGCGGCCGCGCCGCCGCGACGCAGATGCTTTCCGTCGCTTTCGCCGCCGGCGCGCCGTGGAACGAAACCCACTGGAAGAACGACAAGTTCGAGAAGCTGCTCGCCGACGCGCGCAGCGAGACCGACGAAGCCAAGCGCAAGCCCTATATCTGGGAAATGCAGAAGATGCTGCACGACGACGGCGGCGCGATCATTCCCGTCTTCAAGGACTGGCTCGACGCGCACAGCGAAAAGGTCGGCGGCCACACGCCGCACGGCGGCTTCGACATGGACAACGGCATGATCCTGGAAAAGGCCTGGATCAAGGCGTGATCCGCGCGTCGCCGGCGTCCATGCCGCGCAAGATTTCTTATCTATCACTCGACGGAGACGCGAGGGCGGCGGCATTGTCGAGAAGCCGCAATCCCGGCTCATAGGGGTCCCACGAGCGAGCGAGGGCGGAGCGAGAGGACAGGCGTTGTGTTGAAGCTCGTGGTCCATCGGCTCGGCTTGGGCGTCCTGACGCTATTCGCCGCGTCGGTGTTGATTTTTGTCGGCACGGAGATCCTGCCGGGCGATCTCGCCTCGGCCATCCTGCAAAATTCGGCGACGCCGGAAAGCTTGGCCAAGCTGCGCCTTGACCTCGGGCTCGATCGGCCGGCGATCCTGCGATTCTTCGACTGGCTGTTCGGCGCGCTGCGCGGCGACTTCGGCCATTCGCTCGCCAACGGCCGCGACGTGTTGGAGGAAATCGCGCCGCGCTTCGCCAACACGATGTTCCTGGCCGCCTACGCGGCGATCGTCGCCGTGCCGCTGGCCGTCGGTCTGGGGCTTCTGGCGGCGATCCGGCAAGGCGGCGTCTTCGATCGTCTGATTAATCTTTTCACGCTGATGACGATTTCGGTGCCGGAATATTTCCTGGCCTATCTCCTCATCAAGTTCGTCGCCGTCGATCTCGGCTGGTTTCCCTCGCTCGCCAATGTGTCGCCGGACTCCTCGTTCGCCGATCGCCTCTATTACGCGTTCCTGCCGATGTTGACGCTGGTGCTGGTGATCGTCGCGCATATGATGCGCATGACGCGCGCTTCTGTGCTTTCGGTGATGGCGAGCCCCTATATCGAAATGGCGATTCTCAAGGGCCTGACCAAGTCCCGCATCGTCGTTCTCCACGCCCTGCCCAACGCCCTCGCGCCGATCATCGCCGTGGTCGCGCTGAATCTGGCTTATCTCATCGTCGGCGTCGTCGTCGTCGAGACCGTGTTTGTTTATCCCGGCCTCGGCCAATTGATGGTCGACGAAGTGTCGAAGCATGATGTGCCGGTGGTCCAGGCTTGCGGGTTGATTTTCGCCGCCACCTTCATTCTCTTGAACATGACCGCCGACATTCTCGCCATTCTGTCCAATCCGCGGCTTCGCCAGCCGCGCTGACGAGTAAGAACGCAATGCGTTTGTTCGGTTACAAAGTCAGCGCGCCCGCCCAAATCGGCCTCGCCGTCGTCGCGATCAACTTGCTCGTGGCGTTGCTGGCGCCCCTCATCGCGCCGTTCGACCAGGCGACGCCTGTCGGCGACGCCTGGGCGGACCCGGACGCGCAGCACTGGCTCGGGCTGGACAATGTCGGGCGCGACATCCTCAGCCGCCTGATTTACGGCGCGCGGATGTCCATCGGCCTGTCGCTGGTCATCACGGCGCTGTCCTTCGTCATCGGCGTCATCACGGGCTTCGCCGCCTCGGTCGCGGGCGGATGGATCGATCAGGCGCTGTCGCGTCTCGTCGATCTCCTGTTGTCGATGCCGACGCTGATTTTCGCCTTTGTCGTGCTCTCGGCGCTCGGCTCGGCGCTGCCCGTGCTGATCGTCACGATCGCGGTTCTCGACTCGACGAAGGTCTTCCGCCTCGCGCGTTCAGTGGCGATGAACATCGTCAGCCTGGAATTCGTCGAAGCGGCGCGCCTGCGCGGCGAAGGCTGGTGGTGGATCGTGACGCGGGAAATTCTTCCCAACGCGGTTCCCCCGCTGACGGCCGAATTCGGCCTGCGTTTCTGCTTCACCTTCCTCTTTATCGCCGCGCTCAGCTTCCTCGGGTTGGGCGTGCAGCCGCCGGACGCCGACTGGGGCAGCATGGTCAAGGACTACCGCGACATGATCAATTTCGGCTCCGCGGCGCCGCTCTATCCCGCCGCCGCGATCGCCACATTGACCATCGGCGTCAATTTCGTCGTCGATTGGATGCTGTCGATCCATTCCAGAGGCCAGGGAGAAGGCGCATGAGCCGGCAATCCCGCGGCAATCCTCGATCCCAAGACAATCGTCGATCTCAGGACAATTCCATCGTTCTCGACATTCGCGCCATGCGCGTCGCCGTGCGCACCGACTCCGCCGAGGGGCCTGTGTTGGTCGAGGACGTTTCGCTGAGCCTGAAGCGCGGCGAGGTCATCGGCCTGATCGGCGAATCGGGCGCCGGCAAGTCGACGATCGGCCTGGCCGCGATGGGCTATACGCGCCGCGACTGCCACATCGTCGGCGGCAACATCATATTCGACGGCATGGACATCCGCGCGATCAGCGCGGACCAGCGGCGCGCGTTGCGCGGGCCCAGGATCGCCTATATCGCGCAGAGCGCCGCGGCCTCCTTCAACCCCGCGCACACGCTGATGCAGCAAGTCTGCGAGGCCTCGATCCGCCATGGCGTGCTGTCGCCGGACGCGGCGCGCGCCGAGGCGATCAGCCTTTTCAAACAGCTCGATCTGCCGAGTCCCGAGACGATCGGCGCGCGTTATCCGCATCAGGTCTCCGGCGGACAGTTGCAGCGCGCGATGGCGGCTATGGCGATGGTCGCCAAGCCCGACGTTCTGATCTTCGACGAGCCCACGACCGCGCTCGACGTGACGACGCAGGTCGAGTGCCTCGCCGCCTTTCGCAAGCTCATCCGCGAGCATGGCACGGCGGCGCTGTACATCACCCACGACCTCGCCGTCGTCGCGCAGATCGCCGATCGCATCATGGTGCTCAAGCGCGGCAAGATGGTCGAGTTCGGCGAATCGCGGCAAATCCTGCAGCAGCCGAAGGAGGAATACACCCGCCGCCTGGTGAGCGAGCGCGTCGCCGGCCACAAGTTCCTCGAGGGGAACGCCGGCGACGGGACGCCGATTCTGGCGATCGACCACGTCAGCGCCGATTATCCCGGAAAGCCACGGGTGATCGACGACGTCAGCCTCGAAGTGCGCAGGGGCGACACGCTGGCGGTCGTCGGCGAATCGGGCTCGGGCAAATCGACCCTGGCGCGCGTCGTCATGGGGTTGCTGCCGCGCAGCGCCGGCGACGTGCGCTTCAGCGGGACGAGGTTGCCGCCGCGCCTGAAGGATCGAACCAAGGACCAGCTGCGCCGGGTGCAAATGATCTATCAGATGCCCGATGTCGCGCTGAACCCGCAGCACACCCTGCTCGACGTCATCGGCAGGCCCGTGGCGTTCTATTTCAACCGCTCACGCGCGGAAGTGCGCGCGCGCGTCGTGGAATTGCTGCGTCAAATGGACTTGCCGGAATCCTATATTGCCCGCAAGACCAGCGAATTGTCGGGCGGACAGAAGCAGCGCGTTTCCATCGCGCGGGCGCTGGCCGCCGAGCCCGATCTGATCATCTGCGACGAAGTCACGTCCGCGCTCGATCAGTTGGTCGGGGAGGAAATCCTGCGCCTCTTGAAGAAGCTTCAGGACGATTTGGGCGTCGCCTATCTCTTCATCACGCACGACCTCGGCACGGTGAAGCGAATCGCCAACAAGGTCGCGGTCATGCTCAAGGGCAAGGTCGTGGCGAGCGGCGAAACGGTCGACGTGTTCGCGCCGCCCTATCATCCCTACACCGAACTGCTGCTGTCTTCGGCGCCCGAGATGCGGCTGGATTGGCTCGACGAGGTCCTGGCCAAGCGGGCCGCTCGGCCCTCCGCCTGAAGTCGGCGGATCGGCCTGCGAAAGCGGCCGGCTTCCTTCCGCGCATCCCGGACTCGCGGCGGCGAGGGCGGCGGCGTCTTGTCCTGCGCCGACCCGAGCGGGGCCCACGCGGGCGCTCTTGCCGCGCAGCCAAGTGATTGGCTATACCGCTTCCAGGCGACCGGCGGAGCGCCGGCGCCCGTGTCGAGGACGGCGGGGCGCGATAGGGGGCGCATCGGCGTGCGCAGAGGCGCGAAAATCATGCGTTTCGCGTGAAGAAAATATTAAGGATTCCTTGATGCGCGCGCCGGGCGGACCGCGACTATTGCTGCGACGGCTCCGCGAGGTCATGGCGGAGCCCGTCACCGCGCAGGCGCGCCTCGACCGCATCGTCGTCCTCATCGCCTCGAACATGGTCGCCGAGGTGTGCTCGCTCTATGTCGCGCGCGCCGACGGGCCGTTGGAGTTGTTCGCGACCGAAGGCCTCAACCGCGAGGCCGTGCATTTGACGACCATGCGTCCGGGCGAAGGCCTTGTCGGCTTGATCGCCGCGACCGCCGAACCGCTCGCCCTGTCGGACGCGCAAAACCATCCGGCCTTTTCCTACAAACCGGAAACCGGCGAAGAGATTTATCATTCGTTCCTCGGCGTGCCCGTGCTGCGCGGCGGCGCGACGCTCGGCGTGCTGGTCGTGCAGAACCGCGCGCGCCGCACCTATTCCGAGGAGGAAATCGAGGCGCTGCAGACAACCGCGATGCTGCTCGCGGAGATGATCGCCTCGGGCCAATTGCAGGCGATCGCCGGACAAGGCGGGGCGATCGCGGTGCGTCGGCCGGTCTCCCTGACCGGCGCGCCGATCGCCGACGGCCTCGGCCTCGGCCATGTCGTCTTGCATCAGCCGCGCGTCGTCGTGGCCAAGATCGTCGCCGACGACGTCGCGCTCGAACTCGATCGGCTGGAGACGGCGATCGATGCGATGCGCGCCTCGGTCGACGATCTCATCGACCGTAACGACGACGGCGCCGCCGGCGAACATCGCGAGGTGCTCGAGGCGTTCCGGATGATCGCCCACGATCGCGGTTGGCTGCGCCGGTTGCGCGAGGCGGTCGCCAGCGGGCTGACGGCCGAAGCCGCGGTCGAGCGCGTGCAAAACGACGCGCGCGCCAAGCTGCAGCGTCAGACCGACCCCTATTTGCGCGACCGTCTCCACGATTTGACCGACATCGCGAATCGGCTGCTGCATCAATTGGCGGGGCAGAGCCTCGTTCTGCTGCCCAGCGAACTGCCGGAAAACGCCATTCTCGTGGCGCGCTCGATGAGCCCGGCGGCTTTGCTCGATTACGATCGCGCGCGTTTGCGCGGCGTGGTGCTGGAGGAAGCGGGGGCTTCGAGCCACATCGCCATCGTCGCGCGCGCGCTGGCGATCCCCGCGGTCAGCGACATCCCGAATATTTCCGAGATCGTCGAACAGGGCGACGCGATCATCGTCGACGGCGTCACCGGCGAAGTGCAATTGCGCCCGCCGCCCGATCTCGAGGCGTCCTATGCCGAAAAGGCGCGCTTGCGCGCCCGCCGGCAGGATCAGTATCGCGCGCTACGCGATCTTCCCGGCGTCACCGCGGACGGCGTCGAGATCGGCCTGCACATGAACGCCGGCCTGCTCATCGACCTGCCGCATTTGAGCGAGACGGGCGCCCAATCGATCGGGCTGTTTCGGACCGAACTGCAATTCATGCTGGCGTCGCGCTTTCCGCGCCTGAGCACGCAGGAGGCTCTTTATCGGTCCGTTCTCGATGCCGCGGGCGACCGCCCCGTGACCTTTCGCACGCTCGATATCGGCGGCGACAAGGTGCTGCCTTACATGAAGGGTCTGGAAGAGGAGAATCCCGCGCTGGGGTGGCGCGCGATCCGCATCGGCCTCGATCGTCCGGCGCTGTTGCGCACGCAATTGCGCGCGATGCTTCGCGCCGCAGCGGGGCGCGAATTGCGCGTCATGATTCCCATGGTTTCAACGGTCGGCGAATTCGTCGCGGCGCGAAGTCTCCTGCAAAAGGAACTCGCTTTCGGCGATCGGCGCGGGCGTGAGCGACCGCGCGAAGTCAAATTCGGCGTGATGGTCGAAGTGCCGGCGCTGCTTTGGCAAATCGACGAAATCGCCGCCGAAGCGGACTTTCTTTCCGTCGGCTCGAACGATCTCATGCAATATCTCTATGCCGCCGACCGCGACAACAAGCGCGTCGCCAGCCGGTTCGATGCGCTCTCGCCGGCGTTTCTGCGCGCGCTCAAAGCGATCGCCGAGGCGGGGGCGCGACACGGCAAGACGGTTACGCTGTGCGGCGAAATGGGGGGGCGCCCACTCGAGGCGATGGCGCTGATCGCGCTCGGCTATCGTCATTTCTCCATGGCGGCGACGGCGATCGGCCCGATGAAAGCCATGGTCCTTTCGCTCGACGCCGACGCGGCCACCCAAGGGCTCAACGCCATGCTGGCGGCGCCCGATGAAAGGGAATCGCTGCGCGAGCCGTTGCAAGAGCTCGCCGATCGCCTCGCCGTCCGCCTGTAGCGGCCTCTCCCCTCTTTCCGCTTCGCCTTTCCCGCCCCTTCGCCAAACGCCAGTCATGTCAGCCAACGACAATTTCGACATCATCCTGCGCCGCCACGATGAAATCGGCGCGCGCCTCACCGAGGGCGTGGCGGGAAGCGAATATTCCGCGCTGTCGCGCGAACGCGCCGAACTCGACCCCGTCGTCGGCGCGATCAAAGCTTGGCGCGCCAAGGAAAGGGAACGCGCCGACCTCGCGGCGTTGCTCGACGATCCCACGCTCGATCCGGAAATGCGCGCCATGGCGCAAGCGGAACTCGAGCGCGTCGCCGAGGACGTCGGGGCGATGGCTCAGGCGATCCGCATCGCGCTGCTGCCCAAGGACGCGGCGGACGAGGGCAACGTCATCCTGGAAGTGCGCGCCGGAACGGGCGGCGACGAGGCGGCCCTGTTCGCCGGCGACCTCTTTCGCATGTACCTCAAATACGCCGAAGCCAAGGGCTGGAAGGTCGAAGTCCTTTCGATGAGCGAGGGAACGGCGGGCGGTTACAAGGAGATCGTCGCGGAAATCGCAGGACGGGGCGCGTTCGCGCGGCTGAAGTTCGAGAGCGGCGTTCACCGCGTGCAGCGCGTTCCCGCGACGGAGACGCAAGGGCGCATTCACACCTCGGCCGCCACGGTCGCCGTTCTTCCCGAGGCGCAGGAACTCGACTTCGTCATCAACGAGGCCGATTTGAAGATCGATACGATGCGATCGAGCGGCGCCGGCGGACAGCACGTCAACAAGACGGAATCGGCGATCCGCATCACCCACCTGCCGACGGGCTTCGTCGTCGCCGTGCAGGAGGAACGCTCGCAACACCGCAATCGCGCCAAGGCGATGGCGGTTCTGCGCTCGCGCCTTCTCGACGCGCAGAACCAGCGGGCGAACGACGAACGCGCGCAAGAGCGGCGCGCGCAGGTCGGCTCGGGCGATCGCTCGCAGCGCATCCGGACCTATAATTTTCCCCAGGGGCGCGTGACCGATCATCGGATCAATCTGACGCTTTACACGCTGGACCGCGTGATGGCGGGCGAAGGACTCGACGAAATCATCGACGCGCTGACGGCCGAGCGTCAGGCGCAATTGCTCGCGGCGCAGGCGACGCGATGATCGTGCGGCTGCCGCGCTTTGCGCCGGGACAGACGATCGGCCTGCTCGGCGGCTCTTTCAACCCGCCGCACGAAGGGCATCGGCTGATTTCTGAGCTCGCGCTGCGGCGGCTGCGCCTCGATCGCTTGTGGTGGCTCGTGACCCCGGGCAACCCGCTCAAGCCGTCGGCGGGTCTGGCCGAAATGCGCGCGCGCATCGCGGCGGCGCGCAAGCTGACGCGCGATCCGCGCATCGCCGTCACCGGATTCGAGGCGGAAATCGGGGCGCGCTACACCTACGAAACCATCGTCTGGCTCAAGCGCCGGGCGCCGGGCGCGCATTTCGTCTGGATCATGGGCGCGGACAATTTGAGCCAGTTTCACCTCTGGCGGCATTGGCGCGAGATCGCCGACCTCGTGCCGATCCTCGTCGTCGACCGTCCGGGATCGACGTTGCGCGCGCTGGCCAGCCGCGCCGGCGTCGTTCTGGCGCGGCATCGACGACCCGAATCCCAAGCGGCGCTGTTCGCCCGCCTCCGTCCGCCGGCGTTCATGTTCCTGCATGGGCCGCGCTCCAGCCTTTCCTCTACGGCATTGCGCCAGGCCGCTTTTTCCAGCCGTCGACCGTCTTGAAAAATTAACGGGCACGGATCATCTTTTAGTCATCGGCCGCAACGAATCAGCCGGCCGACCCGAAAGGACCGCAACACTGACCCTGACGTCCGAGAACTCCGCGGCGCCGCGCCGCCGCAAACCAGTCGTCCCCCGGACCCCTGCAAGGGAGGAGCTCCTCCCCCGAACGATCCTCGCCAGCTTGGAGAATTCCAAGGCCGAGGATGTCGTCGCCATCGACCTCGAAGGCAAAACGACGCTCGCCGACCTCATGATCATAGCCAGCGGACGCTCGAACGTGCATGTCGGCGCGATCGCCGATCACGTGGTCAAGGCTTGTAAGGCGGCGGGCTATCCGGCCCCGCGTATCGAGGGAGTCCCCAATTGCGATTGGGTGCTGCTCGACGCTGGCGACGCCATCGTCCACATTTTCAAACCGGACGTGCGCCAATTCTACAATCTCGAGAAGATGTGGAGCGCGGACCGGCCCGGCGAGGCGCGTTCGGCAAGGCAGGGATAATCGCGGGTGCGTTTGGCGTTGATCGGGGTCGGCCGACTGAAGTCCGGCCCCGAGCGTGAATTGTTCGATCGCTATTTCAAGCGGTTGGCCGATCTGGCGCGCTCGCAGGGGATATCCGGCGTCGACTTACGCGAAGTCGAGGAGGGCCGCGCGCGGCGCGCCGAGGATCGCCAGGCCGAAGAGGCGCGCGCCATTCTGGCCGCCGCGCCCAAGGGGGCTTGGCTGGCGCTGCTGGACGAACGCGGCGCCGCGATGACCAGCGCGCAATGGGCGGGCGAGATCGGCAAGGCGCGCGACGAAGCCGCGCCCGCCTACGCCGTCGTGATCGGCGGGCCGGACGGGCTCGATCCGGCGCTGCGCGCTCAGGCCCGCACGATCCTCGGGTTCGGCGCGATGACCTGGCCGCATCAACTCGTGCGGGTGATGGCGAGCGAGCAGCTTTATCGCGCGCTTTCCATTCTCAGCGGTCACCCCTATCATCGCGGCTGATCGCGGGCTGTTCGGCCGGTTCCTGCGAAACGTGCGTCGGCGATGGCGAACCGAAATCGAGCGGGAATGAAGGCGGGAGCGACGGGGATGCGGGCGCTGGCGATTGGCGCCGCGCTTCTTTTCGCCGGCGGGAGCGTTCGCGCCGACCCCGACGGCGTCGGTTCGAAGACCGATGACAAGGCCGCTCAGGAGACTCGGTTGCGGGGCGTCGAGGACACGATGCGCGCGTCCGACGAGCAGCGCCGGCGCATCGAAGCCGATATCGAGACCTATCGCGCCGACCGGGCGCGACTCAACGCCGCCCTGATCGACACGACGGCGAAGGTGCAGGAGGCGGAACGGCAAATCGCCGCCGCCGGCGAACGCCTCGCGACCCTCAACGCCAGCGCCGACGCCCTGAACCGCTCGCTCGACAATCGGCGCGGCGTCATCGCCGACGTTCTGGCCGTGTTGCAACGCATGGGGCGCGACCCGCCGCCGGCGATCCTGGTTCGGCCGCAGGACATGGCCGAGGCGATCCGCGCCGCGATGGTGCTCAGCTCGACGGTCGGCGAGCTCAAGAGCGAGACCGAAGCGCTGAGGAAAGATCTCGACCAACTGGCGGCCCTTCGCGCCTCGATGGCCAAGGAGCGCGACGATCTTGCTCAGCGCTCGTCGAATCTGGCGATCGACAAGGCGCGCCTGACCGCGCTCATCGACGCGCGCCAGCAATCCCTGTCGGCCGCGGAGCAAGCGTTGGCGGCCCAGCGCGAGCGCGCCGCGCAACTCGCCGACCAAGCGTCCAATCTCAAAGATTTGATCGCGCGCATGGAGAACGAAATCGGCGCCGCGAAGTCCGCCGACCAGGCGATCGCGGCCGATGTCGCGGCCAAGGCCGCCGCGGCGCGCGGGGCGGACCCCGCGCGCTTGAAGCCGGCGATCGCGTTCGCCGACGCCAAGGGCCTCGTTTCCCTGCCCGTCGCGGGCGCCATTCTCAAGACGTTCGGCTCGGCCGACACGTTCGGCGGAGCCGAACAGGGGGTGTCCATCGCCTCGCCCTCCGGCGCGACGGTGTCCTCGCCGGTCGACGGCTCGGTGGTGTTTTCCGGGCCCTATCGGTCGTACGGTCAACTCTTGATCATCAACGCCGGCGGGGGATACTATATGGTGTTGGCCGGCATGGACCGAATCAACGTATCGGTTGGCCAGTTCGTCCTGGCCGGAGAGCCCGTCGCGGTCATGGGCGATGGATCGGCGAGAACGGCCGCCGCCGCCGCTATTGGCGCCACGCAGCCCGTTCTCTATATCCAATTGAGGAAAGACGGAACGGCGATCGATCCGGGGCCGTGGTGGGCGAAGTCAGACATCGAAAAGGCGCGCGGATGATACGCAAGGTTTCCTATTTGGCGTTAGGGATCGCAATCGGCGTCGGCTGCGCGGGGTGGGCTCCGCAAACGCTTTCCGCGTTCAGCCAAAGCGCCTATGCCGCCGCGGCCGACACCTACCGCCAGCTCAACCTGTTTGGCGACGTCTTCGACAAGATCCGCGACGATTACGTGGAGAAGCCCGACGAGTCCAAACTGATCGAGGCGGCGATCAACGGCATGTTGAGTTCGCTCGATCCTCATTCCAGCTACATGGACGCCAAGGCCTATCGCGACATGCAAGTGCAGACCAAGGGCGAATTCGGCGGCCTTGGGATCGAAGTCACGGAAGAGGACGGCTTGATCAAGGTCGTCAGCCCGATCGACGACACGCCCGCCGCCAAGGCCGGCATTCTCTCCGGCGACATCATCGCCGCGATCGACGACGAGTCGACGCAGGGCCTGACGCTCGATCAGGCGGTCGACAAGATGCGCGGCGCCGTGAATTCGGCGGTTCGGCTCAAAATCCTGCGCGGCGCCGCCAAGGAGGTCAAAGAGTTCAAGATCGTTCGCGACGTCATCAAGGTTCAGTCGGTGCGCTCGCATGTCGAGGCCGACGACATCGGCTACATCCGGATCACGCAGTTCACCGAGCAGACCGCCGACGGCCTCAAGAGCGCGATGGAGAAATTGCGCGCCGACGTGCCGGCGGACAAGTTCAAGGGTTATATCCTGGATTTGCGCAACAATCCCGGCGGCTTGCTCGATCAGTCGATCGAGGTCGTGAACGCGTTCATCGACAAGGGCGAGATCGTCTCGACGCGCGGGCGCAATCCCGACGACGCGCAGCGCTTCAACGCGCGGCCCGGCGGCGATCTCTCGGGCGGCAAACCGCTGGTGGTGCTCATCAACGGCGGCTCGGCGTCGGCCTCGGAGATCGTTTCGGGCGCCTTGCAGGACCATAAGCGCGCAACGCTGATCGGCACCCGCTCGTTCGGGAAGGGGTCGGTGCAAACCATCATGCCGCTCGGGCAAGACGGCGCCCTGCGATTGACGACGGCGCGATATTACACGCCGTCCGGCCGCTCGATCCAAGCCAAGGGCATCGACCCCGACGTCGAGATCCTGGAAGACGTTCCCGAGGATCTGAAGGGCAAGGACGACACCAAGGGGGAGGCCTCGCTCAAGGGCCATCTCAAGAACGGCGAAGACGAAAAGACCGGCTCGCAAGCCTATGTGCCGGCCGACCCCAAGAACGACAAGCAGCTGATCGCCGCCGTCGATCTGTTGCATGGCGTCAAGCACGCCGCGGTCGTTCCGGCGAAGGCCGACGCGAACGCGAGCGGCGCGACGCCGGCGGCCACGCCGCCCGATGCGCCCAAGGACGCGCCGGCGGCGCTTCCGGCCCCGAGCAAGCCGGACGCGGCGCAGCCTAACTGATCGCGACAAAGGATATCGCCGGGATGCCCCGAGGGATTTCTTATTTGGCGTTCGGCGTCGCGTTCGGCGCGGCAATCGCCTCGTACGCGGCCGGCGGCGCGGCGCCCGCCCCGACCTCGGGCGTCGATCAACTCTCGCTGTTTTCCCGCGTCTTCGACAAAGTCAACGAAACCTTCGTCGACAAGCCGGACGACGACAAAATGGTCGTGGCGGCGATCAACGGCATGCTCGCGTCGCTCGATCCGCATTCGACCTATCTCGACGCCAAGGCCTTGAATGACTTTCAAGTGACGATGAAGGGCGAGGAATTCGGCGGCCTCGGGCTCGAAGTCATGCAGGAGGGCGGGCTGGTGCGCGTCGTCAGCCCGATCGACGATACGCCCGCCGCCCGCGCGGGGATGATGTCGGGCGACATCATCACCGGCATCGACGATACGCCCGTGCAGGGCCTGACGCTGAAAGAGGCGGTCGACAAAATGCGTGGGCCGGCGAAAACGTCGGTCCGTCTGAAAGTGAGCCGGGGCGCCAACAAAGAGCCCCGGGAATTCACGATCGTTCGCGAAATCATCAAGGTGCTGCCCGTGCGATCGCGGATCGAAAGCGGCGACATCGGCTATATCCGCATCACCCAGTTCAACCAGCAGACCTTCGACGGGCTGCAGAAGGCGATCGCCAAGTTCCGCGACGAACCCGGCGCCGACAAGTTGAAGGGCTACATCCTCGACTTGCGCAACAATCCCGGGGGCTTGCTCACGCAGTCGATCGAAGTCGTCAACGCCTTCGTCGACCACGGCGAGATCGTGTCGACGCGAGGGCGCACCATCGATCAGGCTCAGGAATACATCGCCAGGGCCGGGGCCGACCTGTCGCAAGGCAAGCCCTTGGTGGTGCTGATCAACGGCGGATCGGCGTCGGCCTCCGAGATCGTCTCGGGCGCCTTGCAGGATCTCAAGCGCGCCACGTTGATCGGCACGCGTTCGTTCGGCAAGGGATCGGTGCAGACGGTGTTGTCGCTGGGCGGGAACGGCGCCTTGAAACTGACGACCGCGCGCTATTACACGCCGTCCGGCCGCTCGATTCAGGCCAAGGGCATCGAACCCGACATCAAGGTGAGGGAGAACATCCCCGACGATCTCCGGGGCAAGGTCGACAGCAAGGGCGAGGCCTCGTTGACCGGGCACCTGAAGAACGGCGACGACGAAAAGACCGGATCGGAAGCCTACGTTCCCCCCGACCCGGCCAACGATACGCAGTTGATCGCGGCGGTCGATCTCTTGCACGGGCATTCGCCGACGGCGAGCGCGAAAGACCCGGCGCACGGCGACAATTGAGGCGGATCGCGCGGCGCGTCAGCGCGGCGCGGCGCCGTTTTCTTCCAGAACCTGCCCCGCGAGATACAGCGATCCCGCGATGAGGATGCGCGGCGGCTTCGGCCACTGGCGCGCCGCCAGGAAGCGCAGCGCCGAAGCGACGCTGTCGCAGGCCGCGGCGGAAAGGCCGACGCTACGCGCGATCGCGGCGACCTCCTCGGCGGAGCGCCCGGTATGTTCGCCCGCGATCGGCACGGCGAGCGTCTCCTGCGCGAGTCCCTTGAAATGACCGAGGAAGCCGGCGGTGTCCTTGCTCGTCAGCGTGCCGCAGATCAGCGCCAGCGGGCGCGGCGACTGATCCTCGAAATCGGCCATCGCCTCGGCGAGCACCCGTCCGCCCGCTTCGTTATGGGCGCCGTCGAGCCAGACTTCGGCCTGCGCGGGCGCGAGCGCCGCGAGCGGTCCGCCGCGCAAGCGTTGCAGGCGGGCGGGCCACTCCGCCTCCAAGACGCCGCGTTCGAGCGCGCGCGTCGGCAAGGCTGGCTCGATCGTACGCAGCGCCGCGATCGCCGTCGCGGCGTTGCCGTGCTGGTGCCGGCCGGGCAGGCGCGGCAGCGGCAGGTCGAGGAGGCCGTCGCGGTCCTCGAAGATGAGGCGGCCGTTTTCGGCGCGGGCGAAGAAGTCGCGCCCCGCGACGATGCGCGGCGCGCCCACGCGCAACGCTTCGCGTTCGATGACGCGAAGCGCGCCGTCCTCCTGCTCGGCGATGATCGCCGGCGCGCCGCGGCGCAAGATTCCGGCCTTCTCGTAAGCGATTTTTTCGACCGTCTCGCCGAGAAATTCCGGGTGGTCGAACGACACCGGCGTGATGATCGTCGCGGCCGGCGCGTCGATCACGTTGGTGGCGTCGAAGCGTCCCCCTAAGCCCACTTCGAGCAGGAGATAGTCGGCCGGCGTCTCGCTGAACAGCAGCAGCGCCGCCGCCGTGGTGATCTCGAAGACGGAAATCGACTGGCCCGCATTGACGCTCTCGCAGCGATCGAGCGCCCCCGCGAGACGCTCGTCGTCGACCAGCGCGCCATCGAGGCGGATGCGCTCGTTGAAGCACACGAGATGGGGCGAGGTATAGACGTGGACGCGCTTGCCGGCCGCCTCGAGCGCGGCGCGCATGAAGGCGACGGTCGAGCCCTTGCCGTTGGTTCCCGCGACGTGGACGACGGGGGGCAGGCGCTTGTGCGGCGAGCCCAAGTCGCCGAGCAGGCGCTCGATGCGGCCGAGCGAAAGATCGATCCGCCGGGGATGCAGCGGCGCGAAGCGCGCCGAAATCGCGTCGGTCTGGCTCATGCGGCGCTCCGCGCTCGGCCCGTCAAGCCGCCGCCGGCTCGCTCGGCGTCTTGGTCAACATCTTACATAGCCGCGCCAGCGTCGCGCGCATCTGCGCACGCGGCACCACCATGTCGACCATGCCGTGAGCCTCGAGGAATTCGGCGCGCTGAAAGCCCTCGGGCAGGCGCTCGCGAACGGTCTGCTCGATGACGCGCGCGCCCGCGAATCCGATCACGGCGCCGGGTTCGGCGATTTGCACGTCGCCGAGCATCGCATAGGACGCCGTGACGCCGCCGGTGGTGGGATTGGTGAGGACGACGATATAGGGCAGCCTCGCCGCGCGCAGGCGCTGGACCGCCACCGTCGTGCGCGGCATCTGCATCAGCGCGAACATGCCTTCCTGCATGCGCGCTCCGCCCGAGGCGGTGAAAATGATGAACGGCGTGCGCCGTGCGACCGCCTCGCCCATGCCCGCGACGATCGCCTCGCCCGCGGCGATGCCGAGCGTGCCGCCCTGAAACGCGAAATCGTGCACCGCGACGGTCGCCGCGAGGCCCTCGATTCGGCCGACCGCGACCGTGATCGCGTCGGCGGATCCGGTCTTGGCGCGGTGCTCCTTCAGCCGGTCGGCGTAGCGCTTGACGTCGCGAAATCTCAGCGGGTCGGTCAGCGTCTCCGGCGTCGCCAGCTCTTCGAATTGGCCTTCGTCGAACAACGAAGCGAGGCGCGCCTTGGGGTCGATCGTCATATGGTAGCCGGAGCCCGGCACCACCATGAGATTGGCCTCGAGGTCCTTATGGAATACCAGCTGGCCGCTCTCCGGACATTTGACCCACAGGTTTTCCGGCGTGTCGCGCCGCAGCAACGAGCGGATCTTCGGCGGAACGACGTTGGAAATCCAGTTCATCGGCTTTCCCTCAAAAGCTCCGGCGGCGTCTTGGCGACGCCGCGCACGCCCGCGGCGAGTCGCTCGACCAGCCCGGCGACCGCGGCGACCGTGCCCGGCCCCGCCTTGCCGTCGACCAGCGAGGCGCGCAAGGCGTCGACCAGCGCCGATCCGACGACGACGCCGTCCGCCTTGGCGGCGATGCCGGCGGCGCTCGCCGCGTCCTTGACGCCGAATCCCACCGCGACCGGGAGATGGGTATGCCGCTTGATGCGCGCAACGGCCTCGCCGACTTTCGACGCCTCGGGCGCCGCCGAACCGGTAATGCCCGTGATCGAGACGTAGTAGACGAAGCCCGAGGTGTTGGAGAGCACCGTGGGAAGGCGCTTGTCGTCCGTGGTCGGCGTCGCCAGGCGGATGAAATTGAGCCCGGCCTTCAACGCCGGCAGGCACAATTCCTCGTCTTCCTCGGGCGGCAAATCGACGACGATCAGCCCGTCGACCCCGGCCGCGCCCGCGTCGCGCAGGAAGGCTTCGACGCCGTAGACGTAGATCGGGTTGTAATAGCCCATCAGGACGACGGGCGTATCCGCGTCGCCGGCGCGAAAGTCGCGCACCAGCGCCAACGTCTTGCGCAAGGTCTGCCCGCCATGAAGCGCGCGCAGGCCCGCGGCCTGAATCGCCGGCCCGTCGGCCATCGGATCGGTGAACGGCATGCCGATCTCGATCACGTCGGCGCCGGCGCTCGGCAACGCCTTGACGATCGCCAGGGACGTCGCCGCGTCCGGATCGCCCGCCATCACGAAGGTGACGAGCGCGGCGTGGCGCTGAGCGCTGAGGGCGGCGAAGCGGCGGTCGATGCGAGTGGTCATGCGCGGCTCGTTAGCATGAGGCGCGCGCGAGGGAAACCTCAGTGGGGCTCGACAGGCGAATCGTTCGCCGCGATAATGCTCGAAATGTTTTCCCAGCGCCTTTCCTGCTTGCGTGCGCGCAAATCCCTCGCCCGAGCGATGCGCGCTGTCGCGACGGCCGCGCTGCTGGCGGGCGGAATCGTCGCGGCTTCCCCCGCCCGCGCCGCGACGGCGCCTCAGGCGGCGCCGACCTCGCTCGCGCCGATGCGATTCCTCCACGTCAGAAGCGGCGGCTCGACCTGCCGGACCGACTGCCCGGAATGGATATCGGCCGAGGGCAAGATCGTCATGGGAACGGCCGACGCTCTGGCCCGCGTGATCGCGGCGCTCGGCGATCGCCGCCTGCCGATCTTCATCAATTCGGCCGGCGGCTCCGTGCAAGACGCGATGGCGATGGGCCGGCTGATCCGCGCCAAGCGCCTGGCCGTCGTCGTCGCCCGCACCGCGATCGCGCCGTGCGCGGCGAGCGCCAGGGAATGCGGGGAGGCGCGCGGGTCGGCGGAATCCTGGGGGGCCTATTGCGCTTCGGCGTGCACGCTGGTGCTGGCCGGAGGAATCGAACGCTACGTCAGCCCGCTGTCGTTCGTCGGCGTTCATCAATTGACGGAGATCGTCAGCAAGACCCAGGTCAAGCGCCTGTACTCGGTGCGCTATTTCTCCGTGGCCGGGCTGAAGCTGGAACTGTCGCGCACGCTCGTCGGCGAGCGACGCTCGACCGCCACGACGAAGCGAACCGCCGATAAGGGCGTCGACGACAGCGTCGACCTGTATCTGGCCGAAATGGGCGTCCTCGACCCCATGATGAAGCTGACGCTGGCGACGCCGGCCAGGGACATCCATTGGCTGACCGCCGACGAACTCGAGACCTCGCGCCTCGCGACGATCTGGGTGGACGGCGCTTCGCCCATCGTCGACGACGCCGGAGCGAGCGGCGTCAGAGGCGAACCGATCGACGCGCGGTCGGGCGCCGCCTCCCTCTTCGTGGCGAAGAGCGCCTCGCCGCTCGAACGCCCGGTCGAGGGCCGGCCCGCGGCGCTAGAAGCTTCGTTCGCCTACCGACGCGGCGGCGGGATGGTGTTCGCGACCCTCCTCGCGCGCGATTCGGCCGACGGGACGGCGGTCGACGTGCGCGGCTCCGGGATCTTCGTGATCCTCTATCCCGAGGGCGCCGAGTTTCGCGCGGGAAAAATCGCCGCGGGCGAGCCGATGCGCGTGGCGATTCCGGTGCGCAGTTTTTGCCGACTCGGGCGCGGCGGGCGCGCCATCGTCAGCTTTATCGAACCAATCCCGGGAACGGCCGCCGGGACGAACGAGGCGGCCCATCCCAGCGAGCCGCCGGTGGCGATCGATCCCGTCGCGGCGCAGGGCGCGAAGCCCCTGTTCGACGAAGCCTGCCCGCGGAACGCGACCGCGAGCCGATAGCGCCCTTCCCGACAGCGAATCGCGTCTCGACGGCGCGCGGGGCGCCCGGACCCGGCGCGAGGCCGGGCCCGAACTTCCGATTAGCGGCTCCAGACGCCGGTCAGCGTAGCCTTCGCCAGCGTGTGGAAGTGCAGGTTGAACCCGACGACCGCCGGCGAGGCGTTCTCGTCGGCGTCGAGCTTGTCGACGTCCACCGCGAAAAGCTGGACGTGGTAGTGATGCGGCTTGTCGCCCTTGGGCGGGCAGGGCCCGAAATATCCTTGCGACCCGGCGTCGTTGTGGCCCTGCACCGCGCCCGCCGGCGCGAGAGCGGCCTTGGGATCTCCGGCGTTCTTGGCCAGAGAGGTCGTATCGGCGGGAATGTTGAACACCACCCAGTGCCAGAACCCGCTGCCGGTCGGCGCGTCGGGGTCGTAGACGCTGAGCGCGAAGCTCTTCGTTCCCTTGGGCGCGCCGGACCAGCTGAGCGCCGGTGAGATATTCTTGCCGGAGCAGCCAAAGCCGTTGGCGACCTGCTCGTCCGCGATTCGCGCTCCCGGCTTGATGTCCGGGCTGGTCAACGACATCTGAGCCGCGCCTGCGCTCGCCGCGCCGGCCAACACTATCGCGCCCGCAATAAACAATTTTCGCATTGTCCCGTTCCTCCCAGAGACCGGCCCACGCGCACTGAATATGCGCGTTAGGCCGCCGCAGTCTTCCCCAATTGGAATGTTCGAGCAAGTCGGCGATCTCGGCGCGCCGCGGGAAAAGCCAGCAATTGCGCGAGGCGCTAGAATTCCGCGACCCCGCCGGGGTCGGCGAGGCGGTGCAGCCGGTCGGCGGCGGCTTGGGCGAAGCGCAGCAGCACCGCGCGGCGGGTCGCGGGGGCGATGACGCGCGGCGTCGCCTCGCGCAGGATTTCCGCGCCGTAGGAGTCGGCGACAATGAGGCCGGCGTCGTCGGGCATGATCTCGACGGGAATTTCAGCGGAAATGGCGAAATAGAGCCGGTCGCAATGGGCGCAATAGTCGCGCCACTTGTGGTCGGCGCGAAAATCCGCCACCGACGACTTGATCTCGACGATCAGCAGCGCGCCCTCGGCGTTGAGCGCGACCACGTCGGCGCGGCGGCCGTCGACGAGCGGCAGTTCCGTGACCGTGGAAAAGCCCCGCGCGCGCAGCAGCCGGCGCACCCCGCGCGCGATCCCTAGGGCCGTCTCGGACTGGCGGCCGTCGGCAAACGCGGGCGGCGCGCCGTCGCGCATTTCACCGCCCCCCGGCGTCGGCGAGAATCATCGCCGCGGCCTTTTCGGCGATCATCATCGTCGGCGAATTGGTGTTGCCCGAGGTGATGCGCGGCATCACGGAGGCGTCGGCGACGCGCAATCTCTCCAGCCCGCGCACGCGCAGCCGCGCGTCGGTCACCGCGCCCGCGTCGCCGTCGCGACCCATCTTCGCCGTGCCGACGGGATGAAAAATCGTGGTCCCGATCTCGCCCGCCGCCGCCGTGAGCTCCGAGTTGCTTTGCGCCGCAACCCCCGGTAGCAGCTCATCGGGACGGTAGCGCGCCAAGGCCGGCGCCGCGGCGAGACGGCGCGCTAGGCGGATCGAATCGACGGCGATGCGAACATCTTGATCCGACGTGAGATAATTGGGCTTTATGATCGGCGCGGCGCGCGGATCGGGACTCGCCGCGTGGCATGATCCGCAACTTGTAGGCCGCAAGTTGCACACGCTGATGGTTATGGCGGGAAATTTATGCAAGGGCTCGCCGAAACGATCGAGCGAAAGCGGCTGGACATGAAATTCCACATTGGCGGTCGCGAAGTCCGGCGAAGTCCTGGTGAACAGCCCGAGCTGCGAGGGCGCCATCGTCATCGGACCGCGGCGCCGCAGGACGTAGTCGAGCGCCATGGCGGCCTTGGCGACCAGCGAATGGGAGTCGACGTTCAACGTGCGCGCGCCCGACACGCGAAAGATCGTGCGCAATTGCAGATGGTCCTGCAAATTCTCCCCGACGCCGGGCAGCGCGTGCACAACCTCGCGGCCGAGGCCGGCGACGACGTCAGGGCGGCCGACGCCCGACAATTCCAGGAGCTGCGGCGAGCCGATCGCGCCGGCGGCCAGGATGATCTCGCCGCGGGCGCGCGCCTCGAGGCTTCGCCCGCCTTGCGCATAGACGAGGCCCGCCGCGCGGCGCCCCTCGAAGATCAGCCGCTCGGCTTGCGCGCCCATGACGAGCCGCAGGTTGGGCCGCTTGAGAATCGGTTTGAGGAAGCCGCGCGCCGCACTCCAGCGCCGGCCGCGGCGCTGATTGACCTCAAAAAAACCGGAGCCCTCGTTGTCGCCGCGATTGAAATCGTCGACTTTGGGAATGCCGATTTCGGCCGCCGCGTCGCGCGCCGCGTCGAGGATCGGCCAGGCCAGGCGCTGGCGCTCGACGCGCCATTCGCCGCCGGCGCCGTGCGACTCGCTCGCGCCGGCGTGATGGTCCTCATGGCCCTTGAAGAACGGCAGCACGTCGTCCCAGCCCCAGCCTTCGAGGCCGAGCTGGCGCCAGCCGTCGTAATCGGCGGCCTGGCCGCGCATGTAGATCATGCCGTTGATCGCCGACGAGCCGCCGATCACGCGGCCGCGGGGATAGGCGATCGAGCGGCCGGCGAGGCCGGGTTCGCTCGCCGTCTTGAAACACCAGTCGGCGCGCGGGTCGCCGATGGCGTAGAGGTAGCCGACGGGGATGTGCAGCCAAATCCAATTGTCGCGCCCGCCCGCCTCGACGAGCAGCACGCGATTGCGCGGATCGGCCGATAGCCTGTTGGCGAGAACGCAGCCCGCCGAGCCCGCGCCGACGACGATGTAATCGTAAGTTTCGCTTGCGTTCATGACGTCGCCGCCCAGCAGGCGACGTCGCGCCCCTGTTTGGCCTCGAGCTGCGGCTTTTCGACGCGGCAGCGCTCGAAGGCGAGCGGGCAGCGCGGATTGAAGGGACAGCCGGGCGGCGGCGCGATCGGCGAAGGCGGCTCGCCTTTCAGGATGATGCGTTCGCGCTTGGCGGCGGGGTCGGCGATCGGCGTCGCCGACAGAAGCGCTCGCGTATACGGGTGCTGCGGGCGCGAAAAAATCGCATCGCGCGAGCCCATTTCGACGGCGTGGCCGAGATAGATCACCATGACCTCGTCAGCGATGTGACGCACGACGGAAAGGTCGTGCGAGACGAAAACATAGGCCAGCGTGAAGTCTTCCTGCAACTGGGCGAGCAGATTGAGCACCTGCGCGCGGATGGAGACGTCGAGTGCGGAGACCGGCTCGTCGAGCACCAGGATTTTCGGCCGCAGCACCAGCGCGCGCGCGATGGCGATGCGCTGACGCTGGCCGCCGGAGAACATGTGGGGGTAGCGATGGTAATATTCCGGCCTCAGCCCCACCTTGGCCATCATCGCCAGGGCCGCCGCTTCGCGCTCGGGCGCGCGCATCGCGGTGTTGACGAGCAGCGGCTCTTCCAGCGCCTTGCCGATCTTCTGGCGCGGATTGAGCGATCCATAGGGGTTCTGGAACACCATCTGGATTTCCTGGCGCAGGCGCTTGCGCCGCGCCGCGTCGGCCCTCGCGACGTCCTCGCCTTCGATCATGAGGGCGCCGGCGGTCGGCTTTTCGATCAGCGTCAACAACCGCGCGAGGGTCGACTTGCCCGAACCGGATTCGCCGACGATCGCCAGCGTCCGCCCGGGAAGAAGCGAAAACGAAACCCCCGCCAGCGCGTGGACCGTCGCTGCCCGGCGGAACGCGCCGCGCGAGACCGAATAGTCGCGCGACAGCGCGCGCGCTTCGAGCACCGGGCTCATGCGGGCGCCCCCGCCCTCGCCGACGCCGCCGTCGGGACGCCGTGGCTCAACGGCGTGTAGCAGAGCGCGCGCCCCAGCTCGGCCGCGGCGGGGCCGGGCGCCTTGGCGCGGCAGGCCTCGAACGCATAGGCGCAACGCGGCGCGAAGAGGCATCCCCGCGGCCGATCGAACTGGCCGGGGACGACGCCGGGAATGGCCGGCAGGCGGCGCTGCGTCGCGCGCTCGGGCAGCGCGGCGAGCAGGGCCGCGGCATAGGGGTGGTGCGGATCGGAAAAGAGGCCGCGCGTCGCGTTCGCCTCCACCTGCTGACCCGCGTATTGCACGATGACGCGATCGGCGGTCTCGGCGACGACGCCCATGTCGTGGGTGATGAGCACGAGGCCCATGCCGTTCTGTTTGCGCAGCGAGACCAAGAGATCGAGGATCTGCGCCTGGATCGTCACGTCGAGCGCGGTCGTCGGCTCGTCGGCGATCAGCAGCTTGGGCCGGCACGCCAGAGCCATCGCGATCATCACGCGCTGGCTCATGCCGCCGGAGAGCTGGTGCGGGAAGGCCGACGCGCGGCGCGCGGGATCGGGAATGCCGACCTCCTCCAGCAGTTCGACGACGCGCCGCGCGCGGGCGCGGCGATCGAGCCCGAGATGCGTCTTCAGCGCCTCGCCGATCTGGAAGCCGACGGTGAAACACGGATTGAGCGAGGACATCGGCTCCTGGAAGATCATCGCCAGGTCCTTGCCGGCGATGCGGCGGCGCGCCCTCGGCGTCATCGTCATGAGGTCCGCGCCGTCGAAGGTCATGCGGTCCGCGCTGACGCGAGCGGTGAAAGGCAGCAGGCCCATCACCGCCAGCATCGCCACCGACTTGCCCGAGCCGGATTCGCCGACGATCGCGAGCGTTTCGTCGCGATCGACGCTCACGTCGACGCCGTCCACCGCGGCAAACGCGCCGTGGCGGGTGGCGAAGGAGACGCCGAGGTTGCGGACTTCGAGCAGGGGCATGGGCGCCTAACTCCGCCGCATCTTGGGATCGAGCGCGTCGCGCAGACCGTCGCCAGTCAGGTTGATCGCGACGACGGTGACGAGGATCGCCAGGCCGGGAAGCGTGACGATCCACGGATCGGAGCGGATGAACTCGCGCGAATCGGCGAGCATCGTGCCCCATTCCGGCGTCGGCGGCTGCGCGCCCAGACCGAGAAAGCCGAGGCCGGCAGCCTCGAGGATCGCGTCCGAGACGCCGAGCGCGGCCTGCACGATGAGCGGGGCGAGGCAATTGGGCAGCACCGTCGAGAGCGTCAGCCGCAGCGGGCCGACGCCGACGACGCGCGCCGCCGTCACATAGTCCTTGTTGAGTTCGCCCAGCGCCGAGGCGCGCACCAGACGCACATAGCGCGGGAGATAGACGATGGTCACGGCGACGATGGTGTTGGCGAGGCTCGGCCCGAGAATGGCGACGACGAGGATGGCGAGCACCAGGCTCGGCACCGCCATGATGAGGTCCATCACGCGGGTGATCAGGACGTCGGCGATCGATCCCGCCATCGCGCTGACCAGGCCGAGCGCGACGCCGATGACGAAGGAAACGCTCATCACGAAAAGGCCGATGAACAGCGAAACGCGCGCGCCGTAGATCAGCCGCGACAGCATGTCGTGGCCGTCGCCGTCGGTGCCGAGAGCGAAACGCCACGAACCGCCGACCTGCCAGACCGGCGGCGCGCGCACCGCGTCGCGAAACTGCTCGATCGGCGAGTGCGGCGCGAGGACATCGGCGCCGAGCGCGACGGCGACGATCGAAAGGAAGACCGCAAGGCCGAAGACGGCGCCCCGGTTCTCGCCAAACGCCGCCCAGAAAGCGGCAAACGGCGAGGGCTGCGCGAGAACCTGCGCGCCCTCGTCGGCGCCCGCAGCGGGAACCGCGACGTCAGCGGCCATGGCGGATTCTCGGATTGACGGCGCCATAGACGAGATCGACCACGAGATTAACCGAGATGACGACCGCGGAGACCAGCATCACCCCGCCCTGCAGCGCGGGATAATCGCGCCGGCCGATCGATTCGATCAGCCATTTGCCGACCCCCGGCCAGGAGAAGATCGTCTCCGTGAGCACCGCGCCGGCCAGCAGGCTCGACACCGACAGGCCGATGACCGTGACGACCGGCAGCAGCGCGTTGCGCAGGGCGTGCACGCCGACGACGCGCAACGGCGACAGCCCCTTGGCCCGCGCCGTGCGCACGTAATCCTCGCCGAGCACTTCGAGCATCGAGGAGCGCGTCATGCGCGCGATGACGCCGAGCGGCACGGTTCCGAGCACGATCGCGGGCAGGATGAGATGGCGCAGGGCGTCGAGGAAGGCGCCGGGCTGATCGGACAGCAACGCGTCGACGGTCATGAAGCCGGTGGGCTGATCGAAATAGAACCTGATGAGATCGATGCGGCCGGAGACCGGCGTCAGGCCGAGATCGACCGCGACGAACATGATGAGCAGCAGGCCCCACCAGAAAATCGGCATGGAATAGCCGAACAGCGAAATCGTCATCAGCGCCTGATCGAAAAACCCGCCGCGCTTGACCGCGGCGACCGCGCCGGCGGGGACGCCGAGGCAAATCGCGAACAGCATCGCGCAGAGCGACAGTTCGACGGTCGCGGGGAACAGCGTGAGGAATTCGGTGAGCACTTTCTGTTGCGTCGCCAGCGACACGCCAAAGTCGCCATGCAGGATGCGCCAGACGTAATCCAGGAACTGCCGCCAGACCGGCAGATCGAGCCCCAATTGGTGGCGGAAGAAGGCGAGCCGCTCCGGCGAAATGCCGTGCTCGCCGACGCGCACTTCCACGGGATCGCCGGGCACCAGACGGATCGCGACGAAGGTTGCGAACATCAACGCGAAGAACGTCGGAATGGTCAGCGCGAGGCGACGGGCGAAATAGATCAGCATGGGCCGTCCAGGAGAATGTGGGCCCCGCGCCTTACGAGCGCGCGGAGCCCGGCCCGAGCTTACTGTAGGTCGACGCCCTCGAACGTATGCGTGCCGAGCGGGCTCTGCTTGTAGCCGGTGACGTTGGCGCGCATCGCCTCGAACACGGTGGAATGGGCGACGAGCAGTTCCGGCGCCTCCTCGTGCTCGATCTCCTGCATGCGTTCATAGAGCTTGGCGCGGCCGGCCTGATCGGGGATCACGCGCGCCTTGACCAGGAGGTCGTTGTATTCGGCGTTGCACCATTTGGGAATGTTGTTGGAGGCGGGTTTGCCGTCGGTGCAGCCGTCGAGGAAGAAGAAATTGTCGGGATCGCCGTTGTCGCCGGTCCAGCCGAGCTGCGCCGTCATGTCTTCGCCCGCCTGCGCGCGCTTGCGATATTCGCCCCATTCGTAGGTGACGAGCTTGGCGTCGACGCCGATCTTGGCGAGATCGGCCTGCATCATTTCGCCGATGCGCTTGCCGTTGGGATTGTAGGGGCGCTGCACCGGCTGGTACCAGAGGTCGATTTGCAGCGGCGTCGCCACGCCGGCCGCCTTCAGCAAGGCCTTGGACTTCTCGGGATCGTAGGGATAGTCGACGATCTTGTCGTCATAGGACCACATCGTGCGCGGGATGAGCGTCTTGGCCTTCTCGCCGGCGCCGAGGTAGACGTCGCGGATGATCGCGTCGCGGTCGATCGCCATGCTGAGGGCTTGGCGCACTTCCTTCTTGTCGAGCGGCGGCTTGCCGACGTTGAAGGCCCAGAACGCGATATTGAGGCCGGAGGCGCTGATGACCTTCAGCGTCGGATCCTTCTGCATTTCCGCGAGATCGGCGGGGCGCGGGAAGGCGTTGATGTGGCATTCGCCCGCCTTCAGCTTGGCGTAACGCGCGGTCGCGTCGGGCGTGATGGCGTAGATCAGGTCGTCGACCAACGGCTTTTCGCCGAAATAATCCTTGTTGGCCTTGAAGCGGATGACCGAGTCCTTCTGGTAGGCGACGAAGGAGAACGGCCCGGTGCCGACGGGAACCTGGTCGAATTGCTCCGGCGTTCCTTTCTTCAAGAGGAAGTCGGCGTATTCGGCCGAGGCGATCGAAGCGAAGTCCATCGCGAGATTGGCGAGGATAGCGACGTTCGGCGTCTTCAGACGGAAGACGACGGTGTAATCGTCCTTCTTCTCGATCGCATCGAGCAGCGCGGGCATGTCCATGTCGTTGAAATAATCATACTTGCCGCCGGAAACCTTGGCGTAGGGGTGGTCGGGCTTCCATTGGCGGTCGAACGAGAACAGCACGTCGTCGGCGTCGAAGTCGCGCGTCGGCTTGAAATCCCTCACCGAATGGAACTTCACGCCCTTGCGCAAATGGAAGGTGATGGTCTTGCCGCCGTCGGCGATGTCCCAGCTTTCGGCGAGGCCGGGCGTGACTTCGGTCGTGCCGCGCCTGAATTCAGTCAGGCGATTGTAGACCGGCCGCGCCGCGTCGAAGCTGGTGCCGGTCGTGTTGATCGCCGGCTGGAAATTCTCCGGGCTGCCTTCGGAACAATAGACGAGGGTCTTGGCCGAGCCGGCGGTCGAACCCATGAGCAGAGCGGCCAGCCCGAGGCTGGCGAAGGCGATGGTTTTCATGAAACTCCCCTGACGAGCGCTCAACCCGGGCGCGCCGGGCGGCCGCCTCGCGCGCGCCGCCGCCGCCTCCCGCATGGCGTCGGCCATCGAAGCGCGTTTTCAGGCTGGGCGCAATGCCCGGGGACGGGCGGCCTATAGCCGCTCGATATGGCCGCGCGCCGCCAGTTCGGCGACGACGCGCTCGGCGAGCGCCTCGGGCGTCGCATCGGCGGTGTGGAGCACGAGCTCGGCCGCCTCCGGCTCTTCGTAGGGCTGGTCGATGCCGGTGAAATTCTTGATCTGCCCGGCCAGCGCGCGCTTGTAAAGGCCCTTGGGGTCGCGCGCGATCACCGTCTCCAGCGGCGCCTCGACGTAGATTTCGATGAATTCGCCCGCCGCCGCGACTTCGCGCGCGAGCCGACGCTCCGCGCGGAACGGCGAGATGAACGAGGTGAGGACGATCAGCCCCGCGTCGGTCATCAGCCGCGCGACTTCCGCGATGCGGCGGATGTTCTCGACGCGGTCGGCGGCGGTGAAGCCGAGATCCTTGTTGAGCCCGTGGCGGACGTTGTCGCCGTCGAGCAGGACGGTGTGCACGCCGCGCGCGAGCAGCGCGCTCTCGACGAGGTTGGCGATGGTCGATTTGCCCGCGGCGGAAAGGCCGGTGAACCACAGCACCGCCGGGCGCTGATGCTTGAGCGCGGCATGGGCCTCGCGCGTCACCGCCAGGCCCTGGCGGTGAATGTTGGTCGCGCGGCGCAACCCGTGCATGATCATGCCCGCCGCGGCGGTTTCGTTGGTCATGCGGTCGATCAGAATGAAGGCGCCGGTCTCGCGATTGTCGGCATAGGCGTCGTAGGCGACCGGCATGGTCGTCGCGATATTGGCGAGGCCGACTTCGTTGAGCGCCAGCGTCTTGGCCGCGAGCTTGTCCTGCGTATTGACGTCGATGCGATGCTTGAGCTCGGTCACCGAGGCCGGCGTCGTGCGGGCGCCGATCTTCAGAAGGTAGGAGCGGCCGGGCAACAGCGGATCCTGGCTCATCCAGATGAGATGCGCGGTGAACTGATCGGCGACCTCGGGACGGCTGTCGGGGCGCGCCAGCACGTCGCCGCGCGCAATGTCGATTTCGTCGGCGAGCGTCAGCGTCACGGCCTCGCCCGCCCCTGCTTCGTCAGCCTCGCGGCCGGCGCTTAAGATTTGCGTGACCACGCTCTGCCGGCCCGAGGAGGCGACGACGATGGCGTCGCCGCGCCGGATGACGCCGCTCGGGATCGTCCCGGCGAAGCCGCGAAAATCCAGATGCGGCCGGTTGACCCATTGCACCGGCAGGCGGAAGGGCGCTTGCCGGCGGTCCTCCTCGACTTCGACGCGTTCGAGGTGATCGATGAGAGGCGGCCCGTCATACCAGGGCGTTTGCTCGCTTTTCGAGGAAACGTTGTCGCCGTGGCGCGCCGAGATCGGGATCGCGACGATCGAGCGGAAGCCGAGCGATTTGGCGAAATCCTCGAACGCCGCGACGATCCGCCGGAACGTCGCTTCGTCGTAATCGACGAGGTCGATCTTGTTGACCGCCAGCACGACGTGGCGGACGCCGAGCAGCGAGGCGATGATCGCGTGCCGGTGGGTCTGCGTCAGCAAGCCCTTGCGCGCGTCGACCAGCAGGATCGCCAGATCGGCGTTGGAGGCGCCGGTCGCCATGTTGCGGGTGTATTGCTCGTGCCCCGGCGTGTCGGCGACGATGAACGAACGCCGCGGCGTCGCGAAATAGCGGTAGGCGACGTCGATGGTGATGCCCTGTTCGCGCTCGGCCTCGAGGCCGTCGACGAGCAGCGCGAAATCGATCTCATCCCCGACCGTGCCGTGCTTTTTCGAGTCGCGCTCGAGAGCGGAGAGCTGATCGTCGAATATCAGCTTCTGCTCGTAGAGGAGGCGACCGATCAGCGTCGATTTCCCGTCGTCGACGGAGCCGCAAGTCAGCACGCGCAACGTGGGGGCAGCGTCTTTGCGCAACGAAGCGTTCATTTCAGAAATATCCTTCGCGCTTCTTCTTTTCCATCGACGCCGATTCGTCGGAATCGATCAGCCGGCCCTGACGCTCGGAGGTCGTCGCGGCGCGCATCTCCGCGATGATCGCGTCGAGCGTGTCGGCGTCCGATTCGATCGCGCCGCTCAAGGGATAGCAGCCGAGCGTGCGGAAGCGCACGCGGCGCATCTGCGGCGCCTCGCCGGGCCGCAGCGGCAGGCGATCGTCGTCGACCATGATGAGCGTTCCCTCGCGCTCCACGACCGGGCGTTCCCTGGCGAAATAGAGGGGAACGACGGGAATGCCTTCGGCGCGAACATATTCCCAGACGTCGAGTTCGGTCCAGTTCGACAGCGGAAACACGCGCATCGATTCGCCTTCGCGGATGCGCGTGTTGTAGAGGCGCCAAAGTTCGGGGCGCTGATTGCGCGGATCCCAGCTGTGCGCGGCCGAGCGATGGGAGAAGACGCGCTCCTTGGCGCGGCTCTTTTCCTCGTCGCGCCGCGCGCCGCCGAAAGCGGCGTCGAAGCGGCCCTTGTCCAGGGCCTGGCGCAGGGCCTCGGTCTTCATCACCTGGGTGTGGACCTGGCTGCCCGAGGCGACGGGAGAAACGCCGCGCGCGACGCCTTCCGCGTTGACATGGACGCGCAAATCGAGCCCCAGCCGCCGCGCCGTCTCGTCGCGGAACGCGATCATTTCGCGAAACTTCCAGGTCGTGTCGACATGCAGCAGCGGAAAGGGCGGCGGCGCGGGATAAAAGGCCTTCATCGCGACGTGCAGCATCGCGCTGGAATCCTTGCCGATCGAATATAGCATAACTGGAGTGATAAATTCGGAGACAACCTCACGCATTATGTGAATTGCTTCCGCTTCAAGGCGCCTGAGGTGCAGGGGCAACGCGCTGGGCATGGGGAAAACGTCTCGGGAGGACCGGTCGGGCTAGTCCATAGAGAGGTTTACTGGACTAATCAAGAGACGAGGCAGCCGAGGGGTATGTCAACCGCGTGAAATCCGTAGAATAGGCCCCCTCGCGGGCGAGCGCTACAATGGTTTTCGAAACCAATGATGCGCATAGGGGTTGGCGTTGAACGCGGCGACCTCCTCGAAGCCGAGCTTGCGATAGAGCGCCTGCGCCTCCTTCAGGCTTCGGTTGGTGTCGAGGCGGAGCGTCATCAGGCCCGCCCCTCGCGCCGTCGCCTCGATCATCGCCATCACGCGGCGCGCGACGCCGAGGCCGCGCGCGGACGGCGCGGTCCACACGCGCTTCACCTCGCCGGTCGTCGCGTCGACGCGCCTGAGCGCGCCGCAGCCGACGGCGCGGCCTTCCAGCCGGGCAAGGAAGAGGAACCCGGCGGGCGGCGTCATCTGGTCGTCGCGCACGCGGTCGCCCCCGGCGGGGTCGAAGCCGGAGTCGAAGCGCCGTGCAAGCTCGGCGAAATATTCGCTGAGGCACCAGCGCGCCTCGGCCGTATCAGGCGCTTCGAGCCGCACCTCGACGGCGCCGGCGCGGATCAGCCGCTCGACTTCGGCCATCGCCGCCACCAGGCGGTCGCGCTCGCGCGCTTCGAGCGGCGCCAGCATCGAGCGCGCGAGTTCGTCGGACAGCTCCTGGTAGGCGGCGAATTCCGCTTGCCCCTTTTCCGTCAGGCTGACGCGCCGCTGACGGGCGTCTCCGGCTTGCTTGCCGACATGAATGAGGCCCTGCGCCGTCAGCGAGCGCAGCAGCCGGCTGAGATACCCAGAGTCGAGGCCGAGCGCGTCGCGCAGCGCGCGCAGGTCCGCGCCGTCGGCGCCCACTTCGAAAATCAGCCGCGCCTCGCCCAGCGGCCGGCCGCGGCTGAGATAGCTGTCGTCGAGCGCGCCGACGCGCTGCGTGACGAGGCGGTTGAAGCGGCGGACTTGCTGAACCTGATCGCGATCCATTGCCTGACTTTAGTCAGACATCCCGAATTTGCAAGAAGGGCCGATCCTGGCCTATCGCCCTTCGCGGAACGCGCCTGGGCGGGGCCGCGAACCGCAAAATCGACACAAAAGCGCACTCAAAGCCCTGGTATGGCGTCATCGCCGATCGGAGCGTCCGCCCGCGGTCCGAAACTGGAGACCCTGCTTGCTGCCCCGCCTCTCGCGCCTTCTCGTCTTCGCCCTCCTCGCCGTCGCCGGAACCTCGGCGACGCGCGCCGCCGAGGGCGGAGAGGCCGCCTCCTGCCTCTACGCGCCCGCCCCGCCCGCACAGCTCGTAGCCAAGGACGCGATCACGGACTACCAATCGGTGCTGCGGACCTGTCGCAGCGCCGACGGCCGCGCGGGCCTCGCGATCCGCGCGATGACCATCGCCGAAACGCCGATCCTGCTGCTGGCCGATCCGCAGAAACTGTCGACGCGTCTGGAGCGCGCGGCCTGCTGGACGTGCCAAGAGACGAGCGAAGATTCGCTCGCCGATTCGAGGATGATGCGCGCGGTCGCGCAATCGGCGGAAGCGCCCGGCCTCGTCCACCGCGGCTTTCTGCAGAACGCCGGCCTCACCCACGGCGCCGCCCCGGGCGCCTTCGTCACCGGCGATCTCTGCCCCAGCCGACGCCCGCTCGACCGGCCGTTCTTCGACAAGCTCGCGAGCCAGGGGCCGCATACGCCGGTGGCGCTGTCGATCTCCGGCCTATGGCTCGTCCATCATTTCCAGGATTATCGCTGGCTCCTCGACAAGCAGGCGGCCGGGGCGCTCGACATCCTCTGGGTCGATCACACCTATCACCATCCCTATCGGCGCGGCGAACCCAACGACCATAATTTCCTGCTGACCAAGGGCGTCGACCCCGACGCCGAGATTCTCGACACCGAACGCCTGTTGATCGCCAACAGCCAGACGCCCTCGCTGTTCTTCCGCTTCCCCGGATTGATCTCCAACGCGCCGTTGATGCAGGCGGTGCGGCGCCACCACCTGATTTCGCTCGGCGCCGACGCCTGGCTCGCGCTCAATCAGCGGCCGGGCGAGGGGTCGATCGTCCTTGTCCACCCCAACGGCAACGAGGAGGCGGGCCTCGCGTTGTTCGACCGCGAAATAGCCCGCGGCGCCATCGCGCGACCGCTCGAGCCGCTGATCGCGGCGCCGAACTGAGCGGCGGCGCCGCCGCTCATCCGCGTCCGACGAAGGGCATCTTGGTCGCCATCAACGTCATCGACAGGATGTTCGAGGAGAGCGGCAGGCTCGCCATGTGAACGATCGCGTCGCCGACTTCCCTCACGTCGATCGTCGGCTCGACCGCGATGCGGCCGTCCGCCTGCGGCACGCCCCGCGTCATCTTCTGCGCCATTTCGGTCAGCGCGTTGCCGATGTCGATCTGCCCGCAAGCGATGTCGAAGGCGCGCCCGTCGAGCGCGATCGACTTGGTCAGGCCGGTGATCGCGTGCTTGGTCGCGGTGTAGGGCGCGCTGAACGGGCGCGGCGCGTGAGCGGAAATCGATCCATTGTTGATGATGCGCCCGCCGCATGGGCTCTGGCGCTTCATCATCCCGATCGCTCCCTGCGCGCACAGGAACGCGCCGGTCAGGTTCACATCGACGACCGCCTTCCATTGTTCGTAGGTCAACTCGTCGATCGCGACGGCGGGCGCGCCGGCCCCGGCGTTGTTGAACAAGAGATCGAGCCGCCCGAAATCCCGCTCGACCGCGGCGAACAGCGCCTTGACGGCGACGGGATCGCCGACGTCGCAGCCTTGTGCGAACGCGCGCCGTCCGAGCGCCTCGATTTCGCGCGCCACGGCGGCGAGCGGCTCCAGGCCGCGGCCCGTGAGCGCGACATGCCAGCCCGCCCTGGCGAGCGCCAAGGCCGCCGCGCGTCCGATCCCCCGTCCGGCGCCCGTGACGAGCGCGAATTTGTCCCCGGCCACTTTTGCCTCCCAAGTCTGATTTCAAACAATCTTACAGGGGCCAGGACGCGCTCGTCACGTCTTTCCCCGCCGGCGCGCGGCGCTTTCGCCCGGCATGAGTCGACTCCAAACCCGGATGATTCCTCATTCGAGCTTCGAGCCGACCGCCGGCCGGCGCGTCAATAATCAATAAAATGCCGTCACCCCTGCGGCCTGTGGGCATCGACCCCGATCGCGCCGCGCGCCGGAGGGACGAGGGCGCGTGCGGCCTTCGCGACGTGCTCGCCGAAGCGGACGAAGGGCAGCAGGTAATTGCGCGTCACGGTGCTGAATTCGCCCTCCGTCGCGCCGACGCCGAACCGGATGGCCTCGCGAGTCGGCTGCGGAATATACAGCGTTCCGAACGCCCAGTCCCATAGAGCCAGCGCGAAACCGAGATTCTTGTCCCAGTGCGCGGGGTTGTCGGAATGATGGATCTGATGATGCGCCGGGCTCTGCAGGATCTTGCCCGCCAGGCCGGTGAAGGCGATCCACATGTGGCTGTGGCGCAGATGGCCGTAGGTGACGAGGAACGTCATCAGCAGGATGTTGCCGTTGAGCAGGGTGAAGGGCTGCACGCCGGGCCCGAAGACGTAGGTCATCACGCCGAACACCGTGCCGGTGGCGATGGCGATGAGGTTCATGAACGCGAGGATTTCGATCGGATGCTGGCGCAGCTCGGTGAAGGTCGTCATCACCTCCGCCGAATGGTGGACCTTGTGGAACTCCCACAGCGCGGGAATCCGGTGGAAGAGATAATGACCGAACCAATAGGCGAGCTCGTAGGCGAGCAATTCGAACAGCGTCGCCATCGCCAGCACCGTCCACGCCGGCCAGACCGTCGCTTCGTGCGGCCCGAACGCGTGCGTCAGCCCGGCGAGGACCGCGTCCTTGCAGAAGACGTTGCCGACCGCGAGAAAGCCGTAGCCCGAGGCGAGCGCCAGCCCATTGAGAACCCACATGCGCATGTCGACGCGCGAGGAGGGATTCCAGAGGATGCGCGCCGCGAAGATCGAGCGCAGGAAGCCTTTCACGCTGACGGGGCGTCCGCGCGCGCGCCGGCGCCAAACGTAATACAAAATGGAGCACAGCAGAGCGCCGGACAGCGCCGGCGCGCCATAGGGGGCCGTAGCGCCGAAGGTCAGTTCCAAACGGTCGAGCACTCCGGCCCACAGCCAGGCCAAGAAAGCCATGACTCGCACTCCTCACTGATCGAAGACTGGGCGGCAGCCTAGGCCGTCGGCCTTCAGGAAGAGTTAAGTCTTGCGACTACATGCCGCTCGAATCGCCTTGGCGCGCCGCTTTTTCCGCCGCGTAGAGTGCGCGAAAACGCCGCAGTCGCGGGGCGTGGATCGCCGCGCTCGCGGCGTTCGGGACGAATTGCCGTTGGATCGGCGGGCGGCGGCAAACGGCTTGCTCGTCACCGGCCCCCGCCGCCAACATCGCCAGCCGCGCCGCGCCGAACGCCGCGCCCGTTTCCGCCCCGGCGGCGAGGTCGATCGTCAGCCCCGTGACGTCGGCGATCATCTGGCCCCAGAAACCGGAACGCGCGCCTCCGCCCACCAGCATCGGCGCGCTCGGGCGGGCGCCCGCTTCGGCGAGCACGTCGACGCCGTCGGCGAAGGCGAACGCGACGCCCTCGAGCACCGCATAGACCAGCGCCTCCCAGCCGTGATCGGCGCGTAGCCCAGCGAACAGCCCGGTGGCCGCGGCGTCGTTGTGCGGCGTGCGTTCGCCGCTGAGATAGGGCAGGAAGACGGGCGCCGCGGCGACCGCGTCCGGCGAACGGGCGAAGGCCTCGGCGGCGTCGACGCAGCCGCCGATGTCGTCGGCGCGGCCGAGCGCGCCCGCGATCCAACTCAGCGCGGAGGCCGCCGACAGCATCACCGCCATGCCGTGCCAGCGCCCCGGCAGCGCGTGGCAGAACGCGTGCAACGTGCGCTCGGGCAGGCTGACGAAGCGATCGGTCACGGAAAAAATGACGCCCGAGGTGCCGAGCGAAACGAAGCCCGCGCCGGGTTGGACCGCGCCGACGCCGACCGCGGAGGCCGAGTTGTCGCCGGCGCCGCCGGCGATGGCAATGCGCCGTCCCGCCAGGCCCCAGGCGCTCGCGACGGCGGGCGAAAGAACGGCCGAAACCGCCGAGCCCTCGACGAGGCGCGGCATCTGCGAGCGCTCGAGCCCGCTGGCGGCGAGAAGCTCCTCGTCCCAGCGGCGATGCGCGATGTCGAGCCAGAGCGTGCCCGAGGCGTCCGACATGTCCGAGACCGCTTCGCCTGACAAGCGCAGGCGAACGAAATCCTTGGGCAGAAGGATGCGGGCGGTCGCGGCGAAGACGTCGGGCTCGTGGGCGGCGACCCAGAGAATCTTGGGCGCGGTGAAGCCTGGCATCGCGATATTGCCGGCGCGCCGACGAAAATCAGGCACGCGGCGTTCGAGCTCGGCGCATTCGGCGAAGGCGCGGCCGTCGTTCCACAGGATCGCCGGCCGCAGCGGCGCGTCGCCGGCGTCGAGAAAGGTCGCGCCGTGCATTTGCCCGGAAAGACCGATCGCGGAAAGACGGGCGAAAGCCGCCGGCGCGTGACGCCGAATCGCGGCGGCGGCGGCCTCGACCCCTTCGACCCAATCCTGAGGGTTCTGCTCGCTCCACAGCGGATGCGGTCGCGACAGCGACAACGGGACCGAAACGTCCGCGACGATCCGCTGATCTCTGTCGATCAACAGAGCCTTGACCGACGACGTGCCGATGTCCAGGCCGAGAAAAGTCTCGCCGGCGCGCGCGTCGCTCGACATTCTTCGTCCTCCCCACGGGGCGCTTGAGCGCCTCTCGTCAAGCGTCACAATAGGGGAAAGCCCCGGAAATGTCGCCGGGGCCTCGCGCCCGATCCGCCGAGCGGACGGAGGGAGTCGTTAGGCGACGCTGAGATTTCCGGCCGAGGATTTGCCGGTGCGCTTGTCCGCGACGATCTCGTAAGAGACCTTCTGGCCTTCGTTGAGTTCGCGCAGACCCGCGCGCTCGACCGCGCTGATGTGGACGAACACATCCTTGCCGCCGTCGTCAGGCTGAATGAAGCCATATCCCTTGGTGGCGTTGAACCACTTGACCGTACCCGTTGCCATCGCAAAGTTCCGTATATGAGAGTGTCGATACGCACTGGCGCGCCGGCGCCGGCGCGACTATCGATGCGGTGAGGTTCGTCGGCACGCATCGCGAGATACGGGGCCAAGTCATCGGCCGGTAATCGATCCCTCAGGGAATACCGGAACCGACCGTTCAAATCAAGGCGGCGCGCGCCGGGTTCGCGCCTCCGCCTTGTCATTCGTGCCGCCCGCGCCTAAGTCAGCCCGTCGCGGCGGCCCCCGCCCCCTTCACGAGGAATTCATGCTTCAGGCTCTGCTCGCCGAGGGTCGTCCGTTGCTTGCCGACGGCGCGATGGGGACGAACCTGTTCGAGGCGGGGCTGACGTCGGGCGACAATCCGGAATTGTGGAACGCGAACCATCCCGAAGCGATCCGGGCCTTGCACCAAAACTTCGTCGAGGCGGGCGCGGACATCATCCTGACCAACAGTTTCGGCGGCAACCGCCGGCGTCTGGCGCTGCACGGGCTCGAGGGCCGGACGCGCGAACTCAATCGATTGGCGGCCGACAACGCGCGCGCCGTCGCCGACCGGGCGGGCCGCCGCGTGGCCGTCGCCGGTTCGGTGGGGCCGACCGGCGATCTCTTGGCGCCGCTCGGCCCGTTGAGCGAGGACGAGGCCGTCGCGGTCTTCGTCGAACAGATCGAAGGGCTTCGCGAGGGCGGCGCCGACGTCCTGTGGATCGAGACGATGTCCGCCCCCGCGGAAATCCGCGCCGCGGCGCGCGCGGCGGGGCTGGTGGGAATGCCCTATACGGTCACCGCGAGCTTCGACACGGCGGGCAAGACGATGATGGGCCTCGCTCCCGCCGCCTTCGCCGATCTCGTCGGCGGGTTCGATGCCGAACCGCTCGCCTTCGGCGCCAATTGCGGCGTCGGCGCCTCCGATCTCCTGGTTTCGATCCTCGCGATGAGCGAGGCGCGGCCCGAGCAAAACCTGATCGCCAAGGCCAACGCCGGCGTGCCGCAATGGCATGGCGCTCATATTCATTATTCCGGCAGCCCGGCTTTGATGGCCGCTTACGCGGCCCTGGCGGTCGACGCCGGCGCGCGCATCGTCGGGGGATGCTGCGGAACCAAGCCGACCCATGTGGCGGCGATGCGCCGCGCGCTCGACCGCCATCGGCCGGGCGCGCGGCCGAGCCTCGCCGCGATCGTCGAGGCGCTCGGTCCCCTCGTCGCGCCGGCCGCCGCCGAGACGGCTCCGCGCGCGCGCCGGCGCGGCCAGGGGCTCAGGTGAACGCCAAGGCCAAGAGCCGCGCCGCGAGCCGGGCGGCGTCCGGCGGCGCGCCCTTCGCGCCGGCGCTTCTGGTTCCCGCGCCCGCCGAGCGGCCCTCGCTCGTCGCCGCCGAGGGAATCGTCGATTTCGAGGTCGGCGCGGGCCAAGCGGGCGAGCGGCTCGATCGCTTCCTGGGCCACGCGGCGGGCGAGCGACGGCTCGCGCTTTCGCGCACGCGGCTGAAGGCGCTCATCGAGGCGGGGCAGGTCGCGGTCGACGGCGTCGAAACGCGCGATCCCTCGGCCAAATTGGCCGCGGGCGCGAAAATCGCCGTCGTCGCGCCCCCCGCGGAGGAATCGGACGTCGTGGGCGAGGATCTCCCGCTCGACATCGTGTTCGAGGACGATTGCCTCATCGTCATCGACAAGCCGGCCGGCCTCGTCGTCCATCCCGCGCCGGGACATTCCTCGGGCACCCTGGTCAACGCGCTGATCCGGCATTGCGGCGCGAGCCTTTCGGGCGTCGGCGGCGTGAAACGGCCGGGGATCGTGCATCGCCTCGACAAGGACACGTCCGGGCTGATCGTGGCCGCCAAGACCGACGCCGCGCATCAGGGGCTCGCCGCGTTGTTCGCCGACCACGGGCGCACGGGCTCGCTGGTGCGCGAATATCGCGCCCTCGTCTGGGGCGCGCTCGAGGCAAAAGCCGGCTTGGTCGACGCGCCCCTCGGCCGCCATCCCAGCCATCGCGAGAAGATGGCGGTCGTCTCCGCGACTCGCGGGCGCGAGGCGGTCACGCATTGGCGGCTCGAGGAGGCGCTCGGGCCGGCGAGCCTGATCGCCTGCCGCCTGGAGACCGGCCGCACCCATCAAATCCGGGTGCATCTCGCCCATATCGGCCACCCGCTGCTCGGTGATTCGGTCTACGGCGCCGGCTTCAAGACCAAGGCGAGCCAGTTGTCGGCCGGGGCGCGCCTCGCCCTGGAGGCCCTCGGACGCCAGGCCTTGCACGCCGCCACTTTGGGGTTCGAGCATCCGATCACCGGCGCGGCGCTGTCCTTCGTTTCTTCCCCGCCTGACGATTTTACTCGTCTTGTCAATGCATTGAGAGAGGCGGGCGAACGTCGAATCGGCTGAGCGCGAGGACGCGAGATGAACAATTTGTCATCTCGCCGTCGACCGAACTCTTGCCTTTCGCCCTCTTTCGGCCATGGTCGGTCGACCAATATTGTGCGACGCACCGCTTCGAGCGGGCGCCGGAGCGCGGCCTCGCCGCAAAGCTCCGAGAGGAGGACCCGATGGCCGCCGCCCTGCCTATCATCGCCGGAGAATCCGGTCTTTCCCGCTATCTCTCGGAAATCAAGCGGTTCCCGATGCTGGAGCCGCAGGAAGAATACATGCTCGCCAAGCGCTGGCGCGAGCACGGCGATCGCGAAGCCGCGCACAAGCTCGTCACCTCCCATTTGCGGCTGGTGGCCAAGATCGCCATGGGCTATCGCGGCTACGGCCTGCCGATCGGCGAAGTCATTTCCGAGGGCAACGTCGGCCTGATGCAGGCTGTCAGGCGGTTCGAGCCGGACAAGGGCTTCAAGCTCGCGACCTACGCGATGTGGTGGATTCGCGCCTCGATCCAGGAATATATTTTGCGCTCCTGGTCGCTCGTCAAGATGGGCACCACGGCGAGCCAGAAAAAGCTCTTCTTCAACCTGCGCAAGGCCAAGAGCCGCATTTCGGCGCTCGACGAGGGCGATATGCGCGCCGATCAGGTCGCCACGATCGCCACGCGCCTGGGCGTCGCCCAGCAGGATGTGATCGACATGAACCGGCGCCTCGGCGGCGACGCCTCGCTCAACGCGCCGCTGCGCGAGGAAGGCGACGGCGAATGGCAGGACTGGCTCGTCGACGATAGCGCCAGCCAGGAGACCGTTCTGGCGGACCGCGAGGAAAGCAACGCCCGGCTCGACGCCCTGAAAAACGCGCTGCGCGTGCTCAACCCGCGCGAGCGCCGCATATTCGAGGCGCGACGGCTCGCCGAGGAGCCGGTGACTCTCGAGGAGCTTTCGACGGAGTTCGGCGTTTCGCGCGAGCGGGTGCGCCAGATCGAGGTGCGCGCGTTCGAGAAAGTGCAGGCGGCGGTCAAAGCCGGCGTGGCGCTCGCGCAAATTCCCGGCAAGCGCGCGGCGCCGGCGCTGCCCGCGCCATAAAGCGTCTCTGACGGGCTTTGAAGCGCGCGTTCGCTGGACCGTAAGGTCAATCGACCAATCCCACGCGCGCCGCGGCGAAGCCGCCGCGACGACGGGCGGGAATTCCTCTAATATCCGGACGCGGTGCGCTGCGAAGGCGCGCCCTGTTTCTTTCCGAGCCGAAGGAAATCCTCATGCCGTCTCGCCAAATTCGCTTTCCCCGGCGCGCCGCGTTGCTGGCGACCGCCGCGCTCGGCGCGCTGAGCGTCGCCGCCTCGGCCAAGGATCTGCCCGCCACGCCCGAGGGGGCGCAGAGGCTCAGCGCCTTTTTCGCGACCTATCTCGGCAAACCGGCTGCAGGAGCGCCGACGGCGCTGGCGGTGACGCCGGAAGGGTCGGACTACGCCGTGTCGCTCGATCTGGCTGCGCTCATGGCGCCGTTCGAGTCGGCGGGCTTTTCCTATGACTCGGCGACGTTCAAATACAAGCTCGTCGAACAGGACGACGGCGCCTGGCGCGTCGAGAATTCCGGTTTTCCCCCCATCTCGGCGCATATGAAGGACGGCGCGTCGACGATCGCCATTACCGGCTACAAGGGCCAGTTCGTGATCGACCCCGCGATCGCCTGGTGGCGCAGCGGCTCGGGCGGCGCCGACAAGATCAATCTCAAGGCGCACGCCACCGGCGTCGACGAAACCGTCGACGCCGGCGCGCTGCAAGTGACGGCTTCGGCGAAGGCGGCGGCCGACGGTTCGGTTTCTTCCGACGTGCAGGAAAGCATCGCCGACCTCGCCGCCGCGTTTTCCGTGACGCCCGGCGGCGCCAACGCCGGCCCCGACGCGAAACCGATCAATATCGCCGCGCACGCCGACAAGGCGAACATCGACGTGACGCTGGACGGCTTGAAGTCGCGCGCGGCGCTCGATCTCTGGGCGTTCCTCGTCGCGCATCCCTCGCGCCCCGAAATGGCGGCCAACGAAGCGGCGCTGAAAACCCTGCTGACCAATGTCCTGGCGGGCCAGCTCAGGGCCAACGAGACTTTCGGGCTGCAACGAATCGCGCTGCAGATTCCGCAAGGCGCCGTCGCCATGGACGCGGCGAAAATCGGGGTCGGCGGCGTGGCGGGCGCGGCGGGCGCGTTCGAAGAGCATTTCGCCATCCAGGGCCTCACGCTTCCGGCGGGCCTGGTCCCGGCGATGTATCGCGATCTCGTCCCCACCTCGGTGGACATCGGCTTCAAGGCGAGCGGGTTCGACGTCGCCGCGGCGAGCGCCGAAGCGATCGCCGACATGCATCTGGCGGGCGACGCGCCGCCGATCTCTGCGGAGGACAACGCGAAGGTCTGGGCCAAGCTGATCGGCGCGGGGCCCGTGCTCGTCGACATCCCGCCCTCGCACATCGTCGCGGCGCAGCTCGACATCTCGATCCAGGGGCAGATTCGCTATCAGGGTGGCAGGCCCTCGGGGACGTTCACCGTCCATATGCGCGATTTCGAAAAGACGCAGGCGGCGCTGAAGGGCCTCGGCCCGGAGGCCCAGAAGAAGATCGTCCCCGTCCTGGCGATGGCCAAGGGTCTGGCCAAGACCGATGGCGACGGCGCGCTGACCTGGGTCGGGGAGCTCGGCGCGGACGGGATGATGAAGGTCAACGGCCTGCCGCTGGGCAAAGCGCCGCTATAGGCGGGGCTCGCGCGGCCTTCAGCCGCGCGCCAGCGTCGCCCGCGCGGCGAGCATGGCGAGGGCGCCCGAGATCAGCACGTTCCAGTTGGCGAGCGAAAGGCCGAAAACCCTGAGCTGCACGACGTCGCAGTTCACGACCTTGACCGTGGCGAGCTGATCGAGAAGGCTGCCCGCGCTCTTGGCGCCGGCGATCGAGCCGGTGCAGGCGCTCGGGCCATGCCACAGGCCGGCTTCGACGCCGGAATGATAGGCCGCCAAGACGACGTTGGCGGCGAAGATCAGCGCCAGCAGCCCGAACATCGCGCGCGTCAGGGCGCGGTTCGGTCCCGACGCCGCCACAGCGAAAGCGATCGCGGCGACGGGAACGCCCGCGTAATAGGCGTAACGCTGCTCCAAGCAGAGATCGCAAGGGGCGTAGCCGAGCGCCTGAAACACCCACGCCCCTGCGATCGTCGCGAAGGCGAGTCCGCCGATCGCCAGCGCGTTGTTGGTCGGCCGTTTGGGAAGAGCCGCTACGAGAAGAGACATCAGAACACCCGCGCCGCGATGACGAAACCCGCCACGATCGTGGCCGCGATAATCCCGAGGAAAACGGCGAAATGACGTTCGAGCGCGAGGCGCAGGGGATCGCCGAAATGATTGAGCGCGCCCGCGAGCAGAAAGAACCGCGCGCCGCGCGTCACCACCGACAGCGCCACGAACAGCGCGAAATTATAGCCGAGCAGACCGCTGACGATGGTGACGAGCTTATAGGGGATCGGCGTCAGGCCCTTGACGAGAATCACCAGCGCGCCCCAGCGCGCGTAGGTCTCTTTCAGCGCGGCCATCTTCTCGCCATAGCCATAGATGTGGATCAGCCATTGGCCGAGGGTGTCGAACAACAGCGCGCCGATGCCGTAGCCGACGACGCCGCCCAGCACCGAGGCGATGGTGGCGATCAGCGCATAGCGCCAGGCGAGCCGCGGCTTGGCCAGCGACATCGGCGCCAGGATGACGTCGGGGGGGATGGGAAAGAACGAGCTCTCGGCGAAGGCGATCGCGGCGAGCGCGTAAGGCGCGTGGGCGCTCTGGGAGAGCGCGATGATCTTGTTATAGAGGCTCTTGAACATGCCGACCTGAAAACCGTCTCCGCGCCGCGCCGAGCCATAGCCGCCGGCGGCCGGAGAGTCCATGTCGCCGGCATAGCGCGCGATGATGAGGATTTCCTGAATTCGAGCCGCTGGGGGCCGCCCCGGCCGTTGACCGCGCGCCCGCCGGCGTTCTATATCGCGCGGCGACCGCTTGGCGCGGGCCCCTGTGGCGGAACTGGTAGACGCGCTCGACTCAAAATCGAGTTCCGCAAGGAGTGCTGGTTCGATTCCGGCCAGGGGCACCACCACCTCAAAACACGTTTGTTTTTGTTAGCGTTTTGACGTTTTGTTCCAAGTTTTGTCGTTCGGCTTGGGACTTCTTGTTCGATGTCTGTTTCTCCAGGCGCTCCATAGCCGAGATCGCCATCCCCTCCTGTTCGGCGTCCTTCGTGTAGAGATCGACCATTCTCGACGTCCTATGGCCCGTGATAGCCATGATCTCCTTCGTCGTGCAGCCCGCCTCCGCCATACGACGCGACGCCGCCTTTCTAAGACCATGGGTGACGCACCGATCAGGCAGGCCCGCCATCGCGATCCGGTCCGCCATCCAATTGCCGAACCCTTTGTCCGTGAACGGACGGCCAAAGTTCGTCGTCAGGATCGAGACGTGCTCTTTGGGGGTCGCGCTCAAGGCGGCGCGAAGCTCGCTGTGCAATGGGATGGTGAGCTTCGCTTTCGTTTTGTTCTGCGCTACCCTTACCTTGGCGTTCTGCTCAATGTCGGCCCAGACCATCTCGCAGACGTCGCCCAGACGCTGTCCGGTATAAAGAAAAAGCGCAAAGGCTGTACGCTCGCGCGTGCCTACGGGCCATTGCTCTTCAAATTGGGCAATTTCCTCCTCGGTCCAGGTGTGGTGCTCCCCCGCCTTGAATTTCTCGATCCCGGCGGTCGGGTCCTTGTCGATCCAGCCGTTCTGGATCGCGAAATTCATCAAAGATCGGATTTTCTTCACGAGGTCGTTCGCGGCTCCTGGCGTGCTTGCCCGCTTCGTCATCATTTTCTCGACGTGGTCCCGTCGGAGGTCGCAGAACCTGCGATGGCCCAAGTCATCGTCGCGGATATAACGCTCTATGGCGAGCCGGGAGGCATATTGCGTCGACTTGGCCTTCCTGGCGAAGCTCATGCTTTCCAGATATTTCTCTATGAGCCAATCAAACGTGCCGGGTGTGCGGGTGGAAGCTCGGACTTTTCCCCTAACGTGGGAGCCCTCTAAGGCGATTTCGTAGGCTTCTCTAAATTCCCTGGAGTTCGGATCGTCCGGCAGGCGAACGCGCGGACCACGCGGCCTGCGAAAATAGAACACCCGCTTTCCGGTCTTGCTGTCCCTGAAGCTGTCTATATAGAGCAGCTTGAAGACGGTCATTTCCAGTCGGCCATGCTATCGGGAGGTTCGTCCTCCGTCTCCCCGCCTTCGCGCGGCATAGCCTTGAAGGCCGCGTCCAACTCCTCGATGTCATAGACACGTCGTTTGCCGATCAGGCGCGGGCGCGGCATTTTATTGGCGATCACGAGCTGCCGGAAGAACGAGGGCGACAGCGACAGGTAGCCAGCCGCTTCCATCTCGCTGAGACCGCGTCGGACAGGCAGATGAGCGGAGATCGCGGCTTTGGTCGTCATTGTTCGGCCCCGTCGTATGGACTACCGTAGTCCATCATAGGGCACTTTTTCCGCTTGAAGTCAACCCCACGGTGGTCCATTATAGAAAAATGAGCAGAACTGATCCTCAGATGAAGTTGCGCTTCCCTGGCGACTTAAAGGCGCGGGTGGTCGAGGCCGCCAACAAGAGCGGCCGAACGATCAACGCCGAGGTCATGTATCGGCTTGAACGCAGCTTCGGCGAGCTGTCTCTGCCAGAAGACGTCATCAAAGCGATCTCTGAAACTCGGGAGATGGTTGGCGCTCTCCATAGAGTGGCGAAACCGCCGCCCACAAATGCGGTGAGCGATAGCGCAGCGGAACCGCCGCTGAATGAGATGGTGCCGGCTAAACGGCGATCGGCAAGATTGATCCCCAGGGTCACTGCGCCCAAGGCCGACGAATGATGCCATGGGGGTCTTGCCCCCTGGCTCGCTCGGGTTTAACGCCGCTCGATCTCACCAGTCTGGCCCGCGCACCATGACGGCCTTCGCCCGATACGTTGGCATCGACTATTCAGGGGCGCAGACGCCGAGCGCGAGCCTGAAGGGCCTCCGCGTCTATATGGCCGAGGCCGATACGCCGCCAGTCGAAGTCATGCCGCCGCCATCGCCGCGCAAATACTGGACCAGACGCGGCATTGCCGAATGGCTGGTCGAGCGGCTTGCCGAGCGCGCGCCGACGCTGGTCGGCATCGACCACGGCTTCTCGTTTCCGTTGCGGTATTTCGAGGTCCATCGGCTCAAGCCCGATTGGCCCGCCTTCCTCGACGACTTTCAACGCCATTGGCCGACCGATGAAGACTACACCTACGTCGATTTCGTCCGCGATGGCACCGTGGGCAACGGCGCGGAACGGACGGGCGACCCGCGCTGGCGACGTCTGACCGAGGAACGCGCTCGCGGCGCGAAGAGCGTCTTTCAATTCGATGTGCAGGGGTCAGTGGCGAAATCGACGCATGCCGGCATTCCCTGGCTGCGTTTCATCCGCCAACATCTCGGCTCGCGCGTCCACTTCTGGCCTTTCGACGGTTGGGACGTTCCAGCCGGGCGCTCCGCGATCGCCGAGGTCTATCCGGCGCTGTGGAGCCGCAGCTTCGCCCAAGAGGATCGCGGGGCCGACCAGCACGACGCCTATAGCGTCGCCGCCTGGCTTTCACGCGCTGACCATGACGGCAGTCTTGTCGCGTTCATGAAACCGGACCTGACCGGGTCAGAGCGAACCGTGGCGCAAGTCGAGGGTTGGATACTGGGCGTTGCCGGCAACCTGCGCACCGTCTGATCCGCGATCGAGCTAACGCTCGGAACTTGATGGCAGCTAGACCGACAACAGCCCGTGATCAACCTCGCCGACCGTTTTCAAAATCACAGCATCGTCGAAGTCGCCAAGAGCCGGGTCGCCGGTCCGGGAGAACGCGATGGCTCCGCAATGTTCTTCCATCGCCGCCAACGAGCCGGCCATGCGGATCGCTTGGTCCGAGCTGCGTGCCTCTTTCGGCTCGCACGCGACAATGTCACCGTCCTCCGACCGCATGAACGCAAGCGCGACGTAATAGGTCATCGTCGCCATCCGCAACTCCCCATCATCCGCCAACGACCTGTCTGTTGGTCGGCGGTTCGAACACGACCGTTACGCGGCGACTTCCGCATGCCGGACACATAAGCCGCGTCTCCAAGCGCGATAATGGGAAGTTCGGGCCGCGCGTGCAAACCAACGTGTCGAAATCAAGCTGCTTGCGATAGACGCACCGCCGTATCGACTTCATGCCTTCACGGTAGCCTTGGGCGCAACGCATGTGCACCTTCCAGCCAAGGCTCCGCGCCATTCCGAGTGTCTCGACTTCCATGAGAACGAAAGTGGAACATTGGCTGGCTTTGTCAAGCCTTGTACGCCCGATCGGCACCACGTAGCCTGAAGCGATGTGCAATCTTTATTCGATCACCACGAACCAATTGCCTGGTGCGACCGAGGGGCGTTTACCGTGAGCGAAACTGTAATGTCCTATTGCCGCCAATGCGGGGGGGAGCGACGGCACTCAGTTCTTCATGAGTTCACGAAGACTTGGAGCGAGGATGACGCGCCCATAGACGGAGGAGATACGTGGTCGACGTTGGAGTGTGGTGGCTGCAGCACGATCACATTCGCTCACCAATCGTGGTTCTCCGAAGAATGGGAGATGACTGATCAAGGTCCCCAGCCGATTATCCGTCGGCATCTATATCCGCCGTCGCCAGCAAGGAAGTTCCCCGAGTGGGGTGGAGACCTCTACCTCAGCCTTCTCCCGGAGGAAATGTGGATTGTCGGACTTCACCGCGATCTCTACGAAGCCATTGGCATTGGCGCGCGCTCTTTGGCTGCTATGGGCGCGAGAGCGATCGTCGATCACGTTGTTACGTCGAGAGCGGGTGACTACGGCTCGTTCGAAGAAAAACTGAAACGATTGGCCAGCAAACAATTGATAACCGAAACGCACGCAGACACGCTCCTCGCGGCATTCGACGCGGGCAGTGCGGCAGCGCATCGGGGGTACATACCCCCAGACCAGGACGTGTTCATTCTGCTCGACTTCACGGAAGCCCTTCTCGACCAGATTTACCTCAAACCGTTGCAGACAAAGCGGCAGGCAGAAGCCGCTGCCGCTCTGCGCCTAAACACGCCGCAGCGACCGGCACGAAAGAAGCCGTAGACCGCCTTCCAGCAAAAAAACCCGAGGACGGCGGGAAGCAGCGGGCGCGGTCCCCGCCGCGCTCGCATGCATGGGTTTTGTTCGCTCCGCCGATGGCGGCCGAACCTTTGCACCTCGACGCGTCGGCTATGCGCCCGTCTTTTGACAGGTCCTGGCGGCCGAGCTTCGTCTCTCTGCCGTGCAATTACTTGCACGCATGTGACACCCCGACATGCTTCGTGGACCCACCACGCCTCTGGTGCTCGCGTGGCTTCCGCAGGTCGCCCGCCGTAACTACGCGCACGCCCGCGGTCGCTTGAGTAGCGCGTCTCGCGCGGCGTTCACTTGCTTGGAAAAGTACGCCGACCCACCCACATCCGGGTGTACGCGCTTCATAAGGCGATTATAGGCCGCGCGAATGTCCTGTTCGGTCGCCGCTGCATTTATTCCAAGGATTTCGAGGGCTTGAGCGACGCTCATGTCACCGGACGCCATGTCGCGCCGACGATCCTGTTCCTCCTGTCGCCTCCGACGCTCTCGCTCAGCGGTTTCCCTTTGGCGTTCCTGCTCTTCCTCCTGCCGCCTCTGGCGCTCTCGCTCAGCCGTTTCCCTTTGCCGTACCTGCTCTTCCTCCTGTCGCCTCCGACGCTCTCGCTCAGCGGCTTCCCGTTGGCGTTCCTGCTCCTCTTGCCTTTGCTGTTGGCCGTCTCCCGCATCGGCCCCACTCCTAAACAGGCGCGCGAATATCCCGCGGCTTCTCGCGAGAGCCGCCTGCGCCTCCGCGTCTCCCTGATCGGCGGCGAGTTTGTAAAGCCGCGCCGCTTCGCGCTGGTCCCTCGGGAACCCGCCATGACCTACTCTGTATAACTCCGCAAGATTGAATTGCGCTGCGGCGTTCCCCTCGTCGGCGGCAAGCTTGGAAAGTCGCGCGGCCTCGCGATCATCCTTGGGCAGCCCGCCACGGCCCTGCGCATAGAAGCGCCCGCCACGGCCCTGCGCGGCGGCTTCTCCCTGATCGGCGGCTAGCTTGAAAAGACGCGCGGCCTCGCGATCGTTCTTCGACAGCCCGCCTTGACCTAGCTCGTAGAACATCCCGAGGTTGAACTGCGCCGAGGCGTGTCCCTGGTCGGCGGATAGCTTGTAAAGGCGCGCGGCCGCGCGATCATTCTGCGACAGCCCGCCACGGCCTTGCGCGTAGAACATCCCGAGATTGCACTGCGCGACGGCGTGTCCCTGGTCGGCCGCGAGCTCGAAAAGGCGCGCGGCCTCGCGATCGTTCTTCGACAGCCCGCCACGGCCCTGCTCGTAGCACACCCCGAGACTGAACTGCGCCAAGGCGTTTCCCTGGTCGGCGGCGAGCTTGTAAAGGCGCGCGGCCTCGCGATCGTCCTTCCGCAGGCCGCCACGGCCGTGGTCGTAGAAGCGCGCGAGATTGTATTGCGCTTCAGCATTTCCCCGGTCTGCGGCGAGCTTGTAGAGGCACATGGCCTCGCGATCGTCTGACATCGCTTATTCCTAGTCTGCGACGAGCTTTTGGAGTTGATCACGAATTTTCATAATCCCCAAAGGTTTCTCGGAAATGAAGGCCGATGTAACGATGCGCGCGTAGTCCCCAAATGTGGAACTTCGTGCCGTGCCTTGATCGGGGCAGAGGCCGCCCTTCGCGCACGAGATTGAGGGTCGAAAAGTGCACTTTCGCCATATATCGCCGGCGTTTACGGGCGGTACGGATTTCTTGAATTATGCACTGCCTCGCTTGGCATTGCGATCATCTGGTGAGCGTGACATGGTTATGGCCATGCAAGAAGCCAATGATACTGTCGAAGTCGTCGCTTCCCTCAGAACGAACCTAGCGGGGCAAAACATGCTCGCCGCAGCTCGGTTCTCTCGACGCGTGGCCGAGCTTGAGGAAAGCAATAGGTCTCAAGAGTTCGGGTCATTTTGGGAAGAGATTTTGCACAATTCAATTGCCAGCATCATGTGCTGCTCCTCCAGTCTTGAGGCCTACGCGAACGAACTTTTTTTGACCGAGAAACCGTATTTCCAAAGTTTTCGGCTCCATTGCTAGACAATCTTTGGGAGACCTATGAACGGAAGACCACTCTCGAAAAGTTCGAGTTCGCTTTGCTTCTCAGCGAGAAACCGAGCATCGACAAGGGGTCAACCCCATATCAAGATGTTCAAATTGTCGTCGAGTTGCGAAACTCTCTCGTCCACTTCAAGCCGGAATGGGATACTCAGGCCGACCGACACCTGAAGCTATCCAAGAAACTGAAACACAAATTTGACCCAAGCCCCTTCTTGAATGACCATCTCATCTTTCCACGACGTTGGGCAACGCATGGCTGCACGAGCTGGAGCGTCCGCAGTTGCCTTAAGTTTGCAGCTGACTTTGAGCAATTGTCGAACCTTCCGCCGAAATACCCTCGGTCGATTGATCCGTGAGACGAACCCAACAAGCGGCATAAATCCCAATCTGTTAAATCGCAGCACGTGTACGCAGGTGTTTTCCCGAGTTGATTGGGAGGGGCCGCGAGGCTTTGCACCTCAGCCTCCCCGCCCACTTCAACGCAGCGCCCCGGCGGCGTTGCCGACGAAAAGCTCGCCATCGCGGACGTAACGGCCGAGCATGGCGTCGCTCGCGTGGCCGGTCTGCTGACGGATATGCGCCGCTCCTCTGACAGGTCTGGCGGCCGAGCTTCATGTCTTTGGCGTGCAATTACTTGCATAAATGCGAGGCGACGACGGGCTCCTCGAACCCGCCATGCGTGGGGTCCCTCCTACCAAACGCAACGTTTGACCCGACCGTCAGGCCCGGGGAAGAGACAAACGGGCAGCGAGAGCGACGTGCGAGCTTTTCGGCGGTGCGCTATCGTGCGCGTGGTCTCGGACACGGGTTGGCTTATTTGACTTTTGAGGGGGCGCTGGCAAATGACGGACATAACGCGACTGCGAAATGTCGCCGACTATTGGCGGGAGATTGTCGTGCTGGACTTCGACGGATACTCACGAAATCCATCGGATCTGCGAAGCGCGCTCCACGCAGCGATTTCTCTGTTTCATTTGGCGGACTGGGTTTTTCAATCTCACGAAGCCCGGGTGCGCGCGACCTTCACTTTCAAAGACAGGAACAACACGACAACAAAAGTCGGCGACGGAAAGGGATTTGCGAACGCTTTGGAGCAGTTTGAAAATGATTTCGGTCGGGTCCGAAGCGTTGCAAACGCCGCCAAACACCTCAAATGCGACCGACGTCCGGTGACCGCAGCCGCAAACAATGCCGCCAACACGTTTGTCGAGGCGACAGGCTATGGCCAGGGTGGCTACGGACAAGGCCCTTACGGTGGCGGCCCGCGAGTGGTCCTTGAAGATGGCGGCAGCAACCTGGAGTTCATGGATATCGTCAAGAACGTCTTTGACATGTGGGAGACCTTGAACCGCCAGCACGGATGGTGGTGAGGACGGCGTGAAACCTCAAGAGGGCATTCGCGCGCTACGTCGGCATCGACTATTCGGGCGCGGACGCCGACGGCGAGTTCGAAAGGCCTCCGCGTCTATACGGCCGAGGTCGACACGCTGCCGGTCAGGTGCCGCTGCCGCAGTTGCCGCGCAAATACCGGAGCTGGCGCGCGATCGCCATAAAGCGCCAACGTCACGATCATTCCTGGGGCTGTACGTAATTCATGAATTTTATTTGCTTATCCCGTCATCAATCATTTTCTCCACCGCCTCCTTGATGCCTTTCACTATATCAACGTAAGCATCATCTTTGTAGGGACAGCTTGCGACCGCGGTCATATTCTTAGGGAGCCCGCTCAATTTGGCAAAAGGGGCGTGCTGCCAGACGCAATTTCTCAAGAGAACAGGAATAACAGCGCATTCCTGAGCATCGTTTCTCGCTAACGCCCGTTCCAATTCTATGTCGTAACAATACTGTGAATTTAAAAAGTCGACACTAAGCAGCAACAGTATAATTTTTGCGGATTGTAATTTGTCAGATATCTCTTGCGCCCATTGTTCTCCTGCGACAATTTTTCTAAAATTCCACTCAGATATCAGGTTCAGTCGTTTGAGCGGCTCCAAATGTTTTATCAACTCGCTTTTCATGTCTTCATCGACGCTGGAATAAGATATGAAAATAGGTATCGCGCTATTCCCTTTTGCATTAACGATCCCTATCGAGCCGCCAGGACCGCCGGGCACAACAAATATGAGATTTTGATCCTTTAGTTGACCCTTTATTCTATTAAATTTTTGTTCTTCCTCCTGCCATCTCAATTTGTCCCTTAGAACTTTTGCATTTACAGGATTTTTTCCACCGTTACTGAGCTTCTTCACCTCGTCAAGAAAACGTTCGGCATCAGTTCGCCGTTTCCTTTTGATGATTTTCCTTGCCGCCATGAACATTGCCCTCCCCACCTGAGGCAGCTACTATTCTAGCATAGGCGCGCGGCTTGCCTAGATCGGCACCTCGGCGTCGTTGCGGACGAACAAATCGCCATCCCGCCAATAGCGCGTAAGCATGGCGGAGAGGGAGGGAGAAGAACCCCGAAAATACCCCAGCCGTCTTTTCAGAGACTTAGCGCGGCAGCCGATGCCCCAATCGAGATTTGCTGTACCAGATTGCTGTACCATCGGCCATATACTTTTCGACTGGCGGGCCTTCCATAAGTGACCAACGTCAGGAGCGCGTTTTCCGCCGGTTCCCCATACCAGCGGCCTTGTCAGCGACGCTTCCTTACGACCTGCTCTGGCCACGCCAAGCTGTCGAAAAGTCCAATGCCCTGACGAGTTCAAAGCTGTCGATGCACGAGGCTTGCAGCCGCCTGCAAACATCGGGAATGTGCCGGTTAGCGCGCAGTCTCGTCGGCTTTGACACTTCGGTCGTTACGATGCAACGCACGTCTCGGGCCACCAGCGCATAGGATATCAGAAATGGATCATGGCCCATGGTCTCGACTTCTTGATCCGTCAGATCGGCGGCATAGCCCTCTATGATGACGTGCCGGACCAGTCCAACATCGACTTCTTCGTCAAGGCGAAGAGCCTCCTGATGGTCATGGTCTGACAGCCATTTTGATAGGTCGTCGGTCCCGTCACAAACCTCCTCGATCATCTCGATCGGCATTTTCACATGGCCGTCCGTCCCCTTCTGGATCAGCCATTCCCAAAACTCGGGAACACGCGCCAGCGGATAGTAGAGGCGGTGCGCTGTGATCAGGACGTTGGCGTCGAGCAGGTATAGCAATCGTCACCCCGAAGCTGTCTTGGTCGCGGGGCGCACGGGCTCGCTGTTCAATAGGCTATAGACGTTCGACGATTTGACCCCGAGAACCTTGGCAGCCTTCGACGGGGATAGCGTCCTCTCCGCCAGCATGCGGCGAGCGAGGCTCACCAGCGCGTCGCCAAGCCGATGCCGCCTGACCACGTAGTAGTTTGGGCCGCCGTCGCGATCACGGTTCCTTTCGCGCTGCTCTTGCCGCGCGCCGAGCCACTGCGTGCGGAAAAACGCGCTCAGGCTTCTCCACAAGGCATGTGTGATCAACCCTTCCCGATAGAGCTTGTAGGCCACCATGGAACGGCTCAGTTGCCGCCTTTCCGCGAACTCATTGATCTTCGCGGAGACAAGATCGAGCCCAGAGCCTCCAATGTCACGAAATTCAGTGAGTTCACTAGCAGGGAGGAAGAACCTGCCCGCCAGATCGTTGCAGAACTGCTCCACCGCTGTCCCGGCATTGGCACCGCTCACGCCTGTTGCGCCGAGCCAAATATGACAAAGCTCATGTAGCAGTGTGAAAGCCCAAGCTGTTTCCGCATCCTGATCATTGATGACGATAAACGGCGCAACCTCGTCCGCCAACGCGAAACCGCGAAATGTCTCGACATCCAACCTTGTATGGTGGCTGCCAAGATTGCCAATCAAGAGGACATAGATACCGGCCTGCTCTGCTTGTTGGCGCAGATAGGCGAAGCCACCGGGTCCGCGATTGGCGGACATCCGACTTCGATATTGATCAACGTCCAGGTTCAGCGTTTCCCGAATGGATTGCAGAACCGCTTCGACCCCATCGCGCATCGTCATGGAGCCGACGAACGGCAACAAAGCCGCCTCGTCGTCATCTTCGAGGACAGCGCGAACCATCGCCTGTCGCGCGCGCACGTCTCGCACCAAGGCATCGACGAGGGCGTCATCCGTGCGAGAATGCTCAGGCGGCAGGGTGCGAAAATCCTGACCGCGATCGCCGGTTATCGGGGCTTCCGCCATGTAGAAGGCTAACAGCGGTCGGCGATACAGCTTCGCCATGCGCAACAGGAGAGGTCGGGAAGGCTCGTGGTCACCAGCCTCATACCCCGCCAGCCGCTCTTCGCCAGAGACGCCCCGCGCCGCGCCGATGTTGAGCTTGGTCGCTGCATCTTCCGACGTGAGGCCAGCGGTCTCGCGTCCCCAACGCAGAATGTCCGGGTTCACATGAGGCATTGTCAGTCCGCGGCTACGCCAAGCTGGTCCTTCAGGAAGTCGATTGTCTTGGCATCACGAAGTTTACAAACGATGTTCTGATTGGCGAACATGCCGTCCGCCCATTTTGCCTCGGAGATCGGGACGGCCTTGATCCAATTGACCCCTACGACATATTCGGCGAGATTGGCGTCGTCCCGGTCGTGCGAGAGCCCCGGTTGCGCCAATGGCCGATCCAAAAGCGGCCCGGCATCCGTCGTGAAATCGCGCGCCATGATAGCCGGTGTCGTCGCCTTTCCATAGCCGACATATCCCGCCTGCTTCTGATAGACAACAAGTCGATCACCGGGCTGGAGCAGGCGTTGCAGGGGGCCGGAATAGCGTACGCCCCCGCCCGCCGCCACAAAGCCATAGCGCCGCATGTCATCCCATGAACGATGCGGGCCGTCTCCGGCGTTCACGTACCACAGGCCAGACCATGGCGCTTGAACACGCGCCTCAGACCGTTCAACGACCTCGGCTTGATCAAGCAGCCAGTCCGTAGTGAGCAAAGTCTGACCGCCCTCCTCGAAGACGGAAAAAAAGGCGGTATTGATGGCGACGCCGTGCACCTCCGATAGGTAACGCACGATCCGCTGCGAGGACGCGTCAAAGGCGCTGGCCACGATCACCATCGTGTGCGTTTCGTTCAGCGTCTGCGGCAACGCATCTTCAAATCGCTCCCGGAATGCAACATCCAGTCGGCGTCCGAGGAAATCATGGGCTATTTTGTGTACGTCCCGCGTGGTGAGCGTGGACACCCAGCTTGCATAGTCAAGCACCTGCGCGATGATGTCGCGCGGAGTGCGATCACGCTTCAGTTCGACGACCACGAGATTTCCGTCGGCATCGATGCCGAGAAGGTCAATCCGACCGCCAAAGGCGGTCACAAGTTGACGGCCGATAACCAGAACTTCGAGCCCAAGCAGGTCGGGTTGCTTGGCGATCCACCCTTCGACCATGTTCTCGTTGGCGATGCGTCCACGACAAACAGGCGTCAGCGCATCGCCGGTGAGCTTGTAGAGCCTCGTCATCCTCTCTTCCTTGGTCTTCCGCGCGCGCCCGTTCCCCGCTGTGGTGTAGCGCGCTCGACCCTGATCCGCTCCACCAGCACGCTCGCGTGTTCCTCAGACGGGTCCTGCGGCACGAGTTCGCCCCGGAACGCCTTGGCCAGCACCGCCTGATCAAGATGGTCGATCAGCTTGCGCGCGCTCGTTGCCTCCGAGGCAAGGCGGTCGATCCATGCGAACGCCGCCGAAACCCTTCGAGATATTTCCTCCTGTTCAGCTGTTGGAGGGACTTCGATGCTGAGCGGGGCGATGTCGCCATTGTTGATCTGCGGAACATTTGATCCATTGCTAATGGAAGCCAAGTCCAGCCCTTGCATCCACCACCACAGAAAATTCGGCGTAACAGCTCGCGCGGTTAGCACCATGAGGTTCAGATCAAGAGCGCCCTCAACGAGTACTCGCCGCTTCTTGTTTGTTGCGATAGCTCCACCTCTTTTGGGGAATGTTATGGAGCCGGGGGTGACAAGGCGAAGTCCGAGGCGACGGGCGTTTTGGCGCGACAATCGAAATTGCGAGGATCGTAGGCCATCCAAGTTTTCCAGCTCGTTCATGCTCGAAACCTTGAACCACGGAAACTCGCCATCTGCTGATAGGGCGGCTTCGATACCCTTCGGGGTCTGCCCGCTGGCGATAGTTGCCACCTCCCCGATAGTCGAGTTGGTCCACGCTGCCCGGCTGGCATGTCCTCGCCATTCGTGCGTCAGCTGCCCGCTAAGGGCCGCCGCGAGCACCGCCTGTTTGTATTTCTCGACGAGGCCGGGGAGATGGTCGAGCTGATCGCGGGCGCGACCAGACTTGGTGGACAAGCTGTCGATCTTCGCCACGATCCGCCCCTGTTCGGGAAGAGGTGGCAGCGAAATCGGCCAGCTTTCTAGCGTCCTCTTGTCGATCTGACGGAATGTTGTCCCGACACCGGCGGCATCAAGTTGCTTTGCGCACTCTTTGAGTTTGTGCCGGAGCCACGTCGCTTGCACGTGCGCTCGAATACCTGCGACGCCACGCCCCAAGCAGTATCGACGATCCGCGAATGCCGTTTTTCCAATTGTCGCACGAATGCAAAGGACGATGTCCCCCGGTTCGCAGACCTTTGTAGGTGTGCTAGTAAACCGAGATGCAGACAGGGTTTCCTCCTCATAATCAGCGGCCCCACCCAATAGAGGAAGGCCACGTTCCTCTTTGTTCGTGAACTCACCGGGAGGCGACTGCCCCATAATTATATCGGCAATTGAAGCAAGAACGGTCGTCGCCCAGCCTTCGGGAAGATCACTCATTCCGCGGCCTCCGGCACTGCAACTTCGCCTGCGTCCGGTTCCAGCTCTTCGGCGAGCGCCTCTATCTCCTCTAATGCAGCCTTCAAATGGCCGATAATGGCCGCCGCGATGTCCTCGGGTTCGGTCAGCCCCTCTTCAGCCTCGGCCTCCGTGTCTCGCAGCCAAGCAATATCGAGATTGTCGTTGCGGGCGCTGATCGCCTCCCGATTGAAACATCGCCAGCGGCCTTCCTCGCCCTGCTCTTTGCGCTTCCCGCCGCCATTGGGATCATCGCCATAAGCGGCCTCGAAGTCGGCGAAGTCACCGACGGTCAGCAGGCGCGTCTTGCCGAAGGCTGGCATGTTGGCCCGCATATCATAGACCCACACCGCCTTGGTGTTCGCCTTGTCAGTCTTGCCGCGCTGCACGAACAAGACATTCGTTTTTACGCCCTGCGCGTAGAAGATGCCTGTTGGCAAGCGCAGGATCGTGTGCAAGTTGCACAGGTCCATCAGCCAGGTGCGCAGACGACGACCGGTGTTGTCCTCGAACAGCACATTGTCGGGCACGACCACAGCGGCGCGTCCGCCAGGCTTCAATGCTCGGACGATGTGTTCCACGAACGCCAGTTGCTTGTTGGAACTGTCAGCGGTCACCGAGAAGTCATTGCGCGTCGGTCGCCCGCCGCCTTTCTTGGTGCCGAAGGGCGGGTTGGTAAGGAGAAGATCGGCCTTGGCCAGCGTCTCTCCGTCAGGCGACAGCGTGTCGATATTGGCGACCCCGCCCTCGATGCCGTGTAGCAATAGGTTCATCATGCACAGGCGATGGGTATCCGGCACCAGCTCGGCCCCGACGAAGGCGTTGTGCCGTTGAAAGAACGCCTGCGCCTCGGGCAGCTTATAGAGATCGTCCGTGTTGGCCTTGATATAGTGGTCCGCCGCTACAAGAAACCCCGCCGTACCCGCCGCCGGGTCCTGCACGGTTTCACCCGCCTGCGGTTTCATAAGCCGTACGATGCAGTCGATCAGCGGGCGCGGTGTGAAGTACTGGCCCGCACCCGATTTTTTGTCAGAGGCGTTCTTCTCCAGCAAACCCTCGTAGAGGTTTCCGAGCCCTTCCTCGCGCGCCGAGAACCAGTCGAGCTTGTCGATGTCGGTCGTCAGCGCCTTCAGGTTCGTCGGCTTGCGCAGCCGCGTCTGTGCGTCGGTGAATATGGCGCGGACAAGTTCGTCCTTGACCTCCGGCTTGCCCAGGTCGAGCAGCAGGCGCTTGTAATAATCGAGCTGGTCGAGGCCATCGCGCTTCACCAGCTCTGCCCAACGGTATCCGGCGGGCAGGCGGTTCTCCCGCTTGGTCTCCTCCAACATCTTTAGGAAGAGCAGATAGGTCAGCTCGGTGACGTATTCGTTGTAGGTCACGCCATCATCCCGCAGGACGTGGCACAGCGACCAGAGCTTTGCGACAATGTCGGAGGTGGTAGTCATCAACCCGCCTTTTTCCACATTTCTTCGTTGATACCGGCGAGGACGTTTTCCAGTTCCCCGCCAAAAACCTTGTTCAAGCGCGCGAACCCACCATCAGCGATGAATGGCTCCCTGTCGATGGCCTCGCGGTCGATCACGATTTCCTTCTCGACCTGCTCGCCAATGCGCTTGAGCCACCGCTTCTGTGGCTCCGTCCACGCGCGGCTGGCCATAACACGGCGCATCGCGGCTCGGACGCGATCTTGGTATGCGATCAGCGGATCGCCGATAGCGGCCTGACGTACGAAGCCGATGATCGAGGCTGCGATTTCCTCGTTCTTCGCGTCCGCCCACGCTCGGCGGAGGTTCGTCTCCGAATAGCCTTTGCGGTCGAGAGCAAGGCGCAGCTCTTTCAGGTCGGCGCGGGTCAGATCGCGTGGGCGCTGGATGACGAGCTTGAGGGCCGCAATCGTATTGATGTTGTCGCGCACGAACGCGGCGAAGCTGTCGAGAAAGTCCTCGGGTCTCGCCGCGTCACCGTATCCGCGCGTGACCGCGACGACTTGGTCATCATGGCGCGAGATCGGCATATAACGCGGGTTCTCGCCGTCAGCTTGCCAGTCAAGCACGAGACCGATCCCTGCGCGGGCGGAGAACCATGACGCAAGCTCGCCGGAGTCCGTTTCCAGCAGGCGTTTCAAGGTGGCCTCGGGAGCCTCACCGGCGATTGCCTCGAAACGATCGCGGGCGTCTTGCGGCATCTTCTTCATCCGCCGACGCAGCTTGACAGCAAGTTGTTCGCGGATCGTGTCCCGCTCGACATCACCCTTCGCCTCGATCAATTCCCGCACGAGCTGCTCGAACCCTATGGACGGGTTGACGACCACGGGTTTCATTTCGGTGAGGTTCTGGAGGTGCGGATAAAGATCGACTGCATCGAAGATGCGGAACACTTCCTTGCCGATCTCCGGGCACTGTCGGGTGGCGCGGCCTATCATCTGTTCATAGAGAATGCGGCTGTTCACCCGCCGCAGAAACACAAGACTGGTGATCGACGGCACGTCGATGCCGGTGGTGAGAAGATCGACCGTCACCGCGATCTTGGGGTTGGCGTCGTTGCGGAAGGACCGGATCAGGGCTTGAACTCGGTCAACGCTACCCGTGATCTTCTTCACCGCAGCGTCGTCGATCTCCCCGTAGGCAGCGGCAAACGCCTTCTTTAGGGCTTTGACGACGATGTCCGCATGAGCGTCGGTGGCGGCAAAGATTAACACCTTGCCGGGAAGCGCGGGATCGACGTATTTCGCCAGCTCCTCAGCGACCACCCGGTTGAAGTCCTCGGTAATCACCTGCTTGTTGAACTGGTCGACCTCGAACCGGATTTCATCCGGCGCGTGGGCGAGGTCAATCTCGCCGGTCTGCGTGTTGAGCAGTTCAACCGGCTCGTCCTTCTGGAAGGCGATACCGGCGCGCGCAAGGGCCGTCTCTATGCGAATGGGCGGCTCGTGGTCGATCAGGTAGCCGTCGATCACGGCCTCGCGGTACGAATAGCGGAAGACCGGATCGCCAAAGATGTCGATGGTGTGCAGAGCGGGCGTGGCGGTCAGGCCGATCTTGACGGCGTCGAAGTAGTCGAGGACGCGCCGATATTTCGAGATGTAGTCTTCCTCGCCACGGAAGCTCAACTCGGCGTCGGACATCTCCCGGTCGAGCAAGTAGCCACGATGGCATTCGTCGATGACCATGAGATCGTACTGATCGACGGGCGGCGTCTCGGAAGTATCGGCGGCGAACAGCACGCGCCGGACGAGCCCTTGAATGGTGCATATGTGGACTTTGGTTTCCGTTTCCGGCGTCACGTCCGCCAACCCCTTTAGGCCGAAGATTTCAGCGAAGGTCTTGCCGGACACGATCTTCGTCGTTGAAAACTCGCCCTCAGCCTGATTGCCCAGCGCGCTACGATCCACGACGAAGCAGATGCGACGAAAACGCTTGGCCGCGAGCAGTCGATACAGCAGGGCAATGGCGAGTTTGGTCTTGCCCGTGCCCGTTGCCATCGCGATCAGCATCCGCCGCTCACCTTTCGCCAACGCTCCCTCGACGGCGACTATCGCTTCACGCTGGTAGGGTCGCAGCGGAAACCCGAAGTCGAACGGCTGCGCTTTCAGGGATGCTGTTGCCGCATCTTGGTCGATGTCCAACTGACCAGAGAGGCCCTCGGGCGTCGGCCAATCGATAAGGGCGCGACGGTGATTGGCGGGGCGTCGAGTGTCGCGGAACCAGATGCCGCTCTCTGTTTCGATCTGCTTCAAGTAGGAACGACCATTGGCGGCAAATACGAACGGCACCCGGTGCTCGCCCCACGGTCCTCCCGCGAATGCAACATCGGGCGTCGTGCCGAGGCCATTGGAGTATCGCTCGGCTTGATCAATGGCCGCAGACACGTTCTTGCGGCGTCGTTTAGCCTCGACGACCCCAATAAGGACTGTGCCGACAAACAGGGCATAGTCTGCTGGCCCGCTCGCTGTGGGCCATTCGGCGATGGCCATGTTCCGGCCTCTGGCCGGACGAACACCGGCGCTGTACCGCATGGCCTTCGTGTTGGCTTCCCACTCCCGATCCCGAAGCTGCTGGTCGATCAGGTCGCGCGTGCTCTCCTCGTCCAGGTCGATCTTCGTCGCGGCTTGCTCGCCGCGCTGCACGAACTCAAGGATGTCCGCTTTCGGCGCAACCTCGGCTGCTGCCTGCAATGCTGCCAGTTTTGTGGCGATCTCGATCCTTGCGGCTTCACTGTCTTGGGCGAGCTGTTCCCACGTCGCCCGTTCCTCAGCCTCGCGCCGAAGGCGCTCCTCGACACTCTCCCGGGCGCGCACTTGCTCCTCTGCATGCAGCCGAGCGGCAGAAGCGGCGTCCATGCTCTCAGCGACCTTGCGCTGGAGCGCCGCGATTTCCTCTTTCAGAGCGGCGGCGGCGTCTGTTGGCTCGGGCGGTGGGATGAACGCGCCGGGATTGAAGTTCGGCTGCCGCCCGTAGGTCCGATGGAACCAGACCCCCAGCTGTCGCGCGAACTTGAGTGAGGCCAGTGCGTCCGCGTGACCGCCCTTGGCTTCGTGCACGGCGTTGTTGCCCAACTTGCGGAGGACATGGAACACATCGGCGGCTTCCTTGGGGATGATCCGCTCAAACGACAGACGGCGCAGGGTGTCCTCAAACGTTTCCCGCTCGCCTAAGTAAAGTGCGTGGTGGGCGGCGATGAGCTTGGCGAGAAGCTCGGCAAACTGACGCAGCTTGACGATGGCGGTGGACGGGTCATCCCGAAAATACCGCTCGGCCTGTGCTCCCAAGGTCGCCAGTCGGACGTCATGCCCCTGCAAAAACCCGAAATTGACCGTCGCCAGCATCCACGCCCCCTTGCGCAGCAAGATCGCACGTTTTGGCATAAGCGTCTTGGGCTTTTGGCTCGCAGCGATCAGGAAGAGTTTTATCGGGATAGAGAGAACAAGGTCGCTCGAATTTAGCCGGCCGGCATCACCTCCGAAGCGCCCGGTCAGCTTAATGGATGCGTTGCGGCTGTTGGCGGCTCTGGCCGCACCCCAAAGGCCTTTCCCCACTATGCTGTGGAATAACCCTCGCTCACTTCTTGTATAAAGCTGGTTTCGCGCCCATCTACGGCGGGTCTTTCGCGGCGTCGCCGATCGGGTCTTCGGATGCTGATCGTGCGGCACGCGGCTTCCACATCGGGATGACCGCTGTGGTGCGGATTGTCACGACGGATCACAGCCGTGGTTCTTCGTGCTCCGAGAGACGCCGACCCTCGTTATTGGACCTGACAGCCGTCGCCGCACTGCATTTTCAAGCACATCGAACGGCGAGCAGGTTCTTTATTCCGGCGGGGGGCGGGGTGCGCGCGGTTGCGGCCCTTGACTTTGCCAAAAACCCGATAGGGTAGAGGGTGGGGGAGAAGTGCCGATGAACCTCGCGAAAAACGCCCGTTGAGGGCTTTGATCTTGGCCGCCGTCGCGGCCGTGGTCGCGGCCTCTTTCGCGGCGTCGCCGATCGGGTCTTCGGATGCTGATCGTGCGGCACGCGGCTTCCACATCGGGATGACCGCTGTGGTGCGGATTGTCACGACGGATCACAGCCGTGGTTCTTCGTGCTCCGAGAGACGCCGGTGTCTTGAGGGTCGGGTATGTGCGGAATTCGATGACCCCGAACCAGCAAAATAGGCGCGGTCGGATTGATCTTGCCCGGCAAGCGAGGCTGTTGCCGGTTCTCAATCATGCATGGCAATCGGTAGAGGCGCGTGCTCGCGGTTCAAAAGATAAACAAGCGCAAACAGCACTTGCACGCATCAAAGAAAATCCGGCCAGGGCGCTGAAGGAAATTGCATACCAACTAAAAGCCGGGACGTTCGTTTTTGAGGCCCAACGCGGTGTCCTGAAGAAGCGTCGAGGCGGCAAGAAATCACGACCGATAGTCGTGGCACCCATTGTGAATAGGATCGTGCAACGCGCCATTCTTGATGTTTGCCAGTCAGAGACGCGCTCCCTCCGCAGAGAGTTGGGTCGACTACCTGACGTGGTTGACTGCCCAACAAGCGTAGGCGGATTGCCGCGGCGCGGTGTGCCGGAGGCCATTGCATTGATCATGCGAAGCATGGACGAAGGAGCCAAGTGGTTCGTACGCTCGGACCTGAAAGACTTCTTTACGCATATCCCAAAGCCGCTGATCCGAACGTTCCTATTAGACAATATCGCTGATGTAGCTTTTGTTGATCTATTCATGGCGGCGCTGGAGACGGAACTCTCGAACCCGGAGGCCGTGCGGGAGTGGATCGACCTATTTCCCCTTGGCGACGAAGGCGTGCCCCAAGGATCGGCGCTTTCCGCACTCTGCGCCAACATTGTGCTCCACGAATTTGACAAGCAGCTAAATGGACGAGGCGTGACCACAGTCCGCTACCTCGATGATTTCGTGATCCTTGCTCCAACGAAGAAGGCGGCAGACAAGACCTGGAAACGTGCGGCAACGATTTTGAAGCTGCTCGGTCTGGAGGCGCACGACCCGGCACTGAACACGGGAAAGGCGGCACAAGGGGAAATCAAAGACGGTTTCGCCTTCTTGTCTTTCCAAATCGGACACAGACAATTCGCGCCATCCCGTGAGGCCAAGACGAAATTTCTCGATGATCTGCAAAAGACAATTCGTGAGGCCAAGAAGCAGATCGTTCAACTCGGAGTTCCGGCGCGTCGAGCTGAGCCAGCCTTCGTTCAGTCGCTCGCTTTGGTTGACCGAAAGGTGAGGGGCTGGGGAGACGCTTTTCGTTCCACAACGCAGCGAAACGAATTCGACCAGCTTGACCGCGAAATTGACCGCCTCATAGACGGCTATCTACGCTGGTTTCGAGAGAAAACGCGCAGTGCAGCTCCCAGAGAGCGACGGCGCAAAATGGGCATAGCCGTACTTTTGGATACGCAGCACCCAAATCCCAAAGACCCTTCCGGCGTGGCAGTCTAAAGCAGCGCCCCCGCTGCGTTGCCGACGAACATCTCGCCGTCACGGATGTAACGGGGGAGCATGGCGTCGCTGGCGTGGCCGGTCTGCTGACGGATATGCGTCGGTCCTTTGACAGGTCTGGCGGCCGAGCCTCATATCCCTGCTGTGCAATTACTTGCACGCAAACGAGGCTACGACGTGCTCCTCGAACCCACTGTGCGTGGGGTGATGCCGATGAGCTCGATAACGCGGTGGGTCGGCGGAGAGGGAGGGAGAAGAACCCCGAAATTGCCCTTGTCGCCTTTTCAAACACTTAACGCGGCAGCGCATGCCCCGATCGAGATTTGCTGTACCAGATTGCTGTACCGCCGGCCATCTCGTTCTTACGCGCCTCGCGACAAGGCGGTCCCGTTCGCAAATTCCGCGCCGACAGCTTATACGACTACTTGGCGGCGCTTTAGGGAACTCACCATGGACGAACTTGACCGTTTCTATTGCCTCCTGAAAACCGGGACGAGCGTAGGCGAGTTTCTCCGCTCCTACGAGGCGCTCTTTCCCTTCATCCACTCGAACGGGCTGACGCCCAAATATCGGCTTGGAAAGGATCGCCTGAAGAAACTTCGCGACGAAGTTACATTGGCTGTCCCGTTCATCCGTCAACACGCCGCAGCCAATGATACAATACAATTTCCGCTTGATAGTAGCGAGCACGATTGCAATTTTTGGCATCGCGAACCTGCTCGGCACCGGACCGTTCAGTTTACCGTTGTCCAGGGACAGGAACGCTTCTACGTGACGACTGAACTAAATGACACCGGCTGTGGTCGAGGGTTTCTCGGGCTTACTGATGACAATCCTAGACGAGATTTCAAGAAACAAATGGGCCAAGAGAGAGAAATGTATTCTACCGAGCAAGCTCGGACGACCTTGATCCATGCCTTCAGACTGTGCGCCGAAAAGAAGCGGGACAGTCAATCTAATACGCTGGTCATTGGTGCTCCGTTGAATGTTATTCCCCTCTCGCGTTGGATGGAGTTGCAACCTGAGCTAGCCGAGCCGTTCCGCGGGCTGCGCTTTTGCGAAGTCTATGTGGTCTCGGATGACGATGAGTTTTGTTGGCAACTAAAATGATACGCGCACACGGAGCGCGCTTATATACAGGCGATGCGAGCCGCATCCCGGGCGGTCGTCGCTATTTCGTCGGCTGCGTAATCGGCTTCCACTCGCGTGCGAGCCGCTGCGCCTCGGCGATCTGAGCCGGGGTCATGATCTTCGCGATTGTCTCTCGAAACTCAACTGCGGATTGGTTGCCTCGTGAGGCAGATAAGTTCACCCACATGTGAGCGAGTACGAGGTTTTGCGGCACGCCTGAGCCGAAGAGGTACAGCCCTCCAAGGTTCAATTGTGCGTTCGCGTTACCTTGGTCGGCCGCAAGGCTGTAGAACTTTATAGCTTGAGATATCTCCTCCGGCACGCCATGGCCGGTGGCGTACATGAGCCCGAGATTGAATTGTCCCCCCGCGTCGCCTTGGTCGGCCGCAAGGCGGTACCACCTTGCTGCCTCTGAATAGTCCTGCGCAACTCCCTTACCCTCGTCGTACATTGCACCGAGATTGTCCTGCGCAAGCGCATCGCCCTGTTCAGCAGCAAGCCGATACCACCTCACCGCTTCCTCATAGTCCTGCGGCACGCCTTGCCCTATCTGGTACATGGCACCGAGAGCGCCTTGCGCAGGCGCGAGACCTTGTAAAGCAGCAAGCCGATACAACTTCGCTGCTTCCTGGTAGTCCTGCCGAACGCCTTGCCCTTGGCGAGACAACTGGCCGAGGTCGAATTGCGCGACTGCATCCCCTTGCTCAGCGGCAAGCCGCCACCACTTCGCCGCTTCCTGATAATCCTGCGGTGCGCCTTGCCCTGTCTGGTAAATAATTCCGAGATTTCTTTGGGCGGTTGCATCGCCTTGTTCGGCGGCAAGGCGAGACCATTTCAATGCCGCCTTGTAGTCCTGCGGACCCCCTTTTCCTTGAAGATACATGTAGCTGAGAGTTTTCTGCGCCAACAGGTTGCCTTGTTCCGCCAGGGGCCGAAAAAGTTGAACGGCTGTTCCATAGTCACCCCGTTTATAAGCTGCCACAGCATCCTGCATCCCGTCAGCACGAACGCTTGCGATGCCAAAACCGAAGCCCAGCACCATTACGCCAACGAAGAGCCCGAAACGAAGGCAACTGGCCATGTTCATCTTCCGACCGATCCGACGGTTGCTCGTGATTGACGATCGTCCAGTCTCACCACGGTAGGCGCTGGGAAAACCCGTGCTCAACGCGCACCGTACCAGCACAACAATCGCCCCACCATACCAGCGCAGCAAATGGAAGCCCGGCAAGCCGAGCCGTCGTTCGTCAGAACCAAGAGTGCAGCGTCGCCGCTAATGCCCAAAAGCGACCCACTCAGAGCAACGCCCCAGCCGCATTGCCGACGAACAATTCGCCGTCGCGGACGTAGCGGGCGAGCATGGCGTCACTCGCGTGGCCGGTCTGGGCTCGAACCTTGAGCGTTGAGACCCCCGCCTGCACGGCGCTTGTCGCAAACCCGGCCCGAAGACTGTGTCCCGAATAGCCGGCAGGGTCCATGCCGACGGCGGCGGCGCGCTCCTTGATGACGAGCGAGACGGCCTCCCCGGACAACCGTGCAGAGGCGATGCGGCTATGCCGGTCAACCGGCCGGAAGACGGGGCCGGTTTCGATCCCCGAAACCGCGAGCCACCGATCAACAGCGAGAACGGCGCAATGCCGGGTTCGACCATAGGGGATACCGACCTTCCGCCCCGCCCCTTCCTGGTCGGTCTTTGAGCGGCGAAGCGTGGTGATTACGCCTTGTCGGACCCGCTCGATGTCCGCGAAGTCGAGGCCGATCAGCTCCGAACGCCGGAACCCGCCCGCGAAGCCAATGAGCAACAGCGCCCGATCCCGAGCGTCTTTCACGCCGTCACCCGTGGCGTCCAAAACCCGGAACAGGTCCTCGCGGAGCAGCGGCTTCGCCTCACGCTGAGCGATGCCGCGCGTTCTCTTGATACCCCGCAGCGTCGCGCGGACGATTTCCGTCCGGCAGGGGTTCGGCAGGCCCCTTGCCTCGTGCGCCTTCGAGATCGTCGCGATGCGGCGAACGAGCGTGGCGACGCTCAGGGTCTCGGCGTGGGCGGCGAGGTAGGACGCCACGACGGCCGGGCCGGCCGGCAGGTGGCCACCCCAGGCCGCGAAGTGGGCGAGGTCGGATTGATAGGCGCGGCGGGTGTTGTCGGCGATGCTAGCCTCGACCAAGGCGGCGACCCGGTCGGGAACCTGGCCGGGAGGGTGTGCTGTGCAATTACTTGCACGCCATTGCCCTCGAAGCGTGGGCAGATGGCCATCGTTCGGCGGGCTGTCGGGGCCGTCGGGAAGGCCGATTGTGGGTCGTGATAAGTGGGGATTATCACGAGTTAGGGCGTCCAAGATCATCGTCTCGCCCTCGCGATTTTGAGCCCCTGGATGCGGTAGGCGCTCGCCAGGCGGTCCGAGCGGGAGGCGAGCAGGTCGCGTTCAGTCTGGCGCGTGAGAGCAAGCAGCCGGTCCTCTGCGACCTCGCTCTGTTCGATCGTCCCGTCACGCAAAATGTGGGCGACGCTGACGCCGCGCTGCGCAAGACGCCGGCCGACAAGCAGGCAGCGATGGCAGGTCAACGGCTCGTACTCGGAGCACATCAGCGCCGGCCGCGTGCGCGCCGCCATCTCCTCGACCCGCCCGATGCCTTCGGCGAAAAGCGGGCTCGCCGCCATCTGCTCATAGTCGGGGACGCCGTCGCCTCGTGGACGCCCGCCGAGTTCGAGGCCCAGGAACACGTATGCGATGCCGCTGGAGCTGAGACGTTCCTTCAGCGCCGTACGATTAAAGTGCGGCAGGCGCGAAGCAGGGTTCGATCGGACGTCGACCACAACCCCGATCTCTGTCCTGTCGAGGAGGCGCTGGAAGGTCGACCAGTCGTGCGACGAGTGGCCAATGGTGAAGACGGCTACCGTTTGTCTGGGACCCGGGATCATACCTAACTATATCACAGTGACGGCAAAAATGCACAATTAAGTCATTGATATGTATAATATATCTAAGATTGCCGCCGCCCACTGGCTGGGCGCGCGGCGCTGGCCGATGGGACCAACTAAGTGAAGGTAGGCGATGACCCCTCTTGAGCCTGCCCAGTATCACTTGCGGCTCGGCGAGTTGGCTCGTGCGGTAATCGTCTTCGCATTTACGCTTTGACAAGCGGCGCGGAGGCATTATGTATGCGCTATGACGTGTCGCCTATGGACACTCCGCGTGGACCTTAGCTGCGCAGCTAAGGACAAACGCTAGGGTTGAGGCCCTAAGACCCGACGGCCCCGCATCGGGCCTCCTCCTTCGGCCAAGGTCGAGGAGGATGAACGGCGAACCCGTTCAACCGGCTGGTGGGTAATAGGATAGTGCACTCTGCCGCCGCGCGCCTATAGAGGGATAGGCCGCGGCGTTATATTTTCCGCTTGTCCCGCGCCCGTACGTAGTCGTCCGAATAGACATTTGCGTGCGCGCCTGAGACGAAAATCGGGCCGTCTGCGGCACAGTCAAAAACCACCCTATCCATGTCCTGGCCGTCACACCTCTGCACGTCGTGGTGAAAGCCGTCCGGCAGCGGGCCGCCGAACCGGTATAGGCGGCGGAGAATGCTCTGCTGCGACGCGAGCTTTGCCTCGTACTCTAATTCGCGCGTGGGCGCGTGGAAGGCTGCGTCATGGGCATGCAGGAACGCCAATCCGCGAGCATCCACATGCACTGTCCTGACTTCGTCGCGCCCGAGCCGCGGCAGGTCGCTTTGGCGCAGTTGGCGGAGCTGCATCTCCGTGAAACGATCGCCGGGCTTCCGTCGCCCTGAGCGAAACGCTCGAAAGGCCGGTACCAAGCTGTCATCCTGAATGCGGAAGTTTGCGGGTGGCAAAAGAAGTGCGTCAGCCTCGGCGCGGCGCTTCGTTCGCTGCTTTATTACGTCAAGGGCAGACCGCGCCTGACTGCCTTCTGCCTGAACATCCTTCAAGGCCGCGGCAACAGCCTCCTGCTCATGACGCAGCATTCTCCCTCGCTCACCAAACACTCCAAGCGCGGCCAAAGGAGCGGGAAGCACTGCAAAATCGAAAGCCCGAAGCAATCGTTCGTCGTCTCCCGCTGGAACGTAAAGCAAGGTTATGGACCCCGGCGCGTGTGGAAGCGCCGGACCGCGAGTTCTTCGGCGCAACGCAAATCCAGTGACCGCCCGTAGCAGTGTGTCTATGAGCTGCTGCGGATAGAGCGCGCCATCACTCAATCCCGACGCTGCGCCAACGACCCGTCCAGGCCGAGTAGCCTCTAACTCGGCGACAGCCCGAGTGTGGCATTGGATTGGCAGACCGGCCAAGACGATCAGAGGCGTATCGTCCTGGCGCACGCCAATTGCAGCGCGCCTCCCCCTCCTCATTCTATTGTGTCCTGCTAAGCAAGAGGGCGATGTCCATGGGCACCACCAACCGACTCGCCATCTCCGGCAATTGAGCGTTGTGGAGCCGTTCAAGGGCATTTGCTGCCAGTCGGCCTGGTGCCGGTACGGTCGCCTCGGACTTCGCCTTTACGGTTCCGGCCGTCAGCGCTTCAAGGTCGACTTGGTGCCGAGCGGCCCAGCGCGAGATGTTAGACGTCAACCGCTCAATGTCGCTTTCCGCAAGCTCCCGATTGTCGTCCACGAACAAGCCTGGCAACCGAACATCAGGCTCCACCTCCCAGTACTCCTCCCCCGCATGCGGTTCGAGTGAGTAGCGGTGCGGTGGCTCCTTCCGTAGGAAGATGCGTTGATCAGGCCCGACGTCGATGCAAAAGCTCAAGATAACGGCGCGAGGCAGTTGTTTCAACAATCGTTGCCGCCGCCGCCGCTCGAAGGCTTTGAGCGCCCGGTCCTCCTCTCCGCGATTTGTAATGACCACATAGGCCTTGGCGGCCGGGTCCGATGTAAGGACGAGGTTTTGACCGAAGTCGGCAAGCACTTCCGCCAGGGGACGCTTCTCCCCCTCAGTCGGCCACAGACCGGCATTCCTTAGCTCCATGCCAAAGTCGGACAGAAGCAGCGGCTTGTCCGTCGCTAAATAGTGGCGTCGAACGCGCTCACTCAAATCTTCGGCATTCATGGTTTCATCCTTACTGACGCCCGAGACCGCAATGCGCGTATGGCAGTTGGCATTTTGCGCAGGTTAGCACAGGAAGCTAGCCTGAGGCCTCGGTGCCATCGATCTTGATGGGCGTAGGGCGCACACCCGTCGCGAGTGCCGCAGCCAGATTGCACGCAGAGACGTTGTCGTATCGCCCAGCATGGCGGCACGGCAACGAAAATCGTTCCGAAGCGCTTCCAGCAATTCACCTTGAGGATTGCGGCGGCCGCCTTCTCACTTCCCTCCAATCGAGTTCGGCCTTCGATCCTGCGCAAAGGCCTTTCTCAGAAAAGAGCATCGCAACATACAACTTTCAAGTGCGGACCTGGGCTCCCAATCGTTGCGATGTCCGGTTTTGGCGTTGAGGCGGCCCGTTCCATTGGTATCGGCGCGTTACACGGCTATCCACAAGCCGCTCGAACCGAGCCTCGGCGAGCAATCATCCCGAGCGGCACCAGGACGTGGATGGTTCATCGCCCAACAAATCCCCGACTACGCTGCCCACCCCTTCTTCTTGGCAACCCTGAGCGGCACATAGATTTCAGTCGTGCCGTCGGGTGCGTTATCCATGCTGATGACATGGCACTTGGCCAGCCAGATTGTCCCGTGCGGAAGCGGCTCGACCATGGTGATCCACTTCTCAGTTTCCCGGCGGACATTGACCACCAGCTTGAACAGGTCGCCACACTTCGGATGCGTCTCGGGAACGACAGCCACCGGCTCGACCGGGGTCGAACGCACGATCTGAACGCCGTGCGGCACCTTCACCAGGTCGTATGCGACGTCCGGGCTGGCCTTGACGAGCTTGTTGCGAGCAACGGTCGCGAGACCAAGGTTGGCAAAAATAAGTTTGGCTGTTTCGGTGAACATGGCTCTCAGCTCCTCACTTTCCGCCGTCGGCTCTCTCGGTCTTCGGGGTCGAGAAAGCGGAATTTGTCAATGATTTCAATGATCGTACTTTGGGAGAATTGGGGTTCGTTGTACAGGGGAAAGCGCCCGAAATGCCGTGCAATTACTTGCATGCACCGGCTGCCGCTACCCTGGCCAGTCGATCCCATGGCGCTGTCCACCATTCAGCTCCGCCCGGACGCCGTTCAAGATGGGGATGTCGGCTCTTACAAGGCCCTCAATCTCGATTGCCTCGCTGCTCTCCAGGTCGGCGCACTCGAAATCAACTTGTCTTCGAAGCTCGTCCGCCGGTTTCCAACGCAGTCGATTTCGCACAAGTCCGCCCTCAATTCGAAACACGACATGCCCGAGCAGTGCGATCTGACGGCTGGGGGGAACCCGACGGCGTATCCATCGCGCCGCCGCGCAGTCCGTTCCCAGAAACCGCGCGTACGCGGCCCGGCCTTCTCGCGAATAGACGTCAAGCGCCCAGCTCGGGACGTCGCCGATCATGATCTCCGGCGGGAACTCGTCGTCTATGACGATGGTGATCTCTGGCGATCCGTCAGCCATCAGCAGGGAGACGAAGGGGCATAGGACTTCGCCCGTCTTGCGGAAGCCTTCGCGAGTGATCTCGACCAAGGTCGGCGGGATGCCGAGTTCGTGCAGCGCATCGAACGCCAGAGCAGGCTCGCCCCGGCGCGTCGCAAGATGCCGAGACGGACGCCGATCCGTGCCGACCAAGTACCATACGCTCACGCTTGGGCGGGTCGGTCGCGCCGTATCGGGGCGGAGGTGAAGGGTTGCCAGCGTTGCCGCGAAGCAGGGCTCAGCCTAGTGTCGCGACCTCACAGCAGCCCAATTAAGTTGGTTCAATGTCGAAACGTCCGCGACAGCACCTGTCACCGCCGCAAGAGGTGCGCCCTTCGTCCACATGGGCAAAGATATGGAGAACTGCGCCCTTTGTCGGCGCTATCTTCGTTGCGCTGTTTGGCTTTTTGCAGAACGGCGACACGGTCGTCGGAAATGCGACCAAGCTAACGTCCTGGCTTCGAGATGACGCGCACTTTAAGGGGGCCTGGTGGAACGGCGAGGGCGAGGTGATAGACGATGGCACGGCCGCCGCCGCGCCCGAAGATGTTGTTTGGATAAGTCTCGACTCCACCGGTGGTCGCCTGTTTGGAACGGTACATAGCCCAAAGCTCTGCGCCTACTTTCCTTGGCCGTACGTCTCATTCGAGGGCACTAACAGTGTGTTCGGCGCGTCCGGCAGCGCCTTCGAAATTGTAGAGGGCAAGGTTACGACGTTAGATCACTTTCGATTAAAACTGCAGGGCGGCGGAGACCTGCTGGTGCTTCAGGGCGACGAGGACGGGCCTGTCTTCAAGAAAACCGTTACCCTCCACCGAATGGCGGCCGAGGCAAAGGATCGGTTGGAGGGCGTGGGGGACCTGTGCGAGGACTTAATGAGGATTGTCCGCGCTTTGAGGGACCGAAAGAGACCGTAGGGGCCGCTGGCCCCCGCCCGTACAGTGGTGCCGAGCGGTGGGTAACTGCGGTGACCCGACCGAGCCGCGCTCACCGTTGGCGATCATCTGCTGCGCCACAAACGGCTCGGCCACGCTCATGACTTTGACTCGACACGCGAGCCACCGCCTTCGGTGACGCACCAGAGAGGATTTTGTCGCAAGGCCAACGCTTGTCGCTCGCAGTCATGAAAATCGACGTTGAGACCGAAAAAACGCAGCGTTTCCGCGTGAAAGCACCATTTTACCAATTTGTCGTTTTTCGCGCTTGGTTTGGCTCAGCGGCATCTCGGGTGTCGCCGGCTCGGTTCGGCGATCTCATGGGCTGCGGACAACGTGAACTTCACCGCCAGCACGTCGCCGAGCCGGCCGTCACGGTCGGCTTGCTGAACGACGTACGTCTTGCAAGTGAAGCGCTTCATCAGAACCCCGCGTCCAGGCACATCTGAGCCGCGATCGGGCCTAACGCGGCCTTGGTCCAAGCGTTGCTGCCGGCCACCGTGTAGAACTGATATGGGGCGGTCATGCGGCCGGAACCATCGCTGCTCAGAGCGATGTACTTCCCGCAGATGGCGTGCCCGTTGAAATTGCCGACGAGGTCTTCGGTGGGGCGAACGCGCATGGCAACCACCTGCACTGAGTCGGGGTATTTCATCTGGCTGGCCAACGACGATCTGATCTGGGCAGCTTCCGTGTCGGCGTAGCTGTCGTCGCCGACCAGCGGCAGATACACCGGGGCCGGCTCGAACTCCCCCGCGTACGCCGGCGCGCTGAAGGCGACGGTCGAGGCGAGGAGGATTACGGTGAAGGTTTTCATCTATCGGCCCAACCCAGCAGTCTTACACGCGGTGTAGGCTCCGCCCTCTTCTTCGAGGACGAGCGTGATTACGTCATAGCCGCGGATTTTGGCGAAATACAGCTCGTCGCCGCCGTAGCCGCCGAACCCGTTCTTCGCATTGACGATACCGCACACAGCAACCTCGCCGTTCGGCAGGCGAGCCGACCGCATACCCGAGAACTGTGCAGAGTCAGGGTCCCGCAGGTTCCCGCGCACCGCGCGTTCGATCAGAAAACCGCGGCCACCTAGTGGGTCCGAGGCACCGTCCGCGCCGTGATAGTGACCGTCGGAGCCGGCACTGTTGGCCGCGAGCGTGGCGACGAGGGCGGAAAAGCCGAGAACGCCCCACAGCCACTTCGAGATTGGCTTGCGCTGAGGCAGGGCTTTATCGAATGCAGCCACTACGGCGCTGGTGTCCCGAGTGCTGACAAGGCTAGCTCTGAGTTCTTGGTTGGTCATGGGAACCTCCTATTTCCCTGCAACCAAGTTGTCGAAACCGCCGCCGTGAGCAGTCTGGATCAAGCCGATCATAAGCCTGGCCGCTTCGATGCCGTCGGTCACCGCGCGATACGCAAAGATCAACGGCTTGCAGCGTGCATCCGCGGCGTCAATGGCCGGGTCCATCCCGATCTGGTTGTGCAAGCGAGCGTATGTGTCGATGAAACATATCGTATAGGCATGCAAAGCAGCGTGACGAACTTCGTAGCTTGCAGCCTGAGCCGCGGAAACGGAGAAACCGACGGTCGAGGCGAGGAGAATGGCGCTGAAGGTTTTCACGAGGAACATCCTATTTCCAGGCCCGCCTGCGGACCCCTCATTGCGGCCCTCCCGCGAACGGAAGAAACTGGCTCTACCCGTAAGATACCGGCAAAAAGTTGTAAGTGACTTACTAAATTGAGACGTAATCGTATTTGTCTTCCATGCCGCTGATTTGCCCCCGCGCGTACGTTCGCTCCGGGGGATGTGCATGGCCGATCTTCGTAGGCGCTTTGGTCTTCTGGTCGCCGCCAACCGGAAACGGCGTGGCTTGACGCAAGAACAGCTCGCCGAGGCCGCCGACATCAGCTCTGACATGGTGGCGAAGATCGAGACCGGGGCCTCCGGGGCTCGTTTCCCCGTGATCGAACGGCTCTCCGCCGCGCTCGACGTTGACCCCGCGGAGCTGTTCACTTCCGAAATGCCGTCGGGCCTGATCAGGCGCAGCGCGTTTCTTGAACTCTCTACGCGCCTCGCCGGTCTGTCAGGGGCTGACCTGGCTTGGATTTCCGGGATCGTGGAGGCGGCTCTGGCCCCCAAGGTTGGCGAGCCCCACGCGCCGGCTCAGCTCACCCGGTCCGCACCTAGAACCCGGCGGCCAAAGCGCGCGACGTGAGGGCGCGGCGACCGTCATCGCCTGGCAGTGTGGCGGCCGTCTCGTGCAAGTAATTGCATGCAAGATTTCAAATGCCTGTCCCGTACCTCGTCAAACACCCCAATCCATAACGAAAGCATTCTCGACCCAGGCCCACAGGGACGGCCGCGTACGCGCCGGAGCCGCGCTATGGGGTTTGGGGAGCGAGACCCGCCCGAGGAACGGTAGCGGCCTCTATTGTCGCTCTGGACGGCCGAATACCGATTGAGGTGGGAACCCCTCGCCATCATGCGCGATGCGTCCAGGCGCACGGAACCGGGACACTCGGCGCGGGCTAGCTTGAAGCACGGGCGGTCAGCATCGGCGGCGGGCGCAAGTGGGGCTCCCGGCGGGATCGCGCGTCGCGACGTTCAGCTCTGCCGTCCTGAAATCGTTGCCGATCGCGCCTTGAGCGAAACAGCGAGCGCCTTCGTTATGGCGCGCTCCTTGTCGGCGAAACCGCGCCCAGCAGGCGTCGCTTCAAATTCGCCCATGGCGGCGGCGAAAACTCGGTACTGCGTCCGCGTCAAGCGTAGGTGAACGCTGTGATGGGTCTTCTTGCCCTTCTCCGGCAGCGGAGCCCCTTCGAGCACTGCGGGCAGCTCCTTGGCCGTGCATTGCTCGGCGTAGTCCAGGCCTTTGCGCGCCGACACCGTGCCAGGGCGATTTCTGCTGTGTTCGGCCAAGACGGCCAATTTCGTCCAACCGATTTTCGAGTATCGCGACATCGGTTGTCCTGTGGGGCGGAGCCATCTGCCGACGTCCAGCAAATAGTAAAGCTTTCGTCGTTCGCGCGGCCTGGTCCTGACGAGGTCGGCGACGCTGCCCGGCTTAGCCTCCTCCAGCTCGCACAGCGCCAAAGCAAGCTCAATTCGGTTCTCGTTTGTCGCGTCCGCGAGCTTCAAGACCTTCTTGAGCACCGCCGACGGTCGTTTCGTTGCCATCGCTGTCTCCCCGAGCGGGGAGCATATCGACAAGTGGTTCACGCCGCCTTACGGCATCCTGCAATTCACTGCGTGCAATTTGGGCTGTATCTCGCGCCCACGGTGACGGCGAAGCTATCTTCAGGTCGTCCAGCATCTTGGGCCAACTCTTCCAGATCGCGTCCGCGCTCCGCCAAGGTGTGGTGCGAAACCAGCCGGCGTGCCGTCACGTCAACAATCGTCTGTGGCCCCACCTCGCACAACATAGGCGGTCCAGACGAGCCCGTGGTGCTCGACGCGCCGCTGGGGGTGGGCAAGTGCACGCAATCGCTGGATCAGCGTCTTTGCAACCATCAAGCACGGAAAGCGGCACCGCTCCGCTGTGGCGGATTGGGCCAAAGGTCCCGCAGAGGTTTTGTGCAATTACTTGCACCAAATGGCCAGACCCTCGGAAAGCTCGGGTGAGGTCCCATAGGCGGTCAACGGGGCCGGCTACGCGGTGGCCGCGGCTCCATTCCAATTGCAGGCACCCTCCGTCAGACCCGCAGAGGCAGCGTCGCACAGGCCTTGGAGCCGCGCCATGGCGTGCGGGGAGGCGAGAGGTGACGGAAGGGCACTGGCGGGCTCTGTAATCGCTTCTGGACGGCCCATATGCCTATCGAGGGGGGACCCCCCGATTGTGCGCGGCACGTCCCGGTGCAACAGACCCCGACGCCCGGCCCGCGCCAAGTTGAAGCGCAGACGGCCAGCACCCCGCGGCGGCGGCGAGCTGGGGGTCCCGGCGGACTGCCTCAGTGCACGTCGCAATTTCAAAACTGACTGTTTGCTCTCCACCATGTCCTCTTTCGCTCACTTTGTTCGCTCGCTCCGTTTCGGGGGAGACACGAAGGTCGTCACCCGTAAGCGAAGCGCAGCGGGGGGCACTACTGTCTCCATTGAGTGTTTCCTCTCTAGACCCCTGATTTAAATGGAGATAGTGGTTATAGATAGTTAGTAATACAGTAGTCTGGATGAAACAGTCAGTTCTGACATTAATTGCATTTGATAGGGCGCTTATGCCGATAGCGGATTGAATTTCTGCCCCACCGACGCGGCTTGGGCCTTCATGACGTACAGTTCCGCCGCCGCGCCCGCGTACTTTCTGATGACCGGCAAGCTCGGATGATGGTAGAATTTCATTCCTTTAACTGGCAGGTCGGGATCGCCAGTGTCGGCATCCTGAGCCGCTGCAGCCGCCATCTTCGCCCCGACCATGAACCCTGTCCAATCGTCGAGGACGCACTTCAGGATGGCTACCTGATAGCCGTCCGGCCATACGTCAGCCAAGCCGACCAAGCAGCCGTGTTCCTTGCTCGACACTTTGACCTTGCCGCCTTCGATCAGGTCGTGGGTCTTCCATGGCTTGCCGGCTTCCGCTGCCTCTGCGATGGCGTGTTGGTCGATCTCGCGGGCTAGCCATACGCGGCGCATTTCGTTCGCGACCCGCTGGGGCGTCTTCTTCACCGCTTCTCCCGGGCCAAGGACGCGGACGATTTTGGTCCGCACGCCTTCGATGGCCGCCTTCTCACAATAAAACGGCGGCCGGTCGAAGTAGCGGTCCACTGTGCTCATGGACCACCCAGTAGCCTTGACCCAAGTGTCCATGGACAAGGCGGCCCACTTGTAACCACCCCGTTCATAGGGCGCTTTGGCGATTACCGCGTGGACCAAAGCGACGAGCTTTTTGAGCTTCTGACCCGTAACGGATTTCATAACTTCCTCGGTGTTCTAAGCAGTTTGCTTGAATGTAAGTGCCGAAATGAGCTATGCTGTTCTTACCGCAACGTCAGAGCCAACGATTGGAGGGCTGAATTTTCGTCATGGAACTTTCGGAAATCTCCTTTGATTTTCAATGGCACATTGCGGCCATCATGGAACACCTAGACGGTTGAATTGGTTCAATTCTTGAGCCCCGGCCAGGGGCACCAAGGGCTTTCCTCGTCAAGTCGCCTCGGCGCCGATTTTCATCGCAAAATCAATCTGCTGGAATCGCGCTGTCGCCATGCGAAGGAGCGCGGGACATGGATTGGCGCCGCCATTTCGACGGACAGACGCTCCCTTGGCGGCGGGAGCCGCGTGAGCCAGACGGCAACGCCCGGCGCGGAACGGCGCCGCGGCGGCAGGGCGATCTTAGTTCGAATTATCGTCCGTCGACGGTTGCGCCTGCGCGGTCTGCGGCGGCGAAGCCTGGTCGTTCGCCGCCGAGGCGGCGTGATATCCACACGCCGCCGTGGGCGTCAAAGTCGCGGCTACAAGGCCGCAGCCGAGCAAGACCGCCAATATCGTCGAGCGCATGAGAAGCCTCCGCATCGCCCGTCCAGCGATTGGCATTCTAACGCGGACGCGCTCTCCTGCAAAGCGTTCCGTTCGCGACGGATCGCGCCTCGCCTACATCGCATGGACGACGACGTTGAAGTGCAAGGAGCCGCCCGCCGCGAAGAACTCGTCGAATGCGAACGCGTCCTCGCCCACGAAGTCCGCCGCCGCGGTGTAATTGACGACCCATGCGGGCACGCGCCGGGAATTGCAGTTCGAGCGAGGATTCTCCGGTTTGAAATAGACGAAGTCCTGCGTTCGGCTCAGCGTCGCCATCCCGTGCGCGGGCTCGCTCTCCATGCGTCCCGACGTGCCGGGCGTTTCGGTGCAATCGGGATTTATCGAGGTGAAAACCTGAACCTTGACCGTCTGGCCCCGCGCGACCGTAATGTTTTTGGTCACGAGGGCTTGGCTGCCGCCGTTCGTGATCTGCACGCCGTTGGGCGCGCAAGCCGCGAGCGTGAGCGCCGCCAAACCCGCAAAGGCCAAGTGAACCGATTTCATAAGCCCCCCACAGAGCAACGCAAAAAATGTCCTTGCCGCGCGGCGCGCCGCAAAGCGTCGACGCCGGTCAAATCGCGCGATGGGAACGCTCGGCGGAACCGTCACGGCGCATCGATTATTCGACAGTTACGTTGACATCGTTGTGATAGGCCTTGCCGCCGGGAAGGAATATCTCGAACGAAAAGTGATCCGCGCCGACGAAATCAGGGCGGGGACGATACGTCGTGACGAGGCCGAAGCCTTTTTTCATATTGCAATTCTCTCGCGGGCTCCCTGGCGGGTATTCCGGAAAATCCAGTCCCCTTTCGATCGTGACTTCGCCGCCCGACGGGGGGCTCACCACACGACCCGTGGCGCCCGGAATCTCCGAACAGTCCGGATTCTCCGCATAGGCGAAGCCGGCCCGAACCGACGTTCCCTGCCGCGTCGTGAAATTCTTCGTGCGGCTGATCTCGCTGCCGCCGTTCAAGACCTGCACGTTCTCAATCGCCGGAACCGGCCCCGAGGGCGCGCAGCCCCCCAGGGTTAGCGCCGGCCAAACGAACGCCGCCAATCGAATTCGCCTCATCGCTCCCCTCCAAGGCCTGTGAAGCCCGCGCCGGCCGCGCCGGATTTGACCAACCTCCGCCGGGCGGCGCCCTCGCCGAACCGCAACGACCACCTTCGGCGGATTTTGGCAACGCCAAAACGGCCGGCGCGGTCGTGTCCGCCTCAGCGGCGGCGCGCCCCCGGGCCTGCCCCGCCTCTTCTCGGCGCCTGCGAGCGCCCGTCGCGCGCGAGCGGGCAGAGGCGCCGGGGCGATCGACCGCGGGCGCGATCGAGCCCCGCAAACCGCCGCGTCCCGAGACAGAATCCAGGAAGTCCGGAGCGGGACTTGCGCCCTGACGCGCGGCGTCGCGGCCTCGGCCGAGACGAAAGCGGCGGCGCGGACGTTGAATTTGAAACAATTCCTATTTCGGCCCTGCTGTCTTGTCATTCGATCCTTCGTCGGCGACGAATGAGCGACCCCTCGCTATTCGAGCCAAAGGATCATCTGATGTCGTTAAGCGCGGTCGCTCCTCTTCCTTTCAACTGGCGAAGGTTCCTCGTCGTCGCCGGCCCCGGCATCGTCGTCATGTTGGCGGATACCGACGCCGGCAGCGTCATCACCGCGGCGCAGAGCGGCGCCCAGTGGGGCTACAGCCTGCTGCTGCTGCAATTCATCCTCATCCCGATCCTCTATATCGTTCAGGAATTGACGGTGCGGCTCGGCGCGGTGACCGGCAAGGGGCACGCCGAACTGATCAAGCAGCATTTCGGACGCGCTTGGGCCTGGGTCTCGGCGGCGACGCTGATCGTGACCTGCCTCGGCGCTCTGCTCACCGAGCTCTCCGGCTTGGCGGGCGTCGGCAGTATGATGGGCGTTCCGATCCCGGCGACGATGGCGCTGGTGGTGACGGCGCTGCTGATCATGGCGTTCACGCACACCTACATGACTGTCGAGCGCATAGCGATTGTGGTCGGCGGTTTTGAGCTGGTGTTTCTGCTGGTAGCCTGGCTGGCTCATCCGGACGCCGGCGAAATGGCCTCGGGCGCGCTCACGATACCGGTCGCCGACCCCAAATATCTCTATCTCGCCTCGGCCAATATCGGCGCGGTGATCATGCCGTGGATGGTGTTCTTTCAGCAGTCGTCGGTCGTCGAAAAGCGGCTGACCCCCGACGATATTCGCCCCGCTCGGGTCGACACCGCCATCGGCGCCGTGGTGACCCAGCTCATCATGGCCGCCGTGCTCGTCGCGGTCGCGGCGACGCTCGGCAAGGCCGGCGGCGACCATGCCCTCGATACGATCGAGGAGATCGTCGGCGCGATCACGCCGTTTCTCGGCGGGTTTGCCGGCAAGCTGCTGTTCGGTCTCGGCATGAGCGGCGCCGCCCTGGTCGCGGCGATCGTCGTCACCCTGACCGCCGCGCGCACGCTCGCGGAAGTCCTCGGCGCCAAGCACAAGTTGGAGGACGAGCCGCGCGAGGCGCCGTGGTTTTACGGCTTCTACGCCGTCGCGCTGATCATCTGCGCGACCGTGGTCGCCTCGAACGTCAATCTCGTCGCCCTGAGCGTCGGCGTCCAGGTGATGAACGCGCTCTTGCTGCCGATCGTGCTTGGTTTCTTGTTCCTGCTCGCGCGACGGCTGCCGGGCCCCTATCGGCTCCAGGGCGGTTACGCGGCCTTTTCAGGCGTCGTGATCCTGGCGACCGTCATCTTCGGCGTCTATTCGGGAATCGCCGGGCTGTGGGGATAGGCCGACCCTGGCCGGGCGCCGCCGCCGCGCGCGGCGCCTCGCTAGGAGGATTTGAGGCGGACGATAATATCGATCGCCTCGATTCGCGTGCCCTCGGGCGCGGGAATGTCGAGCTTCGGCAGAAGCTCGTCCGGAATATCGGACAGTTCCTCGGTATCCTCCCGGTAGAAATGAAAATGCGGCCCGATCTTGGTGTCGAACCAAACTTTGGCGTCGTAAATCGCGATCTGCCGCAGCAATCCGCATCGCGCGAATTCATTCAATGTATTATAGATCGTCCCCAGCGAAGGTGGATAACGCATCGCCAGAGCTTCACCGTAAATCATCTCGGCCGTGAAATGCCGATCGCCGGACTGGAGAAGAAGACGGCCGAGATCAAGTCTCTGCCGCGTCGGGCGCACGCCGGCGGCCACGAGTTTGTCTCGAACAACCTTCGTGTCCGGATGGGCCTTGTGTACGACTTTCGGCCACATGTTCGCTCACTTTTCCAACCTGGCGACCGGAATGGCGGTCTCAACCATTCAAAGCTGAGAGTTAAACCATTGAGCCGTATCCGCTTGTGACCGCGTCGGCAATGCGCGAAAAGGTCGCGCCGGAGCTGCGATCTTCACACTTTGTCCGATGCGCTTTCACTTTGAGCGCCCCCCTCCCTTCGTTCCAGCCCCGGGCAACCTTGCCGCCGCAACTTCGACGCCCACGTCCGAACCGCGAGGCGCGAGTTGACCGCCATTTCGTCCCCTGATTCTTTTTCGTCCGAACAGCCGCCCGTCTATCCCGAGGCGGCGCGGCGGCCCGGCGCGGCGCTGGATTATTTCTTCATGCGCCGCCGCTCGGCTGCGATCGGCGAACAATTCTGGAACGCCGTCGCCAGGGGATGGCCGGGCTTCAATCCGATCGAGCGCACGCGATGGGCGCGATTGTTCTCGCGCTACAAATCCTATTGGACGCCGGACATTCTCCCGCCCGGGGATCGCGCGTTCTACGACGAACTGCCGGAGCAGTTCACGGCCTATCGCGGGCAGAACGGCGTGGAATTGGCGGCCAGCGGCTCCTACACGCTGTCGCGGGAGGTCGCGCAGGGCTACGCGCTGGGGCGTCGCAACATCAGCTATTCCGATCCGACGATCCTTTCGCTGCGCGTCATGAAGACGCACGTGGCGCTCGCGTTCACGGCGCGCGACGAAGAAGAAATCGTGTTGTTTTCAGCCCAGTCGAGCAACCTCAGCCTCGAGGCGATCCGCGCCGCGCGCGTAACGCATTGAGCGGGGGCTTCTCGCCGACCGGCGCGAGCGCGGGACGGCGGGGAGCGCGAACGCCGAATCGCGACGCGCGCTCCGGCAAGGCGGCGTCCCGGAAATCTGGACAGCGATTTTCCGAGGGGGTATCTCCTTTCATCGCAGAGTTCTGAGCTGGCTTTTGTCGGCCCGCGATCGCGCCTCTCGATCGTGGGCCGGCTTCGGGCGCCGATCCAACTTGCGGGAACCGATCATGCGACGTCTCCTTGTCACCTTTGGCCTGTGCCTGGGCCTCGCCGCCCCCGCCTTCGCCGACCCCGCGCGAACGACCGCGCCGGTCGTCATGCGCGCGGCGCCGAGCCCGAAGGCGCGCGTCGTGCAGAGCATCCCCGCCAACGCGCAGATCGATCTCTCGCATTGCTCGCGCGACTGGTGCTACGTCTCCTGGCGCGATCGGTTCGGCTATGTCCGCGCCGACGCGGTCGCGGCGGCGCCCTACGACGCCGGGCCGCCCGGCTACTACGGCCCGGGTTACTATGGGCCTCCGGTCGTCGTCGACCCCTGGTGGGGCTGGGGACGGCCCTTCTATTACGGCTACGGATGGGGCGGTCACCGCTGGTAGAAGCCGGCCGCGCCGCCTTCACCCCCGCCAGGGCGTCTCGGGCGTCGGCGTCAGCGGCCCCTTGCCGTCGATCCAGGAAAACAGATTGGCGACGACGAGATCGGCCATGGCGCGGCGCGTGTGGCGCGTGGCGGAGCCGACATGGGGCAGCGCGACGACATTGTCGAGTTCGAGCAGCGCCGGCGGCACGTTGGGTTCGTTCTCGTAGACGTCGAGCCCGGCCGCCAGAATCGTCCGTTCGCGAAGCGCCTCGATCAGCGCCGCTTCGTCGACCAGCGAGCCGCGCGCGATATTGACGAGCACGCCGTCGGGGCCGAGCGCCGCGATCACTTCGCGGTCGACGATATGGCGGGTGCCCGCGCCGCCCGGCGCGGCGATCATCAAGATGTCGCAAGCCTTGGCCATGCCGAGAAGCGAGGGATAATAGAGATAGGGCGCCTCGTCCTGGGCCTTGCGGCCGTGATAGACGACATTGAGCCCGAAAGCCTGCGCGCGCTTGGCGATTTGCTTGCCGATGCGCCCTAGCCCCAAAATCCCCATCGTGCGTCCGCGCAGCGAAGCGGTGAGCGGAAAGGGCGCGCTCGGCCAGCGCCCCTCGCGAAGATAGCGCTCGGCCTGCGGCAACCGCCGCACCGCGGCGAGCGTCAGCGCCATCCCGATGTCGGCGACGTCCTCGTCGAGCACGCCGGGGGTGTTGGTGACGATGATTCCGTGCGCGCCCGCCCAGGCGGCGTCGATATGGTCGTAGCCGACGCCGAAACTCACGACGATCTCCAGATTCGGCAGCCGGCGCATCAGCGCCGCGTCGACGGCCACCGCGTGCCAAGTCGCGACGACGGCGCGGATGCGCGGCGCGATCGCCGCGAGCGTCGCCTCGCGATCGGCCACGCGCCACAGCCGATGCAGCGTGACGCGCTTTTCCAACTGCTCGCTGATTTCCGCCATGCCCTCGGCGGGCATCAACACTTCGAACGCCGTCACGATTCGCGCCTCCTCTTCGCCTAAGTCCGCCGCAGCATGCGGCAGGACGCCGACGCCGACAAGCCGCGCCGACCGAAGCGCCTCCCCTTTCGCGCCGACGCTGGACGTGGCACATCCCCGCTCATGTCGAGCCCGCCCGATTTTCCCTCCGCGCGCCGGCGCCCCATGGTGCGCCGGCTGATGCTCAGGGACTTCCGCTCCTACGCGACGCTCGATCTCGCGCTCGAGGGCGCGCTGATCGTGTTTTGCGGCGAAAACGGCGCGGGAAAGACCAATCTTCTCGAAGCGCTGTCGCTATTCGCGCCGGGGCGCGGCCTCAGGCGCGCCGACCTCACGGCTTGCGCGCGCGTCGGCGGGGCGGGCGGCTTCGCGATTTCGATCGAGGTCGAGGACGACGGCGCCACGCGCCAGCTCGGCGCGGGGCTCGAGCCGGGCGCCGGGGACGGCGCGCCCGAGCGTCTCAACCGCATCGATCGCGCGCCCGTGGCCTCGGCGCGCGCCTTCGCCGATCATCTGCGCCTGGTGTGGCTGACGCCGGCGATGGACAGTTTGTTCGCGGGGCCGGCGAGCGAGCGGCGCCGCTTCCTCGACCGGCTGGTTCTCGCGCTCGATCCCAATCACGGCGCGCGCGTCAGCCAGTTCGAGCGCGCGCTGCGCGGGCGCAACCGATTGCTCGAAGAGGGCGCGCGCAACGCGCCCTGGCTCGACGCGATCGAACGCGAAGCGGCGGAACTCGGCGTCGCCGTCGCCGCGGCGCGGGTCGAGTGCGTGACCCGACTGAAGGCGTTGATCGCGCTCGATCGCGACGAGGCTTCGCCCTTTCCCTGGGCCGATCTTGCGCTCGAAGGCGAGGTCGAAGCGCTGGCGGCGCAAAATCCCGCGCTCGCCGCCGAGGACCGCTATCGCGCAGCTCTGCGCGACAATCGCTCACGCGACGCGGCGGCGGGACGCACGCTGATCGGACCGCATGTCGGCGATCTCCGGGTCTTTCACGGCCCCAAGGGAGCGCCGGCGGCGCAATCTTCTACGGGAGAGCAAAAGGCGCTGCTCGTCGGTCTGGTTCTCGCCCACGCGCGGCTGGTGGCGGACATGTCGGGTCTCGCGCCGCTCGCGCTGCTCGACGAAGTGGCCGCGCATTTCGATCCGCGTCGCCGCGCCGCGCTGTTCGACGCGCTGGAGCGCGTCGGCGCGCAGGTGTTCGTCACCGGCGCCGACCCCGCCGTCTTCGCCGAGCTCGGCGACCGGGCGCGGATGTTCGAAGTCGTTCCGGGGCGGGTCAGGCCCTGGCCGGGAGTCTGACGCCGTATCCCGTAGGTCGTGACCTACGGGATACGGCAAGCGCGAACGCGCGCCCGCGCTGACGCGCGGAACTCGCGAAGAGCGACTCGTCGCTCTTCGCGAGACTTGGCGTCACGCGTGGCCGGCTTCGGAGGATAGCCAGGCGGCGTTGACGCCGAGAAGCGCCAGCGCGCGATCGTATTTGGCGTCGAAATTCGCGTCGAAGATGAGTTTCGAATCGGCGGGCGAGACCAGCCAGCCGTTGGCGAGGATTTCGCTCTCGAGCTGGCCGGACGCCCAACCCGCGTAGCCCAGCGCCAGCACCGCCTGGCTCGGCCCGGCCCCCCTGGCGATCGCGCGCAGGATGTCGAGCGTCGCGGTCAGACAGACGCCGCCGCCGATCGCCACGGTCGAATCCTCGGCGCGATAATCGCTGGAATGGAGGACGAAGCCGCGTCCGGTGTCCACCGGTCCGCCGCGCAGGACGCGCACCGCTTCGGCGCTGCGAGGCAGGCGGATCGCCTCGGCCTGGCCCACGATGTCGAGCTGCACCAGGAGCTTGGAGAACTCGATTTCATCGGCGCGCTGGTTGATGACGATGCCCATCGCGCCGTCCTCGCGATGGGCGCACATATAGACGACCGAGCGCGCGAACGGCCCTTCGCGCAAGCCGGGCATGGCGATGAGGAACTGGCCTTCGTAGCTCTGGGCGGGCAGGGATCCCTGGGGACGACGCATGCCGACATGCTACTCGCCTCGCGGACGTCGTTAAAGAGAAAAGCTCCGGGCCGGGGTCGGCGTTCACGGGAATTTTGTTGGCCTGAGCTGGGCGCAGCGCCTAAATTGACGGCATGTTCGCGCGATTCCTCGTTTTTTCCGCCCTCGCCTGCTGCGCCTCGGGCGGCGCCCGCGCCGCCGACGCCTTTTCCACGGATTGGGCGCGGACGCTGAAGGCCGAGGCGCGTCTGCTGGCGGGAGGGCTGGGGCGGGCCGCGTTCGAAATCCAGCTGGCGCCGGGGGCCATCACGTATTGGCGCGACCCCGGCGATTCGGGCGCGCCGCCGAGCTTCGATTTCTCCGGATCGGTCAATCTCGCCCGAGCCGAGCCGGAATATCCCGCGCCCGAGCGCATCCTCGAGCCGGACGGCTCCGAAGCGTTCGGCTATGAGAATGGCGTCGTCTTCGCCATCGCGGTCGAGGCCGTCGACCCGTCGAAGCCGGTGACGCTGGCGGTGAACGCGACTTACGCGGTGTGCGAAAAAATCTGCCTTCCCGCCAAAGCGAATTTGACCCTGAGCCTGCCCGAAAGCGCTGCGTCGCCCTACGCCGCCGCGATCGAGGCGGCGCGCGCGCTGACGCCGCGGCGCGTCGAATGGCGCTCGCTCGGCGCCGAGCTCGCGTCCGTCGACGCGCGGGACTGGCGGCTTTGCCTGCCCGCCGAGCCCGGCCCGGCGCGCGATCTCTTCATCGAGGCGCCCTCGGGCTGGTGGCTATCGACGAAGGCGGAGCCGCGTGCGCGCGGGCGCGACTGCTTCGCCATCGCGTTGCGCGAGAAGCCGGCCGACGGCGCCTTGCCCTTGAGCGCGCGCGCGACGATCACCGGCGGCGCCGGCGCGCTCGACGTGATGCTTTCCCTGCCGCCGAATTCGTGAGGGCCGAAACCCGCCTTGCGCGCGCGCCGCGCCGCGATAGACTGACGCTTCCCTTTCAACCGAGGACGAGCCATGACCATCAAAGTCGGCGACAAACTGCCCAGCGCGACCTTCCGCCTGGTGACCGAAGACGGCGCGCGGCCGGTGACGACGCAGGAATTTTTCGCCGGCCGAAAGGTGGTGCTCTTCGGCCTGCCCGGCGCCTTCACGCCGACCTGCCACAAGAACCACCTGCCGGGCTTCCTCGCCGAAGAGGCCGCGTTCAAGGCCAAGGGCGTGGCGGCGATCGCGATGACGGCGGTCAACGACCAATATGTGCTGGCCGCGTGGTCGAAGGCGACCGGAGCGGACGGCCACATCGCCTTCCTCGCCGACGGCGCCGCCGACTTCGCCAAGGCGGCCGGGCTCGACTTCGACGCTTCGGCGGGCGGCCTCGGCGTGCGCTCGAAGCGCTATTCGATGCTGGTCGAGGACGGCGTGGTGAAAATCCTCAATATTGAGGACTCGCCGGGCAAGGCCGATCTCTCGGGCGCGGCGCATCTCATCGCGCAAATGTGAGGCGAGGAGCGCACGGAGGCGGCGGGCGGCTCGAGGGAGATTTGCCCGCATATCGCTTCCGCGACGGAAACAGATTCTAAACACTCGACTGTTACGGTCTCGGCCCGCATCTCGCACATGGATGCCCTGGGAATGGCGACAGCTGCGGTAACGCTCGATGCGGTCGAAGCTTTCATGGCGGAGCGCCACAAGCGGCTCGCCTTCCCCGACTGGCTCGAACGAAGCTATGACGAGGGGAGGAGAGAACGCCGGTCGAAGCGGCTCGTGGCCAACGCCAAGGAACTGATCGTCGTCTACAATCTCTTCCTCGCCGCGGACTGGCTGCTGACGCCGGACACGCTGGCGATCGCCGCGCTGTTGCATCTCCTCGTCACGGCGTGGATGCTGTTCGCCGCGCGCCTGTTCGCCACGGCGCCGAGCGGCCGCGTTCGCGAGGCGGCGGCCTGCAGCCTGCCGATCGTGGTGACCGCACAGATCCTGGCGATTTTCCTGCTCAGCCATTCGCCCGGCGCGGCCCACTACCAATATTTGGTTCTGGTGGTGGTGATGTACGCCAACGCCATTCAGCGGCTTCCCTATCGTGGCGCCATCGCGGTCTCAGCCGTCATATTCGCGCTCCACGCGGCCTGCGCCGCCTTCAGCCCGCATCTGCCCGGCGAGGCCGCGATCTTGGCTTCCGCCATGATCGCCGCCAGCGCTTACACCACGTTGGCGGCGAACCATTTGCTCGAGCGCGACGAGCGGCGGGCCTACCTGCAGGCGCTGCGCGACCGTCTCCTTCACGAGCGGACGGAGATCGAGGCCACCACCGACGCCCTCACGGGGCTGGCGAACCGCCATCGCCTGCAAGCGAAATTTGCGCAGCTATGGACGAAAGGGACCGATCAAGTCGATGAGGTCGCGATCGTAATGCTGGATATCGATCACTTCAAGGCGTTCAACGACCGCTACGGGCACCCGGCCGGCGACGCGTGCCTCAGACGCGTCACGTCCTGCGCCTTGGCCGAGCTGCGAGGCGCGCAGGATCTGGCGGCGCGTTACGGCGGCGAGGAATTGCTGCTGGTCCTGCCCGAAGCCACGACCGCGACGGCGGTCGCGGTGGCCGAGCGGATCAGGCGAGGCATCGAGGCCCTCGGCATTCCCCACGAGCTCGCCGGCGCCAATCGCGTCGTGACGGCCAGCTTCGGCGTCGCCGCGGCGCCGACCGTCGCCGTCAGCGCCGACGAACTCGTCGTGGCGGCGGACACCGCTCTCTATGCGGCCAAGGCGAGCGGGCGCAACCGCGTGGTCCCGCCGCTCATCCGCGCGGCCTCGGCCGAGGCGCCGCCATTCGGCGCCGCCCGCGCAGGGCGAATGCCGGGTTGAGAGGCCGGGAGCGGGGCGAGGGCGCGGCCATGGGAGGTGCGCAAAACGGTGGAGAACGAAATTCGACTCGCTCGTCCCAACGGCCGCTTTGAAGCGGCGACCTACGGCGACGGTGTGGACGGGGCGCGCGGACGGCTCTTCAAACCAAGCGATACCGACCCCGCCCAAGAAATTCGAGGTAACCGCGATCGCGCAGCACTTGAAGTTGCTGCCGGATTTTCTGGCGCACGTGCCTGTTCATCGGATAGAGCCCGCTCAGGCGCGTCTCGAAAGCGTAGACTTCGTCAAGGTCGAACTCTCTTGCCCCCATGTCCTCAACGCACTTCAGCACGTTGAGGAGCCAGCCTCGCGATGCCGCGGATTCTTCGCGCAGGAATAAAGTCTTGCGCCACTGATCCAAAACGCTTTGTCGATCCAGTACAATTCTGTCGCGAACGACATATATTTTGCCGGCGTCAGGCACGCGCGACAAAAGGATATTGCAACCGATCCATCCCGCGCGGCGCGCACTCTCGCCGAGCGGTTTGCGCTCCTCGATAATTTCCGTGACGAAAAAATGCTTCGGCACAACGAGTAGGTTGTCAACTCCCGTGGCGGGGCTATAATTCAACAACATCAGGTTTGGGTTGTTCTGCGCGGCGAGTCGCTCGCGCATCGTGCGGTATGCGCCGTCTAATACTCTTGGCCCAAATTTGGCCTTTTGGCTCTTGAGTTCGAATTCCTCATTGCAATTTGCGCAATAGAGGTCCGCTACCGGTCGGTTGTTTTGAAATTTTGAAAGCCGCTCGGCCCCGCAGTTCGGGCAGAAAGCTTGCGTGCTCGCCCAAGCCTCGGTCAACACCCGAGCCTTTTGCGAACCGGAATCATAGGCCGCTTGCCGCGATTCCTCGAAGCCCAGTTTCAAATCAGTCGTCCGCGTTCAAGCGTCATGCGTCAAAGAAAATGGACTATGCCGATGGCTTGGTTTCTCAAGTATTACCGACACCGCGAGTGCAGAGCCGCTTGGACCGATGAATGGTCCTGCGCCTGCAACGACAGATGCCCGAAATGCCGCGCCGAGATCGAGCCTTACGATTGGGACGATCTCAGCGTCATCGTCGATCAGACGGCTGACAAAACGGGATGGATGGTGCGCGTATCGCCGCCGGAGGCCGAGCACGCGCCCGACTATGCGACGACGCTTTTCGAGCGCAAGGAGGAAGCCGAGGCTTTCGCCGAGCGTGAAGCGGAGCGGCTTGGGCGCGAATACGAGGTAACCTAATCCCCCGCCTTCACCCCGCCCCCGCCTTCCCCTTCGCCGGCAGAAACGGCGCCATGCCCTGGCGCGCGAGTTCGTCGGCGCGTTCGTTCATGGCGTCGCCGGCGTGGCCCTTGACCCAGCGCCAGTCGATTTCGTGGCGCTCGGCCGCGGCGTCGAGGCGGCGCCAGAGGTCCTCGTTCTTGACCGGCTTCTTGTCGGCGGTGCGCCAGCCGTTGCGCTTCCAATTATGCATCCAGGCGGTGACGCCGCCGCGCAAATATTGCGAATCGGTGTGCAGCTCGACGCGGCACGGCCGGCTCAGCGCCTCGAGCGCGGCGATCGCCGCCATCAGCTCCATGCGGTTGTTGGTGGTCGGCGCCTCGCCGCCGCACAATTCCTTCTTGTGGCCGCCGTAGCGCAGGATCGCGCCCCAGCCGCCGGGACCGGGATTTCCCGAACAGGCGCCGTCGGTCCAGATCGCGACGCGCGCCGTCACGCGAGCAAGCCGTAATCGCGCGCGCTGACGACGCGCTGATGGAAGCGCAGCTTGACGAGATATTCCAACGGATTCTTCGGCACGACCTTGGCGCCCGGCGGCACGTCGAGCCAATCGACCAGCCGCGTCAGCATGAAGCGCAGCGCCGAGCCGCGCGCGAGAATCGGCAACGCCTCGACCTCCTCGGCCTTAAGCGGACGCAGGCGCTGGTAGCCGTTGATCATCGCCATGCCCTTGGAGACGTTGAACGCGCCGTCGGCCTCGAAGCACCAGGCGTTGAGGCAGATGCCGAGGTCGTAGGCGAAGGCGTCGTTGCAGGCGAAATAGAAATCGATCAGCCCGGAAAGCCGATCGCTTAAGAAGAACACGTTGTCGGGGAAGAGATCGGCGTGGATCACGCCGCTCGGCAGGCCCGTCGGCCAGATCGCCTGCAACGCGGCAAGCTCGGCCGCCGTCTCCTTGGCGAGGCCCGGCGAGACTTCGTCGGCACGCGGTTCGGCGGTCGCGAACAGCGCCGGCCAGCCCTCGATGGAGAGCGCGTTGGGCCGGCGCAGCGCAAAGTCCGCGCCCGCCTCGTGCATGCGCGCGAGGGCCTCGCCGACTTGTCCGCAATGATGGGCCTGCGGGCGGCGAATCCATAGGCCGTCGAGAAAGGTGACGATCGCGGCGGCGCGGCCGGCGAGACGCCCCAGCGCCTGGCCGTCGCGCGCGCGCACCGGCTGCGGACAGGTGACGCCGCGCGCGGAAAGATGCTCCATGAGGCCGATGAAGAACGGCAGATCGGCCTCGTTCACCCGCTTTTCATAGAGCGTCAGGATGAACTGGCCCGCTTCCGTGCGCATGAGGAAGTTTGAATTCTCGACGCCCTCGGCTATCCCCTTGAACGAGGTGACGCGGCCCAGATCGTAGCCTGCGAGGAACGCGCCGAGCGCTTCGTCCGTGACTTCGGTGTAGACCGCCATGATTCGTCCGAGCTGATTCGTTCGACGTGGATCGCGCCCCCTCTCCCCGCTTTGCGGGGAGAGGGACGGGGTGAGGGGCTGGGCCATTAGCCGCCACAGCGCGGCTCGTCGCCCGGCCCCTCATCCTAACCTTCTCCCCGCTTGCGGGGAGAAGGGACGCTGTAGGCGTTCGGTTGGTAACGGGGAGGCGAGATGTACGCAAGCGGGCTCTGGGCGGTGTTCACGCTGCTCGCCTCCGCCACGCAGACCCTGCGCAACGCGATGCAGCGCGAACTCATCGGCGCGCTCGGCGCCGTCGGCGCCGCGCAGGTCCGCTTCCTGTTCGGCCTGCCCTTCGCGATCGTGTTTCTCGTCGGCGTGCGCCTTTGGACGGGGACGGCGATTCCGCCGCTTTCGCCCGCGACGCTCGCCTGGACCGTGTTCGGCGCCCTGGCGCAGATCGCCGCGACCGCGATGATGCTGGCGGCGATGCGTCAGCGCAGTTTCGTCGTCGTCGTCGCCTACACCAAGACCGAGGCGGCGCAGGTCGCCTTGTTCGCGATGGTCTTCCTCGGCGAGACGCCGACTCCCAGAGTGATCGGCGCGATCGTCCTGGCGACGGCCGGCGTCTTTCTCATGTCCGGACGCGGCGCGACCGAGGCCGTTCCGTCGTGGCGGCCCGCCGCCCTCGGGCTCGTTTCCGCCGCCTTCTTCGCCCTCGCCGCGATCGGCTTTCGCGCCGCCGTGATCGGCGTCGCGACGCCGTCGATCGCAATCGCCGCGGCGACGATCCTCGTCGCCGGCCTCGCCATCCAGACCGTCGTTCTGCTGGCCTATCTCTCCGTCTTCGACCGCGCGCGCATCGGCGCGATCTTCGCGGTCTGGCGCGCTTCGCTGTTCGCCGGCTTCATGGGCGCGCTGGCCTCGCAGTTCTGGTTTCTCGCCTTCGCGCTCAGCGACGCGGCGCGGGTGCGCACGCTCGCGCTGGTCGAGGTGCTGTTCGCGCAAGTCGCCTCGATGCGCCTCTTTCGCGAGGCGCCGAGCCGACGCGAATGGCTCGGCATGGCGCTGATCGTCGCGGCGGCGGCGGTGCTGATCAACGGGTGAGGCGGAGGCGTCGTTTTCCGTTTTCCGGCGCGAGGGACTGATTTCAGGGTGTTGCGAGGCGGTTTTCCGCCGCTTGGCCGACGCGGGAATCGCGGCGACACGCCCTCGTTTCCCTTTTCCCCCGACGACGCGATTGCGATCAGGAGGCTAGCAAATCGGGAAATGCGCGCGTGTCGCCGTTTCGCGCCGACAGTCGCGATTTTCGTCGGGCGCAGAGCCTATCGCCTCAGAGATCGGCGAAGGTTTCCTCGTCCGCCTCGCTCGACCATTCCGAAAACGTCGCGAACAGCTCGCCCTGGCGCGCGGGCGCTTCCTTCTCGATGCGCACGCCCTTGTCGTCGACGAGATAACGAAGGCGGTCGCCTGGCGACATTTTCAGACGCTCGCGCACCTCACGCGGTAGCACAGTCTGGCTCTTGAAGGAGAGCTTGGAATAATAGGCCTTCGGCTCACGCGCACGCATTTGGCCCTCGCGACAACTTCCAGCTCGCCGTCCCGTCCGCAAGACTGCGCCGGAGTTCGCGTTCCCGCGAGACTGACGATTGGAGGCAGAATGGTTCATTGCTTGCTTGGCGGAGCGGAGCGCAAGAGACTTTCGAAGTCAAGGACGGCCCCATAGCCCGTCTTTTTGGACGGGCGTCCGTCGACGCCCTATGGGGCCGCCGCCGAAGGCGGTGCGCTTCGCGCATCCTTGAGTTCGAAAGCCTCTCGCGCATAATCGCCTCCAAGCAAACAATGAACGGTCCCCGCTGGGGGCGGCGCGGCCGCCCACGATCATCCGGAACCCGAAAGACGCCCCGCTCACACCGCCTGCGCCTCGCGCAAGCTCCTCGGCAGCGGAAAGAACATCGCTTCGTCGGCGGTGGTCAGCGTCTCCACCGCGATTTGGAACCGTTCGGCGAAGGCGTCGACGATCTGCTCCACCAGGATTTCCGGCGCGGAAGCGCCGGCGGTGATCGCCAGCGAGCGGACGGCGGCGAACGCGCGCCAGTCGATTTCATCGACGCTGGGGACGAGCTGAGCGAGCTTGCAGCCTTCGCGTTCCGCGACTTCGCGCAGGCGCTGCGAATTGGACGAATTGGCCGCCCCGACCACGATCACCGCCTCGACGATTCCCGCGGCGCGCTTGACCGCCTCCTGCCGGTTGGTGGTGGCGTAGCAGATGTCCTCGAGCGGCGGCGCGTGGATGTGGGGAAAGCGCCGCTTCAGCGCCGCGACGATTTCGCGCGTGTCGTCCACCGAAAGCGTCGTCTGCGTGACATAGGCCAAAGCGGCCTCGGGATCGAAGCGCAGCCCCTCGACCTCGGCCGTCGACCTGACCAGGGTCACTGCGCCCGCCGGCAATTGCCCGGTCGTGCCGACCACCTCGGGGTGGCCGACATGGCCGATAAGGATCACTTTGCGCCCGCGCTTGAAATGGACCTGCGCCTCGCGGTGGACCTTGGTCACCAGCGGGCAAGTGGCGTCGATGGTGAAGAGATTGCGCGCGCGCGCTTCCTCGGGAACCGCCTTGGCGACGCCGTGGGCCGAGAAAATCACCGGAGCGTCGCCGGCCGGCGCTTCGCTCAGCTCCTCGATGAAGACGACGCCCTTGGCCTTCAGGGAGTCCACGACATATTTGTTGTGAACGATCTCGTGCCGGACATAGACCGGCGCGCCATAGATTTGCAGCGCCCGCTCGACCACGTCGATGGCGCGCACGACGCCGGCGCAAAAACCGCGCGGGGCGCATAGAATGATGCGAAGCTTGGGTTTTGCGGTCATCGATCCCTGACGCTTTCCGTTGCCGTCTCTTGGAAAGGCGGGCCGGCGAAGTCAAGGGGCGCCGAATCTCCCGGCCGAATAGAACTGGCGCGACGCCGCCGCAGGCCTTATGAGCCTCGACCCACTCGGAACAGGATCGCTTCGTTGACCGCCCCCGCCGCCCGCGCCAACGCGCCCGTCTTCACGCAGGGGTCGACGATGCGCCATGTCGCCGTGATGACCGCGACCGGCTCGATCGGTCTCGTCGCGATTTTCTCCGTCGACTTCCTTTCGCTCTTTTGGGTTTCGCGACTCGGCGTCCAATCGCTGAAGGCGGCGGTCGGCTACGCCAGCCAGCTGCAATTCCTCGCCATGTCCGTCAATATCGGCTTCACCATCGCGATTTCGGCGACCGTTTCGCGCGCGCTCGGCGCGGGCGATCGACCCCGCGCGCGCCGCCTGGCGGCCTCGGGCCTTTCGATCGCCGCCGTCGCGTCGGCGGCGCTGGCCGCGCTGCTGTTCGTTTTTCGCGACCAGGCGCTGGCGACCCTCCTGCACGCGCATGGCGAAGCCGCGACGGTCGCGAGCCGGTTTCTCGCCATCACCATTCCGGCCAATGTCCCGATGGCGATCGGCATGGCGCTGTCGGGCGTCCTGCGCGCCGCCGGCGACGCGCGCCGCGCGATGTACGTGACCCTTTCGGGGGGGCTCGTAACCGCCGTGACGGACCCTACGCTGATTTTCGGCTTCGGGCTCGGCGTCTACGGCGCCGCCTGGGCGACCGTGATCTCGCGCCTGATGTTTCTCGCCGTCGGCGTCTATGGGGCGGTCGTCGTGCACGATCTCGTCGGCGCCCCCCGCTTGCGCGACGCCAAGAGCGATCTCGCGCCGATCATGGCGATCGGCATGCCCTCGATCATGGCCAATCTGGCGACGCCGGTCGCCGCGGTCTATGTGACGCGCGTCTGGTCGGATTTCGGCGAGGCCGCGGTGGCGGGCGGCGCGATCGTCGATCGCGTCATTCCCCTCGCCTTCGGCGTCATTTTCGCGCTCACGGGCTCGGTCGGCCCGATCATCGGCCAGAACTTCGGCGCCAAGCTGATCGGCCGGGTCCGGCGGGCGATCACCGACGCGCTCGTGCTTTCCGTCGGCTACGCGCTGATCGCCTGGGCTTGTCTGGCGATCGTGGCGCCGTGGATCGTCGCCGCCTTCGACGCTCAGGGCGCGGCCGCGGATTTCGTCATGTTTTTTTGCCGCTTCGGCGTCGTGGCGTGGGTCTTCGTCACCTGTCTCTTCGTCGCCAACACCGTATTCAACAATCTCGGCTTCGCCCTGCTCGCGATGATTTTCAACTGGGGCCGCGCGACCCTGGGCACGATTCCCTTCGTCACGCTCGGGGCCAAATACGGCGGCGTCGAGGGGGCGATGCTGGGCGCGGCCGCCGGCGCGGCGGCTTTCGGGCTCGCCGGCGTCGCCGCGGCCTATGGCGTGACGGCGCGTCTCGCAAATGCAATGAAAAGCAGCTAGCATGACGCCGCGTTGCGCGCGGCGGCGGGGGAGAGACCGGCGATGAATCTCAACGACATCATTCAAGCCGCGCAAGGCGGCCAAGGCGTCAACAATCTCGCGAGCCAGTTCGGTCTTACCCCCGAACAGGCGCAGGCGGCGATCCAGGCGATGATTCCGGCGTTCTCCGCCGGCCTTCAGGGCGCCGCGCAAAACCCCGCCAGCCTCGGCGGCATTCTCTCCCAGCTGGCGAGCGGCGCGCACCAGGGCTCGTTCGCCGATCCGAGCCAGGCGAGCGCGGCGAGCGCCCTCGGCGGCGGCGTCCTGGCCCAAATCTTCGGCTCGCCTGAGATCACGGCGCAGATCAGCCAGCACGCCGCGCAGATGTCCGGCGTCAGCGCGCAGACCATCGCGCAGATGATGCCGGTGGTGGCCTCGATGCTGATGGGCGGCCTCGCGCATTCCATGACTTCGCAGGGCTTGGGCGGACTGCTCGGCGAGCTCGCGAGCGCCGCCGCGCCGGCCGCGGGCGGCGGCCTGTTCGGCGGCCTCGTCAGTTCGGTGTTGGGCGGGTTTCTCGGCGGCGCCCAACAGCCGGGCTCGCCGCAGTCGACCGCGCTGCAAGCCGGGCTCAATACGCTCAACAGCATGTTTCAGGCCGGCGTCCAGGTTTCCCAGGCTCATCAGCAAGGCCTGAACGACATCTTGCAATCCCTGACCAACGCCAATCGGAGTTGATTCGGGATCGATCGATGCGGGGGTTTTGCGCTCGAGCGCGGCGCCGGACGGCGCTCGCTTCATTGATTTGTCGCGCGCGTGCCCCTATCTAGCGGGCTCCGCGCCGTTCGCGCGGCCCGTCTCTTCGGAATCTTGCATGGCCCGCGACGTCGTCGACGCCGAAATCGTTGAGTCCCGTGACGATTTGGTCGCCTGGCTGGAAGCCGGCGGCAAGCCCGCCGACGCGTTTCGCATCGGCGCGGAACACGAGAAAATTCCTTTCTACAAATCGGATCTGACGCCCGTTCCCTATGAAGGCCCGCGCGGGATTTGCGCGCTGCTGGAGGGCATGCGCGGGCGCCTGGGCTGGGAGGCGATCGAGGACGACGGCAAGCTCATCGGCTTGTTCGACACGGTCGGCGGCGCCGCGATTTCGCTCGAGCCGGGCGGCCAATTCGAACTGTCCGGCGCGCCGCAGGCGACCGTCCACGGGATCGCGGGCGAACTCGACGCGCATTTGCATTGCGCCCACGCGGTCGCCGATTCCCTAGGGATAGGCTTCCTCGCCCTCGGCGTCAGCCCGAAATGGTCGCTCGCCGAGACCCCAGTCATGCCCAAGAGCCGCTACCGCATCATGTCGCGCTATATGCCCAGGGTCGGGACGCGCGGGCTCGACATGATGTTTCGCACCGCGACCGTGCAGGCCAACCTCGATTTTTCCGACGAGGCCGACATGGTCGCCAAGCTGCGCGTCGGTCTCGCGCTTCAGCCGGTCATCACCGCGCTGTTCGCCAATTCGCCGTTCACCGACGGCGCGCTGAACGGCCTTCTGTCGGCGCGCTCGGAAATCTGGCGGCGCACCGACGCCGCGCGCAGCGGCATGCTGCCGTTCGCCTTCGAATCGGGCATGGGGTTCGAACGCTACGTCGATTACGCGCTCGACGTTCCCCTTTACTTCGTCAAGCGCGGGACGATTTATCACGACGTCGCCGGCGCGAGTTTTCGCGATCTGCTCGCCGGCCGGCTCGCCGCGCTGCCTGGGGAGCGCGCGACGATTTCCGATTGGGCCAATCATCTCTCGACGATCTTTCCCGAAGTGCGCCTCAAGCGCTACCTCGAAATGCGCGGCGCGGATGTCGGCCCCGCCGACCGCATTTGCGCGTTGTCGGCGCTGATGGTCGGCCTCTATTACGACTCCGACGCCCTCGCCGCCGCCGGCGATCTCGTGCGCGGCTGGAGCGCGGCCGAGCGCCAGACTTTGCGCGACGAGGTCCCGCGCTTAGGGCTCGCGGCGCGCATCGCCGGCCGCGATCTGCGCGCCGTCGCGCGCGAGGCGCTGGACATCGCGCGCGCCGGATTGGCGCGGCGCGGGCGAAGCGACGCCTGGAATCGCGACGAAGCGATCTATCTGGCCCCGCTCGACGAAATCGTCGCCGACGGCCGCGTCCCCGCCCAGCGCTGGATCGCGCGCTTCAACGGCGCCTGGGGCGGGCGCGTCGATCCGGCGTTCCAGGAAGCCGTGATCTGACGCGATGCCGAAATCGACGCGATCGAGCCCGCCAGGCGCCGCGGACGCGACATTCGTCTCGGCGGTTCATCTTCGGTTCATGGACGTTTCGGCAGAGATGAATCGAAGCCTCGCTGGTGGGGCTGTCGTAAAATCAAGGTCTTAATAATGTTTAAGAAACTGCTCATCGCCGCGACGGTCGTCGTCGGCCTCGTCGCTCTGCCCGCCTATGCCGCCGCGCCGACGCATCCCGCGCACCACGCCCATCATCATCACCACCATCGCCACCATCATCATCATCATCGCCACCATCACCACCATCACCACCACCACCACGTGGCGCCGAAGGCGAAGTGAGCCGACGCGGCGCCGCAGCGCCGTTCGGGCTCCGCTTTTTCGCGGGATGACGCTTCCGGGTCGGCGACCGGCCGCCCGGAAGCGTTTTTTTTTGATGGATCGGCTCGGCGAAGGGCAGCGGGCCGGCCGAGCAGCGCCGAGACCTTATCCCGCCATCCCGGACCGGGGATCGTAAGGCTTTTCGTCGCGCCAGCGCCGCATCAGCTTCGCCAACTCCGCATCCTCGCCGGCGGGCATCGCGATGCGCAGCGTCGCCAGCAAATCGCCCTGCGGCAGTTCGCCGCTGGCCGGCAGGCCCTTGCCGCGCAAACGCAGGACGCGCCCGCCGCTCGCCCCCGCCGGGACGGCCATTTCGACTTCGCCGCCGAGGGTGGGGACTCGCACCTTGGCGCCCAACACGGCTTCGTAGAGGGTGATCGGCAGATCGAGACGCAGATCGCGCCCCTCGACCTTGAACAGCGGATGCGTCGCATAGCGGATCGTGATGATCGCATCGCCCGCGGGCGCGTTTTTCGTCCCCGGCCTTCCCTGTCCGCGCAGCCGAATCTGCTTGCCGTCCTCGACGCCGGAGGGAACGGCGACGTCGAGCGTCTTGCCGGTCGGCAAGGCGACGCGCACGGAGCCGCCGCCGGCGGCCATGGCCAGAGGAACCGTCACGGCCGCGGCGACGTCTTCCCCGCGCTGCGCGCTGCGCGATCGCCCGCCGGCGCGGGCGCCGAACAATTCGGCGATGATGTCGGGATCGATCGAGGCGCCGCCTCGGCCGGGCGAAAACTCGCCCCCGCCGAAATCGAAATTGAAATTGCGGAAGTCCTGCCCTTCGCCGGGATGCCCGCCCGGGCGCCGGCCGAAGCCGAAGCCTTCGAACTGCGGCGCGCGCGGTTTGCCCTCGGCGTCGATTTCGCCGCTATCGTAGGCGGCGCGTTTCTTGGCGTCGCCGAGAATTTCATAGGCGGACCCGATTTCCGCGAATCGATCTTTCGCCTTCGGCTCCTTGCTCTGGTCGGGATGGAATTTTTTGGCGAGCTTGCGATAGGTCGACTTGATTTCGCCGGCGCTGGCCGTCTTGGCCAGCCCAAGAACTTCATAGGGATCGCGCATGATGAGCCCAGGATTGCGCGCCCGCCCCGCAGGCGCGGGCGCCAGTGTCTCCGTGCATATTTGGGCCGCGGCCGCTTCTCCCGCAAGTAGGCGCGTCAGAGCCCCGTCCACGGCGAGACGTCGTAGACGGCGACCTCTCCGCTCTCGCTGGGACAGCCGACGGCCTGGAGCGTCTTGGCGTCATGGGCGTCGACGAGCCGCGCGACGAAGGCGCGGCAGGATCGGCCCTCTCGCGCGAAGGCCCCGGCGACGGTGAGGAATTCTCCGTGACCCCCGGTTTCCGGATTGGACCAGAGGGCGGGCTCGGCCTGTCCCGGCGCGCGCAGGCTCGCCGCGAGAACGGGTTCGGCGACGCGCCAGTCGCGCGAATCATAGGCGCTCGACAGCGACGGCGCCTTGGGCTTGATCGATCCCGTCGCGTCGGCGTCGATAAGGGACGGCAGGGGCATGGAGATCGAACATCCCGCGAGCGCGAGGGCCCCCAGCGCGAGTGCGACGAAGCGTCCCGCTCCGACCGAGCCGGCGCGCGGGCGAAACCTTTCGCGTTTGGAATTGGGAAGGACTATCATCGCAAACCACGCGAGAGTTATGAATCGGGAGCATATTCGCCGTGAATGCGTTAAATTCGAGTGACTTTGCCGACACCCGCGATCCTTTCGCCCTGCTGCAGCTCTGGCTCACGCAGGCGAGCGAGCGCGAACTCAACGATCCCGAGGCGATGACGCTCGCCAGCGTCGACGATTCGGGCCTGCCGGACGCGCGCGTGGTTCTGTGCAAGCAGGCCGACGAGCGCGGCCTCGTCTTTTACACCAACGCGCAAAGCGCGAAGGGTCGGGAACTGGCGGCCGCGCCCAAGGCCGCGGCGCTGTTCCACTGGAAATCGCTGCGCCGGCAGGTGCGCCTGCGCGGCGCGGTCGCCAGGATCGGGGACAGCGAGGCGGACGCCTATTTCGCCTCGCGGCCGCGCGCCAGCCGCATCGGCGCCTGGGCGAGCCAGCAGTCGCGACCGCTCGAATCGCGCGCCAAGCTCGAGGAAGCCGTCGCGGCCTACACGGAAAAATTCGGCGAAGGCGAGATTCCGCGGCCGCCCTATTGGGGCGGCTACCGGCTGACGCCGACGGAAATCGAATTCTGGCAGGACGTCCAGTTCCGTCTGCACGATCGCGTCCTTTTCACCCGCACGCGCGAGGGCGAGCCCTGGAGCCGCGAGCGCCTCTACCCCTAGGCGCGCCCGCGCCGAGCAAGTGTGCTAACCCTGGGCCCCGCGCCCTCCTCGCGAATCGAGACATGACGCCTCAACCGCCCCCCAACCCGCCGCGCCGCGCGATGCTGCTCACCGGCGCCTCGCGCGGCATCGGCCATGCGACGGTCAAGCGCTTCTCCTCGGCCGGATGGCGCGTCATCACCTGCTCGCGCCATCCCTTCCCCGAGGCGTGCCCTTGGTTGGCCGGCCCGGAGGATCATCTGCAGATCGACCTCGCCGACGCGAGCGACACGGCTCGCGCGATCCGCGAGGTTCGCGAGCGGCTCGAGGGCGGGCGGCTCGACGCCCTCGTCAACAACGCCGCCATTTCTCCCAAGGGTCCCGGCGGCTCGCGGCTCGGCTTGTTCGAGACCGAGTTCGAGGATTGGAGCAAGGTGTTCCAGGTCAATTTCTTCGCGCCGGCCCTGCTCGCGCGCGGCCTCAGCGCCGAACTCGAGCGCGCCAAGGGGGCGATCGTCAACGTCACCTCGATCGCGGGATCGCGGGTCCATCCCTTCGCGGGCATCGCCTACGCGACTTCGAAGGCCGCGTTGGCCGCCTTGACGCGCGAGATGGCCGCGGATTTCGGTCCGCGCGGCGTGCGCGTCAACGCGATTTCGCCCGGCGAGATCGACACCGCCATTCTGTCCCCCGGCACGGAAAAGATCGTCGCGCAAATTCCGCTGCGCCGTCTCGGCTCCTCGGAAGAAGTCGCCAAGGCGATCTATTTCCTCTGCACGGATCAATCGAGCTACGTCCACGGCGCGGAACTGCTGATCAACGGCGGCCAGCATGTCTGAGGCCGCGCGTGGATGAACGGCTCTATCCCGCGCGGCCGATTGTGGCGGCCTCGGTCGCGGTCTTCCGGGACGGGCGCGTCCTCATCGCGCGGCGCGCGCGGGCGCCGTTGGCCGGCCTCTACGCGCTGCCGGGCGGCGTCGTGGAAGTCGGGGAGACGTTGCGCGAAGCCGCCTTGCGCGAGTTGGCCGAGGAGGTCGGCGTCGCCGCGGAGATCGTCGCCTTCGTCGATCACGTCGAGCCGATCCATTTCGACGGCGCGAAGGTGCGCGAGCATTATGTGATCGCGTCGTTCGTCGCGCGCTGGCGCAGCGGCGAGGCGCGCGTCGGCGCCGAGGTCGACGCCATCGCGTGGATCGAGCCGGAACAAATCGCGCGCTGGCCGACGACGCCGGGATTGCCTGAAATCATCGCGAAGGCGGCGCGCCTGGAAAGGGGCCTGCCGTGAGGCGGCGCGGCGCGCGGCTCGCGGTCGCCCTGGCCGCTCTGGCGCTCGCCGCGAGCCCGCTCGCCGCGCAGACGCCGCCCGTCAAGCCCGCAGCGCCGGCCGAGCAGCCGGCCGAGCCGCCGCCGCCCTACGAACCTCAGCTGTTGCGCATGGCCGAGGTGATCGGCGCGCTGTCTTATTTGCGCGACCTCTGCGGCGCGGGCGACGGCGCGACGTTTCGCGCCAAGTTCGCCAGCCTGTTGGAGACGGAAGGGAACACGCCGGCGCGCAAGGAGACGCTCGCCGGCGCCTTCAACCGCGGGTTTCGCGATTACGAAATAACCTACCGCGCCTGCACGCCGGCCGCGCAAGAGATCGTCGCGCGGTTTCTCGAGGAGGCCGGGCGGATCGCCAGGGACGTCGCCAACCGCTACGGCGGCTGAAATTCCGCCGTCAGGCCTTGGCGCTCTTACGCCCGATCCAGCGGCGAACCCGCTTCGCATAAGCCTCGAACGCTTCCGGATAGAGACGCCTCAGCATCGCTTCCTCGGTCGGCATGACGATCCGATCGTTGACGAGGAAGAACAGCGCGGGAAGCAAAACCGCCGCCGCGATCATCGTCGGGCGCCACGGCGCAAAAGCTTGCAGGTAGAACGCCAGGGCCGACCACAGCAGAAACTGGATCATCGCGAGGAGATAAGTGGGATTGCGCGAATAGGCGTAAGGCCCGTCGGTGACCAGCGCCGACGACTTGACATAGGTGCGCGCGTCCCCGCCGGCCTTGTCGAGATGGGCGATGACGAGAACCTTGCCGACGTAGCAAAGCAGAATCAGCGCGCCGAGGAGAAAGGTCGGCGCGACGACGAGACCGCGGTCCATTTCGCCCGCCCAGACGGGAACGACGGCGGCCACGAAGACGAGCGAGATCGCGAGATCAATGATGAAAGTCGCGGCGAATTTGAACTTCTTCGGCGCCGCCTTGGCGTCGGCGGCGGCGGGCTCGTCGAACAGGGAGCTCTTCAACACGACGCTCATCGCTTGTCTTCCCATTGCCCTTCGCGGTTCGATCGGCTTGGTCAAATCGCGGGGACCATGCCGCGCGGCGGTAAATTTTCCGCGCTCGCGGTCGCGGAGTCGGCCGCCCCATGATCGAGCATCCCTTATAAAGTCTTAACGCCGTCCTTCACTCTCTCTCGCAATCGTATTGCCGCGCCATCCGAGGTCGCTTACGATCGATCGAGAGGCCGGCGCGCCCGCCTCGACGACGCGGGAGCGGACGATGATGGATTTCAACGCCGCCGTCCCAGGTCCGGCGCTTGCCGCGCTCGACCACGAGGCGTTCCTGCGGCGTTCGTTCGACGTGGCGCGCCGCGCGCGCGAACAGGGCGATCATCCCTTCGGCTCGATCCTGGTCGGCCCCGACGGCGCGATCCTCAGGGAGCAGGGCAACGGCTACAGCGCGGAAGGCGGCGACATGACCGCCCATGCCGAGCGGCTGCTCGCGACGTGGGCGTCAAAAACTTACGGCCCGGCGTTTCTCGCGCAATGCACGCTGTATTCGTCGGCGGAGCCCTGCGCGATGTGTTCGGGCGCGATCTACTGGGCGGGAATCGGCCGCGTCGTCTATGGCCAGAGCGAGAAGAGCCTGAAGGCGATGACCGGGGCGCACGCCGAGAACCCGACGCTCGACCTGCCCTGCCGCGTCGTCTTCGCCGCGGGGCAGCGCGCCGTCGAAGTCGTCGGCCCGCTGCTCGCCGACGAAGCGGCGGCGCTGCAACGCGATTTCTGGGGGGAGAAGGCGCCGTTGTAGGCGCGGCCGCTGGCCGCGCTCGTTCGGCTGGCTCGAGAGGGGCGGAACAAGGCGCTGACGCGCCCGACGCGACCAGCGGTCGCGTCCACAAAAGCGCGGCGCCCGAGACGAGCGCCGCGCGGCGCTTGCGTCAGCTCAACTTGCCTTCGACGCCCTCGACCAGCCATTGCAGGCCGGAGAGCGTCCCATCGTCCATCACTTGGCCGGCGGGCAGCTTGGTCGCGCCGGTCTGGTCGACGAGCGGACCGACGAAGATCTTCTGCTTGCCCGAGGTGATGTCGTCGACGGTCTGCTGCGCCAGGGCCTTCACGTCGTCGGGCATGTTGGCGAACGGCGACATCTTCAGCATGCCCGTGGAGAAGCCCCCCCAGACGTCGCTGCTCGTCCACGTGCCGTCCAGCACCGCCTGGACGCGCTTGATGTAATAGGGCCCCCAGACGTTGACGTTGGCCGAGAGCTCGGATTTCGGCGCGAATTTCGCCATGTCGGTCGCTTCGCCGAACGCCGGGATGCCGCGGCTCTCGGCGACCTGCAACGGGGTCGGCGAGTCCGTGTGCTGGGTGATGACGTCGCAGCCTTGATCGATCAGCGCCTTGGCGGCGTCGCCTTCCTTGCCCGGGTCGTACCAGGAATTGATCAGGATGAATTTCAGCCGCGCCTTGGGATTGACGCTGCGCATGCCCAGCAGGAACGCGTTCATGCCCTGGACGACTTCCGGCACGGCGATCGAGCCGACATAGCCGGCGACGCCCGTCTTGGTCAGCTTGCCCGCGATGACGCCCTGGACGAAACGCCCCTCGTAGAAGCGGATGTTGTAGGTCGAAACGTTGGCGGCGCGCTTGTAGCCGGTGCAATGCTCGAACTTGACCGCCGGGAATTTCTTCGCCGCGTTGAGCGTATAGTTCATATAGCCGAACGACGTGGTGAAGATCAGCTTGTTGCCCTTGGCGGCGAGGTCCGAGATCACGTGCTCCGAGTCCGGTCCCTCCGGGACGCTTTCGACGTAAGCGGTTTTGACCGCGCCGGCGAAATGCGCTTCCACCTCTTTGCGGGCGACGTCGTGCTGATAGGTCCATCCGAAATCGCCCACCGGGCCGAGATAGACGAATCCCACCTTCAAGGGCTCCGCGGCGCGAACGCCGCTCAGCGCCAACGGCGTCGCGACGGCGGCGAGTCCGGTTCCCAGAAGTTTGTTGAATGTCCGACGATCCATCGCGTTTCTCCTGTCTGCCTCTTGAAATGACTACAGCCGCGCCGCGCGATCGCCAATCGCCGCCGACCGCATTCGAACGATAATCGACAGCTCCGCCCCGAGCCCGAGCCGCAGGGGCAAGCAAGGCCCAGGCCAAGGCGCGGAGCCTCGCGAGGCGACGAGACCCTTCGCTCGGGCGCCTGTTTGTTAGGCCCGGCGCTGCGAAAGTGTTCGCCTCTCCCATGAATCAGGCGCCCGCGTAGAACGGTTTGCCGAGGCAGGCCGGCTGATTCAGGCGGATGCGGCGACGATCGCGCGAGATGATCGCGAGCACCACGACGGTGACGATGTAGGGCAGCGCGGAAATGAACGGCGACGGGATCGCCACGCCCAATCCCTGGACATAGAGCGAGAGATACATGATCGCGCCGAAGAGATAGGCGCCGCCGAGCAGCCATGCCGGCCGCCAGGTCGCGAACACGACGAGCGCGAGCGCGATCCAGCCGCGTCCCGCGGTCATGTTCTCCGCCCATAGCGGAGAGTAGGCGAGCGACATATAGCCGCCCGCGAGCCCCGCCATCGCGCCGCCGAACAGGGTCGCCCCGAGGCGAATCCTGGCGACGGGATAGCCGATGGCGTGAGCGGCGTCGTGGGAATCGCCGACCGAGCGCAGCACCAGCCCGGCATGGGTGCGATAGAGAAACCACGCGACCGCGGCCAGAATCAAAAAGGACGCGTAGACCAACGCGTCCTGCCCGAACAGCACCGGGCCGAAGAACGGAATCTGCGACAGGCCGGGGGCGGCGAGCTTGGGCAGCTCGGGACCCTTGATGCCGACATAACCGGCGCCCAGCAAGGAACTGAAGCCGCGGCCGAAAATCGTCAGCGCCAGACCCGCGGCGGTCTGATTGCTCAGAAGCGTCAGCGTCAGGAACGCGAAGATCGCCGACAGCGCCGCGCCGCCGGCGATCGCCGCCACGAGGCCGAGCGTCGTGCTGCCGGTGAGATGCCCGACGACGAAACCGGTGACGGCGCCCACCAGCATCATGCCTTCGACGCCGAGATTGAGAACGCCGGCGCGCTCCGTCACCAGCTCGCCGGTGGCCGCGAGCAGCAGCGGCGTCGACGAGGCCATCACGCTGACGAAGAAGCTGGTCAGGAAGAAGATCATTCGGCGGCTCCGATGGCCTTCGCTCGCGGCCTGGCGAGCCGAATGCGGAAAAGAATCAGAATGTCGCAAGCGAGCAGGAAGAACAGCAGAATGCCCTGGAAGATGCCGGTGACCGCGTTGGGCAGCCCGAGGTCGATTTGCGCGGCGTCGCCGCCGAGATAGGAAAGCGCCAGCAACAATCCCGCGAAGATCGCCCCGATCGGATGCAGCCGTCCGAGGAAGGCGACAATGACCGCGGTGAAGCCGTATCCCGGCGAGAGGTCGGTGGTGAGCTGCCCGATCGGGCCGGTGACCTCGAACATGCCGGCTAGCCCGGCGAGGCCGCCGCTCGCCAGCAGCGCGACCCAGATCAGCCGGCGTTCGCTGAAGCCGGCGAATCGCGCCGCGCGCGGCGCTTGGCCGACGACCCGGAGCTGAAAGCCGAGGACCGATTTCGACATCAACGCCCAGATCGCGATCGCCGCCAGCGGCGCGACGACGCAGCCGAGATGGACGCCCGTGCCCTCGATGACGATCGGCGTCGTCGCGCCGTCGGAAAACATCGCGGTCTGGGGAAAGCCGAAGCCCTTCGGATCCTTCCAGGGGCCAGTGACGAGATAGATCAGCACGTATTGCGCGACATAGGTCAGCATCAGGCTGGACAGGATCTCGTTGACGTTGAGCTCGGTCCTGAGGAAGGCCACGATGGCCGCCATCGCCGCGCCGCCGATCACGCCCGCCGCGATCGTTCCGGGATAGAGCAACGCGCCCGGCAGGTCGGGGAACGCCAGCGCGAAACCGCCGGCGAAAATCGCGCCGACGGTGAACTGGCCCTCCGCGCCGATGTTCCACACCGAGGCGCGATAGCACAGCGCCAGTCCCGCCCCCATCATGATCAGCGGCGCCGCCTTGACCGCGAGCGCGGACAGGCCGCCGGCCTGGACGAGCGGCGCGACGAGGAACGTATAGACCGCGGGACCCGGCGCCTGCCCAAGCGCCCAGAAGACGACCCCCGTGCCGAGGATCGTCAGCGCGATCGCCAGGACGGGCGACGCATAGGTCCAAAGAATCGAGACTTTGCCGCGCGGTTCGAACCTCATCGGTCTACGCATGCTCCCTGGCGGTCGCGCCGCCCAAATCCTTCGCCGCCGCGCCGCCCATGACGAGGCCGATCTGTTCGATCGTCGCCTCCTTGACCGGAATCGGGCGGGAGAGCCGCCCGCCGGCGATCACCGCGACGCGGTCGCAGACCAGGAAGATCTCGTCCAGATCCTGCGAGATGATCACGATCGCCGCGCCTTTTTCCGCGAGGTCGGCCAAAGCGCGGTAGATCGCCGCCGCCGCTCCGGCGTCGACGCCCCAGGTCGGCTGGTTGACGACCAGCGCCGCCCGCGACTGCATCACTTCGCGTCCGACCAGGAACTTCTGCAGATTGCCGCCCGACAGCGCGCGCGCCTGCGCCTTGGGGCCGGTGGTGCGAACGTCGAAACGGTGGATGATTTCCCTGGCGAAATCGATCGTCCGCGCGTGATTGATGAAGCCGAACCGCGTCAGCGAGCGGCGCGCTCCGCCCGTGAGAAAGGCGTTTTCGCTCAGCGTCATCGCTCCGACCGCGCCGTGCCCGTTGCGTTCTTCGGGAACGAAGCAGCCGCCGAGGTTGCGCCGCTCTTGCGGCCCCATGCGGCCGACGGCGACGCCGTCGAGCGTGATCGTCTCGGGCGCGTCGGCGAGAACCTCGCCCGACAAGGCGTCCATCAGTTCGGTCTGGCCGTTGCCGGCGATGCCGGCGACGCCCAGGATCTCGCCGGGCGAGACGGCGAAGCCGACTTCTCTGAGATCGGTCCCGAACGGATGGGGCGACTTCTGCGAGAGATTCTCGACCGCGAGCCTCGGCCTCGCGCCTTGCGCCAGGATTCGCCGGCTGCGCGAGGGCGGGTCCAGTTGCGCGGCGATCATCAGTTCGGCCAATTCCTTGGCGCTTCTTTCGCTCGGGACGCAATGCGCGACGACGCGGCCCAGCCGCATGATCGTCGCCGTGTCGCACAGCGCGCGAATCTCCTCGAGCTTGTGGCTGATATAAAGGATGGAGCAGCCCTCCGAGGCTAGCCGCCGCAATGTCTCGAACAGCTTCTCGACCTCCTGCGGCGTCAGCACCGAGGTCGGTTCGTCCATGATCAGCAGGCGCGGGTTTTGTAAGAGGCAGCGCACGATTTCGATGCGCTGGCGCTCGCCGACCGACAGATCGTGCACGGTCTGGTCCGGGCTCAGCGGCAAGCCGTATTTTTGTGAAATCTCGACGATTCGTTCGCGCAGGTTGGCGCGGTCTTTCGCATCGTTCATGCCGAGGGCGACGTTTTCGGCCACGGTCAGCGACTCGAACAGCGAGAAATGCTGAAACACCATGCCGATGCCGAGCCGCCGGGCGTGGGCCGGGCTCTGCATCGTCACGCCTTCGCCCCGCCAGACGATCTCGCCGGCGTCGGGCTGCATGACGCCGTAGATGATCTTGACCAGCGTGCTCTTGCCGGCGCCGTTCTCCCCGAGCAGCGCATGGATCTCGTTGCGCGCGACGGTCAGGTCGACGCGGTCGTTGGCCAGACAGCCGGGAAACTGCTTGGTGATCCCCCGCAGCAATAAATACGGGCCGTCGTCGACCGCCGTCTCATCGAGCATGTTGCGGAAAGCCCCCTCTGCCTTTCGCCGTGCAAATCCCGGACCGCCAGGCGCCGCCTCTCACCCGAATCGACGCTGTCGAAAAGAACGCGCGCCCGCCGCCCGTAGAGCCCATTTCGGCGAATGCTCGCACGTCGCGCCGCGCCCGCCAACCCTGAGCCTCGCTCTAACCCCCCGCGTCGACCTCGACCCAACGCCCCTCGCCCCTCGCGGCTCGCTTCGGCGATCGCGTGAATCGCGCGCTCGATCGCCAGGCCCGCCTCGAAATCGATGGCAATCTCCCTCTCGCCTTTTGCGCGGTCCCGCGCGCCGACGGCGAATCGCCGCCTTGCAGCACAAACATTCCCACGACTATCAACATTGGAATATTTGTTCTAACTTATCTCATGGGGGCCGCTTTCGCCCTTGGGAGACACCGGGAAATCATGGACGCGCCGCAGGACTTCGACGCGCTCAAGCGTCGCCTCATCGAGATCGAACCGGAATTGCCCAAGCGATTGCGCCAGACCGCGGCTTTCGCGCTCGAACATCCCGACGAGGTCGCGCTCGGCACCGCTTCGAGCATCGCCGAGCGCGCGCAAGTGCAGGCCTCGACCTTGGTGCGTTTCGCCCAGACGCTGGGCTTTGGCGGTTTCTCGGAATTGCAGGGCGTCTTTCGCGCGCATCTGCGCAACCGCTGGCCCGATTATTCCGAACGCCTGAAGGCGCTGCACGAGAGCGCCCTCGACAGCGGCGATCCCTTGCGCCTGCTGTTCGGCTTCGCCGATTCGGCGGCCGCTTCGATCGCCAAGTTGCGCCAGATCGTTCATCGCGAGGAACTGGACGAGGCGATCGCCTTGCTCGCCCGCGCGCGCACGATCTATCTCGCGGGTCAGCGCCGCTCGTTTTGCGTTTCGCATTATCTCGCCTACGCGCTCGCCCAGCTCGGCGTCGGCGCGGTCCTGATCGACAATGTCGGCGGCCTCGGACCGGAACAGCTGGCGAGCGCCGGGGAAAACGACGCGCTGATCGCCATCAGCTTTTCCCCCTACGCACCGTTCACCATCGCCCAGGTCGAAGCGGCGCGAAAGAAAAAGACCCCGATCGTCGCAATCACCGACAGCGCGCTCAGCCCGCTGGCGGGAATGGCCGACGCGCGCTTTGAAATCGTCGAAAGCGATTTCGGCTCCTTCCGCTCCAACGCGGCGACGTTTTGCCTGGCGATGACTCTCGCGGTGGCGGTCGCGGAAAAACGCAACGGCGCTCCCAGCGCGCGCCAGAGGGATCAGACCTGACGCTTGATAGCGGAAGGACAGTCCGCCGAGGGGCGGAAACGCGTCATTGCCGTGCGCGAAAATCATATGTGGACGGCCGCCGCCTGCAAGTGGGACGCGAAATGTGGGAAACGCCACATCAGCCGAGCGACCGAAGGCGTATTCACAAACCATGCAAACGGTTCATCGCGATCCAACTCACCCATCGAACCAAGGCTCGATGTCCGGCAAACCCATTCTAAAGGAGGAGCGATCATGCGCACGATGCTTCTGCTTGGAACCACCACCATCGTTCTCGCTCTCGGCTGCGTCGGCGCGCAAGCCGTCCCGTTCGGCGATCAGGCCGCCGCGCCCAACGCCACGTTCAATGAACAATTGTTGACGGCCAACTCGGGGACGCCGGCGATCGCGGGACGCCCGGCGCTGGCGATCGACGGCGGGGCCGGCGCTCCCGTTATGGCGCCTGCCAAGGCCGATCCGACGCTTCCATTCGATATCAAGACCGCCACGCACAATTTCATCGTGCTTGCAATCGCCTCGGTCATCGCCGGTTTTGCCGTTGTCAGCGCCATCGTGTCGCGTATCCTGGACGGCCAGGCGTTCTCCCCCGGCGGCGTGGCGGATCAACCGCCCGAAGGGTTGCTGCGCGCCAACCTCGCAAATCTGGACGGTCTCATTGTTGGACATTCCGCTCATGAGACGCGAGCATGATTGGCGTGAATTTCGCGTAATCCCGTCGATCCGCGCGTGGGAACCCCGCGCGGATCTCGAGCGTCGGCGAAGATCGACCGGCGAACAGCGGGAAAACGCTGGCCGAGCCGACCCTATCGCTCTTCAGCGACAATGCGGCGCAAGCGTTCCGCGTCCGCTAAAACAATCGCGCCGTGCGTGCGCGCAATGGCGCCGTCTCGCTCGAGCGCGTTCAGAAATTTCGTCACGGCCTCGCGATGCGTGCTGATGCGCGCGGCCAGTTCGGCATGCGTCGGCGGCGGCGAGACGACGACGCGCCCGTCGGTTGTCGTCCGCGAAAGCCGAAGGAGTTCCGAGCAGAGGCGGCGGCGCACGTCTAAATTCGCGTGTTCGTTCGTACGATCGTTGAGCGCGCGGATCCCGGCCACGAGCCTCTTGAGAACTTTCGCGCAGACGTCCGGGTGGCGGCGGATCGTTTCCCAAAACACCGCCGCGGACATACGCGCGACCACCGTGTCGACAATGGCCCGAATTGCGGCTGATCGCGGTTCCCCGTCGATAGCCGAAAACTCGCCAAAATATTCGCCCTCATGAATGTCGCGCAGAATTACCTCTCGGCCAGACGTCACGATAACGACTCTCGCGTGCCCGCTATGCACGAAGAAGACATCCGTGCCATCCGACTGATAGTCGATCACCCATTCCCCAGCGCCGACCTTGCGCCATATGCAGCGCGTATCGATCGCGCGAACTTCATCCGGGCCGAGCGAAGCGAACAGCGGCATTCGCCCCAATGTCTCCGAAACGCGGGTCATTCGCGTATCCCCAATCGCTCCAGTCTATGTCGCTGAACGGTTTACGGCAACGCAAGGCGGCAGCCTGGCGCGGCGGCCAAGCGTCGGATTTCATCGGCTCGAACGATGCCCCGGAAATGTCCCGCCTCGCCCGCTCGCCTCGGCTAGAGCGCCGGCGGCGCCTCTCGCGCCGCGGCGAGCAGCGCGTTGATCCCGGCGAGGAAAGCGACGAGGTCGTCGGTGACGAAATCGACATGGTCGGAGTCGAAGCCGTCGCGATCGTGCGCCTCGCGATGGTCAGCCTGTCCGGGCTTGGGCATGACGAGGGTCGTCGTCATGCCGCGCGCCTTGGGCGCCCGGAGGTTCTTGGCGAGGTCTTCGAACATCGCCGCGCAGGCCGGATCGACGTCGTGCCTCCTGAAGAACGCCTCGTAGGCGAGGTCGGCGGGCTTGGGAACGAGCCCCGCCGCGACGATGTCGAAGGCGTCCTCGAAGAGACCTTCGAGCCCGAGCTGCGCGACCGTGCGCAGGGCGTGATCGCGGGAACCGTTGGTGAAGATCAGCTTGCGTCCGGGCAGTCGCGACACTTCGCGCGCCAGAGACGGATTGGGCGCCAGCGCGGACCGGTCGATGTCGTGGACGAATTCGAGGAAATCGTCGGCCCGCACGATGTCCTCGTCGACGAGCCCGCGCAGCGTCGTCCCGTGACGATGATAGTAATATTTTTGCAGCGCCCGCGCCGACTGGCCGTCGAGCCCGCAGCGTCCGATCAGAAAAAGCGTGATCCGCTCCTCGATCGCCGGCCAGAGGCCGCAGTCGGGCGGGTAAAGCGTATTGTCGAGATCGAACACCCACGCCGAGACATGGCCGAACTTGCCGAGCAGGTCGGGTTCGAAGGTCAGCGGCGGCGCGATCACGGTCATGGAATAGAGGGGCCTGGTCTGATCCGCGGCGCCCGCCCCGCGCTCGGGCGATGCCGATCGAGGGCGTGCGCGGATCCGATTGAACCTATCGCTTAACCATTACCGGCGTGTTGCCGCAACTCCTTTCGAAACAAAGGCGGTTGGCGCGCGGATTGCGGCGCGCCTCGGCGAACGGCGCGCCGAGCCCGCTCGCGAGGGAATCTGTCCGGGAATGAGACACGCCCAGGTCAAAATCGACCGCAGGCCGCGGAGCGGAGCGCGTCCGGTCGCTCGCGCGCCCGGCGCGCGACTACGGCCCAGGCGGCGCCGGCGATCGCGCATGATCGAGGATATCGCCTCGCTCGGGTTCGCCTATCTGGCGGCGCTGATCGACGCCCTGGCGATCGTCGGCGCCGCGGCGGCTTCGAGCGCGCTCTACCGCATCGTCACCCTCGGCCGCATGCCGCCCGTCGAATCGGCGACGATGGTCGGCGTGATCGTCGGCGTGATCGCGATCGCCGCGGGCGTCCAAAAAAACGAATACGGGCTCGAGGGTTACGCCTCGAGCGGCGGGCAATTCATCCGCAGCTTTTCCGCCTGGAATTTCGCCTTTCTCTGCGCGCTGGCGCTCGGCTTCGCGACGCGGACGTCCAGCGATTTCTCGCGCGGCGCCGTCGGCGTGTTCTATGTCGCAGGATTTATCTCGATGTTCGCGGCCCGCCTCGCCCTCGTCGCGGTCGTGGAGCGGACGCGGCGCGCTGGACTGATCCGGCCGCGACGGGTCGTCGTCGTCGGATTCGAGGACGCGCTGTTCCAGCTCGCCCCCCGCTTCGATCCGATCGCCGATCGGATGGAAATCGCGGCGATGATCGCGCTGCGGGACAATCAGGCCTATCTCGCCGACGATCTCGCGCTCGCCGCCGCCGCCGTGCGCATGCTGCGCCCGGACGACATCTATATTGCGATCCCGTGGTCGCGCACCGATGTGATCGAGGCCTGCGTCGACGTTTTCTTGCGCACGCCGGCCGAAATCCATCTCGGCTCGCAAGCCATCCTCGAGCGCTTCAAAGAGGCCCGCGTCGTCCAATTCGGCCCCACCGCCGGGCTAGGCCTGACGCGGCCGCCCCTGACGCGGCTGCAAAGGGCGGAAAAGCGGGCCTTCGATCTCGTCGCCGCGACGCTGGGCCTGATCGCGCTCGCGCCGCTCTTCGCCCTTGTCGCGCTTCGCATCCGCTGGGAAGGGCCGGGACCGGTCCTTTTTCGGCAAACCCGTTACGGCTTCAACCAGGAGCCTTTCCGTATCTTCAAGTTTCGCACGATGACGACGATGGAGGACGGCGCCGAGGTCAAGGCCGCGACGCGCTGCGATCCCAGGGTCACGCCCGTCGGCGCCTTTCTCAGGCGCTTCAGCATCGACGAGCTGCCGCAGCTCCTCAATGTGCTCATGGGCGAAATGTCGATCGTCGGGCCGCGCCCGCACGCGCTCGCCCACGATCAACGCTACGTCGAACGCATTTCGCGCTACGCGCGGCGCCACAACGTCAAGCCCGGCATAACCGGCTGGGCGCAGGTCAGCGGCCATCGCGGCGAGATTCTCAACGACGAAGGCATGCAGGCGCGCATCGAGCACGATCTTTATTACGTCGACAATTGGTCGCTGTGGCTCGACGTCAAGATCGTCCTCATGACGATAATTTCCGTGAGCGCCCATAAGAACGCCTACTAGACCAGATGTTCGCCTGAGATAGGGGCGACCCGTCTCGCAATATGCAGGATTACGAGGGTTGCGCTGGACGAACCGGCGCCGAGCCTCATGCATAGGAGACGGGTCATGGAGCAGCATATCATC
>JBEKGN010000010.1:0-150530 GCA_050012775.1 Roseiarcus sp.
TCGCGGAATTCATCATGGCCAGCGGTCAAATCCGCACCTAAAGGCCGGACATATGACCGCACCGTCCCGCGCTGTTCAGAACTCGTGAAAACCCTTGCCGATCGGGCCGTTCCACATATGCGCCAGAGCAAAATTGGACGCCGATGGACGGCAAGACGGCATCCGCGCGGGCTTTGCCGCGCATTGCCGACGAATCGATCCGCGCGCTCCGACGCGCTTTATGGCGCTTGGCTCCGCTGCGGCCACGTCGCCGATCATCAGCATGGTCGATAAGCAGGCCAAACGGAACCTGTTGAAATCTCTTTCGCGCCCGTCGGCGCCAGAGTTCCGATTGATCGAGGCCGTTCTGCGATCGGAAATTCATAAGGCGTTGCGTGGCGACCTGACCGATAGGGAAGCCCTGTCGTCGGTGCAGCGCCAAGTCGACAAGGCGGTGCGCGCGGCCGGATATTATTAGTTCACGGCGCCGGAAGAACGTCGAAACGTAACAGAGAGTTCGCGCTGGGCCTTTGCGCACTGGGGAAGAGGCGCATCGGCGCCTCGTCATTCGCTAGATAAATCAAGTTATAGCAGCGCCAGTCTTTCCGCCACGAGATCGGCAATTGCGAGCGACGCGGTCAACCCCGGGCTTTCGATGCCGAAAAGATTCACCAGTCCCTTGACGTGGTGCGCCTCGGAACCGTCGATTCGGAAGTCGGCGATCGGCGCCTCTGGCCCGTGCAGTTTTGGGCGGATGCCGGCGTAGTCCGGTCGAAGCGCATTGTCGGGCAACGCAGGCCAGTAATTTCGAATCGCCGCATAGAAGGAGTCTGCGCGGTCGGCGCTGACCGCCAAGTCGGTCTCGTTCTCGACCCATTCGACGTCGGGGCCAAAACGACACCGGCCATCCAGGTCCAGAGTCGCGTGAACGCCGACGCCAGCGGCTTCGGGCAACGGGTAGACCAAATGTGAGAACGGCTGTTTGCCGCTAAGCGAGAAGTAGTTGCCTTTGGCGAACCATTGTCGCGGCGCATGTTCGCGCGATAGCCCTTCAATCGTCGCGGCCAGTCTCGGTGCATAGTGTCCAGTCGAATTGACGAAAATTCGCGCGTTGATTTCCGCCGGCTCGCGACCGCCGGTGAAAACGCGGAGCCCCGCGCCTGTGACTTGGGCGCCGGTTACGGGGGTTTCGAAGGCCAATGCACCTCCTCCGCTCTCGATGTCGTGTTGCAACGCCAACATATAGGCGTGACTGTCGAGGATCCCCGTGGAGGGCGACAAGAAGCCGCGAACGCATTCGACCTCGGGTTCGATCGACCGGACATCTGACGGCGTCAGCCAAGATATCTCATGGACTCCATTCGCCCGTGCTTGACGCCATAGGGCATCCAGTCTCGGGATCTGCGCAAACGAGGTCGCGACCAAGAGCTTGCCGCACTTTCGTGTCGTGACGCCGCGCTCCGCGCAATAGCGATACAGCAAAGCGCTTCCGGCGATGCAGGTCTTCGCCTTCAACGACCCGGTGGGGTAATACAGGCCGGCATGGATGACCTCTGAATTTCTCGATGATGTCCCAGCGCCAATGCTGCCGGACTTCTCCACCACGAGGACTTCGAGACCCGCAAGCATGAGTCGGCGCGCCACCGCGAGGCCAACGACGCCTGCGCCCGCCACGACCGCATCGATTGAGTACGCGACCATCTTACGACCCATCGTGCGCGGATTGCGCGCCACACTTCGAGCTGAAACGACACGGAACCACAGCGGCCGTGAGGGCTGAGCGACCCGGCGCCGCTTCAGGCGAGGGATCTAACACGATGGAAGCGTCCCGGATCGTCTCTCCGCCCTCGTCACGCGCACGCCACCGGGGGCGGCGATATGCGCCCGGCCATCGATCACCTTCACTTTGTTCTTCTTCAACGGCGACGCGATCCCACCGCTCAGTCGGGTCGAAACGCCGCGCGATCGCTTGACGATCGCGGCAAGATCAAAACCGACTTGCCCAACCTCGAGCCCGAAATTCTCGGCATGGAGAATCGAACGATAGACCTCGGCCGACCGCAGCAAGGCCTTCGTCGGAATGCAGCCCCAGTTGAGACAGACGCCGGCGAGCCGATTTTCCTCGACGACTGCCGTCTTGAATCCGAGTTGTGCGGCGCGGATGGCGGCGACATAGCCGCCGGGGCCGGACCCGACGATCGCGATGTCGAACATTGCATTCATTCTTTTGCTTCGAGCGCGCGAGGCGCCTGTTGCGCCAATCGTCCGCGTTCCCGCGCTTTGAATGTTCGGATGCTCATGCGATCGAGAACCTCGATCACGTCTTTCAGCATAGTCCGAACGATGCCTTGAGTGATGAAGACGACACGGGTTCGCTCATCGGCGTCGGGCCATCGCTCCAGCCAGGTCATCGTATGGAGAAGGTGCTGCGCCCCCTGGATGACCGCTGGCCGACCCGGCTCTTCCCTAATGTTGACCAGTCCCTTCACCCGCAGGAGGCCCGGACCCAGATTTTGCGTGATCCCCTCAAGGAGAAACTGCAACTCTTCGCGCGACAAGGGGTCGTTTCGCAACAGCACGAAACTCTCGACGCCCTTTTCTCGCAGGCGCGTCGAATGATCATGCTCGCATTCGTCGCCTTCGCCATGGTCATGATCCTCGTGATCGGCATGGCCTTGATGGGCCGCCAGCGCCAGCCAAGGCACGGGATTGGCCCGCGGATTTGCGGCATCGAAGCCTGTCGCGGTGAACAGCTTCGCTACGCTCGCCGAGTTTCGGTCCAACACGTCAATGTTCGCTGTTGGGTTCAACTTGGCGAGGTCCGCGCGAAGCTGCCGCTCCACTTCGCCTGAGTCCGTATCGACAAGATCGAGTTTCGTCAGCAGAATTTGGTCGGCGAAGGCGACCTGCCTGACCGCCTCGTCATGCGCTTCGCAGGTGCTGCGCCAGTTGATCGCGTCGACGAGCGTAACGACGCTCGCCACGCGGTAAAGGCCATCGAGGGTCGGCTCCGAGAGGAAGGCTTGCAAGACGGGTCCCGGCTCGGCCAGACCCGACGTCTCGATGACGACATTCTCAAACGCGGGAATGTCCCCTCTTTGTCGCGAATGGTAGAGAGAATTGAGCGTGCTGACGAGGTCGCTTCTGATCGTGCAACAAAGACAGCCATTCTCAAGAACGACGACGGCGTCGTTGCTGCGCGCGACAAGTTTGTGATCGAGGCCGACTTCACCGAATTCGTTGACGACGACGACTGTTCGAGCCATCTCGGGCGCGTGAAGCGCCATATTGATGAGACTTGTCTTGCCGCTGCCGAGAAAGCCCGTCACCAAAGTGACGGGTATGCGACCTCTTGCGGCCGGCTGCGACGGGCTGGACCTCATAGTCGGCTCCGCTCCCAACTAAAATACCTCACAGCCCGGAAGGCCGCAGGAAATCAGCCGGTCGGACGGGAAATTCGTGATGATTTCACACCCGTCCTTGGTCACCACAACTTCTTCCTCGATGCGAGCCGCTCCCGAACCGTCTTCCGCGCCTTTCCAAGTTTCGAGCGCAAACACCATGCCTTCGCGCAGCGGCGTGTTTTGCCCGTGGAACCGCTTTGAAAAGATCGGACGCTCCCACAGGGAAAGACCGACTCCGTGCCCATATTGCAACAGGAACGCTTCCTCTTCGTCACGGTAGCCAAATTCATGGGCGTCAGGCCATACCGAGGCCACTTCGTCAGGCGTCACGCCCGGTCGGATCATGTCGATCGACGCGCTGATCCACTTCGAGGCTGTCTCGTAGGCGTCTATTTGATGTTTGTTCGGCTCGCCGCACATGAACGTGCGATAGTAGCAGGTCCGATAGCCGTTGAACGAATGCATGATGTCGAGAAAGATCATGTCTCCCGGCTGGATCATGCGATCGGAGAAGGTGTGAGAATGGGGCCGCCCGCGCCGTCCAGAGACGGAGTTGACACACTCGACGCGCTCCGATCCCATGCGAAACAGCCGGTCGTTGGCAATGGCGACCAACTCGTTTTCTTTGGTTCCCGGGCGAATGGCCCGAGCGATGTCGACATAGGTCGCGTCGACCATCGCCGCGGCCAATTTGAGAAGTTCGATTTCGTCTTCGGTTTTGATTTCGCGCGCGTCGAGCAAAGCCTGCTGGCCGTCTACGATTTCAATCCCCTCGGCTTCCAGCGCGCGGATCATGCCGAGTTCCATGATGTCGATGCCGAGCGGCTCGTTGGCGATTCCGTATTGAACAAGCGCCTTCTTGATCTGTTTCGCAAAGTCGCGCTGCACGTTCATGCTCGGAGGGATGGCGCCCTGCATGGTCGTGATGGGCGCAGCGACATTGTCGGCAATCCAAGGCGACGAAATTCGCTTGGCCGGAGGGGCCGGATCCCATAGGAAGGGCGAGCCTTCCCTCGGGCACAATGCATAGCGAAAGAATTTGTCACGCGCCCATTCGCCAATGTGGGTCGCCGTGACATAGCGGATATTGTCGAAGTTGAAACATAAGACGCCGCCAAGTCCGGCGTGAGTGATCGCTTTTTGCGCACGCGCCAAGCGAGCTTTAGATAGGCGGTGATAGTCGACACCTTGCTCCCAATCTTTTGCGGTCGTGCCCCAAGAGGCGCTCGCGTGCGGACTGTTGTATTTCATCGTACATCCCTTCACTACTAGAATTATGTATCGCCTCAGTCTGTATAGGCTTCAGATGCCGGCAGCGCGGATTGCGTCCGCTGACAGGATGGCGACCGGCGGCGCCTTGACGATGGGCGGAGTGAACATCGTTCCGAACGCGCCATTGTTGGCGATGGTGTAGGCGCCCCCAACGAAATCATCGCCAGTGAGCTTGCCGGTCTTCGCCTTTTTCGATCTGCCGCGCGATCGCCTTGGCGAGGCCTATGACGGTTAGATCGTCCGCACTTCGCACGACAGGAACAGCCGACGCATTATGCGACAAATCAATGGCAATTCCTAGGTGGATGTCGCCCGTTCCGGGGGTCCGGGATCGCCGCGTCGCAGTCGGTAAGTTCGAAGCAAAGCCGGTCGCCGTTACGCGGCCAGCGCCGGATAATCGATATATCCCTTCGATCCCGCGGTATAAAACGTGCTGAAGTCGGGCGCATTCACCGCAGCGTCGGCTTGCCATCGTTCAATGAGATCAGGGTTGGCGAGGAACGGTCGCCCCACCGCAATCAGATCGCATTTGCCCGCAGCCAGATCGCTTTCGGCGCGCGCGGCGTCGTAGCCGCCAGAAAGAATCAATGTGCGCTTGAACACGCTGCGGAACATCGCTTTCACTGACTCGGGGACCGCCGGCGCGCCCATCGCGGAGTGATCGACAAGGTGGATGTAAAGCAGCCCGGCTGCATTCAGTCGCGCCGCCAGATAAGCGTAATCCGCTTCCATCGTCGCGTATGCGGGCATGTCGTTGAACACGCCGAACGGCGAAAGACGTATTCCGACCTTGTCCTTGCCGATGACCGCGATCGCCGCGTCGACGACTTCGAGCGCAAAGCGTGCGCGATTCTCGATCGAGCCGCCGTAACCATCAGTGCGCTGATTCGAGTTCGGGCGGATGAATTGTTCGAGCAGATAACCGTTCGCCCCGTGCAACTCGACGCCGTCGAATCCCGCCGCCATGGCGTTCTTAGCCGCCTGGGCGAACTCCTCGATTGTGGCCTTAATGTCTGACTCGGTCATCGCCTGCGGCGTCGAATTCGGCTTCATGCCCTCGGCGTCGGTGTACATCTCGCCCGCGGCCGCCACCGCCGACGGCCCCAAGACCCTCGCGCCTACGGGCAAGTTGAGCTCATGACCAATTCGCCCACAGTGCATCAACTGCATGAAAATCTTTGCGCCGCGCCCGTGTACGGCTTCAGCGATGGGGTTCCAGCCCGCGACTTGCGCCGGAGAAAAAACGCCGGGGATGCGCGCATAGCCCAGCCCATTGGGAGACGGCGACGTCCCTTCGGTGATGATCAGTCCGGCCGAAGCGCGCTGCAGGTAATACTGCGTCATGAGATCGTTCGGGATATTGCCGATGGCCCGATTTCGCGTCATCGGCGCCATGACCAGATGATTCTGCAGTGTGAGCGATCCCAGTGTGGTCCTCGAAAATAACAGCGACATAATTGCCCCCTCGGGGAGGAACCGACTTCCCCAAATTTGCTTTTGACCGGCGTGGACGATTGCAGCGGCCACGTTTCAACCAAACGAGGTTGTTCGGTATCGCCGGAAAGTCGTCGACATCGCTGCGAATTCCCACCAGTCATTGTGTCTTCCTCGGTCGCAAGTTGCGACATCAACTTGATCCAATGTGGACATTTGACGCCTTGCGAAAATACGAAGGCGTCCGCCCCACGCAGGGTCAAGTCGTTGAGCTAAGGTCGCGGCAAGGTCGGAACTGTGAAACGCGTCCGACGATGGGTCTTCTCCATTCGGCCTGTCTGCGCTTTCGCACGTGAATGGGACCCCGTGCTAAATCTAAGCTAGCGCTTTGATGTAAACTAGAAAATGCGGGTTCTGACGGGATCCCGCCGTCGACGAACATTCGTGTTCGATTTCATTGTATTGCTCCCCTTTCGGAGTCGGGTCTCATTTCGCCGCTGAAACACAGCGGAGCTTCGAACAGCCCCGCCCGCGAAGGCCTGATGCGCTTCATTCGTCAGCGCCGCCGTCCACAGATGTTCCGGGCGGAACAACGAGCCGTCGCCGATCAGGCGCTTGCTTATCGATTGCTCGGCCGAGGCAGGAATGCGGCAAATACCGCGGCTGGAAAATTGACGCGGGGCAACGAATCCAGGTTAACAAAACACATGGCGACCCGTGAACTGCCATGCGAAAGTCGAGGGCTGCGACCTTAAGCCGCATTGCGAGCTATTCTTAAGGGAACGTGGCGTTAACCCTGTATCGAGCGCCTTGGAAGCCGATTCTCATGGCGCGCGCCAGGCCGCGTCCGTCAACCCGTGCGACGGGTTTCACAGCTGCCGCCAGTTCTCAGTTGACTTGATTTCGTCGCCCTGCCCGCTCGACCGGGAAATGCAGTTTCTGCGGACGAATCGGCTAGCTTCGCCGACCATTCAGCCTTTGGCGACCGGGGCGAGGCGCGATCGGCTTGTCCTCTGGCCACGCGGCATCTTGCTTTATGGCCCGCCCGGAAACGGCAAGACGCTGCTGGTGAAAGCCCTGGCCTCCCAGAGCAACAGCAACTTCATTTCCATCAAGGGCCCCGAGCTGTTGTCGAAATACATCGGCGAATCCGAGCAAGGCGTGCGCGAACTCTTCGCGCGAGCCCGCCATGCGGCGCCTTGCGTCGTCTTTCTCGACGAGGTCGACGCCCTGGCGCCGAAGCGGCGCTTGGACGGCCGCTCGCCGGTGACCGATCGAGTCGTGAGCCAGTTGCTCACGGAACTCGACGGCGTCGAAGCGCTGGGCGACGTCTGGGTGATCGCCGCCACAAATCGGCCGGACATGATCGACGATGCGCTGCTGCGCCCAGGCCGGCTCGACTATCACCTGGAGGTGGCGCGGCCGGATCGCGCCGCGCGCGCGGCGATTCTGGGGGTCCATCTGCGCAAGAAGCCAATAGCCGAAGGGATCGATCTTGCGGCTCTGGCCGAGCTGACGGAGGGATTGTCCGCGGCCGAGGTCCGTTTCGTTTGTGATCGCGCCGCCCTCAGCGCCATTCGCCGCGTCTTTCCCGCGACAAGCGGCGAGGCGGTCGACATCGATTCGCTGCGCATCGAACAGGGCGACTTCGACGAAGCGCTGGCGGCGCGGGCCGGCGCTTCGGGACGGGCGCCGCATTCACAGGCGGATAGACTCTAACCCGTTGTCCGCAAAAATCCTGGAGACGCCTGCAGGGCCCCGAATTCGGCTTGATGGCGCGGTCATCCGAGGATTTGTTTGAGATATTGCGGATTCCCGCTGCTTCGGCCCGTCCTGCCCGCGCGCGACCGAGTCTTGGCGTTCGAACCGCCGTCGGCACGGAATAGGACATCGGGCGAGGCGGCCGCGCGGCGCCTTGAGGCTCGTGACCCGATATGGGCTCGAACCCCGCCGACGCTCGGTTGATTCTGTGGTGAAAAGACCACACCGACGCATTTTTGCGTCAACAGCGCCATTCCCGAAGCCGATGTCAGCGCACGCAGACGTCCTCGCCGGCTGCGCGAGCGCACGGCCTTGATTTCGCAACTAACGGAAATGACATGACTTTCTCACGGCCTCCGACCCACTTGCGCCCCGGCGCACATCAATCTATTATTTCCATGGTGATACTTAATTGACAGCCCTAGCCAAACCAGGCGATCATGTGTCACATATGTGTCATTCGCTGCCATTAACAACGGGCAGCACGGCTACGGCTGGATCGGGAGCGCGGGGTCAACCCGCCGCCTTGGAGGCGAATTCGAGGTCTGTCGCGTCGGTTGCGATGCGGAATCTCGGGGCGCTGGAAATCAATCGGCCCGCGACGCCTCTCGGGGGTTGTGGACAAACATCGGCCCGGAAAGCGCGGCCAAAAAACGGACTGGGGATTTGTTATGAGAAATTTGGGCGCGATTTTATTGGGTTCCGTAGCCGGGCTCGCCTTGATCGGCGCCGCCCAGGCGGCCGATCTGCCGACCAAGAAGGCGCCGATCGCCCCGCCGCCGGCGAACTGCTACGCGAGTTTCTGGAGCTGGCTGGATTCGACGGCGGCCGACTGCCCGCTGTCGCTCTACGGCGTTACGGTCTATGGCCAGGTCGACGTCGGCGGCGGTTATGAGACCGCGGCCACCAAGTTCAACCCGGACTACCCCAACGGCGTGTATGAGACGCCCAACAAGAGCAGCGGCAAGGCCGCTTGGCAATGGGTGCCGAACGGCCTCAGCCAGTCGAACGTCGGCGTCAAGATCAAGGAGCAGGTCGTCCCGGGCTGGTACATCGTCGGCGACGCCAACTTCGGCTTCGACCCCTATTCCTTCTTGGGCGCCAACGGGCCGGGGTCGCTGGTCGACAACAACACCCAGACCAACTATCTGCGCCAAAGCGCCAACGCGGACTCGAGCCGCGCCGGACAGTGGGACAACACCCGCGCCTATATCGGCGTGAACAACACGACCTTGGGCACGCTGACCTGGGGTCGCCAATACACCTTCACCAACGACATTTCGGCGAACTACGATCCGTTCGGCGGCGCCTACGCGTTCTCGTTGATCGGCACCTCCGCGTCGGTCGAGGCGGGCACCGGCTACACGGAAACCGCGCGCTACAACGACTCGTTCAAGTATCAGGTCGCCTACAACGGCTTCCGCGCCGGGGCGATCGTCCAGGTCGGCGGTTGGGAGCAGGGCAACGGCGCCAAGGAGGCCTATGAGCTCGACGTCGGCGGCGATTACGCCGGCTTCTCGGTCGACGCGGTCTACGCCTACGCGCAAGATGCGGTGAAGCTTTCCACGTTTAGCGGGACCCCGGGCGCGCCGTTGGCCGGCGACCCAGACGAGCTGAAAGCGACCCTCGCCGACGTCAACGCCGGCGTGGTGGGCGTCAAGTACAAGTGGCAGGCGCTGACCCTGTACGGCGGCTACGAATACGCGCAGCTGTCGACGCCCAGCGGCTTGAGCGGCCTCTACGGTACGGGCGCCAATGTTTACACTTTAAACGGCGGCTATCCTGGGGTCATCCAGGCTAACGCCTTCGTCAAGCCGGATATTCAGCAGGTCGTGTGGCTGGGCGCGAAATACGGCATCCTGAGCAACCTCGACGCGGCGGTGGGCTATTATTACGAGTGGCAGAACAATTTTACGGTCGTCAACGCGGCGGGCACGATCGGAGATCAAGGATATGCGAAGACGGCTTGCGGTCCCAGCACCGCGGACGCTGCAGTCGGCAGCCCCAACGTCGTAGCGAACGCCAACCATTCGAGCTGCGCCGGTCATCAAGAGGCGATTTCCGGCATGCTCGATTGGCGCCCGGTCAAGCGCGTCGACATCTACGGCGGCGTCATGTATTCGGATGTCACCGGCGGCTTCGCCAACGCGAGCAACAGCCATTACTGGGCGTACGCCCACACCGACAACACCGCCTTCACCGCCGGCGTGCGCGTCAGCTTCTGATCGACGCTTCCGAGCGCGATCCAGACGATCGACCCCGGGCCCTCGCGCCCGGGGTTTTTTGTTGCGCGGGGGGGGGAGCGTTCGCCCTTCGAGCGCCGCCGCCGCGGCCTCGCCGTCAGCGCGCCGCGGCGAGTTCCAGGCGCGCCGCCGCGCGCAGCAGCATCAAGTCGGTCGCGACGGTGCACAAGGCGAAGCCGCGCGCCAGCGCGGATTTGGCGCGCGCGCCGTCGAAGCAGAACAACCCGACGAACTTGCCGTGCGCTTTCGCGCTCTCAACGATCCGCGACAGCGCGGCGTCGACGTCGGCGCCATGGGGATCGACGACGGCGCCGCGATTGAGCGCGATCGAAAGATCGGACGGCCCGACGAACACGCCGTCGATTCCCGGCGTGCCTAAGATTTCGTCGATCGCTTCGAGCGCCTCGCGCGTCTCGATCATCGCGATCGCCAGCGTCATCGCGTTGGCGCTGTGGAGATAAGCGGGGCCGATCAAGCCGCTGAGGACAAGCGCCGCGCGCGGCCCCCACGAGCGCTGCCCGAGCGGCGGGAATTTCATGAATTCGGCGAAGCGGTGCGCGTCTTCGGCGTTGTTGATCATCGGCGCGACGATCGCCGCCACGCCGGCGTCGGCAAGACGGCTCGCGCAGGCGAAATCGCCAACGGGAATTCGCACGATCGTCGGCTTTCCCGCCAGCGCGACCGCGAGAATCGCCCGCGTCGCGCCAATGAAGTCGACGCCGCCGTGCTGCATGTCGAGCGTCACCGCGTCGAAGGATTCGCGCGCCAGCGCGTCGGCGATCGCGGCGTCGTTGACGCCGATCCAGGCGCTGAGGACGCCGCTCCCGGCCGCAAGGCCGTGAGCCAATTTGCCGATGACGCCGCCCTCGCTCATGCCTATTCCTCCGCGAGGACCGAGCATTGCGGGATGCGCCGGCCTGCGTCAATGGCGCGGGCGATTCGCCGGCGCCGTTACACGAATGTAACTTGAAAGTAATGTGGCCTGGGTAGAGCCTCAGCCGTCGATTCCAATGGGAAAGGCGATCCGATGAAAAGGCTCATTGTTATTTCTCTTGCCGCCGCGGCGCTTGCCGGCTCGGTCTTTGCGCTCGGCGCCGCCGCCGCGCCCGGCGATCCGTCCTCGCCCGCGGGCGAAATGCGGGCGATGGCGGAAGGGCGCGCTTTCATGCTCGACGCGCGTCTGGCCGGCATGAAGGCGGCGCTGAAGCTCACGTCCGACCAGGAGAAGAATTGGGCGCCGTTCGAAGCCGCCGTGCGCGACGCCGCCAAGGCGCGCATGGAACAGATTCACGCGATGCACGAGGCGATGCACGGCGGCGAGCGCCCCTCGCCGATCGATCACATGAACATGATGTCGGATCGCCTGGCCAAGGCTTCGGCCAATCTCAAGGCGATCGCCAGCGCGGCCAAGCCGCTTTTCGACAGCCTGGACGAAACGCAGAAGCGCCATTTCGGCCCGCTGTTGATGACCCTCAGAGAGCACGGGCGTCATGAGGGCCACATGATGGGCCATTGGGAACATCGCGGCCCCGACGGACAGGAATAACGTCGGCCCCAACGATCGACGCGCGCCGGACGATTGCCGCGCAATCGCCTCGGGATGGCCGAACGCCCCGTAGCCCGTCGAAGGACGGGCGTTCTTCCGAACGCCCCGTAGCCCGTCGAAGGACGGGCGTTCTTCCGAACGCCCTATAGCCCGTCGAAAGACGGACGCGCTATGCCCCGGCCATTTCCTTTGCGGTTCACGCGGCGCGGCGCGGCCTCGCGCCGCGCGCCAGCCTCAGCGTGGCGGCTTGCACGAGGAGCGCCGCGAGCGTCGCGGCCGCGAAGGCGAGGACGAGGCCGGCGCGCGGAATCGCGAGGCCGACGACGAAAAAGAAAAACGCAAAGGCGAATAAGGCGCTCGCCATGCCCCTGAGAACCGCGACGCCGGCGCGGGGCCCGTGCGCGCGATGGGCGAAGACGCCGAGCGCCGCGCCGATCAGCGGAAAGGTCGCGACGATCCCGCTGGCTCGCGCGCCGAGCAGGGAGGCGAACGAAGTCACCGCCACCACCAGCGCCGTCACCAACGCCATGCGCGCGGGAATTTCCCACCACGGCGCTCGGGTCGGCGCCGGCGCGCGAAAGTCGCGCGGCAGGAAACGGAGCGTGACCACGAGCGCGCCGAGCGCAAGGGCGAACAGGATCGCCGGCGCGAGCTGGCCGGCCTGCAAGGCGAAGGCGCTCGCCGCGAAGGCGCCGGCGCCGGCGAGCAGCCCGGCCGGCCAGCCCCGCGGCGCCGCGAACGCATAGGCCAGGCAGAAGCCGGCCTGCGCGACGACGCCCGCGAGCGAGCCCGCGCTCGCCTCGGCGGCGAAACCCGGACCGTGTTCGACCGCGAGAAACACCGCGACAGGCCCCGACGTCAGCGGTAGGCCGACGAGCCAGCCGCCCATGGCGTCGCCCCAGCGCCGTCCCACGAGGCTGGCGGCGAGAATCATCAGCGGCGTGACGATCAGCTTGACGGCGAGGACGCTCACGCGGACATTCTTCCTGTTTTCCCGGCCGCCCGGGCGAGACGTCGCGGCCCTGCCCGCAATTCGACGCGCGGCCTAACGACGCACGGGCGCGCGCGTTGTCGAGCATCGAGAGGCCCCTTGGCAAGCCGTCGCGTCTTTTTCTTATCCTGCGATATCAATTGCAGTTTCGCTCGGGGCGCCGCCGCCATTGTGCGCGCGGCCGGGATGGCGCAGTTTCGGCGCCAAGGGTTCGGACCCTGAGCGAACGGGGAAGCGGGAGGCGAGCGTTCCCACTACCTCTATCGCGCCGCCGCCGCGCCCAATGGCGGACCATTGGGAAACCCGCGAGGAACAAACGAGATGACGCTGCGGATGCAGGAGTTGGCGAGCGAGATCGTCCGGCTGCAGGATGAATTGGACCGCGAGATCGAGAGCCGCCGCACGGCGCTGGGGTGGCGCATTAAAGAGGGCATCGTCGAGTTCGAGCACGGCGTCACGATCGAGCATCGCCGCTTGCGCATGGGCATCGTCACTTTCATGGCGCGGTCGCCGATCGGCGCGATCCTCACCGCGCCGGTGATCTATTCGATGGTCGTTCCGCTCTTCCTCCTCGATGCGTGGGCGAGCCTCTACCAGGCGATCTGTCTTCGCGTCTACCGCATCCCGCAGGTCCGCCGCTCGCAATACATCGTGATCGATCGCCAGCGCCTCGCCTATCTCAATTGGATCGAGGCCTTCAACTGCGTCTATTGCGGCTACGGCAACGGCAACGGCGTGCTCGCCTATGTCCGGGAGATGGCCAGCCGCACCGAACAATATTGGCGCCCGATCAAGCACGCGCACAGGGTCACCGATCCTCACCAGCGCTACTACGAGTTCCTCGAATATGGCGACGCCGGCGCCGCCGAAACCATAGGCAGGATCGAAAGGAATTCCCCATGACGACGTCCGTTCATGTCGCGCGCCACGGCGCGCTCTATCAGGTGACGCTCGATAGGCCCAAGGCCAACGCCGTCGACGCGGCGACGAGCCACGCGCTCTACGTCGCCTTTCGCGCCTTCCAGGATGACCCGGAAGCGCGCGTCGCGATCCTGACGGGCGCCGGCGACAGGTTCTTCTGCGCGGGCTGGGACTTGAAGGCCGCCGCGCAGGGCGAAGGCGGCGAAGCCGATCACGGCCCCGGCGGCTTTGCCGGCATCACCGAATTCTTCGACCTCGACAAGCCCGTGATCGCGGCGGTCAACGGCTTGGCCTTCGGCGGCGGCTTCGAATTGGCGCTGGCGTGTGATCTGATCGTCGCGGCCGAAGGCGCCGAATTCGCGCTTCCCGAGTCCGGGCTCGGCCTCGTCGCCAACGCCGGCGGCGTGCAGCGGCTGCCGCGCCGCATCGCGCCCGCGCTGGCGATGGAGCTGTTGCTGACCGGTCGGCGCGTCGACGCTGGGGAAGCCTTGCGCCTGGGCCTCGTCAACCGGGTCGCGCCGCTGGGCTCGTTGATGAGCGCCGCACGCGAATTCGCCGCGACGATCGCATCCAAGGCGCCGCTGTCGACGCGCGCCGCCAAGGCGCTGACGCGCGCGGGCGAGGGACTTTCCGTCGAAGAGACGTTCGCCGCGATGCGCTCCGGCCGCGTCGCGGTCTATGAAGCGCTGCTGGCCTCGGAAGACGCTCGGGAGGGTCCGCGCGCCTTCGCGGAGAAGCGGCCTCCGGTGTGGACGGGTCGGTAGCATGGCCGACGCGGCGGCGGCGAGATCGCAGACCCACTCCCTCGCCGGCGCGCTCAGCGTGCTCGCCGGCGGGCTGTGCTGGAGCTTCACCGGCGTGTTCATCCGTCTGGCGCCGCATCTCGACGCCTGGCAATTCCTGATCTATCGCGGGCTCGGCGTCGCCGTCGCTTTCGCGTTGCTCGCGCGCTCAAAGGGCCGCGGCGCGACCCTCGCCGGGTTCCTAGCGCTGGGGCCGCTCGGACTCGTCGCCACCCTCGCGCTGAGCCTCGCCGCGATCGGCTTCGTCGTCGCGCTGAAACTCACCAGCGTCGCCAATGCGCTGTTCCTCTCGTCCTGCGCGCCGTTGCTCTCGGCCATCCTCGGCTTTCTCATCCTGGGCGAGCGGCTCGGCATCAGGCAGATCGGCGCGGTGGCGCTCGGTTTTTGCGGCCTCGCGGTGATCGTCGGCGGCGGGTTCGAGGCCGGCCATGTCGCCGGCGACGTCTGGGGGCTTCTCTGCGCGCTGAGCTTCGCCGTCGTCAGCATATGCATGCGCCTCGCGCCCAAACGCGACTTCGGCCCGGCGATGGTCGGCTACGGCGTTTTCTCGGCGTTCGTCGCGGCCGGCGTCGCGCTCAGTGAGGGCGCGACGCTGACGCCGCCGCTTTTCGAAGCGCTCACCGCCTTCGCCGCCGGCTTCGTCTTGATGGGGCTGGGCTTCGTCTTGTTCCTGCGCGGCGCGCCGTCCGTGCCCGCGGTCGGCCAGACCTTGCTCGCGCAGACCGAGACGATTTTCGGCCCCGTCTGGGTTTGGTTGGCGTTCGGGGAGACGCCGGCGGCGGCGACGCTGGTCGGCGGGACGGTGATCTTCGCCGCCGTCGTCGCCATGGCCTTATCGGGCGCCGGCGCGCCCGCGCCCAACGTTTCGAACTAGCGCCGCCGTCGCATATTCATGCCGAACGAGACCCGCTCCGCCGATCCCGTCGCCAACGCCTCGCACACCGGCAAATCCCGCATCGCGGCGTCGATGCGCCGAAATCGCCCGATCAGCGCCAGCACGCGGCGCTGATCGCGGAAATCACGCGGAATTTCATGGCGACAGCTTTAACCGACGCGCGCGATCTGCGCCCGGGCGGCGAGTTCGGGGAAAATATCTTCAAAGAAAAGCTTCGCCGCTTGAGCGTCCTCACGCGCGATCCTGGCCACCGCGTAGCGTTGCGCCTGCAGGGCGACGAAATCGCCCGGCTGCACCGTGTCCGACATCATCATCAGACTGACAACGAAGCGCTTGCCATAAACGTCGACGAGCGCCATCGGCCCGTCGATCGACACCACTTCAGCTGGAACGGCGATGCACATTCTTGCGAAGATCCTATTGCAGCCGCGGCGTCGGCGCCATGCCGAGATGGGTGAGTTCATCGACGATCATGGTCACCGCCGCATCGCGTCCGGCGGCGGCGGCCGCAGACAGGTCCAGGCCGAGGCTCAGTTTCTGCGGGACGACGCCGATGACGACGACCCGTCGCGGCGCTTTGTCCATAAGGCGCAGCGTGGCGAGCAGATCGGAGAGACCCAATTGATGCGGCGAGAACCGTGTCTCGAACAGCATCCTGATGTCGTCGTTTTCGAGGCGGATCAGGCGACCGGCCGGCCCATCGGCGTTCACGGCGTCGGCGACGATCAGGCAGTCGCGGTCCGCGACCATGTCGAGCAGTTCCATGCCCGAGGTGCCGCCGTCGAGCACCTCAACCCCGTCGGGCAGGTCATGCGACGCGTCGAGCGCCTCGACGACGCGTACGCCGACCCCCTCGTCCGATAGGAGGATGTTGCCGAGGCCGAGGACGAGGACGCTCGCGATCGATCCATCCATCACATCGCCTTGACTTGAACGATCGGCCGCTTCTCGGCGTCGACCATATGCACCGCACAGGCGAGGCACGGGTCGAACGAGTGCACTGTGCGCAGCACCTCGAGCGGGAGACTGGCGTCGGCGACCGGAGTGTCGATGAGCGAGGCCTCATAGGGGCCGGGCTCGTCGTTCTGGTCGCGCGGGCCGGCGTTCCAGGTCGAAGGCACGACCGCCTGATAGTTATCGATCTTTCCGTCCTTGATCACGACCCAGTGCGAGAGCACGCCGCGCGGCGCCTCGTGATAACCGAAGCCACGCACCTCGCCCTTGGGGAACACCGGCCGATTGAAGGTGCGGAAATCCCCCCTGGCGATATTGTCGAGCAGCAGCTGCCACTGGTTCTGCAGGGCCTCGTGCAACACCGCGCAGCGCACGGCGCGCGCCGCGATGCGTCCGATCGTCGAGTGCAGCGCGGTGAGCGGGATCTGCGCGCCCGCGACCTTGCTGGCGACCTCGACCAGCTTGGTCAGGTGCCGCTTGGTCGGCTCGTGGCCGGCGGCATACATGCCGAGCACGTTGGCGAGCGGACCGACCTGCGCGCGTTTGTCGAGGAAGGTCGGCGCCTTGACCCAAGAGTATTTCCCGTCGTCGTGGAAGTCGTCGTATTTTGGGTTGGTCTGACCGTCGTAGGGATGCAGCGCCGCGCTCTCGCCCGAATACTCATACCACGAGTGCTTGACCGCTTCCTTGACGCCGTCGCGGAAATAGGCGTCCTGATAGCTGGTGATCGCCTGGAACTTCGTCAGGTCGGCGGCGGGGATGTAGCCGCCGGGAAGCTCGAACTGCGTGCCTTTGGTGTCGAGCGGGAGATCGGGAACCGAGAGATAATTGGTGACGCCGGCGCCGTATTTCGTCCAATCCGCATAGAGCGCGCCGACCGCGGCGACGTCGTTCATCATGGCGTTGTGGACGAAGTCGCCGAGCTCGTCGATCCACGCCTTGATTGCGTATAGCCGTTCTATCGTCAGGGTCGATTGGCTATTGGGATTGATCGCATTCGCCACCCCGCCGACTGCGAGGTTCTGGATGTGCGGCGTCTTGGATCCCAGGACGGTGACGATCTTGTTGGCGATGCGCTGCACGTCGAGCGCCTGGATGTAGTGCGTCGCCGCCAGCAGGTTGACGTCCGGAGGCAGCTTCATGGCCGGGTGGCCCCAGTAGCCCGAGGCGAACACGCCGAGATTGCCGCTGTCGACGAAGGTCTGCAGCTTGTCGCGCACCGACCGGATGTTGGGGACGCTGTTGGCCTTGTAGTCGGACAGGCTCGCCCCGAGCTTGGAAGCCCCCTCCGGATCGCCCTTGAGGGCGGAGACGATATCGACCCAGTCGAGCGCGGCGAGCTGATAAAAATGCACGATATGGTCGTGTATGCCGTGCGCCGTGACGATCATGTTGCGGATATACTGGGCATTGAGCGGCACTTCGAGACTCAGCGCGTTCTCCACCGCGCGCACCGAGGTGATCGCGTGCACCGTCGTGCAAACGCCACAGATTCGTTGCGTGAAGATCCAGGCGTCGCGCGGGTCGCGATCTTTGAGGATGAGCTCGATCCCCCGCCACATCTGGCCCGAGGACCATGCCTTGGTCACCTTGCCGCCGTCGACTTCGCAGTCGATGCGCAAGTGCCCCTCGATGCGGGTGATGGGGTCGATCGTGATGCGGGTCAAGGCAGTCTCCTTTTAGCGATGCGCGGCATCGCCGTGCAGCACGGGCAAGGTCTTGATGAAGACGAGATAGAGAAGCGCCTCGAGCGCAACGACGCCGATCGACACCATCAGCTCGGGCAGGGAGGGGAAGTACGACCAATTGCTGATCGGCTGATACCCGATCAGATAGGCGTCGAGGCGATAGAGCGATCCGCCGGCGAGCAGCGCGACGGCGCCGAGGAACGAAGCCCGCTGGCTCGCGCGCCCGGCCGGGGTGACGAAGACCAGAGCGGCGGCGAGGAGCAAGGCGTTCTCGATCCAAAACATGAGGACCCTGACGCTGCCGGCGAAAGCCAGCGACAGCGCGTCGCGGGCGATCAGATCGCCAAAGCGCAGCACGAGCCAAGCGACGGTGATCCAACCGACGACCGTCGACAGCTTCGAGATCAGCGCCTGCTCGGACGGCAGCGCGAAGGTCTTGGATACGACCGTCGCTTCGACCATCACCACCCCGTAGCCCATGGCCAGCGCGCTGATCACGAACAACGCCGGCAACCACATCGTGAACCACAGGGGGGAGAGTCGGTATCCCATCACCAGCAGCATCGATCCGAGCGAAGACTGGTGCATCGTCGGCAGCAGGACGCCGAGCGCGACGATGACGAACATCCAGCGATCAAGCCCGCGCTTGGTCCCGGACCGGCCGAAGCGTTCGAAGAACGTCGGCGAAAACTCGATCCAAAGCACCACCACATAAGCCATCACGCAAAGCGCGACCTCGTACATCACCGAGTTCAGCTGCGCGTACCACGGCAGCAGCAGATTGTAGGCCTGCCAATATCGGCCGAGATCGAAGATTACGGCGAAGCCGCCAAGCGTATAACCGAATAATCCGCTGAGCAGCGCCGGCCGCATCAACGGATGGTATTCGCCGCGATTGAAGATATAGACCAGCAACGCCATGGCGAACCCGCCACAGCCGAACGCGGTGCCGATGATGACGTCGACGACGACCCAGATTCCCCAGGGGTAGCCGGAGTTGATGTTGGCGACCGCGCCAAGCCCAAAGAGAAATCGCAGCAGGAGGAAGTAAAAGCCGATCACCACCAGAGCGACGAGCACCAGCATGGTCGGCGTTACGAGACTTCTGCGCAGCGGCGTGGCGGTGCTCACGGTCAACCCCCTCGAGACTTCGGCGCGTCGTCGTCGTGGATTTGCGCCATATTGCGACGAGCAAGAAACGCGAACCCCAAGAAGGCGACAATCGGCGCGATCAACCAGTGGTAGATCGTGTGTTGCATGCCTTCGGCGATCGAGGCGGGAGACTGCGGCCCGACTGTCGGCAGCCCGAGTCTTGGGAACGGCAGGGCGGCGAGATAACGCACCTGGGCGCCGCCAGCCTCGTGTTCTCCATAGACTCCCTTGAAGTAGGTCGGAATCGTCGCCGCATTGGGCGGCCGATTTTCACCGAGCTTGCCGCGCGGGAACTGATAAGCGCTGCCGGGAGCGGCGGTGGTCCGTCGCTCAATCTCCTGCTCGAGATCCTTGACCGCGCCAAACAGCGACGCGCCGGTCGGACATACGTCGCAGCAGGCGGGGATCTTGCCCTCTTTCTGCAGGTGGCTGCAGAACTGGCACTTTGCGATCTTTCCCAGGGGATTGTTGAAGTCGAATTGCGGAACCCCGAACGGACAGCTGTAGACGCAGTAGCGACAACCGATGCAGGCGTCCGCATTGTGGGTGACGATGCCGGTCACCGCGTCCTTACGCATGGCGCCGACCGGGCAGACCGAGACGCACGACGGGTCGACGCAATGCAGGCAATGCCGCTTGACGAAGGCAAAGCCGTTGATCTCGCGGTCCTTCTGCTCCGCTGCGCCATTGCGATAGACCTTGATGACGTTGAGCGTGCGCCCGGATAGATCCTCCGGGGAATCCCAGGTATTCTCGTTCCAGCCCCTCAGATCCTCCGGGATGTCGGGCGGCATATTGTTGGCCGCTTTGCAGGCCGCCACGCACGCCTTGCAGCCGATGCAGAGCGTCGAGTCGTAAAGCATGCCCACCGCCTGCGGCGATATCTCCTTCGGCGGCCGCGCGATGCCCGCCATGGCCTCGGTGGGCGCGGCCGCCGCCGCGGCGGCAAAGCCGGCGCCCCTGAGGAAATCCCTGCGGTCGACCTCGCTCATGGCTAGGCCCCCTTATTCGGTGCGTCCGGTCCGCTTGGCTTGTCGTCGCTCATCTGCTTGAGCAGCATCGCGCCGGCGCCCACCACGAGGCCTCCGACGACGCCAACCGCCGCCGCGGCGCCGCCGCTGACGCCCTTGCCCTCTGCGGCGCCGACCTGCGGGAAGGCGGTCGGCGGCGTCAGGGTCTTGACCGTGGCCAGCGCATGCAGCGGCTTGCGGAAGCCCGTGTCCTTCTCGGTGCAGCCGAAGCATGGATGCCCGGTTCCCACCGGCCACGAGCCGAAGCCGACGTCGCCGAATCCGATCGAAGGGCAGTTTGCGTAGGTTTCGGGACCCTTGCAGCCGATCTTGTAGAGGCAGAAACCCTGACGGTGCCCTTCGTCGCCGAACTCGAGCGCGAAGCGTCCGGCGTCGAAATGCGGCCGCCGCTCGCAGTTCTCATGGATCAATCGCCCGTAGGCGAATTTCGGCCGGTTCAGCTGATCGAGTTCGGGCGGCCGACCGAACGTCAGAAGATAGAGAACGGTCGACAGGAAGTTATAGGGGCTGGGCGGGCAGCCGGGAATGTTGACCACCGTCGTGCCGGGAATGACCTCGTGCGTGCCGACTGCGCCGGTCGGGTTCGGGTCGGCCGATTGGATGCCGCCCCAGGAGGCGCACGAGCCGATGGCGATGACGGCGGCCGCCCCCTCGGCGGCCTCGCGGACAAGTTCCGCCTGGGTCTTGCCGCCGACCTTGCAGTAGATGCCGCCGTCTTTCATCGGCGTCCCGCCCTCGGTCACCAGCACATACTTGCCCTTGTTCTTCGCCATCATCGCGTGCTTGTAGGCCAGCGCCTGCTCTCCGGCGCCGACGCACAGCGTGTCGTGATAATCGAGCGAGATGACGTCGAGGAGGATCGATTCAATGGTCGGGTGGTAGGATCGCAGCAGCGATTCCGTGCACCCGGTGCACTCCTGCCCGTGCAGCCAGATGACCGGCGGCCTTGCCGGCGCGATCGCCGCCTCCGCCATGCGCACGCCATCGGCCGCCGAGAGCCCCATCGTGGCGGCGATGCCGGCGCAGAACTTCAGCAACTGGCGGCGGCTGACGCCGCCATGCATCGGTTCGTCGGGGTCGGGCCCCAGGCAGGCCCGGTAATCGATGTCGGGATTGCAAGTGGCGTCCATGGCCCGCCCTTTTTTGAGATTTGTGCAGGAGATGCGCTAACGCGGGCCTCGGCGGACGGCGATGACGATCGTCAATTTTTTCGGATATGACTGACGATGCGCGGGATCACGCCGGAATAAGCCAATGGATTTCGGCTGCGAGGGCTTCCACGCTGGGGATTATGACCTGCCGGCCGGAAAAGTGGGCCATTCCATCGGTCTCAAGTCGGCCGATAATGCGCGAGATCGTCTCGTGGCGCGTGCCGATCATCGATGCGAGGTCCCGTCGCGACACCGGCAGATCGATCGATTGCGAGCCGTTCGAGTGCCGCCGGCCGTGCCGTCGCACGAGGACGAGCAGGAGGTGCACGAGCTGGTGGCGGTTCGACAGCGTCGCCTGACGGAACATCGTGTCGTGAGCGTGTTCAAGCTCGAAGATCGAGCGTTTGAGAAATCGCAGGCCAAACGCCGGATTGCCGGCTAACAGCGCCGTGATCGTCGCGCGGTCGATATGGCACACCACGCTGGGACCCAGCGCCTCCGCGCTGGTCTTGTGCTCGCTGCCGGTGAGGAACGAACGGTATCCGATCGTGTCGCCGGGATAGGCGAGCCCCAACAGCACCGAGTTGCCGTTGGCGTCGAGCCTGCGGATTCCGACCGTGCCGCCGGAGACGCAGTGCACGCCGTCGTTGCGTTCCCCCTGCGCGAAGACGACCTCGCCCGAACCATATTCACGCCGCCGCCGGCCGGCCTCGAGCACGCCGCTCGCCGCCTCGTCGAGATCGCGCCAATCGCTCCGTCGCCCGACGTGACAGACAACGCAGCCTGGCCCCTCGAGCTTGGTGCAGCCTTGTGTCACAGCCTACGCCGCCCTCCCCCGCTCCTCCCGGCGTCGCGTTCTTACGCGCCGGCCTCGGGAAAATAATGCGGCATCCCGTGCCGGGCGTTTTGACATAACGCAACGGAGCGGCTGACCTCGTCCAAAGTCGAAGGGCCCGGATCGCTAGGGCCGGCCGATCTTGCCAGGCGCCGGCGGCGCGACGCGGCGCGGAATCGACGATGTCGGACGAAATTGACGATCATCAACGACGATCGACGCGCTTCCGGCTATGGCCGAATACGCTTGCAGGGTCGGCGTCGGGCCGTGGATGCAGGCGCTGTTACGCGGGTGCAAACCATGCAGCGGGTTGCCTCTTATGTTGCGGCCGCCGTGGTCATAATCGCCGTCGTGGCGGGCATCGGCTGGGCGGTCGGGATGCCCGGCCTGCAAACGGCCGAAGCGAGTCGCTATCGGTTCGAGGCGAGGCCGGTCGGCGCCGACGGGCCGCTGAAACAATGCGTCGTATGCCACAGCATCGAGACGGGCGGGACGCTTCGGGTGGCGCCTCCGCTACATGGCATCGTGGGGGCCCGGAAGGCGCGCACGGAATATTACGCCTATTCGGCGGCGCTGCGGAACGCCGGGGGCGACTGGACCGAAGCCGATCTCGATAAATTTCTGACGGCGCCGAGCAAGTTCCTGCCGGGCACCGCGAAGACCCTCGTCGGCATTGCCGACCCCAAGGAGCGCGCGGACATCATCGCCGCTCTGAAGAACGCGCCGTGAAGTGAAGTTTTGCGCGCGGCGCCCATCGCGAGCGACGCCCCTTTCGCTCGAGCGCCGGAGAGGCTCGGCGAGGGCGGGCGCTCGCCCGTAAAGTTTTCGATTATCGCGCCGTTGGAGCGACGAGCGGGTCGAAGACTCAGCGAAGAGCCGCGCAATCCGCCGCAAGCAGGAGCTTTTCAACGGATCGGCTGCGAGCGTCCGGTAACGAAGGTTTGTTCTCCTTGCCATGAAGTCTTCCCAATCGGCGATCATTCTTGCGCGCGAAACGGCTTTGTCATGCCGTCAAAGTGGGCTGCGCGGAGGGCGTGGCATGATCCCGGCCGGGAATCTCGGGCGGGCGCCGAGAATGGCGCGGCGATCGTAGTTTGAGGAGCCGAACGGGCCGCCGTCGACTTCGCCAGCCGCTTCGCAGCGATCGGCTGTCCATGGCGGTTGGCGCTAACGATCGCCAAATTGCGATTTTTGTCAGCGGTCCAGTCAGTGCAAAGGCGAGCGCAAACTCGACGATAGAGACCAGAGGCGCGGATGATGGCTTATACGATCGAAGTGAACGGCTTGAAGCGAACGGTCGATGTCGACGAAGACACCCCGCTTCTCTGGGTGCTGCGCGACGAACTCGATTTGAAGGGCAGCAAGTTCGGCTGTGGCGTCGGGCTCTGCGGCGCTTGCACCGTCCTTCTCGACGGCGAGGCGGTGCGCTCCTGCCTGACGCCGATCTCGAGCGTCGGCAAGGCCGCCGTCGCCACCATCGAAGGAATGGCCGCCGACCCTGTCGGCAAGACGCTGCAGGCCGTCTGGATGGAGCTCGACGTGCCCCAGTGCGGCTATTGCCAAGCCGGTCAAATCATGTCCGCGACCGCGCTGCTGTCGAAAAACCCGCATCCCAGCGATCATGAGATCGACGCGGCGATGAGCGGCAACGTCTGTCGCTGCTGCGCCTATTCACGCATCCGCGCCGGAATCAAAAACGCGGCGCTCGCCCAAGCGAACGCGGCGGAGGTGAAGTGACCATGAGCGCCATGACCGCTGTAGGCTCTGAAGGCCGCGCCGCCCCTGCGTCATTCTCTTCCGTTCCCTCGCGCCGCGCCTTCCTGAAGGCGAGCGCCGCGGCTGGCGGGGGGCTGTTGTTGCACGCGATGCTGCCGCCGCTGGCGGACGTCGCGATGGCGGAAACGTCCGTCGGCGGCGCAGGCGAGGCTGCGCCGCTCAACGCCTTCATCCGCATCGCGCCCGACGGCGTCGTCACAATCATGTCGAAGAATCCGGAAATCGGCCAAGGCATCAAGACGATGCTGCCGATGGTGATCGCCGAGGAGCTCGACGTCGAATGGAAGAACGTGCGCATCGAACAGGCGCCGCTCGACGCCGGCAAATTCGGCCAGCAATTCGCGGGCGGCAGCATGGCGACGCCGCTCAACTACGATCCCCTGCGCCGCGTCGGCGCCGCCGGGCGGCAAATGCTCGTGGCCGCGGCGGCGCAGAGCTGGAACGTCCCGCCGTCGGAATGCAGCGCCGAGGCGGGCGTCGTCCGTCATCGGACGAGCGGACGTTCGCTCGGCTACGGCGAGCTGGCGTCGAAAGCCGCGACATTGCCGGCGCCGGATCTCGCCAGCGTGACGCTCAAGGACCCGAAGACCTTTCGGATCATCGGCCAATGGACGCCCGGCGTCGACAACGCCAAGATCGTGACCGGCCAGCCGCTCTTCGGCATCGACGTCGTCGTGCCCGGCATGCTCTACGCCGTCTTCCAGAAATGCCCCGTCTTCGGCGGCACGGTGACGAGCGCGAATGTCGACGCCGTGAAGGCGCTGCCCGGCGTGCGCGACGCCTTCATCGTCAGGGCGAGCGAGGCCAACCCCGGCGGCGATCTCGAGGGCGTCAGCGACGGCGTCGCCATTGTCGCCAAGAGCTGGTGGGCGGCGAATCGAGCTCGCGAGAGGCTCGAGATTGCTTGGGACGAGGGCCCGACCTCCGCTCAAAGCAGCGAGTTGTTCGCGCGCGAAGCGGCCAAGCTCGCCCAAGGGGCGCCGGCGGCCTATCTGCGTCGTGACGGCGATGTCGCATCCGCGCTCCAGGGCGCCGCTCGCGTCGTGCAAGCGGCCTATTCCTATCCGTTCCTCGCCCATATCAGTCTCGAGCCGCAGAACTGCACCGCGCATTTCGCTGAGGGCAAGGTCGTGCTCTGGGCGCCGACGCAGAACCCCGGACCGGGCGCCAAGCTGGTGGCGGCGGCCTTGGGAATTCCCGAGACGGAGGTCACGGTCAATATGACGCGAGTTGGCGGCGGCTTCGGAAGGCGCCTGCGCAGCGATTTCATGGCCGAGGCCGCCTGGATCTCCAAGCGCGCCGGCGCGCCGGTCAAGCTGTTGTGGAACCGCGAGGACGATATCCAGCACGACTTTTATCGGCCGGCGGGCTTCCACTTTTTTAAGGGCGGCCTCGACGGCGCGGGCGGGCTGGTCGCATTCAGCGATCATTTCGTGACATTCGGGAGGAGCGGCAAACTTGCCGACTCCGCGGCGATGGACGCCAACGAATTCCCTGCGCAGCTCGTTCCGCATCTCGAATACGGCCAGTCGGTGATGGAACTGGGCGTGCCGACCGGCCCGCTGCGCGCGCCGCGCTCCAACGCGCTCGGCTTCGTGTTTCAATCCTTCATCGACGAACTTGCGCATCACGCCGGCAGAGACCCGCTGGAGTTTCGCCTCTCCCTGCTGGGGGAGCCGCGGGTGTTGGTCAATTCATCCGGCAAGCCCAACGCCTTGCGCGATTTCGACACCGGCCGCATGCGTGACGTGCTGCTCCGCGTCGCGGAGGTTTCCGACTGGGGGCGTCGCGACGCGCTTCCCAAGCGCACCGGCAAAGGCGTCGCCTTCTATTTCAGCCATCTCGGCTATTTCGCCGAGGTGGTGCAAGCGACGGTGGCGACTTCGGGCGACGTCAAGCTCGATCATGTCTGGGTGGTCGGCGACGTCGGCAGTCCGATCGTCAATCCCAGCGGCGCCGAGAATCAGGTTCAGGGCGCGGCGCTCGATGGGCTCGGCGCCGCGCTGGGTCAGGCGATCACCATCGATCGCGGCCGTGTGGCGCAGGCCAATTTTGACAGCGTGAAACCGCTGCGCATGGATCAGGCCCCGCCTGTCGAGGTGCATTTCCTCACCACCGACCATCCGCCGACCGGTCTCGGCGAACCGGCTCTGCCGCCGGTGATTCCGGCCCTTTGCAACGCCATCTTCGCCGCCACAGGCAGGCGCATCCGCAGCCTGCCCATCGAAACGGAGGGATTGAAGGCCTAGAACGCGCGCCGCTCAAGCCGCTCCGCGCGCCGGTCGTCGTTGCGGCGTGGCGCCGCGCGTCAGCTCGTTCCCGCGTCGAGGAGCGCCAGAGTGCGTTGGTCCATGCGGCCCTCGCAGTAACGATCGAGCGCCCTCTGGAATGCGCTGTTGTCGTCTGCGGCCGCGCGCGCGAACAGGGTCATCGAGGAATGGAACTTCATGTTGTCCGGCGCGCCGAAAATTGCATAGAGGGATCGCTCCTTGATCGCCAGGACCGCCTCGGTGGCGATCTCTAATCTCGTTCCGAGCAGCGGATGAGCGAGATAGGCGCGCGCCTCGTCGAGGGAGCCGACGCCATAGAACTGCGCCATCGAGGAGCGGCCGAGGCCGCGCAGCTGCGGGAAGACGAACCACATCCAGTGGCTGCGCTTTTGGCCCGCCTTCAGCTCGCCAAGCGCGATTTCGAAGATCGGCGCCTGCGCCGTCACGAATCGCTCGAGGTCGAAGGGATCGTCGGCTTCCACGTCAAACCTTAATTGTAACTCGGCGCTGCAATTGACCCCAACAGGCGTCCAACATTGGCTCTGCCGCATATTTATTGACCGCGCCGATCGGATTTCTTCGGCAGGCCGTTGATATCATATGTTTTCGCCAAATGTCTTTTTGCATGACCGCCGCGGCGCCGTGTAGGATGCGCGGAAAATCAAAAATGCTTGCGGCGGCAATCCGTTGACCTGCCGCCAAGTCGGATTTCATCGTCAAATCTGCGTCGGAGCCAATATTGGACGCCGAAACGGGTCGATATTCAGAGCCGAAACACCGTTCGGAATCGTGCATGACTTGCATAATATCCAAAACGGACATCCACGCGATGGACCCGGGCGCGCGACTGGGATTTGTCTACTCGTCAGATGGGTCGCTATCGGCGATCATCGCCACGGGACCGAAGGCGCCCGAACGGGATGGAAGCGATTTTCGTTTACAGCGGGCCGCCCCACAGGGCGGCGTTCGGCAGTGGCGCGCTTAAAGCGCCAGCCGACGCGATGGACACGCTCGGCTTGTCCGTGACTTCATGCGTGAACGCCGTGGCTCATGCGGTGGCGGCGCTCTCCGCCAAGGATCACAATCCCATAACAACGCTGATGACGGCCGACGCTGGCGCTGAATGGCGTGAACCTGCTGCGCATCGCAGCCGCTTCGCGCCCTCTGGCGACCGGCGTGATCATCATGCTAGCGGTTGGGCTCGATCTGCGCGGCGGTCGCCGCCGCGTTTAGCTTTACAAAGGGAGGAAACCAAATGAAGCGTTCAATCGCCACTATGCTCGCATTGGGGGTCGCCACGGCTCTCTCGGGCCAAGCCTATGCCGACAACGAGACGATCGCCGTACTGACCAAGAACCAGACGAACCCGTTCTTTCAAGCCGAGCGCCTCGGGGCGGCGAAGGCGGCGGAAATCATGCACGCTAAAGTCTTGCAATATGTGCCGACGCAGCCCGACAGCATTTCCGAGCAGACGAGCGAAATCGACGACCTGATCATCAAGAAGCCCGACGCCATCGTGATGGCGCCGGTCGACTCGAAGGCGATGGTGCCGGGAGTGCAAAAACTCAACGCCGCGAACATCCCGGTCGTCAACGTCACTGATCACGCCGCCGGCGGCGATTTCGTCGCGTTCGTCGGCGCCGACGACTATACGCTCGCCAAACTGACCGGTCTGGCCATGCTGAAGGCGATGGGCGGCAAGGGCGAAGTCGTCATTATCGAGGGCGTTCGCGGCTCTCTGACGGCGCAAGATCGGCTAAGGGGCTTCCAGGACGCGATCAAGGAGTTTCCCGATGTGAAGCTCGTCGCCTCGCAAACAGGCAACTACCAGCGGCTCCAGTCGCTCCAGGTCATGGAAAATCTCTTGCAATCCAACCCGAACGTCGCAGGCGTCATGGCGGCCAATGACGCCGAGGCGATCGGCGCCATGGACGCGTTAGCCGAGGTCGGCAGCAAAGCGCTGATCGTCGGCATCAACGGAACCAAGGAAGCGATCGACGCGATCAAGGCCGGCAAGATGCTCGCCACGGGCGCTTACAATGGCTTCGGGCAGGGCTGCATCGCCACGATGATCGCCATTCGCCATCTCCGGCACGAATCGGTTCCGAGCACGGTGATCCTGGCTTCCACCGTCGTCGATAAGACGAATTTCAGCGCTTACGACGTTCCGGTCGACCAACTGAACTGCCCCGCTTGGGATCAAATCCCCAAGTAAAGAGCGAGCCGGCGTTGTTCGCGATCCACGCCATCGACAAGCCAGACGCGCCGCCCGCGCGCCTGGCCAACTACGCCGCGCATAAGGGCTTTCCGTCGGCGACAACGCCATACGCGTTCGCATCGTCACGTGCGGTCCTCTTGTCGCCGACGACGGGGCCGCCATGAAAGGCGGCGCGTTCCTTATCGCGGCGACGAACGATAAACGTGCAAGCCGCCTATGATATTTCAACATCGATCGAAGCCTCGTATCCACCGGGATGCTTCGAGGCTTCCGCAACACTGCAATCCGATTTGACCAGAGCGAAGGAGTTTGAGCTATGACCGCGAAACCAAACATGGGCCGGCCGATCGGCTGGATCGGCATGGGGCGTATGGGCTATCCGATGGCGGAGCGGCTCCTCAAGGCGGGCTATGACGTCAGCGTCTACAATCGCACGCGAAGCAAGGCCGAGCCGCTGGCGCAGCGCGGCGCCAAGATCGTCGACGCGCCGGCGGACCTTGCCGGCAGCGCAATATTGTTCACCATGGTCAGCACGTCGGACGATCTCAAGCACGTGCTGCTCGGCGAGAACGGCCTCCTGGCGGCGCACCGGGGTGCGCCCGGCATCGTGGTGGACTGCTCCAGCATCTCCGAGGACTCGTCGGTCGAGATCCGTCGCGCCTTGGAAGCCGCGGGCTCCCAATTCATCGCTGCGCCAGTCAGCGGCAACGGCAAATGCGTGCGCGCCGGCAAGCTCAGCGTCGTCGCGTCCGGGCCGAGCGCGGCCTTCGCCGAAGTCGAGGGCTTGCTGAACGTCGTTGCAGGACGCGGCGTCACCTATGTCGGCGAGGGCGACGAGTCGCGCATCGTGAAGATCTGCCACAATGTGCTGCTCGGCGTCGTCGCGCAGACGTTGGCCGAAATCACCATCCTGGCGCAGAAAGCCGGCGTGCCCCGCCACGCTTTCCTCGAATTCATCAACAAGAGCGTGCTCGGCTCGGTGTTCTCTCAATACAAGACGCCTGCTTACGTGAACCTCGACTTCACGACGACCTTCACGCCGTATCTCTTGCGCAAGGATCTGGACCTCGGTCTTGCGGCCGGCCGTAAACACGAGGCGCCGTTGCCGGTGACGGCGGCGACGCGAGAGGTGTTGCAAGCCCATATGGGCGCCGGCGTGTTCCAGGGCGATGGCTATCTCGACAAGGATTTCGCGACGCTGCTGGAGTCGCAGGCGCGCGGGGCAGGCCTAAAGCTCGTCCCGGAAAACGTCCCGACTTCCGACGGTCTGCAACCGGAGCCTTGAGAAGCAGGACGCCGGGCGTCGCGAAGTCGGCCCTCATCTTCAGAGATCGCCGAAATCGCGCGCCCGGCGCTTCATGAAGGAAACGCCTCGGACGGGCGCTCACGCGACGCCGCGGCGGCAGGTCCAAGCCGCTCAGCAAGATTTCATCCGAGGAAGGACCCGTTGTCCCGCAGGATCTCTCCAAGCCGAATTGCATCCACCTCGCGGGGCTTCGTCCCCTCGGCGAGGCACATGTTCGCGGCGGTTCCCGCCGCCTCGCCCATGACGAAGCATCCTCCGGAGACGCGCGCGGCGGACTGGCCGTCGTGGGTCATCGAAGCGCAACGGCCCGCCACAAAGAGGTTTTCCACCGCCTGGGGCACGATCATCCGGTATGGCAACTGGCAATAGCCGCGCGATTCGGGAATCGGCGGAAACTTGATGACCACGTCGCCGGCGACATGGGCTTCGACCGGCCAGCCGTTGACGCCGATGCTGTCGTCGAAATTGGCGCAGCCGAGCACGTCGGCCTCGCTCAATTGATAGGCGCCGAGCACCCGACGGGTTTCGCGAACGCCAAGCTGGGGGCCGAGTTCGACGATATAGGCGCGCTCGAAGCCGGGGACGGACTGCTTGATGAACTCGAAGACGCTCCAGGCCTGGCGTCGGCCCTGGATTTCGCCTTCGCTCAATTCCTCCGCGTCGAGCGCGTCGAGCGGGCCGCCGTCGGATTTCTTCACCTGCGTGCAGTTGGCGCGCCACTCCGTGGGATCGCGTTGCGGCCGCACGATGGCGCCCTTGCGAGGGAAACGATGCGAGCCCTTCTGTTCGGCCTCCGCCATCATCCGCGGGATCACTTCCCACGCCCGGCCGGCGCGCTCCGGATCGACGTTGGCGATGCGGAACAGCATGGATGAGTAGAGCATGCCGCCGTGGCCGTCGCCTTTTTCATACGGCGCGCCTGCCCAGGCCGAGAGGTCGCCATCGCCGGAACAGTCGATGAAAACCTCGCCTCGGATCGCGGCGCGGCCCTCTTTGGTCTCGACGAACAGCGCCTTGACGCGACCCTGTTCGGTCCGAGCGCCGACGGCCAATGCGTGAAACAGAACCTTGACGCGGTTGGCGGCCAGGAGTTCGTCGGCCGCCACCTTGTAAGCCGCGGTGTCGTAGGCTTGCGCCTGAATTTTGTTTTGAAAGGACAGATGCGGCTGATTGAGGCCGCCGAGCTTGTCGATGCGGTCGAGAAATTCCGACGCGACGCCGAAGACCACGCGCTTGTGTTCGCCGTGGACATTGGCGTGCAATCCGCAGAAGTTCGTCACGCCCGCGGCTGTTCCCATGCCGCCGAGGAAACCGTAGCGCTCGACAAGCAGGGTCTTGCGGCCTGTGCGGCCGGCGGCGACCGCCGCCGCGATCCCGGCGGGACCTCCGCCGAGAACGACGACCTCGAATTCGCCAATGACGGGCGTCGTGCGCGCCGGTTCGTCGAGAATCGCTATCGGTGTCATGATCGTCTTTCCGTCTGTGAGAAGGAGCCGTGGTCAGTCGGCGACGCCGAGCGTCACCCCGCCGTCGATGACGATTTCCGCGCCGGTGATGAAGCGCGCGGCTGGCGAGGCTAGGAAAAGCGCGGCCCCGACGATGTCGTCGCACGCTCCGATCCGATGCATCGGACAATGCTCCGCGAATCGCGCTTGCGTCTCGGCGCTTTGCAGCCGACCGCCGGCGATATCGGTGGCGACCGGGCCCGGCGCGATCGCATTCACCGTGATCGCGTAACGCGCAAGCTCGAGCGCAAACTGTCGCACGAGTTGCGCGACGCCGGCTTTCGAGGCGACATAGGGCGCCCCAACGAGAGTCTCGGCGCGCGTCGCGGAGATCGACGAGGTGACCACGATGCGTCCGCCCCCCGCCGCCTTGAGATGCGGGACGGCGGCCTGGACGGTCTTGAACACCGAGCCAAGGTTCGTTGCGACGACGCGGTCGAAGAAAGCGGGCGCAATGTCCTCGATCGCCGCGCCAGGGTTGCGCTCGCGATCGAAGGTAAGGAATCCCGGTCCGCCGCTAATGCCGGCGTTGGCGTAAACGACGTCGATCGCGCCGGCGCGCGCAGCCTCGCCGAACGCCCGTCTCAGAGCGCCGTCGTCGGTCACATCGACCGACGTCCAGGACACTTTGACGCCGCCGAGCGAAAGACGACCCGCGGCCGCCTCCGCCTTTCCGGCGTCGATATCGAAAATCGTAACCCTCGCGCCGTTTTCCGCCAGAGCGCCGGCGATCGCATAGCCGATCCCCGAGGCCCCGCCGGTGACGACCGCCGCGAGGCCTTCGACGCTGAACAGATCGCCGATCTTCATGCTGCGTCGACCCCTTCTTCGGCCTCGATCGCTTCGCCAACGCCGAGCAGGCGAGCCTGCGCCGCAGCGTCGGCGAGAAGCGCTGCGCTGGCGCCTTCGTGCACGAGGCGACCTCGGTCGAGCACGATCACGCGCTCGGTCAGCTGCAGCGCCAGTTCCGCCTTCTGCTCGACAAGGATAATCGTCAGGCCGCCGGCGTTGCGTATCGCGCGCAACGCATCGTAGAGCGCGTCCACGACGACCGGCGCGAGGCCTTCCATCGGTTCGTCCAGCAGCAGGATTTTCGGCGCCCCCACCAGCGCTCTGCCGATCGCGAGCATCTGCTGCTCGCCGCCCGAAAGCTTGGCGCCGCCGTTGCGGCGCCGCTCTTTGAGCGGCCCAAAGAGATCATAGACGCCGTCAATCGACCAGCCGCCCGCGCGGCGCGAAATGGCGAGGTTTTCCTCCACGCTGAGCGAGGCGAAAATCTCGCGCTCCTGTGGCACGTAACCGAGACCCAGCCGATTGCGCCGAAAAGGCGCCAGGCGCTCGAGCGAACGCCCGCCGAGCCGTATGCTCCCGCGGTGCAGCGTCGTGAAGCCGATCAGCGACTTGAGCAGCGTCGTCTTGCCAACGCCATTGCGCCCGAGCACGGCCAGCGAGCCGCCGGCCGGGACCGAGAGGCAGAGCCCGTCGAGAATGACGGTTGGGCCATAGCCGGCAGTCAGATCGTCGACGATCAGCGCGTCGTTCATGCGGCGCTCCGTCCGAGATAGACAGCGCGCACGCGGGCGTCCGCCGCGATCGCGGCGGGAGCGCCCCTTGTGAGCACGGCGCCCTGCACGAGCACCACGATCTCGCGCGCGAAGCGAAAGACGAGTTCCATGTCGTGCTCGATCATCAGGACGGCGACATCCGCCGGCAGCCGGTCGATCATATCGCGAATGGCGTGAGCCTCGCCGGAAGGCACGCCGGCGGCCGGCTCGTCGAGCAGCAACACGCGGGGCCGCATGGCCAGCGCGATGCCGATTTCTAGCAGGCGTTGGTCGCCATAGCTGAGTTCGGACACGCGACGTTGGGCAAGATCGCCAAGGCCCACGCTACGGAGCCAGCTTTGGGCCTCCTCGACACAAGCGCGCCACGCGGCTCCATAGCGCAACATCCGCCAGCCCCAGTGGTCGCGCTCCGCAATAGCGATTGTGATATTGTCGCATGCCGTCTCTTCGACAAGCAAAGTATTCAACTGGTGCGTTCGCACCAATCCGCGCCGTACGCGCTGTTCGGGCGGCAGATGCTCGATCGAGCGGCCGTCGAGCCGAATCGCTCCGGCGTCGGCCCGAACCACGCCCGTCAAGAGATTGACGAATGTCGTCTTGCCGGCGCCATTCGGGCCGATCAGCCCGATCCTCGCCCCCGGCGCAAGATCAAGATCGATCGCGCGCGTGACATGGATCGCGCCAAAGCTCTTGCTCAGGCCGCGCACCTGAAGCGCAGGCGCAGTTTCGCAAGACGCGGTCATCGGGCGCTTCTCGCGAGGCGCCGTTTCACGAGGTCGCCAAGGCCCACGAGGCCGTTGTCGAGCAACAGCACCACCGCCATGAGAAGTCCGCCAATGACGAACATCCAGCGGAAGGGATCCATTTCCGCGGCCAGATCCTGTATGACGACATAGACGACCGCGCCAATGAAAGCTCCATAAAGCCGGCGCATGCCGCCAAGCACGAGCACCATGAGCACCGTTCCCGAAGTGAGCAGGCTCATCGCGCTGAGCCCGACCGTTCCGGTCGATTGCGCCGCGAGCGCGCCCGCGGAGCCGGCCATCGCGGCCGACAGCGCGTAGGCGGCGACCAGCCGGCGCCAGACCGGCGTGCCGATCGCCCGCATGCGCCGGCTGTTCTGGCGGATGCCATTGATCGACCGTCCGAACGGCGAGCGCAGGATGCGCCAGCTCACGATGAACCAGGCGAGCAGCACCGCCGCCGCATAGACATAGGCCGTGCGTCCCCACAGATCGAAGCGGAAGAAGCCGAGGAGCGGCGCCAGTTCGGGCATTTGCAGGCCGTCGTCGCCGCCGGTCAGCACATGCGCCTGATTGGCGGTCTCGGCGAGCAGCGCCGCCACCGCGAGCGTCAGCATCATCAGAGTGACGCCGCGCGTATGCAGGATCAGCGCGCCGGTCGCCAGACCGACCAGCCCGGCCACGACGGTCGCAAAGACCATTCCGAGGATCGGATCCGCCGTGATGTGGATGGCGCAGATCGCCGCCGCATACGCGCCGACTCCGAAAAACGTCGCGTGTCCCAGCGAAACAATGCCGGCGTAGCCGAGCGCGAGATCCAGAGAAAGCGCGAACAGCGCCATGATGAAGACGCTCGCGCCGAGCGTCAGGCGATCGGGAAAGACGAAATAGACGAGAACGATCGCGGCCCAGGGAAGCAGATGGCCGGCCAGAAGCAGCCGGGACCGACCGGATGCGCCGTCGGCAGGCGCGGCCAGAGCTTTGTCGATCCCGCTGGCGCTCACGGCGCGGACCGCGCAGGCATGAGCCCGTCGGGGCGCCAAAGAAGCAGGGCGAGCACCAGGCCGTAGAACACATAGGCCGCGGCGCCCGGGACCAGATATTTGGAAGCGGTGTCGACGACGCCGAGAACGGCAGCCGCCACGAACGATCCCTTGAAATTGCCGAGGCCGCCGACCCCGACGACGACGAGGAACAGCACGAGGTAGCGTAGCGCGTAATAGGAATCGAGCGGCAGAAGCTGCGCGCCGATGACCGCGCCGAAGGCCGCCAGCGCGCAGCCGGCGGCGAAGGTGATCGTGAACAGCAGATTGACGTTGACGCCGATCGCCTGGGTCATCATCGGGTTGTCGACCGCCGCCCGCAAGCGAGCGCCGTAATGGGTGCCGTCGATGACGACCCACAGCAGCGCCATCAGAGCCAATCCGACGCCGATCAGAAACAGGCGATAGGTCGGATAGGCGCGAAAGCCGATGTTCACCATTCCGTCGAGAGCGGCCGGTATGGGAATCGGCCGCATGCCGGCGCCAAAAAGCATCGTGAGCGCGGCGATGACCACGAAGGTGAGTCCGAAAGTCATCAGCGATTGCGGCAGTTCGCCTTTGCGATAGAGAGGTCGGTAGAAAGCGAGCTCCACAACGGCGCCGAGGACGGCGACCCCGAGCACGGCGACGATAAGCGCCGCCAGGAACGACGCGCCAGAGGCTGCGAGCGCGGCGGCCGCATAGCCGCCGATCATCGCGAAAGCGCCGTGCGCGAGATTGATCACGCGCATCAGGCCCATGGTCACGGTCAGGCCTACGGAAATGATGAAAAGCACCATTCCGTAGGCGAGCCCATCGAGCAGGATGGTCAGATAAACCATTCGCCTAAGCCCTCATCGCACTGCCGCGAACGTCCAATCGCCGCTTGGAACGCGAGCCAGAGCGCGCGCGGCGGCGCCCCCTCACTGAGGGTGGCTATCCTTCCACGGATCGCGGACCATCGGGAAGGTGGCGATGTTGATGTTGACGAGCTTGCCGTCGCGCTCCTCCACCCGGCGCAGGTAGATGTTCTGAATCATGTCGCGCTCTTTCTCGTCGATTTTCATCGGACCGCGCGGACTGTCGAACGACAGGCCTTTCCAAAGGCTCATCGCCTGATCCGCGGTGACGCCGGGGCCGAATTTGGCCACCGCGCGGTAGATCAGCTCCATGCCGTCATAGGCGCCGACCGTCGCGAGATCCGGCGTGGCGTCCGGGCCGAACATCGACGTGAGATCGGATTTGAGAGCGTTATTCAGCGGATTGTCGACGGTCTCCGTATAGTGGAACGCCGACACGACGCCGATCGCCGCCTTGCCGATCTTCGGCAGATCGATCTGCTGGGTTTCGGCCGTGCACAGCAGCTTGATCCCATCGGGCTTGAGGCGCGCCGCCCAAGTGTTGATCAAGCCGACGGTCGGGGGACCGCCCGGCGCGAAAATGAACAAGGCGTCCGGCTTCTCTTGCGCGACGCGCTCGAGGAAGGGCGCGAAGTCCGTCGTCGCCAGGGGAATATGGATCGAATCCACGACCTCGCCGCCCGCCGCCTTGAAGGTCTCGGTGAAGGCGGCCTCGGCGTCATAGCCGGCGGTGTAATCGGAAACGGCCGTCGCCACCCGCTTGACCCCGTTTTCGGAGGCCCATTTGGCGATCTGACCCGCGACTTCGGGAAGCGTGTGGCTGACGCGCACGAAATAGGGAGATTTTCGGGTCACCACTGCGGTCGGCGTGTTGAACAGCACGAAGGGGATCTTCGACTCCGTGACGATATCCGCGACGGCGAGCGCGTTCGGCGTGAAGACGATGCCGCCGAGGAAGTTCACCTTGTCGCGAACGATCAGCGATTGCACGAGCTGCTTGGCGCGAACCGGGTCGGGGCCGCCGTCGTCGCGGTAGATCACCTCGATGTCGGTTCCGTTCACGCTCTTGCCGTGCTGCTTCTGGTAGACTTCGATCGCTTGCTGGAATTGCTGCCCCCAGCGCGCGAATGGGCCCGAGAACGTGCCCACTATGCCTACTTTGACCGTGTCGGCGGACGCCGCTCCCGCCGCCAGAAACAAGCCCAAGGCCGCGCAGAGCCCGAACGCGCGTCTGCTTTTCATCGCCATTCCTCCCACCATGTCCGCCCGCCTTTATCTAGCCGCCCAAGATTGACGCGCCGATTGTGACATGTCAACATCCGAATTAGAGCCGCAGTCGCGCGGGCGTCGCCGGCCTGGCGCCCGCGGCGACGCCGGGTGGGATCGCGAGGACGGCGCGGCAGGGCGCCGAGAGGGCACATGACGAGAAAGCTTCGCAGCAATTACGCAATAGGCACCTCCTTCTGGGCTGTGCGGCGCGCGCAATGGCGGGCGCTCGGCTTGACCGACGAGGACATGACGAAGCCCAAAATCGCCATCGTGAACACGTCGTCGGAACTGGCGATCTGCTTCAGCCACCTCGATGGGGTCGCCAAGGTCGTGAAGGACGCCATCCGCGCGGCCGGCGGCCTGCCGTTCGAGATCCGCACGGCCGCGCCGAGCGACTTCATCCACAGCGCCGGCCGCGCCGGCACTTACATCCTTCCTTCGCGCGACCTGATAACCAACGATATCGAAGTTCAGGTCGAGGGCGCGCAGCTGGACGGAATGGTCTGCCTGGCGTCCTGCGACAAGACCACGCCGGGCCAGCTCATGGCGGCCGCCCGGCTCAACCTTCCGACCCTCGTGGTGGTGTGCGGCTATCAGGAAAGCGGCGAATATCAGGGCGAGCACGTCGACATCGAAGATGTTTTCCTCCACGCGGGCTATCATCTCGTCGGCAACACCTCGCTCGAGGACCTCACAGGCATGAGCGAGCACGCCATTCGCGGTCCCGGCGTCTGCTCGGGCATGGGCACGGCCAATTCCATGCATATCGTATGCGAGGCGCTCGGCATGACGCTGCCGGGATCGGCGCCGGTCGCAGCCAACAGCGCTCGCATGTTCGATGCGGCGCGCCAGTCGGGCGCGCGCATCGTCGACATGGTCTGGGAGGATCTGCGGCCGCGCCAGATCCTGACCGAGGCCGCGTTCGCCAACGCCGCCAAGGTCGCGCTCGGAGCGAGCAGCTCGATCAATGTGATCAAGCACCTTCAGGCGATCGCGGTCGAGGCCGGCTGCGAAGTCGACGTCTACCAACTGTTCGAGCGCCACGGCGCGACGACCCCGGTCGTCTGCGCCGTCCGTCCAAACGGCCCCGCCTCGATCGAGGACCTGGAGGCCGCCGATGGCGCTCGCGGACTGATGAAGAGCCTCGAGCCCATTCTCGACGGTTCGGTCATGACGGTGAACGGGCGCACGCTGAGCGCCAATATCGCGGATGCGCCTTCCGCGCGCGGCGGAGCGATCCGGCCGTTTGACGATCCGCTTTCCGACAAGCCGGCGATCGTGGTCGTTCGCGGCAATCTCGCGCCCGACGGCGCCATCATCAAAATGGGGCTCCGGTGGGATCGCGAGCTGCAGGTTTCAGGCCGCGCGCGTGTCTTCAGCGCTCCGGATGAAGCGGTGGCCGCCGTGCGTTCCGGATCGATCGGTCCGGGCGACGTCGTCGTGCTCTCGGGGCTTGGGCTCAAGGGCGGGCCCGGCATGGGCATGGCGTCGCGCGTGGTGTTCGCGCTCGAGGGCGCCGGTCTTGGACCGAACGTGCCCTTCATCACCGACGGCCAATTGTCGGGGCTCGTCAACAAGGGGCTTGTCGTCGGCGAAGTGAACCCGGAAGCGGCGATCGGCGGACCTCTTGGGCTCGTGCACGAGGGCGACCTCATCGAGATCGACGTCGAGGCGCGCACGGTCGATTTGAAGATAGACGAGGCCGAATGGGCGGCGCGGCGCGAGCGCTTTCATCAAATCACGAAGTCGACCCCTGAGGGGTGGCTCACGATTTACGCGCGCACGGTCCAATCACTGTCACGCGGCGCGACGCTGATTGGGCCGTCTTGACGAAGGCCCTTTCGCCGTCGCACAGCTGCCTAACAAAGGATCCGGGGTCGTCAGATTGAACGAACGAGATTGCGGCCAAGGCGTGGGCGCCCTCGACGCCGCCGGAGAGCTGAAATACCTGGCCGACGACTATGTCGCCGTGCTCATCATAGCGATCGCCAACCGGCTGACGCGCGGCGCCTCGAAATATTATCGCGAGGTCTGGAATCTCGGCGTGGTGGAATGGCGCATCCTGATCTGCCTCGGCCACAAGTCTCGCCGTTCGATCGGCGCGATCGCCGAGGCCGCGGATCTCGACAGGGGCGCGGTCAGCCGCAGCGTAAAGTTGTTGGATGAACGCGGCCTGATCACGACGCAAGCCGGCGGACGGCGCGTCAATCTCGTGAGCCTCACCGAGGCGGGCAGACGGCTGCTCGAAGACTTGAAAGCCGCCGGCCGCCGGCGCGAGCAGCGCCTTATGGCCGGATTCGACGCAAACGAAGGCGCGAAGCTCAAGTCGCTGCTGCACCGTCTCCTGGCGCAAGTCGACTTCATGAACGCGAAGGACGAGGTCGCCCCCCACGCGAATGCGGACGCCCGGTCGTGAGCGAGCCGCGGGAAATAGCCGAGAGGCGGGGAATTAGGGGATGATCGACTACGATCCGATCGTGGCCGGCGGCCCGGGGCGGCTCGGCGAGTCGCCGATCTGGTGCCCCCGCGCCGGCAGGCTCTGGTGGGTGGATGTCGTGCAAGCCCGGCTGCAATCCTACGATCCGCGAACAGGTCGACATGACGTTCGCCAGCTGCCGGCTGGGAGCCTCGGATGCTGCGCCTTGCGCGCCGGGGAAGGCCTCGCGCTCGCGCTTGACCGCACGCTGCAGGCGTTCGACCCTGCGACCGGCGCGCTCGCCATGCTTGCCGCGTTCGAGCCGACCATGCCGCTCAACCGCCTCAATGACGGAAAGATCGATCGGCGCGGCCGTTTCTGGATCGGCACGATGAACGGCCAAGCCTTCGAGCCCGACGGCAGCCTCTATCGGGTCGGCGCCGATCTGACGATCGAGCGCCAGTTCAATGACGTGATCATTCCCAATTCGATCGCCTTCAGTCCCGACGATCGCGTGTTCTATTTCTCCGATACGCGCCGCACGAAAATCTGGGCGTTCGATTTCGAGATCGACGAAGGCCGAATCTCGAATCGCCGCGTCTTCGCCGACGCCAGTGGGCATCCCGGCCGTCCCGATGGTTCGACCGTGGACGCCGAAGGCTTTCTGTGGAACGCCGAGATCATGGGCGGGCGTCTGGTGCGCTACGCGCCGGACGGGCGCATCGATCGGACTGTGGAGCTGCCGTTCGACCGACCGACGTCATGCGCGTTCGGCGGCGATGGGTTGGGTATCCTTTACGTCACGAGCATGTCGGTCGGACTGGACGCCGACCAACTTGCCCGCGCGCCGCTTTCCGGCGGGCTGATCGCGATCGACGTCGGCGTCCGCGGGCTGCCGGAGCCGCGTTTCGCCGGCTGAAAGCGCGAAGGGAGGACGGGTCATGAAGCTGACGGACCACGAGAAATCGATGCTCGACGGGGCGCAAGGCCGCGCTCGCCAGAAGGCGATGGAATTGCTGGCGCGTTATGGCGAAGCGCTTGGCGCCGAGCGCCTTGTCGAGACGAAAAACGCCGCGACCGTCACCACCGTGACCAATCCCGTCGTTCGCAAGGTGGCGATGGAACACGGAATGGACGGGGTATTCTCGCGTTTCAACCTCGACAGCGACGAAATCGTCGAGACGCCCCAATTCGAGGCGTCGACCTGCCAGCTCATCCACGGCATCTACCGCGACGAAGCCCGCGAGTTCGGCGTTCCCGAGGAGGCCATTCGCCTCCATGCGCAGAGCGAGTTGTTCTTCGGGCGGCGCGGCGTCCAGATGCTGTCGACCTGCACGCCCTATCAGGTCGGCAATGTGCCGGTTCAAGGCGAGCATTGCGCGTGGATGGAATCCTCGGCGGTAGTCTACTGCAACGCGGTGCTCGGCGCGCGCACCAACACCGAAGGACGCGAAAGCTCGAGCGCCGCGGCGGTGACCGGACGAATTCCCTATTGGGGGCTCCACAGACCCGAGAACCGCTTCGCCACGCATCTGTTCCGCGCCGAAATCGAGGTCGAGGACATGATGGATTGGGGCCTTTTCGGCTATTACGTCGGCGAGGTCGTGCAGGACGAAATCCCGGCGCTCGATGGCGTCCGCTCCGTGCCCAATCTCGCGCGGCTCAAGCATTTCGGCGCTTCGGCGGCCTCATCGGGCGGCGTCGAGATGTATCATTTGCCTGGCGTCACGCCCGAGGCGCGCGCCCTCGCGCAAGCGTTCGGCGATCGGCAGCCCGCAGCGACGCATGTCTATGGGGCCGCCGAACGCAAAGTCGCCTATGATCGCCTGAACGCCGGCGCGTCCGATCCGAATGTCGATTTCATCATGCTCGGCTGCCCCCATGATTCGATCGAGCAGGTCTGGGCGGCGGCGCGCCTGTTGGAAGGCAAGCGAATCAGCGCGAATACGCATCTTTGGATTCACACGCCGCGCGCCATCAAGGAGGTCGCCGATCGCAGCGGCTTCACCGCCATGATCGAAGACGCCGGTGGGCGTCTGCTCAGCGACACCTGCCCGGCGATCAGCCGAATCTTGCCGAAAGGCGTGAAAGTCGTCGCAACGGATTCGGCCAAGCAGGCCCATTACCTGCCGGCGATCGTGCTCGGCACGCAGGCCTGGTTCGGCTCTCTCGAAGATTGCGTGAACGCCGCGTTGACCGGCCGTTGGGAAGGAGGCCTAAATTGAGCGTCCTTGTGTTGCGCGGCCGCAAGGTGACCGCCGGAGTCGCCGAAGGCGAAGCGTTGGTGAGTCATGACGCGATCTCCGGATGGGGCGGCATGGATCACAACACGGGAACGATCACCGAGCTCCGGCACGAGCTGAGAGGGCAAATTTTCGCGGGCAAGGTGCTGGTGTTTCCCGGCGCCAAAGGTTCGTCCGGCTGGTCGCACTACTTCAACCTCGCCAGGCAAAACGGCGTCGGCCCCAAAGCGATGATCTTCAACCGGATGAGCACGAAGGTCGCGCTGGGCGCCGTCGTCAGCCGCGTCCCCGCGGTGACCGAACTCGATCGGGATCCGCTCGAATTGATCGAAACGGGCGACTGGGTCAAAGTCGATGCGGATCACGGCTTGGTTTACATCACCAAATTCGTTCGTCGTGAGAATCCGCCGATAGGCTCGGTCGAAAATCCTTAGCTTCCAAGCGCGCGCGCCGGCTTCGCGATCGAGCGACGTTCTGCGCGAAGAGGGACGCCTTGCCGCGCGGCGGAATTGATGAGCACAATGGCGCTGACGAGCGTCAATGCGCGGAAGGCCCTTTCATGTCTCACTTGTTCAGCGAGCTTCGGCTCCGCGATATCGCGCTCCCCAATCGCATCGGCGTCTCGCCGATGTGCCAGTATTCCTGTGTGGACGGCTACGCCAACGATTGGCATTTCGCCCATTTGGCCGCCCGATCGGTGGGCGGCGCGGGGCTCGTGTTCACCGAGGCGGCCGCCGTCTCGCCGGAAGGGCGCATCTCGCCCCAGGATCTCGGCGTCTGGAGCGAGGCGCATTTCGAAGCGCTGGAGCGCGTCACGCGCTTCATCGATGCGCAGGGCGCCATCGCCGGCATTCAACTGGCGCACGCCGGGCGCAAGGCCAGCGTGTATCGCCCTTGGTCGGGACAGGGCGCCGTGCCCGAGGCGCTGGGGGGTTGGACGCCCGTCGGGCCAAGCGCGGCGCCGTTCGGCGCGAACTACGCAACGCCGGAGGAGCTGAGCGTCGAGCGCATTCAGACGCTGCAGCGGGCGTTCGCGACGGCGGCTGAGCGCGCCTACGCCGCCGGGTTCCGCGTGATCGAGATTCACGGCGCGCATGGATATCTCCTTCATCAGTTTCTTTCGCCGCTGAGCAATCGCCGCGCCGACAGCTATGGCGGTTCGTTCGACAACCGCACTCGCTTCCTTCGCGACTGCGTCACGGCGGTGCGCCGGGTTCTCCCGGACCGGTGCCCGTTGATCGTGCGCATTTCCGCGACCGATTGGACGGAAGGCGGCTGGGATCTCGATCAGTCGGTCGAGCTTGCGCGCCGGCTGAAAAGTCTCGGCGTCGATATGATCGACTGCTCGTCAGGCGGCAATGTCGAGAGCGCCAAGGTTCCGGCCGGGCCGGGATATCAAGTTCCGTTCGCGCAACGCATTCGGCGTGAGGCGGAAATCGCGACCGCGGCGGTCGGGATGATCACGGCGCCGGCCCAGGCCGATCAAATTGTCCGCACTGGTCAGGCCGACCTTGTGCTGCTCGCGCGCGAGCTTCTGCGCGAGCCCTATTGGCCGCTGCGCGCCGCTCGCGAACTCGGGCAGGCCTTGTCGTGGCCGGCGCAATATCTTCGCGCCGCGCCGCCCGGCGCGCCGGAGCGCGCGCCGGCGCACGAGATCGACTAACGCTCGCGGTCCGGTTTCCGGCGGCATGCCGCTCTCAGAACTTGTACTTCATATAGGCCACGAGGTACGTGACGTTCTTTCCCAGCGCCTCTTGCACCGCTGGGCCCGAAAGGAACTCCGCGGCGATCGCGCCTATTTGCAGATGTTGGTCGATTCGCCAGCGCACGTCGGCCGACAATTCGGTTCCCACCCGCGATCCCGTGGCCTTACTGGTGTTCGCGTATTCCACCAGTCCGCTTCCGTAGAGGCCGTCGGTCGTCGAAGCGCGCCACAGCGTGTCCCAGCCGAAGGTCGCCTGGACGTCCTTGACCGGATCGAAGCTGAACACTGGCCGGACGTCCTTCACGTTCGAGGGGACGAGCAGCGCGGTCTCGGCGAAATAGGGTAGGCGCGGATACATCGCGTTGAACGTGCCGATCGTCGAAGAATGGCTGTTGTCGCCGCTCGCATCATTGGCTTCGACCTCGACCTTCGGCGTCCATGGCACATCGCGGAAGGTGTAACTTACGGTTCCCGCGAGCATGTAGGCGCGAATGTCCTGGTTGCGGAACGTGCCGGTTTGACCCATGGCCTCCAGATTCCATTCGAATCCCTCGAGGTCGCCGAACACTCTCGAGCCGATCGTGTGGCGTTCCTCCACGCCGGAAAGCCCTCGGTACTTGGCGGCCTCGTTTTCATAGTTGAGCGAATAGAGGTCCGTCTTCAGCACGGACCCGATCGGCAGCGTGGCGTAGGCGCCGGTCAGGGTCTGCTTGAAGTTGGTGGCGTCGTCGAATCCGGCGGCGGAGTTATCGGTGACCGGGTGCACGGCGATAAGATCGATCGACGCGCCGTCCAATTGGTCGGAGAAGCGAAAACCGTCGAACGCGCGCCGCACGTTCGGCCCCTCGCGCACCGCGATCAGACGCTGGTAGCCGAACAGGAGCTCTTCGCGGCCGAAGCGGAATGTCGGCGCGTCGCCGAAGGGCGTCGGCGGCGTAAAGTCGACGAACGCCTGCATGAGATCGAGGGGGTCGATGTCGGTGGTCGACGTCACGCCGCGAACGCCTAAGCGCCGCATGTCGCCGAGTTGCACGAATGTGCGAAAATAATTCGTCACGTGCAGATCGGCGCTCACCAGCAGGCGCTGAAGCAAATAGGCGTCCCGCGCCGGCGCCTTGATGCCGAAATTGGGATTGACGTAGGACTCGAACCGCTCCCGCCATTCGCCCCCGAGCGTCAGAAAAGTGGGGCCGAACTTACCGTCGCCGATCGGGATGAATTTGAATTTGTCCCATAGGTCCGGCTTCTTGTTCGGCTCGGCCGGATGGGAGAAGTCGTCGGTGTATCTGAGGTTATGATAGACGGGATCGGGCAATTCCGCGCTCTCCGCCCAGGCGCTGTTGGACCATGCCGATAGCAATCCCGCAGCGGTCATTGCGACCAGGCTGCGAACGCAACGCGCCGCCATCCTCGTATTCCCCCCGATTCGCGCGATCCCCTAAAGCGGCATTTGCTTCGGGATCGTCAGACGCATATTTCCCACGGAGCGTGAGAAAGCGCCTCTTTCTTGTTGGAGACCGTTGGCGGGCGACGCGTGGCGACGCATTTTGCGCTTTCCAGTCGATGAAGCCGACATTCCAGAGATAGGCGTCGGTTGCAACGCCAATCTGGAACAGCCTCGTATTCCTGACAAGCCTGGACCGCCGGCAAAATGTTTGCGGCGGGCGTTGGGACGCGCCTAAATCGAGCGGCGCGCCGAATACACTGTCGATAGGAGCGGCGGCGGCGGCCGTAGCGCGACGATTAGCCGCAGGATATCGACGAACAGGTCTCTCGAGACGGCGACCCCGGCCATATCGAAGGCGACATAGCGGCCGTGGCTCACGACCCTCGCGCCGATCTTGATCAGCTTCTCCTTCACGCTTGTGAGCGACCCGTCTCTGATCGGCTCGGGCGTCGCGAGCGTGCGCAGCAAGGCGTCGAGATTATAGGCGAGGGTATGAAGCTGAAGGCGCGCGGCGTCGGCGGCGAACGAGCGAGATGACAGCGGCGTCCATTTGATCGCGCCCTTGTCCTCCTTGATCCGTCGCTCGCACGCACCGCGTTTGTCCACGGCCAGGAGAATGCATTTCGGCGCGCAATTCCGGCTCGCGCACATGGCGCCGGACAGCGTCTACGAAAGCGGCGCCGGCGTTCTCAAATAAATGCCGGCGACCGACGCCTTGAGCGCTTCCAGAACTTCGTCCGGTCGCTCGGTCATGAGCATATGCCCGGCTCCCGGCAGCACGATCGTCCTTGCGCCCGCGATGAGCGCCGCCAGAGCGCGCCCCCCCTTCAGCGGCGTCATCATGTCACGTTCGCCCAGGATCAATGTCGTCGGGCAGGTCGCTTTCGCCGCCGCCTCCGTCGCAGTCTGATAGGCGTTGCAGGCGGCCAGATCCGCATACAGAACGCCCGGCGCGGCTTTTTCCAGTAGGCGCTCCGTCGCGCCCAGCATCCAAAGGCCTGGGGCCTTATTGCCCCCCTGAGTGGCGGATGCGCCGAGGCTCCACAAACCCACCATGTCGATGGCGAGATGTGAATTGGCTTTGGCCGCCGCGAGCAGGTCGGGATGCACGGGCATCTTCGCCGCCGCGCCGATCAGGGCCATGCCGGCGACGAGGCCGGGATGGCGGGCCGCCGTTTCCAGCGCGATCAGCGCGCCCATGCTGTGACCGACGAGCATGGCGCGCTCGGCGCCCACCGCGGCGATCAGACGCGCGGTCCAATCCGCCAGCGCGCCGATATCCGTCAACGCGGAGCCCGCGGAGCCGCCGTGGCCGGGAAGATCGACGGCGAGCACGTTGTAGCCGTGATGGGCGAACCAACGGCTTTGCAGCGCCCAGACGCTATGGTCCATGCCCGCGCCGTGCAGAAAGACGATCAGCTTTTGGCCCAGTTCATGCGCTTTTCCGCCCGCGGCGGCGAAAACCTGGCGACCATCGAGTTCGAGCCTCATCGGCGGCCCTTTCACTTCTTCTGCGACGCGCGCAGCGCTTGCTCGAGATCGGCGATGATGTCGGCGGCGGCTTCCAGCCCAACCGACAGGCGGACCATGTCCTCGCCGACGCCGGCGGCCGCCAATTGCGCCGCGCTCATCTGCTGATGGGTCGTGCTCGCGGGGTGGATGACAAGCGTCTTGGCGTCGCCGACATTGGCCAGATGACTGGCGAGCTTGAGCGCCTCGATGAACTTGCGGCCGGCCGGTCGCCCGCCCTTGACGCCGAAGCTGACGATCGAGCCGGCGCCGCGCGGCAGCAGCCGGGCGGCCAATTGGTGATCGGCATGGCCAGGCAACGACGGATGCGTCACCCAGGTCACCGCTTCGTTGGCGCTCAGCGCCGCCAGAACGGCGTGCGTGTTCTCGACATGGCGCTGCATGCGCAGGGATAGCGTCTCGACGCCGGTCAACAGGCGCGCCGCGTTGTGGGGCGAAAGGCACGCGCCGAAGTCGCGCAAGCCCTCCGTCCGCGCCCGCATGATGAAGGCCGACGGTCCGAAATGCTCGGCGAAAACGAGCCCGTGGTAGCCGGCGTAGGGCTCGATCATGGTCGCGTGCCTGCCCGAGGCGATCCAGTCGAAACGGCCGGAATCGACGAGGACCCCGCCGATCACGAGGCCGTGCCCGCCAATCCATTTGGTCAGCGAATGCATGACGATGTCCGCGCCGAATTCGATCGGGCGGCAGAGATAGGGCGTGGCGAACGTGTTGTCGATCAGCAGGGGAACGCCAGAGTCATGCGCGATTTTCGCAACGACTGGGATGTCCAGAACTTCGAGGCCGGGATTGCCGATGGTCTCGCCGATGACGAGCCGAGTTTGCGGGCCAATGGCGGCGGCGAAGCCCGCATGATCCCTAGGGTTGACCAGGGTCGTGCGAATGCCGAAGCGCGGCAGCGTCTGCGTCAGCAGGTTGATCGTGCCGCCATAGAGCGAGGACGAGGCGACGATGTGATCGCCGGCGCTCGCAAGGGTCGCGATGGCCAGATGCAGCGCCGCCATTCCGCTGGCGGTGCAGACGGCGCCGACGCCGCCTTCGAGCGCGGCGATGCGCTCTTCGAGCACCGCCGTCGTCGGGTTGGAGATGCGGGAATAGAGATGGCCGGCGCGTTCGAGGTTGAAAAGCGCGGCGGCATGGTCGGAATCGCTGAAGACGTAGGATGTCGTCTCATAGATCGGCACGGCGCGCGCGCCCGTCACGGGGTCGGGGTGCTGCCCGGCGTGCAGGCTCAGCGTGTCGAAGGCGGGCGGGCGGGGGGCGGGCATGACGACTCTCTGCTTTGCGACGCAACGACGCCGCGTTTCCGTAGGCGATTGCAGGCCAAGAAACCAGCGGAACGCGCCGCGACCGGTCGCGAGACGGCGCGCGCGTGAATCAACTTGGGGCCCCGACGCGGATCGGCGCCGCATAGGATTGATCACAAAGGCGATGGAGGGGTCAATGCGTCGCGCCGCTTGATCCGAGTTGACGATTCAATGCACGTTTTTGGCGGCTGATCTCTGCGCCTTCGGGGAGGTCGGCGAAATAGAGGCCGATCGGCCAGACCGCGGCATCTCCGACCTTTGTCGTGGAAATGCCCGCCGACTTCGGATCAGCGGCCGCCGCCGCGCGCGCATCGGCTTGCGCACAACAGCCTTCGCGGAAGAAGCGGTCAAAATCGGATTGCTATTGCCTCCCCTCATGCTCGTTGGGAACGCGGCGCCGACCTCGCGCTGGGCGATTTCGTCAGAAGCGTTTGCAGCGCCGCGCCAATGCAATCCAGGGCGTCGCCGGCCTGCGGCAGGGCGGCGCCCATATTCACGAAGCCGTGCATCATGTCCGCGAAGGCGATCTCCTTGACCGGGACGCCGGCGCGCCGCAGCTTCGCGACATAGGCGATCGCCTCGTCGCGCAGGGGATCAAAGCCGGCATGCAGAACGACCGCGGGCGCCATACCGGAGAGGTCGGGCCTAAGCAGCGGCGAGACGCGGGGATCCTCCGCGTCGTGGCCGGCCAAATAGTTCCCGACATACCAATCGTAGACGGCCTTGGTCAGAAGGAAGCCCTCGGCGAGATCGGCGTGCGATCGATGTCGGCGCGTCAAATCGAGACATGGGTAAATCAGAATCTGAGCGGCGAATTTGGCGCCGAGCTCGCCGTTGCCATTCAGCGTCGCGGCGACGGCCGCCAGGTTCGCGCCGGCGCTGTCGCCGATCACGCCGACATCGTTAGGGTCCAAGCCGGCCTTGGCGGCGTTGGCGAAGAACCATCGACACGCGGCGAGCGCGTCGTCGAGGGGAGCGGGAAAGGGATGCTCGGGCGCCAAGCGATAGTCGACCCAAACAATATTGGCGCGCAAGACTCGCGCAAGGCGACGGCAGAGCGGTTCGTAAGACGCGAGATCGCCGACGGTCCAGCCGCCGCCGTGCAAGAAGAAATAGGTCTGGGGCAGAAAGCTCGGCGCGCGCGCCAGCGGGCGGAAAAGCCGCATCGGCGGCGCGCCGCCGCCCGTTTCGAGGTCGCGAACATCTGCGACTTCGTCGAGTGGCCAGAGATACGGCGCCCGCGACGCGCGATAGGCGTCGCGAGCCGCTTCGACGTTCAGGGCCGCAAAACTCGTGGCGCCGGAAAGCGCCGCGACAATCCGACGGGCGCGCGGATCGAGCCCGATCGAATCTCCTGGCTTTACGACTTGCAGCACGACGCGGCTCCCCCGTGACGTTTCTAGACGAGCCCAATTTGCCGGTCGCGCGACTGCGCGCAATCAAAGTTTCCTGAGGCGAGATATGAGCGTTCTTGGCCTGAGGAAATTTGAGCCGATGGTTCGATATTCCTCGCGTGTGGCGGACGGCGCGCGATGTTACGCCGTATTCGCGCCGCCGCTTGTCCTTGAGCCGCGGCGTGAACTTTCCTCCTCAGACTCGGCCCGCTGTTCCCCCCAGGGGAACGGCGGGTTCTTCTTTTTGTCGGCGCGAAGGCCCGAAAGCGGCGCGCGCCGCCTTGCCCTCGCGCCCGCGGCGTATTATGGTGTAATTCTATCAATTTTATATACTAATGGAAGCAGACGCCGTCATGAGTCCTCCGCCGCGCCGACCCTTGCCGCCTCTGAACGCTCTGCGGGCCTTCGAAGCCGCCGCGCGCCATCTCAGCCTGTCGCTGGCGGCCAATGAGTTGCATGTGACGCCGGCCGCGATCAGCCATCAGGTTCGTCTGCTCGAGGATCACATCGGCCTCCCCGTGTTCGAGCGCAACGGCCGCGGCCTCGTTCTCACCGACGCCGGCTCGGCGGGCCTGCGCGACCTGCGCGAAGGTTTCGCCCGCCTTTCCGACGCGATGGACGCCATCGCCTCGCTCGGCGAGGCCGGCGCCTTGTCGGTGAGCGTCGCGCCGTCCTTCGCCGCGAAGTGGCTCCTGCCAAGGCTGGAATCGTTCGAGCGCGAACATCCCGAAATCGACGTCCACGTTTCCGCGTCGATGCGACTCGTGGACTTCTCGCGGGACCGCATCGACGTCGCGGTGCGCTACGGCGCCGGCGGTTATCCCGATGTCGTCTTTGAAAAGCTGCTGACCGAAACCGTCATCCCCGTCTGCAGTCCCGATTTGTTGCGCGGCAAGTCTTTGCGCTCGGCGCGCGATCTCCTCAGTCTGACGCTGCTGCACGACGACAGCCCCGATAACGATCCTTCCTGCCCGAACTGGGACATGTGGCTTCGCGCGGCGGGCGTCGACGACGCGGAAGTCGATCGAGGGCCGCGATTCAATCAGGCGAGTCTCGTGATCGAGGCGGCGATCCTCGGGCGAGGCGTCGCGCTCGCCAAATCGGCGCTGGCGGCGGCGGACCTTCAAGCCGGACGTCTCGCGCGCCCGATCGAGGCGGAGCGTCCCGTCGACTTCGCCTATTATTTCGTGGCGCCGCGAGCCAAGCTCAATCTGCCGAAAGTCATTTACTTCCGCGATTGGCTGCGCCGCCAGGCCGCTGGCGAAGGCGACGAGCGCGCCGTCGCGTGACAGCCAGGCAAGAACGCTCAAAGCTGCGGCAAGAAACGCTCGCTTGTTCTCCGGACGCCGGCGCGCGAATGTCGATCGCCGATCCAGCTCCTCTATCGAGAACGTCTATGCCCGCAACGCACCGTGAACCGATCCAAAAACGGCCCAGCCCGCCGCTCGTCGACCGCGAATTGACTTTGTCCGAAATGCTCGACGATCCCATCGTCGTCCGCCTCATGCGGCGCGATGGCGTGAAGCGCGCGGAAATCATGACGTTGTTCGCGGCGCAAGATCGGGGATGGCTTTGTCGCGCCGCCTGAGGCGAGCCTGAGCGACTGACGCGCCGGCGCGGCGAGACCCCGCGCGGTCAGCCACAATATTCAATGATCGAAAGGCCCGCATTGTAGTCGGTGACGTAGAGAAGCCCGCGCGCGTCGACGAAAACGTCCGCGCTCTGGATGATCGGCGGTCGGCGACGGCGGTCGATCATGCGATTGGGCGCGGCGGGCACGAGCGCGCCGGCCTCCCGCGGCGCGTAAGGGTCGGCGATGTCGAACGCGCGCACGCCGGCGTTCTGCCAAGCAGCGAAAATCAAATTCGACGACACGAACGAGCCCGGCCGATTTTCATGCAGATTGTGCGGCCCGAAATGCGCGCCTTTCCGGGCGTAGTCGATTTCGGCCGGCGTCGGCAGGGTCGAAATCGAAATCGGGTTGTCGCGCGCGCGGATGTCGAACACCCAGGTGAATTTTCGGCCGTCGGCTTCGTCGTCGGCCACGGCCTCGTCGGCGACGATGAGCAGTTCCCGATCAGGCAGCGGCAGCGCCGAATGGGTGCCGCCGCCGTAGGGCGGCGACCAGTTGCGATGGACGACGAGCTTCGGCGCCGTGCGATCGGCGACGTCCAGGATCGTCAGGCCGCCGTCGCGCCAGCAGGCATACGCCGCATCGCCGGCGACGAGAGCGTGATGCAGCGCGTAGCGCCGGCCTTCGCCCCAGGTCGGCGTCTCCCCGGCGGCGCGATTCATCCCCGGCAGCCAATAGCGCCCGGCTTCCACGGGCCGCGTCGGATCCGCGAGATCGACGATCAGCAGGATGTAGTCGGTGAAACCGTCGAGCAGCGCCGAAACATAGGCGTAGCGTCCGCCGACATACCAGATGCGATGGACGCCGACGCCCTCGACGGGAAAGAAGCCGATTTGGCGGGGCGCGTCGGGCGTGGAAATGTCGTAGACCGCCATCCCCGCCGACCACGCTCGCTCGCCGCCGCTCGATCGCGCAGAGCCGATCGTCTCGCCGACCGAGCGTGAGTAATAAACCTTCTCGTCCGCGAAACTCGCGTCCGCGAACAGATCGCGCGCGTGAACGACGAGCAGAAGATCGTCGTGGGTCTGGAGATGGATCGTCCAGGTGTTCGGCGGCGCGGGCGCGAACGCGACCGTTTGCGGCCGCGAGGGATCGCGAACGTCGAGTATCGAGAACCCGCGAGACCAGGGGTGCGCGACATAGGCGCGGCCGCGATGAACCATCACTTGCAGACCGTCGGCGCGCCCGCCCTGCTCGGAATGCCCGATGAGACGCATATTGCGCGTAATCCGGGGTCGGCAGGTCGTTCACGGGTCGGGCGCCTCTAAGGGAAAAAGCCGGCGCGGCAAGCAGGGCTTGTCCGCGCCGGCGGATCAAGAGCGAGCGCTCATTTGGGCGCTGGAATCCACGGCGCGGTCGCCGCGTCGCTGGCGCGGAACGCCGGAATTTTGGCGGCGAGATCCTCGATCGTGGCGATCTTGTTGTCGATGAGCTGCGCGCGCGTGACGAGCGAGGGCTGGACCAACACGGAATGGCCGGGGTCCTTGCCGGCGATCGCCAGGGAGACCGCCCGCACCGACACTTCGCCGACGACGGACGCGTTGGTCGCCGCGGTCGCCACCCACGGACTGTTGGGCTCGACGATCGCCTGAATGTCGGACGTCGAGATGTCGACGCCGTAAATCTTGACCTTGTTGGCGACGCCGAGTTCGTCGATGGCGAGTTTCACGCCGCGCGCGAATTCGTCCCACGGCGTGAAAATCAAGGAGATGTCGGGATGGGCGCGCAGCACCGCCTTGGTCTGGTCGGCGACGGAGGCCGCCACCGAATCGTTGACGACGCCCCAAACCGCCGTTTCCACGATGCCGTGCGACTTGCCGAATTCCTTCCAGACTTCGTAGCGGCGATCGAGCGGCGCAAATCCCGCGACATAGACGACGCCGCCCTTGGCGCCGTCGCCCTGCTCCTTGACCGCCTGCTCGAGCACGAGGCGCGCCATGTCGTGGTCGCTCTGTTCGACTTGCGCGATCTTCGGATTGTCGAGATTGACGTCGTAAGCGACGACCTTGATGCCGGCGTCGACCGCCTTCTGCGCGACGTCCTTCAGCGCTTCCGGTTTGCCGTTGTTGATGATGAGGCCGTCGACCTTGAGATTGATCGCTTGTTCGATCAGCTGCCGCTCGGCGTCGGGGTCCTGACGCGCTTCCGAAATGCGTAAGTCGACGCCGAGGGCGTCGGCCTGGCGCTTGGCGCCGGCCTCGAAAGCCTGGAGCCAATCGCCGCCGCCGATAAAATTGACGACAGCGATTTTGACGCCGCCCTTGTCGAATGGCGGCGGCGCTCCGGTCAGCCCCGCGGCGTTGGCCGCCGAAGCCGTAAGCAGGCCAGCGGCGAAGCCGGCCAGAAGCCTATATCTTGCATGACGCATTGTGATGGTCCCTTCAGGGGTCGGCGCGCGCGGTTAGTCGGCGATCCAGGGCGCCGTAGCGGCGGTGGACTTGCCGAAGGCGGGAATCTTGGCGGAGAGGTCTTCGATCGTGGCGACTCCCGAATCGCTGAGCGCCTTCTGCGTCAGCAAGGTCGGTTCGACGACGATTGTGCCGCCCGGATCCTGCCCCGCGACGGCGAGCGCCGCCGCGCGCACCGAGACGGCGCCGACGACAGCCGGATTGGTCGCGACCGTCGCCGCCCACGGGCTGTCCTTTTCCGTGATCTCGCGAATGTCCGCCGTCGACACGTCAGCCGAATAGACCTTGATCTTCGAGGCGAGGCCGAGCTCGTTCAGCGCGAGCTTGGCGCCGCGCGCGAACTCGTCGTAGGGCGCGAAGATCACATTGATCTCGGGATGGGCGCGCAGCGCCGCTTTCGCCTGGTCGGCGACGCTCGCCGCGGTCGTCGCGTTCACCGTTCCGAAGCGCGCGACTTCGACGACGCCCGGGTGCTTCGCCTTGAACTCGGTCCACACTTCGTCGCGCCGGTCGAGCGGCGCGAAGCCCGGCACATAGACATAGGCGGCCTTGAAACTGTCGCCGTTGTCCTTGACCGCCTGCTCCAGGGCGAGGCGCGCGAGCAAACGATCGCTCTGCTCGATCTGCGGGATCTTGGCGTTGTCGAGATTGACGTCGAAAGCAATCACTTTGACGCCCGCGTCGAGGGCCTTTTGCGCGACGTCCTTCAGCGATTCTGGCAGGCCGTGGTCGATGATGATCGCCTTGACGCCGAGGTTGACGGCCTGTTCGATCTGATCGCGCTCTTCGGCCGCGTCCTGCTTGCCGGGGAAGACCCGTAAGTCGACGCCGAGTTTCTTCGCCTGGGCTTGCGCGCCCGATTGATAGGCCTGAAAGAAGTCGCCCGCCGAGATGTAACTGACGAGCGCGATTTTCACGCCGCCCTTGTCGAATGGCGCCGGCGCGCCTTTGAGGCCGTCGGCGGTTGCGGGAGCGATGAAGCCGAGGAGTCCGGCGGCGGCCCCCAGAAGAAGCGAGCGCTGAAGATTGGTCATGAGTTTACGCCTTTCGGTTTGGTGAGAGGTTTCACGCGCGTCGGCGCCCGAGTCCGTAGGTCAGACTCAACGCGCCGACGAGCACCGCGCCCTTGACGAAATCCTGGGTGTAGTAGGGCACGTTCAGCATGGTGAGCCCGTTGAGGAGCACACCGACGAAGATCGCTCCGACGATGGAGCCGAAGACGTTCGGGCGGCGTGCGTTCAGCACGGCGTAGCCGATCAGCGCGGCCGCCACGGAATCGAGCAGAAGCGAAGCGCCCGAGGACACGTCGCCGCGTCCGACGCGGGCGGCGACGATGATTCCGCCGGTCGCGGCGAGCGTCGCCGAAAGGCAATAGGCGAGAATCTTCAGCCTCTCTGTCGGCGCGCCAGCGAGCCGCGCGGCGATTTCGTTGCCGCCGACCGCGAACAGCAGCCGGCCGATGCGCGTGCGCTCGGTCAGAACGAACCCGGCGACGGCGATGAAAAGCATCGCCAGCACGGGCAGCGGCGCCACGTCGAACAGGCGCGCGCGGCCGATGGCGAAAAAGTTGGGGTCGAAGACGCCATTGGCCGAAGCGCCGCTGGGCAAAATGAGGCCCGTCGCGATCGATCGTCCGGCGGTCGGAATCAGTTGCAGGCCGGTGAGCAGAAAATTGAGGGCGAGCGTCGCCAGCATATCCGGCACGCCGACCCGGACGATGAGCACGGCGTTGACGAGCCCGACGGCGAAGCCAAACGCGATGACCAGCGCGACGGTCTCGGCTGCGCCAAGCCGCCAGACCACCATCGCGTAACTCGCCGTCATCACGCTCGACGCGGCGACGGCGCCCACGGAAAGATCGAAGCCGCCGACGGCGACGCTGATGGTCACGCCGACGCTGAGTATGGCGACCACCGAAACCGCCTGCAGCACGCTCATGAGATTGTTGACGCTCGAGAACGCCGGCTCGGCGATCGAAAATGTGACGACGAGGATGGCGAGCAGCAGGAACACCGCGCCGCGCCGCGCCGCGCCGGCCAAGCCGTCGACGCGGCTCTTCGCCACATTGCTTTTGGCGGGAGCGATTTGGGCGGAAGCGCTCATGCGGGGGCTCCGTCGCGGTGGCTTGAATCGACGATCTCGCGCGTCGCGTCGTCGTCGCCGAACGGCCGCAGGCCTGCCGAATCCAAGACGAAGATGCGGTCGGCGACCTCGATCGCCTCTTCGGGGTCCGAGGTCGCCACGAGGACCGCGATGTCGGCTTCGGCGCGGATCGCGGCGGCGATATCGGCGCGCGCGCCCACATCGACGCCTTGAAACGGTTCGTCGAGAAGCAGAACGCGCGGGCGCTCCGCCTGCCAGCGCGCGAGCACGACCTTCTGCTGATTGCCGCCCGACAGCGTGTCGAGCCGCGCGTCCGGGCCGGAAGCGCGAATGCCGAGGCGGCGTATGCCTTCGAGCGCGGCGCGGCGCTCGACGGCGGGGATGAGAAATCCGTGCGGAAACCAGCGCCGCAAATAGGGCAGCGAGATCGACGCCGAAATCGCGCCGCCGGGCCAGTCGGCCGGCATGAAGGATGTGCGGCGTCGGTCCTCGCCCGCCATATGGACGCCGCGCGCGATCGCCTCCGCCGGGCCTGCGGGCCGCCACGGCTCGCCGTCCAAACGCATCTCGCCCGAAGCGGGCCGCGCCACGCCAAACACCGACAGCAACAGCCGGCTCTTCCCGGCGCCGAGCGGGCCGGTGACGGCGACGACCTCGCCCGCTCGCACCGCCAGGTCGATCGGCGAGGAATCGGCGTGAAGACGCAGGTTCTCAAGTTCGAGAACCGGCTTGCCCGCGGCGGTCCGCGCGGCCGGGCGCGCGTTGGCGATCGGCCGGCCGATCATCGCTTCGAGCGCTAGGGAAAAGTCGATCGGCCGGCTCAGATCAGCCACCACGCGCCCGCCGCGCAGCACCGTGGCGCGATGGGCCAGGCGCACGAGATCGCCGGTGCGGTGGGAGATGTAGACGATCGCGAGACCGCGCTGCGCAAGCTCCTCCAGAATGCCGAACAGCCGGTCGGCCTCGGCGACGGATAGGCTCGCGGTCGGTTCGTCGAGAATGAGGATGCGCGCCTCGGCCGACAGCGCGCGCGCAATGGCGACGAGCTGACGCTCCGCCGCGCCGATCTCTCCAAAGTCGCGATCGAGCGGCAACGCGAAGCCGGCGCGCTCCGCGATATCAGACGCCTGCCGACGGATCGAAGCGGGAGAGACGAAAAATCCCGAGCGCGCGTCGGCGAACCGATCCAGCAGCAGCGCGTCGGCGACCGTCAGGCCCGGCGCGCCCGCCCGGTCGGTGGCCTGGTGAATCGCCACGACGCCGGCGGCGATCGCGTCGCGCGGCGACGCCGGCCGAAACGAACGCCCGGCGAGCGAGATCGCGCCGGAATCAGGCTGCGAGGCGCCGCAGACAATGTTGACGAGCGTCGACTTGCCCGCGCCGTTCGCCCCCATCAAACCGACGATCTCGCCCGCGGACGCCACGAAATCGACGCGGTCGAGCGCCTGGGTCGAGCCGAAGCGCTTGGAGACGCCGCGAACCACGAGGCCGGCGCTGCGAATGACCGGAGGCGAAGGCGACACGATGAAGCCCCGTTCTTTCGTCAACGCGGGCGATCGCCGAGAATGGCGGCGCGCGTCATCGTTCGCCCTTGCGGGAGGTAGTCGAGCGTCGCGTAATGCGTGCTCAGCCTGTTGTCCCAGAACGCCACGTCGCCGAGTTTCCAGCGCCAACGCACGGTGAATTCAGGCTTGGCGAGATGGGAGAAGAGGAAAGCGAGCAGCGTGTCGCTCTCTTTGGGCGTCAGTTCGATAATGCGCGAGGTGAAGCCTTCGTTGACGAACAGGCCGCGCCGTCCGCCCTCGATCGTGCGCACCACGGGATGCACGACGGGCGGATTGGCCGCGACGGCCTTTTCCCAAGACGCGCGACGCTCTCCGACGCCCCAGCGATAGCGCTTGAAGCCGTGCTGAAAGTCGTGTTCGGCGGTCAGCCCGTCGACCAGGCGGCGGATGGGCTCCGACAAGGCGTCATAGGCGGCGACGGTCGAGGACCATAAAGTGTCGCCGCCGTGCGAGGGCAGAACGCGCGGCGTCAAGACGGCGCCGAAGGGCGGCGTTGCGATGAAGGTGACGTCGGTATGCCAGTTGTCGTTGTCGGGGAGCGAGTCCGCGCGGGTCTCGATCAAAGTGATTTCCGGCACGCCGTCCGCATGGGGATAGACGGGATGGACGTGCAGCGCGCCGAAGCGGCTGGCGAAATCGCGCTGCGCGGCGGGGTCGAGCGTCTGGTTCTCGAAGAACAGCACATGGCGTTCCGCCAGCGCGGCGCGCAGGCTTTTCACCATGCGCTCCGAGAGCGGTCGCGACAGGTCGAGTCCCGACACGAGGCCGCCGACGGCGGGCGTCAACGGCGCGACGACGATATCCGTGGGAACGGTCATGATTTCACCTTTCTGAGCGAAGAGCTTGGCGCGTCGGCGATTCCGGCGACGCGGCGCGCGCGAGCGGAGTGAAGTCCAGCGTGGAAAAATCCGATATCGCGGGAAAGCGCGCGTCCGGCGACGCCGCCTCCCTGACGACCTGCGCGACCTGCAATCCCGCGGCGCGCGCCGCGGCCAATTCCCTGATGTCGTCGGAGAGGAAGAGGATGTCGGCGGCCAGCGCGCCGATCGATCGCGCGATGCGCGCGTAGGAGTCGGGCTCGACTTTCGCCCCGATTCCCGTGTCGAAATGGCCGGAAAACAGCGGGCGCAAATCCCCGGCCTCGTTGTGCCGGAAGAACAGCTCTTGCGCCTTCAACGAGCCCGAGGAATAGACGAACAGCGGCAGGCCAGCGGCGTCCCAGCGTCGCAGCGCCGCGAGCGCATCGGCGAAGATGGGACTGCGAAAAGCGCCCGAGGAATAGCCGCTTTCCCAGATCAAGCCTTGAATCGCTTTCAGCGGCGGCGCCTTTTCGTCGCGCCGCTGCCATTCGATCAACGCCGCGAGCGGATCGTCCTGACCGGAAAGCGCCGCGGCGGCTTCGAGAATCGACGCGGTTTCGCGCTCGTGGCTGTGGGTCGCGACGAAAGCTGGCAAATGCTGGCGCGAATAGCCGAACAGAACGTCGCGCACGAAGGCCGTCGAACTGATCGTGCCCTCGATGTCGAGCAGCACGGCGCTGATTTCGATTGTGGCCGCGCGCACTCACCAGCTCCGTGTCGGGCGCGGATCGAGTCCGGCGGCCTCGAAGCGCGCTAAGGCCGCGATCACGTCGGCGATGTCGCGCGCGCGTTCCGGCCGCAGCAGCAGGGAGCGCGCGAAGGCGAGCGCGCCCGCCTGCGCCTCGGCGCGGCGCGCGACGTCGTCGATGACGAGAAAATCGGCGATCTGGGCGTAGCCGATGATGCGACGGATGATCTTGACCGCGAGAAATCCCAAGGCGTCGCGAAAGATGTCGGCGACAGTGTCGCGTTGCAGAATCTTCAAACGCGCGCGCCCGGCCGCATCGTGAAAATGGCTCGGCGGCAGCCCGTCGCCCGCGGCTTCCGAGGCGTCCCAAATCTCGGGGACGCGCTTCTCGAAGGTGAACCAGAACGCCGCGATGTCCGCCTCAATGCGCTCGCGATAGGCAGCGCGATCGACGGGCTCTCCCGCCTGCTGGCCCTTGGCGAACCAGGCCATGACGTAATGGGCGAGAAAATTTCCGACGTCGAATCCGCTCGGGCCGAACCAGGCGAATTCGCCGTCGATCACCCGCGTGTCGTCTTGCGTGACCATCACCGAGCCGGAGTGCAGGTCGCCGTGAATGAGCGATTGCGCCTTGGTGAGATAGGCGAGCCGCAACCGCGCGACGGCGGTCTTCACGTCGATGTCGGCGCGCAGCGCCGAGGCCCAGGCTTCGAGCGGCGGCGTGACCTTGTTGCGCCAGACTTCGACATAGGGGTCGGTGAAGACGAGATCGAGCGAAATCCGTTGCAGCGCCAGATTCTTGGCGAACAGCGCGACGTCGGCGAATTTGCGCTCGAAAGGCGCGGCGAGATCGGAGGTGTGAAACGCCGCTTGCGCGACATATTCGGCGACATCGGTCGCCGCCTTGGGATACTGAACGCCTGATATCAGCGCCTTGCGCAAGATGATGTGCGGCTCGAGCTTTTCCATCACGAGAACGAATTGCTCGGGATCGTAATGATAGAGTTCGGGCGCCAAGCGGCCAACGAACGGCGCCAAGCGCGCGCTGTAGCTCGCTTCGAAGAAGGCGCGGTTGATGTCGAGCGGCCAGCTTTCGCCGGCCACGCGCACATAGGGAAGCGCCTGTTTGACGCAAAGCGATCCCTTGGGGCCGTCGACGAGAAACACCGAATTGAGATTGCCGTCGGCGACGTCGCGCGCGGACCATTCGTCCGGCGCGCCGCCGAGCCGCGCCGCGAGTTCCGGCGTCGCCGAGAGATAGGCGGCGACGCTGTCGGCCGTCAGGCGGCGATAGGTGCGCTTCTCGTAGGTGGACAAGCTGCGACGCCCTCAAGCGGCTTCGTTGTAGCGGGGAAAGGCGTCGGCGATGGCGGCGCCGGTGTAGTGCGCGACCCACGCCTCTTGTTGGGTGAAGAGGCGGATGCAGGTGAAATTCCCCTCGGGCCCGCCGTCGAACCAGTGCGGCGTTCCCTGCGGCACCGAAAGCAGATCGCCGGCTTCGCCGATCACCTCGAGGACGTTGTCGCCGATATGGAGATAGAAGGCGCCCGCGCCTTCGACGAAAAAGCGAACTTCATCCTCGCTGTGCGTGTGCTCGGCGAGGAATTTCTGCCGCAACGCCGGCCAGTTCGGATTGCCCGGGCGAATGCTCACCACGTCGGCGCTGGTGTAGCCGCGCTCGCGCTTGAGCCGATCGATCTCGACGCCATAGGCGACAAGAATTTTGTCGGGCGTCGCGTCGGGCTCGAGCGGATGAGAGGCCGCCCAACGCTCGAGGCGCGCGCCGACCGCCGAGACCTCGCGCGAGATCGCGTCGAGGTCCGTCGTGTCCAAAGAGATCTTCGCCGGGTCCTTGGCGGAATAGACGATAAGCCGCGTCATGGCCGATAGCTCCTGAGGGCAAGGGTCTGCTGGAAGAGGGTTTCGAGCGCTTCGAGGTGGCGCGCGGCTTCGGCGGCGTTCCGTCCCCAGGCGTAGAGTCCGTGACCGGCGAGGAGGTAGCCCGGCGCGCGCGCGAGACGATCGGGCGGCGGCGCAGCGAAGCGCCGCGCGACGCGCTCGGCGAGCGCCGCCACGTCCTGGTCGTTGGCGAAGACCGGCGTTTCGATCGCGACCTCGTGCGTCTTCACGCCGACGAGCGCCTTCTGCAGCTCCCAGCCCTCGAGGGTCACCGCGCCATAGGCGAGATGGGCGCGCCCGATGACGGTGGATGCGAGGCCGTGGGTGTGAAAGATCGCGCCGATCTCGGCGCCGTCGCGATAGCGCCGCACATGCAGCGCCGCTTCGGCAGAGGAGCCGGCGAGGAGAGGCGCGTCGAGCGGTTGGATCAGCACGTCGGACACGGTGAGCGCGCCCTTGTCGACGCCGCTGCGCGTGATCGCGATGCGGTTGCGATCGACCCGCACGGAGAAATTGCCTGACGTCGCCGGCGTCCATCCGCGCTTCGAGGCCGCGCGTCCGGCGTCGATGACCGCGGTGATCGCGGCCTGGACCAAATCGTCGTGAGGGAAAGCCGCCGACGCGCTCATGACGCGTCGGCGCCGACGGCGGCGAACGGCCGCGCGCCGAGCGTTTCGGGGCTGTCTGGCAAGGTCGGAAGCGCTGACAAGGCTGGCTCTCGCGTTTGGCCGATCCCAGCCGGCCCAAAGTCTGGCCGCTTCGGCTCACGCCGCCAGCGAGCCACGCCCCCGACCATCAGTCAACTAAATCGATCTTTTAAATAAATTCCCGTGACCGGCGACCGCTTGACGCTGGGTGTCTGCATATCTTGCGCGACGTATTTTTCTAAATCGTCGCGTTAGCTCGGCTCAATTGACCGGCGGCCCGGCCCGATAGACAGTAAGTCCATAGATAATATCGAAAGAAACGCTCTTGTCGCACTGGCGGCCCAATCGGCCCCGTTTCGGACGAGGGCCGTGGCGTGAGACGGAGCGCCGCCGCTTTCCGCTTTGGAGGACGAAAAATGACGCGCGCCTGTCGAAGCTGATTTCGCTTCGTCTCACGATCGAACCGCCCCGAAATCCACGCAACTCAAAGCCGAACTTGCCGTTTGCCGCCTCTTTCGAGACAGCGGCGATCGGCGGCCTCGCTCAAAAGGAAATAATCCATGACCCTTTCACGTCGTTCCGCGCTCGGCCTTGGCGCCATCGTCGCCGGGCTGTTGATCTCCGGCTCTTCCGTTCTCGCCGACGCCAAGAAGGTGGTCGTCGGCTATCAAACCGACGCCCTGCCCTCCAGCGTCGCCATCGCCAATGGCGAGTTCGCCAAGGCCACTGGATATGAAATCGACTTCCGCCGCTTCAATTCCGGCGCCGAGATCTTCGCCGCCATCGCTTCCGGCGACGTCCAAGTCGGCTATGTCGGCTCGAGCCCGTTCGCGGCCGCCACCAGCCGCGGACTGGACGTCAAGGCGTTCTACCTCGCCTCGATTTCCGGCACCGACGAAGCGCTCGTCGTGCGCAACGGCGCCGGCATCGAAAAACCGTCGGATCTTAGGGGCAAGCGCCTCGCCGCCGCTCCAGTCTCGACCGACCATTATCAGTTGCTGTCGGTGCTCAAGCAGGAAGGCATCGCGGAGAAAGACGCGCAGGTTTTCGCCATCCCGCAACCCGAAATCGTCGCCGGCTGGAACCGCGGCGACATCGACGCCGCATTTGTGTGGGACCCCGCCCTGACGGAACTCAAGAAGACCGGCAAGGTGCTGTTGACTTCGAAGCAGGTCGCCGACCGCGGCGCGCCGACCTTCTCGGCCTGGGTGGCGACCGCCGCCTTCGCCAAGGACAATCCGAAATTCCTTTCCACCTTCGCCGCCGTGATCGACAAATACTCGACTTCGTTCGCGAAGGACAAGGCGGCGTGGAGCGCGGATTCCGACAACGCCAAGGCGCTCGCCAAGCTGCTCGGCGGCACGCCGCAGGACCAGGCCTCGGCTCTGACGAATCTCTCCCTCTTGTCCATCAGCCAGCAGGCGTCCGACGCCTGGCTGGGCGGCGGCGAGAAGAGCGGCGCGGCGAAAATCCTGAAGGACACGTCGGAATTCCTGAAGGAGCAGAAGAAAATCACCCAGGTGCTGCCGAGCTACGCGGCTTTCGTAACGGCCGAATATCTCTCCGGGACGGCCGCGTCGAACTGATTTGGGTTCGCTTCGAGTCCTGATCTCCCACGGACTTGAAAGTCGAAATGAGGGGCCGTTCCCTTGCGAACGGTCCCTCGCGTGTTTGGCGAAGGGCCGATGCTGAACATTCACAATGCAAGCGTCTATTTCGCCGGGCGAAACGGGGCCTCGATCAAGGCGTTGGACCGCATATCGCTCGAGATTCCCGCTGGCGGCATCGTCGTCGCGCTGGGCGCGTCCGGTTGCGGAAAATCCACCCTGCTCAATGCGATCGCCGGATTTCTGCCGATCAGCGAAGGATCGATCACGCTGGAGGGCGAGCCTGTGACGGGGCCCGGCGCCGATCGCGGCGTCGTGTTCCAAAGGGATACGCTGCTGCCGTGGAGAAGCGTCGTCGACAATGTCGCGCTAGGGCTGGACTTCGCCGGGCTTGCCCGGCCGGCCGCGCGAAAAAAGGCGCGAGAGCTGCTGCAACTCGTCGGCTTGCAGGATTTCGCCCACTCGGCGCCCTATGAGATTTCCGGCGGCATGCGCCAACGCGTCGGCATCGCGCGCGCCTTGGCGACCGATCCCGCGATCCTTTTGATGGACGAACCTTTCGGGGCGCTCGATAGCCTGACGCGCGAACAGATGCAGGAATTGCTGATCTCGATTTGGGATAAGACCAAGAAGACGATTTTTCTCATCACCCATTCGATCGACGAGGCGCTTGCGCTGGGAACCCATGTCGTCGTGATGTCGCCGAGGCCGGGACGAATCGTGGCGCGTTATGACATCGGGTTCGTTCGCCGATTCGCGGAGACAGGCGTCTGGGGCGCCGTCACGAGCGACCCGGAATTCATCCGCCTGCGCGAAGAGATTCGCGCCTTGATTCATCAATCCGACTTGCCGGTCGTCGATACGCAAAGGAGCGCCGCTCATGACTGACGCGATCGCCGAAAGTCAGCGGCTCGCCGCCACGACGCCGCCAGCGCCGCGGATCGTGGCGATGCGCGACGTCGGGCTGGGAACCGGCAAGACGCTTGGCGTCAGCGTCGCGACGATCGTCGTTTTGCTTTCGCTATGGGGGCTCGTCTCGGGGATGCGTCTCGTCGCGCCCTTGTTCCTGCCGACCCCGAGCGAGGTCGTCACCCAATTCGTCGCCGTATTCCGGGACGGTTACGCCAACGCGACGCTGGGACAGCATCTTTCCGCCAGCCTGTTTCGCATGTCCGTCGCGGCGGCCATCGCCCTCGCGCTCGCGGTTCCCATTGGTCTGGCGATGGGCCTCAATCGCTGGGCGAAAGGCGTTTTCGATCCGCCGATCGAATTCTATTGGCCGCTGCCGCCGCTCTCCTATCTCCCGCTGATGATCATATGGCTCGGCATCGGCGAAACCTCGAAGATCGCGCTGCTCGCTCTGGCGATGTTCGCGCCGATCTGCCTTTCCGCGCAGGCGGGCGTGCGCAGCGTGCCGTTGGAGCGCGTCAACGCGGCATTGTCGCTCGGCGCGACGCGATGGCAATTGTTTCGCCATATCGTTCTGCCGAGCGCCTTGCCGGAGATCCTCACGGGGTTGCGCATCGCGCTCGGGGTGGGCTGGGGCACGCTGGTGGCCGCCGAACTCATCGCCTCGACGCGCGGCATTGGTTACATGATCATGTCCGCTTCGAATTTTCTCGCCACCGACGTCGTGTTCGTCGGCATCGCCGTCATCGCCGCTTGCGCGTTCGTCTTTTCCTACGCGTTGCGATGGTTGGAGACCGTGCTCGTTCCCTGGAAGGGGAAGAGCTGAGCCTCGGCCAAGCGCGAGCATGACCCGAGCTTCGTCTTGCGATCGATCGCTCACGCTTTTCGTCGCCGCCAAAGCCGGCAAGTGGAGGAACGAGACCGCCCATGAGAATGACCACGGAAGAAGCGTTCATCAAAGTTCTTCAAATGCACGGCGTCGAACACGCCTTCGGCATCATCGGCTCGGCGATGATGCCGGTCTCGGATCTGTTCCCGCGCGCGGGCGTCACTTTCTGGGACTGCGCGCATGAGACCAACGCCGGCATGATCTGCGACGGCTACACCCGCGCGACGGGGAAGATCGCGATGGCCATCGCGCAGAACGGGCCGGGCGTGACCGGTTTCGTAACCGCGGTGAAGACGGCCTACTGGAATCACACGCCGATGCTAGTGGTCACGCCGCAGGCCGCCAACCGCACCATCGGCCAGGGCGGATTCCAGGAAGTCGAACAGATGGCCATGTTCCGCGACATGGTCTGCTATCAGGAAGAAGTGCGCGACCCCACGCGCATGGCCGAGGTGCTCAATCGGGTGATCGGCAAGGCGATCCGCGCGTCGGCGCCGGCGCAAATCAATGTTCCCCGCGATCTCTGGACGCAAGTGATCGACATCGACCTGCCGCAAGTCGTCAGGTTGGAATTGCCCGCCGGCGGCGTGGAAGCGATCGCCGATGCGGCGAAGCTGCTGTCGGGCGCCAAATTCCCGGTGATCCTGTCGGGCGCCGGCGTCGTCATCGGCGGCGCCATTGCCGATTGCGTCGCGCTCGCCGAACGGCTCGATGCGCCCGTCTGCAACGGCTACCAGCACAATGACAGTTTCCCCGGCGGCCATCGCCTCGCCGTCGGTCCCCTCGGCTACAACGGTTCAAAGGCGGCGATGCAATTGATCGCGAGGGCCGACGTGGTTCTCGCGCTGGGCACGCGGCTCAACCCCTTTTCGACGCTGCCTTGCTATGGCCTGGACTATTGGCCAAAGACCGCGAAGGTCATTCAGGTCGATATCAACGCGGATCGCATCGGCCTGACCAAGCCCGTGACGACAGGCATTTGCGGCGACGCGAAAGCGGTCGCGCGCGCCATTTTGGCGCGGCTCGGCCCGAATGCCGGCGAGGCCGGCCGCGAGGCGCGCAGGCAACTCATTCATAAGACGAAGTCCGCGTGGATGCAGGAATTGACCGGCATGGATCACGAGGACGACGATCCCGGCACGCGCTGGAACAGGGACTCGCGCGAACGCGAACCCGAGCGCATGTCGCCGCGCCAGGCCTGGCGCGCGATTCAGGCCGCGTTGCCCAAGGACGTCATCGTTTCCAGCGACATCGGCAACAATTGCGCCATCGGCAATGCCTATCCGACGTTCGAGAGCGGTCGAAGGTACCTCGCGCCGGGACTGTTCGGTCCCTGCGGTTACGGCTTTCCCAGCATCGTCGGCGCGAAAATCGGCTGCCCGGAGTCTGTGGTCGTCGGCTTCGCGGGCGACGGCGCCTTCGGCATTTCCATGAGCGAAATGAGTTCGATCGGCCGGGCCGACTGGCCGGCCATCACGATGGTGATCTTCCGCAACTATCAATGGGGCGCGGAGAAACGAAACAGCATTCTCTGGTTCGACGACAATTTCGTCGGCACGGAGCTCAATCCGAATCTGAGCTACGCGCGGGTCGCAGAGGCTTGTGGGCTCAAGGGCGTCATTGCGCGAACGCAGGCCGATCTGACCGCCGCGTTGCAGACCGCGTGCGACGCGCAAAGAGACGGCGTGACGACTTTCATCGAAGTCATTCTCAACCAGGAGCTCGGCGAACCGTTCCGCCGCGACGCGATGAAGAAGCCCGTCGCGGTCGCCGGAATCCGCCGCGAAGACATGCGCCCGCAGCAGACGCGTTAGCGGCGCCGGGCTGACGCGGCCGAACATTGGTGAATGCCCGGCCGCAGAGCTCAGAGAATCGGCGGCGCTCCCGCCCTCAGCCGCTGCAACGCCGCCACGAGCGCGTCGATGTCCGCGCAAGTGTTGTAGAGCGCCAGCGACGCCCGCACCGTCGCTGCCAAACCGAAGCGCCGCAGGATCGGTTGCGCGCAATGATGGCCGGAGCGCACGGCGATCCCTTCTTTGTTCAACAGGGCGCCGAGCTCCTCGGTCTTGAACCCGTCGAACACGAAGGACAGCACCCCCGCCTTGTCCGCCGCCGTGCCGATGATGCGCAGGCCCAGGACCTGTTGCAGCCGGTGCGTGGCGTAGCCAAGCAGCTGATGCTCATAGGCCTCGATCGCGTCCATGCCGATCGCCGTGACGTAGTCGATCGCGGCGCCGAGGCCGACGGCGTCGGCGATATTGCCGGTGCCGGCTTCGAAACGGGCGGGCGTCTCCTGATAGAGCGTGCGCTCGAACGTCACGTCCTTGATCATATTGCCGCCGCCCTGCCAGGGATGCGTGGCGTTCAGCAGATCCTCACGGCCGTAGAGGGCGCCGATGCCCGTGGGAGCGAAGACTTTGTGTCCGGAGAAGACGTACCAGTCGCAATCGATGTCGCGCACGTCGACGCGCTTATGAGAAACCGCCTGCGCGCCGTCGACCAACGTCCTCACGCCGTTGCGCTTGGCCGCCTCGACGATCGCCTTGACCGGCGTCACCGTGCCCAGCGCATTGGAGACTTGCGTCACCGACACGATCTTGGTGCGCGGGTTCAACAGTTTCAGATATTCGTCGAACAGGATCTGGCCGGTGTCGTCGACCGGAATGACCCGCAGCTTGGCGCCTTTTTCCTCAGCGAGTTGCTGCCAGGGCACGATATTGGCATGGTGCTCGAGCGCGCTGACGATGATTTCGTCGTCGGCGCCGATATGCTGCCGGCCCCAGCTTTGGGCGACGAGATTGATCGCTTCGGTGGCGCCGCGCACGAACACGATCTCGTTGGCGGATCGCGCGTTGAGAAAGCCGCGCGTCTTTTCGCGCGCGCCTTCGTAGGCGTCGGTGGCGCGCGCCGCCAGTTCGTGCGCGCCGCGGTGGACGTTGGAGTTCTCGCGCTCGTAATACTGTTGCAGGCGCGCGATGACCGCGGCCGGCTTCTGCGTCGTCGCCGCATTGTCCAGCCAAACCAATTCGCGTCCGTTGACCCGTTCGCGCAGGATCGGGAAATCTCGTTTGACGAGCAAAGGATCAAAGTCGCGCGGACCCGCTGCCACGGCCGGAACGCCGCCCGGCGCCTCGAATTCGCCCGGCGCCGCAGCCGGCCCGAACGACGGCGCGGCGATCGAATCGAGGAAGTAATACGACGACGGCGACGTCGAAGAGGGCGGCGCGCCGGACGGCGCCCGCAAGGCTTGCGCGGCGACGGCCGCGGCGATGCCGGCGTAGTCCAGTCCCGCGCCGGCGCGCGCGAAGGGCAGCGCGCCCAAATCCGGCGCCGAGACGTCGGGAATGTTCAATTCCCGCAACGCCGCGGCGAGCTGGCCGAGGGGTTCACTTGTAGTCATGGTACTTGTTCACCTCGACATCGTCGAGCACCGCCAGCGCGTCGTCGACCAGGACGGCCAACGAGCAGTAGAGCGACACGAGATACGAGGCGATGGCCTTGTGGTTGATGCCCATGAAGCGGACCGACAGGCCCTTGCTCTGCTCGCCCGGCAGGTTCGGTTGATAGAGGCCGACGACGCCCTGGCGGCTTTCGCCGGTGCGCAACAACAGAATCTTGGTCTTTTCGCCTTCAACGGCGATCTTGTCGGAGGGAACGAGCGGCACGCCGCGCCAGGTGACGAACTGCGAACCGAATAGCGAGACCGTCGGCGGCGGCACGCCGCGCCGGGTCGCCTCGCGGCCGAAGGCGGCCACGGCTCTCGGGTGCATGAGGAAGAAGCCTGGCTCCTTCCAGACTTTCGCCAGGAGCTCGTCGAGGTCGTCGGGCGTCGGCGCGCCGGAACGCGTCGTGATGCGCTGCGAGGGCGTGACATGGCTTAATAGGCCATATTCCCTGTTGTTGATGAGTTCGCTTTCCTGCCGTTCCTTGATCGTTTCGATCGTCAGGCGCAGCTGTTCGGCGATCTGGTTGTAAGGGCTGCTATAGAGGTCGGAAACGCGCGTGTGCACGTCGAGCACCGTGTTGACGGCGCTGAGCAGATACTCGCGCGGCTTCTCCTCATAATCGACGAAGGTCTGCGGCAGCACGCGTTCGTCGCGGCCGGAACAATCGACGTCGACCGAGGTGCCCTCGCGCACACGGTTGAGCCGGTAGATGCCCGCTTCCACGGGGACCCAGGCCAACAGATGGGTGAGCCAGCGCGGGCTGATGCTCGGCAGCTGCGGAACCGTCTTCGTCGCATTGGCGAGTTGCCGGGCGGCGACGTCGCCAAGGGCCGTGTGGGCGCTGGTATCATCCACCATGATTGTCTCCTAACGAGTTGAGCAATGCCTATTGCGCGCCGTCCGCGGACCGGCCGGTTCGCGTCTGCGCCTGCGTGATGTTGCTGCCGGGCGGCACGCTCTGCGTCAGCCAGACGTTGCCGCCGATCGACGAATTGCGGCCGACCGTGATGCGGCCGAGGATGGTCGCGCCGGCGTAGATCACGACGTGATCCTCGATGATCGGGTGGCGCGGCTCGCCTTTGATCAGCGCGCCCGTGACGTCGATCGGGAAACGCTTGGCCCCCAGGGTGACGGCTTGATAGAGCCGCACATGTTCGCCGACGACCGCGGTCTCGCCGATGACCACGCCGGTGCCGTGATCGATGAAGAAGCTGCCGCCGATTTGCGCGCCAGGATGAATGTCGACCCCGGTCGCCTCGTGCGCGATGTCGGCGATCATCCGGGGCACGACGGGCACGCCGAGCCGATGCAGCGCGTGGGCGAGGCGATAATGAATTATGGCGTTGACGCCGCGATAGCAGAGCAGAATTTCCGACACGCTCGTCGCCGCCGGATCGCCGCCGAAAGCAGCCGCCAGATCGGTGACGAGGATATTGCGGATTTCCGGCAATTCGTGGGCGAAGGCGCGCGTGACGACGACGGCCTCGGCGCGCAATTGGGCTTCGTTGTCGACGTCGCGGCCCGGCGCGAACTGCAATCCGCGGCGGATCTGCTCGCTGAGCGAAAGCAGTCCGTCGTTGAGCGTTGCGCCGACAAAGAAATCGATGCTCTCGTCGGTCAGGTCATGCCGGCCAAAATGCGTGGGGAAAAGCGCGGCGTAAAGATTTTCGACGATGGAAACGAGCTCGACGCGCGAAGGCAGTTCGCGCACGCGGCCATGGAACCTGACGCTATGCGTCACTTCGCGCGACTCGCGCAGACGGTCGACGATGGGTCCGATGTCCCACTCCGGCGCCGAACGCGGCAAGGCGCTCTCGCTGATGTCGCCGACCGATGGCCGAAGCGTCGAACGCGGCGGGCTCGTCATATTGCGATTTCGGCGGCGCGGGCGCGCGAGGCTCTCGCGGGTGGAAACCCAGGCGCGCCATATTGGCTGAGAGTCAAATTGCCCCCTGGGGATGAAGCGCAAACACCATTACGGTGTTTAGAAAGGCGGACATCCCGGCGGCAATTGAGCAAAAGTAAATCGACGAGTTAGCTATTCGCGATCGGCGGTCGACGCGGTCGCCGGGTTCGCCGGCACGGCCGCGGCGAAATGCGCGCATGAAGCGCGGGCGCTGAGATAGCGGTCGCGATGCAGGCAAAGGCCGTCGTCGGCGCGCACCGACGCGGCGCCGGAGCTCAGACTCGAAAGTCCGGGGATCGCGGCCTCCAAATAGGCGGGATCGTTGCGGAAATGCCGGCACGACCCGCAGAACGTTTGGGGCGCGCTCGAAGTCCGCGCGTCCTTCGCGGGGCGCGCGTGCAAGCCCAGGACGTGCGAGAAGCGCCTGAGAAGCCGCATCGATTTATCGCGCCAAATTCGCCCAATAGGACGCGAACACGAAGACGGAGAGGATGAAGCCGAGCAGGACGTTCACCACCACGCCGGCGCTGAACGCGACGAACGGCTTCCTTCCCGCCTTCGCCAGTTCGCCGATGCGCGTCGTCAGGCCGATGCTGAAGAAGCAGAAGATGAAGGTCCAGGTTCTCAGGTCCTTGATCGGCGCAACAAAAGTCGGATTGACCGCCTTGTTGAAGTCCGCCAGCGCGTAGCCCCGCGAAGCCCAGGTGACGATCAGCGAGGCGACGAGGAAGCCGATGACGAATTTCGGGAAGCGGCGCCATATCTCGGCGGCTTCGGGCTTGCGCCCGGTTTCGCTCGGCTCCCAGCGCGTCGTCGAGATGATCGCCAGCACGAGCGCCCAGACGCCGATCCAGACGTCGCGGCCGACCACTTTCATCAGCGTGAAAGCCCAGACGGCTTGATCCGCCGTGCCCGCGACGCCAGAGGCCGGACCTGCGTATCCGCCGTAAGTTTGCGCGGCGGCGAAGCCGGCGGCGTCGGCGAATTCGGACGTGCCGATCCAGGCGCCGGCGACGCCGGTCGGCAAATGCAGCCACAGCGCGACGATCGGCAGCACGAAGATCATCACGATCGCCCAAAAGATCACCACCGTGATGGCGATGGGCGCGTATTCCTTCTTCGCGCCGACGGCGCCGGCGATGGCGATCGAAGCCGAGACGCCGCACACCGCGCCGCCGGCGCCGAGCACCGCCGACAATTGGCGATCGAGGCCCAATTTCCGCGCCGCGAAGAAGATGACGAAAAAGGTCGCCAGCGAGACGAGCGAGGCCTGGAATATCGCGACCGGGCCCGCCCAAGCGATGAGCGAGAACGGCAGCGTCGCGCCGAGCAGCACGATGCCGGTCTTGACGTAGAACTCGACGCGGAAGCCCGCGTCCATCCATCGCGGCAGGCCGATGACGTTCGAAATCAGCAGCCCCAGCAGAAGCGCGACGAGCGGCGGCTCCAGATTGTAATAATTCGCCTGGGTCCATTGGCCGAGCGTGAAAATCACGACCGAAAACGCATAGAGGAAGACGAAGGACGGGACGAAATCGCGCGCGGCGTAGCCGAGCGCCGTCAAAGCCGCGGCGAAAATCACCAGCCAGACGGCGAACTGCGCGAGGTAGCGCAGCCAATTGGCGGCGAAATGGCGTCCGAGCTGGTCGAGGCTCGACCATTTCTCAGGCGTCACGGCGATCCATTTGAGGCTGGCGCCGTTGACGAAGAGGACGTAGCCGACCACGACGATCCCCAAGCCGAGCCAAATCGCCCACCAATCCTCTTTGAGCCAAAGTTCCCGCCACCCCGAGGTGACCGAAGGCGCCAGATCGGCATTCGCTTCGAATTGGTTTGCGCTCATGGCGGTTCGTATCTCTCGTAGGCGGCCGCGCGGCGAAAATCGGCCGCACGCCTCGTCCAAAGGGCGGCACAAGAGATATTATCTATTGAATTCATCGATTGAGCAAGCCGCTATCGATTCGAATTTTCCCCTGTCGGCGCCGCCGGGGCCGCACGTCCAGATTTCCCCTCGAGCGCGTCGCGGTCGTCGGCGAGGCGCGGGCGGCGCTCCGTTCGATCCGCGTGATCGCGGCGGCGAGACGACGACAGAACCGGCCGCGCCAAGCGCCGCCCTAGCCAATATCGCAGCCCGATCCAGCGGCGCCGCGACCGGCCCAATTCTGCGGATTGACGGACTCGGCCGCGTATTATATTAATTCCATAAATTAAATAGTCACATCGCTCTTCGCTTGAGAAGACTGAAAGAACGGGGCGCCATCATGTCGCATTGGTATCAAGACAACTCGCTGTCCATCGGCCACACGCCACTCGTCCGCCTCAACCGGGTCACCGATGGCGCTCCCGCCACGGTCCTCGCGAAGACCGAGGGACGCAATCCCGCCTATTCCGTGAAGTGCCGCATCGGCGCCGCGATGATCTGGGACGCCGAGAAGCGCGGCCTGTTGGGTCCGGGCAAGGAGCTCGTCGAGCCGACCAGCGGCAACACCGGCATCGCGCTCGCCTTCGTCGCCGCCGCTCGCGGCATCCCGCTCACCCTGACGATGCCCGAGACGATGAGCGTCGAGCGGCGCAAACTGCTGATCGCGCTTGGCGCGAAGCTGGTTCTCACCGAGGGGCCGAAGGGCATGAACGGCGCGATCGCCAGGAGCGAAGAGATCGCCGCCTCCGATCCCAGCCGCTATGTTCTTCTCCAGCAGTTCAAGAATCCGGCCAATCCCGCCATTCACGAGGAGACGACGGGTCCGGAAATCTGGAACGATACGGACGGCGCCGTCGACATCTTCGTGTCGGGCGTCGGTACCGGCGGGACCATCACGGGCGTCTCGCGCTACATCAAGCACAAGCAGGGAAAGCCGATCGTCTCGGTCGCCGTCGAACCGTCGGCGAGCCCCGTCCTCACGCAGCGCCGGAACGGTCAGCCGTTGAAGCCCGGCCCTCACAAGATTCAAGGCATTGGCGCCGGTTTCGTCCCTGATGTGCTCGATCTGTCTCTGGTGGACGCGATCGAGCAGGTCAGCAATGAGGAAGCGATAGCCTTTGCGCTTCGTCTGGCTCGTGAGGAAGGCATCCTCGCGGGAATTTCCGGCGGCGCGGCGGCCGCGGTGGCCGCGCGCATCGCCAAACGCCCCGAGAACGCCGGCAAGACCATCGTCGTGGTGCTCCCGGATTCCGGCGAGCGGTACTTGAGCACGGCGCTTTTCGAAGGCGTATTTGACGCCCAGGGTCTCGCCGCGTGACCACCGACGATGGCGACGACCACGGCGCCGGCATAGGCTGGGACCTAGGTCGCGTCTTCGCGGATTGCCACGCCGAATACGACGCCCGCTAGGACGCCGATTCGACGCCTCTCGCGGCGAGCGGCTACCGGTCAGAAAAGGGCGCGCGGGAATTTTCCCGCGCCTCAAGAGCGCCTGCTGTGTTGGAGCTGCGCGATGGGCGACGGCGCGCGCGCCTCGTCCAGCTTTGGCGCGCTCGCGCCGGGACCGAACGGTTTTAGGCCGACGGCGCGCGAAACTTCCTCGTCGGTCCAGCCGAGTTGGTCATATCCGCCTCGCCAGTAGACGAGCGCGCTCGGCCCTCCAGGAATCAGGAGGCCCCTGACTCTGCCGATGACGATCGCATGGGAATGGCGTTCGATCCGCTCCTCGACCTCGCAATCAAAGACGGCGACGGCGTCGCTCAGCACGGAAACGCCTGAGCTCAGAGCGAGCCAGCGCCCGACCGTGTAGCGCTCGGCTCCTTGAGCGCCTTCGCGACCGGAAAAGGCGTTGGCGACGGCTTGGTGTTCGGCGGCGAGCACGTTGACGCCGAAAGCACGATGTCGCGTCAACGCCTCGTAGCTGGACGAGGCGCGGTTGACGCTGACGAGCATCGTCGGCGGATCGATCGACAACGACGAGACCGACGTCGCGGTGAGGCCCGTCCGCTCGGCGCCCTCGCCGACCGAAATGACGCAAACGCCGGCGGGAAGGTGACGCATCGCGTCGCGGAACGCGGCGCCGCTCGGCTTTGCCGGCGGGACGCCGAAGGCTGGGGTTGAAGGAGAGATTACGGTCATCGCGCTGCTCGCATCGCTCGGAGGATCGAAAGCGATTATAGTCTATAAAAACGATAAAGAAAGCGCATTCATCGAATTGATCCTGTTTGCGCCCACGCGATCCCGAACCGTGGGAAGGTTGGGCGCGCCTCGCGCGACCGCGACGGGGTCGCGAAGAGCCCCGCGGGTGGCAGGCGGGCCTTCGCCGGTCCGCCCTCGCGATGGCATAGCCGCCGCCCGAGCCCGAAGCGCGTCTCAGGGTTCGCGTTCCAATCCGCATCGATTCGCGCTTGACTGTCTAAATCGATCGATTTACTAGATTTAGGATCGAGCGGCGCGGGCCGCAGGGCGACAGTCACGCGGGGCCGGGTCGATGGCGGACGCATACGTTATCGAGATTGCGGGAGAAACGGTCGGCGTCGCCGTGCGTGAAGCGACCGCGTTTCGCTTTTTTGCCTCGCGCCTCGTGTTTTTCCCCTTGGAGGATCGCAGCTTCGAGAGCCCGGAACACGCGCAACTCGCGGCACTCGCGCTGCGCGGCGCCAAAGTCGCTTCTCCCCATGTCGACAGGAGCCAAAAGTGAATCGCAGAACCTTCCTTGCCGGCGTCGCCGCGCTCGCGGTCCCCCTCGCTGCGTCGAGCCGCGCGAACGCCGCTGGAGCGCTGAAGGAATTGCGCATCGGCTACCAAAAGATCGGCGCGCTGCTGGTCGTCAAAGCGCAAAAGGTTCTGGAGAAACGCTTCGAGGCCGAAGGCGTCGCGGTCAAGTGGGTCGAATTTCAATTCGGCCCGCCGCTGCTCGAAGCGCTGAGCGCCGGCGCCGTGGACTACGGCTACACCGGCGACGCGCCGCCGATCTTCGCGCAGGCCGCGCACGCCAACCTGCTTTACGCCGCCGCGATCCCCGCGCGCGGCTACGGCCAGGCGATCGTCGTCCCCTCGGACTCGCCGATCCGGAGTCTCGCCGATCTCAAGGGCAAGAAAATCGGCGTCGCCAAGGCGTCGAGCGCGCACAATCTGCTCGTCGCAGCGCTCGAAAGCGCTGCGATTCCGTGGAGCGACATTGCGCCCGTCTATCTCGCGCCCGCCGACGCCGCGGCGGCGTTCTCGCGCGGCGCGATCGACGCCTGGTCGATCTGGGACCCGTTCCTGGCGCTCGCCGAGCTGAAGCAGAACGCGCGCGCGCTGCCGGTCGACGAGAAGGCGACCGCGCAGAACAGTTTCTTCCTCGTCAATCGCGACTTCGCCGCCAACCATGGCGATGTCGTCGCCGCGATCAACGAGGAGATCGGCAAGTCGACGCAATGGGCCGACAAGCATCGCGGCGAAACCGCCGCGCTGTTCTCCGAGGCGAGCGGCGTCGACGTCGCCGTGCAGAAGAAGGCGGTCGATCGCGCCGAGTTCACCTTCGGCCCGCTGACCGATCTCGTCCTGACGCAACAGCAGGCCGTCGCCGACCGCTTCCAGCGCCTCGGCCTCATTCCGGCGCCGATCGCCGTGCGCGAAATCGTCTGGCCGTGGAAATCCAACAGCTAAATCCCTCCAAGCGCCTGTCCGGAGATCGACGTGATGCCTCAAGCCGCCAACCCTCTCGACATTTTCTGGTTCATCCCCGTCAGCGGCGATGGTTCCTATCTCGGCAGCGACCGGGGCCATCGGCCCGCCGATTTCCGCTACCTCAAGGAAATCGCCATCGCCGCCGACCGGCTCGGCTTCGGCGGCGTGCTGATTCCGGTCGGCCGGCATTGCGACGATCCTTGGGCGACCGCCGCCGCGCTCGCGCCGCTGACCGAACGCTTGCGCTTTCTCGCCGCGCTGCGGCCCGGCGTCGGGACGCCGACGCATTTCGCGCGCCAGGCGGCGGCGATCGACCGCATCAGCAACGGCCGCTTCCTCGTCAATCTCGTGGCGGGCGGCGACGCGCCGGAGCTGGCGGCCGACGGCGTGTTTCTCTCGCACGACGAGCGCTACGATCACGCCGCCGAATTCCTCACGGTGTTCCGCAAATTGCTCGACGGCGAGACCGTCGATTTCGACGGCCGGCACGTCAAGGTGCACGGCGCCAAGCAATGGTTCCCGCCGGTGCAGAAACGCCTGCCGGTGTGGTTCGGCGGCTCGTCCGACAAGGCGCTCGACGTCGCGGTCGAGCACACCGACGTCTATCTCACCTGGGGCGAGCCGCTCGACCAGGTCAAGCAGAAGCTCGACGAAGTGCGCGCGCGCGCCAAGGCGAGAGGCCGCGAGGTGAAATTCGGCCTGCGCATCCATCTCATCGTGCGCGAAAGCGAGGCGGAGGCCTGGAGCGTCGCGAATAAGCTGATCGCCCACCTCTCCGACGAAGCGATCGCGGCCGCGCAGCGCAAGTTCGCGCAAGAATCCGACTCGGTCGGCCAGCAGCGCATGACCGCGCTGCACCGCGGCGGCAGCCGTGACGGTCTCGTCATCGCGCCTAATCTCTGGGCCGGAATCGGTCTCGTGCGGCGCGGCGCCGGCACGGCGCTGGTCGGCGATCCCCGTGAGGTCGCCGCGCGCTTGCGCGAATATCAGGCGCTCGGAATCGATACGATCATCGCCTCCGGCTATCCCCATCTCGAAGAGGCCTACAAGGTCGCCGAACTGCTGTTCCCCGAACTCGGAATCGGCGCCGGCTTCGTCGATCGCGGCGCGCATGCGACGGCGCCGGGCGAATTCGGCGTCGGCGCGATCCGCGTCGCCGCGGAATGACCGACGCGTTTCGGAGACGCTCATGACCGACACGACCTCGACGCCGCTGGAATTCGCCGGGGCCGCCGCCGCGCCCAGCCTCGTCCCTCGTCTGCGCGCGTTCGGCGAACGGCGCGCCGGCTGGCTGCTGCCGTTGGCGCTTCTCCTGGCGTGGCAGGGCGCGTCGTCCCTCGGCGCGATCGCCAATACGATCATGCCCTCGCCGCTCGCCGTGCTCGCCGCCGCATGGCGGCTGACGCTGTCAGGCGAATTGCCGCAAAGCGTCTGGGTGAGCTTCCTGCGCGCATTCGCCGGGCTCCTCGTCGGCGGCGGCGTCGGCTTCGCGCTCGGCCTCGCCAACGGCTTGTCGCGCCTGTCGTTCGACCTCACGGATTCCACCTTGCAGATGGTGCGCAACGTGCCGCATCTCGCGCTCATTCCGTTGGTGATCGTCTGGTTCGGCATCGAGGAGGAAGCCAAGCTCTTCCTCGTCTCGCTCGGCGTGTTCTTCCCCGTCTACGTCAACACGTTGCATGGCGTGCGCAGCGTCGATCCGCAGCTGATCGAAATGGCGCGCAGCTACGGCTTCGGCCGCGCGCAATTGTTCCGGCGCGTCATTCTGCCTGGCGCGCTGCCGTCGATTTTCGTCGGCTTGCGCTTCGCGCTCGGCGTCATGTGGCTGACGCTGATCGTCGCCGAGACGATCGCCGCCCAATCCGGCATCGGCTATATGGCGATGCAAGCGCGCGAGTTCATGCTCGTCGACGTCGTCGTGCTCGCCATTCTCATTTACGCAGCGCTCGGCAAACTCGCCGATTCGACCGCGCGCGCGCTCGAACGCCGCTGCCTGGCCTGGCATCCCGCTTTCCAGGTCAAATCGTGAGGCGCCCGTGACCGCCGCGTCCGCCAAGGCGCCCTTGCCGGATTTCGACGCGCAATTCGGGGAGCCGCCTTCGCCCGGCGCGCCGGTCGTCGTGCGCGCGCTGAGCAAATCCTACGGCGCCAAGCGCGTTCTTCGCGGGCTCGACCTGCAGGTTTCCGCGGGCCAGTTCGTCGCCATCGTCGGGCGCAGCGGTTGCGGCAAGAGCACGCTGCTGCGGCTGATCGCCGGGCTCGAGACGCCGGACTCCGGCCGGGTCGCCGTGGGAGCGGCGCATAGAACCCCGCGCGAGTCGGCGCGGATGATGTTCCAGGAGCCGCGGCTGCTTCCCTGGGCCAGCGTCCTCGACAATGTCGCCGTCGGTCTCGGCGCGAACCCGGATCGCGACGCCGGACGCCGCCGCGCGATCGAAGCGTTGGAGCGTGTCGGCCTCGCCGACCGAGCCGGCGAATGGCCCTCGGTGCTCTCGGGCGGCCAGAAGCAGCGCGTCGCGCTGGCGCGCGCGCTCGTCAGCCGGCCGCGCCTGCTCGCGCTCGACGAGCCGCTCGGCGCGCTCGACGCGCTGACCCGCATCGAAATGCAGCGTCTGCTCGAAGCCGTCTGGCTGCGCGAGCGCTTCACCGCGATCCTCGTCACGCACGACGTCGGCGAAGCGGTCGCGCTCGCCGATCGCATCGTGCTCATCGAAGACGGCGCGCTGGCGCTCGACGTCGGCGTCGATCTGCCGCGGCCTCGCCGGCGCGGCTCGATCGAGGCGGCGAGGCTTGAAGCGGAGATTCTCGCGCGGCTGCTCGGCGAGGCGGGCGCCGCAGCGACGACGGACGGTCCACGCCCCTCGCCCGAAGAGGAAAGAACGATTCCATGAGCTTTTATCGCGATTTCAACGACAAGCAGGCGCTCGAAGCCTGGAACGCCGCCAGGGGAGCGCCGTATCGCACCCTCACGGCGATGCCGCTCGCGCCGACGCTCGGCGCCGAGATCGAGGGCGTCGACCTGTCGCAAGACCTCTCCGACGAGCAATTGGCGGAAATTCGCCGCGCATTCGCCGAACGTCTGGTGCTGGTCTTCCGCGACCAGACGATTTCGATCGAGGACCAGAAGCGCTTCGCGCGCCATTTCGGCTCGCTGCATCGCCATGTCCTCGCCTCGTCGAACCTGATCGCCGGCGCCAGCGCGGATCCAGAAGTTCTGGCGTGGAAGACCGGCAAGACCTCGCGCTATACCGCCGGCGACGGCTGGCGCCATGATGTCTCGTGCGACGAGCAGCCGATCCGCGCGTCTTTCGTGCACGTCACGAAAACGCCCGCGGACGGCGGCGGCGACACGGTCTTCGCCAACGGCTATCTCGCCTATGAATCGCTTTCGGACCCGATCAAAAAGATGATCGACGGTCTCACCGCGGTGCACGACGGCGCCAAGGCCTGGACGGCCGGCTATGGCGCCAAGCCGCAGCCGGGCGCCAAATTCCCGCAGACCGAGCATCCCGTCGCGCCGGTTCACCCCGTGACCGGCCGACGGTTCCTTTACGTCAACTCAAGCTTCACTTCGCATTTCGTGCAACTGACGCGCTACGAGAGCGACGCGCTGCTCGATTTCTTGATCCGTCATGTCGAACGCAGCGTCGCTTTCCAGGCGCGCGTGCATTGGACCCCCGACACGCTGGTGTTCTGGGACAATTGGGCGGTGCAGCATCACGCGGTGTGGGACGACTACCCGTCCGAGCGCTGGGGGGCGCGCGTCTCGGCCGTCGACGGCGCGCCGAAGGCGGCGTGAACGACCTGTGAAACGGACGGGAGCAGCGGGACGGTAAATCGGCGGCGCCTCGAAACACGGCCGTCGCGACGGAATTGCCGAAGACATCATGCGCCCAGGCGACTTGCGCCGCCGGGCGCCCCAAGGCTTTTCTGAAGGCTATCGCACCGCCGACCTCATAAGCGATGGATAGTGTCGACCTCGGAAAATTTTAAATACGCAATGGTTTTTACCCGGGCGATCCGTCCTGAAGCAACCCTCGGACCGTTAAACATTGGCGACATGTCAATCTTGTATTATTGTGGTTGTTGTCTATATATTTAACATACAGTGGCGCGCTGGCGCGCTCGATTGGCCGTAGAGGAAATTGGCGTCGAGTTGTCGCGATTATTTTACGTGATGCGCGAAGCGGGACTCCGGGGCCGCGTCACGAAGCCAGGCATATCCCCGGTAAGGCGGTTGGCGCCGTCGAACTCCGCGGCGCCCAACGCGGCCAACAGGAGAGAAAAATGGCCAAGGCACAACGACGCGGCAATCGGGAAGCGCGCAAGCCGAAAGCGGTCAAGGCGCTCGTCGCGGCGCCGGCGTCGCCCGGCGTGAAGGGCGCATCTGTCGCGACCAGCGCCCCGAAGCGGAAGGGCTGAGGCCTAAACGACGGCGACGCGGATCACGCAGACGCCGCCAACCTTCGCCGCCCATTCGCTCTGTCGGCGTCCAGCGGCCCCAGTCAGATGTTCGTCGTCAATTCAGACGAATTCGCCGCAGCGTTCAAAGGCGATCACCGCGGCGCCATGCAAGTGAGCTCAATCATGCGATATCTCGGTCGAATCGCCGGCAACGGCCTATTGACGCGCGACGGCGAAACGGTCGCCCGCGCCTCCTACGACTTCGAGGGCTTCGCCAGGCCGCGCGGCGGCGTGTTGAGCTCCGGAGAGATTCGCCTGTCCCCCTCCGACCTCAAGACTGTCTTCGGTCGGCTGGGCGTTCAACTCCTGACCGATGACGGCCGGCTCCTCGACTTGAGGTTTTCTGAAAAGGAGCTCCGCTGCGCGAACGACGTGGCCCACGTCGACGTGACGGGAGATCTGCCGAGTTCGCCGGAGAAATGGCGCGGCGGATCGACGGCGGCGCCGACCAGCGTGGCGCCAGGGCGTAGCGCCGACACGGCGTCAAGTCGAAGCGAGAAGCCGGCGTCGATCTCCGCGCGGCGGCGGCGCGTCTCAGCCTAACGTCACGCGAACGCGATGGACGGCGCCGTCGTCGACCATGCGCAGGCGCAACGGCCGCTCCGCGATTTCAACCCCGTCGATCTCAGCGAATAGGACGCCCCGACTGACCCCGGCGGGATTGTCGACGATGATTTCGTATCGCGCGGATTGCCGCCGAACGCTCATCGCGAACGTCGCCCACGCCTTGGGAATGCAGGGGTCGAGATGCAAGAAAGCGCCGCGGAGGCGCAGCCCGAGAATGCTCTCGACGCCGGCGCGCTGCATCCAACCCGCCGAGCCCGTGTACCACGTCCAGCCGCCGCGCCCGGCATGGGGCGGCCTCGCATAGACGTCGGCCGCGACGACATAAGGTTCCACCTTATAGCGAAAGACGTCGGCGCGGGTGCGCGCATGATTGATGGGGTTGAGCAGCGAGAACAGGCCGACCGCCTTGTCGCCGTCGCCAAGCGCGGCGAAGGCCATCGCCGACCACAAGGCGGCATGGGTGTACTGGCCGCCATTTTCGCGCACGCCCGGCGGATAGCCTTTGATATAGCCGGGATCCCGCGCGGTCTTGTCGAACGGCGGCGCGAACAGCAGCGCCAGGCCATCGTCGCGCCGGATCAGTTCGCGTTCGACCGCGCCCATCGCCCGCATCGCCCGCTCCGGCGCCGCCGCGCCCGAGAGCACGGCCCAGGATTGCGCGATCGAATCGATGCGGCATTCCTCGCTCGTCGCCGTGCCCAGCGGCTCGCCGTCGTCGAAATAGGCGCGCCGATACCAATCGCCGTCCCACGCCTCGCGCTCGAGCGAGGCCTGCAAACCAGCGGCATGCGCGGCCCATTTCGCGGCGCGCTTCCTCTCCCTGCGCGCCCGAGCGAGCGGAATGAAAGCCGTCAGCGCCGCATGCAGGAACCAGCCCAGCCAAACGCTTTCGCCGGCGCCTCTTTCGCCGACGCGGTTCATGCCGTCGTTCCAATCGCCGGTTCCCATCAGGGGAAGCCCATGGCCGCCGAGCGCGAGGCTGGCGTCGAGGGCGAGCGCGCAATGCTCGTACAATGTCGCAGTCCGGTCGGAGACAACAGGAGCGAAGAAGCTGTCGTGCTCGCCCGGCGCCAGCGCCTGGCCCTCCAGAAATGGGACCTTCTCGTCGAGGACGCCGATGTCTGCGGTGGCGTCGACGTAATGGGCGACCGCAAAGGCCAACCACGGGCGATCGTCGGAGATGCGGGTGCGCACGCCCTGGCCGGAATGCGGCAGCCACCAATGCTGGACGTCGCCTTCGACGAACTGCCGCGCCGCGGCGCGCAGCAGATGCTCGCGCGTCAATAGGGGCTGCGAGGCGGCGAGCGCCATGCCGTCCTGCAATTGATCGCGGAAACCATAGGCGCCGCTCGCCTGGTAGAAGCCGGAGCGCGCCCAGATGCGGCAGCTGAGCGTTTGGTAGAGCAGCCAGCCGTTGAGCATGACGTCCATCGAGCGAACCGGCGTCTTGACGACGATGGCGCCGAGAATGTCGTCCCACTGGCGCGCGATCTCGGCTTCGACGGCGTCGAGATCGGCGGCGCGATAGCGCGCGACCAGGCTCCGCGCCTCGTCCGCGCTCGCCGCTTCGCCCAGGAGAAAGACAATTTCGACGCTGCCGTTGGGCGGCAGTTCGATCTTTGTGCGCATAGCCGCGCAAGGGTCGAGGCCGGCGCCGACTTTCTTCGACAGCGCGCCCACGCCGGCGAGCGCGGCGGGATCGGCGAGCGCGCCGTTGCGCCCGATGAATTCGCGCCGATCGCCCGTCCAGTCGCTCTGAGCCCCGCGCAAATCGGCGAAAGCGACGCGCGTTCCGAAGCCCATATTCCAGGGATTGCGGGCGAAGATCGCGCCCGTGACGGCGTCGAGTTCCGTCGATACGAACGCAAGCGAGGCCGAACGCGAGGGGCCGAGAACCCATTCGACATAGGCCGTCACGCTGAGCCGGCGCGGGCGGCTCGACCGATTGGTCAGCACGAGGCGCGAAACCTTGATCGAAGCGTCGACCGGCACGTATTGCAGAAGATCGGACGCGATCTCGTGTGCGACGTGCTCGAATCGGCTGTATCCGCGACCGTGGCGGGCCGTATAAGTCGCCGCGGCGTCACGGATGGGAAGCGCCGTCGGGCCCCACAGGTCGCCAGTGTCGTCGTCCCGCAAATAGAAGGCTTCGCCGCCTCGATCGCTGACCGGGTCGTTCGACCATGGCGTGATCTGATTCTCACGGCTGTTGACCGACCAGGTGTAGCCGCCGCCCTCGGTTCCCGTCTGAAAGCCGAACGCCGGATTGGCGATGACGTTGATCCACGGCGCGGGCGTCGATTGGCCCGGCCCGAGGATCGTCACATACTCGGCACCGTCTCGCGCGAAGCCGCCGAGTCCGTTGAAGAATTCGAGGTCGGGAGGGCGAGGCCGCGACGGCGGCTGCAAACGGGCGACGACGCGCTTCGGCGCGGCTCTCGCAGACGCGAGCGGCTCCAGGATTCGCTCGAGCTGTTCGAAGAGTCCGCCACGCTGCGCCGGCAGGACGACTCGCGCGACGGAAGTCAGAAGCGCTCGCGTTTCGGCCGAGATGAGGTCGGCGCGCAGCACGAACACGCGGCCCGGCTGGCCTTCCGCTCCGGGCTGCGGACGCGATTGGCTTGCCCGCACCAGGGTCTCGATCGCGATCTGAAGCTCCTGGACATAGGAGGATTGGCGCTCGTTCAAGATGACGAGATCGACGGCGAGCTGTTTCATCCGCCAATATTCGTGCGCCTGCAGCAGTTCACGGACGATGTCGAGATGTTCGACATCGGCGATGCGCAGCAGCACGATCGGCAAATCGCCGGAAACGCCCTGCGACCACAGGCCGGACTGCGCGCCGCCGCCCCGCACGATCGTGTCCGAGGAAGGGCGCAAGGCCGGCGCGGCATAGATCACATGTCCCGCAAGTCGCTGAAACAGCCCCGCCTCGCCCGCCGTCACGCCGAGATGATGAAGCTGCACCTGAGCCTGCGTCCACGCCAACATCGAGGCGCGCGCGAACGCGGTCGCGTCGCGATGCTTGTCGACGCCGTCGAGGAGCGCTGCGCGGCTGGAGGCGGCGATGGTCCAAAAGGCCACGCGAACGGTCGCGCCCGGCGCGACGCGGATGCGGCGGCGGATCGAGAAGATCGGGTCGAGGGCGGCGCCGATCGAATTGGAGAGCGGCCGGCTGTCCATCACGGCGATGGGCGTGCGAACGCCACGGCCGCGGCCGAGGAATCGCGCTCTGTCGGTTTCAAATTCCGGGGCGCCGACGGCTTCGCCGTCGACGACGCTCAGATGTGCGGCCCAGATTTCCGGCTCAGTCGGCGCCCGCCTTCGCCGCGTCGCCAGGATCGCGCCGACGTCGACCAGATATTCCGTCTCGACGAACAGTTTCGAAAAGGCGGGATGCGCGATATCGGCGCTCTGAGGCGCCAGAACGAGTTCCGCATAGGACGTGATTTCGACTTCGCGCATGCGGCTGCCGGAATTCGTGATCGAGACGCGGCGAACTTCCGCGTCGTCCTCGGCCGAGACGAGCACGTCCAACGTCGTCGTCAGCGATCCGTCGCGGCGCGTCACCTCGGCGCGGTCCTCATTGAAGACCACGGCATAGTGGTCCGGCTCGACGCCGCTCGGTTGAAAGCCCGCCGACCAAGCCACGCCGGTGCGTACGTCCTTGATGAAGATGTAGGAGCCGAAGTCGTCGCAGGTTGCATCCTCGCGCCAGCGCGTCAGCGCCAGATCGCCCCAGCGGCTGTATCCCGAGCCTGCCGACGTGAGCATGGTGGCGTAGCGGCCGTTGGACAGGAGATGCGTGGCGGGCGTCGCTTGGTGCGCGGAGGCGAACCGACGTCCGCCGGACGGTTCGACATCGCGAGCGCTGGCGGCCGACTTCACTTCCGCCGCCCAGGGGCGCGCGACCGCGACGTCGCGCGGCATGCGCTCCTGCAGCAGCAGTTCGCTGGCCTTGACGATCGGCTCGGCATGGAAGCGCTCCCGCATCACGCCGTTGAAAAGAGCGTCGGCGATGGCGACGATCGTCATGCCCTGATGATGCGCCATGAAGGCTCGCACGACGGCGACGCTTTCGCCCTCGGGCACGCGCGCCGGCGTATAATCCAACGCGTCGTGGAAGCCGTAGCGACCTTGTGCGCCGACCTCGGCCAAACGCGCCAGATTGGCCGCGGCTGCGCCCGGATCGACCATCGCCGCCAGAGCGGTGGCGTAGGGCGCGATCACCCGATTTTCGCCGAGACCCCGCTTCAACCCGAGGCCGGGAACGCCGAAGTTCGAATATTGGTAGGTGAACTCCAGGTCGCGGGCGTTGTACGCGGACTCGGATATGCCCCAGGGCAGGCCCAGCTTCGCTGCGTAGTCGATCTGTCGGCGCACGATCAGGCGGTTGGTCTGCTCGAGCAAGCTTCCCGCCGGCGCGCGCATGACGAGCGAGGGCATCAGATACTCGAACATCGATCCCGACCACGAAATCAACGCGGCGCCGTGCGCAACGGGCGTCGCGGCGCGGCCGAGCCGGAACCAATGCTTGGCCTCGACGTCGCCTTTGGCGATCGCAAAAAAGCTGGCGAGCCGCGCCTCGGAAGCCAGGAGATCGTAACAATTCGAATCGAGCGCGCCTTCCGGCGCGAGAAATCCGATCGACAGCAACTGGCGGTCGCGGTCGAACAAGAAACCGAAGTCCATCGCGAGCGCCATCGACCGCGCCGCGCTTTCGAGGATCGAGAGCCGCGCCTTCACCGAGCGGGCGGCGTCCTCGGACCGAGTGAGATCCTGGCGGTGAGCGGCGATCGAGGCCAGGCTTGCTTGCGCCCAGAACAGCATATCGGCGCCGCTGCCGTCGCCGCGTTCAATCGCGAGCGCCCCGGCAATGTCGGTCATCGTCTCGGCGTCAGCGGCCATACCGACGAGTCGCGCCGCAAGTTCGTCGTCCGAGCCCGGCGCCTGTCGCGCAGCGAGCGCCACCACGGCGAGCGCGTCGTCAAGCTGGCGCAGGGTCACGGTCTGGGTCTGGCCGCCGTCGCGCAAGCGGACGGACTCGGCGCAGGTTATGTCGAGAGCGTCGACGACGCCGTCGAGGCGTCGCTGCGCCTCAAATGGGCGCTCTCTCCATTCCCGGCACACATTGGCCAGCGCGATAAGGTGTCCGGCCAAATTGCCGCTGTCGACGGTGGACACGTATCTCGGGTCGAGCGCGCGCAGATCGCGCGTGTCGTACCAATTGTAGAAGTGTCCGCGGAAGCGTTGCAGGCCGCTCATCGTCGCAAGCGTCGCCTCGAGCCGTTCGACCGCCTGGTCGATCCCGATCCAACCGAAGTCGCGAGCGCTGACGACGGAAAGGAGATAGAGGCCGAGATTGGTCGGCGATGTCCGATGCGCGATCGCCGGAGTCGGATTATCCTGAAAATTGTCGGGCGGCAGCATGTTGTCGGTCGACGTGACGAAAGTCTCGAAGAACCGCCAGGTGCGGCGTGCGGTCCGCCTGAGCGCCTTGGCATCGGCGTCGGACATGGGCAGGCGAGCGGCTGCGCCAGGGGGCAGGCTGACCCGGCGCGCGACGGCGGGCGAGGCGACCCAGAGCGCGGCGAACGGAAGCGCCAGCGGCCACGACCCGTGGCCGAACGCCAAAGCGACAATCGCTCCCACGGCGCCGATGACGATCGCCCCCGCCATTCGCCGCGTGAAGCCGAGCAGATCGAGACGAGGACCGATCGCCGCCTGCGCGGCCGGAACCCATTCGAGCAGATGGCGCCGGGTCACGCCCAAGCGCCACAGGGTGCGGCCGATCGCGTCGGCCATGAGCCACGCCTGGTCCGCCAGGAACGCGATGGTCAGCGCCGAGAGAGTCAAGGCGAGACGGAGGTCGCCCCCGAGCGCGCGCACATGGCTTGACATCGTCACGCCCGGGCGTCGCGGCGGAATGGCCGCAATGACGGGAATGAGAGTCGGCAGCGCGATCGTCAAGACGACGAAAAGGGTCCAGATCAGCGCCGCATGAAGCGGCAGAGTCCAACCCGCGAGCAGAGCGAGCGTCGCAGCGGGCGCCGAGAGCGTTCGGCGCAGATTATCGAGCATTTTCCACCGGCCGATCGCGGGAATGGCGCTCGTCGCGCGCTCCGCGCCCGCTTGCATTGGCGGGCGACCGAGAATCCAGGGCAGCAATTGCCAGTCGCCGCGCGCCCAACGGTGATGGCGAATGGCGCCGACGTCGTAGCGGGCCGGGAATTCCTCGACGACTTCGATATCCGAGGCGAGGCCGGCGCGCGCGAACACGCCTTCGAACAGATCGTGGCTGAGGAGGGTCGAGTCCGGCGCCCGGCCGGCGAGCGCGGCCTCGAAGGCGTCGACGTCATAGATGCCTTTGCCCGCATAGGAGCCTTCGCCAAACAGATCCTGGTAGACGTCGGAAACGGCCGAGGCGTAGGGATCGATCCCGCTCAAGCTCGAGAAGATGCGCTGGAACAGCGAGCCCTCCCGGCCGATCGGCAGCGAAGGCGTGACGCGAGGCTGCAAAACCGCGTAGCCTTCCACGACCCTGCCGGCGGCCGTGTCGAGGCGCGGCCGGTTCAGCGGATGCGCCATCTTGCCGATCAGTCGGCGCACCGTATCGCGCGGCAATCGCGTGTCCGCGTCGAGCGTCACGACGTAGCGAATATCGGTTGGCGCGACGGGCGACCCGGCGCCGACGTCGATGAAAGTGGTGTCGCCCGCGGCGCGCAGCAGTCGGTTCAGTTCGTGCAGCTTGCCGCGCTTGCGCTCCCAGCCGATCCACCGCGCTTCGCCTTCATTCCAGACGCGACGGCGATGCAGAAGCAGAAAGCGGGCGCCGCCCGGCGCCGGGCCATAGCGCAGATTGAGACGCGCGACGCCTTCCGCCGCCGCGGCGACGAGCGCCGCGTCGCCGTCGGCATATTCGTTTGCGGCGTCGGTCCAGTCGGAAACCAACGCGAAATGCAGATCGCCCTCCGGGCTCGCGAGGTGATGGATCTCGAGCCGCTCGATTTGCTCTTCGATGGCTTCCAGCGTCGTCAGCAACGTCGGCACCGCGACGAGCGTGCGCAGATGCGAGGGAACCCCGCCGCGCAGCTCCAGACCAGGCAGCAGCGTCGCTGCGAAGCCAAGATTGACCGCGCGATTGACCAGGGCGACGGCGGCGTCGATGGCGGGAATGGCGCCGAGGACGCCAAGCAAGCTGAGAACGGCGAGGCTCAGTCCGGCCGAGGCAAGAGCGAGCAGCGGCGCCGCAAGAAGTATTGCGGCGACAAGAGAAATTGCCGTCACGTAGCCGCCGACGCCAAGGGATCGGTTGAGCCGCGCGGCCCAGTTTCGCAACGGCAGGCGATAGGAGATCGCCGCTTCAAAGGCGCGGCGGCCCCCTGCAAGCAGATGATAGCCCGGATCGCCGCGCCGCGCTTGCTCGGCCGTTGGAGCCGCGGGCCGCTCGCGCTTTGCCGTCAGCACCGCGGCGCTGGCGACTTCCAGCTCCGTGTGGTTCGAGCCGCGCGCCAGCTCCTCGACCGCGCTGCGGTAGAGCGTGCGCGTGGGGAAATCCATTTCCTCAAATGGGCTGTCGGCGGCAAAGACAGCGTCGACGAGACTGAGCCGCTCGAACAATTGTTTCCAATCGACATCGGAAATCAGGCGCAAGCTGGTGATGATGTTGCGCACCGTGACGTTCGAAGCGCCTTGTCGGCGATGAACGTCGCGCACCACCGCGTCGGTTGTCGTGCCCTGGAGCGCCAGACGCTGGTCGAGCCATGTCAGCGCCGGCGTGATCCTCGGATCCTGGTCGCGCAGCCGATGCACGAGCTGAACCGCGAAAGCTTCCGAAAGCGGCGCGCGCTCGTGCGCGAAAAGGACGACGGCGACGGATTCGGCGGGTCGTCCCCCGCTCCCGAGCAAACGGTCGGCGAGGCCGTCCGCCATCTGTCGGGCCGCGCGGCTTTGCGTGATCTGCTGCGCGAGGCGTCCGAGATTTTCGACCAGCACGATCCGCAGCGTGATCGACACCGCCCAGAGTTCGCCGATCGTGAGCGGTTGCACCTCCTGATACGCCCTGACGTAGTGAACCAGCATCTCCGCATCGAAGCGGCTATCGGTATGGGCGACGAAGGCCCAGGCCATGCCGAACACGCGAGGATAGCCGGCGAAAGGACCCGAGGCGAGCTTGGGAAGCTGGCGGTAATAGCCGGGCGGCAGGTCCGAGCGAATCTCGCGAATTTGCTTCTCGACGAGATGATAATTGTCGACGAGCCACTCCGCCGCCGGCGTTATCGCGCGACCCTCGTTGATCGCCTCGACGATAGAGCGATAGGCCTCGAGCAGAACGGCGCCGTTGTCTACGAGCCGCCGCGCCAGCGGCTGTCCCTTGGTCGTCCTGGACGACACGATCTGCGCGAGCGCAAGACTTCGCGCATGCTCCTCGAGGCGCTCGACGCTGAACAGCTCCTCACGGATGGGTTCTTGGTTATCCCAAGGCGAAGACCGCCTCACGCTTTCGAGGGCGCGGCGTGCAACAGATTTCAATTTGACCATTCCGCCTCGCAAAAAGGAGCGCGATGAACCCGCAGGAGCGGAGTTCGCAGCAATGTCTGCGATGTGGACAGAGCCCCCTCCAATGCGAAGGGTGAACCCGGCGGACGCTTTGGACCATCGACGTCAAAACCGATTCTCGCGATGAAGACGGCGAGAAACGGCGGCGATGAGGCGAGGATGGAGGTCCTCCCCATTGAAGGCTTGCGGCGCGCCCATTTGGCGCGCCGCCGTAGCCTTTTATCCTGACCGTATCAGGCGATCAATAATCCATTCCGCCCATGCCGCCGCCCGGCATGGCCGGAGTCTCCTTCTTCGGTTTTTCCGCGACCATGGCCTCGGTCGTGATCATGAGGCCGGCGATCGAAGCCGCGTCTTGAAGCGCGATCCGCACCACCTTGGCGGGATCGAGAATGCCCGCGCTGAGCATGTCGACATATTGCTCGGTCTGGGCGTCGAAGCCGTAGGTCTGCGATTTGTTGCTCAGCACATTGCCCACGACGATCGAGCCCTCAACGCCCGCATTCTCGACGATTTGACGGATCGGCGCTTCGAGAGCCTTGAGGACGATGTTGATGCCGGACTGAACGTCGTCATTTTCATCGCTGAGCTTGCCGACCGCGCCCTTGGCTCGCAGCAGCGCCACGCCGCCGCCGGGAACGATGCCTTCCTCGACAGCGGCCTTCGTCGCGTTCACCGCATCGTCGACGCGATCCTTCTTCTCCTTCACCTCGACCTCGGTGGAGCCGCCGACGCGGATGATCGCGACGCCGCCCGCGAGTTTGGCCAAACGCTCCTGGAGCTTCTCCTTGTCGTAGTCCGAGGTCGTCTCCTCGATCTGCGACTTGATTTGGCCGATGCGCGCTTCGATGTCGGATTTCTTGCCGGCGCCGTCGATGATCGTCGTCGTCTCCTTCTCGATGCGCACGCGCTTGGCCCGCCCCAACATGTCAAGCGTGACCTTCTCGAGCTTGACGCCCAGGTCCTCGGCGATCAGGCCGCCAGCGCTAAGAATCGCGATGTCCTCGAGCATGGCCTTGCGGCGATCCCCAAACCCGGGAGCCTTGACCGCCGCGACCTTAAGGCCGCCGCGCAGCTTGTTCACCACAAGCGTCGCCAACGCCTCGCCGTCGATATCTTCGGCAATGATGAGCAGCGGCTTTCCCGCTTGAACGACCGCCTCGAGAATCGGCAGCATCGTCTGCAGCGAAGACAGCTTCTTCTCGTGAATGAGGATGTACGGGTCCTCCAGCTCGACGATCATTTTTTCAGCATTGGTGATGAAGTAAGGCGAGAGATAGCCGCGATCGAACTGCATGCCCTCGACGACGTCGAGTTCGGTATCGGCGGTCTTGGCTTCCTCGATCGTGATGACGCCCTCATTGCCGACTTTCTTCATCGCCTTGGCGATCATTTCGCCGATCGACTTGTCGCCATTGGCCGCGATCGTGCCGATTTGGGCGATCTCCTCCGAGGACTGCACCTTCTTGGCGCGGCGCTCGATGTCTTTCACCACCGCCGTCACTGCGATGTCGATGCCGCGCTTCAGATCCATCGGATTCATGCCGGCGGCGACGAGTTTGAGGCCCTCGCGCATGATCGACGCGGCGAGCACCGTCGCGGTGGTCGTGCCGTCGCCCGCGAGATCATTGGTCTTGGACGCGACCTCACGCACCATCTGCGCGCCCATGTTTTCGAACTTGTCCTCGAGTTCGATTTCCTTGGCGACGGTGACGCCGTCCTTGGTGATGCGCGGCGCGCCGTAAGATTTGTCGAGAATGACGTTGCGGCCCTTCGGACCGAGCGTCACCTTGACGGCGTTGTTGAGGATGTCGACTCCGCGCAGCATGCGCTCGCGGGCGTCGGTGGAAAATCGTACGTCTTTGGCGGACATGGCTTTTGATCCAATCGTTGAGGTGTGAGCGGGCGTCGTTCAGGCGGCTTTCTTCGCAGCGGCGGCGCGTTCGATCACCCCCAGGATGTCGGACTCTTTCATGATCAGGAGATCCTCGGCGTCGATCTTGACCTCGGAGCCAGACCATTTTCCGAACAGCACGCGATCGCCCGCCTTGACTTCGAGCGGAATGAGCTTGCCGCTTTCGTCGCGCGCGCCGGGTCCGACGGCGACGACTTCGCCCTCTTGCGGCTTCTCCTTGACGGTGTCGGGAATGATAATCCCGCCCTTCGTCTTGTCCTCTCCCTCAACGCGGCGGATCACGACGCGGTCGTGCAGCGGACGAAATTTCATGGGGGCCCGTTTCCGGTCGACCTGCAAAGCCGGCTCGAAGCGAAATGCCTCAGCTCTCGGCATGGGTTCGACGCACTGGATAAATGGCTATTGTTGGCACTCGTTACAAGAGAGTGCCAATTCGCATTCCCGACGGGCGCAATTCGGGGACCGACTTTGGCTTTGTGGCGGTCACGCCATGCAAGCGATCGGTGCGATAGGAACGGCCCCGACGCCCGCCGTCAGCGGCGCCTTCCAGACATGACAAGGCCCCATCGGCGCTGCTCATCGCCGCGCCTTCACCCCGCCGTGGCCGCGTGGCTGGATACGGCGGCCTCGATCGCCGCTTCGAGAATAGCCAGGCCCTCGTCAAGAACCGAGCCCTCGATCGTCAGCGGCGGCAGCAGGCGCACGACGTTGGCGCGCGTGCCGCACGAAAGGAGAATGAGGCCGCGCTTTTCCGCCTCGGCGACAACGCGGCTCGTCAATCCGGCCGCCGGCGCTCGCGAGGCGCGATCCTCCACAAACTCCATCGCCACCATGGCGCCGAGGCCGCGCACGTCGCCGATGCGCTCCATGCCCTGACGAGCGGCGAGCGACGAGAGAAACTCCATCATGCGCGCGCCGATCTTCGTCGCCCTCGCGCACAGGTCCTCCTCGACGATGACGTCGAGTACGGCATGAGCGGCGGCGAGGCCGATGGGGCTGCCGCCATAAGTGCCGCCGAGGCCGCCGGGATGCGCGGCGCCCATGACGCGCGCCTTGCCGACGACAGCGGACAGCGGAAATCCGCCGGCGAGGCCCTTGGCGAGCGTCACGATGTCCGGCTTCACGCCGGAATGTTCGATGGACAAAATCTTGCCCGTGCGGGCCATGCCGCCCTGCACTTCGTCGGCGATCAGCACGATGCCGTGCTCGTCGGCGATCGCGCGCAGCCGCTTCAGGAACGCGGCGGGAGCGATATTGAAGCCTCCCTCGCCCTGGACCGGTTCGACGATGAACGCGGCGACGCGAGCCGCGTCGACGTCGGCCGCGAAAAGGCGTTCGAGACCCGCGATCGCTTCGGCTTCGCTAACGCCGTGAAACGCGTTGGGAAACGGCGCATGGAAAACATCGGCGGGGAAAGGACCAAAGTTCTTCTTATAGGGCGCCACTTTGCCGGTCAGCGCCATTGCCATGAGCGTGCGCCCATGGAACGCGCCGGAAAAGGCGACGACGCCCGGCCGACCGGTGAAGGCGCGCGCGATTTTGATCGCGTTTTCGACCGCTTCGGCGCCCGTGGTGACAAACATCGCACGATTGTCTTCGCCCGTGTCGACAAGCGCGTTCAGCCGCTCCGCGAGCGCGATGTAGCTCTCATAAGGAGCGACATGGAAGCACGTGTGGGTGAAGGCTTCCGCCTGTTTCAACACCGCCGCCATCACCTTCGGATGCCGGTGGCCGGTGTTGGTCACCGCGATGCCGGCGGCGAAATCGACGTAGCGTCGGCCCTCGACATCGAAAATGAGCGCGTTTTCGGCCCGCGCCGCGTAGACGCCCCTTGTCGCGACGCCTCCGGCGACGGCGGCGGCCTGCCTCTTCTGCAGTTCGGAATTGGTCGTCATGGCGCCCCTCCTTCGATGGACGGTTTCGTATTGCTCGCTTGGCAAGCCCGCAGGATGCGGACGTCTTTGTCGCGCGACGCGCCTTGTATCTTCGACGACATCGCCGGACACGCGCGGCCCCCAATTGATTTCGGCGGCCGATCGAATGGGGGCGGCCGCAACGGCCGCCCCGCTTCTCCTGGCGCGAAGATCAATTCTTCAGCAAATCCGCGACCGGAATGGGCTGCGAAATCGTCCAATTGTCGACGACCTTCGGCTTGCCTTGCTCGACGTCGACGATCAGATATCGGCCGCGATTCTGATGGTGAATTTCCGAGGTGAAAGTGCGCGGACCAAACAAAGTCTGCTCATCCTTCATCTTCTCCAATTCGGCCACCACCTTGTCGGCGTCGGTCGACTTGGCGCGCTCGACGGCCTTGGCCCAGACGTCGATCAGCACGTAACCGGGATAGACGTACTGGCTCGAAGGATCGCCTCCAGTGGCCGCCTTATATCGCTTGTTGAACTCGGTGACTTTCGGATTGGGGTCGTCGCCGTAGATCGAGCCTTGAACCGGCACGTAGAAGTTCGACAGGTCCGGCACCGCATTGAGCCAATAGCTGCCGTCGACCCCCGAGCCGTTGAGGATCATCGACTTGATGCCCGAAGCACGGATTTGTTTGATGGCGCTGACGACGCCCGGCATCATCGAGCACAGCATGATGGCGTCGGGCTCCTTCGGCAGGCTCTTGATGCGCGTGATCTGGGCCGCGATCGACGCGTCTTCGTTCTTGAAGGTGTCGCTGCCCACAAGCTTGGCGTCTTTCAGGCGCGGCAGCATCCAGTCGAAACCGTCGCAAATGCCCTTATTGTATTCCGTCCAGGTGTCGAGCAACCGGTAGAACGTGCGCGCGTTCTTCTTGTCGTACGACCATTCCGCCATCGTCGCGCCCTGAACCGCGGCGAGCACGGAGGCGGAGAACGAATGCGGCCCGACGCCCTGGATGCCGGCCTTGATCGATTCGGCGCAGAGGAAGAACGACACCTTGCCGGCGGCTTCGGCGGCGAGCGCAGCCGGAGCGCCGAAGTCGTAATCGCAGGACACGACGACGAGATCCGCGCCCTTGTCGAGCACCTCAAGGCCCGCCTTGGCGCCCTCGGCGCGGTCGGTCTTGGTGTCGGCGGTGACGACTCGGATCTTGCGGCCGAGAAGACCGCCCGCCTTGTTGATTTCATCGATGCGGATCATCGCCGCATCCTGTGCAGGCTTGTCATAGGCCTGCATGAAACCCGAGGAAGCGGTCGCGAAGCCGACGACGATGTCGTCGGCGGCGCGCGCCGCGCCTGCGCCTATGGTCAGCGATCCCAGCAGGATCGCGATGCCCGTTCTGAGTGTGCTTTTCATGTTCACCTCCTTGGCGCCAGGCGCCCTTGTTTCCCGAGCCCGGAACGTCGCTGTCACCCGGGCTCGGCTTGTCGAGCGAACGGCCATCGCCGCCACACGATTTCACGGTTCCGCGTCAACCCGGTTGGGCGGAACATAAGGATCACGATCATGATCACGCCGATCGCGATTTCCTGAACGCCGTTAGGGATGGAAAGCGTGGCGACGCCGATATCGACGCCCTTTTCCAGCGAACGGAGCATCTGAATGATGGTCGACAGCGCGACGACGCCGACCACCGCCCCCGAAAGGCTGTTCATGCCGCCGACCACCAGCATCGACAACGTGATGAAGGTCAGGTTCATGTAGAACGCGTCGGGATTCACCACGCCGAGGAAATGGGCGTACAGGGCGCCCGCTAGGCCGATAATCGCGGCGCTGACGACAAATGCGACGAGACGTTCGCGCACCATGTCGACGCCCGCAGCGCTCGCGGCGACGAATTCGTCCCGCGAAGCGCGCAACGCAAGGCCGGAGCGCGAAATCGAGTACAAATAAGAGACGACGATGGCGGCGGCGGCGCCCGCCAGGCCGGTCCAGATTCCGGTCTTCATCGGTATGCCGACGATTGAACTCGTCGCGCCGGTCACCGATTGCCAGTTCGAATAGACCGTGTTGATGACGGCCAGCATGGCGAAAGTGGCGATCGAGGCCGCGATGCCGCTAAGGCGCATCAAGATTCGCCCGAACACATACGCGATCGCGCCCGTGAAGATCGTCGCCAGCGCCAGAGAGATCGGAAACGGCAACTGGTTATGGGCGATGATGTCCGGCAAGCCGCGCAGGGAAAACCGCTTCATCGCCGGCGGGATCGTGAACCAAGCCGTCGCATAGGCGCCCAGACACATAAAGCCGATGTGCCCGAAACTGATGACGCCGGAATTGCCGATGAAGGTGTAAAGACCGACGACGATCATCACGCGGATGAACATCTCGGTGACCGTGCGCATCAGCGGCCCCCCGGCGAAGAACCACGCCAATGCGGCGATCAGCAGAAGCGCGCCAATCAGAAGGATCGGCGTCGAGATGGTGCGGGCAAGGACGGAGGGGCGCTGAGTCACCGTCAGACCCTCTGCTTGGCGGATTTCGGCGCGAAGAGACCGTTCGGCTTCACCAGAAGCGTGACGATCACCGCGCCGTAGACGAAGGCGTCCCGAAATGGACGGGCGTCGAGCGGCAGCACCACCTGCATAAGCACGCTAGCGCCGCCGATCAGGAACCCGGCGACGACGGCGCCCACGAGATTGCCAAGCCCGCCGATCACGGTCGCAATGAACGCGACGAGCATGACGGAGGCGCCCATTTGAATGTCGGCTGTGCCCGTCTGCGTCGCCAGGATCAGGCCGATGGTCGCGGCCAACATCCCGCTGAGGGCGAACGCCAGCATAATGACCAAGTTCGCGCGCACGCCGAGCATGCGCGCCATGGTGAAATTGTCGGCCGCGGCGCGCATCTCAAGGCCGAATCGCGTACGCTTCAGGAACAATGTCAGCCCAAGCAACACGGCGATCGTGATGCCGATGGTCACCACTTCCAACAGCGGAATATGCGCGCCGAGAAGTTCGAACGGCAGGCTGAGGTTTGGCCACAAGTCGATCGATTTCGGGCGGCTGGAATAAAACATCAAGAGCGTGTACTTGATGACGAATCCCAGCGCGAACGACGTAATCATCATGGTCGCCGGATTTGTATTTCGAAACCGGCGAAACACGATGATTTCCGACAACACCGACAGAGCCGCGCCGAGCAGAATGATTAGCGGCACGAGAACGACGGTGGGCATGGCCCCGATGAAGAGAATTGCGGTTGCGTCGACCGACGGCCACAACAACGCGAAGACGCAAAACGCGATGTAATCGCCGTGGGCGAAGTTGACGAGCCGCATCACGCCGAAGATCAGGGCGATGCCGAGCGCGCCCAAGGCGTAGAGGCTGCCAAGGCTCAGAGCGTCGAAGAAGATCTGCAACAGCGCGGTCATGGTCAGTCTTCGTATCCAAAATAGGCGCGCTTCAGCGCATCGGCCTTGATGAGATCGCGCGCGGCGCCCTCCATCACCACCGCGCCGCCACGCAGCAGCAGCATGTCGCCGCCGGTAAGCATGGCGCGCGCCGTGCTTTGTTCGACGATCAGCAGCGTCAGCCCGCGCGCGTCCCGCAACCGGAGAAGGCTTGCATAGACGTCGTCGATCACTTGCGGCGCCAAGCCGAGCGAGGGCTCGTCGATTGCGATGACGCGCGGTCCGGCCATCAGCGCGCGACCGATCACGAGCATCTGCTGCTGGCCGCCGGAAAGCACGCCGGCCGCACTCTGCTTGCGGGCGCGCAGCATGGGGAATGTAGCGTAAACCTCTTCGAGATCGCGCGCCGCTTGATCGCGGTCCGCGCGCATGCCAACGCCGACCCTCAGATTTTCATCGACCGTGAGCGAGGTGAAGACGTCCCGCCCCTCCGGAACCATGGAAAGGCCGAGCCGCGCGATGTCCTCCGGCGAGCGGGCGTCGATGCGGGCGCCGTCGAATGTCACTTGACCCTGGCGCGGCTTGACGGTTCCGGCAATAGCCTTGAGCAGCGTCGATTTTCCCGCCCCGTTAGGTCCGGCGACAAACAGCGTCTGCCCCGCATCGAGACGCAGCGACACGTCGCGCAGCGCAGTCAGCTGACCGTAATTGACGCTGATGTGATCGACCGACAAAAGCGTCACGACAGCGCCTCCACCGGCTCGGCCTGCGTGCCCATGTAGGCGTGACGAACAACCTCGCTCGCCTTGATGACATCGGGCGCGCCGCTTTCAATCACCTGGCCGGAATCGAGGACGTAAATCTGTTCGCACAGCGTGAGGACAAGACCGATATTGTGTTCGATCAGCAGCACGCCGCAGCCGTGCTCGGCGACGATGCGGCGAATCAGCGTCGCAAGGTCGCCCGACTCTTCCGCCGACATTCCCGCCGCGGGCTCGTCGAGCAGCAGAAATTTCGGCGACAGCATCAGCGCGCGTCCGATGGCGACGCGACGCTCGTCGGTATAGGGGAGGCCAGCGGCCATCCGCTCGCTGAGACCCGAAATGCCGATCCAGGCCAGCATTTCCGCCGCCTTCGCGCCGGCCTCGCGCCGCGTCAGCCCGAGGCCGACGCCGGCGACCTCGAGATTGTCGTGCACGGTCAGTTCGCCAAATAGACGGCCGGACTGAAACGTCCGCGCAATGCCCATCCGGCGCACGAGATGCGGCTTCATGCCGGCGATGTCCCGCCCGTCCAGGGTGACGCGCCCGGCGCCTGGCATCTGAAACCCCGTGAGGATATTTACGAGCGTCGTTTTGCCCGCTCCGTTCGGGCCAATCAGCCCCGTCACACGCCCGCGCGAAATCGCCAGCGTGACGTTCGACAAGGCCGTCAGGCCATCGAAGGAAACGGAAACATCGGCTGCGGCGAGGGGGGCGGCCATGGACCTCCTAATGCTTCACAGATGTTTTGCGGGTGATTACATACGAGCCGCTGCCGTGGAGCTTTGCGACCCAGTCCGGCTCGATAACGATGGTCGTCGTTATTTCCTCAATAATCGCGGGGCCCTCTATCACGGCGCCGGCCCCGAGCGCGCTGCCGTCGTAGACGGGCGTGCGCACGCCTTTGCCCGATGCGCTGAAGATCGCCTTGCGGCGTTCCTTCACCGTGTCCTGCAATTTCTTGCCCTTTTTCAAAGCAGGCAGCTTCGGCTTGTCGATGAGGCCGTAGATCGTCGCCTCGATATTGACGACCTCTACGGCGCTGTGGCGCTCCGAGTAGGTGTAGAGCTCTTCGTGCCGGCGATGGAACGCGTCCTTGATGCGATCGATCGTCTTGGCGTTGATGTCGAACGTGTCGACATCGACGGTGCATTCATGCACCTGCCCGACGTAGCGCATGTCGAGGCTGCGTCGAACCTGGATCGTGTCTTTCGCAAAGCCATCGCCCGCCAGATGCTTGACGCCCTTCGCCTCGATCGATTTGAAAAGCCGATCGATGCGCTTGTAGGATTCCTCATTGTCGAGGCGGGCGGGCGCCGTCGCCATGTAATTGTATTTTACATCCGAGATGATCTGGCCAAACGCGCAAAGTCCGGAGGCGAGCTTGGGCAAAATGATGGTCTCGACCCCGATCTCGCGCGCCAACGCCGTGATGTGCGCCGCCGTCGCGCCGCCCGCGCCGACGAGCACGAAGTCGCGCGGATCGAACCCCCGTTCGACGGAGACGCGGCGAATGCCGTTCACCATGTTGTTGTTGACGATGGTGAACATGCCGTATGCGGCCTGCTCCACCGTCAAATGCAAGGGATCGGCGATTGTCTTGATGGCGACGCGCGCCCTCTCGAGATCGAGCGGCAGACGGCCGCCGAGCAGCCCGTCCGGACTGAGATAGCCGAGAACCAGATTGGCGTCGGAAATGGTCGGCTCCAAGCCGCCTTGGTTGTAGCAGGCCGGACCTGGCTGCGAGCCGGCCGACTGCGGTCCAACCTGAAGAATGCCGAGCGAGTCGATCCAGCCGATCGATCCGCCGCCGGCGCCCAGCGTCTCGACTTGAATCATCGGCACGCCGATGCGGTAGCGCAGGAAATCGATGTTCTTGTTGAGATTGGTCTGACCGTCCTTCGTCAGGGTGATGTCGAAAGACGTGCCGCCCATATCGACGGTGATCACATTCTTTTTCTTGAACGGCGCACAGACGTAAAGGCCCGCCTGCGGCGCCGACGCCGGGCCGGAATTGATCGCATAGACGGAGCGGTCGGTCATCACCGAACCCACCGCCAGACCGCCGTTCGACTGAAAATAGCGAACCGGCTGCTTCGCGCCGAGGGATTTGAAATACGCGTCCACGGCCTCGACATAGCTGCGCATGACCGGCGCGAGATAAGCGTTGACGACCGACGTCGAGGTGCGCGTGTACTCGCGAACTTGGGGGTAAAGCTCGCTGCCGACCGTCAGGATGACGTTCGGCAACATTTCGCGGACGATTTCGGCCGCTCGCCGCTCATGGGCGGGATTCAGCACCGACCATACGAAAGAGATCGCAGCGGTCTCGACCCCCTCCTCCTTGAACGCTTCGCACGCGGCGCGGACGTCGTCTTCATGCAACGGCGTGCGAACGGAGCCGTCGGAAAGAACACGTTCCCGCACGCCCTTGCGCAGGTAGCGCGGCGCCAGCATCACGGCGGCCGGATATTCGGGATCGTATCGGAAACCGTCTTCCTTGTGGCCGTTGCGAATTTCAATCGAATCTTCGTGGCCTGCCGTGCAGATGAGGCCCGTCTTGCCGCCGCGATGGGTGATCAGCGCGTTCAGGCCGACCGTGGTGCCGTTGATGCAAAGATCGCAACTGGAAACGACCTCCTCGGGGCTGAGGCCGAGATCCTCCGATATCAGCTTCAGCCCGTTTTCGATGGCGAGGGTCGGATTCGACGGCGTGGACAAGGCTTTGAAAAGCTTGGTCACGCCCGTTGTCTTGTCCGCGATCACAAAGTCGGTGAAGGTGCCGCCGGCGTCGATGCCGAGACGATAATTCGTGGTCATGTCTTGCATCCCCCTCACGCGGTCCGCAATTGCTTGGACGCGGCGATGTCGACTTCGAGCGTCTTCTGGTTCTTGATCACGACGCCATATTCGTCCTTGGCGCCTTTGATCGAGACGAGGCCGTTTCGCACGTCGCTCACGACCCTCTCGATTGGCCGTTCAAGCGGGTCGCCATAGCCCCCTCCGCCTGGGTTCATGTTGGTGATGGTGTCGCCGGGCTTGATCGTTTCCATAATGTTCGTTCGCACGACTTCGACCTTGCCGCCGCGTTTGAGCTCCACGCGTCCGACCTTGTCGTCGATCATCTTCGATTTGGCGCCCGCGGCGCCCATTGCGGGAATGCGCCGCCCCTCGCCGAAGCCGATGCAAAGCATGTCTTTGTCGAGCGGCTCGACTTCCCAAGCCGTGCCCGAACCCCCGCGAAATTTGCCCGCGCCGCCGGAGTCGGTCATCAAGGAGTAGCGATGAATGATGATCGGATAGGCGTATTCCAGCAACTCGACGTCGCCCGACGTCAGCGCGCCGAAGCAGCATTCCGGTCCGACCGCGTGCCAGCCGTCCTGGTGCGGCGTCGCGCCGCCGCCGGAGATGATCGTCGCCAGCACCATGGTCACGTATTCTTCGTTGGTGCGGTTATCCCAGCCGGCGATATTCAATCCGTTGGCGTGGCCCCAGGACGCCGCGACCTTCGAAGGCATCGCCTTCTCGAAGGCCAGGCGGACGGCGTCGGTCAGCGTTTCCATCGGCGTCGTCGTGCAGTTCATATGCGGCGCGGGCTCGAGCGCATTGCAGATCGTGCCCTTCGGCCCGAAGTCGACGGAAACGCAGCGGTAGAGGCCTTCGTTGTAGGGCGGCGGCAACGCCGCGAACATCATCAGGCCGAGATAAACGCCGGAGTGCGAATTGCCTTCGTAGGAATTGATGAAATAGGGAATCTGCGGCGGGCTGGAGATGGCGATGTGGCAGGCGTCGCCCTTGATCGTAACCTTCGCCTTGATCTCGAAATCGCCAAAGCCGTGGCCCGCGTCCTCGAGAATGGCGACGCCTTCGTAGGCGCCGTCCGGCACCGTCTTGATCAGCGCGCGCATGTGACGGTCGGCCATATCGAGCAATTCGCCAACGCACGCGTTGATGGTCGACTCGCCATATTTGTCGAGCATGGCGATGAGATTGCGTTCGCCGACCTGGCAAGCGCCGATCAAGGCGTTGAAGTCGCCCTCTTGATCCCGCCGCGCCCGCATATTGGTGAAGATCATGTTCAGGACGTCATTGCGCGGCTTGCCGCGATCCCAGATTTTCACCGGCGGGATGCGCAGACACTCCGCATAAATATCCTTCGCGTTCGGATTGTAGCCGGCGGGCACCGGGCCGCCGATATCAGTCAGATGGCCCTTGCAAACCGTCCAATTGACGAGCTTGCCCTTGTAGAAGACGGGCTTGTACATGCAGGTGTCGATCGCGTGACTGCCGCCGAAGGCGGGATCGTTGTGCAGGATCAAGTCGCCTTCGTGGATATCGTCGCCGAAGAAGCGCGCCACCGCTTTCATCGCGGGAATGAGCGAGCCGAGATGGATGGGGATGTCCTGACCTTGCAGGATCATCTCCGGCTTGGCGTTGAACAGCGCCGTAGAATAGTCATGCGCGAGATTGAAGACGGAGGAACGCGCCGTCTTCTCCAAGGACAAAGTCATCTCGCGCTGCGTCGTCTCGAGCACGCCGCGCACGACGGACAGGGTGATCGGGTCAATCTTCGACGGTTTGGCCGCTCTCATGGGAACCTCGTTCTGCAGGCGTGCGCGAGGGTCCTCGCCGCGGCTCTCGCCCGGGCGCCGTATCCTCTCGACTGACCTACGATGGACTGTCGACCTCGGCAGTTCGAGCACTCTAGACAGCCCCGGCGCTTCCCGTCTTTGCCCTCAGCGCAAGCGAATTTGACTTTGCGTGTATTGCCGACAAAATGGGGGCCGTTCGCTTGAATATTCGCGATGTTCAGGCGCCAACGGATTGGGCATTGTGACGCAAAATTCAACAGCAGCTTGCGCGCCGAAGGACCGCAGTCGCTATTGGCACGAGACCATCGCCTCGGCCTATTTCCCGCTTGATCTAACATTTCGCGATGTCGACCGTTTCGCCGGCGAGTTGAACGCCTGGCAGCTTGGCGATGTGTCCTTGTCGCGCCTGACTTCGCAGCCGCTGCAGTACCGGCGCCTGCTTCATCACTTCAAAGCGGAGCGCGAGGAGAGCTTTCTGGTCACCGTTCCCGTTCAATCGGAAGTATTCTTTTCGCAATGCGGCAAAGACGTGCGATGCCGTCCCGGCGGACTGATCCTCGAGCGCAGCCATGAGCCCTATGTTTTCAGCCATGATCATCCGGCTGATCTCTGGGTCATGAAAGTGGCGAGCGCGGCGCTCGGCGGGCGCATTCGGCAGCCGGACCGATTTTGCTCGATGCAGTTCGACGCCTCCCGCGGCAGCGGCGGCCTGTTCTGCGACATGCTCGAACTCATTCCGCGCCGGATCGACGGCATGTCGCCCGAACTGCGCGCGACCGTGGGGCGCCAACTCGTCGAGCTGCTCGTGCTCGCCCTCAAGGACGACGAGCGCACATTGACCGAAGGCGGCTCGGCCGTCAGGGCGGCGCATTTGGCGCGCATCGAGAGTTTCATCCGCAGTCATGTCGGCGATCCCAATCTCGATCCGGAAACGATTGCCCGCGCTTGCCGCATATCGACACGCTATCTCCATGAGTTGTTCCGCGACACGAACCAGACGCTCGGCAGTTGGATTCGCGATCAACGACTCGAAGCCTGCTGCGAAGCGCTTGCCGATCCCGCCCGCAAACAAACCGTCGGCGAGATCGCCTACCAATGGGGCTTTGGCGATCAGGCTCAATTCAGCCGCGCCTTTAAGGCGCAGTACGGCGTGCCGCCGCGCGAGTATCGGGAACAGGCTCTGCGGCGGCGCGCCACGAGCGACTGACCGTCACGCGCGCCGCATGCGAGGCGCCGCGCGGATCAGGGTCGCGCCCAGCGCCAGCTTCAACAGCTCGGCGGCCGCGAACGGCTCCAGACCCAGCGCGATCGCCTTGCCGGCGCCGAAGAGATGCGCGAGCCAGGCTAGTCCGCAGCCGAATATAATCGCGTCGCCGACGAAGAGGACCGCGAAGGCGCCCGCGAGGGACAGGCGGGGGCGCTTCGCCAACAAGGTTCCCACGACGAACGCGGCCACGGGGAGCCCCAACAAGAACCCTGCCGTCGGACCGACGAGATAGGCGAGACCGCCGCCCGCTGCGAAAACCGGCGCTCCCGCCGCGCCAAGCGCGAGATAGGCGACAACGGTCGCCGCCGCCGTTCTCGGCCCGTAGACGACGCCGAGCAGGAGAACGGCCAGCGTCTGCAGCGTCATCGGCACGGGCCAGAACGGGACCTGCGCCTTGGCTGACGCGGTTAGGATCGCGACGCCGACGAGCGGCATTGCGGCTTGAGCGAGGCCTCGGGCGCCTTGAAAAGGGCGCGTGGCGCCAGAAAACGCAGCGATCATCAACCAGTCTCCTTCTTATAGCGCCGCGCGGATTTCTTGCAGCAGCTTCTGCCGATCGTGGCGCGCCGCCAGCGCTTGCTCCATCGTCACCGGCGCAAAGCGCGCGCCGGCATGGGGCTGCAACTGCCCAATCAGATCGAGGTCGGCCGATATGACCGTGCCGAGCATGAAGTAGCCGCCGCCCGAAACCGCGTCGCGATGCAACACGATGGGTTCCGTGCCGCCCGGCACCTGGATGGAGCCGTAGGGATAGCAAGCGTCGACGATGTTGGAGGGGTCCGACCCAGCGCCGAAGGGCGGTTCGCGCGGAACGAATTCAAGCGGTCTTCCGCCGCGGAAGCGATAGCCGATGCGATCGGCTTCGGGCGCGACTTTCCAGTGGTCCTCGAAGAAATGCTTGCCTGCGGCCCCGGTTATGCGATGCCAATAGAGGCCGGGCATCATGCGCAACTCGGCCGGCGCGCCGGGCGCGCGACGCAGTCTTTGCGCGACGGCGCGCCCCTCCGGCGCGCCTGCGCCAGCGCCGAGCGCAAGTTCGTCGCCGGCCGCCAATTTACGCCCATGATGGCCGCCAAGCGCGCCGAGCGTGTAGGTCGAGCGCGACCCCAGAACCACGGGCACGTCTATGCCGCCGGAAACGGCGATATAGGCGCGCGCGCCCGCCTTTAGAAAATCGAAGGCGAGCGTCTGACCTTTCTTCACGGCGAAGGAGGTCCACGTCGCACGGGGCGCCCCGTCGACTTTGGGCGGCAGTTCCGCGCCGGTTACGGCGACCGTCGCGTCCGAGGCGAACTCCAGCTCGGGCCCGAGAAAGGTCGCCTCGAGAACGGCTGCGTCCTCTGCATTGCCGACGAGCAAGTTGGCGGCGCGCAACGCAAGGCGATCCATGCCGCCGGAGATGGGAATGCCGATGTGGTAATAGCCGGGCCGGCCGAGATCCTGCACGGTGGTGGACAGACCGGGCTTGATGACTTTAATGGCCATGGAGCGCCCCCGTCAGCTTGGCGTTGGTTCCATCGATGTCCTTGTGAAAGTCGTCGAGGGAGAACGTCACGTTCGCCATGCGCGGCGTGAATTTCCCGGCGTCGACGTCGGCGACGATCTGATCATATTCGGCGCGCTCGATCGGCCGCCATTTGACGATGTCGCCTGGGTTGAACAGGCACATGAAGTCTCTGAGATAGTTGATCTGTTGATTGGGATCGTAGATCGGCATCGGCGTGATGCCGAACATCTGGTAGCCGCCCGCCCCGCGCACGGAATAGATGCAGCCGAAGCAGCCGCCGTGTCCGACGGTCAGCTTTGGCGTATCGGTGCGTGGCCTCAAGTATTTCGGCGATTGAATTTGCCGCTTGCGTTCGACCATCTGGTAGAGAAACGGCAGCCCGGCGACGAAGCCCACCATCGAGACGAACCACGGCGCGCCGGAATGCGCTTTCACAAAGCCGTCGACGCCGTCGAGATGATTGATCTTCGCGGTATATTCGATGTCCGTCATATCAGGCGCCTGGTGGCGATCGCGGAAACGCATCAGCGTCTCGTGAGTCCAGGGGTCGTTGTAGAGCACCGGAATTTCGATGATCCGCGTCTTGAGCGAGGAATGTCCGCCGCCCGCCGCCGCCTCAATGGCCTTAATCTCGCGCAACAGATCGTCCGGCTTGATCACGTCCGGGTCGAACTTGACCTGGAAGGAAGCATTGGCCGGACAGATTTCCGTGACGCCGCGAATTTGCGCGGCGCGCACCGCCTTGGTGACCGACAGACTCTTGAAAAAGGCTTCGAGCGACATCGCTTCGTCGCATTCGACGAATATATGTTCGTCGCCCCCATACGAATAGCGGCTTGTCATCGGATGCTGTCCTCCTTCATGACGGCGTTCGGCTTGCATTTTCGGCGAGCCATTGTTCGAGCCAGCGTGTGTGAACGGCGCCCGCGCACACGTCCGGCGCCTCCGCGAGCTCCTGATGCAGCGGCTTCGTCGTGTCGATCCCGTCGATGTGCAATTCGGATAGCGCGCGACGAAGACGCGAAAGCGCGGCGTCGCGCGTGTCGTCCCAGACGATCAGTTTGCCGACGAGTGAATCATAAAAGGGGGAGACCTGACATCCCGCGTAAAGCAAAGTATCGAAGCGCGTCGCGACGCCGCCGGGAACTTGCAGGGCCGTGACGGTGCCGGGCGAGGGACGGAAGTCCCGAGTCGCGTCTTCCGCGTTGATGCGCACTTCGATCGCGTGCCCGCGGATGCGCACGTCTTCCTGCCGGTATTGCAGCGGCGCGCCGCCCGCGATGCGTATCGTCTCGCGCACGAGATCGATGCCGGTGATCATTTCGCTCACCGGATGCTCGACCTGAATGCGGGTGTTCATCTCGATGAAGTAGAATCGCTGCGCCGTCTCGTCATAGAGATATTCGAGCGTGCCTGCGCCGCGGTACGCCACGGAACGGGCGAGCGCCACCGCCGAGGCGCACAGCGCCTCCCGAACGGCGGGGGCGAGGACGGCCGCAGGCGCTTCCTCCCAGACTTTTTGCCGGCGACGCTGAAGCGAACACTCGCGCTCGTAGCAATGAACGACATGAGCGCCGTCGCCGAGAATCTGCACTTCGACGTGGCGGGCGCGCGCAATGAACTTTTCGAGATAGAGGCTGCCGTCGCCGAACGCGGCCTTGGCCTCCGCGGCGGCCTGATCGAGCCCGGCCTCGAGCTCCCCTTTGTTTTGCGCGATGCGGATACCGCGCCCGCCGCCCCCGGCGGCGGCCTTGATCATCAGGGGATAGCCGATCTCGTCGGCGAGCCGAATGGCTTGCGAGAGATCCGAGAGGCGGCCGTCGGACCCTGGAACGACGGGCACGCCCGCCTTTAGCGCGGCGCCGCGCGCGGCCGCCTTGTCGCCCATGGTGCGGATCGTCGCGCCCGTGGGACCGACAAAGACGAGCCCTTCCGCTTCGACGGCGTCGGCGAAGGCGGCGTTTTCCGACAGGAAGCCGTAGCCGGGATGGATCGCGTCGGCGCCGTGCGCCTTCGCCGCCTCGAGGATGGCGCCGATATTCAAATAGGATTTTGCCGCTTGCGGCGGCCCGATGTTGACGGCGACATCCGCCATTCTCACGGCTAGCGAGTCTGCGTCGGCGGAGCTGTGAACCTGGATCGTCGTGAGGCCCAGTTCTCGCGCCGCGCGCTGGATGCGCACGGCGATCTCGCCGCGATTGGCGATCAGCAGGCGGGACAGCGCCATTTCTACGCCACCTCGGCCAACGGTTGGCCCGCCATGACCGGCTCTTCATTGTCGACGACGAACTTCACGATGCGTCCGCTCGTGTCGGCGTGGACCTCGATGAAAGACTTCATGACCTCGATCAGGCCGATGACGTCGCCGAGGGCGACGGCGTCGCCGTCCGTCTTGAACGGCGGCTTGTCCGGCGCGGGGCGGCGATAGAACGTTCCCGGCAGAGGCGAGAGAATTTGCTTCGACATCGTTCCCTCTTAGGCTTGTGAGCGGACTGGCTCACGTTTGATGGCTGCGCGAACGGCGGCGGCGATGGCGACCGCGTTCGGCGTGTCGGAATGAACGCAGATGGTTTGCGCGCGGACGGCGACGTCGCGACCGCCGACGCTGGTCGCCTTGCCCTCGGCGATCGCGCGAAGGCACTTGGACGCGGCGACGTCGGGATCCTTGGCCTCGTGCTCCCGAGTGACGATGAGGGCGCCGTCGTCGTCGTAATCGAGATCGGCATAGAACTCCGCGATGAAGCGGTGGCCGCGCGCCGGGTAAATCGTCTCGTGCAGACTGCCTGCCATGCCCAGCAGCGGCGCCTGGAATACGTCCGCGGCGTCGCAGACCGCGTGGGCCACGTCCTCGAGCCGCGCCGCCATTCCGTAGAGGGCGCCGTGCGGCTTGATATGGTTGAGCGTCATGCCTTCGGCGTCGAGAAAGCCTTTCAACGCGCCGATCTGGTAGACGAGACAATTCGCCAATTCCTCGCGCCCGATCTTCATTTCGCGGCGGCCGAAGCCTTGCAGGTCCGGCAGCGAGGGATGCGCGCCCACCGCGACGCCGTGTGCCTTCGCGAGCCGGACTGTCGTTCGCATGTGGTTGAAGTCGGAAGCATGGAAGCCGCAGGCGACATTGGCGATGTCGATATGCGGCATGAGGCCGGCGTCGTCGCCCAGACGATAGAGCCCGAAGGACTCGCCCATATCGCAATTGATCGTAGTCACGCGACCTCCAACTTCGCCTCCGACGCGAAAAGGTTGCGCAATCGTCCAGCTATTGTAAAATTCAAAATTCTGTAGATCGATATCGAAAATAACGATAATGACCCTGTCGCTTCGCCAGTTCCGTTATTTTCTCGCCACCGCGGAGGCGCGCCAGGTCAGTCAGGCGGCGGTCAGCCTGAACGTTTCGCAGTCGACGGTGACGGCCGCCTTGCAGCAGCTCGAGTCGGAACTCGGCGTGCCGCTGTTTCGCCGTCTGCCCTCCGGCGTGGAGCTTACCCTCGAGGGGTCGCGATTCCTGACCCATGCGCGCAATGTGATGGCGGCGGTGAGCGCCGCGCGCCGCGCGCAGCTTTCGGAGACGACGGCGCTGAAGGGCGCCATCCGGGTCGGCGTGACCTACACGGTCGCCGGGTACTTTCTGCCGCGCCATTACACGCGGTTCGCCCGAAACTATCCGGATATTCGCGTCGAACTGAATGAATTGCCGCGCGCGGCGATAGAGAACGGATTGAAGGATGGCGCGCTCGACATCGCGGTGATGCTGGTTTCCAACCTGCAGGACCGCGAGTTCATCGCATCCGAAACGCTCTTTCGCTCGCGCAGGCGCCTCTGGTTGCCGGTGGAGCATCCGCTGCTTCACGCCGACAGCATCGACCTCGCGGATGTCGCCAACGCGCCTTACATAATGCTGTCGGTGGACGAGGCCAATCAGACGGCGTCGCGATACTGGGCGCCGAGCGGCCTCGATCCCAACGTGATTTTCACGACATCGTCCGTCGAGGCGGTGCGCAGCATGGTCGCGGACGGACTTGGCCTGACGATCCTATCCGACATGGTCTACCGACCGTGGTCTTTGGAGGGGCTGCGAATCGAGCAGCGCAATCTGCTGACGCCGATACCGACCATGGATGTGGGCCTCGCCTGGCGCAAGGCCGAGAAGCTTGGGCGCGCTGCGCGAGCGTTCGCCGATTTCATCGGACTGTCTGTCAGCGGCGGCGTTTGAGCGGTCGCAAAACACGCGGCGGCTCCTATTTCACCTCAAGGGCAAGCAAGGGCGCGAATGCGGCCACGTATGATCGCAAGTCGTCCGTGACCAATCGCTCGGCGACGCAGGGGTATTTCTTCAGAAGGTTGCGCATCGGTTTCAGCGCGGCGCGCTTGTTTCGCTTGGACCGGACCAGCGCATCGACGCCCTCGCCTTCGGCGTCGATGGCGCGACAAAGCCCTTTCGATGCATGTGCTCAGGCGAGCTTGGTCTCGCCGCCGGCGGCGATCGTCCAGGGTCGGTGGTTGATCATGGCGACGCGCCAGCCAGCCGACGCTTCGCCTTCGAAATAGTCGAGGCGCGTCAGGGAACAATTGTCGATCGCGAAGGTCAGGCCGCCTTCGGGTTGCAGACCCAGAGCGATGGCGAGCGCCGCCTTGACCGTGCCGCCGTGCGCGACGGCGACGATGTCCCGGCCGTTCCACTGCTGGTTGAGGCGTTCGATCGCGCCATGCACGCGCGCCACGACGTCGGCGAAGCTTTCGCCATTGGGCGCACGCTCGTCGGCCCGAGCGAACCAATTGCTGCCCGGCGCCCGCCCGGCGAAGAACGCGGCGCGATCCAAGCCTTGCCAGTCGCCCAGATGCTGTTCGGCAAGATCGCGCTCTTGCAACAGCGATTCGGGGGCGTCGAGGCCCGCTTGCCATATCGCCGCAGCGGTTTGATGGGTGCGGCGCAAATGGCTGGCGACCCAGATCGCGCCTTTCGGCAAGGCGCCCGCGAGCGCTTGGAACACGTGAACATCCCCGCAATCGCACGAAAGATCGGTTTGACCGTAGATCCGGCCGTGGTCCTCGCGCACCGGCGCGTGGCGAACCCACCACCAGCGGGTGCGGATAAGGCTCTTTTCCGCGCCGTTTGCGATCTCTATGTTGTTCTGCGCGAGGGGATGCGACAAAGGCTCAATCCTACGGCTCGTAACCTGCGTGTCTCTATGCGGATGGGAGCGCGGCTTCAAGCTGGAGAGCGGTGCGCGCGGCCTTCGCCGCTGAGGGAGGACACAGTGGGACGGCTTGAAGGCAAGGCTGCGATCGTCACCGGCGCGGGCAGCGGCATTGGCCGCGCGAGCGCGCTGCTGTTCGCCAACGAGGGCGCGCGCGTGCTCGCAGTCGACCGCGACGAGCCCGGACTGAAGGAGACGCTGCTCCGTTGCGCGAAGCCCGCATCGGCGATGACGGCGTTCGCCGCCGACGTCGGCGACGAGGCGGCGGTGAAGGCCTTGGTAGGCCGAGCCGTCGAGAGATTTGGCGGGATCGACGTGCTCTACGCCAACGCGGGGATCAGCGGCGGACTGACGCCGTTCTTCGAGCAGACGGTCGAGCAATGGCGGGAAGTTCTGCGCGTCAATCTGATCGGGCCGTTTCTGGCGATCAAACACGCCGCGCCGCACATGATCGCGCGCGGGCGCGGTTCGATCGTTCTCACGGCGTCCGTCGCGGGCCTGCGCGCCAATGCGGGCGGCAGTCCCTACAGCGCGAGCAAGGCCGGGGTCATCAGCCTCGCGCAGACGACGGCCAATTCGCTGGCGGGAACCGGCGTGCGCGTCAACGCCATCTGCCCCGGCTTGATCGAAACGGGCATGACCCGGCCGATCTTCGAAGCCGCGCGCGAACGCGGCTCGGAGGATAAGATCGGGCAGCTCAACCCGTCGCTGCGGGCGGGCGCGCCGGAGGAGATCGCCGCCATGGCCCTGTTCCTGGCGAGCGACGAGAGCTCCTACGTCAATGGCCAGGCTTTCCCCGTCGACGGCGGCCTATCGAGCACGCATCCCTTCACGCGCGCCCGTCGTTGAGGCGGAGCTAGGCGCCCGGTCCCCTGCCCTCAGGCCTGGGACGGAGCGAACAGCTTGCGCAATTCGGCTTTGACGATCTTGCCGTTGGCGTTGCGAGGCAGGAACTCCTCGCGCAGGATGATCTTGACGGGAACTTTGAACGCCGCGAGCCGTTCGGCGACGAAGGCGCGTAAGTCCGCCTCGCTTATGTGCATGCCGCGCTTGACCGTCACCACCGCGCCCGCCTCTTCGCCGAGCGTGCGATGGGGAATGCCGACGACGGCCGCGTCCACGATCGCGGGATGTTCGAACAGTGCGTTCTCGACCTCGATGCAATAGATGTTCTCGCCGCCGCGAATCAGCATGTCCTTCGCGCGGTCGACGATCGTGCAAAATCCTTCGTCGTCGATCCTGGCCACGTCGCCGGTGCGCAGCCAGCCGTCGACAAACGTCTGCGCGGTCGCCTCGGGATTGCGCCAGTAGCCCTTGACGACATTGGGCCCGCGGACCCAAAGCTCACCCGATTCCCCGGGCGGCGGAGGCTCGCCGTCCGCCGCGACGAGGCGCATCTCGCAGACGGGCAACGCGGGGCCGCAGCTATCGGGACGCAACTCATAGTCTTCGCCCTGATGGTGAGTGAACGTGGCCGAGGTCTCGGTCATGCCCCAGCCCGTGCCCGGCGCCGATTTCGGGAAGACCTGTTTGATCCGGCGCACCAGTTCGGAAGCCGCCGGCGCCCCGCCATAGGAAATTCCCTCCAAAGAGCTGAGATCGTATTCGTTCAAAGCCGGATGCTCGACGAGTTGCCAGGCGACGGTGGGAACGCCGCCGGCCGAGGTGACGCGCTCGCGCTCGATGAGCCCGAGAGCGCTTTCCGGATCCCACTTGCGCATCAACACCAATTTCACGCCGAACGCGAACGCTGGGATCATCACCGCCTGACAGCCGGTGGTGTGAAAGAACGGTATCGAAACGAGAGAAGATTTCTGCGGCGCGGCCGGGTCCGGTTGCGGCGGCGTTTCCCCGCGTCGAACGAAGGCGCGCGCGATCGAAAACGGGTGCGCCATGATCGTGGAGCAAGAATTGCGATGGGTGCCGAGCGCGCCTTTGGGTTTGCCCGTGGTGCCCGACGTATAGAAGATCGTCGCATCGTCATCGGGCGCGAGATCGACGGCGGGCAGCGGCCTCGCGGGAAGATTGGACCACGCGCCGACTTCCCCGATCACGTCTTCGAGCTTGGCGACGATGGGGTGAGCCACTTCCTCGCTCTCGCGGCTGACATAGACCCGCTCGAGCGCCGGGCAATTGGGCAGATGTTCGAACAGGCGCTCCAGCCGCTCGCGATCGACGAACGCCGCCTTGGCGCCCGAATCGGTCAATCCAAATTCGAGTTCAGGCCCGGTCCACCATGCGTTCAACGGCGTCGCGATGGCGCCGACAAGCAGCGTTCCGAAAAACGCCGCCGGCCATTCCGGCAGGTTGCGCATGGCGATGGCGACGCGATCGCCCTTGCGCACGCCGATCTTCTCGAGCTCTTCGGCGATGGCGAGCGCGGCGCGCGCCAGCCCTTCGTAGGTCGCGCGCTCGTCGCCGTGGACGAGGTAAGTCTTTTCGCCGTGGGCGCGGCCCGCTTCGAACGCCTCGCGCAGCGTCGGGGGGGCGTTCTTCCAGACGCGCATACGGCGCCCGAGGACGTCGCATTCCTCCATTTCGAAGGGCGAGCCCGGCATGGTGAGCAGGGCGTGGGCCTGCGCCAAGCCGACCGCGGGAAAACCGCGAGCATCCGACATTTCCTTCTCCCTTGGCTGCGGCGCCGGACAAATTCAGAACTTCGCGAGATCGGACGCCGCCTCGCGCTCACTGGACTTGGCGCTCACGTGATCGTGGCGCCGCCGTCGACCACGATGGCCTGGCCGGTCATGTAGCTGCCGGCCCTGGCCGCGAGAAAGACCGCGGCGCCGGCGATCTCATCCGGCTCGCCGATGCGCCCGAGCGGCGTGCGCGCGGTCGCGGCCTTGAGCGTATCGAGGTTTTCCCACAGCGCGCGGGCGAAGTCCGTCTTGATGAGCCCCGGCGCGATGCAATTAACGCGAATGTTGTGCGGCCCGAATTCGACGGCGAGGTTGCGGGCGAGCTGAAAGTCCGCCGCCTTGGAGATGTTGTAGGCGCCGATGACGGCGTTGCCCTTGAGGCCGCCGATCGAGGAAACGATGATGATCGACCCGTCCCGGCGCTCCTTCATCTGCGGCGCGACGAAGCCGATCAACCAATGATTGGCGATGACGTTGTTCTCGAGGATCTTGCGGAACTGATCGTCGGAAACGCCGGCAAGGGGCCCATAATAGGGATTGGAGGCGGCGTTGCAGACGAGAATGTCGATCCGTCCAAAAATGCGGTTCGTCTCGGCGACGAGACGGCGAAGTTCGTCTTTGGACGAGATGTTGGCCGGGATCGCGACGGCGCGGCCCGCGCCCGACTTGGCGTTGATGGCGGCGGCGACCTCCTCGCAAGGCACGGTCTTGCGCGAGGACACCACGACTCTGGCGCCATGCTCGGCCATGCGCTCGACAATGGCGCGACCGATGCCGCGAGAGGAGCCCGTGACCACGGCGACCTTGCCGTCCAGGTGGAACAGCGACATTTGGTTTCCTCCGCTCCGGCGATCTCTCGCCCTGAGGGATCCCTCCCCCGGGCGTTGTTATGGGACAGCTTAGCTCCGCCCATGGCAATGGCAAGCCGACTTTTCTAATTTGGCCGTCTGGTCATCGCATTTGATCGCGTGGTATGGGTTCGCGCCAGAGCGCCGCCATACCCAATGTTTGAAACGCCATCGGGTGGAAAGCCGCGAAGCCGATAGGGGGATGCCATGACGTCAGTCAATTCCGTCGCCGATCTCACCCTCGAGGGCGACATCGCCGTCCTGACGATCGACTCGCCGCCGGTGAACGCGCTCTCGGCCGCGGTGCGGGAGGGCCTGGCGGAGGGCATCCGCAAGGCGGCGGCCGATCCCGCCGCCAGGGCGGTGGTGCTGATCTGCGCGGGACGCACCTTCATCGCCGGCGCCGACATTTCCGAATTCGGCAAACCGTTCAAGGGCGCGAGCTTGCCCGAGGCGCAAGCCGCGATCGAGAATTGCCCCAAGCCGGTCGTCGCGGCGATTCATGGCACGGCGCTGGGCGGCGGCTTTGAAGTGGCGCTGGTTTGCCATTATCGCGTCGCGGTTCCCTCCGCTAAGCTCGGCCTGCCGGAAATCAAGCTCGGCCTCATTCCCGGCGCCGGCGGCACGCAGCGCCTGCCGCGCCTGATCGGGCCGGAAAAAGCGCTCGACGTCATCCTCTCGGGCGCGCCGTTCGGCGCCAAACAGGGCAAGGAATGGGGCGTCGTCGACGCACTCGTTGCGGAAGGCGAGTTGCCCGCCGGCGCCATCGCTTTCGCGCGCCGGGCGATCGACGAAAAACTGCCCTTGCGCAGGGTGCGCGACGCGAATGAAAAGATCGCCGCCGCGCGCGGCAAGCCGGAGATCTTCGAGGCGATCCGCAAGGCCAATGCGCGCAAATTCCGCGGCTTCGAAGCCTGGGAGAAAGCGATCGACGCGGTGCGCGACGCCGTCGAATTGCCGTTCGACGAAGGCGTCTCGCGCGAACGCGCCGCGTTTCTCGATCTTCTCAAGAGCACGCAATCGCAAGCCCAGCGCCATGTCTTCTTTGCGGAACGGCAGGTCTGGAAGATCGCCGATATTCCCGACGACACGCCGACCCTGCCGATCCGACAAGTCGGCGTGATCGGCGCCGGCACGATGGGCGGCGGCATCTCGATGAACTTCCTCAACGCCGGCATTCCCGTGACGATCGTCGAGACCAAACAGGAGGCGCTCGAGCGCGGCCTCCTCGTCATCCGCCGCAACTACGAGAACACCGCCAAAAAGGGCCGCATGACCGCGGCCGACGTTGAAACGCGCATGGGCCTCCTGAAGGGGACGCTCGATCTCGGCGCGCTCGCCGACTGCGACCTCGTGATCGAGGCGGTGTTCGAGGACATGGCGATCAAGAAAGACATATTCGCTCGGCTCGACGCCATCGCCAAGCCCGGCGCCATCCTCGCCTCGAACACGTCCTATCTCGACATCAACGAAATCGCCGCGGCGACGAAGCGGCCCGACCATGTCCTGGGGATGCATTTCTTCTCTCCGGCGAACGTGATGCGCCTGCTCGAAGTCGTGCGCGGCGATCGCACGGCCAAACCGGTCGTCGCCACCGCGATGCGAACCGCCAGGACCATCGGCAAGATCGCGGCGCTGGTCGGCGTTTGCCACGGTTTCGTCGGCAACCGGATGCTCGCGCAGCGCCAGCGCGAAGCGCAGAAGCTGATCCTCGAGGGCGCCATGCCTTGGGACGTCGACCGCGTGCTCTACGACTTCGGCATGCCGATGGGGCCCTTCGCGATGAGCGATCTGGCGGGGCTCGACATCGGCTGGTCGAAGGAGATGTCGACGTCTTCGACGATTCGGGAAATCCTGTGCGAGATGGATCGGCGCGGCCAGAAGACCGGCGCGGGATTCTACGATTACGACGAGAATCGCAACGCGCGGCCCTCGCCCGTCGTCGAGAAGATCGTTCTCGACTTCGCCGCGAAGGCGGGCGTCAATCGCCGCGCGATCGGCGATCAGGAAATCCTCGAGCGCTGCATCTATCCGATGATCAACGAAGGCGCCAAGATCCTCGAAGAGGGCAAGGCCCAGCGGGCTTCCGACATCGACATCGTCTGGATCAACGGCTACGGCTGGCCGGTCTATCGCGGCGGGCCGATGTTCTACGGCGACACGGTCGGCCTCGACAAAGTGCTGGCGGCGATGAAGCGTTTCGAGGCGACGATGGGCGAGAGCTTCAAACCGTCGGCGCTGCTCGAAAGACTGGTCGCTGAGGGCAAGGGCTTTCGCGACCTGTGAGCCGGCGTAGCGTTTCGGTCCGTCGCGACCGCCCGAGATCGACGGCGCAGACTTAAGCGCCCGCCTTGACCGCAAAGCTCCAGGCCGTCTCAGCGAGCGGCGCGGCCCGCTCGCCCATCTCTCTCGCGCGCGCGCTCGCCGCGGTTCCCTCGACAACGCGCTTGGCGATGCCTTGCAGAATGCCCGCAAGCCGAAACAGGTTGTAGGCGAAATACCAGTCCAGCGTCGGTATGCCGGCACGGCCGGTGCGCACGCAATAATAGGCGACCGCTTCCTCACTGCTGGAGATGCCGAGCCCTGCGAGATCGAGCCCCGCCAGGCCGCTTCGCCCGTCCGCAGGCATCGCCCAGTGCATGAGGAGATAGGTGAAGTCGGCGAGTGGATCGCCGAGCGTCGACAACTCCCAATCGAGCACCGCGAGAATCCTCGGCTCCGTGGGATGAAAGACCATGTTGTCGAGGCGGTAGTCGCCGTGGACGACCGAGACGCGATCCTGTGGCGGAGCGGTTCGCGGCAACCATTCGATCAGCCGGTCCATCGCGGGAATGGTCTTGGTTTCCGATGCGCGGTACTGCTTCGTCCAGCGATCGATTTGACGCGCGAAATAGTTGCCGGGCTTGCCGTAGTCGCCGAGCCCGATCGCCTCGGGATCGTAGTTGTGCAAGTCGGCGAGCGCGCCGAGTTTGGCTTCGAAGATCGCCCGGCGCTCGGCGGGCGTCGAGTCGGGCAGCGACGCGTCCCAGAAAATGCGCCCTTCGACCATCGACATCACGTAGAAGGCCGAGCCGATGATCTCGTCGTCGAGGCAGAGCCCGAACGGCTGCGCGACCGGAAACCCGGCCCGGTGCAGCGCCGAGATCACGCGAAATTCCCGATCGACGGCATGGGCCGACGGCAACAGCTTGCCCATCGGCTTGCGCCGCAGCACGTAGGAACGCTCGGGCGTGTTCAGGCGATAGGTCGGGTTCGACTGTCCGCCTTTGAATTGAAGAACGACGAGCGGGCCGCGATAGCCTTCGACATGGGCCTGCATCCACGCGTCGAGACGCGCCTCGTCGAAACGCTGGCGGTCCTCGACCGCCTTCGTTCCCGCGAAAGAGTCTTCGGCGCGCTGAGGTTCTTGCGGCACGGCTACGTCCGGGCGTTCATGTATTTGCGCATTTCCAGGCGGGCGATGGCGCGGCAATGAACTTCGTCGGGCCCGTCGGCAAGGCGCAAGGTTCGAATATGGGCGTAGCTCTTAGCCAGACCGGCGTCGCTGGTCACGCCCATCCCGCCATGAGCCTGAATGGCGTCGTCGATCACCTTCAGCGCGATGCGCGGCGCCGCGACCTTGATCATGGCGATTTCGAGTTGAGCGCTCTTGTTGCCGACCTTGTCCATCATGTCGGCCGCCTTCAGACAAAGCAGGCGGGTCATCTCGATGTCGATGCGCGCTTCGGCGATCCGCTGCTCCCAGATCGAATGTTCGGCGAGCCTCTTGCCAAATGCGGTGCGACCCAGCAGGCGCCTGGTCATCTTTTCCAGCGCGACCTCGGCGGCGCCGAGCGTGCGCATGCAATGGTGAATGCGGCCGGGCCCGAGACGCCCTTGCGCGATCTCGAAACCGCGGCCTTCGCCGAGCAGGAGATTGCCCGCCGGCACGCGGACGTTTTCGAGCCGAACCTCCGCGTGCCCATGCGGCGCGTCGTCATAGCCGAACACCGGCAACATGCGCACCACCTTGACGCCAGGTGCGTCGAGGGGCACGAGGATCTGCGATTGCTGCTTGTGCCTTTCGGCCTTCGGATCGGTTTTGCCCATCACAATGGCGAGCTTGCACCTGGGGTCGCCGACGCCCGACGACCACCATTTGTGGCCGTTGACGACGTAGTGATCGCCATCGCGCGTTATCGACGTTTCGATGTTGGTCGCGTCGGAAGAGGCGACGCCGGGCTCGGTCATCAGAAAGGCGGAGCGAATTTCGCCGGCAAGCAAAGGCTTCAGCCAATTCTCCTTCTGCTCGGGCGATCCGTAACGATGCAACACCTCCATGTTGCCGGTGTCCGGCGCGGAGCAGTTGAACACCTCCGACGCAAAGCTCACGCGGCCCATCGCTTCGGCGCAAAGCGCATATTCGAGATTGGTCAGACCGGCGCCGCGATACGCGCCGTCGTCGTGACTCGCGGATGGCGGCAGAAACAGATTCCACAGACCCTCGGCGCGTGCGAGCCTTTTGAGGTCCTCGACAACCGGTATGACTTTCCAACGTTCGCCTTGCTCGCTTTGAGCGGCATAGACGGGGATGGCCGGATGGACGTGCGCGTTCATGAACGCAGCGACGCGGTCAAGCCAAACGCGCTGCCGATCTGACATTGAGAAATCCATGGGCCTCCTCCTGCTAGCGGCGTCGCGCTAAGCCAAATTTTCTTTCGTCGTTCCCGTCAAGCCACGCCGCCATTCGCGGCGCGGCGCGAAAAATTTGTGCGTCGACAGCGGATCGCAGATTGTCTAATCCGCTTCTTCTAATAACTCGATCTAGAGCGCTATTATTGGCATTGAAACACATACCGAATATTCTATCATTTCACAAGCCGCTCTTCCCGGCGCGATTCCGCCGCTTTTGCCGAGAGACTAGGACCCGATGGACGCTCTGCAGACCAACACGCCGCTCGCCGCCTTCCGCGGCGCCAAACCGCAAGCGCCAGGCTGGTTTGCGCATGCGTTGGCTCAGGCCGCCGAGCGGGCGCTTGTGACGGTCGCGGGCGCCAGAATCGAGACTCTTGCTTGGGGCGAACGCGGGCGTCCGGGGCTGCTTCTGCTGCACGGCAATGGCGCGCATGCGGACTGGTATTCGTTCATCGCTCCGCACCTGACCGGCGAGCGGCGGGTCGTGGCCATGTCGTGGTCGGGGATGGGCGGGTCGGACTGGCGTAAGACATACTCGCGCGAGCTTTTCGTATCGGAGGCCCTCGAGGTCGCGCACGCCACGGGCCTGTTCGCGGCGGGCCAGGCCCCGGTCGTCGTCGGCCATTCCTTCGGCGGCCGAATAGCCATTGCTCTGGCGGCCGAGCACGGCGAAAAGTTCCACGCCGCAGTGCTCGTCGATCCACCGGTCTTCTCGCTCGAGCATCCGCGCGACCGCGCCGAGCGCTCGAGACGACCGACGCCGCGGATGCGCGAGTTGAAGCCCCATCGCGTCTATGCGAGTCTTGAAGCGGCGCTGGCGCGGTTTCGCTTCGCCCCCTCTCAGGGCTGCGCCAATCTGTTTATCGCGGACTATATCGCCCGGCGTTCTCTCAGGCCTGCGGCTCGAGAGGGCGGCGGCGAGGGGTGGACTTGGCGCTTCGATCCGTTCCTATGGCGCGACTTGCGGATGGGGGATCCTATGCCGCAGATCGGAGCCGCGCGTTGTCCCATCGCTCTGATCCGCGGCGCGGACTCCCGTTTGATGAAACCCGAAGACGCGAGCTCCATGATGAGGATCTTGCCACAGGGATCGCCGTTCATCGAGATCCCCGATGCAGATCACCACGTGATGGTTGACCAACCATTGGCCTTTATCGAGGCGCTCGCCAAGCTCCTGGCGACTTGGCCGACCTCCGGCTAATCCGAGAAAAGCCCGAGAAAAAGCGGATGGGCGAAAAGCTCAGGCGCCGTGCGATCGTTCGCCAAGGGCGCCCAGCGGCGCAGTTCGGCCGCGGCGTTGACCATGTCAGAGACAAGTTGTGAGGCGATGGCCTGATCGACCGGCCGGACCGAGCCGTCGGCGTTGCCTTCGACGATGAAGTGACTGTATCGCTCTCCAAGCCGCCTCATGGTCTGAACCAGCTCCGGACGCATCGACTCGGGCAATGCGCTCAAAGCGCTGGACCGCAGCAGCGGCCCAAGGGCGGAGAGTTGGTAGCGCACCAACTCGGCCGCCGCGGCAGTCAGTTTCGTCCAACCGTCGCCGTCGAGCGCGGCGGCGGCGTTCTGGGCGCGCCGGATCACTTCAAAACTGCGCATGAAGCAGTTGGCGACCAGGTCGTCCTTGTTGTCGTTGTAGTGGTAGAATGAACCTTTACTGACATTGAGACGCGCCGAAATCTTCTCGACCGACGCGCCGCGATAGCCCTGCTCATTGATCAGATCGGTCGCCGCGCGTAGGAACGCTTCCGCAGGGGCCTCGAAATCGTCGGAGTTTGAGAATTCAGGCAGCGTGCGCGGCGCCCAGCGCGCGCCGCGTCCGTTTATTCCCTCGATCAGGATATTGGCGACGCGATCCGCGACAAGCAGATAGTCCTGGGTCTCATAGCGGCTGATCCACAAGCCCATGGCGTTGACAGTGGAGACCAGGACATGCGCGCGAGCGTTGACTTTGGCGCGATCGCCGCCATCGCCGTCTCGCGGATGCAGCAAGCGCCGCGCGCTTCGAAACATATCGGTATAGGCGGCGAACACCATTTCGGCGTGCGAGCCATACAGCGCGCGGATGTCATGGAAATGAACGAGATCGGGATGCTCCCCGGCCGCGATGCGAGCGAGCAGAATAGCGTAGAGCCGAAATAATTCCCGCACTCTCGCCGAAGAGTCATGCGCGTGCGCAGCTTGCTCGATGATCGCGTTAAGCGCGTCGATGGTGCGCAGGAAGCAAGCGGACGCAAGATCTTCCTTCTTGCGGTAGTAATAAGTGACGCTGTTGGTTATCAGCGCGACCGCTTGCGCGACGTCGGCCAACGTCGCCCCCTTGACGCCTCTTTGATTGAACAGCGTGGCGGCGGCGCCGAGTATGGCCTCGCGCTTTTTCTCAAAACGCCTTGTTTGTCGCAGAGGAACCGCGGGTCGAACATCCATGCGCCAGACAATTGCAGGCGTCGCCTTGCTTGTCCACCTTGCCCCGAGCGAGCCTCAGTTTTCTCCAGGACCCGGGGTTTCCGGGGCGACAATGCCGAGGCGGCGCATCTGTTCGATCGCCTCGGCCAAGAGCGGGCCGGTCTTTTCGCGGAGCACCGCTTCCTCGAGAAGAAACGCCGGCCCGCTAATGTTGACCGCATAGACCGAACCGTCGAATGCGGGAAGCGGGGCGGCGACCGCGTTGATCTCCTTCCGCCATGGCCCTATCCCGACGCAGAAGCCTGCTTTCGCAATTTCCTCCGCGCAACGTTGCCGCCACCGCCGCAAGGCGGCTCCCCCGGAATCGGCGCTGGCCTGCATTTCCGCGAAAACAATCCCGCGCCCTGGCTCCGGCATGGCGGCGAGCAAGGCCATGCCCATCGCGGTGCGCGCCATGGGAAGACGCAAGCCGACGCCGCTCGACAGGATTATGGTCTGCCCGGCGCCGCGCCACAATTGCACGTATACGCAGTCGATGCCCTCGCGCACGCCGAGCGCGACGTGGCACCCGGTCTGGTTGGCCAGGCGTTGCAAGTATGGCGTCACGATTCGCGGAAAGGAATTGCCTCGCAAGAAAGTGGCGCCGAGCGTCAGGACCGCAGGCCCCAGACGGAATTTTTCCTCTCCAGGAAGGCTTTCGAGATAGCCCAGCGCGACCAGCGTATGAGTGAGCCGGGTGATCGTCGCCTTGGGCAGTCCGGTGCGCTGCGCGAGCTCGCCGTTGGCGAGAGCCTGCGAGGCGTCTTCGAAAACGCGCAGGATGAAAAGACCGCGCGCGAGCGCGTTGACGAAGCGTCCGTCGTCGTCATCGATTCCCGCGACGCCGCCTCGTGGGGCGCGAGCGCCCTTCGAGGCGACGGACTTCGACCGCGCCATCGCGCGTCCCCCCGATCAAACCCATCCCCGCGCGGGCCAATGTGCCAGAGCCAGGAACGGACGTCCACGCCTTCATGAAAACATGGAACGATGTTTCAAATTTTGCTGGACAATGCTGGGCAACTCGATGATTCATGCGCTACGACAACCGGCCACGGGTCACGAGGGCCGCCAGGGGAGGACGCGATGAATTTCAGGACGACCGGCTTTGCGTTGGCGTTGTGCCTATCCGCAGCGCCTGCTTTCGCGCAAGACACGATCAAGATCGGCTATATCGATCCCCTGTCCGGGGGCGGCGCTTCGGTTGGCGAAGGCGGCCTGAAGACCTTTCAGTATCTGGCCGATCAGATCAACGCGGCCGGTGGGCTGAACGGCAAGAAGGTCGAGATCGTCGGCCTCGACAATAAGACGAATCCGCAGGAAAGCCTCATTCAGGCGCAGAAAGCCGCCGACCAGGGCATCCGCATCATCACGCAGGGCAACGGCTCTTCGGTCGGCGTCGCCTTGTCCGACTGGGTGACCAAGTTCAATGACCGCAATCCCGGCAAGGAAATGATCTACCTCAACTACGCGGCGGTCGATCCCATCCTGACCAACGACAAGTGCTCCTACTGGCATTTTCGCTGGGACGCGAATTCCGACATCAAGATGGCGGCGTTGACGACCTTCCTGAAGGGTCGGCCGAACATCAAAAAGGTCTATCTCATCAATCAAGACTATTCCTTCGGCCAATCCGTGCGCACCCAGGCGCGCGCGATGCTCAAGGAGAAGCGTCCCGACATCGAGATCGTCGGCGACGAACTTCACCCGTTGCTGAAGATCACCGATTTCTCGCCCTATATCGCCAAGATCAAGGCGTCCGGCGCGGACACCGTCATCACCGGCAATTGGGGCCAGGACATCGCGCTCCTCCTGAAGGCGGCGGCCGACGCGGGGCTGCAAACCGACTGGTACACCTACTACGCAGGCGGCGCCGGCGGCCCCACGGCGATCAAGCAGACCGGATTGTCGCATCGCGTTTTCGAGATCGCGGAAGGCATCCCGAACGCGGCCCCCGAGGCGGCGCAAAAATTCGAGACCGAGTTCCGCGCCAAGACCGGCATTGGCCTCTGGTATCCGCGCGCGGTGAATGAAATGCGCATGCTCGCCAAGGCGATCACCCAGGCCAAGGCCGACGACGCCAAGTCCGTCGCCGCCCAACTCGAGGGCATGAAAGTCGAGGCCTTCGACGGCGGCGACGCGTGGATGCGCAAGGACGACCACCAATTCTTCCAGGACATCTACATCGGCAGTTTCGGCCCGCTCGACCCCGGCGCCAAATTCGACGAGGAAGGAACCGGCTGGGGCTGGAAGAGCGCCGGCGTCGTCAAGGCGAGCGACACCGTCTTGCCGACGACCTGCAAGATGGACCGGCCGTAACGGGAGATCGCGCCGGCGAGGCGAACAGCCCGCCGGCGCGCCGCTAAGGCCGAAGCGCGGCAGGGCGCGCGCGCCGACGTTCTCACAGGCCGGGCTCCGATGCTGCAGCTCATCATCTTCTCGACGTTGAACGGCGTGCTCTACGGCATGTTGCTGTTCATGATGGCGAGCGGCCTCACGCTGATTTTCAGCATGATGGGGGTGCTCAATTTCGCGCATGCGAGCTTCTACATGCTCGGCGCCTATTTCGGCTTCGAGATCAGCCGTCATCTCGGCTTCTGGCCCGGGCTCGTCGTCGCGCCGCTCCTCGTCGGCGCGATCGGGGCGCTCGTCGAGCGATACGGCCTGCGGCGCCTGCACCGCCTCGGCCATGTCTCCGAACTTCTGTTCACATTCGGCCTCGCCTTCGTCATCGAAGAAGTCGTGCAGATGGTCTGGGGCAAATTGCCGGTCGATTATCGCGTGCCGCCTTCGCTTGATTTCGTCGCGTTCCGCCTGTTCGACACCACTTATCCCGCTTACCGCATGTTCATGCTGCTGACGGCGGTGGCGATGTTCGCCGCGCTCCTCGCCACGCTGACCCGCACGCGCGTCGGGTTGATCATTCAGGCCGCGTTGACCCATCCCGACATGGTGGCGATGCTGGGCCACAACGTGCCGAGAATATTCATGCTGGTGTTCGGCGCGGGCGCGGCCCTCGCCGGCCTTGCGGGCGTCATCGCCGGTCCTGCTTTGGTGACGCAGCCTTCCATGGCCGCCATGCTCGGGCCGATCCTGTTCGTCGTCATCGTCGTCGGCGGCCTGGGTTCGCTCACCGGCGCCTTCATCGCCTCGCTGCTGATTGGCGTGGTGCAAACCTTCGCCGTGGCGATGAACTATTCGCTGTCGGAGATTTTCGGCGCCGCGGCGCCGCCTTTTCTCGGCGATCTTTGGCAGGTGACCATCGCGGAACTCGCGCCGGTCATTCCCTATCTCTTGCTCGTTCTCGTGCTCATCGTGCGGCCGACCGGCCTGATGGGAACCCGCGAAACATGATCTCGGCCGCGCGCTCGCTCACGCCGTGGCTGGCATTGGCCGCGCTGTTCGCCCTGGCGCCGCAAGTCTTCGCGTCGGGCGGCGCGCTGACGATGATGAGCGTGATGGGCACGATGATCATTTTCGCCTTGTCCTATAACATGTTGCTGGGACAGACCGGCCTGCTGTCCTTCGGACACGCGGTCTATTTTGGACTTGGCGGCTTCGTCGCCATCCACGCGATGAACGCCGTCATCCACGCCAAGCTCGCCGTGTCCGTCCCGATCATTCCGCTCGTCGGCGGGCTCGCCGGGCTTGGTTTCGGCTTCCTGTTCGGACTTGTTTCGACCAAGCGGGCGGGGATCGTCTTCTCCATGATTTCGCTCGGCCTCGGCGAACTCGTGTCGTCGAGTTCCTTCATCCTGCGCACATTTTTTGGCGGCGAGGAGGGGATCACGACCAATCGCGCCAAGTTGGCGCCGCTCTTCGGGCATAAGTTCGGCCTCCAGATCGAGGTCTATTATCTCGTCGCCGCATGGTGCTTCCTTTGCATCGTCGCGATGTACGCGCTGACTCGGACGCCGTTCGGACGCATGTGCAACGCGGTGCGCGACAATCCCGGGCGGGTCGAATTCGTCGGCTATTCCCCGCGCATGCTGCGCCTGATCGCTTTCTGTTTCTCGGCCTTTTTCGCCGGGATCGCCGGCGGGCTCGCGGCGATCAATTTCGAAATCATGAATGCGCAGCAACTCGGCGCGCAGCAATCGAGCCTGGTGTTGCTGATGGCCTATATTGGAGGGGTCGGTTCCTTCGCCGGGCCGATCGTCGGCGCCGTGATCATCACATTCCTGCAGATCACCCTCTCCGACGTTTCGAGCGCCTGGCAGCTCTATTTCGGCATCATGTTCATCGCCGTCGTGCTTTACGCGCCCGGCGGCGTAGTCGGTTGGGTGATGCTGCATCGGCAGGCGGCGCTCCAGGGGGAGGCGTGGCGGCTTGCGCCCGCCTACGCCCTCGTGGCGCCGGCGCTCGCCGCAGCCTGCGCCGGCGCGATCATGTTGATCGAATTGGCCAACCGGCAGCTCGCGTTGGCGCGCAGCGAAGGGTCGGCGATGCGGCTGTTCGGCTTCGATGTCGACGCGTCGACGGCGGCGCCCTGGATTGTCGCCGTTCTGCTGTTTGGCGCTGGCGTCGTCATGGTCTGGCGGGTCTGGCCCAGAGTCGGCGACGCCTGGGGCGCCGTCAACGCGCGCCTGCATTTGCGAGGCCAAGCATGACCGCCGCTCTCTCGTTGCGCGACGTGCACAAGAGCTTTGGCCCCATGCCGATCATTCGCGGCGTCTCGCTCGAAATCGCCAGGGGCGAGCGGCACGCGATCATCGGTCCGAACGGCGCCGGCAAATCGACGCTGTTTCATCTTGTCAGCGGGCGCATCCGATCGACTTCCGGCGAGGTGCGTCTGCATGGCGAGCGCATCACCGATCTGCAACCGTTCGAGATCAACCGTCGCGGCCTGTCGCGCAGCTTCCAGATCACCAACATCTTTCCCAAATTGTCGGTCTACGAGAATCTGCGCTGCGCCACGCTCTGGTCGCTCGGCTACAAATACGCGTTCTGGACGTCGATCGACCGCCTGCGCGACGTTCGCGAACGCTCGGAATGGCTGATGGAGCAAGTCGGCCTGACCGCGCGCCGCGATATGCAGGCGGGCGTGCTGACCTATGCCGAGCAGCGGGCGCTGGAAATCGGCGTGACGATCGGCGGCGGCGCGGACGTCGTCATGCTCGACGAACCCACGGCGGGCATGAACAACAGCGAAACGGAACAGGCCGTGGCCCTGATTCGTAAAGTGACGGAAGGCAAGACGCTGGTGATGGTCGAGCACGACATGGGCGTCGTATTCAACTTGGCCGATCGCATCTCGGTGTTGGTCTACGGACAGATCATCGCGACCGATACGCCCGACCGCATCCGTGAGAACGCCGCCGTGCGCGAAGCCTATCTCGGACAAGCGAGCCACTGATGCGCGCGCCGTTGCTTGAAGTCGAGGATCTCCATGCCTATTACGGCAAGAGCCATATCTTGCACGGCGTAACGTTCCACGTCGACCAGGGCGAGATTGTCAGCTTGCTCGGCCGCAACGGCGTCGGTCGCTCAACGACGATCAGGGCGATCATGGGCGACGTTCCGCCCAAAGGCTCGATCCGCTTCAAGGGCGAAGAGATCGCCGGTTTGAAGCCGCATCAGACAGCGCGCCGAGGGCTCGGCTTCGTGCCGGAAACGCGCGACATCTTCCCGGGGCTGACCGTTCGGCAAAATCTTCAACTCGGCGAGAAGTCCGGCAAGATGGGAGCGCGCTGGACGATGCGCGACATGTTCCGCATGTTCCCGCAACTGGGGGAACGCGCCGACATGCCGGGCGGAGTCCTTTCCGGGGGCGAGCAGCAGATGTTGACGGTATGCCGAACGCTGATGGGGGACCCGGACCTCATCATGATCGACGAACCGACCGAAGGGCTTTCGCCGATGATGGTGGAGCATGTCGGCAGGCTTCTGGAGGAAATCGCCGGTCGCGGGGTCGCCATTCTGCTTGTGGAGCAAAAGCTCACGATCGCCCTGAAAGTCAGCAACCGGCTCTATGTCATGGGGCACGGAAAGATCGTCTATGAAGGCGCGCCCGCGACGCTTGAAACCGCGTCGGCGGTTCGCAAAGAGTGGCTCGAAGTTTGATGTCCAGACACGACATGGGGCGCGCGACCAACGCAATTCCGGGGACTGACGAGATGACGACGAACCCGCCGCCCTTGCCGGACTTCGCCAGCATCGCTGAAATCGTCGCTGCGACCGCACGGGAAGCGCCTTCGCGCCTCTGCCTCGTCGACGACCGCCGACGCATCGCCTATGGCGAGTTCGATGCGCTCGTCGATCGCGTCGCGGCGAGTCTGCAACGCCGACAGATCGCGCCGCAGAGCGCCGTCGCCGTCTGTGCGACGGCGTCGATCGAATATCTCGCGGTCTTCGTGGGGGCGCTGCGCGCCGGGGTTGTCGTCGCGCCTCTGGCGCCCTCCGCGACGCCGGCCAGCCTGGCGGCGATGATCGCGGACTGCGACGCCAAGCTGCTGTTCCTGGACGCGACGACGCGCGAACTTTTCGAAAACCTGGAACTCCCTTGTCCCACGATCTCGCTCGATGACGATCGGGCGGGCGAGACCCTCAGCCAATGGCTGGCGCCGATTGGCGCGAAACCCTCTCCCGTCGCCATCGCGCCGGAGTGGGCCTTCAACATCATCTATTCCTCCGGCACCACCGGAGCGCCCAAAGGCATCGTGCAGCCGCATTTCATGCGCTGGATGCATGTTCAACGCGCGGGTCTGTTCGGCTACGGACCAGAGGCGGTCACGCTCGTCTCGACGCCGCTTTATTCGAACACGACGCTCGTCAGCGTGTTTCCCTCGCTCGCGCAGGGCGGCGCCTTGGTGTTGATGAAGAAGTTCGATGCGCGCGGTTTCCTTCGTCTCGCGCAGACCCATCGCGCCACCCACGCCATGCTGGTGCCGGTGCAATACAACCGCATCATGGCGCTGCCCGATTTCGACGACTTCGACCTCTCGAGCTTCCGGATGAAGTTCTCGACCAGCGCGCCGTTCAGCGCCGCGCTAAAACGCGATATCCTGCAGCGCTGGCCAGGCGGGCTGGTGGAATATTACGGCATGACCGAAGGCGGCGGGACCTGCATCCTCGTCGCGCACGAGAATCCGGACAAGCTGCATACGGTCGGCCGGCCGGCGGAAGGACACGACATTCGGCTCATCGACGAAGAGGGGCGCGAACTGCCCGCTGGCGAAATCGGCGAAGTCGTTGGCCATTCCGGCGCGACCATGGCCGGGTATCATAATCTCCCCGAGCAGACGCGGGCCGCCGAATGGCGCGATGCGACGGGCAAACGCTTCATCCGCAGCGGGGACATCGGACGGTTCGACCCCGAGGGGTTTCTGACGCTGATGGACCGCCGCAAGGATATGATCATTTCGGGGGGCTTCAATATCTATCCGAGCGACATCGAAGCGGTGCTGCACGAACATCCCGATGTCGGCGAGGCCAGCGTCGTCGGCGCGCCGTCGGCGGCATGGGGGGAAACGCCGGTCGCCTTCGTGGTGTTGAAGCCGGGAGCTCAATTGGACGAGGAAGAGTTGCGAACCTGGGTCAATTCCCGTGTCGGCAAGACCCAGCGCCTCGCGGCCTTGCGCTTCGCGCCGAGCCTGCCGCGCAGCGCGATCGGCAAAGTGCTCAAGCGCGAATTGCGGGCCGCGTTTGGCCAAGCTGATTGATGCGTCTTCAAGGACGCGCGGCGCTGGCGTCGCCCCTGCCGGGCCGTCGGGGCGACGGGCGATCGACGAGATCGAGGCGACGGTTGCATCAGGAAGGGGCGCAAGGCGATGTCCGAACTGGAGACTTTTCGCGCGGAGGCGCGCGCCTGGCTCGCCGCGAATTGTCCTCCCGATATGCGCGGTCCGGTCGAACGCGACGAAGATCGCTGCTGGGGCGGGCGCAATTGGATCTTCAAGTCCGAGGGACAGCGGCTTTGGCTCCAGCGCATGGCGGCGCGCGGCTGGACCGCCCCGGAATGGCCGAAGGCCTATGGCGGGGGCGGTCTCACACGCGAGGAACATAAGATCCTAAGGCAGGAGCTGAACGCGATCGGCGCTCGCCTGCCGCTCAGCTCTTTCGGGATCTGGATGCTCGGGCCCGCTCTGTTGAAGTATGGAACCGAAGCGCAGAAGCAGAAATTCCTGCCCCCGATCGTGCGCGGCGAAATCCGTTGGTGCCAAGGCTATTCCGAGCCGAACGCCGGTTCCGATCTGGCCTCCCTCGCGACTCGCGCCGAGGACAAAGGCGATCATTTCATCGTCAACGGACAAAAAGTCTGGACGAGCTACGCCGACGAGGCCGATTGGATTTTCTGCCTGGTGCGCACCAGTGCGTCCGCGCCCAAGCACAAGGGCATCAGCTTCGTCCTGTTCGACATGGCGACAAAGGGCGTCACGACGCGACCGATCTTGCTCATTTCGGGCAAGTCTCCGTTCTGCGAGACGTTTTTCGACGACGTGCGCGTCGAGAAGGACAATCTCGTCGGCGAGCTCGACAGGGGTTGGGATGTCGCCAAATATCTGCTGACGCACGAACGCGAGATGATCAGCGGCGTGGGCCTCACCTTGGGTCGACCGCTCGGCCAAATCGCCGCGGACGCCTTGGGCACACGAGACGGCGTGCTCGCCGACCCGATCCTGCGCGCCGACATCGCGCGCTTCGACATCGACGCCGTCGCCTTCCAACTGGCTCTCGAGCGCTTCGGCGACATGACCAAGGCGGGGCAAGCCAACCCGGCGATGTCCTCCATGCTCAAATACTATGGCGCGGAACTCAACAAACGCCGCCAAGAATTGGCGATGTCGGCCGGCGGGTCGGATGCCCTGGAATGGGAGAGCGAGCGTTCGCGCGGCGGCGAGGCGGCGCGTTCCTGGCTGCGCACGAAGGCCAATTCGATCGAGGGCGGCACCAGCGAGGTTCAACTCGGCATCATCGCCAAACGCATTCTCGAGCTGCCAGGCGCTTGAGGCCGGAGAAACGGACATGGCGCTCATTCTCAACGAAGAACAATCCCAACTGCGCGACAGCGCGCAGAGTTTCCTCTCGGACAAAGCGCCCGTCGCGCATCTGCGCAAATTGCGCGACGACCGCGATCCCACGGGCTTCTCGCGCGACCTTTGGAAGGGATTCGCGGAAATGGGCTTCTGCGGCCTTCTGGTCCCGGAAGCGCATGGCGGCTCCGGCCTCGGCCACGTCGAAGCCGGCGTCATCATGGAGGCGATCGGCGCCAATCTGACGCCCTCGCCGTTCCTGTCGACCTCGCTCCTCGGCGTCACGGCGCTGATGCGCGGCGCGAGCGCCGAGCGCGCCGGCGAAATGCTGGCGAAAATCGCCTCCGGCGATCTTCTCGTCGCGCTCGCCGTCGACGAGCGCGCCAAACACCGTCCGCGCGAAATCGCGCTGGAGGCGAAGCGGTCAGGCAACGGATTCACGCTCACCGGCGCCAAGACCTTCGTCGTCGATGGTCACGTCGCCGATCGGCTGATCATCGCCGCGCGGACGGCCGGCGCGCCCGGGGAAGCCGACGGCCTGACCTTGTTTGTCGTCGATCCCAGCGCCAAAGGCGTCGAGATCGAACGAACGATCATGGTGGACGCGCACAACGGCGCGCGCATCCGTTTCGAGGCGGTCGCTGTCGACGCCGACGCGGCGCTCGGCGAAGTCGATCACGGCTGGAGCTTGCTCGAAGGCGTCTTGAACGTCGGTCGAGCGGCCGTCGCGGCCGAACTCTCCGGCGTCGGCGAAGCGGCTTTCGGCCGCACCGTCGCCTACCTGCGCGAACGCAAGCAATTCGGCAAGATCATCGGCGAGTTTCAGGCGTTGCAGCATCGCGCCGCCCATCTCTACAGCGAGATCGAGATCACGCGCGCCGCGGTGCTGAAGGCGCTGCAAACGCTCGACCTGAATTTCGACAAGGCGGGGCCGGCCGTGGCCGTCGCCAAGGCGCGCGCGGGGAGGACGGCGACCCTTGCCGTGCAGGAAGCCGTGCAGATGCACGGCGGCGTCGGCATGACCGACGCGTTCGACATCGGATTCTTCATGAAGCGCGCGCGCGTCGCCGAAGAATTGTTCGGCGACTACGCCTTTCACGCCGATTCTTTCGCTCGCGCGAGGGGCTACTAGTTTAGATCCGCTGGGCGACGGATGAAAAGGACGGGTCGAGCCTCGCGCTCTTCCCGCGCGCCCGATGGGACGCAATATTGGCGCCCCGCGTGCCGGCCGGGCGCGCCGTGGGGACCCGACGCCATGACAAGCGCCATAATCGTCGCGGTCGCTGGCGCCCCTGTCGGCAAAGCCTTCGGCGGCGCGACCAAGCCCTTACCGGGGCTGACGACCGAAGCGCTCGACCAGCAGGAATTTCTGCACCTTGCCGGTCGGCGTGCGCGGCAGGGCGGCCTTGTCGATAATGAATTCTTTCGGCGTCTTGAATCCGGCGAGATGCTGTCGGCAAAACGCCTCGAGCTGTTCGGACGTGACGTTAGCATTGTCCTGAACGACGACCAGGCCGGTGACGCGCTCGCCCCAGAGGTCATCGGGCAGGCCGAAGACCGCGCACTCGGCGACCCCTGAAACCTTCAAGATTGTTTCCTCGACCTCGGCCGCGTGGACGTTCTGGCCGCCTGTCACGATCATATCTTTCTTGCGGCCGCGGATGGTCAGATAGCCCTCCTCGTCGAGGCTGCCGAGGTCGCCGGTATGGAGCCAGCCGTTGCGGAAGGTTTCGGCCGACTTCTCTTCATTCTCGAAATACTCTGTGATCGTGTTGGGAGAGCGCCCGAGAATTTCGCCGAGCTGGTTCGCTCCGAGCGCCTTGCCGTCATTGTCGGCAATCTTGACTTCCGCGAACGCTATCGGCTTGCCCACCGACCCCGGTCGCTTCTTGCGATCGTCGGGAGTGCTGACGACGAGGGCGCCGGTTTCCTGCATGCCGTAATATTCGTAAAGCTCCGGGCAAAGTCTTGCGGCGGTCTGCTCGCGGATGCTCTCGGGCAGGATCGCTCCGGCGAACACGATCGCGCGGATCGAACCGAGATCGCGCGCCGCGGACGCCTGAGCCGGGAGCAGCATCGCCGCCATGGTCGGCACCAGGTTGAAGATCGTCACACGTTCCGTTTCGATCAGACGCAGGACTTCGTTCGGTTCGAAATTCGCCAACACATGAGGAATACCATAGAAAATCGAGGCGACGATCCAGGCGAAGCCCACCCGCCCGAAGGCCGGGAACACCGTCATCGCCACATCGCGACGCGTCATGTCGAACGCCTGGAACATTGGAGCGAGGGTGCTGTTGTTGTACTGGGTCAGCAGATAGGATTTCGGCAGGCCGGTCGTGCCCGAGGTGAGATTGAAATAGAACGGATCGGCTTCCTCGATCTCGATATCGGGCGCCTGGGGCGGCGCCGCCGAGAGGAAAGCTTCGTAGTCGAGCGCAAAATCGCTCTTGTCGCCGCCGAACTGAACGACGTGCTTCAGCGCTTTTCCCGCCTGTTCGGCGACCGCGGCGAACCGGCCCTCGTAGATCAGCCCGCTCGCGCCCATCGCGCGCATCAGCTCCAGCATTTCCGTTGCGGCCAGCCGGTAGTTCAAGGGCACGCCGATGACGCCCGTGCGCGCCAGCGCGAAATAGATCTCAACGATCTCGGCGCGGTTGGACGTGAGAAAGGCGACGACGTCGCCCTTCTTGAAGCCCACATTTAAAAGCGCGTGCGCGAGGCGGTTGGCGCGCTGATCCGTCTCACGAAAGGTGAAACGCCGGCCCGTGCTCGAACAATAGATCGCGGGAGCGTCGGGAAAACGTATCGCGGCGGTGGTCAGAATGTTGCCAACCACCATTTTGCCCAGAGATCGGTTCATTTGGTAAGCGCCTCCTCGCTGCGGCGCTGTTTCGCGCCCATTGCTTCATTTCCGCCCCTGTCGCCCGACGCGGCGGCGCTTCGTCGCGCCCGATCCGCCGCGCCCGCCTCAGTCCACGGGTGATGGTCTCCGTTTCCCCGCGCTTGTCGGTTCGCCTTCCGCGGGCGCGCCCGGAGGCTTCTTTCTCGCTTGTTTCCTTGCAAGTCCCTCGGTCAGCCGAATGGCGAACTCGGCCGCGACGGCTTCGCCCGACAATACGCCGCCGCGCTGATACCAATGTCCGATCCAGTTCAGCGAACCGGCAATGGCGAAAGCGGAGAGCTTGACGTCGCAGGGCTTGATCGATCCGTCCGCGACGCCTTCGCTGATATATCTGCGAAAGGTCAGGTCGATGCTTTTTTTGGCCGCGCGTACGATCTTGCTGTTCTTGTCGGTCAGATCGCGCGGGTCGAACCGGACCAGGCTCGCGCCATAGTCCGTCGCCATGACTTCCGCGTAGGAGCGCACGAGCTTACGGAGTCGCGCAAGTCCTGTGCCGCCGCTCGCGTCGATTTCGGCGATGAATTCATCGACGCGCTCCTGCCCAAGCGCCCAGCACTCGAACAGGATCTCGTCCTTGCCGCGAAAGTAATTGTAGAGCGCCGGCTTGGTGATGTTCAGGCGTTCCGCGACGTCGTTGAGCGTCGCGCGATGATAGCCCTGTTCGAGAAACAGTTGGACGGCGGTTCGCAGCACGGCTTCGCGCTTCTCGTCGCGCGCGCGGCGGCGGCTTTCGAACGGCGCCCATGGCGAGGGATCGGAGGGGTGTCGCGCATCCATGTCGATTATCCGCTTGCGTGGCGTTGACTCGTCGATAAGTGCGGTATATTACCCGTTGGTAATAGAAAGTCCAACTGGTAATTTACGGAGGGCCCCGGATGTCATCTCGCGCATATATCGCCGGCGTCGGCATGATCCCGTTCGTCAAGCCCGGCGCCAACGCGCCGTATCATGTGATGGGAGCGGAGGCGACGAAGCTGGCGCTGAGCGACGCCGGCCTCGATTACGGAGCGATCCAGCAAGCCTATGTCGGTTACGTCTATGGCGATTCGACGTGCGGGCAGCGGGCGCTTTATCAGGTCGGAATGACCGGCATTCCGATCATCAACGTCAACAACAATTGCTCGACCGGCTCGACGGCCCTGTTCCTTGCGCGGCAGGCGATCGAGTCGGGCGCGCTCGATTGCGTGCTGGCGCTCGGCTTCGAGCAAATGAAGCCCGGCGCGTTGGGCGCCGTGTTCACCGACCGGCCGAGCGCGTTCGACGAGTTCGACGCCGCCGCCGACAAGCTCGTCGATGCGCCGGGAATTCCCTTGGCGCTGCGCTATTTCGGCGGCGCGGGCCTCAGCCATATGAAGAAGTACGGCACGCCGCTCGAATCCTTCGCCAAAGTTCGCGCCAAGGCGAGCCGCCACGCCAAGAACAATCCGCTCGCGCTGTTCCGCAAGGAGGTGACCGCCGAGGACGTGATGAACGATCAGGTGATCTGGCCGGGCGTCATGACGCGGCTGATGGCGTGTCCGCCGACCTGCGGCGGCGCGGCCGCGGTGCTGGTTTCGGAGAAATTCGCCAGTCGGCACGGGCTGCGCAAGGATGTCCGGATCGCCGCCCAGGCGATGACCACCGACACCGCTTCGACCTTCGCAGCCGGCGACATGATGCAGGTCGTCGGCTACGACATGGCGCGCGCCGCCGCAAAGAGCGTCTATGAGGCCGCCGGCGTCGGTCCGGAAGATCTCGACGTGGTCGAGCTGCACGACTGTTTCGCCCAGAACGAGCTCATCACCTACGAAGCACTTGGGCTCTGCCCCGAGGGCGGCGCGGAGCGTTTCATCAACGACGGCGACAACACCTACGGCGGCAAATTCGTCACCAATCCCTCCGGCGGTCTGCTGTCGAAAGGGCATCCGCTCGGCGCCACCGGACTTGCGCAGTGCTACGAGCTGACGCGCCAGTTGCGCGGAACGGCCGCGGCGACCCAGGTCGAAGGCGCGAGACTGGCGCTGCAGCACAATCTCGGCCTTGGCGGCGCCTGTGTGGTCACCCTGTACGAGCGGGCGTGAGGAGGGAATATGGTGGATCAATCGGCGGTCGGGCGCAGCTTTGCGCCGATCACGGCGCGCGTCGAAGCGGGGCGCCTGCGCTATTTCCTCAATACGATCGGAGAGCGCAATCCGGTCTATCGCGACGCCGAGGCCGCGCGCGCCGAGGGCTATTCCGCGACGCCGGCGCCGCCGACCTATCTGTTCTGTCTGGAGATGATGGACGCCGAGCGTCCGTTTGAGATTTTGACCGAACTGAATATCGATCTCGCCCGTGTCTTGCATGGCGAACAGCGCTTCACCTATCACGCCCCCGTGGTGGTCGGCGACACGCTGACCTTCAAGTCCCGCGTGGCCGACGTCGCCGACAAAAAGGGCGGCGCCATGACGATGATCGTCGTCGAGACCGAGGTGACCAATCAGCACGGCGCTCGCGTCGCCGACACTGCGCGCACCCTCGTCGTGCGAAACGAGAGGGCGTCATGAGCGAAACGGCAGCGCACAATCCCGCGGTGGGTGAACGCATCGTTCACAAGGCGTATCCTCCAATCACGCGTCACACGCTGGCGCTTTATTGTGGCGCGTCGGGCGATCACAACCCGATGCACGTCGATCTCGATTTCGCCAAGGCCGCAGGATTCCCGGACGTTTTCTCGCACGGCATGCTGGTGATGGCCTATCTCGGCCAGGCGCTGACCGACGCGATTCGTCCCGCCGATATCCGCTCATTCTCCACGCGCTTCGCGGCGATCACGCAGCTTGGCGCGCGCCTGACCTGCGAGGGGCATGTGGTCGAGCTGCTCGAGCACAAGGGCGAAAAGCGCGCGAGGCTGGCGCTGACGACCAAGGATGAAAACGGCGAGGTCAAGCTCGCCGGCGAAGCCATCGTCGCTCTCTGATCCATTGGCCTCAATCGAGGAAGTCGAATGTCCAAGCTCAAGGGAAAAGTTGCGCTGATCACCGGCTCGGGTCGCGGCATTGGCCGCGCCATCGCCCTGAAGCTCGCGAGCGAAGGGGCCAGGATCGTGGTCAACGATCTCGACGCCGCGCCGGGCGACGCGGTCGCCGCCGAAATCGTGGCGGCGGGCGGCGAGGCGATCGCCGTCAACGGCAGTGTTTCCGAAGCCGGCTTTGCCGACCGTTTCGTCGCTGCGGCGATGGAGACTTTCGGCGGCCTCGACATCATCGTCAACAACGCCGGTTATACCTGGGACGCCACGATCCAGAAAATGACGGACGAGCAGTTCCAGGCCATGCTCGACGTGCATCTCGTCGCGCCGTTTCGCATCCTGCGCGCCGCCGCCGAGCCGATCCGGATTCTCGCGAAAAGGGAAGCCGAAGCGGGCCGCGAAGTGTTCCGCAAGGTCGTCAACATCTCGTCGATCGCGGGTCTCTATGGCAACGCCGGGCAGGCCAGCTACTCGTCGGCCAAGGCGTCTCTCGTCGGCCTGACGCGCACGATGTGCAAGGAGTGGGGACGCTACAAGGTCAACGTCAATTGCGTCGCCTTTGGCTTGATCAACACCCGCCTGACCCAGCCGATCGAGGCCCAGCAGAAAACCATTGATATCGCCGGCCGCGACATCAAGGTCGGCGTGCAACCGCAGATGCTCGACGCGATGGCGAGAATGATTCCGCTCGGCCGCGGCGGCACGCCGGAAGAAGCCGCCGACGCCGTTTATCTCTTTTGCAGCCCGGAATCGAACTACATCAGCGGTCAGGTGCTCGTCTGCGGCGGCGGCCTTCTGATATGAGGCGGGAACGTTTCTGATCCGCGACTCCGGCACGGGAGCAGATATTGGCCGTCATGAGTTCACATCGCGAGACGCTCCCGACGCGATTGGCGACCGGCAAATCCGGACCTCTGCATGGCGTACGTGTGATCGAAATGGCCGGAATCGGCCCTGCGCCATTCTGTGGCATGATGCTTGCCGATCTTGGAGCCGACGTGGTGCGCATTGACCGCCCGGGCCCGCCGAGATTCGGCGCCAACACCGTGCTCGACCGGGGCCGTCAGGCGGTGACCCTCGATCTCAAGAACGAGCGCAATGTCGAGGCGCTGCTTTGCCTGGTGGAAAAGGCCGACGTGATTTTCGAGGGGTTTCGCCCCGGCGTGATGGAAAGGATCGGGGCCGGACCTGAAGCGTGTCTGGCGCGCAACCCTCGAGTGATCTTCGGCCGCGTCACCGGCTGGGGACAGGAAGGCCCGCTCGCCCATGCGGCGGGGCACGATATCAATTATCTCGCCCTCTCCGGCATGCTTTGGCCGATGGGGTCCGCCGACCGTCCGCCCTCGCCGCCGCTCAATCTTGTCGCCGATTTCGGCGGCGGCGGCATGATGCTGGCGGTTGGAATTCTTGCGGCGCTGCTCGAAGCGACGAGTTCAGGCCGCGGGCAGGTCGTGGACGCCGCGATGGTCGATGGCGCCGCCGCCTTGGGGGCGATGATCTTCGGCATGATCGGCTCCGGCTCCTGGCGCGCCGAGCGGGAAGCGAACGTGTTGGACGGCGGCGCGCCTTTTTACGGCGTGTACGAAACCAGCGACGGGAAGTGGGTGTCGATCGGTTCGATCGAACCTCAATTCTACGCTCAGTTGCTGGCGCGCCTGGATCTTGAGGGCCGGGGTTTCGACGCCCAATGGGACCAGCGCAAATGGCCGGCCCTGCGGCAGGCGATAGCCGCCGCATTTCGTTCGAAGTCGCGGGACGCATGGAGCGAGCAACTCGAAGGAACCGATGTCTGTTTTGCTCCCGTGCTCAGTCCCCTGGAGGCCGGAGCGCATCCCCACAATCGCATGCGAGGCACATTCGCCAACGCTCAGGGGGCGTATCAGCCGCAGCCTTCACCGCGTTTCGGCCGCACGCCGGCATCGGCCGGTCCCGTAACGGAAGCCGGCGACGAGGACGCGGAGACTGTTCTCATCCGCTGGAGGAGCCAGTCGTCTGCATAAATTCTGCCGGCTGTCGCGCTGTTCGACGCGTCTTCGAAACCTTTCCTGCTGTTGTGAGGCGATACGGACATGACCTACCGTTCATCCTGGATGACCGAAGAACTCGACGCGTTTCGGGATCCGTTCCGGCGCTTTCTCGCCAAGGACCTGGCGCCCCACGCCGAAAGGTGGCGCAATCAGAAAATGGTGGATCGCTCCGCCTGGCGCGCGCTCGGCGCGATGGGCGCTTTGCTGCCGAGCGTGCCTGAAGCCTACGGCGGGCTCGGCGCAAGCTTCGCTTACGACGCGGCTGTGTTCGAGGACATGGAGAACGTCGTGCCGGAGGCGCTGGGCGGCGTCACCGTCAGCAGCGGCATCGTCGCGCATTACATCCAGAACTACGGCTCCGAGGAGCAGAGGCGCCGCTGGCTGCCCGGCATGGCGCGCGGCGAATTGATCGGCGCCATCGCCATGACCGAGCCGGGAACGGGGTCGGACCTGCAAGGCGTGCGGACCACCGCGCGCCGGCAGGGCGACAGCTACGTCGTCAACGGCCAGAAGACCTTCATCACCAATGGCCAGACCGCCGACCTGATCATCGTCGTCGCCCGGACGGGCGGGCCGGGCGCCAAGGGCCTATCCTTGATCGTCGTCGAGACGAACGACAACAACGGTTTCCGTCGCGGGCGGAACCTCGACAAGATCGGTCTGCACGCCTCCGACACGTCGGAATTATTCTTCGAAGACGCGATCGCGCCGCCGGAGAACCTGCTCGGCGCCGAGGAGGGCCAGGGTTTCGCGCAATTGATGCAGCAATTGCCGCGGGAGCGGCTCATCATTGGCATATGCGCCGTCGCCTCGATGGAGCGCGCGGTCAGGCTGACCGCCGACTACACTAGGGAACGCAAGGCTTTTGGTCAGCGGATCATCGATTTCCAGAATACCGCTTTCAAGCTGGCTGAGCGCAAGACCGAAGCGACGATCGCGCGGGTATTCATCGACTGGTGCGTCGAGCGGCTGATCGCGGGCGACCTCGATGCGGTGACCGCGTCGATGGCGAAGTGGTGGTGCACCGAGAAACAGGTGGAGACCGCCGACGAATGCCTGCAGCTTCATGGCGGCTACGGCTACATGCAGGAATATCCGATCTCGCGCATGTTCGTCGATGCGCGCGTCCAGAAAATCTACGGCGGCGCCAACGAAGTCATGAAGCTGCTCATCGCGCGGTCGCTGTGAGCGGCATTCGCAGGAGAAACGGAAAAGGCGCAACCGGACGCGGCGGCTGCCGCTTCTTGCCAGCCGCACGTCAGAAGCATGGATAGCATGGCCGATGGGTCTTTCGGAGCGGCGGGACTCTATCGGATTGCCGATCGGCGACGGGACCCCGCGCCAAATACCAGACGCCGCTTGTGACGGGAGGCTATCCCCCGCTCACATTTGCGCTTGCCCAAACGCTGGGGATAATGCTTTATTGAAACTTCGGGCTGGCATAACGGCTCAAAATTGGAGGAAACGACCATGAGAATGGGGTGGGGACGATTGTTCGCGCTTGCCGGCGCGATGAGTTTGGCGACCGCATCGATCTCCGCGAACGCCGCGGAAGAGATCAAGGGCGGCGTGGGCGCGAAAGCAGGGGCGGCGGCGCCGGCGGCGACGAACGTCACCCAAGATTTGCTCGACCGCGCTGCGGGCGACGGCTCCAATTTCTTGCAGACCAACGGCAATTACGCGCAGACGCGTTTTCATCCGGCCAACCAGATCAATACCGGCAATGTGCACGGTCTGCATGCAGCCTGGATCTTCCAGACGGACGTCCTCGACACGCTCGAGACATCGCCGATCGTCGTCAACGGCGTGATGTATGTCACCACTGCGTTCGACCATGTCTACGCGCTGAACGCCAAGACGGGCGAACAGATTTGGGAATACAAGCATAAGATGGGGCCGGTCACGACCTATTGCTGCGGCCCGAACAATCGCGGCGTGGCCGTCTATGGCGACAATATCTATCTAGCGACGCTCGACGCCCAGCTTGTGGCGCTCGACGCCAAGACCGGCGCCGTGAAATGGGCGAAGGAAGTCGCCGACCCCGAGAAGGGCTATTCGGAGACGATGGCGCCGACCGCGGTCAAGGGCATGATCCTGATCGGCACCAACGGCGGCGAATACGGCATCCGCGGCTTCGTGAAGGCCTTCGACGCCGCCACCGGCGATCTGAAATGGACCTTCAACACGACGGCGGAGAATTCGCAGGGCGTGTGGGCCACCAAGGACGCGACGGGCCGCGACATGCATCGCGACATCGCCGCGGAAAAGGACGCCTACGCCAAGAACGGCGACCCCTACAAGACCTTGGGCGGCGGCGTCTGGCAGAATCCCGCGGTCGATCTGGCGACCAATCGCATCTATTTCGTCGTCGGCAATCCCTCGCCTGATCTCGACGGCGCGATCCGCCCGGGCGACAATCTCTACACGGACTCTTTAGTGTCGCTTGATCTCGACACCGGAAAATACGTCTGCCACTTCCAATATATCTCGCACGACGTCTGGGATCTCGACGCGGTGTCGCCGCCCGTGCTGACCAAGGTGGTCGGCAAGGACGGCAAGTTGACGGACGGCGTCCTGCACGCGGGCAAGACGGGCCACGTCTATGTCCACAACGCCAAGGACTGCAGCTTGATCCGTTTCTCGGAAGCGATGATTCCGCAAGAAAACATGTGGACATTGCCGACGAAGGACGGCGCGCGCATGCTCCCGGGGGCCAATGGCGGCAACGAATGGTCGCCGATCGCCACCAACCCGAATTTAGGGCTCGCGTATTCGCTCAATCTGCATCAGCCGATGACCTACCACGTCGACTCCTCGCCCTATCCCGACGGCAAGCTCTGGCTCGGCGGCGCCTTCAAGATCATCCCGACCGAGGAGCAATGGGGCAAGCTCGTCGCCGTCGACTACAACACCGGCAAGGTTCGCTGGAGCGTGAAGACTCCGGAACCGATGATCGGCGGCGCCTTGGCGACCGCAGGCGGGCTCGTGTTCGCCGGCGAAGCCAACGGTCACTTCAAGGCCTATGACGCGAAGAGCGGCGCGATCCTTTGGGACTTCACCGCCGGCGCGGGCGTCAATGCGCCGCCCTCGACCTATATGGTCGGCGGCAAGCAATTTGTCGTGGTCGGCGCGGGCGGCAATACGCAGATCGACGCCAAGCGCGGCAATTCGATCATCGCCTTCACGCTCAATTGATCTGAGGGCGATCGAGCTTTGTTTAAACCGTTGGGGCCGGCCTTTTGGCCGGCCCCAATTTTGCGTTCGTGTCGTTCCAGGCCTTGCACAGGCGTTCCGAGACCCTTCCTATGGCTTTTAAGTTTTCGTTCGTTTGCCTCGCGGGCGCCCTTCTAACCCTCGGCGCGAACGCCGCGGCGGCCGACGCTATTGCGGACAAAGCCGCGGTCTGCCTGGGATGCCACGGCGAGAACGGCGTCCCGATCGACAAGTCCATCCCGAATATCTTCGGCCAAAACGAGGGCTACATCTACATCGAGCTGCGCGACATGAAGAAGGGCGCGCGCAAGAACGAGCAGATGGCGCCGGTCGTCGAGAACATGTCGCGCGAAGATATGCTCGCGCTCGCCGCCTATTTTGCCGCGAAGCCCTGGACCAATCAGCAGCAGCCGCGGGCCAGCGCCGAGGATTCCAAGCATTTCGATTCGATGGCCAATTCCGCGGGATGCGTCGGATGCCATCAAGCGGGCTACATCGGCGCCGGCACGCAGCCGCGCTTGGCCGGGCAAAGCCTCGACTATCTCGTCAAGACCATGCTCGATTTTCGCAGCGGCGCGCGGGCGAATAATTCCTGGATGAAGGATCTGCTCAATACCTACAGCGAGGACGACATCAAGCAAATGGCTCGCGTTCTCAGCGGCCTCTAGGTCGAGGCCCGCGCGCATGTAGGGCTGCCGAGCGCGCATCAGAACGGCGCCCGACAGGGGGCGCAAACAAAGCCGAGTTCGGCCCGCCCGACGGCGCTGGCGAAGCCGTGCGGGAATTATGGGAGAGGGAGCGCGTGAAACGATCGGCTCTGCTGGTTTTGTTCCTGGGCTTCGCCAGCTCGGCGTCCGCGCAGGAGGGCGCAGGCGAGCCCAGCGCGCTCGCCTGCAACGATGTTCGCGCGGGCGCGGCGCGCGTTCTGGCGAGCGAACCCGATGCTTTGCAAGTCAACAATCTGCTCTTCGACGCCGCGCGAAAAGGCTGTGTCGGCTCTCTCGACGCGCTTTTCAAAGCCGGCGCTTCCCGACTCGCGCGCGATCGATTCGGCAATACTGCGCTGGCGATAGCGGCAAAGATGGGCCGCCTGGGCGTCGTCAAGGCGCTGTTGGCTTCCGCCCCGCCTGATGAGGCGGCGCAACTCGATCGCCCCAATGCCGCGGGTGCGACGCCCCTGACTCAGGCCGCGCTCGCCGACCGCGGCGATGTCGCGAGATGGCTCGTGGACGCGGGCGCTCGTGTCGACGTAACCAACGCGCAGGGCGAGACGGCTTTGAGCGCCGCCGCTTTCAACGGCAATTCCGAATTGGCCGCGCTGCTGCTGGCCCACAAGGCGCGGCCGGACACGATCGATGCGACCGGCAAGAGCGTCATCGTCTACGCCGCCGCACGCGGCGCGGCGCCGATCGTCGAGATGCTGGTGGATGCGGGCGTCGATCCCAACCTGCGCTATCGCGCCGATCTCACCGCGCTGATGTGGGCGGCGGGCCATCCCGACAATGTCGCCGCCGACGCGGGGCTGCGGACGGTGAAGCTGTTGCTGTCGCGCGGCGCCAAGCTCGATTTCGTCGACGATCGCGGCCGCAGCGCTCTGATGATCGCGGCCGGCCTCGGGCACGGCGCGATTGCGCAGGCGCTTCTCGAAGCCGGCGCCGATCGCACGCTGCGCGACAAGGCCGGCAAGAGCGCGGCGGATCTGGCTGCGACGCCAGAGGTCAAAGCCATCGTGGGCGGTTCGTGAGTCCGCCTTGCGCAGTCTTCGTCGCGGCCGCGGTGCGAACTTCGCGAACGAACGCCGCGGCCCCGTCCGCAAACCCTGGATCGGCTCAAAAGCCGGCCTCACGAAAGGAGAGAACGGGTGAAGCGTGATTGGATTGCGTTATGGGCAATGGGGGCAAGTTGAAATGAAACTGCGCGGCGCTTCGTTTTTGGCTTTGGGATGCGTCGTCCTCGGCGCTTCACAAGCCTTGGCCCAAGCCGCCGCCCCGCCGACCCCCGGAACGACTGTCGTTCTTCCGACCATTGACGTCTTCGCGACGACGCCGCTTTCCGGAATCGGCGTCGACGTCGACAAGGTTCCCGCCGCGGTCACCACCATCGACTCCCAACAGATCGAACAGGCGAAGTCGCCGAGCGTCGTCAAGGCGCTCGCCCAGCAGACGCCGAGCGTCGACGTTCAAGATGTCGCGGGAAATCCGTTTCAGCCCGACGTCTATTTTCGCGGTTTCGACGCATCGCCGGTTTCCGGCACGCCGCAGGGTCTGGCGGTGTATCAGAACGGCGTGCGCATCAACGAAGCCTTCGGCGACGTCGTCAACTGGGACCTGATCCCGACGGCGGCGGTGCGCTCGATCGACGTCATCAGCAACAATCCCGCCTTCGGGCTCAATGCGCTCGGCGGCGCGCTCAGCGTGCAGATGAAGGATGGTTTCACCTTTCAGGGAACCTCGATCGATGTGATGGGCGGCTCCTACGGCCGCGCGCAATCCTCGCTGCAATGGGGCAAGCAGGTCGGCGATTACGCCGCCTATATCGCGATCGAAGGGGCCCAGGACAACGGCTATCGCGATTCTTCGGGAACGCAGATCCGCCGCTTCTATGGCGACGTCGGCTACAAGGGCGATAGCGCCGAACTGCATCTCAACATCGGCGGCGCGGACAACTTCTTCGGGGCCACCGCCGCCGCCCCGGCGGAATTGCTCGAGCAGAGCTGGAGCAGCGTCTATACGACGCCGCAAACGTCGCGCAACGAGGTCGGCTACGTCAACGCCACCGCCACCGTCAACGCCACGCCCACCTGGACGTTGCAGGGCGCGGCGTATCTTCGCTCGTTCTACCAATCGACCGTCGACGGCAATTCGACGAACGCGCAGATTTGCGACCCGCCCGACGAAGGGTTTCTATGCTTTAATAATGGCTCGTTTAACGGTGGGGTAAACGCGGCCAACGGCCTCAACGGCCAGCCAATCGCCACCCCTCCGTCATTCGTCGGAGCGACGCTCGGAGAAATCGATCGGACGTGGACGCAGACGACGAGCGTCGGGACGACGTTGCAGGCGACCAACACGGACAAATTGCTCGGCCACGACAATCATTTCGTCATCGGCGGCAGTTTCGACTATGGCGTCACCAATTTCGGCGCCAGCGCGGAACTCGGCGTCGTTCAGCCCGATTACGTCGTCGCCGGCTCCGGCATATTTCTCGGCCCTTCCGGCAATCCGGTTTCCGACGGGCCCGTCTCGCTGCGCACGACCAACGCCTACGGCGGCCTCTATGCGCTCGACACGTTCGACGTCACCAAGGACTTCTCGATCTCCGGCGGCGGCCGGCTGAACGTCGCCAATATCCGGTTGCAGGATCAGCTTGGCGGCGGGCTCAACGGCGACGACGCCTTTTTGCACTTCAATCCGATGATCGGCGCGACCTACAGGATCAATTCCGACGTCACCGTCTACGCCGGCTACTCCCAGGCCAATCGCGCGCCCACTCCCTTGGAGCTGGGCTGCGCCGACCCTGTGCATCCTTGCATTCTCGCGAGTTTCCTGGTTTCCGACCCGCCGCTCAAGCAAGTCGTGGCGCAAACGTTCGAAGCGGGCCTGCGCGGGACGCACGACTACGGCGACGCCGTCGGCACGCTCGGCTGGAAACTCGGCGCCTTCCGCGCCGACGATCGGGACGACATTCTCAATGTCCCCGATCCGGTTCAGCAAGGCTTCGGCTATTTTCAGAATGTCGGCGCGACGCGGCGCCAGGGCGTCGAGGCCGAAGTCGACTTCAAGGCCGGCAAGTTCAGCGTGCGCGCGAGCTATTCGTACATCGACGCGATATTCCTCAACGCTGTGACCCTCGGCTCGAACTCGCCATACGCCGACGTCGACGGCAATATTTACGTCGTGCCCGGCGACCATATTCCGATGATTCCGCATAATCGATTCAAGGTCGGCGGCGACTATTCCGTCACCAAGGATTTTAAGATCGGCGTCGACTTGCTCGCTGTCGGATCGCAATATTACGCGGGCGACGCCTCCAACCAATTTGAGAAGCTCCCCGCCTACGCCGTGGTCAACGCCGACGCCGCCTATCAGGTCACCGCGAACGTCCAGCTCTACGCGCGCGTAGAGAACGTGCTCAACAACCACTACTATACCTACGGGACCTTCTTCGACATCACTCAGATTCCCAATTTCGGCAATGGCGGCAATCCGTTCTCCGACCCGCGCTCGCTCAGCCCGGCGCAACCGCGTTCGGTCTATGCAGGCCTGAAAGCAACGTTTTGACGGGGTTCCCTGACATAGGCGGGCGCGCCCGCCTTGTTCCTCGGCCGCATGAGGCGTTCTCGCCTCGCGTCCTTGACAGTTCCGCCAATTGGGTCGGCTTTCGCGCCGGCGCCGCCGCGCTCGATGTCGACAGGGGATGGCTTCCCGCGTCCGCGCCCCATTTCGACTGGCCCGATGCGCCCGACGTCGCCGCCCCCGCGCCTCGCGGCTTCGATATGGCGGCGGTCCGACCGGGCCAGGAGCAATCGCGGCCAAAGGTTGAACGCCCAGCGCTCGCGGGGGGCTGGAGTTGGGGCGTCGCTTGCTCGCTCGGCCTGCACGTCGCCGCTCTGATGGCCCTGCTGGTTTGGCCAACGCCGGTCGCCGAGACGCCCGCGCCGGAGCCCGTCACGGTGGAAATCATCGTCGAGGCGCCAGCGCCCGTAATCCGCGAGGCTCCGCCTCCCCCGCCTGCCGTCGCCGAAGCGCCTTCGCCGCCGGTCGAGCAAATGTCCCCTCCCGCCGTTTCGACGCCGCCCGTCGAGCCGCCGGCGGCGACGGTCGAACCGCCGCCGGTCGCCGAGGCGCCGCCGCCCCCCGTCGTCGAGTCGACGCCCGTCTCCGAAACGCCTGCCCGCCTGTTGGAAGAGACGCCGCCTCCCCCGCCGCCGCCACAGCCAGCGCCCGTTGCGAGTCCGGCGACGCCGCCGGTCCGAAAGCCGCCGCCGCCCGCGCCCGCAAAGGCGCGCTTGGCGGCGCCGGAACCCGCCCCGGCGGCATCGAAGCCAGCCAAGCCAGCCCCGACGGCGCGGCAAGCCGCCGCGCCTGTCGTTTCGAGCGCCGAGGCGGCGGCCTACCAAAGCGCCGTGCTCAGCCGCATCGCGGCGCAGAAGCGCTACCCCGAGGCGGCGCGCGAGCGGGCGCCGCACGGCGTCGCGGTCGTCAGCTTTTCGATAAATGCATCGGGGCAGGTCGCGGGCGCCTCCATTTCCCAATCGGCCGGCGATCCGATCCTCGACGCGGAAGCTTTGGCGACCGTTCGCCGAGCGAGCCCGTTTCCGCCGCCTCCGGCCGGGGCGCCACGAAATTTTTTGGCGTCGCTAAGCTTTAGAGTGCGATAGAAATGCCGGAGAGTGCGATAGAAATGCGAGGTTTGCGCGGGCTTGCCGTCGCGCGAGCAATACGCCGACGTTCGATGAAGCTCGTTGCTCCCGGAATGAATTGGCCCAGCGATGCATCGCCTAGGGGCAAGACGACCCCGGCCGCTTCGGCAGCCGATCGATTGAGGTTGTGACAACGAACAACGGAGCCATCGAGCGCGCCTTCGCGCGCCGCCTGCAGGCGATGGTTTTTCGGGTTTCAAGGAGTGTCGATTGATGTCGCGCGCGACCCATTTCGCCGGTTGTCATCTCAACAGCATCGGGACGAGCGGGCCGGCGGGCGCGTCGCTCGCCGCGCAGCGGCGACGCCAGAAGGCCTGCGCGCTTGGAATGGACGCGGGGAAGCGACTATTGCGGCGGGTCGCCGCGCTTACGCCGCTCTATGCCTGCCTCTTCGCCTTGGTGGGCGCATCGACAGGTTTCGCGGAGGACCTGACGGAAATCAAGATCGGCTATCTCCATCTCCTCGCGTCGAAAGGCCGCCTTTCGCTGATGGACGTTCCCGCCGAGAACGACGGCGTGGCGGGCGCGCAATTGGCGATCGACGACAACAACACGACGGGCCGCTTCGTCAAACAGCGCTACACGCTGATCGACAAATCGTTGCGGGCGGACGATGACGTCGCCGCGGCGGTCGGCGCGCTCGCCGACGCCGGGGCCGCTTTGATCGTCGCCGATATCGACGCCGACGGCGTTCTCAAGGCGGCCGACGCCGCAAAGGCGCGAGGGCTCGCCATCATCAACGCCAGCGCGACCGACGACCGGCTGCGCGAGGAGGATTGCCGCGCCAACGTCGTGCATGTCGCGCCAACACGCTCGATGCTCGCGGACGGCCTGGCGCAATATCTCGTTTGGAAGAAATGGCGCAAATGGCTGCTGGTCGTCGGCTCGCATGACAAAGACAAGCTCTTCGCCGAAGCGCTGCGCCATTCCGCGACGCGTTTTGGCGCGAAAATCGTCGAAGAGCGCGAATACAAGGACACGGGCGGCGCGCGCCGCAGCGACAGCGGCATTGTCGAAATCCAGCGACAGATACCCGCGCTGACGCAGAGCGCGCCCGACTATGACGTGCTCGTCGCCGCCGACGAAAGCGAGGTGTTCGCCGGCTACCTGCCCTATCGCACCTGGGATGCGCGCCCTGTCGCGGGATCGGCGGGACTGGTCCCCACGACATGGGACGCGGCCTTCGATCAATGGGGCGCCATTCAATTGCAGAGTCGATTTGGCCGGATGTTTCACCGCTTCATGACGCCGCTCGACATGCAGGCCTGGAGCGCCGCGCGACTCGTCGGCGAGGCGGCGACGCGAGCGAACACGGCCGATCCCGCAAAGCTGTTCGCCTTCATCAAGAGTCCGGACTTCTCGCTTGCCGCCTTTAAGGGTCAGAAGCTTTCGCTGCGCGACTGGAACCTCCAGTTGCGCCAACCGATCCTCCTGTTCGACGGACGCAACACGGTTTCCGTGTCGCCCCAGGAGGGATTTCTGCATCAGTCGTCCGAGTTGGATACTTTGGGGGTCGATCGGCCCGAGACCAGATGCAAACTCAACTGACGTGAGCTGAACGTCTCAGCGGAGAAGCCTTCATGCGCGTCCCTTCTCGAACCGTGGCCCTCGGCCTTTCGCTGGCGGCGTTCTCGCTGGCGACGACCCCCGCTTTTGCCTTTCTCGCCTTTGTGTCCAACGAAAAAGGCAACACCATCTCCGTCGTCGACACCGATAAGATGGAGACCGTCGCCACGATTCCAACCGGTCAGCGCCCGCGCGGCATAGCGGTGTCACGGGACGGAAAGGCGGTCTTCGTAGCCGTAGGCGATGACGACACGATCCAAATCTTTGACACGAAGACCTTCAAGAATATCGGGGAGCTGCCTTCTGGCCCGGACCCCGAACAATTCGCGCTCGATCCCACGGGCAAGCTGCTTTACGTCGCCAATGAAAACGACGCGATGGTGACGATCATCGACGTGGAGAAGCGGATGGCTCTTGGCCAGGTTTCGGTCGGGATCGAGCCGGAGGGCTTGGCTGTCAGTCCGGACTCGAAGACCTTGGTCTGCACGTCGGAGACGACAAGCATGGCGCATTTCATCGACACCAAGAGCCATGAGGTTGTCGGCAATGTGCTGCTGGGTTCGCGCCCGCGCTTTTCCGCCTATAAGTCGGACGGATCGGAACTCTGGGTGACCTCGGAAGTAGGCGGCGAATTGTCGATCATCGATCCCTCGACGCGGAAGATCACGAAGACGGTGCGGTTCGAGATTCCGGGGCTGCAGGCGGAAATGATCCAGCCTGTCGGCGTCAATCTCACCAAAGATGGCAAGTTGGGATTCATCGATCTGGGACCGGCCAATCGGGTCGCCGTCGTCGATGGAGCGACGCACGCGGTGTTGAAATATCTGCTCGTGGGGCAACGGGTCTGGCACGGCGATTTCACTCCGGACGAGAAATACCTGGTTGTCGCCAACGGGGTTTCGAACGACGTCTCCGTGATCGACGTCGCGCGGCAAAAAGTGATCAAGTCGATTCAGGTCGGCGAACTTCCTTGGGGCGTCGCTTTCGCGCCGAAATAGCCGCGGGAACGCGAGGAATGTTTTGGCCTCGAAGAGCCGCGAAATCGCGCATGTCGAGGAAACTTGCTTTGTCGGGTCTGGCGACGCTTTCTTCCCCGCGATCAAAAGCAGGACATAGCCGCGCGCAAGCGATAGAGAATCTCCCGCCGTTTCCGCCAAAGCCCCGCCAGAAAGCCCGCATTCGATCGCGACAGCGCGCTTTTGTCACGTTGATCCGCGTCGGGAAGGATCGCAAGACATTCGATAGACAAGTCGATGGCGAGCGCCAAAGCGCGACCGGGTGGGAGGACAGCGCCGATGATCTTTTGGCGCACGCGAGCTGAACATCCCGTCCCTGAGTTTCGCGCCTTCGCCATGATCGCTTGCTTGATCGCGATCCTGCTCGACGCGGGTTCGGCGTCGGCGGAAACGCTGCGCATCGGCGCGCAAAAGAGCGGCACCTTCGGCTGGGAGCTCGCGGTCATCAAGGCGCAGGGGCTTGATAAGAGCGTCGGGCTCGATCTCGAAATCGTCGATCTCGCCAACACCGAGGCGGGCAAGATCGCGATCGGCGGCGGCGCCGTCGATATCATTCTGTCGGATTGGCTTTGGGTGTCGCGCGAGCGCGGACTCGGGCGCAGGTTGACCTTCACGCCCTATTCGAGCGCCGTCGGCGCAGTCATGGCCAGGAGCGATGGCCCCGTCGGAGGGCTCGCCGACCTCAAGGGCAAGAGGCTCGGCGTCGCCGGAGGGCCGCTCGACAAGAGTTGGCTGCTGTTGCAAGCCTTCGCAAAACGCTCGGGGCTCGATCTCGGCCATGACGCGCACGTCGTGTTCGGCGCGCCGCCTCTGCTGGCGGAGAAGGCGGCGCAAGGCGAAGTCGACGCGACGCTGCAATTCTGGAATTTCTGCGCCGACCTCGAGCAACGCGGGTTCCGCCGCATCGTGGACATGCAGGATGTCGAGAAGGGTCTGGGCGCCGGCGGCCCGGTCGCGATGGTCGGCTATGTCTTCGACGAGGATTTCGCCGCTCGGAATGCGGCGGCGCTTGCAAGATTCCTCGACATTGCGCGGCAAGCGAAAGACATCCTGGCGAACGACGACGGGCGATGGCCCGACATCATGACAAGCATTGGCCAGAAGGATCCGGGCGCCGCGGCGCTCTACCGAAAGCGATATAGCGAAGGCGTGCCGCGTCGCCCGATCGCGGAGGAAGAGGCCGACGCGCGGGTCCTTTTCAAGACGTTGGCGGAGATTGGCGGCGCGGACCTCGTCGGCCCTGCGGTCGACCTCGATCCCGGAACCTTTTATAAGCCCAAGGCGGGAGGCTAGTCCCGTGCTGCGCTGGCTATCCCTCGGCGTTTTCGCTGCGAGTTGGGAGATTGGCGCGCTGCTCGCGGGGCCGCGCAATCTGCCTGCGCCGATCGAGGTCTTGCGTCGGCTGGCGGTCGAGGCGCAGTCGGGCGCCCTGTTCTTCCATCTCGGCGTCACGCTGCTGCGCGTGGCCGCCGCCTTCACCCTTGCGATGACGATCGGCGCGATGATCGGCTTCGCGATGGGGCGCAACCGCCTCGCGGATCGTCTGGGCGATCCCTGGTTGATATTATTGCTCAATCTTCCCGCGTTGGTGATTATCGTCCTCGCCTATATCTGGGTCGGCCTCAACGAAGTCGCGGCGATCGGCGCGGTCGCGCTCAACAAAATTCCCAACGCGATCGTCACAATGCGCGAAGGCGCCCGCGCGCTTGATCCGCAGCTGGACGAAATGGCCGACGTGTTTCGTTTCCCCTTTGGGACACGGTTGCGCCATGTCTTGGCGCCGCAACTCGCGCCCTATTTCGCCGCCGCCGCGCGCTCCGGTCTTTCGCTGGTCTGGAAAATCGTCCTGGTGGTCGAACTGCTCGGGCGATCGAACGGGATCGGCTTCCAAATCAATATCGCGTTCCAGCTTTTTGATATGACCCTTCTGCTTGCCTATGCGCTTCCCTTCGTTGGCGTTATGCTGGCGATCGAAACGTTTGTGGTGCAACCCTTTGAACGTAATGTCTCTCGCTGGCGACTACGCGCGGCTTGAAGTTTCCATAAAGGCCAAGGCCTATCTCAGCGCGTCCGGCCAGACGCTCGAGACGCTGAGCGAGATCGCCTTCGCGCTGAAAATGGGCAAAGTCGGCGCTATCGTGGGTCCTTCCGGTTGCGGCAAGACGACCTTGCTGCGCATCGTCGCCGGCCTCGACACGCGTTTCGACGGCGTCGTCGTCCGGGCCGACTCCGACCGCTTCGCGGTTGTGTTTCAAGAGCCCCGCTTGCTGCCCTGGCGCAGCGTCGAGGACAATGTCCGCCTCGCCGCCCCCGGTATTGAAGAGGCCGAGTTGGCGACGCTGCTCGCCACGTTGGGCCTTATTGAACATCGCCGGCACTTCTCCAGCGAATTGTCGCTTGGCCTTGCGCGGCGCGTCGCGCTCGCGCGCGCCCTCGCGGTTCATCCCGATCTATTGCTTCTCGACGAACCTTTCGCCTCGCTCGACGCAGCGACCGTCGCGAGCCTGGTCGAGGCGATCGCCGACCTCGTCGAGGCGCGCCCCATGACGACATTGTTAGTGACGCACGACATCGGCGCCGCCATCCGTCTCGCCGACGTCGTTTGCGTCCTCTCCGACCGCCCGGCGCGGCTGCTCGCGCAGATCCCGATTCCCCGACCGCGGCGGCGATTGACGCCGGACGCTGTGGCGCAAATTGCACGACAAATCGCCGCGTCCCGGTAGAGCGTTTTCGCCGGGAGCTCGCGAGGAGCGCCTGGAGGCGGTCCGAGATCGAACGGGCGAACGCGCCTCACTTGTCTCGTTTATGGCGGCATGCGCATAATGGCGTTCAGGGAGGACCGTGACGGTCGAGCGAGTTTCGAGCCGGGCGGGCGGATCATCGATTGCTTATAAGAATTCTCGGATCGAGCGCGGGCGGG
>JBEKGN010000011.1:0-150325 GCA_050012775.1 Roseiarcus sp.
GACTCATATTTTCGACCCGCTCGTCCCCTTCAATCGCGCCGCCGCGCGCACTTTCCCGAAAACTGTTGCTCCCGGGACTCACCCCGCTTGGGAGTTACTCGATTTCGGCTTTCTCGAAGCTTCCGCGCCGGAATTCTCCTGAATCGGACCCGCGCTCGGCGAGCGCGGCCGACGCGGAAGCCCGCGCCGAAGTTCAATGGCAAGCTACCACCATTTCTATTTTTCCGCAAAGAGAATGTCGTAGCTGTCCGACGGGCGGCGCGAACGATCTTACGGTCCGGCGAGCGCTTGTCAGCAATGTCCGCCAAGGCGCCCCGCCGGCCGGGGGGCGCGCGCTCTATCGGTGTAAAGGCGGTCACGTCGCCGAACTAGCCGTTCTCGAAGAGGGCGCCAGGCGGCGTCACAGCGAGAGTGCGCTTTTCCGGCCTTTGCTCGGCGAACGTGATGGAAACGTCGATTCGATAATCAATTGCACTGTCACCGGAACCCCCGGAACCCGAGCGCATCCGCCGGCGCAACTCGCGGGACATCGCGCATATGCTGCGGACGTCGGGGCAGGGCGGCGACGATCGACAGGGATGACATGGCGCTGGCGTGGAGGCGAGAGCCCAACCTCTCGATTCGCGCGCGTTTGACCGCGCCGGGACGCCCATCTATTACCGCTCCGGGGTGTGGCTCAAGGGGGGGGTAGGTCATGAAAGGGCGCCGTTCGCGGCTCGCGTGGTTGCTGCTGTCCTTGTTCTGGATTGTCGCGCCGAGGGCCGCCCTCGCTTACGGCGATTGCCCGCTAGTCGGGGCGCTGGAGGGGTTTTACGCCTCCGACGAGCCGCGCGTCACGCCTTACGACGCCCGCGAGTTCGTGGTCTCCGACGCCAACGGCTCGCAGCAAGCGATCAAGAAGGGCGAGGTCTGCCGACAGCTTTACAGCCTCGCATCCGGCCGCGCCGCGCTCAGCGCCTTGGAGATCATGCGCAATTACGCAGAGGGGCTGCCGAGCCAAGGGTTCGTGATCGCCAACAAGGGTCGCAGCGACGAGGACGAGATCTTCGCCGTCGGCAAGAACGACGGCCGCGAATACTGGGCGCATGTCTGGCAGGAAGACGGCGAGAGAATCAACGTCGAGACGTTGAGCGTCGCCGCGTTCCGATCGCGCGTGTTGCCGCGCGCCGATCTCGACTGCCCGATCGTGCCGGCGCTCAGGGATTATCCGGCGAGCGACGCTCCGACCATCGTCGCCTACGACGCGATGGAGTTCGGCGTCGTCGACGGCGACGAGGAAAAGACGATCGTCAAGACCGGCAGGGTTTGCAAGCAGCTCTATCGCCGCAACGATGGCGCGGCTCAGCTCAGCGCCCTCGACATGATGCAGAACTACGCCGAGGCGCTGCCCAAGCTCGGCATGACGATCACCAACACGAAGCGCAAGGCGGACGACGAAATCTTCGCCACGACGTCCAAGGACGGGGTCGAGACCTGGGTGCATGTCTGGCAGGAGGACGGCGATCGAATCAACGTCCAGACGCTGAGCGTCGCGCCGTTCCGATCGCGTCTGCTGGCGCACGCCAATTCCGACTGCCCGATCGTGCCGGCGCTCGAGGATTTTTCGGCGAGCGAAGCCCCGACGCCCGTCAAATACGACGCGATGGAGATGCGCGTCGTCGATGGCGACCAGGAAAAGACGATCACGAAACGCGGCAATGTCTGCAAGCAGCTCTATCGCCTGAAGGAGGGCGTCGCGGCGCTCAGCGCCCTCGACATCATGCAGAACTACGCCGAGGGGCTGCCGAAGCTCGGCATGACGATCACCGACACGAAGCGCGGGGCGAACGACGAAATTTTTGCGACGATGAGCAAGGACGGCGTCGAGAGCTGGGCGCATGTCTGGCAGGAAGACGGCGAGAGAATCAATGTCCAAACGCTGCAGATCGAGCCGTTCAAGTCGTCGATGAAGGCGCCGCAGCCGGCGGCGAAAACGCCGGCGCCGCCGGCCAAGGCGCGTTTCAGCGCGACGGCTGTGCGGGACGGCAAGCCGGTCGCAGGCGCCTGGTGCGGCGCTTTCGCGCCGGGCGCGACGGGCGGCGTGCCGATCGCGCGCGCCGACAGCGGCAAGCCGCAGGAGATCGCGCCGGGAACTTACGACATCGGCTGCTTCGTCGCCGACTGCGGCGCCAAGGCCGAGGGGTGGTTGCGCAACCAGGCGCTCGCGGCCGGCGACGCTTCGCTCAGCGTCGACACGCCGGCGCCGCGCGTCGCCGTCGAGCTTCAGCTCCAGGCGCCGTCGAGCGCCGTCGAGCCGGTCGTCGCCGAATCCGGCGATTTCCCCTATCTGCCGCCCGCGCCGGGATCGACGGCGCTGGGCGGCAAGGCGCTGGCGCAGCCCTTCTACGTGCAGCCCGCCGACGCCAAGCAGCCGGAACTCGTCGCGGAGAAGTCGATCGAGAAGGATTATCGCGCGCCGCGATGCGTGACGCCGCAAGCGATCGGCGCCGGCTACGCCGACGCGCTGCAAAGGAGCGGCTGGACGATCGTCAATCAAACGAGCGATCCGGACCTGCGCCTCGCCGCGCACTTCGGCTCGAACGGCCGCAACATCTGGGCCTCGGTCAGCGCCAACGCCTCGGGCTACGCGCTGACCGTCGCCGACGCGACGGTCACCGGCGCCAAGATCGCCGAAGACTTGAACGCGAAGTGCCACCTGGCGCTGACCGGCGTGCTGTTCGATTTCGCCAAGTCGACCCTCAAGCCCGAATCCGACGCGATCCTCGGCAAAGTCGCCGAGGCGCTCGCGGCCGATCCCGCGCTGAAGCTCGAGGTCGAGGGCCACACCGACAACGTCGGCTCGGACGCCTACAACGACAAGCTGTCGCTGGCCCGCGCGAAGTCGGTCGTCAAATGGCTGGAGGACCACGGCGTCGACGGCAAACGCCTCAAGGCGCACGGCTACGGCAAGACGCGGCCGATCGCCGACAACGACACCGACGAAGGGCGCGCGAAAAACCGGCGGGTCGAACTCGCCAATTCGGCTTGCAAGGCGAAATGAGTCTCGGCGGCGGGCTTTGTGCGCGTCCGCTCAGCCGAGCCCCGTCTGCGGCGCGCCGCCGGATCAGCGGCGCGCTATAACGTATAACGGTGTGCGGTAGTATCCAAGAAAAGGCAGTTCTAAGAACAGACAAATCACGCGCTACAAAATCCTGACCGACGACGAGCTAGCCACGCGCGCCGCCGAACGCTTGCCATCGCCGGCCGCTTCCCGCAAGGTCGCGCGATGAATTTTTCTCCCGCCAAATCCCTCGAAGACGCCGACCCTTACGGGCCCGACGGCGCCTACGCCTTCGCGCGCCTGGGATTGTCGCTGCTGATCGCGACCCTCGTCGGGGCGGGCATGTGGGCGGTCATCGTCGTCTTGCCGAAGGCGCAGCTCGAATTCGGCGTCGACCGTTCGGCCGCCTCCTTGCCCTACACGGCGATGATGTTGGGTTTTGCCTTCGGCACGATCGTGCTGGGGCGGATGGCGGACCGCACTGGCATCGCCGTTCCCATGGTCATCGCCGGCCTCTGTCTGGGTTTTGGCTTTGTCGTCGCGGGCTATGCGCCCAATCTGCTCGTCTTTTCGGCGGCGCACGGCCTGCTGATCGGCGTCGGCGCCGGGACGGGCTTCGCGCCGATGATGGCGGATATTTCGCATTGGTTCGTCAAGCGGCGCGGGCTCGCGGTCGTCGTCGTGGCCTCGGGCAATTATCTCGCGGGAACGATCTGGCCGTTGGCGATGAACTTGACGATGCCGGCGATCGGCTGGCGCGGGACCTATGCTGCGATCGGCGTCGTGATCGCGGCGACGGTCGTTCCGCTTGCTTTGTTGATGCGCCGTCGTCCCTCGGCGCGGATGATCGCCGAGGCCGAGGAAGCGACCAAAATCGCGCGCGCCGAGGTCGGCATATCGCCGCGACTGCTGGTGGCCCTGCTCATTGCAGCGGGTTTTTCCTGCTGCGTCGCGATGTCGATGCCTCAGGTGCATATCGTCGCTTATTGCGGCGACCTCGGCTATGGCGTGGCGCGCGGCGCCGAAATGCTCTCGCTCATGCTGTTTCTCGGCATCGTTTCGCGCATCGGGTCGGGCTTCGTCGCCGACGCGATCGGCGGTTCGCCGACGCTGCTGATCGGCTCCTTCATGCAGGGAATCGCGCTGTTGCTCTACCTCCATTTCAACGGACTGACGTCGTTGTTCGTCGTCTCCGGAATTTTCGGCCTCTTTCAGGGCGGCATCGTGCCGATGTACGCGGTGATCTGCCGCGAGCTTCTGCCGCCGCGCGAAGCCGGCGCCAAGATCGGCCTCGTCGTATCGGCGACGATCTTCGGCATGGCGTTCGGCGGTTACTTCTCGGGCGTGATCTTCGATCTCACGAGTTCCTATCGCATGGCCTTTTTGAACGGCCTTGCATGGAATGGGCTCAATCTCGCGGTCGTCGGCTGGTTGTTCTGGCGCCGGCAAAAGCCATCGCCCAAGGCCCGGCTCGCGCCCGTCGCCCGATAGGGGCGATCCGCTCGCTTGGCCTTTTCCCCCCACGCGGCAAGCCGCGAATTCGTCTCGCCGTCACGGTTGCGGAAACGCTTTATAAAACAGGCGTAACCATCAGTAATCAAACCAAGGTTCTCCGTGCGCCGGACAGACCGAAGCCTATCGGGACGCCGATGCGACTCGGGGCGCCGTCGACTTCCCGCGCCGCGCGCTGGGAATGGCGTTGCGGATGTATTGCAATGTGTTGTCAACCTTTATTAAAGCAATACATCTAAAGCGCCTCTTCACCAAGACATAGGGATCGAGAAACAGAGCCTTGCGGCTCGAGGCCGACAATCGAAGCGGCGCCTGCCAGCCTCGCCGCTGCGAGCGGGCGAGAGTAATTGTCCGCCGCGCAAAAACGTTGCAAGTGGAGCCGCGCTATGGTTTTTATCAAGTGATGCGCCGTCGACGCTCCCGCATATGGGGCGACGGCCGCGATCGCACGGGATTTTTCGTCGATGAGCCAATTCAACCGGGAAAGCGTCGTCAGCGTCCGCCATTGGACCGACCGTCTTTTCAGCTTCCGCACGACGCGCGCGCCGTCCTTTCGTTTCCGCAGCGGCCAGTTCATCATGATGGGCCTGGAGGCGGAGGGACGCCCGCTGGTGCGCGCCTATTCCTTGGCCAGCGCGAATTACGAGGACGAACTCGAGTTTTTCAGCATCAAGGTTCCCGACGGGCCGCTGACCTCGCGGCTTCAACGCATCGAGGTTGGCGATCCCGTCCTCGTCGGCCGCAAGGCGACTGGCACGCTGCTCCTCGACAATCTCAGCGAGGGCCGCAACCTCTTCCTGCTCGGGACCGGCACCGGGCTCGCGCCGTTCCTGAGCATCATCAAGGACCCCGAGACCTACGAGCGCTTCGCGCGCGTCGTCGTCGTCCACGGCTGCCGTTGGGCTCGCGAACTCGCCTATGGCGACTTCATCGCCAACGATCTGCCCAATGACGAATTCGTCGGCGAGAGCGTGCGCCGCAAGCTCACGTATTATCCCACGGTGACGCGCGAGCCGTTCCGCAACCACGGCCGCATTTCGCTGATGCTGACCTCGGGAAAACTGACCGACGACCTCGGCCTTCCCGCGATCGACCGTCAGAGCGACCGCTTCATGCTCTGCGGCAGCCCGGCGATGCTCGCCGACATCCGCGCGATCCTCGAGGCGCGGGGCTTCGGCGAGGGCAATCACGGCGAACCCGGCGACTACGTGATCGAGAAAGCCTTCGTCGAGAAATAGGGACGACCCCCGACCTAATCCATCTCCAAGCCCGCGGCCGCCCGCGCGAGCCTCGGCGCGAGATCGGCGTCGATGCGCTCGGCGAGCGCCGCGTGAGCGCGCCGCCAGAACGGCAGGGCGGCTTCCAGGCGGCGGGCGCCGGCCTCGGTGAGCCAGACCGCGCGGCGACGCAGATCGGTCTCGACGATCGCGATTTCGGCGAGGCCCGCCGTCTCCAGCGCGCGCAGATTGCGCGACAACGTCGATGGGTCGAGATCCATGCTTTCGCTCAACGCGCCGATCGTATCGTCTTGCGCGCCCGCCAATTGCGCCATCAGCGCGAACTGGGCGAGGCTGAGGCCGCAGCCCTCCATCCGCCGCTCGAGGAATTTGGCGATGCGTCGTGCGGCGAGGCGGCTGTTCCAGCCCGAACAGGCTTCGAGCGCGGCGCGCGCCTCGGCGCCCAGGCGCGTGTCAGGGGATTGTGGGTTGTCGCTCATAGGTATATGTATCTACATTAAATGCATAACCATGGAAATGCGATCATGACCAAGGCCGATGCGGTTGTCTATGGCGTAGCCTCTCCCGAGGACGTCGCCGCGCTCTCCGGGCGGGAGGTCTTACAGGCGATGATCGACGGCAAATTGCCGGCGCCGCCGATCGCCCGGACGCTGGGGTTTCTGCTGACTGAGGTCGAGGACGGCTTCGCCGTGTTCGAGGGCGACACCGGCTCGCATCTGCTCAATCCCATGGGGACGGTGCACGGCGGCTGGGCGCTGACGATCATCGACAGCGTGACGGGCTGCGCGGCCTTTTCGATGTTGCCGCCCGGCGTCGCCTATACGACCGTCGAGACCAAGGCCAATTTCACCCGCCCGATTCTGGCCGACACCGGCCGCGTGCGCGCCGAGGGGCGCGTCGTCTCGCAGGGCCGGCAAGTGGTCACCGCCGAGGCGAAGGTGACGGACGCCCAGGGCCGCGTGCTTGCGCACGGAACCTCGACGCTGCTCGTGCTCGGCGGCGCGCGCGCCTGAACTCGGCTACAGCGCGCTCCAGAGGCGATCGCGCAGGCGTCGGGCGCGGTCGTTCGCGGTCCGTTGCAGACGGAACCACAGCGGCGGATCTTCGCAAGCGCGGCGCCCGGGCGCCAGGAACGTGTCCGCAAAGGTCCGGATCACCGCCGTCGGCGCGAATTCCGCCACACGGGCGGACCAGGCGCCTCGCCAGTCCCCGGCTTCGAGATCGCAGAGCTTTTGCACGAGATCGCGTCTCATCTTGTAGACGAAGCGCGCGTCGTCGACGAGCGCGAGGTGATTGCGGTCGCGGCCGCCCGCCCACACGAGCACGGGCTTGTCCTGGGCGAGGAATTCCGCGATCGCCAGGCCGAAGGTCTCGCCGACGTAGCGGGCGTTGATCCCGGCGTCGCAACTCGCGACGAAATCGGCGATGGCCTGGCGGTCGGGCGTCGCCGGGAGATGAACGACGCGCTCGTGCGTCGTGAACCGGGCGGTGTTCAAGAGGAGGAACCACAGGTTCTTTCTGCGCTCGAGCGCCGCTTCGATCGCGCGCGGCGCGAACGGAATATTGAATTGCTCGATCGCGCCATGGCGGCCGACGACGAAGGCGTCCTTAGGGATGCCGAGCTCGGCTCTCAGATTGGCGCGCGGCTTCGGCGGATCGACGATATGGGGAACGGCGGGATAGCGACCGCCGGTCATCGCCTGGGACAGCCACTTCGAGACATAGGCGTAGGAATCGCCATGGGGATGGAAGAACTTGAACACCTCGTGGACAGCGGTTCGACTCGAGCGCGAAACGCGCGAATCCTTCCGCGCGGTCTTCAGGAAATAGGCGACCTCGATCCGTTCGCGCTCGATCAGGCGCTGCATCTCCTCTTCGGACTCATAGGGATAGGTCGGAAATTCGTTGGCGAACCGCGCGACGTGGGCGGGTCCGGGCGGAACGCGCGCGTCGTGGAGGATGACGGGTTCGACGCCGATGAGGGCGCGCGCATGAAACGCATAGTCGAACAGCGCCACCGCCACGCCGCGCTCGTTGAGCCGGCCGCCGTCGAAACTTACGCGCATGCCCAGTCGTCCCTTTCGATTTGGCGGACGCACGCCACTAGCCGATTTCGAGCGGCTTTCCCAGCGTCCGGGCGCGATCCCGGCTGCGGCGGCGCATCTCGACCTTGACCGCGCGGCGTCGACGCGCTTTGGATGGGCCAACGCCCCCGGGAAAGGCCAACGCGTGTCCATTTCGTCGCTGCTGCTGTTCGCCGCGGTCTATTTCGTCGCGGTCGCGACGCCGGGACCGGGCGTCGCGGCGCTCGTCGCGCGCGTTCTCGCCCACGGCTTGATCGGGGTCGCGCCTTTCATCGCGGGTTACGTCGTCGGCGATCTCATCTGGCTGGCGATCGCGGCGACCGGCCTCGCCGTGCTCGCGCATGAATTCGCCGGCGTCTTCATCGTCCTGAAATTCGCCGGCGTCGCTTATCTGCTTTATGTCGCCTGGGGCATGGCGCGCTCGTCGGCGACATCAGACGCCGGCGCGCCGCCCGCGCGCGCCGCGCGGGGCTGGCGCGCGTTCTCCGGCTCGCTCTCCCTGACGCTCGGCAATCCCAAGGTGATCGTGTTCTTCCTGTCGATCATGCCGCTGGTCGTCGATCTCGATGCGATGACCCCGGCGATCTCTATCGAAATCGCCGCGACCTCGGTGATCGTGCTCTCGGCGACGCTTTTCGCCTATGCGCTCGCCGCCAATCGCGCCCGCGCGATGTTGCGCTCGATGCGGGCGATGCGCCTCGTCCATCGCGCCGCCGCCGGCGTGATGGCGGGCGTCGCGCTGGCGATCGCGACGCGCTGACGCCATGGCCGACATTCTCGCCATCGGCGAAGCGCTCGTCGAACTCAACCAGCCGCGGGACGGCGCGCCCTTCACGCAGGGTTTTGGCGGCGACACTTCGAACGCGATGATCGCGGCGGCGCGCTGCGGCGCGCGCGCGGGCTATTTCACCGCGGTCGGCGCCGATCGCTTCGGCGAATCGCTGGCCGCGCTATGGAAGGGCGAGGGCGTCGACGCGAGCGGGATCGTGGTCAACGGCGGCGCGCATACCGGCCTCTATTTCGTCACCCACGGCCCCGAGGGCCATTCCTTCTCCTATATGCGCGCGGGATCGGCCGCGAGCCGCCTCACCGAAGCCGACGCGCCGACGCAAGCGATCCGCGCCGCGCGCATCCTGCATGTCTCGGGGATCAGCCAGGCGATCTCGTCCTCGGCGACGGATCTGGTTTTCGCCGCCATCGACATCGCGCGCCAAGCCAACGTCCTTGTTTCCTACGACACCAATTTGCGCCTAAAACTCTGGCCGCTGCGGCGCGCGCGGGCGATCACGCATGAAGCGATGCGCGGCGCGGACATCGCGCTGCCGAGCCTCGACGACGCGACCCATCTCACGGGCGAAAGCGCGCCCGACGCGATCCTCGATTTCTATCTCGGGCTCGGCGCCCGCGTCGTCGCGCTGAAGCTCGGCAAGGACGGCTCGGCCGTCGCGACCCCCGAGCGCCGCGAGCGCGTCGCGCCGTTCCGCGTCGACGCCGTCGACGCCACCGGGGCCGGGGACGCCTTCGACGGCGCGTTTCTCGCCGAATTTTTGGCGCGCGGCGACCCGTTCGCGGCGGCGCGTTTCGCCAATGTCGCGGCGGCGCTGTCGACGCTTGGCTACGGCGCGGTGGCGCCGCTGCCGCGGCGCGCCGACGTCGTCGCGGCGATGGCCAAAGCGTGAGCGCCGCCATGCCAACCGCGCTCGCGACCATGTTTCCCTCGCCGGCCGTCCTCCTCGCCTTCGCCGCCGCCAGCGTGCTGCTCGCGGCGACGCCGGGGCCGGATATGGCGTTGTTTCTGTCGCGCACTCTGGGGGGCGGGCGCCCGCACGGCTTCGCGGCGCTCGCCGGCGCGATGACGGGACTTCTCGCCCACACCTGCGCGGCGGCGCTCGGCCTCTCCGCGCTGCTCGCCGCTTCCGCGCGCGCCTATGACGCGGTCAAACTCGCCGGCGCGCTTTATCTCCTGTATCTCGCTTACGGCGCCTTGCGGCACGGCGCGGCGCTGCGCCTGGAGGGGCAGGGCGGCTCGCGCGGCGGGCTCCCCGGCAGCTATCTCACGGGCCTGCTGATCAATCTGACCAACCCGAAGATCGTTCTGTTCTTCGTGACCTTCCTGCCGCAGTTCATCGACGTCGGCGAAGCCGGAGCGAGCCAAAAGTTCTTCTTCCTCGGCCTCGAATTCATCGCGATCGGCGTGGCCGTCAATTGCGCCATCATCCTGGTCGCCTCGCGCTTCGTCGCTGCCGCGAAGGCCAATCCGCGCGCGATCCGCTGGTTCGACTACGGCTTCGCCGGCCTGATGGGCGCCTTCGCGGCGCGGCTGGCGCTGGCAGGGGGGCGATAGCGGCGCGCTTCGACGATTGCGAACAGGCGCGGCCCCGTCGATTGCGCCGTCTCACAATAGCGGGGCGAGATAATCGACGAAGGCGCGCGCGGCGGGCGAAGCGGCGCGCCCCGCGGGAAAGAGGGCGTGCAATTCGACCGGCTCCATCGTCCAGTCTTCCATGACCTGTGCGAGATCGCCGCGTTCGAGCTCGGCGCGACACCCCCATAGCGAGGTGAGCGTGATCCCCAGGCCCGCCACCGCCCCGGCGACAGCGCCTTCGTTCGCCGCCGTCGTCAGGCGCCCCTCGACCCGCACGGACGTGCGGCGGCCGTCCTTCGCAAACGTCCAAGCGCTCGGCCCGCTTCCGCCCGGCCCGACGATCACGGCATGGGCGGCCAGATCGCCCGGATTGCGCGGCCGGCCGCGACGCTCGAGATAGGCGGGCGAGGCGGCGAGCAGACGCGGCGCTTGCCCCAGCTTGCGGGCCACGGAGCTGGAGTCGGGCAAGAGGCCGAGCCGCAGCGCCACGTCGACCCCGTCGGCCACCAAATCCCGCCGCGCGTCGTTGATTCCGAGATCGATCCGCAGGGCGGGATGACGTTCCGTAAACTTCGGCAGGCGCGGGATGACCTCGCGAACGCCGAAGCTGTGGGAAAGCGCGACCCGCAGCACGCCGCGCAGTTCGCCGGCGCCTCGCGCCGCGTGATCGGCCTCGTCGAGCGCCCAGAGCAGCGGTTCGACCCGCGCGAGATAGTCGGCGCCGGCTTCGGTCAGCGTCACCGCCCGCGTCGTGCGCACGAGCAGCGCCGCGCCGACCTCTTTCTCCAGTTGGGCGAGAATTCGCGACGCCGACGGCTGCGACAGGCCGAGCTCGCGGCCGGCCCGCGAGAAGCTGCCGGAATGCGCCGTTCGAACAAAGATCCGCAGAGCCAAGAGGCGATCAGTCATTTGCGTAGCAAATAAGCACTATTCGAGGCGAATGGCTACCGTCGCCTCGGCAAATGAACCAGCTATCTGCTTGCGCATTCGCGCTCAACAGAGATTTCGGAGATTCTCATGTCGCTTCAGGACAAGCTCGACGCCTTCAAGGCGGATTTCGAAGGCAACAAGGCGCCGCCCGAAGTGGTCGCGATCATCCACAAGGCCACCGACGATCTCATCGCCACGGGGCAGGCCGACAGGGCTCTGAAGGCGGGGGCGCGCGCGCCGGAATTCGCGTTGCCCGACGCCCATGGAAATTTGGTCCGCTCCGCCGATCTTCTCGCGCATGGCGCGTTAGCGCTGACATTTTACCGTGGCGTCTGGTGCCCCTATTGCAACCTCGATCTCCAGGCGATCCAAGACGCGGCGGGCGAAATCCGGGCGCTCGGCGCTTCCCTGGTCGCGATTTCGCCGCAGACCGCGCCGAACCGCCGCAAGTCGGAGCGCGAAAACGAGCTGAGCTTCCCGATCCTCAGCGATCACGGCAATGTCTTGGCGAACGAATTCGGGTTGCGTTACCGCCTTCCCGACGAATTGATCGCGCTCTACAAGGGTTTCGGCAACGACCTGGCGCTCGGCAATGGCGAAGACAGCTGGACGCTGCCGATGCCCGCGCGTTACGTCATCGCGCGCGACGGCGTGATCGCCTACGCCGAAGTCAACGCCGACTATACCCAGCGCCCCGATCCCAGCGAATTGCTGCCGGTTCTTCGCCGCCTGCGGAGCGACGCCGCGAAGTGAACGGCTCATAGTTTCAACAGCTCGGAGCGGCGCATTGGATCGCCGCTCCGAGCCGCTGCGAAAATATCCCCGATCGCGACGCTACAGGTGAATGCGATGATCCGTTTCTATTTCCACCCGACGCCCAATCCCGCCAAGGTCGCGTTGTTCCTGGAGGAGACCGGCCTCCCTTACGAAGTCGCGCCGGTCGACACCAGCAAAGCCGAGCAGCACGCGCCGGCCTTTCGCGCCGTCAATCCGAACGGCAAGGTTCCCGCGATCGTCGACACCGAAGGGCCCGGCGGCGTCGCGGCCCGCGTGTTCGATTCGAGCGCCATCCTTCTCTACCTCGGCGACAAGACCGGGCGCTTCATCGGCTCCCCCGCCGATCGGCCGGAGCTGCTGTCCTGGCTCTTCTTCATCGCGACGGGGATCGGCCCCTTCTCGGGTCAGGCCGTACATTTCCAGCATGCCGCTCCCGAAAAGCTCCCCTATGCCGTGAACCGCTACCGGCGCGAGGTCGAACGGCATTATCGCGTCTTGGACGAGCATCTCGCGGGGCGCGACTACATTGTCGGAAGCGGCTATTCGATCGTCGACATGTCCGCCTGGGGCTGGCTGGATCGGGCTCCCAGAGTGCTGCCCGGCGCCGCCGACCCGCTTGCCGCCTTCCCGAACCTCGAGCGCTGGTTTCAAACCGTCGATGCGCGACCCGCTGTGGCGCGCGCGCGCGCCGTCGGCAAGGGTCACGCGTTCAAGAAGGAGATGGATGAAGAGACGCGGCGCGCGCTCTTCCCATCGAACTATCCGGCCATGGCGAAGTGAGCCGCCAGCGCCCAGCTTTCGCATCGCTCGACAGCCACCAGGCCCAAAGGGAGCCAGCCCACAAATGATCGACCTTTATTATTGGCCCACGCCGAATGGCCACAAGATCACGCTCTTCCTCGAGGAGGCGGGTCTCGACTACCGCATTCATCCCATCGACATCAGCGCCGGCGATCAGTTCAAACCGGAGTTTCTCGCCTTTTCGCCCAACAACAGAATGCCGGCGATCATCGACAGCGAGCCGGCGGACGGCGGCGAGCCGATCCCGGTGTTCGAGTCGGGCGCGATCCTGCTGTATCTGGCCGAGAAGACCGGTCTGTTTCTGCCGGCGGACGTCCGCGGCCGCAAGACCGTGATGGAATGGCTGTTCTGGCAGGTGGGCGGCCTCGGTCCGATGGCGGGGCAAAACCATCATTTCGGCCTCTATGCGCCGGAAAAGATCCCTTACGCGATCGAGCGATACGTCAAGGAGACGAATCGGCTCTACGGCGTGCTCGACCGCCGGTTGGCGGGCCGCGCGTTCCTGGCCGGCGAGCGTTACACGATCGCCGACATGGCCGCCTATCCCTGGATCGTTCCCTGGAAGCGCCAGCAGCAGAACCTCGACGATTTCCCCAATTTGCGCCGCTGGTTCAACGCCATTCAGGAGCGGCCAGGCACGGCGCGCGCTTACGCCAAAGGCGAGCCCTACGCGAGCCGGCCGACCGTCACGGAAGAAGGCAAGAAGATTCTGTTCGGACAAACCGCCGCGAGCGCCAACCGGCCGTGACGAATGCGCGATTAGGCCCGCGCCTCGCCGATCGCCGCCTCCACCGCGTCGCCCAATCTTTCGACGATCGTATCGATCTCACCCGCCTCGACGATGAACGGCGGGGCGATCAGCACATGGTCGCCGGCGCGGCCGTCGATCGTTCCGCCCATGGGATAGACCATCAGGCCTCGCGCCATCGCCTCGCGCTTGACGCGCGCGTGGAGCTTCAATGCGGGATCGAAGGGCGCTTTGCTGGCGCGGTCGGCGACGAGTTCGACGCCCTGGAAGAGGCCGCGCCCCCTGACGTCGCCGACCCCGGCGCAATTGGCGAAGCGCTCTTCGAGGCGCCGGCGCAGCCGCTCGCCCATCGCGACGACATTGTCGAGCAAATGGTCGCGCCGGATGACCTGCTGCACCGCGAGGGCCGCCGCCGCGGCCATGGGATGGCCCATATAGGTGTGGCCGTGCTGGAAGAAGCCCGAGCCGCTGGCGAACGCCTCGAATATGGCCCGGCTCAACAGCACCGCGCCGATCGGCTGATAGCCGCCGCCCAGGCCTTTGGCGATCGTCATCAGATCCGGGGACACGCCCTCCTGCGCGCAGGCGTGCAGCGTGCCGGTGCGGCCCATGCCGCACATCACTTCGTCGAGGATCAGCAGCACGCCGTAGCGATCGCAGATCGCGCGTATGCGCTTGAAGCAGTCGGCGACCGGCGGCACGGCGCCGAGCGTCGCGCCGACCACCGTTTCGGCGACGAAGGCCATCACGGTTTCCGGCCCGAGTTCGAGGATCTTGTCCTCCAGCGCCTGCGCCGCGCGCGCCGCGTAAGCCTCGTCGCTCTCGCCCGCCTGTCGATAGCGATAGGCGTAGCAGGGATCGATATGATGGGCTTCGATCAGCAGCGGGCGGAACGGCTCGCGCCGCCAGGCGTTGCCGCCGGCGGCCAGCGCCCCGAGCGTATTGCCGTGGTAGCTCTGCTTGCGCGCGACGACGCGCCGGCGCTGCGGCTGGCCTTTCTCGACGAAATATTGCCGCGCCATCTTCAGCGCGGCTTCGACCGCCTCCGAGCCGCCGCTGACGAGATAGACGCGTTCCAGTCCGCTGGGCGCATCCTCGATCAGGAGATCGGCGAGGCGCTCGGCGGGCTCCGAAGTGAAGAAGCCGGTGTGGGCGTAGGCGAGCGCGTCGAGCTGCGCGTGCAGGGCGGCGAGGACGTCCGCGTGCCCATGCCCCAGGCACGACACCGCGGCGCCGCCGCTGGCGTCGATATAGCGTCGCCCGTCGCGGTCGAAAATCTCGATTCCCTTGCCGCCGACGGCCATAGGCGGGACGCCGTTGGCGGCGCGGTGGAGCACATGGGTCATCTCATGGGCCTTGTTTCGCCGGATCGGGAGAGGGGGAGGGCGTTACGTCCTCGCCGACCCGCTCAACGCCGCCGCCAGCTTTTCGATGCGCTGGCTCAGCTCGCCGAACGCCTGCGCGGCCGCGACGGCCTGGATTTCGGAATCGTGGCGCGCCGCGCGTTCGCGATCCGCGATGCGTTCAGCCTCGGCTTCGAGCGCCGCGATTTTCTCGCGCGCCTCGGCGCATTCGTCGGCGATGGAAAGGGCCGCCATGACGATGAGTCTTTGATCGCCGATTTCGCCGAACGCCTTGTGCATCGCCTCGAATTTGGCGTCGACTTCGCGGGCGAGCGATTCGAGATGCGGTTCCTCGCCCTCGTTGCAGGCTAGGCGATAGGAGCGTCCGCCAATCGATACGTTCACTTGCGCCATCGGCTGCTCGCCTCGTTTGGACTGCCGCCCGCGCGATCGGCGCCGGGCTCAATTGACGCCGATCTCGATCGCGCGTTCGATGAGTCTGTCGAGCGCCGCGCTCGCCTGCGCCAGCCTTTTCCCCGCTTCGGCGTTCGCCGCTTCGAGCGCGCGGCCTCGCGCGAGCGCGCCGTCGAGCTCAACCGCGAGCCGGGCGCGGTCGTCCTGCATCAGCGCGAATTCCTCGTCGGCGTCGCCCCGCTTGGCCTCGAGCCGCGCGCGCCGTTCGACCGCCGCCTCCAGGAGATCGATCGCCGCCCGCATGCGTCTCAGGGACGGCTCGAAGGGACCGAGGGCCATTTCACTCCATCCTTTACGACACATTGTTTACGCGATGCTTGAAGCAGCCGTCAACGCGCGGCCGGCGCAATTGACAGGAGAATGCGCTGGCGCCTATCAACTGCGCCCCAATCGAGCCAAGCCGCTGCGGCGGCGCGACGCAACGGAGAGCGCATGACGGCCCTGGTTCCTCACGACTCGATGGCGAACGCGATCCGCTTTCTGTCTATCGACGCGGTCGAGAAGGCTCGCAGCGGGCACCCCGGCCTTCCCATGGGCGCCGCCGACATGGCGACGGTGCTGTTTCGCGACGTGCTGAAATTCGACGCCGCCGATCCGCATTGGCCCGATCGCGATCGCTTCGTCCTGTCGGCCGGGCACGGCTCGATGCTGCTCTATTCGCTGCTCTATCTCACCGGCGTCGGCGGCGACAAGGGCCTCACGATCGCCGATCTCCAGGCGTTCCGCCAGACCGGCTCGAAGACGCCGGGCCATCCCGAATATCGCCATACGCTCGGCGTCGAAGCAACGACCGGACCGCTGGGGCAGGGGATTTCGATGGCGGTCGGCATGGCGCTCGCCGAGCGCATGCTCGCCGCCGAGTTCGGCGAAATCGTCGATCACCACACCTATGTTCTGGCGTCCGATGGCGATCTGATGGAGGGCGTGAGCCAGGAAGCGATCGCCATCGCCGGCCATCTGAAGCTGGCCAAGCTGATCGTGCTTTACGACGACAACGGCATTTCCATCGACGGCAGGACCTCGATCGCCGATTCGGTCGATCAGATCGCGCGCTTTCGCTCCGCGGGATGGCGCGCGCTTCGCGTCGACGGGCACGACCCGAAGGCGGTCCTACGCGCGCTGCGCGCCGCGAAACGGGCCGACAAGCCGACGCTGATCGCCTGCAAGACGACGATCGGCTTCGGCGCGCCGACGCGCGCGGGCACCAACAAGGCGCACGGCGAAGCGCTCGGCGCCGCCGAGATCGCCGGCGCGCGCGCGGCCCTGAACTGGCCCTATGCGCCCTTTGTCGTTCCCGATGAGATTCTCGCGGCCTGGCGCGCCGTCGGCGCGCGCGGCAAGCGGCGCCGGACGAAATGGCGGCGCGCGTTCAAGACGCTCGCCCCCGAGCGGCGCGCCGAATTCGAGCGCCGGATGCGCGGCGATCTTCCCAAGGGGTTGGACGCGGCGATCGACGCCTATAAGCGCAAGCTCGCCGCCGAGGCGCCGGAAATCGCCACGCGCAAGGCGGGCGAAGCGGCGCTGAAGGTGATCGCGCCGGCCGTGCCGGAATTGATCACGGGTTCGGCCGATCTCACCGGTTCGAACAACACCAAGATCGAGGCGATGCGCGACATAACCGCGGACGACATGTCCGGGCGCTATGTGCACTGGGGCGTTCGCGAACACGGCATGGCGGCGGCGTGCAACGGGATGGCGCTGCACGAGGGTTTCATTCCTTCGGGCGCGAGCTTCCTCGCCTTCACCGATTACTGCCGTCCCGCGCTGCGTCTGGCCGCGCTGATGGGCGTGCGCGTCCCGCATGTCTTCACCCACGATTCCATCGGCCTGGGCGAGGACGGGCCGACGCATCAGCCGGTCGAGCATCTGGCCGCGTTGCGCGCGATCCCGAACCTGCTCGTCTTCCGCCCCGCCGACTCCGTCGAAACCGTCGAATGCTGGCAGGCCGCGCTCGCGGCGCGACGCACGCCCTCGATCCTCGTGCTGACGCGGCAAAATCTGCCGGCGCTGCGACGCAGCCACGTCCAGGAAAATCTGTGCGCGCTCGGCGCCTATGAAATCTCGCCGGCGCCGGAGAAAGCCGCGGTGTCGATTTTCGCCTCGGGCTCGGAAGTCGCGATCGCGATCGCCGCTCAAGGCCTGCTCGCCGCCAAAGGCGTGGCGGCGCGCGTCGTTTCCGTTCCCTGCATGGAGCTTTTCGCCGAGCAGAGCGGAAACTATCGTCGCCACGTCCTCGGCGAAGCGCGCGTGCGGGTCGGCGTCGAGGCGGCGATCCGCCAGGGGTGGGACGCCTTGATCGGCGACGGACCCTTCGTCGGCATGTCCGGGTTCGGCGCCAGCGGACCCTATAAGGAGCTTTACGAGTATTTTGGGATCACGCCGGCCAAGATCGCCGAAGCGGCCTTGACGCGTTTGGGCAAGTGAGCGGAAATGCGGCAAATGGCCGCGATCGGCGCTCTGATATTCGCGGCGGTCAGCCGCGCCGTGCGAGCGGCGAGGGTCTGCGCGGACCAGCGAGGCTGTCGGGCCGCGCATACTGGACATCAGACTGAGGATCGACGAAAAGGCCCGCTATTCCCGTTCGCCCCGCCCGATGGCGAGGGCCTGTCCTGAGATCAATCGGAGGAAGAGACGATGGCGATAAAAGTTGCGATCAACGGCTTCGGGCGCATCGGGCGCAATATCTTGCGGGCTATCGTCGAATCCGGGCGCACGGACATTCAGGTCGTCACCGTCAACGATCTCGGCCCGGTCGAGACCAACGCCCATCTCCTGCGCTTCGACAGCGTTCACGGCCGTTTCCCCCATGAGGTCACGGTGTCCGGCGACACCATCAGCGTCGGCGGCGGCGCGATCAAGGTGACCGCGATCAAGGATCCCGCGCAACTCCCCCACAAAGAGCTCGGCGTCGACATCGCGCTGGAGTGCACGGGCATCTTCACCGCGCGCGACAAGGCCGCCGCGCATCTGACCGCCGGCGCCAAGCGCGTCATCGTCTCCGCGCCGTCGGACGGCGCCGACCTGACGGTGGTCTACGGCGTCAACCATCACAAGCTGACTCGGGATCATCTCGTCATTTCCAACGCTTCGTGCACGACGAACTGCCTGGCGCCGGTCGCCAAGGTCCTCAACGACGCGATCGGCATCGACCACGGCTTCATGACGACGATCCATTCCTACACCGGCGACCAGCCGACGCTCGATACGCTGCACAAGGATCTCTACCGCGGCCGCGCGGCGGCGCTGTCGATGATCCCGACGACCACGGGCGCGGCCAAGGCGGTCGGCCTCGTGCTGCCCGAACTGAAAGGCAAGCTCGACGGTTCGGCGATCCGCGTGCCGACGCCGAACGTTTCGGTGGTCGACCTCAAGTTCGTCGCCAAGCGCGCGACTTCCAAGGAGGAGATCAACGAGGCGATCAAGGCCGCCGCGAACGGGCCGCTGAAGGGCATTCTCGGCTACACCGACAAGCCCAATGTCTCCATCGACTTCAACCACGACAGCCATTCCTCGGTCTTTCATCTCGATCAGACCAAGGTCATCGAGGGCACCTTCGTGCGCATCCTTTCGTGGTACGATAACGAATGGGGCTTCTCCAACCGCATGGCCGACACGGCGGTGGCGTTGGGCAAGCTGATCTAGTGGCTTGCGTCCGCCAAATTGAATGGGCGGAAACCCCTTCCCCCCTTGCGGGGGAAGGTGGCGCGCGGAGCGCGACGGATGAGGGGTTGGTTCCGCTGGGTGCACGGGGTCCCAGTTTTCGGCGCTCTATCCGGCGCCAACCCCTCATCCGTCGACTGCGCCGACACCTTCTCCCGCAAGGGGAGAAGGGGGCGCGCGTCGTTTCAATAAGACTGGCGTACTCGAATCAGAATGCCGGCGTCGACGGTCCGAAAGGGTCAGAGGGTCCGATGATGGAAGAATGTGCTGCTCGACTTGAGCAAAAGGTCGATCGAATCGAGCATATGCTTGAGCAGCTCGCGCCGAAAATCACGGAAATCCTGCTGACCGGGGCAAAGCAGGCGGACATCCACAAGATGCAAGTCGAGCTTGCCGAGGTTAAAGGCAAAGTCTCGATGTTGCCGACCTGGTGGATGCTGGTCATCGCGCTCATTGCGACTTGGAGCACTGGCGCCGGCATTGTCTTCGCTCTCGTCAAGGCGTCTCACCCATGACCAATTCCTTTCGCACTCTCGATTCCGCCGACCTCAAGGGCAAGCGCGTCCTCGTTCGCGTCGACCTCAACGTGCCGATGGAGCACGGCAAGGTCAGCGACGCGACGCGCATCGACCGCGTGCTGCCGACAATCCTGGAGATCGCCGACAAGGGCGGCAAAGTCATTCTGCTGGCGCATTTCGGCCGCCCCAAGGGCGGACCGGACGAGGCCAATTCGCTGCGGCCGGTCGCCGCGGCGGTCGCCGAGCGTCTGGGGCGGCCGGTCGCCTTCGCGTCCGACTGCGTCGGCGAGCCCGCCGCGAAAGCGATCGCCGGGATGAAGGACGGCGACGTGCTGTTGCTCGAAAACACCCGCTTCCACAACGGCGAGGAGAAGAACGATCCGGCTTTCGCAGCCGAACTCGCCAAGCTCGGCGACGTCTATGTCAACGACGCGTTTTCGGCCGCCCATCGCGCGCACGCCTCGACCGAGGGCGTCGCACATTTGCTGCCGGCCTATGCGGGCAGGGCGATGCAGGCCGAACTCAACGCGCTGACGCTGGCGCTCGGCGCGCCCGCGCGCCCCGTGGCGGCGATCGTCGGCGGCGCGAAGGTGTCGACCAAGCTCGACCTGCTCGGCAATCTCGTCAAGAAGGTCGATATTCTGATCATCGGCGGCGGCATGGCCAACACGTTCCTGTTCGCGCAGGGCAAGGGGGTCGGCAAGTCGCTGTGCGAGAGGGATCTCGCTGGCGCCGCGCGTTCGATCCTCGAATCCGCTCGCGCCGCCAATTGCCGGATTCTGCTCCCCGTCGACGCGACCGTCGCCAAGGAAATCAAGGCGCACGCCCCATCGCGCTTCGCCGACGTCGATCACGTCGCCGACGACGAGATGATCCTCGACATCGGCCCCAAGTCGATCGTCGCGGTCGAGGAGGCGCTCGCCCATGTGAAGACGCTGGTGTGGAACGGACCGTTCGGCGCCTTCGAGACGCCCCCCTTCGACGCCGCGACGATGCAGATCGCCAAGACGGCGGCGTTCCTGACCGTCGACGCCAAGCTCAAGTCGGTCGCCGGCGGCGGCGATACGGTCGCCGCGCTCAACGCCGCCGGCGTCGTCGAAGAATTCACCTATGTCTCGACGGCGGGCGGCGCCTTCCTCGAATGGATGGAAGGCAAGGCGCTGCCAGGCGTCGAAGCGCTTCGCGCGAAATAAAACTCAACGGGAGGAACCATGGCTCGCATCACGCTTCGTCAGTTGCTCGATCACGCCGCGGAACACGGCTACGGATTGCCCGCGTTCAACGTCAACAACATGGAGCAGGCGCTGGCGATCGGCGAGGCCGCCAGCGCGCTCGACGCGCCCGCCATCATTCAGGCCTCGCGCGGCGCGCGGTCCTACGCCAACGACATCATGCTGCGCCACATGATGGACGCGCTGACCGAGATGTATCCGCAGATTCCGATCTGCGTGCACCTCGATCACGGCAACGGCCCCGCCACATGCGTCACCGCGATGCAGGCGAACTTCACCTCGGTGATGATGGACGGCTCGCTGAAGGCCGACGGCAAGACGCCGGCCGACTGGGCTTACAACGTCGGCGTCACCAAGACGGTGACCGACATGGCGCATCTCGGCGGCGTTTCGGTCGAGGGCGAACTCGGCGTGCTCGGCTCGCTGGAGACGGGACACGGCGAGAAGGAGGACGGACACGGCGCCGAGGGCAAGCTGAGTCACGACCAGTTGCTCACCAATCCCGACGAAGCGGTGAAATTCGTGCGCGAGACCAAGGTCGACGCGCTCGCCATCGCGATGGGCACTTCGCACGGCGCCTACAAGTTCTCGCGCAAGCCGACGGGCGACATTCTCGCCATGAACGTCATCGAGGACATCAACAAGAAATTGCCGAACACGCATCTCGTCATGCACGGCTCGTCGTCGGTGCCGCAGGAGCTGCAGGACATCATCAACAAGTTCGGCGGCAAGATGCCGCAGACTTACGGCGTTCCGATCGAGGAGATTCAGCGCGGCATCAAGCACGGCGTGCGCAAGATCAATATCGACACCGACCTGCGCATGGCGATCACCGGCCAGATTCGGCGCGTCCTGACCGAGAACGGCGCCGAGTTCGACCCGCGCAAATATCTGGCGCCCGCCCGCGAGGCGATGACGAAGGTGTGCAAGGAGCGCTACCAGCAATTCGGCGCCGCCGGCATGGCCTCGAAGATCAAGCGCGTGCTCTCGCTTCCCGAGATGGCCAAGCGCTACGCGAGCGGCGAACTCGATCCGAAGTTCGGCTGACCGAGGGGGCGAGCCTTCGCGGCCGGCGCGACGAGACCTCGCGGCCCTCTCCTCAAGCGACGAGAGGGCCGCCGCATTTTCAGGTGGAATTCGTTCGGACCTGGTTTTGCGGCTTAATCAAGGGACCTATATACGTGCTTGACTTATCGTCCAGGAATTTCGGCGGCCTTCTAAGAGCCCTCGCCCAGTGTGGAAATACGGTGTAGGAATCGCCTCTGCAAATAATCGCGGAGGGGGCTGTCATGGCGGTCGTTGTTTCACTGATCAATATGAAGGGCGGCGTCGGAAAAACAACGGCAGCATTCAATCTCGCATGGTACGCGGCATACAAGCGCAACATGAAGGTTTTGTTGATCGATCTCGATCCGCAAGCGAACGCGAGCCAATACCTAATGGGCGCGGTAAATTATAAGAAATTCATTGACTCGAATCGCCCGACGATTGTTGATCTCTTTGAGCAGTTCACGGCACCGAGCATATCCAAGAAAGCACCGACTCCATTTGACCCGAAGTCAGTGATTTTTCCGATCAGGGAATGGAAGGACGGGAGCCTCATTCATTTGATCCCGTCACGTCTTGAACTGGCGTGGACGCTAAAGAACCCGACAAGCAAGGATCATCTGCTGCCGAATTTTGTGGCAAAAGTTCAGGCTGTCTACGATATCATTCTGATCGATTGCGCGCCCACCGAATCGATTTTGACAAGCGCCGCTTATCGATCGAGCGCTTACATTCTCCTGCCTGTGAAGCCAGAGTTCCTCGCGGCGATCGGCATTCCGTTGCTCATCCGCTCCCTGAGCGACTTCAAAATGCAATTTGAGAATCATACCCTAGAAATTGCTGGCATCGTGTTCAATGACGCAGACCCGCAACACACGAAGAAAGAACACAATCAAGGAAGAAAAGATGTTCAGGCCTTAGCTACCGCGCAGGGATGGTACGTGTTTGAAAATGAGATACGACACTCAGATTCATTTCCGGCGGGTTCGCGAGCCGGCACCCCCATTTTCGCGACCGACTACGCGCGATGGTGGGTAAAAGACGAATTCGACAAAGTTGGCGCGGAATTTATGGTTAGGATTGGGCTATGACACCAAAGGCGGAGCAACTCTTTCTCGAACTTTGTGTGCTGTCACGTCGGTATTCCGCGGCCGACATTGAAAGCATAGCAAACATTTCTGAATTTATGAACGAGCCTTCCGTGCAGAATATATTGAGGGCTTTAAGGGACATCCAGGCGACATCGCCCAGCGCGAAACGACCCGCAGAAGTGCCGAAAAAAGCCAAGCGACGAGCGACGTCAGCAACCAATGAAGCCTTAATGCGCAAGGCGATCTCTGCTTTCATCGAGAGTGTCACCGGGACGAGAATGTTGCGTACGCGCGACCAGCTCGATTTGTTCGCGCAGGCGGTTGGGGTAGACAAAACCCTAAAAGATAGACAGCAGGTCGCCGATGCTATCCGACAGAAATTGGAAGGAATGCAGCCTGCGCAAGCCATGCGTTACATTCGAAGCGCAGACCGGCAAGCCCAATCTGACACTGCCCCCTACGTGAATCTGGCGAAAACGCTTATGGGGACCAAGGGATAAGTTGCGAGAGAAGAACTAAGAGCCTTTCTTTTGGGACCGCAGCGTGATTTCCTTCGACACCATCCGGGCGCGCGCCGAACAGCGCAAAGGCGGCGCCGAGGCGCTGCGACGGCTGCTGCCGCCGAAACCCGACGCCAAGGCGCTCGCCGCGCTGACGGACGACCGCGTTCTCGCGGAGATGACCAAGCGGGTGTTCTCGGCGGGCTTCGCCTGGAGCGTGATCGAGGCGAAATGGCCCGGCTTCGAGGAAGCGTTCCTCGGCTTCGAGCCGGCTCGTCTCGTGTTCGAACCCGACGAGTTCTGGGAGAGCCTGACCGCGGACCGGCGCATCGTGCGCAATGGCGCCAAGATCATGTCGGTGCGCGCCAATGCCCGCTTCGTGACGGACGTGGCGCGAGAGCGCGGCAGCTTCGGAAAATTCCTCGCGGCTTGGCCGTCCTCGGACGAGATCGGATTGCTCGAATTGCTGGCCAAGCGGGGCAGTCGGCTCGGCGGCGCGACCGGCCAGATGACGCTGCGCTTTCTCGGCTGGGACGGGTTCGTGATGTCGAAGGACGTCGTCGCCTGCCTGCGCGACGCTGGGCTCGACGTGGCGGAAGAGATCAAATCGAAGCGCGACCTCGTCAAGGCGCAAGCGCAGTTCAACGCCTGGGCCGAGGAGACCGGCCTGCCTTACGCGAGCCTCTCGCGGATTTGCGCCATGTCGATCGGCGAGAACTACGAGGCGCACGAACGCCGTGGCCTCGCCGACAACGCGGATTGACGGCGTCGGCGCGGCGCCCGCTGCGGCGCCGTTCATAGCGGGTTAACTCGCGACCCCGAGCAGCGCCGCCGCGATCGCCTCCCATTCCGCTTCGAGCGGCCCGCGGCAAAGCGGCTTTCCCGCGCGTCGGCACCAATAGGCGGCGTTGCCCGCGTCGCCCTCTTTGCGATGGAGATAGGCGTGGACCCAGCAGCCGGCCGCGCTTTCGTCCACCTGGGCGAGCCGGTGCGCGCCGTCCCAGTCTCCCTTGGCGTCGCGCCACAACGCCTGCAGCGCAGGGCCGAGGCCGGGCGGGGGCGTCGGACCTCCGAGGGAAGCGCGCAAAGCGGCGACGTCCATGAGCGGCTCCCTCGGCGGGGGGCTTGCGCGTTACTGCGGCGCCAGAGCCCAGGTCGCGGCGACGCTCTCGGACAGGGTGATGAGGCCCGGCTCAACCGGCATTGGCGTCGCCGCGGGCGCCATGCTGAGGCTCCGTGCCGCCCCGCTCCCCACGCGGAACATGGGTTGGGCGACGTCGGCATTGATGGCCTGGAGCGGTCCCAGCTTCATCGACGCGCCCTCGGCGTAAAGCGAAGCGCGGCGCATCGCGTTGCCCACCGCTTTGACGCGTAACGCGTCCTCGCGAGATTCGCGATCGGAGAGGTCGAACGCCACGCCTTGGTAGACGGCGCCGCTCTGGACGCCTTGGGCGATGATCGCGCCCGCCTTGTCGATTGCGCGCATGCGCACGCTCAGCGTGTTCGAGGCTTGGTAGGCCGTCAGCGTGCGCTTGACGATTTGACCGGTCTTGGCGTCCCGCTCGTCGTTCCACACCGGAACCAGGCTCAGGCCCACCGTGGCGATGTCCTTCGCCTCGATTCCCGAGCCCTTAAAACCCTCGACGACCGCCGTCGACAGCCGCGCGTTCTCGCCCGCGGCGTCGTTCGCGTTCGCTCGCTCGTCCGAGATAGCGAAGGTCACGATGGCGATGTCGGGCCGCGCGTCTTCGGAGGCGAGGCCGACGACGGAGACCGTCGGCGTGGTCTTCGAAGCGCTCGGCTCCTGGGCCAAAGCCGAATCGCCGAGCGCGACACCGGCGAGGGCCAAGATCAAGGCGGACTTGCTGAGCATCGAAACCTCCTGCGTCGCGTTGGCGGCGACAGAGGTCTATCACTTTTCGGTCCCGGCCGAAGGCCAGGAAATCGCGCCGCCGGCTAGGCGGGCGCCGGCGAGGAACGGCGCGTCCGGAGCCGGTCGCGATCCTGCGTCAGAGCGCCGGCAACATCGCGATCGCGGGGGCGATCGGCGGTCCTAACCCGACCTTAACCTTAACAACCCCTAATGGGCGGGAGAGCCGCGTGAACGCCTCACGGGGCCTGTGTTTCGTTGACGCCCATAGATGCCCATGGTATCCCAAACCATCCCGCCCAGAGGCCGGCCGCCCGGTCTGTCGCCAGCGAGCGAGAGTTCGCGGCCGGCGAGGAATTTCGCGTGCGCCTTTGGGGTAGGGCTGAGCCTTGGATCGCTTCCTCTCCCACTACACCAACCGCTTCGACGCCAAGGGCCGTCTTTCGGTGCCGGCTTCGTTCCGCGCGGTGTTGGCGAAGGACGGCTTCGAGGGCGTTTTCATTCATCCCTCGCTCGATGCGCCGGCGCTCGATTGCGGCGGGCGCCTGCTGCTGCGCGAAATCAACGCGCTGTTGGAGTCGATGCCGCCGTATTCGCGGGAGCGGGAGGATTTGGCGACCGCGCTGCTGGGCACGAGCGAGGTTCTGCGCGCCGATTCCGAGGGGCGCATTCTCCTGAGCGAGAGAACGCGCGCGTCCTTGGGCTTGAAGGACGAAGCGGCCTTTGTCGGCCATGGCTACAAGTTTCAGATTTGGGAGCCGGTTCGGTTCGCGGCGCATCTCGAGGAGGCCAAGTCTCGCGTGCGCCGTCTTCGGGCCGAGTTCGGCGCCCGGGCGGCGCAAGCCGCCGCGATAGGAGCACGGGAATGAACGCGGGCCGCGGCGAGAACGAAGTCGCCGCCGGCGGACTGGTCCGCCACATTCCCGTGCTGCTCGCCGAGGCGCTGGAGGCGCTGAACGTGCGCGCCGACGGCGTCTATCTCGACGGCACGTTCGGCGCGGGCGGTTATTCCCGCGCCCTGCTGGAGCGCGGCGCGCGCGTCGTCGCCATCGATCGCGATCCGAGCGCGATCGCCGCGGGCCAGGAACTCGTCGCGGCCGCGCGCGGACGCCTGACGCTGGTCGAAGGACGCTTCGGCGACCTCGACGCGATCGCCCGCCGTTCCGGCGCCGCGGCGCTCGACGGCGTCGTCCTCGACATCGGCGTGTCCTCGATGCAGTTCGACGAGGCCGACCGAGGCTTCTCGCTGCGCCGGGACGCCCCGCTCGACATGCGCATGGAGGCGGCGGGGCGCAGCGCCGCCGAAATCCTGCTCGAAGACGACGAACAAAGAATCGCCGACATTTTCTTTCATTTCGGCGAGGAGCGCGCGGCGCGGCGCATCGCGCGCGCCATCGTCGCCGACCGGACGACGAAGCCTTATGTCTCGACGCTGCAGCTCGCCGACATGATCTCCCGCGTCGCGCCCGCCCGGCCGGGCGAGACGACCCATCCCGCGACCCGCGCTTTTCAGGCGTTGCGCATCGCCGTCAACGACGAACTCGGCCAATTGCTGCGCGGTCTCGAAGCGGCGGAGCGCGCGTTGGCGCCGGGCGGACGGCTCGTCGTCGTGACCTTTCATTCGCTCGAAGATCGCATCGTCAAGCAATTCCTCGCCCGCCGCTCCGGCAAAGGCCGGGCCGCCTCGCGCCTCTTGCCGGGCGAGCCGGCCGTCGCCGCGCCGACTTTCCTCGTTCCGACGGGTCAGCCGATCCTGCCGGGCGAAGCGGAACGGGCCGCCAACGCCCGCGCGCGTTCGGCCAAGTTGCGCTTCGGCGAGCGCACCGCCGCGCCCGCCCTCGGCAGAGACGCGCAAATCGACGCGCTGACGCGCTTGCCGGCGACGCGGCCAGGGAGGGGCTGATGTGGCGCTTTCTTCATGTCGTCGCCATCGGCGCGCTGATCGCCTCGGCGGCTTACGTCTACAGCGTCAAATATCAAACGATTTACGCCTCGGAGCAGATCGTCAAGACGCGCCATCTCATCGCCAAGGAGCGCGACGCGATCAACCTGCTGCGCGCCGAATACGCGCACTTGATCCGCCCTGACCGGCTGCAGGCGCTCGCGGACAAGCAGCTCGAAATGCAACCGCTCGCGCTCAATCAGATCGTCAAGGCGGACGACCTGCCCGAACCCGCGGCGAAGGTCGACTCGATCGGCCGCAAGCTTGAGTCGCTCGGCCTGCTCGGGCAATCGGCGACGCCGAACGCCGGCATCACCGGCGCGACGCCATCCCTGAGGTAGGGCATGTCCGAAACGTCAGCCAACGCCGAAAAGGCCGTCGACGCTTCCCGCGAAGCGAGCGCGTCCGGCTCCGTCGGAGCCGGCGAGAACTGGATCGGGCGCGTGAAGGCGACCGTGCGCGATCTCTTTTCGACGCGGCTCGACAAGAGCGGCGGTCGCATTCGATTGATCGTCTTCGCCATGCTCGCGGCCTATGTCGGCATCGCCGTCAAGCTGGTCGCGCTCGGCCTTTCGCACGATCCGCCGCAAACCCTGAAGGTGGCGGCCGATCAAGCCGCCTCCGGCGCGCGGCCCGACCTGCTCGACCGCAACGGCGAAATTCTCGCCACCGACGTCAAGACGATGTCCGTGTTCGCCGAACCGCGGCGCATCATCGACAAGGACGAGGCGGTGGAGCTGATCACGGCGGTTCTGCCCGATGTCGACGCCAAGGAGCTGCGCGAGCGCCTCGGCTCGAAGAAGGGCTTTGTCTGGGTCAAGCGACAGGTGACGGCGAAGGAGCAGGAGGAAATCTTCCGCCTCGGACTTCCCGGCGTCGGCTTCTTCCCCGAGAACAAGCGCGTCTATCCCAACGGACCGCTCGGCGCGCATGTCATCGGCTATGTCGACAAGGACAATATCGGCATCGCCGGGATGGAGAAATATCTCGACGAGCAGAGCCTGACCGATCCGCATGTCGCCGGTTTCAGCGTCGATCCCGATTTGCTGAAGCCGGTGCGCCTGTCGCTCGATCTGAAAGCGACGCACGCGTTGCGCGACGAATTGGCGGCGGGGCTCGAGCGGTTCCGCGCCAAGGCCGCGGCCGGCGCGATCATCGACGTCGACACCGGCGAGATCATCGCGCTGGAATCTTTGCCCGACTTCGATCCCAACGATCCCGGCGACATGAAGGACCCGACCAAGATCAATCGCGTCAACGTCGGCGTCTACGAGATGGGATCGACCTTCAAGGCGATCTCGATCGCGATGGCGCTGGAATCGGGCAAGGTGAACCTCGCTTCGCGTATCGACGCGCGCGACAGCTTGCGCTACGGACGCTTCACGATTCACGATTTCCACGCCACCCATCGCGTGCTCACCGTCCCCGAGGTCTTCACCCATTCCTCCAACATCGGCACGGCGCGCATGGCGCTGATGGTCGGCGTGGAAGGGCATCAGGCGTTCTTGAAGAAGATGGGTCAACTCGATCGGCTGCGCACGGAATTGCCGGAAAGCGCCGAGCCGCTCGTGCCGAAACGCTGGAGCGAGCTGAACACCATGACCATCGCCTTCGGCCAGGGGCTCAACGTCGCGCCGATCCAGGCGCTGATGGCGGTCGCCGCTCTGGTCAACGGCGGCAACCTGATGACGCCGACCTTCCTGGTGCGCAGCGAGGCCGAGGCGGCGGCGGTCGCCCACCGCGTCGTCAGCCCGCAGACCTCCGAGTCGATGCGCTATCTCATGCGCGCCAACGCCACCCACGGCTCGGCGGGATTCGCCAACGTTCCCGGCTATTACGTCGGCGGCAAGACGGGCACGGCGGACAAGATCGTTCACGGCCATTATTCGCAGGACAAGGTGTTCACCACCTTCATGGCCATGACGCCCGCCGACAAGCCGAAATACCTCTATCTCGTGATGTACGACGAGCCGCAGGGATTGCCCGAGGACGGCGGCTATCACACCGCCGCGCACAACGCCGGCCGCACCACCGGGCGGCTGATCGAGCGCGTCGAGCCGCTTGAAGGCGTTGCGCCGGCCAGCCAGTTCCCCAACCAGCCGTTTCCGCTGCTCGCGCGCCTCGGATACGGCTACGACGCGGACAAGGTGGGCAAGGAGTGAGGCGTCTCGGCGAAATTCTCGATCTGAGCGGGTCCGACGCCGCGCTGGCTTCGCGCGAGATCGGCGGCCTGTGCGCGGATAGTCGCAAGGTCCGGCCCGGCGACGCGTTCTTCGCGATTCCCGGCGTCAAGAACGACGGCCTGGCCTATGCCGCGCAAGCTCTCGAAAAGGGCGCCAGCGTGATCGTCGGCGAGCGCGCGCCCGATTTCGCGGCGCCGGCGTTCGTGCGCGTCGCCGACGCGCGCGCCGCGCTCGCACTCGCCGCGGCGCGCTTCTATCCGCGCCAGCCCGAACTCATCGTCGGCATCACCGGCACCAGCGGCAAGACGTCCGTCGCCGCCTTCGCCAGGCAGATCTGGGCCTCGATGGGCCTCGAGGCGGCCTCGCTCGGCACGCTCGGCGTCGTCTCGCGTCCCCTCAACGTCTATGGCTCTCTGACGACGCCGGACCCGATCGCGCTGCATCAGACTCTGGATCGGCTTGCCGGCGCCGGCGTCACCCGTCTCGCCATGGAGGCGTCCTCGCACGGCCTCGACCAGAAGCGCCTCGACGGCGTGCGCCTCGCCGCCGGCGCCTTCACCAATCTCAGCCGCGATCACATGGACTACCACGCGACGACGGAGGACTATCTCGCCGCGAAGCTGCGCCTGTTTCGCGCGCTTCTGCCTGAGGGCGCGCCCGCCGTCGTCGACGCCGACAGCGACGTCGCGGCGCGCGTCGCCGCCGCCGCCTTGGAGCGCGGCTTGCGATTGTTCACGGTCGGGGCTCGCGGCGCCGATCTGCGTCTGATTTCGGCGAGCCGCGAGGGCTTCGCGACGCGCATCGCCGTCGAAGGCGCCGGGCGCGTCCGGCGCGCGCTTCTGCCGCTGCCGGGCGACTTCCAGGTTTCCAACGCGCTGGTGGCGGCCGGGCTCTGCGTGGCGACGGGAAGCGATCCCGGCGCCGTCTTCGCCGCGCTCGAGACGCTCGAGGGTGCGCCGGGCCGCCTCGAGCGGGTCGGCGAGAGGCGCGGCGCGCCGGTCTTCGTCGACTACGCGCACAAGCCCGACGCGTTGCAAAAGACCCTCGCCGCCTTGCGTCCGTTCGTGCCGGGCCGCCTTATCGTCGTTTTTGGCTGCGGCGGCGACCGCGATTCGGGCAAGCGGCCGATCATGGGCGCGATCGCGGCGCGCGGCGCCGACGCGGCGATCGTCACCGACGACAATCCGCGATCGGAAAATCCGGCGGCGATCCGCGCCGCGATCCTGGCGGCGGCGCCGGGCGCGCGCGAGATCGCCGACCGCGCCGAGGCGATCCGCGCCGCCATCGCGATGCTGCAAACGGGCGATGCGCTGGTGATCGCCGGCAAAGGCCATGAAACCGGCCAAATCATCGGCGAACGGACGTTGCCGTTTTCCGACGCCGAGACAGCGCGGGCGGCGCTGCGGGAGGCGGCATGAGCGAAGCGTTGTGGACCGAAGCCGAACTGACCCGGACGCTGGGCGCGCCGAGCGCGCCCGTGCGCGCGCGGGTCGACGGCGTTTCGATCGACACACGGACGCTTCAGCCCGGCGACTTGTTTTTCGCCATCAAGGGCGAGGTCCACGACGGCCATGACCATGTGGCGCGCGCCTTTGAGGCGGGCGCCGCGGCCGCGGTGATCGCCAATGCGCGCGGGCGCGACCTTGCCGCGCACGAGGCGACCTTCGCCGTAGAGGATGCGTTGCGCGCGCTGGAGCGGCTCGCGCGAGCGGCGCGCGCGCGCTCGGGCGCCCGAATCGTCGCGGTGACCGGCTCGGTGGGTAAGACGAGCGCCAAGGAAATGCTGCGCGTCGCGCTGGCGAAGGCCGGACCGACCCATGCCTCGGCCGCGTCCTACAACAATCATTGGGGCGTGCCCCTGACCCTTTCGCGCATGCCCGCCGACGCCGCCTTCGGCGTCGTCGAGATCGGCATGAATCACGCCGGCGAAATCACGCCGCTGGTCGCGATGGCGCGCCCGCATGTCGCGCTCGTCACGACGATCGCGCCGGTTCATGTCGAGCATCTCGGCTCGATCGAGGCCATCGCCGACGCCAAGGCCGAGATCTTCTCCGGCCTCGAACCGGACGCCGCGGCGATCCTCAATCGCGACGCGCCGCAATTCGCCCGGCTGGAGCGCAGCGCGCGCGCCCGCGGCGCGCGGGTGCTGAGCTTCGGCGCCGGCGCGCAATGCGACGCGCGCCTCCTCGACATGGTCGAGGCAGACGGCGGATCGCGCATTCGCGCGCGCGTGCTCGGGCGCGAGCTCGAGTTCGCGCTGGGCGCGCCGGGCGTTCACATGGCGCAGAACGCCCTCGGCGTCCTGCTCGCCGCCGACGCGCTGGGGGCCGACCTCGCCGGCGCCGCGGCGGCGCTCGCCGAATTCGCGCCGCAAAAGGGGCGCGGCGAACGCTTCACGCTGCAAAGCCCGAGCGGCCCGCTCACGGTCATCGACGAGAGCTATAACGCCAATCCGGCCTCGATGCGCGCGGCCCTGGCGCTGCTCGGCGCCGCGCGACCGGGCGCCGAAGGGCGCCGGATCGCCGTCATCGGCGACATGTTGGAGCTTGGCCCGAGCGGCGCCGAAATGCATGCGGCGCTGGCCGGGGTTCTCAGCGAGAACCGCGTCGATCTGCTGTTCGGGGCGGGCCCGTTGACGCGCGCCCTGTTCGACGCGGCGCCGGCGCCGATGCGCGCGGCCTGGGCTGAGCGCTCGCAAGACATTCAAGGCGAATTGACGAATGCGCTACGCGGCGGCGACGTCGTGATGGTCAAGGGTTCGAACGGCAGTCGCATGGGGCCGGTCGTGGCCGCGCTTCGCGAACATTTTTCATCCGCCAAGGCGCGGCAGTAGGAAACTTCGATGCTGACTTGGCTTACAGATCTTTCGCATGTGGCGGGCATATTCAATCTGTTCCGCTACCTGACGTTTCGTACGCTCGGCGCGGCGACGACCGGATTGCTCCTCGTCTTCTTTTTCGGCCCGATGATCATTTCGGCGTTGCGCCTCAAGCAGGGCAAGGGCCAGCCGATCCGCGCGGACGGGCCCGCGTCGCATCTGCTGACGAAAAAGGGCACGCCGACCATGGGCGGGCTGATGATCCTGTTCGGTCTCTTCGCCTCGTCGCTGCTGTGGGCGAATCTGGAGAGCCCCTATGTCTGGATCGTGCTGTTCGTCACCGCCGGCTTCGCCGCCATCGGCTTCTACGACGATTATCTCAAGGTGACGAAGCAATCGCATCTCGGCTTTTCCGGCCGGGCGCGGCTCGCCGGCGAATTCCTCATCGCGCTCGTCGCGTGTTACGCGATGATGCGCACGGGCGGGGTCGGCGCGAGTTCGCTCGCGGTGCCGTTCGTCAACGGCTATGTCGTCGATCTCGGTTGGGCGTTCCTCTTGTTCGGCCCGTTCGTCATCGTCGCCTTCGGCAACGCAGTCAATTTGACCGACGGGCTCGATGGGCTGGCGATCGTGCCGGTGATGATCGCCGCGGCGACCCTCGGGGTCATCGCCTATTTCGCGGGCAATCTGCTCTATTCGCGATATCTGCTGATCAATCATATTCCCTATGCCGGCGATCTCATGGTCATTTGCGGGGCCCTCGTCGGCGCCGGCGTCGGCTTTCTCTGGTTCAACGCGCCGCCGGCGCAAATCTTCATGGGCGACACCGGTTCGCTGGCCCTTGGGGGATTGCTGGGCGCGACGGCCGTGGCGATCAAGCACGAAATCGTGCTCGCGATCATCGGCGGTCTGTTCGTGGTGGAGGCGCTGTCGGTGATCGTGCAGGTCGCCTCGTTCAAACTGACGGGCAAGCGCGTCTTTCGCATGGCGCCGATTCATCATCATTTCGAGCAGCTCGGCTGGTCCGAGCCGCAGATCGTCATGCGCTTCTGGATCGTCGCCTTCGTGCTCGCGATGGTCGGCCTCGCGACGTTGAAGCTGAGGTGAGCATGACCCCCGTCGAAACCTTTCGCGGTCGCAAAGTTGCGCTGTTCGGGCTCGGCGGCTCGGGACTCTCGACCTTGCGCGCGCTCGCCGCCGGCGGCGCCGAGGTCGCGGCGTGGGACGACGACGAAAAGGCGCGCGCGCGCGCCGCCGCGGCGGGTTTCGCGCCCGTCGATCTCACCGCCGTCGACTGGCGGGGCTTCGCGACGCTGGTGCTCGCGCCGGGCGTGCCGCTCACGCATCCCAAGCCGCATTGGACGGTGGAGCGGGCGCGGGCGGCCGGCGTCGGAATCGTTGGCGACATCGAACTTTTCGCCCGTGAGCGCGCCGCGCGCGCGCCGCGCGCGCCCTTTGTCGCCGTCACCGGAACGAACGGCAAGTCGACGACCACGGCGCTGATCGCGCATATCCTGCGGCAAGCCGGCCGCGACGTCGCGATGGGCGGCAACATCGGCGTGCCGATCCTCGACCTGCCGCCGCCGGCCGACGCGCGCGTTCACGTCGTCGAATGCTCCTCGTTCCAGATCGATCTGGCGCCCTCGCTGGCGCCGAGCGTCGGCGCGCTGATCAATATCACGCCCGATCATCTCGATCGGCACGGGACGCTGGAAGACTACGCCGCGATCAAGGAGCGCCTGGTCGCGCGCGCGGCGACGGCGCTGATCGGCGCCGACGACGCGCCCTGCCGGGCGATCGCCGCGCGCTTGCGCGCGAGCGAGGCGCAGAGCGGGGCGCCGCATGTCGTGGCCATTTCCGCCGCACCTTCGCTCCTCGCCGATCTCTGGGTCGAGGACCAATTCCTGATGGCCCGCGAAAGCCCGGAGAAGCTGGCCGATCTTCGTCTCGCGCCCGCCCTGCGCGGCGCGCACAACGGCCAGAACGCGGCCTTCGCTTTCGCCGCGGCGCGGGCGCTGGGCCTCGCCCCCGAGGAGATCGCGCGTGGCTTGGCCTCGTTTGCCGGCCTCGCTCATCGCATGGAGCAAGTGGGGCGGCTCGGCCGGGTTCTGTTCGTCAACGATTCCAAGGCCACCAACGCCGACGCCGCCGAGAAGGCGCTTCTCTCGTTCCACGACATCTTTTGGATTCTCGGCGGCAAGGCCAAGGACGGCGGCGTCGAGCCGCTGCGCGCTTTATTTCCGCGCGTCGCCAAGGCCTATCTGATCGGCGCCGCCAGCGAGGAATTCGCACGCACGCTGGGGAGCGAAGTGGCCTTCGAGCGATGCGGCGAACTGGAGAACGCGCTTCGCGCCGCGGCGCGCGACGCGGCGCGGAGCGCGGCGGCGGAGCCGGTGGTTCTGTTGTCGCCGGCCTGCGCCTCCTACGATCAATTCGCCAATTTCGAAGCGCGCGGCGATCGTTTCCGCGATCTCGTCGCCGCGCTGATCGCGGCCTCTCGCGAGGCCGGGCAAGCCCCAATCCCCAGGAGGAGTCGATCATGATTTCCAGAGCGGAGCGCGGTCCCGTCGCCGATTGGTTTCGCAGCGTCGATCCCTGGCTCCTCGGGTCGTTCGGCGCCTTGATGGTGGTCGGCGTGGTGATGGCGCTCGCGGCCAGCCCGGCGGTCGCCGAACGGCTCAATCTGTCGACGTTCCATTTCGTCAATCGGCAGGCGGCGCTTCTCGCGCCCTCCGCCGTGCTGATGATCGCGACGTCCTTCCTTTCGCCGCGCCACGTTCGCCGCGCGGCGCTGATCGTTTTCGTCGTCAGCATGGCGCTGATCATTCTCGCGCTGCTGTTCGGCGCCGAAGTCAAGGGGTCGCGCCGCTGGATCGCGGGCGTGCAGCCTTCGGAATTCATCAAGCCGGCCTTCGTCGTGCTTTGCGCCTGGGCTTTCGCCGAGGGCGGGCGCGCGGGATCGCCGGCGCTCGCGGGCAAGGCGTTCGCGTTCCTGCTGTTGCCGGCGACGATCGTTCCGCTGATCCTCGAACCGGATTTCGGACAGACGATGCTGGTTTCCTTGGTCTGGGCGGCGCTGTTCTTCATGGCCGGCCTGCATTGGTTCTGGGTTCTGGGCCTGGGCGGCGTCGGCGCGTTCGGCGGCTTCGCGGCGTTCAAGCTGTCGCCGCACGTGCACGAGCGTGTGCTGCGTTTCATCGATCCCGATTCCACCGGCGGCATGGTCGACACGTTCCAGGTCGACACCGCGTTGCAGAGCATTTTGTCGGGGGGCTGGTTCGGGCGCGGGCCGGGCGAGGGGGTCTACAAGCGCATTCTCCCCGACGCCCACACCGACTTCGTGTTCGCCGTCACCGGCGAGGAATTCGGCATGGTCGCGTGCCTCGCGCTGATCGCCTTCTTCGGTTTCATCGTCATCCGCGGCCTCTGGCTCGCCTTGCGCAACCAGGATCCGTTCTGCCGCTTCGCCGCGGCCGGGCTGACGCTGATGTTCGGCATACAGAGCTGGATCAACATGGCCGTGAACCTGCGCGCCATACCCGCCAAGGGCATGACGCTGCCGTTCATCTCCTACGGCGGATCGTCCTTGCTCGCGCTCGGCCTCGGCATGGGCTTTCTCATCGCGCTGACGCGCAAGCGGCCGCTCGCCGCTCTCAACGTCAAACCGTCGGGCGCGGCGTGAGCGAAGCGCGCTGCATCCTCATCGCGGCCGGCGGCACGGGCGGACATCTTTTTCCCGCCTCCGCGCTCGCGACGGCGCTGGCGCATCGCGGCGCGGCCGTCGAACTCGCCACCGACGATCGCGCGCTCAAATACGGCGGCGATTTCCCCGCCCGCGCGATCCACGCCATTCCCTCGGCGACGACGACGGGGGCCGGCGCCCTCAACAAGGCGCGCGCGGCGCTGGTGCTCGCGGGCGGCCTCGCCTCGGCGCTGCTGCTCATCGGCCGGCTGCGGCCGCGCGCGGTCGTCGGCTTCGGCGGCTATCCCACGGTGCCGCCGTTGACGGCGGCGTGGCTGCTGGGCGCGCCGAGCGTGCTGCATGAGCAGAACGCGGTGATGGGCCGCGCCAACCGCTTCCTGGCGCCGCGAGTTTCCCTGATCGCGACCGGCTTTCCCGAGTTGAAGGGCGTCGACGCCGCGCTCAGCGCGAAGTCGCACTACACCGGCAATCCCGTACGTCCGGGCGTGATCGCCGCCGCGGCGACGCCTTACCCCGATTTCGACGGCCGGCGCCTCGACGTGCTCGTCACCGGCGGTTCGCAGGGCGCGCGGGTGATGGCCGATATCGCGCCGGCGGCGCTCGCGCTGCTCACGCCGCAAGAACGCGCGCGCATCCGCCTCACCATGCAGGCGCGCGGCGAAGACAAGCTGCGCGTCGCGGCGGCGTGCGCTGAGCTGGATTTTCCCGTCGAACTCGCCGAGTTCTTCCCCGACCTTCCCGAGCGCATGGCGAGCGCGCATCTCGTCGTCGGCCGCGCCGGCGCCTCGACCGTATCCGAACTCGCGGTCATCGGCCGGCCGTCGATCCTCGTGCCGTTCCCTCACGCTCTGGACCAGGATCAGGCCGCCAACGCCGCCGTGCTCAGCGCCAGCGGCGCCGCCACGGTCGTGCCGCAGAACGAATTCACGCCGGAACGCCTCGCCGAGCTGCTGCGCGGCGCCCTCGCCGATCCCGCCGCGCTGATCGCGGCCGCCAAGGCCGCCAAGGCCGTCGGCGTCGCCGACGCGGCGGAGCGGCTGGCGGAGCTGGTGATGGGGATCGCGACGCCGGCGGTGTGAAACGAAATGGCATCGGACCCTGCCTCTGTGCAGGTGCGGGGTCTGCAATTCTGTGATATTATTATTTTATGACCGCCGCCGCCGAGAAAACCGCCGCAACGCCCGTCGCCCTGACTGACGACGTAACGGCGATGGCCGCTTATGTCCGGAGCCCGGAAGGAAAGGCGGCGATTGAACGCGGCCGGGCGGACTTACGCGAAGGCCGAATTGTCGAGGGCGCGAACGCCCTCGCGATAGAGCTGAAACGGCGCGCCGCCGCTCGCCGCGGCTGAAAGCATCGCGAGGATGCGCATCGTCTTTGCGGCAAGCTTCGTGGACGATGCCGATGCGATCGCCAGATATATCGAGCGGCAATTCGGCGTCTCGCGCGCCGATGCTTTTATCGACGATTTGAATCGCTTCTGCGAACTCGTAGCGAGCCAGCCGCGCGTGGGCAGACAAAACCACGGCTACGACACGACGCTTTATGGCGTCGTTCACGACGTGAACTGGATATTCTTCGAGCATGATTCGGCCGAAGTGCGGTTCGTTCACATTGTCGATGGGCGTCTGCGCAAGAGTGGGGTCGAGTTCTGAATAGAGAGACCCCGATCGCAAGCGCTCGTTCGCGGAATTGCCGGACGTCAGGCGCCGCAAACGGCGGTGGGCAGAGACACAGGATGCTCCCTGCCTTGCTCCTTTCTCCACTTTGCGGCGTGAGTCTGAATGAATTAAATCAGAGCCGTCTCTTTCAGGTATGCCTATCGCGACAACAACTGAATTACCGCGAGATTTTACTCAACCCCAAATACGATCGAAGACATGTCCTGTCACCAAGCTACGCTGTGTGTAACCGAGGCGATCGTCGAAAGCCGTCATCGCCCCGACAGGCCGCCCTCGCTCTCTTGTTTAACCCGTCGCCGCCAGCGGCTCGCGAAACCGCGCACGCAAGCCGGAAGCCTGGCGTAGACGTATTCGGCGAGGCTCTCGTTGTAAGTGTGGACGGTGTAGTTGCGCAATTTCGTCATATCGATCCAAAAGGGATCGTCGCCGATGAGCGCGTTCTTGAACGCCGCCTTGAAACAGGTGCGCGGCGACGTGCAGATGGCGTTGTGCTCCTCTTCGAGGAAGGCCTTGAGCATCTTTCAGCACAGCTCGAAAGCGATTTCGAATCGTTGAATGCAGGAATCCCGCACGATGGAATCTTTCGGCAGCGCGTGCGCTTCTTCCAGGCGGGTGATCGCCGATGAAAGGTCTCTCCTGAGCGAGGGGAGCTTCGTCATACGATTTCCGCTATGTGCTCGAACGCAACGGCGCGAAACTGTTCGGGCACACGTTTGAAATCGACGACATCCATGGAATAGAGCGTCGGCGCTTCTTCGATCTCGGCCAGGATCGAGGCGAGAATCTCGTAAGGCACAGGGACGGGCCCCTCGATCCCGATATCGATATCGGATCGTTCATGCGCGGTTCCCCGGGCGCGCGAACCAAACAAGAATATCCTATATGCCGGGTCGGGCAGATAGCGGCGGACGATGTCCACGCACATGCGGCGCGCTTCATCCACGGCGGGGCTGTCAGGGCTCATCGCGGCACAATAGCTCATGCCAGGGGCCTCGTAAAACCATGGCCGACGTCACGGGTTGATCGCCTCGACGATCCAGATCGCGGCGCCGAGCGGCAGGCTGTCGCCGCGCCGATGCGGCGTCAGGGCGGCGCGGATTTCGGCGGCGGCGGCGGCGCGCAGATCGTCGGGCTGGCCTTCGAGCGCGCGGCTCGCGGCGCCGATTTCCAGCGACGTGGCGAGCGCGGCCTCGAAACCTCTTCCGGCGGCGATGTCGAGTTCGAGGTCGACCGGCGTCAGCGCGATTGCGTCGAAGCCGGCCTGGCCGAGAATCCTTCGCACGCGCCCTTCATCGGCGAAGGAGAACGGGCCGGGATCGTCGGGGCCGACGTCCGGCAGGCGGGGAACGTGCTTGCACGCCGCCTTCAAGGCGATCATCTGCCAGGGATTGAGCTTGGGCTCGCGCCAACACGCGAAGACCGCGCGTCCGCCGCGCGCGAGGCCCTTGCGCAGGTTGGCGAAGGACAGGACGGGATCGGCGAAGAACATCACGCCGAAGCGCGAGAACAGAACATTCGCCCAGCCCGGCGCGAATTCGTGCAACGTGGCGTCGGCGAGGACGAACTCGACGGCGACGTCGGCCGGCGCCCGCTCGCGCGCCCGCGCGATCATCGGCACGGAAATGTCCAGGCCGATCACGCGGCCCTGAGAGCCGACGCGGCGGGCGATTTCGAGCGTCGTCACGCCGCAGCCGCAACCGACGTCGATGACGCGCTCGCCGGGCGCGACGCGCGCTCGCGCGTAAAGCAGTTCCGCGATCGGCGCGAAAACCGCGTCCTGCATCTCCTGGCGATCGGTCCAGCGGCGCCCGCCGGGGCCGTTCCAATACGCGATCTGATCGGCGTTGCCGGCATGAGCGAGGGGTATCGACATCGTGGCCTCCGTAGCGGCCAAATCCTTAGGTCGGCCTCGCCCGCGCCGTCAACGTCCCGCGCGGAGCCTCACGCCGGCGAGGCGAGCGGCTTGCCCTTCTCGACGACATAGGTCGCGGCGATGATCGCGGGCTTGTCGCCGGCCTTGCCGCTGTGGGGCACGCGCGGCGCCACCTGGAAACCGTCGCCGGCGGCGATGGTTCGCGTGGCCTCGCCTTCGACGGAAAGCTCCAGCGTCCCCTCGACGATGTAGCTCGACTCGATTCCGGGATGCGTGTGGCGGGCGATCACAGCGCCGGGGTCGATTTCGACGCGCACGTTGACGGTGACGTAGCCCTCCATCGGTCCGTCCGTCTGCTTGATGATCGTGCGCTTGAACCCGGCCGGCGCCGCGCTCTGCGCGTACGCGCCCGTGGCGATGAAACCGCTGATCGCGCAAAGCGCGCAGGCGGCGAAACCTCTTCGAGTCAACATGGCGTCCTCCCTCAATTTTCCCTTGAATTGATTCCGGCGTCACGCGGCTGTCAAGGCGCGCGCGCTTCGTCGGGCGCCCTCTCCAGCGACGTGTCGTGGCCCAACGCCAGGGCGATGACCAGCGCGATCGCGGCGCAAGCCGCGACGGCCGCCAGACCCCAGGCGAAGCTGCCGGTGGCGTCCTTGATCCAGCCGATGACGAAGGGGCCGAAATAGCCGGAGAGATTGCCGATCGAATTGATCGCCGCGATTCCCGCCGCCGCCGAGGCACCGGAAAGGATCGCCGTCGGCAAGGTCCAGAAAATCGGCAGCGACGCGAAGACGCCGAAGGCGCCGAAAGTCAGCGCGATCATCTTGAAGAGCGGATCGCTGATGAAGGCCGACGCGCCGACGCCGATCGCCGCGATCGCCAACGCGATGGCGAGATGGCGGGTGCGCTCCATCCGCGCGTCCGACCGCATACCCCACCAGATCATGCCGAAAAAGCCGACGAGATAGGGGATCGCGTTGATCCAGCCGGTCATCGCGATCGACACGCCGAAGCCCTTGACGATCGTCGGCAACCAGAAGCCGACGCCGTAAAGGCACGCGACCGCGCCGAAATAGACCAGCGACAGCGCGAGCACGCGCCCGTCATAGAGGCTCGCCAGGACGCTGGCGGGCGAGACGGTCTCGCGAACCTTGTCCTCGGAGGCGAGCCTAGCGCTCAGCCAAGTGCGTTGCTCGTCGTCGAGCCAGGTCGCGTCCGCCGGCCGGTCGGTCAGATAGAAATAGGTGACGACGGCCAGGATAAGCGACGGAGCCGCTTCCGCGATGAACAGCCATTGCCATCCCTTGAATCCGCCGACGCCGTTCAGCCCGAGCAGCGAGGCGGAAACCGGCGAGCCCAGCGCCGAGGACAGCGGGATCGCCGCCATGAAATAGCCGACGATGCGCGCGCGATAGGTCGTGGGGAACCACAGCGTGAGGAAGAAGATGATGCCGGGGAAAAATCCCGCTTCGGCGAAGCCGAGCAGGATTCGCAGACTGTAGAACGTGTATTCGCCGCTGATCCCCGTCGCCTTGGCGATATCGGGGATGAACGCCATCGCGCCGGAAATGAGACCCCAGGAGAACATGATGCGCGCGATCCAGCGCCGCGCGCCGAACCGATCGAGCAGCAGATTGGAGGGAACTTCGAACAGGAAATAGGCGAGAAAGAACACGCCGGCGCCGAAGCCGAACATCGTGTCGGTGACGCCGATATCCGCATCCATGGTCAGCTTGGCGAAGCCGACGTTGACGCGGTCGAGATAGGCGACGAAATAGCAGACGATGAGAAAGGGTATGAATCGCCAGGCGATCTGTGTCGTCGTGCGCTGTTCGATATCCGTCGCCGCCATGTTTGCCTCCCCGAACGCCCGGCCGCTTGCGAGCTTTTTGCCAATTGAGCGCGGATTCGCGCCCCGCGCAATGGGCGCATCGGGCGTCGCGCGCCGCGTGCGAATTTTTGTCGCGATCGCGGACGCCGCGCCTCACGCCCGGATCGGCGCCGCGACTTCTCGAGCCTTGCCGGAGTAAACGAACAGCGTCGCCGCGAGGCCGCACAGCGCGGCGAAGCTCATCCAGAATCCCGGTGAGGCATTGTCGCCGGTGTGATGGATCAGCCAGGTCGAGATCGCCAGCGACGAGCCGCCGAGCGTCGTGGCGAGGCTGTAGGCGAGGGAGAATCCCGAGGTGCGCACGCTCGCGGGGATGACTTCGGTCAGCGCGACCACCATCGCGCCGTTGTACCAGGCGTAGAGCAGCGACAGCCAAAGCTCGACCAGGAGCATCTTGCCGAAGGTCGGGTCGCGCACGAGCCAGGAGAGCGCGGGATAGACGGTGAGGAGCGCCAAAAGGGTCGTGGCGACGAGGATGGGCCTGCGGCCGATTCGGTCGGAAAGCGCGCCGGAAATCGGCAGCCAGATAAAGTTCGAGGCGCCGATGGCGATCGTCACGAGAAGGCTGTCGGATTCGGCGAGCTTCAAGACGTTCTTGCCGAAGGAGGGCGTGTAGACGGTGATGAGATAGAACGAGACCGTCGTCATGACGACCATGCCGATCCCGCCGAGCACCAGGGCCCAATTGGCGGTCAGCGTGCGGGCGATTTCGCCGAAGTCGGGATGGTGGACGCGCGCCTGGAACTCTTCGGTCTCTTGCAACGAACTGCGCAGCACGAACAGGAACGGCACGATCAGGCAGCCGATGACGAACGGAACGCGCCATCCCCAATCCGAGACCTCCGCCGGCGTCAGCAGCTTGTTGATGGCGAAGCCGATGAGCGCGGCGACGATGATCGCGACCTGCTGGCTCGCCGATTGCCAGCTGACGTAAAATCCCTTGTGGCCCGGCGTCGCCATTTCCGAGAGATAGACCGAGACGCCGCCGAGTTCGACGCCGGCCGAAAAGCCCTGCAACAGCCGCCCGAGCACCACCAGCAGCGGCGCCGCCAGGCCGATCGTCGCATAGCTCGGCACCAAGGCGATCAGCACGGTGCCGCACGCCATGATTCCGAGCGTGACGATCAGGCCCTTGCGGCGGCCGATCCGGTCGATATAGGCGCCCAGAACCAGCGCGCCGATCGGCCGCATGGCGAAGCCCGCGGCGAAGCTCAGGAAGGTCGACATCAGCGAAACGAATTCGCTGTCGTTGGGGAAGAAAGCCTTGGCGATATGGCTGGCGTAGATGCCGAACAGGAAGAAGTCGAACATCTCCAGGAAATTGCCGCTCGTCACTTGAACGACGGTCCTGAATTTGCCGTGCCGCGCCGCCGTTGCGTTCAATTCCGTATCCCCCCAACTCTTCGCAGGCCCCGCCGGCGTTGTCGGCGATCCTACGACATCGCCAGTGCAATCCAAGCGACGTTCGACGAGGCGACGGGCTCGATCAAGGCATGACGTAGGTCGCGCGGCCCTGGCCGAGCAGCGCCGCGCGGATCGCGCCGGGCTCGTTGACCGAGAAGACGACGACCGGGATGCCGTTGTCGCGCGCCAGCGCGAAGGCGGCGGTGTCCATGATCTGAAGATTGCGGGCGATCGCGTCGTCGTGGGTGAGGCGCTCGAAGCGCGTCGCGTTCGGGTCTTTCTTGGGGTCGGCGGAATAGACGCCGTCGACCTGCGTCGCCTTCATCACCGCGTCGCAGGAGAGTTCGGCCGCGCGCAGCGCGGCGCCGGTGTCAGTGGTGAAGAACGGGTTGCCGGTGCCGCCGGCGAGGATGATGACGCGGTGCTTGACGAGATGGGCGAGGGCCGCCTGGCGCGAATAGGGCTGGCACTGCGACGGCATCGCCACCGCGGAGAGGACGCGCGCGGGCTGCCCAATCTGCTCCAGCGCGCCCTCCATCGCCAGCGCGTTCATCACCGTCGCGAGCATGCCGATCGAATCGGCGCGCGCGCGCTCGATGCCCTTGTCAGCGCCGAGCAGGCCGCGAAAGAAATTGCCGCCGCCGACCACCACTGCAACCTGCACGCCCAGTTCCGCCGCGGCCTTGAGATCGGCGGCGATGCGCTGGACCGTCGGCGCGTGCAGGCCGAAGGGGTCCGGTCCCATCAACGCTTCGCCCGACAGTTTGACGACGACGCGGCCGAACAGGGGTTTCGTGGGGGCGCTGTCGGTCAAGGTCGGTCTCCTGTCGAATGGCGGGCCGATACGAAAAGGGCGGCCCGTGGGCCGCCCGGATGATTCGGAAGTTTACGCTTCTTCGGCCGGCTTTTCGATTCCCTCGCCGAGGGCATAGCGAACGAAGCCTTTGAGAGCGATCGGCGCGCCGACCGTCTTCTCCGCTTCCTTGACCGCCTGGGCGACGGATTTGGCGGGGTCGTGGACGAAGGGCTGATCGAGCAGGCAGACCTCCTTGTAATAGGTCTTGAGGCCCGACTCGACGATCTTTTCCAGCACGTGCGGCGGCTTGCCGGCGTTCTTGTCGGCGAGCACCGATTTTTCGCGCGCGACGACCGCGGGGTCGATCGCTTCGGCGTTGAGCGCGATCGGGCTGGCGGCGGCGACATGCATCGCCACCTGACGGCCGAGCGCGACGAGCGCGTCGTGCGCGCCGGTCGATTCGAGCGCGACGATGACGCCGATGCGCCCGAGCCCGTCGACCACCTGGCCGTGCACGTAATGGCCGATCGCGCCGTGCGCGACATGCAAGCCTTGCGCGCGGCGCAGCGTGATGTTCTCGCCGATGGTGGCGATGGCGTTGGCGATCGCTTCGGCGACCGTGCCGCCGCCGGGGTAATGGGCGGCTCTGACCGCTTCGGCCTCCACCGCGGCGCCCTTGTCGAGCGCGACCGCGAGGACGCCGCGCACCAGAGCCTGGAAGTCGTCGTTGCGGGCGACGAAATCGGTTTCCGAGTTCACTTCGACGACGACGCCGAAATTGGCCTCGACGGCGACGCCGACGAGGCCGTCGGCGGCGATGCGGCCGCTCTTCTTGGCCGCCTTGGCGAGGCCCTTCTTGCGCAGCCAATCGATGGCCGCTTCGATATCGCCTGCGGTCTCGCCCAGCGCGTTCTTGCAGTCCATCATGCCCGCGCCGGTCTTCTCGCGCAGGTCCTTAACCAGCGCCGCGGTAATCGTGGCCATCTTCGTCCTCAATGCATTGGCGGCGCGCCGAAGCGCGGCGGGGCCGCTAGGTGAGCGTCAACCATAGCTCGGACCCGGCCAAGTCGGCCGGGCCCTGGTCTTCATCGATGCGCTGCGGCCGATCAGGCCGCGGCGATGAACGAACGCGCCTGCTCGACCCAGTTGTCCCTGGCGATGCGGCCGTTGAACTTGAGGTCGGCGTCGAGCTTGTCGGCCTCGTCCTTGGTCATCGCGGCGACCTGCCAATAATGGAACACGCCGTGCTCGTTGAGCTTCTTGACGATCTGCGGGCCGACGCCGGTGAGCTTGGCCAGATCGTCGGGCGCGCCGCGCGGGGCGGCCAGCAACTCGAAATGTTCGACCGGGGAGGCTTCCGGCTCGCTCGGCTCGCTCGGCTCGGGCAGCGCTTCGGCGATCGGCGCCTCGGCCTCGCCGAGGTCGACGCCGTGCGAACCCTGGCTGCGCGAAATGCCGTCGATCGCCGCGCGCGCGACGAGATCGCAATAGAGCTGGATCGCGCGGCTGGCGTCGTCGTTGCCGGGAATGGGGAGCGCGACGCCGTCGGGATCGCTGTTGGTGTCGAGGATCGCGATGACCGGAATCTTGAGCCGGTTGGCTTCCTTGATCGCCAGCGCTTCCTTGTTGGTGTCGATGACGAAGACGAGGTCGGGCGTGCCGCCCATGTCCTTGATGCCGCCGAGCGCCTTCTCGAGCTTTTCGCGCTCGCGCGACAGCATCAGGCGCTCTTTCTTGGTCAGGCCCTTGGCGCCTTCGCCGAGCATCTCGTCGAGCTTGCGCAACCGCGAAATCGAGGCGGAGATGGTCTTCCAGTTGGTGAGCATGCCGCCGAGCCAACGCGAATTGACGAAATATTGCGCCGAGCGCTTGGCGGCCTCGGCGATCTCGCTCGCCGCCTGGCGCTTGGTGCCGACGAACAGCACGCGCCCGCCCTTGGCGACCGTGTCGGAGACGGTCTTCAGCGCCTGGTGCAGCAGCGGCACGGTCTGCGCGAGATCGATGATATGGATGGAATTGCGGGCGCCGTAGATATAGGGCGCCATCTTGGGGTTCCAGCGATGCGACTGGTGGCCGAAATGCGCGCCCGATTCGAGAAGCTGGCGCATGGTGAAATCAGGCAGAGACACTGCGTTTTCCTTTCCGGTTGAACCTCGGCGGATCGATGAGGCGAGGAGATCCTCGCCACCGGAGCGAACCCTTGAAGCAGGGCCCACGAAAATCCGCCTGTGGAATGGTCGCGCCTATATAGGAGGGCGGGGCGAAAGGCAAGGGCGGGGCGACCCGGTTTTTCGCGCCGTCGCGAGATTTCAAAACTTGTCGACCTCGAGCCGCGGCGCGTCGGACTCAGCGCCTGACGAGCCTGGCGACCTTCAAGTCGCCGGGCTGCAGGCGCGCTGTCGCAACCGGCCAGCAGCGCATTTCCAGGATGCGCTCGATCGCGCGCGGCGCCAGCGTCGCCGGCTGCGGCGCGCCGAACAGATAGCCCTGCGCCTCGGCGCAGCCCTCGGCGGCGAGCCCGTGCAACTGATCCTCCGTTTCGACGCCCTCGGCGGTCGTCGAAATGCCGAGAGTGGCGCCGATGCTGATCGCCGCCCGCACGATCGCGAGGCTCTCGTCATTCGACGCCATGTCGTTGACGAACGACTTGTCGATCTTGATCTTGTCGAACCTGACGGAGCGAAGATAGCCGAGGCCGGAAAAGCCGGCGCCGAAATCATCGAGCGCGATACGCACGCCGATGTGCCGAAGCTGGCGCAGCATGTCGACCGTCTGGCTGTTGTCGGCGAGAAGGGCGGACTCGGTGATCTCCAGCTCCAGGCGCGCCGGAGGAAGGCCCGAGCGGGCCAGCGCGTCCATCACCACCGCCACCAGACTTCGGTTGCGGAACTGGATGGCGGAGAGATTGACCGCGACCAGGAGGTCGCCCGGCCAGCGCGCCGCCTCGACGCAGGCTTGCCGCACGATCCATTCCCCGATGGGAACGATCAGGCCGGTGTCTTCCGCCAGAGCGATGAATTCGTCCGGCGCCACGAGGCCTCGATCCGGGTGATTCCATCGCAGCAGCGTTTCGAAGCCGGTGATGCGTCGCCGCGCGATGCTGACGATCGGCTGAAAGAACAATTCGAATTCGCCTTGCGTCAGCGCGGTCCGAAGCGCGAGGTCGAGAGTGCGCCGGGTCTGGACGAGCGTGTCCATGTCCGGGTGGAACAGGCGATATTGTCCGCGTCCGTCCGCCTTCGCCCGATACATCGCGAGATCGGCGCGCTTCATCAGCGTGACCGGATCGACCGGTTCGTCCTGCGCGAGCGCGATCCCGACGCTGGCGCCGACGAACACCTTGTGGCCGTCGGCCATCTGACAGGCGCTGACGATCTCGATCAGCCGGCGCGCCAAGGCGATCGAACTCGGCTCGATGTCGTCCGCGACATGAAGGATGGCGAACTCGTCCCCGCCGAACCGTGCGGAAAAATCACCTCCGCGCAGCGTCGAGCGAATGCGCTCCGCGACTTCCCGCAAGAGCGCGTCGCCGACCGAATGGCCGAGCGAATCGTTGATATTCTTGAACCCGTCGAGATCGACGAACAGGACGGAAAAGCGCAATCGCTCCTCGCGCGCGCGAATTGCGGCCGCCAGCAACATCGACTCGAAATGGAACCGGTTCGCGAGTCCGGTCAGCGTGTCATGATGGGCGAGATAGGCGATCCGGTCTTCCGTCGCCATCCGGCGCGCGGCCTCCTCGCTGATCGCGGCGTTGGCCTCGACCAATTGCGCGCTTCGTTCCGTGACCCGGTCCTCGAGCTGTTTCTTGGCGTCCTCGAGCGCTTTGTTGACGCGGCGCAGTTCGAGTTCGGCGCGTCGTCGCGCCACCTGTTTGATGACCCGCTCCAGCGCGACGGCGAAGTCGACCGGCTTGGTGACGCAATCGTTCGCTCCGAGCTTCAAGAACTTCGCGACATCCGCGGTGAAGGCCTTCGCGGTCACCATGATGACGGGCAGGATCGCCGCCGACCAGGTCGCGCGAATGCGGCGCAGCGCCTCCTCGCCCGCGAGCCCGGGCATCGTCGCGTCGAGCAGGACGACGTCGAAGGCCCGCTGTTCGATCAGCCGCAGCGCCTCCTCTCCGTCTCCGGCTTGCTCGATCTCGAAGCCCCGTCGTTGAAACAGGCGCGCGAGCACCACGCGATTGTCGACGATGTCGTCGACGATCAACACCCGCCCCGCCGGCTCCTTGTCGATGCGCTGCGCTTCCTCACGCGACGCGTCCGATTTCAGCGACTGGAAACTCATCCCTGGCTTCTTTTTTCAAGCCGAAGCGGCACTTCCTTCCGCGCTCGCGTCGCCCAATGTCGAAAGAGCGACCAATTACAAACTACCCAACGGAAGTGAATAGTGTATTTCCGACTTTGCGCTAAGAGCATTGAGACGAGCATAGAACGTTCCTTCGCGTCGGTATGGTTACCGCCGCCTTGAAGAAATTATTATTATTCGCCGCGGAACCGTGACGCCTTTATTCCGTTTGCGATCAATAATATACGATGCGGAACGGCGTCGGGACGCGATACCGAATGATGCTTGCCGCATTCGTCCGCGCCTAGCGAAACAGCCGCCGCGCCACTGCCTCGGTCACGCTGGCGACGTTCACGCTTTCGATGGCCTTGACATACTGGCCCGAATAGAAATGGCGGATCATCGCGTATCGGACGGCGAGCGATCCATCGAAACTGACCGCAAAGGAACTTGGGTTGATGCGGACGATGCGCGCCTCGACAACACAGTTTCCCATTCGGCATTTGATCGCGCTGTCTTTTGGCCCCGGCGCAAGTCCGCTGATTTGCGCGCCGGAAATGGAAATGTCGATCAGTTGGCGCAAGTGGTTCACGCCGTCGATCGTCAGGGCGACGAGTTCCTTTGTCTCGAAGCGCTCCGCCTTTCGCCGCCTGGGTTGTTCGACGCACACGAAGCAGACGACCAATAGGACGGCGCAATTGTACCAGCTCCAGAACAGCGCCAGCACGCCGAATTCGAGCCCGTCGCCACGAACATTGACATGGAAGGCGTAACCGATCGACGCAACCGTCAGGAGGAGAAGCGCGCCGTAGAACCTGAGCAGCGGCCACTCGACGAAGCGGCGGTCGCGATCGCCGCCCTTGGCGGTCACTTTGAATTTCTGCCCTTGCGGCTTCGCAAGGCCGATCACGACCGCCTTGATGATTTCCGGCGCCGCGACGAGCTGGCAAGCGTCGGACATGATCGGGATCTGCCGCCCGCGCGTCGTCCAATTCATCGTCGCTGTGTTCCAAATATAATAGGGAAGAAAATAGCTGACGACGTCGCCCAGATTGGCGCGCACCGTTTTGATGTCCAACAACAGGTACAGAATCGGGATGATCAGGCCCATGAGCCTGGCGGCATAGACCGCGGCCCAATTGAGGAAGCTCTCGACGAGCGACAGTCTGTCGATGAACGTCAGACGGCTCGTGCGTGAAAACGGCCCGCTGCGACCGCGCACGATCTGCATGAAACCGAGACACCAGCGGTTGCGCTGCGTGAGGTATTCCTTGAGGCCCTCGGGCGCCAATCCCAGCGAGAGTGGCTCGTTCAGATAGACCGTCGTGAAGCCGGCTTCCTTCATTCGCAAAGTCAGGAGGTAGTCCTCCGTGACGGAATCGGTGGGGAAGCCGCCGATGGCGCGCAAAGGTTCGAAACGGATGATCGAAGACGTGCCGCAACAGAACGCTGTCGACCAGGCGTCTTTGGAGGGCATAACGACATCGAAGAAGAATCTTTGATCGTCCGGCCAGACACGGGTCACCAGCAGATTGGATTGGATCGGGTCCGGATTGATGAAATGTTGCGGCGTCTGGACGATCCCGATGCGATCGTCGCGAAACAGCGTCATCGCGCGCGACAGAAAGTTGGGCGCCGGGACGAAGTCGGCGTCGAGGATCGAGATGAACTGCGGCGGATTCGGCAGCTCCGCGACTTTCCCCAGGGCATAGTTGATGTTGCCCGCTTTGGCATGGGCGTTGTCGGGCCGCGCGATATAGCCGCAATCGAGGCTTTCGCACAAAGCGCGCAACCAGGGCCGCGCCCCGTCGTCGAGCATCCACACCCGGTAATTCGGGTAATCCATCCCGGTGGCGCCGATAACGGTGCGCTCCAAGATGCTTTCTTCTTCATTGTACGAACAGATGAAGAGATCGATCAGCGGCTTTTGCGCCAGACCGTCGAGCCATTGCGCGTCGCGATCCGCCTCCGGCGAACGATCGCGCGTGCGGGACAAGAAGATAAGCGACAGCGCCGCCGCGGCAAGACCGCCCGATTCGACCAGCAGGAACGTCAGGCCGAGCGCAAAATCGAGCGTGAACCCCGCTGGCGGCAATGTCGATGTCGTGCGCCAGAAGACGTAGCGCATCAGCAGCGCGAGGCTGACCGCCGTCACGCCCAATCGCGCGGGCGCGGAGTCGCGTCGCACGGTCGCCATGAACGCGAGGCTGGCGCCCAGCAGGACCAACGTCGGCCAAAGCGCGGCGAAGAGTTCGGCCAGACCGACCTTAATCACGGCGCAGACCCAGCGCGCGGGCGTCGGCCGATGTCGCGCCGGCTTCGACGGCGCCGTCTTCGAACGTGACGCGCCCCGTTCGCCCCACGCTGCATTCGCCGCTTTCCGCGATCTCGGGAACGGCGACGGTCACGTGATAGGCTTCTTTGATCAAGCTGCTTGGTATGATGGCGAAATTGGCCGGCGCCCCGGCGCTTCCCGTCAGGTTGACCACCGACCCGGCATAGGAGTCGCCGCCTGTCGACGGGCGGAACGTCGCGGGGCTGCCCACCTGTAATCTATTGTAGACGGATTCGCTGACGTTCGCCGTGATGACGGCGCTCGCGCAGTCGAGCAGGCGCATGAGATCCTGGCCGCGGCTGACGTGCTCGCCCGGCGCCGTCAGGACTTCCCAGACCCTGCCGCTGACGGGAAGCGCGATCTCGACGTCCGAGCGGATTTGGTAACGCGTTTCCTCGTCGGCGACGGCGGCGCGCGCGCGTTCGAGCGCGGCGTCGTTCGCCTGCAGGTCGGCGGCGAGGTCGCCCACGCGCAAGCGCATTTCGTCGGCGCGCTGGGCCGAGCTCGGTCGATCGTTGTAGCTGTCGCCGAGGAATGCGCCTTGGTTGGCGGCGGCGAGCTCGACCGACGCCTCTTCGAGGCGTTGGCGGGCGCCCGCTTCATTCTCGTCGGCGACAATCTTGTCGCGCCGCAGACGTCCGACCTCGGCCGCCGACAACGTGCCGGATTTCACCAGAGCGTTGGCCCGGGCGAGGGCGGCGTCGGCCTCTTCGGCCCGCGCCGCGGCGGCCACGACATCGTGGCCCAGAGCGGCGACGCGCGCGTTGAGTTGGCGAATGCGCCCTTCGGTGAATTGCTGCGTTTGCTTCGTCAGTTCGTCCAGGTTCGCCTGGGCGAGTTGGAGTTGGCGCGCCAGTTTCGGCCGCTGGTCTTCGAGGGCGCCGAGTTGACGGCGCAAATCGTCGAGGCGGCCGCGATCAGCCTTGTCGTCGCGGATGCGGAGCACGGGCGCGCCTTTGGCCGCCGACCACGCCTTGAATTCTTGCGGCGCCGCCGCGACGACGCCGTCGATCGGCGAACGGACCGTCACGATCCGCGAGTTGACCACCGCCTCGACGCTGGAGGCCAGAAGAAGCGTCTGCAGCGGCATCCAGCCGAACGTCACGAGCAGGGCGATCCCGACGCCCGCCTTGACGAACCGCTTGGGCGAAGCGCGCGACAGGAGGCTGCGGCGCGCGGGCTGTTGCGCCTCTTGCGCCGGCTTTGCCTCGCCTGGCGCCGGCGCAGCCTCGCCGCGGCCCGGAGGCTCGTCCTCGAACGCCTGAACAAGAGCGGACTGCATGCTGCGAACGTCGAGCGCCGCGTCGCGTTCCTCGGCATTGGCGACTGCGCCGGCGGGATCGGCGGCGCCCAGGGTCGGCCGATCAACGGCTCGCTGACCGGGTTCCGGAGCGGGAACAAAGATCGCAGGCTTGGTCGACGCCCGATTTTTCATGAAAAATCCACGTTCGCGAAGTTCTGACTGTTTGTTCGGCCGCGAACGCCGGCGCTTGCGGCGCTATGGCTCGGCAATACGCCGTTCTCAGCCCAGCCGGCGACTGATTCCGTTTCGCGGCTCACGCCGCCAATCGGCGCGAGACTTCCCTCGTTCATGTGCAAGTCGATTGACGCTAATTTGCTGCAGTTAATTTGCGTTTCGAATTCGCTCTCGAATCGTACATTCGCAGATTATGGTAAAAGAATTCTCCATCGCATCTCGGGACGAATCTCCGAATTCAACGGGGCTTCCCTAGCGGTGAAAATATGACGCTTGGCGCCCCGGCTCTGACCGTTCGCATCGGGCATTTCCTCTGTGGAAACTCGGGCGATAGATCGGTCATGCCGATCTTCACCGAAGTTTCGAGCATTCTAAGCGACCAGAAGTGCGCCACACCGCGAAAATCGTGCTGAGCGCGTCCATTTTTCAAGCGAAAGCGGAGTTTTCACACGTCCCTGGCGGACACCAGCCGTCCACCCCGGCAGCAACGAGGCGAGGCGTAACTATCAGCGCCAAATGACAGGGTGACTTCCGCGAGCGATCGGCCGGCGCCCCAAGCGCCCGCGTGTATCGATCTACAAGCCCGTCATTCGAAGGAAGCTTATCGCGGTGAGTTCTTCAATCGGAGCGACGACGCGAATTGTGCTCGGCTGCGGTACGAACAGTGAAAGATCGCCTTCATCGCGTATTCACCAAGACGCCTTTCTGAGCTCTCGCTTTGCGTCAATCTAAAGACATTGGTCACCGAGAACGGACAATGTCCCCAGGGATTACGTCCGATGCCCAGCCAGCGTGGCCAGTGATCACGGGAAAGCGGAGCCAAGAATATGCACGGTGACCAATTCGTCGCCGCCCAGATGCTGCGCGACGCTTTCATTTTGGACCAGGCCAATCTAGGTCCCATCCCCTGGTACCATGGCGGCAAGTCGGCTGCGGCGGTGCTGAGCGTCGACGACGTCTTTCCCGGCACTTCGCAAAGCGCCTATGAAGCGGGCGGCGATCTGGAGAAGGGGGCGTTAGGCCATCTGTTGTGGCTGTTGGAACGACATCCGAAACTCCAGGTCACTCTTTTCGTCACGCCAGACTGGCGTCAGATATCGCCCGTCGCACACCGATTTTGGCGGCGCGTACCCTGGGTCCGCAACCAGTTTTTTTGCGCGGACATCCTGCCGGAAGGCACCATGGATGTCCGGCGTCATCCCGAATTTGTCTCGTTTCTCAATGCGATGCCGCGCACGGAGATCGCTCTGCATGGGCTGCATCACATACACCGGGGCCAAATGGTCTGGGTCGAATTTCAGGAGCAAGATCCGGCTGCGTGCGCTGAGATGCTCGGCAAAGCCATGCGAATTTTCGATGAGGCCGGGTTGCGGTGGACGCGCGGTCTTCAGCCCCCTGGATGGAGTTGTCCGCCCGCGTTGCAACAAGCATGCTGCGACGTGGGGATCGAATGGGTGTCTTCAGCCCGGGACGTACAGACCCCGGTATCGAAACAGGCAAAAACGGCGATGTCAGGCCTCGCTGGCGTCAGCATGCTTTTCCCTGAGCGAATTGCAGCGAACCTCCTGCACATCAGCACCAATTTTCAAGCGACTTCGCCGCCGGAGCGGGCTTTTGAGATTCTTGAGGCCGGCGGAATCCTGTCAATTAAAGCCCATATCTCCAAGAACGTGCCGGGCCACACCCATCTCGACGGGGTTGATCATCTCTATATGAACTATCTTGATCGACTGTTTGACGACATCGAGCGCCGTTACGGTGATGCAATCGAGTGGACGACCGTGGGCCAACTCGCAGCCTCTCTGTCCGCGCCCTCATCGCCGGCGGTGTTCGCGACTTCGCGCCATTCGCAGTCCCCAGACTTTGCCCGCCGAGGCGCCGCGTGATGGTTTCCCTGAAGAAATCCATCCTGATCCTATGAGTGCATTCTCGTGTACGCCCAATACCCCCCTACACGTGCTCCACCGCCACCACGCCGCTCACCGCCTTCAGCGCGCCGGCGAGCGCCCCGGTGACGGCGTAGCGGCCGGGGAGCTTGACCTCGACCTCGCCCTCGCGCGGCCCCAGCATCACCACCAGCCAGACTTCGCCCTCGCCCTTGGCGCGCAGGCGCTCCTCGATCGAGGCGAGCGGGGCTTCGTCGCGCACGAAGACGCGCAGGCCCTTGTGGACCTTGGCGGCGGCCAGGGTCAGCGATTCCACCTGGACGATGCGCGCGCGCACGTCCTCGCCTTCGACATTGGCCTGCAAGGTCACGAGCACGTCGGAGCCTTTTTCCAGCAGGTCGCGGTATTGGGCGAGGCCCTCCTGAAAGATGATCGCCTCGTATTGGCCGCTCGGGTCGGAGAGCTGGATGACGCCGAGCTTCGAGCCGCTCTTGGTGCGCCGCTCGTAGCGGTCGAGCACGCTGGCGCCGAGCCGGGCGGTGGTCGCGCCGCCACGCACCGAGCGTGCGAAATCCGCCCAGCGCGTCGCGCGCAGCCGCTTCAGTGCGGAATCGTAGGCTTCCAAGGGATGGCCGGAGAGGAAGAAGCCGACCGCGTCGAATTCGCGCCGCAGCCGATCGGCCGTCGGCCAGGGATCGGCGCGAACCTTGAGCGGCGCGGAATCGGCTTCGCCGAACAGAAGCGCGTTCTGTCCCGCCGCCTTCTCCTCGGCGTGGCGATGGGCGAGCGCGAGCATCGGCTCGATCGAGGCGAAGGCGACGGCGCGGTCGCTCTCCAGTTCGTCGAAGGCGCCGGCGGCGGCGAGGCTCTCCAGCGTCTTCTTGCCGACGGCGCGCGGATCGACGCGCCGCGCGACCTCGCTCAGCGAGGCGAAGGGACGTCCTTCGCGCGCCGCGACGATCGCGCCCGCCTGGCCTTCGCCGACGCCCTTGATCGCGCTGAGGGCATAAGCGATCGACAACGCGCCCGAGGGGTCCTGGCGCACGTCGAAATCGACGTCGGAGCCGTTGACCGAGGGCGGCGCGACCTTGAGCCCGAGCCTTAGCGCCTCGGCGCGAAATTCGGCGAGCTTGTCGGTGTTGGACTTGTCGAGCGTCATCGACGCCGCGAGGAATTCGGCGGGGTGATTGGCCTTGAACCAGGCGGTCCAATAGGCGATCAGCGCGTAGGCCGCGGCGTGGCTCTTGTTGAAGCCGTAATCGGCGAATTTGGCGAGCAGGTCGAAGATTTCGTCCGCCTTGGCCTTCGTCAGCCCGCGTTCGAGGGCGCCCTTGACGAAGCGCGCGCGCTGCGCGTCCATTTCCGACTTGATCTTCTTGCCCATCGCGCGGCGCAGCATGTCGGCTTCCCCAAGGGAATAGCCCGACAGATCGCGCGCGATCTGCATCACCTGTTCCTGATAGATAATGACGCCGAAGGTCTCGCGCAAAGTCGGCTCGACCTTGGGATGGATGTAGTCGGGCGCCTCGTGGCCGAGCTTGCGCGCGCAATAGGTGGGGATATTGGCCATCGGGCCGGGGCGGTAGAGCGCCACCAGCGCGATGATGTCCTCGAAGCGGTCGGCGCGCATTTCCGCCAGCGCCTTGCGCATCCCCGCGCTTTCCACCTGGAACACGCCGACCGTCTCGCCGCGCCCGAGCATTTCGTAGGTCTTCGCGTCGTCGAGCGGGATCTTTCCCAAGTCCGCTTCGATCCCGCGCCGCGCCAGCAGGTTCTGCGCCTTGCGCAAGGTCGTCAGCGTCTTCAGGCCGAGAAAGTCGAATTTGACCAGCCCCGCCGGCTCGACCCATTTCATGTTGAACTGCGTCGCCGGCATCTCCGACTTGGGGTCGCGATAGAGCGGCACCAGCTCGACCAGCGGCCGGTCGCCGATGACGACGCCCGCGGCGTGGGTCGAGGCGTTGGAATAGAGCCCCTCCAGCCGCTCGGCGATCGCCAGCATCTTGGCCACCCTCGGGTCGGCGTTGGCGGCCTCCTGCAGGCGCGGCTCGTCGGCGACGGCCTGTTTCAGCGTCACGGGCTTGGCCGGGTTCTGCGGCACCAGCTTGGCGAGCTTGTCGACCTGGCCGAGCGGCATTTCCAACACGCGCCCGACGTTGCGCAGCACGCCGCGCGCCAGGAACGAGCCGAAGGTGATGATCTGGGCGACGCGATCCTCGCCGTAGCGGCGGCGCACATAGGCGATCACCTCGTCGCGCCGGTCCTGGCAGAAGTCGATGTCGAAGTCCGGCATCGAAACGCGCTCGGGGTTGAGAAAGCGCTCGAACAGCAGGCCGAAGCGGATGGGGTCGAGATCGGTGATCGTCAGCGCGTAGGCGACCAGCGAGCCCGCGCCCGAGCCGCGCCCCGGCCCGACGGGAATCCCCTGCGCCTTGGCCCACTGGATGAAATCGGCGACGATGAGGAAATAGCCGGGAAATTTCATTCTGACGATGACGCCGAGCTCGAATTCGAGCCGCTGGCGGTAATCGTCGGCGCTGTGACCCGGCGCGCAGCCGTAGAGCGCGATGAGCCGCTCCAGCCCCTCGCTCGCCTGGCGGCGTAATTCCTGCTCCTCGTCGACCGCCTTGCCGCCGGGCACGGAAAAGCGCGGCAGGATCGGCTTGCGCGTCAGCGGGCGATAGGCGCAGCGCATCGCGATCTCGACGCTGTTTTCGGTCGCCTCCTTCAAGTCCGCGAACAGCGCGAGCATTTCCGCCCGCGTCTTGAAGCGATGCTCCGGCGACAGGCGGCGGCGCTCGGGCGCGCCGACCAGCGCGCCTTCGGCGACGCAGAGCAGCGCGTCCTGCGCTTCGTAATCGGCGGCGCCGGCGAAATAGGGCTCGTTGGCGGCGACCAGCGGCAGGCCCTGGGCATAGGCGAGATCGATCAGCGCCGGCTCGTTCGTGCGCTCGCTCTCCAGCCCGTGGCGCTGGATCTCGACGTAGAGCCGCCCGTCGAACAGCTGGGCGAGCCGTTTCAGGCGCGCCGCGGCGACATCGGCGAGGCCGAGCGCCAGCGCGCGGTCGATCGGCCCGGCCGGCCCGCCGGTGAGGGCGATGAGGCCCGCGGCGTCTTCGAGCGCGGCCAAGCCGATATGCGGCTCGTCGCCGTCCTTGGGGTCGAGCCAGACGCGCGAGGCGAGCCGCATCAGCGCGCGATAGCCCGCCTCGTCCTGCGCGATGAACACCAGCGGCGCGCGCGCGGCCCGCGTCTCGGCGAGGCGCGAGGCGCTGGCCGGCGCGTCGGCGAAGTCGACCGTGAGCTGCGCGCCGATGATCGGCTGCACCCCTGACTTGGCGAGCTTTTCGGAAAACTCCAGCGCGCCGAAGAGGTTGTTGGAGTCGGTGATCGCCAGGGCGGGCATCGAATCGGCCTTGGCGAGCTTGGCCAGCGCCTCGATCGACAGCGCGCCCTCGCGCAGCGAAAAGGCGCTGTGCACGTGCAAATGCACGAAACCGACGGCTTTGAGAATCGACGAATCCATGCTTGCTCCGCTCGCGGCGCCATTGTCTCAGTTCGCGTGGCCCTTTGTCGAGGCCGCCGGCGCGGTCGATGACGGCGCCGCCGAGAAGCGCCTGCAATGGCCTGAGGAAAATCTTTACGATGTTGGGAAAAGGAAGATTAAGGCCGCGTGGACGAGAATGAATACGCGCAGAAGGGCGCGCGCGAGGTCCGCCGTGTCCGGTCGACAGGTTGTTTTCGGTAAACGCGGCGCGTCGACGCTCAGGCCGGCGGCGAGGCCCGCGCCCGAGCATGATTCCCGCGCCTATCTCGAAACGGCCGCCGCCGCGCGCGCCGCGTTTCGCGACGGCGGTCCGTCGGGCGCGGACGAGCCGAGCCGGCCGGCGGTCGCCGAGCCGAGCGAAGAGGCCGGCATGCGGGACTACATCGGCGCGAACTGGCGCCGATACCGCCCGCTTTGGCTGGAAATGAAGGGCGCGCCGGGTCTGAAGCGCAGCCGCTCGCTCGCGGCGGGCGCCTTCGCCAGCCTTTGGCTGCTCTATCGCAAGCAATACCGCATCGGCGCCGCGATCCTGGCCGCGCAAGCGGCGATGACCTACGAAGCTGCGGCGTGGAGCCCCGTTTTCGACCTCGCCGTCGCCGCCTTTCTCGCTCGTTACGGCAAGTCGATCGTCGTCCTCGGCGCAATGGCGGCGAACGATCGGATCAGAAGCGCGGGCCTATCGCCTGATATCGCCGCGATCCGCATCGCCGGGGCGGGCGGAGTCAGCTTGATCGCGCCGATCGTCGGGGCTCTCGCCTTGGCGGGCGCCTATCTGTGCGCCGCCGACGGTTCGACGCGGGAATATCGCGCCATGCTCGGCGAAGCGCAGACGCTTCGCCTGCCGCCGTCGCAATTCTTGCCGGACGGCCGCGCGCTGTCGGCGCGTCGCTGCTAGGCGCCCGATCCGGTCGCCTCGCGCAGGGCTTGCAAGGCGGCGCCGTCGACGTGAAGCATGCAGACTTCGTCTTCCCCTTTCTCGAGGCCCTCCCACTCGTGCTCGATCCGCCATACCAGCCGCGCGGACTTGTCGTGAAGGACGTGACGCGTGGCGCGCGCGAGGGTCTTTCCTGGGCCCGACGTGAACGCGTCCCAGTCCTTGACGTTGAAAAGCGCCTTCGTCTCGCCCCATGTCAGCACGCCCTGGCCGGCGGCGACTCGCTTGAGGAACTCGGCGCACTTTTTGTCGACCTGCGAGAGGAGCGCTTCGGCCTGGGCTTTCGTGAGAGGCGAACTCTTGGCCAGCTCGGCGGCGCCGGCCGGCGAAACCTTCAGTTGAAGGAGCTGCGACAGCAGGGTCGTATTGATCTCCATCTTGACGACGGCTTCGCCGTTCACGAGGAGTTCGAGGTTCATCATGGTCGGTTCCTTTTGTTGCGGCGCCAGGACAGTTCGTGCGGATGAATAGCCTTTCCCAACGCGGAATACGACGGGGGATCGGCGCACGGACCCAGTTCGAACGCCCTCCCTTGCGACGCGACGACCTCCGTCGCGTCCCTATCGAAAATGAAGCCCCCGCGATCCCTAGAGGCGCGCGATGGCCTCGCGGCTTCTAGGCCGCGCGGTCCACGACGACGTGCTCGAGAAGCTCGCGCACGTCCTCGGCGCGACAAAGCTGCGTTCCCGGAGCGAGCAGGGCCGCGGAGCCCGCCGCGACGCCATGACGGAACGCGTCTTGCGGCGGGAGGCCGGAGGCAAGAGCGCAAACCATGGCGGCGAGGAAACTGTCGCCGGCGCCGACCGTGCTGACCGCGTTGATCGGCAACGGCCACGCGCGCCAGGCCCCTTCCGAGGTCGCGAGGATCGCGCCTTGGCTGCCCAGCGTCAACGCCACGGTCTTGGCTTTGCCGGCCGCGACCAAGCTCTTGCAGGCCGCGACGCACGAGGCCGGATCGGCCAGGGGCCGGCCGGTCAACTCCCGCATTTCTCCCAGGCTCGGCTTCAGCAGATCGACGCCATAATCGAGCGCCGCCCGGAGCGAGGGGCCCGAAGTGTCGAGCGCGAACGGCACAGACCAGCCGCGCGCGATTTCGGCGATGCGAGCATAGAAATCATCGGGGACGCCGAGCGGAAGACTGCCGCTCGCCACGACAAAATCGACGGGGTCGCGAAAGGCGGCGGCGGCCTCCAGGCAATGGCGCCACTCCGTCTCGCTCAAGTGCGGCCCGTTGGAGACAAACCGATACTCGTGACCGGTCGTCGTCTCGACCACCGTGAAATCCTCGCGCGTCTCTTCGCTGATCGGGATCGCAATGCTGCGGATGTTCTCCTGTCCGACGAGCTTGAGAAGCGTTTGACCGCAACTGCCGCCAGCCGGATAGAGCGCCGTGGCGTCGGACCCAAGACGATCCACCACCCGGGCGACGTTGATTCCGCCGCCGCCAGGGTCGCGACGCGCGGGCGCGCAGCGCAGCTTTCGCGTCGGCTGGACCCGCTCCACCGAGGTGGAAATGTCGATGGCGGGGTTCATCGTGATCGTCAATACGTGAGCCATCGCGTTCGCCTATCCCGTTCAGCCGTCTTTCCCGTGGGCGCGCTGGCTCGCCGTTTCCGCCTCGCGCACGATATCGATCGTGCGCAGCAGGCTCGAGGGATTGACGCTGATCGAATCGATGCCGAGCTTGGCGAGGAAGCGAGCGATTTCGGGATAGTTCGCCGGCGCCTCGCCGCATATGCCGACCTTGCGTCCATTTCGTTTGGCGCCGCTGACGGCCAAGCGCAGCATCTCCAACATTCCGGGATCGCGTTCGTCGAAATCGAACGCGACGATATCGGAATCGCGGTCCACCCCGAGCGTGAGCTGCGTCAGGTCGTTCGAGCCGATCGAGAATCCATCGAAGACCTTGGCGAACGCGTCCACCTGGATGACGTTGTTGGGGATCTCGCACATCACATAGATCTCGAGCCCGTTTTCCCCGCGCTTCAGGCCGTTGCGGGCCATCGCGGCCAAGACCTGCTCGGCTTCGACGACGCGCCGGCAGAAGGGCACCATGATCAAGAGATTGGCGAGCCCCATGACGTCGCGCACCCGCCGCAGCGCTTCGCATTCGAGCGCGAATCCGTCGGCATAGGCGGGGTGCGCGTAACGTGAGGCGCCGCGAAAACCCAACATCGGATTGGCCTCGCGCGGCTCGAAGGCGGCGCCGCCGAGGAGTTGCGCGTATTCGTTGGTCTTGAAGTCCGACAGACGAATGATCACCGGCTTGGGATAGAAGGCGGCGGCGATGGTGCCGACGCCTTCGGCGAGGTTGCGCACGAAATATTCGCGCGGAGAGGCGAAGGCGCGCGCCCGCTTGGCGATTTCGCCGTTTTCCTCCGCCCCGATCCGCTCGGGATGCACCAGCGCCATCGGATGGACGCCGATGTATTCGTTGATGATGAATTCCATGCGCGCGAGGCCGACGCCCGCGTTGGGCGTCATCGCCGTGCGGAACGCCAGATCGGGATTTCCCAGGTTCGCCATGATCTGCGTCCTCGGCATGACGAGATCGCCGACGTCGACGCGCGTGACCTCGAACGGAATTTCACCCGCGTAAACGGTTCCCACTTCGCCGCCGGCGCAGGAAATCGTCACCAGCGCGCCCGTCTTGAGAACGGCCGTCGCCGTTTCCGTGCCCACTACAGCGGGGACGCCGAGTTCGCGCGCGACGATGGCGGCGTGACAGGTGCGCCCGCCATGGTCGGTGACGATGGCGCCGGCGGTCTTCATCACCGGCTCCCAATCCGGACTCGTCGAGCGCGCCACCAGCACCTCGCCGGGCCGGAATGTCCTGAGGTCTTCGGCGCCCGCGATGACGCGCACGACGCCGACGCTGATTTTCTCGCCGACCGCCTTGCCGGTGACGAGCGCGGCGCCGCCGCCCTTCAGTGCATAGGTTTCGAGCATCGTCGCCGACTTGCGCGAGGCGACGGTCTCGGGACGCGCCTGGACGATATAGAGCTGGGAATCGTCGGCGTCCTTCGCCCATTCGATGTCCATCGGCATCGCATGACCGGCGTGTTGGGAATAGTGCGCCTCGATTTTCAGAGCGTAGTCCGCGAGGGTCAGCGCCTCCTCGTCGGTCAAGCAGAATTGCGACTGCTTTTCCCCAGGGGTCGCCTCGTCGTGGGTGGTGAAGCCCGTGTGCCCCCTAGAGAGCGTCATCGTGAGTTGCTTCTGACCCAAGGTGCGGCGCAAGACGCTGCGATGACCCGCGCGGAACGTCGGCTTGTGGACATAGAACTCGTCGGGATCGACCTTGCCCTGCACGACATTCTCGCCAAGGCCGTAGGAGGCGGTGATGAGGACGACGTCGCGGAATCCGGACTCCGTGTCGAGCGTGAAAATAACCCCGCTCGCGGCGCGGTCGGAGCGGACCATCTTCATCACGCCCACGGAGAGGCCGACCTTGAAATGATCGAATCCGTTGTTGACGCGATAGACGATCGCGCGGTTGGTGAAGAGCGAGGCGAAGCACTGGCGGCAGGCCTCGAAAACGTCGTCGTCGCCGCTGATGTTGAGATAGCTCTCGTGTTGGCCGGCGAAGCTCGCCGTCGGCAGGTCCTCCGCCGTCGCCGAACTGCGCACCGCGACGGCGACATTGGCGCCGTATTGAGCCTCCAACTTGTGATAGGCGGCGGCGATCTCCCGCCGCAGCGCATCGGTGCCGGTCGAATCGTAGACGATCTGCCGCGCCTGCGCCCCGCGCTTCTCCAGAAGCTCGACGTCGACGCCGTCGACGCCGTCCATGAGCCGGCGCAGCTCTTTTTCGGCGCCCGACCCTCGAAGCGCGTCGTAATAGGCGCGAACGGTGAGGGCGAAGCCGTTGGGCACGCGCACCCCTTGCGAGCCCATTTCGCGAACCATTTCGCCGAGCGACGCGTTCTTGCCCCCGACCACGGGAACGTCGTCCAGACGAATGCTGTCGAACCAGTGAACGAAACCCGGAGCGTCAGTCATCATCGTCCCCTTCGTTAGAACGAGCTAGGAGGAGCCGTTTGCCGGCCACGCGCATTGATTTGCGTCAGCTTCGAGCGAGCGCAGCGACGCCGGCGGCGTCGAGGGAAGCCCTCGTCCGCGCCGTTCGACGGACGATTCGCCTTTAGCGCCGTGTGGATCCGCGTTTTCGAGTCCGGCTCTCCCTTGCGCCGGCCGACGCCGCACCCTAAAGGCAAGGCGAAGAAGCGCTCCGCGCGCGGGCCCGGTCGGGGGAGACAGACACGGATGTCGCACAAGATTCTTGTCGCGCAAGGGGGCGGCCCCACGGCCGTCATCAATCAGTCGCTGGTCGGCGTCGCGCTGGAGGCGCGGCGATTTTCCTCCATCTCCCACGTCTATGGCGCGCTCCATGGCGTGCGCGGAATCGTCAACGAGGATCTCGTCGATCTCGGCGAGGAGACGACCGCCAATCTCGAGGCGGTGGCCGCGACGCCCGCCGCCGCGCTCGGCTCGACGCGCGACAAGCCGGACCTGAAATATTGCCATGAGATTTTCAAGGTTCTCAGCGCGCACGAAATCGACACGTTCCTTTACATCGGCGGCAATGATTCCTCGGACACGGTGCGAATCGTCGCCGAGGAGGCCCTGAAGGCGGGGCATCCGATTCGGGCGATCCATATCCCCAAGACGATCGACAACGACCTCGTCGGTTTCGACCATACGCCCGGCTTTCCCTCGGCGGCGCGCTTCGTCGCGCAGGCGTTCATGGGGGCCAATCTCGACAATGCCGCGCTACGCGGCGTCTATTGCGCGGTGATCATGGGCCGGCACGCCGGCTTCCTCACCGCGGCCTCCGCGCTTGCGCGCAAATACCCGGACGACGGCCCGCACTTGATCTACCTGCCCGAGCGCACGTTCGTCGTCGACCAGTTTCTCGCCGACGTGAAGGCGGTCTACGAGAAGTACGGCCGCTGCGTCATCGCCGCCTCGGAAGGCATTCACGACGAAAACGGCGCGCCGATCCTCGCCAAGCTCGCCGACGAACTCGAGAGGGACGCGCACGGCAACGTGCAGCTTTCCGGCACCGGCGCGCTCGCCGATCTCCTGTGCGAGGAAATCAAGCTCAAGCTCGACATCAAGCGGGTGCGCGGCGACACGTTCGGCTATCTCCAACGCTCCTTCCTCGGCTGCGTCTCCGACGTGGATCAGCGCGAGGCGCGCGAAGTCGGCGAGAAGGCGGTGCAATACGCGATCTCAGGCGAAAGGAACGGCTCCGTCGCGATCCGCCGCGTCGGCGATTACGCCGTCGATTACCCCCTCGTCGCGCTCGAAACGGTGGCCGGCAAGACCCGCGTGATGGAGGACGAGCTCATCGCGCCGGCGGGCAACGACGTGACGGCCAAGTTCTTCGACTATTTGCGTCCGCTCGTCGGCTCGCGCCTGCCCGAGGTCTCGCGGCTGCGCGCGGCCAAGGTGGCCAAGGCGTCGAAATAGACGGGGCGCGAAAGGCCGAGGACGTCACTCGCGCGCGGCGTCGAGCCCCAAGCGGCGCAACGCGAGTTTCGCGGTGAGGCCCTGAACCATGATCGAGAACGCGACGACGCCGAACGCGGCGACGAGGATCTCGTCCCGGTAAGGCGTGGCGGGCGGCAGCGAGAGCGAGAGCGCCAGCGCCAGCGCGCCACGCAGCCCGCCCCACCAGAGAAAATGCCGCTCGGGCCATGAAACCGCCCAGCGCGACCGCGCGAAGAGGATCGAGACGGGATAGACGGCCGCCGCCCGGCCGGCCAGCGCCAGCGCGACGACGACGACGAGCGCGCCGAACGCCCGCGTCGGCGTCGCCGCCAGCGCGAGGCCGATCAGCAGGAACACCAGCGAATTGGCGACGAAGGCGGCGAATTCCCAGAACTCGCCGACGAAGGCGCGCCCCTGCGAGGACAGCGCGAAGCGATCCGCCTCTTTGACGAGCACGCCGAGATTGCCCATGAGGAGCCCGGCCGAGACGGTCGCGAGCACGCCCGAAGCGCCGATGCGCTCGGCCGTCAGGAACGAGCCATAGGCGGCGACCGCGGTCAGCGCGGTCTCGACGAGATGGTCGCTGGTGCGCCCGGCGAGCAGGATCGCGATCCCCCCGACGAGGAGACCGACGGCGACCCCGCCGCCGCCGATCAGCAGCGTCTGGCCGAGAACGCCGAGCGGCGTCGGCGCGCCCGCCGCCCCGCCGAGCGAGGCGACGACGAGCGTGAACAACAGCGCCGCGACGCCGTCGTTGATCAGGCTCTCGCTCTCGATGACGAGCCGCAGGCGACCTTTGACGCCGGTCTCGCGCAGCAACGCGACGACGGCGATGGGATCGGTGGCGGCGATGAGAGTGCCGAAGGCGAGCGCCGGCCCGCCGGGCCACCCGAGCAGCGCCGTCAATCCCGCCGCGACCACGGCGGCGCAAAGAGCGACGCCGAGCGTGGCGAGCGCGAGGACGAACGGCAGGTCCCGCTTCAGTTCCCTCCAGGGAATGCTGATCGCGGCCTCGAAAAGCAGCGGCGGCAGAATCACGTCGAAAATGACGTCGTGCGTCAGCGTCACGCCCGCATCGACGCGCGCCAGCGCCAGGGCCAGGCCAGTCAAAACGAGCCCGACGGTGTAGGGCAGGCGCAGCCGCCGCGCGAGGATCGCCACGAGCATGGCGACGCCGAGCAACTCGATCGTTCTTCCCAGCACGAGGTCCATGCGCCAATGTAGCGGGACGCCGGCGAAAGCGGAACGGCGCCCAGCGACGATTCGACGCCGCGCGCCGTCGCAGGAATTTCGCAATCTCCTGCGAATCTCGGGCGGGAAGGGATGGAGGGCGATGGATCGAGCGAAATGGAGCGCCGTCGACGCCTACATCGTCGACAAGATCGCGACTTCGGACTTCGCCCTCGACGCGGCCCTCGCGGCCAACGCGGCGGCCGGCCTGCCGCCGCACGACGTTTCGCCGCCGCAAGGCAAGCTGCTCTATCTGCTGGCCCGCATGGCGCGTGCGCGCAAGGTGCTGGAGATCGGCGCGCTCGGCGGCTATTCGACGATCTGGCTCGCCCGCGCATTGCCGGCGGATGGTTTCGTCGTGACTCTCGAGGCGGTTGCCAAGCACGCCGAGGTCGCCCGCGAAAACATCAGGCGCGCAGGCCTTGCCGGGCAGGTGCGCGTGCGCGTCGGCCCCGCGCTGGAATCCTTGCCGCGCATCGCGGAGGAGGGGATCGGCCCGTTCGATTTCATTTTCATCGACGCCGACAAGCCGCGCAACGCCGACTATCTCGGCTGGGCGCTACGGCTAGCGCGGCCGGGCACCGTGATCGTCTGCGACAACGTGGTGCGCGAGGGCGCGATCCTCGATCGGACGAGCGTCGATCCGAGCGTCCAGGGGACCAGACGCATGTTCGACATGATCGGCAAGGACACGCGTCTGAGCGCGACCGCGATCCAGACCGTCGGCGCCAAATCCTGGGACGGCTTCGCCATCGCCATCGTCGATCGGGTCTGATCCTGGCGGGCGCTCCGCCACAGCCTATTCCGAAGCGAACAAGGGCGCGCCGGCTTGGAGGAAGCGTTCCGGGTCCACGGGCTCGCCATCGACGCGCACTTCATAATGCAGATGCGGGCCGGTCGAGCGGCCGGTCGAGCCGATGCGGCCGAGCGCCGCGCCGGCCTTCACCTCCTGGCCTTCCTCGACCAGAATTTCGGACATATGGCCGTAGCGGGTGGCGAGGCCGTTGCCGTGATCGACTTCCACCATATTGCCGTAGCCGCCGATCGCTCCGGCGTGAACCACGCGGCCGGCCGCCGTGGCGTGGATTTCCGCGCCATATTCCTGCACGAGGTCGACGCCGGGGTGCAGGGCGGGGCGGCCCAGGAACGGATCGGGCCGATAGCCGAACGGCGAGGAGACGGCGGCTTCGCCGGTCAGCGGCGCCCTTACGGGTAGGATCGGCAACAGCCGGCTCAATCGATCGGCGAGCGCGAGGTCGCGCTCGGCATGCGCGAGCGCCTTGTCGAACGCGGGCGCGTTGGCGTCGACCGAAGCGGGAATGAACGGGCCGCCGACGCCGCCCTTGGCCGGCGGAGCGACGAGCGCATCGGCGGAAAGACCGGTTCGCGCGACGACCGCGGCCAGACGCGCCGCGCCGCGCCGCGCGGTCGAGCCGATTTCGCCGAGCGCGGCCGTCTGCCCGCGCTCCATCCGATCGAGCGAATAGGCGATCAGGCTGAGGCGCGCGGACGCGCCCAGGGCGGGGTTGTCGGCGGCCGCCGTGAGGTCGGCGAAAGCATTCCGCTCGGGGTCCGCCTTCGGGATCATGCTGACGTGCTCGCGCGGTTCTTCGACCGGGCTCGGCTTGGGCGCGCTCGGCGGCGGCGTGGGATATGGCTCCTGCGGCGCAAACGCCTGCGTCGTCGGGCCGATTACGCTGTCCGAGACGCCGAGCGGGCTCGCCGCGCCGATCGCCGAGAGCGCGGCGGCGGGCGTATGGGCGGCGCTCGCGACGCGCGGGCGCGTCTCCGCGGCCGCGAGGGCCTCGTGCGAGGCTTGGTCGACCAAGGCGGCGACGATCGAACCGCGCTGCTCCAGCTGCGCCTGGCGCGACAGCAACTCGTGAACCTTGCCCTCGAAGGAGTTCTGATCGAGCAACTGGCGGCCGGCCACGCGGTCGAGCTCGGCGCGCGCCTCGGCGAGGCGATCCTCGTAAGCGTATTGCATCTCGGCCTGACGGGCGGCCAAGACGCCCAGCATGTCGTCGCGAAAGGCGAGATAAAGCGTCGCCCCGACGCCCCAGACGAGGGAGATCGGGATGATCGCGATCAGCGACCAGAACGCGAACGGGCCCAGCGCGAAGGTGCGGATGCTTTCGCCGCGGGCGCGAGAGAAGAAATAGAGCGGCCGAGGCAATTTCGGCCGCGGATAGGAATCTCGCAACGACATGCGCCCACACGCTCCGACCCCGAACGTGCGGGGCGATCCAGCGCCTGATTAGAGCCCATTAGGGTTAACCGTTGGCAAACGGCGGTCGCAGCGCTTTGGCCGCGGCCAGAACCTCGCCGGCGTGGCCGGCAACTTTCACCTTGCGCCACACGCGCGCGACGCGGCCGGCGGCGTCGATCAGGAAGGTCGTGCGCTCGACCCCCATGTATTTTCGGCCGTACATGCTCTTTTCCCGCCAGACGCCATAGGCTTCGAGCGTCGCCTTGGACTCGTCCGCCGCGAGGGTCAGCGACAAATCGTGCTTGCGTTTGAATTTGGCGTGACTGGCGGCGCTGTCCGGGGACATGCCGAGGACGACGGCGCCGGCCGCGTCGAACTTGTCGCGCAGGGCGTCGAAGGCGATGGCTTCGGCGGTGCATCCCGACGTATCGTCCTTGGGATAGAAGTAAAGGACGATCGGCTTGCCCCTCAATCGGCTCAAAGAGACGCTTCGCCCCCCGTCGGCGGGCAGCTCGAAATCCGGCGCCGCGTCGCCGATGTCCAAATTTTTGACCAATTCGCCCTCGTTTGAGCCATTTTCGTAAGCAAGGTGGCGTCGCACCGGTCTCGCGGAGCCCAGGCGTCAGATTGACCCACGGCCGCGGCCGGTTCAAGAGCTTCGATGGGCCCGGACTTGATTCTCGGCGCGCGGCGAAGGAAGACCGCGAGCCTATCGCGCAACCTTCGTCCGCTTGGCGAGAAATGACGGAACTCATTGATTTGATTGGTTAGACGAGCGGAGACGGCACAGGATTGGTCGAGGGAATCGACGCAGCGACACGGTCCAAAGCCCGAGCGGCGATGCAGCGCCTGCTGCGCAGCGGGCACGGGCGGACTCTGCCTCGGTCCTGGCGTTTGGTCACGGCGCGCGGCCTTTGGCGCGCCGTGCTGTGGATCGGCGGGGTCGCCCTCGTCTTGGCGCTGGCGGCGCTCGGCCTATTCTTCTTCCTGCTTGCTTCGGGTCCGATCGACGTCGAAGGCTTGAATCCGCGGATCGTGCAAAGTCTGGAGGAGCGCCTGGGAGCGCGCTTCGCCGTCGCGATCGGCCCGACCTACGTGATGCGCATGGACGGCGGCGTCGCGCTCGGTTTCGGCGGCATCACCATTCGCGATCGCTCCGGCCGCGCCGTTCTTTCCGCGCCAGGCGGCCGGGTCGGCCTCGACGCGCTTTCGCTGCTGACCTTCCAGATCAAGGTCCGGCGGCTCGAGCTGGACGGTCTCGATCTGCGGCTGCGCTTGCGCCCGGACGGCGCGCTTTCGATCGCAGCCGCGGGGGATTCGGATGCGGCGACCGTCGAACTGCCGGCGCCCGCCGCGTCCGAATCCGCGTCGGCCGGCGCAGCGCCCGATTTCGGGCTCGTCGCGTTCCGGATCATCGACGCGATGACGGGAGCGAGCCAGTCGCTCGACCGCGTCGGGCTGACGCGCGGCCATCTCGAGGTCGAGAACGAGGCGCTCGGCAAGAAAACCGTCTACGACGATCTCTTGCTGTCTTTTGACAAGAACGCTGACACGGCGGCGATCCACGCCTCCGCGCGCGGCTCGGCGGGACGCTGGTCGATCGATGCGACGGCGCGCGGCGGCGATGCGCGCATGGTGTCCCTGAGCGCGCGCGATCTCAGTCTCGACGATATGCTCCTCATCCACGCGGGTCACCCGCCCTTTGACGCGGATATGCCGATCTCGTTCAAGGTCGACGCGCGCCTTTCGGCCGATTCGGCGATTCAGGCCCTGCAAGGACGTTTCGCCCTGGGCGCGGGCTATTTCAAGCTCGACGACCCGGATCACGAACCTTTCCTCATCGATGAGGCGACGGGCGAAATCACCTGGGACGCGGCGGCCAATCGCTATCGCTTCAAAGACCTGCAATTGTTGTCCGGAGCGACCCACATCCTCGGCGCGGCCTGGCTCGCGCCGCCGACGCAGGGGCAGGCCGCGTGGGTCAGCCATTTCGAATCCGACGACACGGTCTTCGGCCCGGAGCGCCCAGGCGAGAAGCCGATCGTTCTCGACAAGACGACGCTCGACGCGCGCTACCTGCCGCGGGAGTCCCGGTTCGTCCTCGATCGACTGTCGGTCCATGGGCCGAACGTGAACGGCGCGGCGAGCGGCGAAACCGCCGCCGTCGCGCAGGGGACGACGCTGAAGATGAACTTGCAGGTCGGTCCGAGCGCCATCGTCGACGTTCTCCGGCTATGGCCGAGTTTCATCAACGCCGACGCGCGCAACTGGTGCCTCCAGCACATTCACGGCGGACAGGTCGTCGCCGGCTCGATGAGCGTGGACTGGGACGCCGCCGCATTCGATCTGGCGGCCCACAAGCGCGCCGTTCCGTCCGCGAGCGTTCACGGCGAATTCTCGACGCGCGAAGCGGTCGTCGATCTGTTGCCCGGCGTTCCCGCCTTGACCGGTCTCGACGCCAGCGGCGTCATCACCGGCCATGACTTCTTCGCCAGCGCCAAGAGCGGCCTCATCGAACTTTCGCCGACCCGGCGCATTCAGGTCGCGGACATTTCCTATTCCGTTCCCGACACCACCCCCGCGCCCATCGTCCCGGCCCAGGCCGGCGCTCGCCTTCAGGGCGGCGCCGACGCGCTCGCCGATCTCTTGAATCGCGACGCGCTGAAGCGCTACGCCGGCTTCAGCATCGATCCGGCCACGGTCAAGGGTCAATTCGAGGGCAAACTCGGGCTCGATCTGAAACTGGGAAAGTCGGCTCGGCCCGAAGACAACCAGTTCCGCGCCGAGGGGAGCTTGACGAATTTTCGCGTCGACCGATTTCTCGCCAGCGAGCGCCTCGACCAAGCAACGCTGTCGGTTCTGGCGGAGCACGGCGCTCTGAAGATCGCCGGCCAAGGCCAGATGTATGGCGTGCCCGTCGCGGTCGACTTGACCAAAGGCGCCGCCGACGAAGGCTCGGTCGCCTTGTCCCTTTCGCTCGACAACGCCGCGCGCGCCAGGCTCGGTTTCCCCGCCGCCGCGTTGCTGAATGGCGCGATGGGCGTGCGCGTCAAGGCGCCGCTGTCCAAAACGAGCGCCGAAATCGAAGTCGATCTCACGCGCGTCGCGATCGAGAGTCCGCAGACCGGGGCGCTGAAGGCGGCCGGCAAGCCGGGCAAGGCGACGTTCAGCGTCAAGCCCGACGCCGACAGCGACAACGTCGCAATCAATGCGATCGCGGTCGACGCGGGCTCGATCGCAATCAGGGGAACGGCGCAACTGGCGGCCGACGGCGCCTTGCAGAGCGCCAAGTTGACCCAAGTGCGCTTGTCCCCCGCCGACGAGCTGAAAGTGGACATCCAAAACGAAGCTTCGGCCGCCAAGGCGACGGTGCGCGGCGCCGTTCTCGACGCTCGAGGTCTCGTCAAAGGCTTCCTCAGCGCCGGCGGGCCGCCGGGCGGCGGCAAAGATCTCGACCTCGACGTCAAGATCGCCACAGTGATCGGGGCCAATTCGCAGGCGCTGGGCCAATTCGAGTTGAACGGCGCGTGGCGCGGCGGCGCGATGAAATCGATGCAGGCCAAGGCGCGCATCGGCGACGGCGTCCTGGCGGCGCAGAAAGACGACACAGGACTCTTGCACGCTCACGTCACCGACGCGGGCGCGCTGAGCAAGTTCCTCGATTTCTACAGTCGCATGGAGGGCGGAACGCTCGACCTCGCCATGCAGGACGCCGACGAGGGCAACCGCGGCAGCGCGAGCGTGACCAATTTCGTCTTGCGCGACGAGCCGGCGCTGCGGCGATTGGCGGCGGCCGGACAGGCGCCGGTGGACGGTTTGGTCGACGAGGGTCCGGTGGTCGATGCGGACGCCGCGCATTTCGACAAGATGTCTGCGAGTTTCACACGCTCGGCGGGGCGTCTCGACCTGCGCGAAGCCGTCATCTTCAACAGCCACATGGGGCTCACCACCCAGGGCTACATCGATTACGCGCGCGATCGCGTCGACCTCAACGGAACCTTCGTTCCGGCCTATCAGGTCAATAGCCTCGTCACCCACATTCCCGTCGTCGGCACGCTGCTCGGCGGCGGCAATCACGAGGGTATTTTCGGCGTCAATTACCGCATCGTCGGGCCGGCCAGCGGGCCGACGCTGAACGTCAATCCGCTATCGGCGATGACCCCCGGCTTTCTGCGCAAGGTTTTCGGCGCCGTCGACGGCACGACGCCGCTGATCGGCGCGACGCCGCCGATCGGCGAGACGCCGCCGACCGCCGCGCCGTCGCCCGCCGTCGCGCGTTAGGCGCGCACGCCGTGTCTGACGAAAGAGCGACGGCTCGGCTCTTTCGCGAGTTCCGCGCCTCGGCGCTGAGGGCGCGTTGGCGCTTGCGGCGTCACACCGCGCGCAGCAAGACGTGCTTCTTGCGGCCGAGCGACAGTTTGACGATTCCGGGACCCTGCAGCGCGTCGCGGCCGATCGTCGCTTTTTCGTCGCTGAGCGCGACGTCGTTGACGCGCAGGCCGCCGCCGCGAATCTGGCGGCGCGCCTCGCCCGTCGAGGCGACGAGGCCCGCGCGCACGAAGGCCGAGAGAGCGCCGAGGCCGGCGTCGAATTCCGCGCCCCCGACGTCGATCGTCGGCAGAGATTCGGCGAGCGCCCCTTCCTCGAAGGTCTTGCGCGCGGTCGCGGCGGCCGCCTCGGCGGCTTCGCGCCCGTGCAGCAGCGCGGTCGCCTCGTTGGCGAGGATCTTCTTGGCTTCGTTGATCTCCGCGCCGCCCAGCGCCTCCAGGGCGACGATTTCCTCGAGCGGCAGCCGCGTGAACAATTTGAGGAAGCGGCCGACGTCCGCATCCTCGCTGTTGCGCCAGAACTGCCAGTAATCGTAGGGCGACAGCAGCGCCGCGTCGAGCCAGACGGCGCCCGCCGCCGTCTTGCCCATCTTGGCGCCCGAAGAGGTGGCGATGAGCGGCGAGGTCAGCGCATAGAGCTGCTCCGTTCCCAGGCGCCGGCCGAGGTCGAGCCCAGTGACGATATTGCCCCACTGATCCGAACCGCCCATTTGCAGCGTGCAGCCGTAGCGCCGATGAAGTTCCACAAAATCATAAGCTTGCAGGCACATGTAATTGAATTCGAGGAAAGAAAGCTCGTGCTCGCGCGTCAGGCGCATCTTGACCGAGTCCATCGCCAGCATGCGATTGACCGAGAAATGCCGGCCGATGTCGCGCAGGAACTCGATGTAATTGAGCCTGGCGAGCCATTCCGCGTTGTCGGGCATCGCCGCGTCGCGCGCGCCCGCGCCGAAGCGCATGAAGCGCGAGAACACCTTGCGAATGCCGTCCTTGTTGGCCTCGATCTGCTCGACGCTCAGAAGTTTGCGGGTCTCGTCCTTGCCTGAGGGATCGCCGACCAGGGTCGTGCCGCCGCCCATCAGCGCCAGCGGCTTGCCGCCGGTCTCTTGCAGCCAGTGCAGCATCATGATCTGCAGCAGCGAGCCGACGTGCAGCGACGGCGCGGTGCAGTCGAAGCCGATATAGGCGACGAGCGAGCCGCTCATCGCCTTTTCGTCGAGGCCGGCGAGGTCCGAGCATTGGTGAACGTAACCGCGCTCGATCAAGACGCGCAGAAAATCGGATCGGGGCTGAAACGCGTCGGTCACCTCAAGGCTCCTCGGCCGGAACTCGGGGCAGACGTTTAGGGATGCGGCGGCGGATATGCAACCGGCGGCCGGCCGCACGGGGCGCGCTCTTGCATGGAAGACGGCGGCGGGGCAGGCTCGCGTGAACGGTATTTTCGGTCCGACCCGAATCGAGAGGCAGCGCGCGCGGAATGAACGATCTCGACACGATCATTATATCGCATGCGCGCAAAGAGTGGCGAAAAGTCGCGAAGATCGCTGCGATGACGATGCAAGATTGCGGTGTCGCCCCAACCGACGGCGAACTCGAAGCCGTCGTCGCGCGCGTTCGACATCTGGTCGATCGCGGGCGCCTCGAGGCCAAAGGGAATTTGGCTTTTCCCAGATTCAGCGAGGCGCGACTGCCCGCTGGCGAAAGCCGCTGAGCGAGGACGGCTCGCTCGCCGCGCCGAAGCCGCAATGTTTCGTCAAGATTCGCGACAAATGGAGACCGCCGAATGAAGACCATCGTCGTCCTGAGCCTCGTCGCCCTCGCTTTATGCGCCTGCGCCAGTCCGCGCGACACCCGCATGGCGAGCGGCGCCGCGATCGGCGGGCTCGGCGGCGCGATCGTCGGCGGCCCGGTCGGCTTGGTCGTTGGCGCCGGCGCGGGCGCGGTGGTGGCCGACCAGACCCGGCCGCGCCACGCCAGGATTCATTGCCGCTACAGCGAGGCGCTCGATCGCCGCGTCTGCCATTATTACTGAGCGCGACCGACGCGGCGTTCTTGACTCTGCGTCGGGATGGGGCATCACGGGCGCGGCCCTCTCGACAGGCGCCCTGACGCGAGCTCTCCAGCCATGCCCTCCCGCCCTAGCGAAGACGATCTCATCGCGCGCTATTTCGCGCCGCTCGCCGGCCCGGCTGGGCTCGGCCTGAAGGACGACGTCGCGCTGCTGCGCCCGCCCGCGGGCCGGGATCTCGTCCTCACCACCGACGCGCTGGTCGGGGGCGTGCATTTTTTCGCCGACGATCCCGCCGACGCCATCGCGCGCAAGGCGTTGCGCGTCAATCTGTCGGATTTGGCCGCCAAGGGCGCCGAGCCGATCGGCTTTCTCCTCGATCTCGCCTTGCCCGGCGACTGGACGGCGCCCTGGCTCGAAGCCTTCGCGGCCGCGCTCGGCGACGACGCAGCGCTCTACCGGTGCCCGTTGCTCGGCGGCGACACCGTTAAGACGCCGGGGCCGCTGACGCTGGCGATCACGGCGCTCGGCGCGGTCGAAACGGGCCGCATGGCGGCGCGCGCCGGCGTCAGGCCGGGCGACCGGCTCTACGTCTCCGGCACGATCGGCGACGCCGCGCTCGGGCTGCGGCTGCGGCTGGGGCAGGGGCCCGAACTCGCGCAGGCGCATCGCCGCCATCTGCTCGAGCGCTATCTCCTGCCGCTGCCGCGCGTGGCGCTGGCGCCGGCGATGGCGCGCTACGCCCACGGCGGCATGGACGTCTCCGACGGCTTCGTCGGCGATCTGACGAAAATGCTGCGCGTCAGCGGCGTAACCGCCCACATCGAACTCGCGCGGCTGCCGCTTTCCGACGCCGCCCAGGCGGCGATCGCGGCCGATCCCGCGCTGTTCGAGATTGCCGCAACGGGCGGCGACGATTATGAACTCCTCGCCGCGGTCGCGCCGGACGCGAGCGCGGGGTTCGAAGCGGCGGCGGCGGCGGCCGGCGTCGCGGCGACCCTTGTCGGCGAGGCCTTCGCCGGCGCGGGGCGGCCTCAATTCATTGGCCGCGATGGACGCGAGACGGCGTTCCGTCACGGATCGTTCAGCCATTTCTGAGCCTGGGCCTTTACGGAGGATTTCAACTTGACCGTCGACGCGCGCGCCCTCACGACCCGCTTTCTCGTCGCCTGCGCGCTGGCGCGCACGGCTGGCGAAATCGCCAAGCAGCGCTTTCTCCATCGCGATTCGTTCACCGTCGGCTTCAAGGGCCCGCAGGATTACCTCACCGAGGTCGACGGCGAGGTCGAGCGCGTCATTGCGACGAAGCTGCACGAAGTCTTTCCCGGCGACGGCTTCATCGGCGAGGAGGGCGAGGGCCGCGTCGGCGCGCTCGGCGCGCCGATCTGGGTCGTCGATCCGATCGACGGCACTTCGAATTTTGCGCGCGGCGCGCCGCATTTCTGCGTCTCGATCGCGGCCGTCCTCGACGGCGAGGTCGAAATCGGCGTCATCTACGATCCGATGGTCGACGAATTGTTCGCGGCGCGGCGCGGCGCGGGCGCGACGCTGAACGGCGTGGCGATGCGCGTCTCCCAGACGCTCGATCTCAAAGCCGCCTCGGTCGAGGTCGGCTGGAACATGCGCTCTGGCGCCGACGCCTTTCTCGGCCTCATCGGCCGCGTCGTCGCGGCGGGGTCGGCGGTGGTGCGTTCAGGCTCGGGGGCGCTGGGCCTCGCCTATGTCGCCGCCGGGCGGCGCGACGGCTACGTCGAGAACCATATGAACGCCTGGGACTGCCTGGCGGGCGTCGCCCTCGTCAGGGAAGCGGGCGGCTACGTCAGCGACTTCCTCGCCGGCGAGGGCCTGCGCGAGGGCAGTCCGATCGTCGCCTGCGCCCCCGGCGTCAAGGACGCGCTGCTCAAGACCGCTGGGATCAAGGGGCTTGTTCCTTGACGATCAGCGCGATCGCGCTGGCGAGCGGCGGCGCGCGCGCTGTCGTCGCTCGGCGCGGCGCGGAGGCGCTGAGCTGGAGCGTCGGCGGGCGCGATCTCCTGTGGCCGGGCGATCCCGCGATCTGGAGCCAGATCAGCCCGATCCTCTATCCCGTCGTCGGCTGGACGCGCGAGGGGGCGCGCGCGCACGGCCGGCAATATCCGCTGGGCCTGCACGGATTCGCCGCGGCGCAGGCGTTCGACGTCGAGGCCGCGCGCGCCGATTTCGCGCGTCTGGTCCTGCGCGACGACGCGACGACGCGCGCGATCTATCCCTTCGCGTTTCAGCTCGCGGTCGAATATCGCTTGAGCGCCGACGCGCTCGAAATCGCCCTCGAAGTCGGCAATCCCGGCGCCGAACCGGCGCCCTATGCCTGCGGGCTGCATCCCGGTTTCCGCTGGCCCTTCGCCGGCGGGCCGCGCGAAGGCGCCCGCGTGCGCTTCGAAAGGGAAGAACCCGCCGAAGTTCCCGTCATCGCGCCCGGCGGCCTGATCGGCGAGAAGAAGCGCGCGATTCCCTTGTGTGGCAGAGACCTCGCGCTGAGCGACGAACTCTTCGCGCATGACGCGCTGTGCTTCCTCGAGCCGGCGAGCCGCTCGCTGCGCTTCGAGGAGGCGAGCGGCGCCGCGATCGAAATGGATTTCCACGGCTTCGACCACGCCGCGCTATGGACCCGCCCCGGCGCGCCGTTCCTCTGCCTGGAGGCGTGGACGGGCTATAGCGACCCCGAGGGATTTACCGGCGACCTGTTCGAGAAACCCTCGATGCGGACGCTCGAAGGCGGCGAGCGGGCGCGACACGCGGCGCGGTATCGATTCCTCGCGGAGTCCTGAGGCGTTCGCGCCCCGCACGGTATAATTGTGTTCTTTATTTTAACATGCCCGGCAAACTGTCTTCAAAAGATAGGACATCCGCCGTAGAGCATGACGCCGCGATTTTCGGCGACAACGAGCCGGCGACGCCAGCCGCGCGATAAGGAATCCAACAGCATGAAAACGACTCTTGCCGCGATCGCCATTGTCCTCGGCGGTCCGAGCGCGGCCCACGCGCAATCCGACATGTCTTGCGCGGATCTCTTGAAGGCCAACGCGCAGATCGACGCCGCGACGAAAGCCGAAATGGCCAAGGACGCGACGGCCGCCGCGATGGACAAGAAGATCAACGATTATTGCGCCAAGAATCCCGCCGCCAAGGCGTCCGAAGCGATGGAAAAGGCGATGCAATAAAGATTTGGGAGGTCGCGCTCTCCGGCTCGCGCCGACGCGCCGCAAGCGCCGATAGGGGCGCTGGCGGCGTGACTTGGACGCAGCTTGTCGCTAAAGAGCCGCGGCCGACATCGCGAGCCGCGCGCTGCGACGTCGGCCATGCAATCCTCCGGACGCGACCCGACCCATGACCAGCCAATCGAAATCCGCGACGCCCGTCGACCCCGTCATCATCGACGGCAAGGCCGTCTCGCAGGACATCATCGCCCGCGTCGGCGAGGAATCGCAGGCCTTGACCGCGCGCGGCGTCCAGCCGGGGCTCGCCGTCGTTCTCGTCGGCGAGGATCCCGCGAGCCGGGTCTATGTCGGCGCCAAGGGCAAGGCGGCCAAGGCCTGTGGTTTTCACTCGCTGCAATATGATTTGCCGGCGGACGTCGGCGAGGCCGAATTGCTCGCCCTGGTCGAGCGGCTCAACGCCGATCCCGCGGTGCACGGCATTCTCGTGCAATTGCCCCTTCCCAAGGCGATCCATTCGGCGGCGATTCTCGAGGCGGTCGCGCCGCGCAAGGACGTCGACGGCTTCCATCCGATCAACGTCGGCTTGGCCGCGATCGGCGAATTCGGCCGCGCGCTGCTTCCCTGCACGCCGGCGGGCGCGATGATCCTGATCGACAGGGCGTGCGCCGCGCTCGGTCAGACGCTCGAAGGCAAGGAGGCCGTCATCATCGGCCGCTCCAACATCGTGGGCAAGCCGATGGCGCAGTTGCTGCTGGCGCGCAATTGCACGGTGACGATCGCGCATTCGCGCACGCGCGACCTTGCCGCCGTCGCGCGCCGCGCCGACATTCTCGTCGCCGCCGTCGGCAAGGCCGAAATGGTGCGCGGCGACTGGGTGAAGCCCGGCGCGATCGTCGTCGACGTCGGCATCAATCGCGTGCCGGCGCCCGAGAAAGGCGAGGGCAAGACGCGCCTCGTCGGCGACGTCGCCTACGCGGAAGCCGCCGCGCGCGCCGGCGCGATCACGCCGGTCCCCGGCGGCGTCGGCCCGATGACGATCGCGATGCTGATGGCCAACACGCTGATCGCGGCGTGCCGGGCGTCGGGGGTGGAGGCGCCGAGGTTTTAGCGGCGACGGATCGTCGCGCGCCCAGCGCCCCGCAACATTCCTCCAACCGCTTTAAAATCAAAATCTTGCCCTAAGCCGGTCGCAGCCGCGAGACTTTGGTCGCAATCCCGCGACAAATGCGCGCTGCCGCGTTGCGGCGCGGCGCGGTTTCTGGCAAGAGGGCGGCCGAACCGGGCGGCGCGCGAGGCGCCGCGCGAACAAGCTTTGGGGGCTGAACGCCATGATTTTGGGCCTGATACTCTTATGCGGTCTGCTCGCGCTGGTTTACGGCGGCTATACGGCCAGCCAGGTGATGGCGGCCGACGCCGGGTCGCAGCGCATGCAGGAAATTTCCGCCGCGGTCCGCGAGGGCGCGCAGGCCTATCTCAAGCGTCAGTATATGACGATCGGCGCCGTCGGAATCGTCGTCTTCATCGGGCTCGGGCTGCTCCTCTCCTGGGACGTGGCGATCGGCTTTCTCATCGGCGCGGTGCTTTCCGGCTCGGCCGGCTTCATCGGCATGAACGTCTCCGTGCGCGCCAACGTGCGCACCGCCCAAGCGGCGACGCAGTCGCTCGGCGGCGGTCTCGACATCGCCTTCAAGTCGGGCGCGGTGACGGGCATGCTCGTCGCCGGCCTCGCGCTGCTCGGCGTCGCCGGCTATTACTGGGTTCTCACCGGGCCGCTCGGCCACGCGATATCGGATCGCCTCGTCATCGACTCGCTGGTCGCGCTCGGCTTCGGCGCTTCGCTGATCTCGATCTTCGCCCGTCTCGGCGGCGGCATCTTCACCAAGGGCGCCGACGTCGGCGCCGACCTCGTCGGCAAGGTTGAAGCGGGCATTCCCGAGGACGATCCGCGCAACCCCGCCACGATCGCCGACAACGTCGGCGACAACGTCGGCGACTGCGCCGGCATGGCCGCCGACTTGTTCGAGACCTATGCGGTCACGGTGGTGGCGACGATGGTGCTCGCCTCGATCTTCTTCGCCGGGGCGCCGAACCTCGCCGCGACGATGCTCTATCCCCTGGCGATTTGCGGCGCCTGCATCGTCACCTCGATCGCCGGCACCTATTTCGTCAAGCTCGGCGCCGACAATTCGATCATGGGCGCGCTCTACAAGGGCCTGATCGCGACCGGCGTTCTCTCGATCGTCGGCCTCGCCGTCGCGACGCAATTCGTCGTCGGCTGGGGCGATGTCGGGACCGTGGCGGGCAAGGCGGTGACGGGCGCCAACCTGTTCGTCTGCGGCATCGTCGGCCTCGTCATCACCGGCTTGATCGTCATCGTCACCGAATATTACACCGGCACGGGCAAGCGCCCGGTGGTGTCGATCGCGCAGGCCTCCGTCACCGGCCACGGCACCAACGTCATCCAGGGCCTCGCGGTGTCGCTCGAATCGACCGCGCTGCCGGCGCTGGTCATCGTCGCCGGCATCATCGCGACCTACCAGCTCGCGGGATTGTTCGGCACGGCGATCGCGGTGACGACCATGCTCGGCCTCGCCGGCATGATCGTCGCCCTCGACGCTTTCGGCCCGGTCACCGACAATGCCGGCGGCATCGCCGAAATGGCGGGCATGCCCAAGGAAGTGCGCCAGTCGACCGATGCGCTCGACGCGGTCGGCAACACCACCAAGGCGATCACCAAGGGCTACGCCATCGGCTCGGCGGGCCTCGGCGCGCTGGTGCTGTTCGCCGCCTACACCAACGACATCAAGCATTTCGTCGACACCGGGGTGGCTTACTTCAAAGATGTCGGCGTGATCGATTTCGGTCTCTCCAACCCTTACGTCGTCGCGGGTCTGATCTTCGGTGGCCTCATCCCCTATCTCTTCGGCGGCATCGCGATGACCGCGGTCGGCCGCGCGGCGGGATCGGTGGTGATGGAGGTTCGCCGGCAGTTCAAGGAAATGCCTGGAATCATGCAGGGCACGCAGCGTCCCGACTACGGCCGCGCGGTCGACATGCTGACCAAGGCGGCGATCCGGGAAATGATCGTTCCCTCGCTGCTCCCCGTGCTCGCGCCCTTCGTGGTCTATTTCGGCGTGCTGCTGATATCGGGCTCCAAGGCCTCGGCCTTCGCCGCGCTCGGCGCCTCGCTGCTCGGCGTCATCGTCAACGGCTTGTTCGTCGCGATTTCCATGACCTCGGGCGGCGGCGCCTGGGACAACGCCAAGAAGAGCTTCGAGGACGGCTTCGTCGACAAGGACGGGGTCAAGCACATGAAGGGCTCGGAAGCGCACAAGGCGGCGGTGACCGGCGACACGGTCGGCGACCCCTACAAGGACACCGCCGGACCGGCGATCAATCCGCTGATCAAGATCATGAATATCGTCGCGCTGCTGCTGCTCGCGATTCTCGCGCACTGACTTTTCGCGCAACACGGAATGTCGAGGGCGGGGCGTGTCCCCGCCCTTTTTGCGTCTGCGCCCGGCGATCCTCGTCAATGCGGCAAAGTGTCGCGTGGCGGCGAGGCGGGCTTTTGCTTAGAAAAATTCTAGAGTGCGGATCGGGCGCGATTGACCCGATCGCGATCACGGAGACCATTATGCTCGGAATTGGCGACAAGCTTCCCGCTTTCTCGGTCGTCGGCGTCAAGCCGAAGTTTCATTTTCACGAGGAGAACGGCCAGAGCGCGTTCGAGCCGCTAACCGAGGCCAGCTTTCCCGGGAAGTGGAAGGTGATCTTCTTCTATCCCAAGGATTTCACTTTCGTCTGCCCGACGGAAATCGCCGAATTCGCCCGCCTGAACACGGAATTCGCCGATCGCGACGCGGTCGTGCTGGGCGGTTCGACCGACAACGAGCACGTCAAGCTGGCCTGGCGGCGCGACCATAAGGATCTGCACAAGCTGCCGATCTGGCAGTTCGCCGACTCCAACGGCTCGCTCACCGACGGTCTCGGCGTGCGCTCGGCCGACGGCGTCGCCTATCGCGTCACCTTCATCGTCGATCCCGACAACGTGATCCAGCACGTCTACGCCACCAATCTCAACGTCGGCCGCGCGCCCAAGGACACCCTGCGCGTGCTCGACGCGCTGCAGACGGACGAATTGTGCGCCTGCAACCGCGCCATCGGCGGCGACGTCCTGAAGGTCGCCTGAGACGTGTCGATCGAATCGCTGCGCGCGCGACTGCCGGACTTCCTCAAGGACGTCCGGCTCAATCTCTCGGCGCTCGCCAACGAGGAGACGCTGCCCGGCCCGACCAAGTGGGGCCTGCTGCTCGCTTGCGCGATCGCCTCGCGCAACGCCGAGGTGCGCGAGGCCTTCGGCGCCGAGGCCGCCACTCATCTGACGCCCGAGGCGCAGGACGCGGCGCGCGCCACGGCGGCGATCATGGCGATGAACAACGTCTATTATCGCTCCGTGCATCTCGCCTCCAACCAGGAATACGCGAAGATGCCGGCGCGATTGCGGATGAACGTCATCGGCAATCCCGGCGTGCCGAAGACCGACTTCGAGCTGTGGTGCCTCGCGGTTTCCGCCATCAACGGCTGTGGCGCCTGCATCGACGCGCACGAGAAAGTCTTGCGCGAATCGGGCGTGAGCGCGGAGGCCGTCCACGCCGCTCTGCGTTATGCGGCGATCGTGCAATCGGCGGCCGTCGCCCTGGAGGCGGCGGAGCGGGTTCCCGAACTCGTCGGTTGAGCCGCCCCCGGCCGTCGCGGCGTCGCGGCGGCCGTCAGGTGAAGCGGAACAGCCCTGTCATGATGTTGCGCAGGAAGTTCGGCTCCTGCCCGCCGGTCGGCGTCGTGCGCGAAACGAAATCGAACACCTTGCCGTCCTGCATGCCGTAGTTGGCGATGCGCTCGACCTTGCCGCTCTTGTCGAAATAGATCGCCAGCACGCTCTGGTCGGTCATCTTGGCTGGCATGAAGGCGAGCGCGCGCGACATCTTCTGGCCGATGTAATACCAGGCGTCGCCGCCCACGGTCGAAGTCGTCGACGGCGTGCCCATCAGCGCGAGGGCCTGCGGCTTCGTCGTCGCGCCGATCTTGACCTGATCGAGGGATTGTTGATCGACCTGATAGCCGCGATCGAAGTCGCCGTCGTAGCCGATGCATCCGCTCAGCGCGGCGCCGAGAGCGAGGACGCCCACAAGGGCCGCGAGGCGATGGCGCGCGCTGGGATTGTGTCTCGGCCGCATGGGGACTCTCCGCTTCGTCGAAGCTTTTTCACTTGCCAGATCGTATGGCGATGCCTAACCCAAGGCGCTGACGAAAAGCAAGGCGTCGCATGATCCTCGCCCGCTGGCGCGCCCGGCGCGCCAACCGCATCCTGATCGACCAGATTCACGGCGAGATCGTGGCGGCCGCGCGCGCTCCCGCGCTTTACGCGCAGTGGGCGGTCGCCGACAGCCTCGACGGCCGGTTCGAAATGATCGCCTTGCACGCCGGGCTCGTGATCCGCCGCCTCGGCGAGCTCGGCGAGGTCGGCGCGCAAATCGCGCAGGATCTCGTCGATTGCGTTTTCCGCCATTTCGAGGACGCCTTACGCGAAATGGCGATGAGCGACACAGGCGTCGCCAAGCGCATGAAGGCCATGGCCCAGGCCTTTTACGGCCGCAACCGCGCCTACGGCGAAGCGCTGGCCGCGCGCGACGCGCGGGCTCTCTCGGCGGCGCTCGCGCGCAACGTCTACGGCGCCGGCGACGTTTCCGGGGCGCCGCGCGCGCAAGACCTCGCGGCTTACGTCCTCGCCGTCGCCGCGGCGCTCGAGCGCGAGGGGATCGATTTTTTCGCCGGCGGGCGATTTTGTTTTCCCGGAGCTTTGGGAGACGCGCGATGACGACCGAGGTGTTGTTCAGCCGCCCGGTGCGGGTCGAAGCTTTGCCGAAAGACGGGCTCACCCAGACGATCGAGGCCAACCCGGCCGAGCGCGCCGCTCTGGCGGCGCTCAATGGCCTGCCCGGCATCGCCAAGCTCACGGCGACGTTCGTGCTGCGTCGCGCCGGACGCGGCGGCGTGCGCGTCTCCGGAACGGTCCATGCCGAGCTCACGCAAACCTGCGTCGTCTCGCTGGAGCCCTTCGAGGCGACGCTGGACGAGCCGGTCGACGTGCGTTTCGCGCCGCCCGCCGAAGAGGGCGCGGCGCGGCGCGCCGCGTCCGGCGCTCCGGCCGAGACGGTCCTGCTCGACGCCGAGGACGCGCCCGACCCGATCGTCGACGGCCGGGTCGATCTCGGCGCCCTGGCGGCCGAATTCATGGCGCTGGGGCTCGATCCCTATCCCCGCAAGCCCGGCGTCGCCTTCGCGCCGCCGGCCGAGGCCGCGACCCCGGAATCGCCCTTCGAGGCGCTCGCCGACGTCGGGAAGAAACGCTGAAGCCCCGGGCGGGATTCGTTTCGTCGTCGCTCAAAACCCCTTCGGCGCCCGCTCGAACCACGGCTTGGCCTTTTCCAACTGCGCGGCGAGGCGGAAGAGGGTCGCCTCGTCGCCCCAGCGCGAAACGAACTGCATGCCGATGGGCAGGCCGGCCTCGTTCCAGTGCAGCGGCAGGGACACCGCGGGCTGGCCGGTGACGTTGAACAGCGGCGTGTAGGGGATGAAGGCGAGCGACTTCTGCGACAGAAGCGTCGCGAGGCCGGTCAGCTTGAGGAACCAACCCGCGTCGAGACGGCCGACGACATCGAGGAGCGCCGCCTGGACGCCGCTCGGCTTCAACGCGCCGATCAAAGCCGGGGGCGCGGCCAGGGTCGGCGTCAGCAGCGCGTCGTAGTCGGCGAAGAACGCGCCGACCGCTCGCGACCAAGTTTGCAGGTATCGCGCCGCGCTCGCGTAATCGCCCGCGCTCCATGATTTGCCGAGCAGGCCGACGACATAGGTCGCCGCCTCGAAATCGGCGAAGCCGAGACGGCGCCCGACGATCCGTCCGCTCGCCTCGACCTCGGCGCTGGTCTCGCCGGCGATGATTTTCATGAAAGAGAGGATCAGGGGCTCGCGGTCCATCGCCGGCGCCGCTTCGACGAGCTCGTGACCGAGATCCTTAAGCAGCGCGACCGTCGCTTCGACTCCCGCGACGCAATCGGGATGGACCGACGGGGCCAGGAAAGGCGAGGTCGAATAGGCGATGCGCAATCTCCCCGGCGCGGCGCCGACTTCGTCAAGATAGGGGCGCTCCGGCGGCTTGATTTCATAGGGCGCGCCGATGTCGGCGCCTTGGGTGGCGTCGAGCAGGGCGGCGCAGTCGCGCACGGAGCGGGTGAGCGCGTGGCAGGCGGAGAGTCCGCGCCAGATTTCGCCGGTGACCGGGCCGTGCGGGGTGCGCCCGCGCGTCGGCTTGAGGCCGACGAGCCCGCAGCACGAGGCGGGAATGCGGATGGAGCCGCCGCCGTCGGTGCCGTGCGCCATCGGCGCGAGGCGCGCCGCCACCGCCGCCGCCGACCCGCCGCTGGAGCCGCCCGGCGTCCGCGCGAGGTCCCAGGGATTGCGGCATGGCCCGAAGGCCTCGGATTCGGTGACTGGGGCAAGGCCGAATTCCGGAACGTTCGTCTTGCCGACGAAGACGAGGCCGGCCTTGCGATAGCGCTTGACGATTTCCCCGTCATAGTCGCGCACGACATGGGCGAGGCGCCGATTTCCCTGGCTCATGGGCGCGCCCGCGATCGGCGCCATCAGGTCCTTGATGAAGAACGGCACGCCCGCGAAAGGGCCGGAAAGCGCGCCCGCGGCGGCTTTGCGGGCGCCGTCGTAGAGCTTGCAGACGATCGCGTTGATTTGAGGATTTCTCGCTTCGACGCGCGCGATCGCCTCCTCGGCGAGTTCGGCGGGTTTGACGTCGCCCTTGCGCACGAGTTCGGCCAGGCCCAGGCCGTCGTAACGTCCGAATTCCGCGAATCCGCTCATGGCTTCCTCCCCCGGCGTCGCGACAATGTCCCGGATCGGAAGACGGAACGCGCCCGCGAACGGCAATTGTCAGATGGTTCACGCCTTCGGGCAAGCGCCGCCGGGCTCGGCGAGCCGGGGCAGGGCCGCAATTTTGTCAAAACGGGCGGCGCTTGATCCGCGGCGATTGCCTTGCGCGACGAAGCGGCTATTGTCCCGCGCGCCAGCGGGTCGGGGGAGCGCCCTCAGGGTAGAAAGTTGGATGAAGAAGGACATTCGCATAGCGCTCGACGCGATGGGCGGCGACCACGGGCCTGCCGTCGTGCTGGACGCGGCGGCGATCGCGCTCGAGCGGCGGCCCGACGTCGAGTTCATTCTGTTCGGCGACGAAAAGGCGATCGCGCCAATTCTGGCCGCGCATCCCGCGCTCGCGCGCAAGTCGCGCGTCGTCCACTGCGACGTCGCGGTCAAGATGACGGACAAGCCGAGCCAGGCGTTGCGGTCGGGGCGACGCTCGTCGTCGATGTGGCTGGCGATCGACGCGGTGAAGAAGGGCGAGGCCGATTGCGCGGTCTCGGCGGGCAACACCGGCGCCCTGATGGCGATGGCCAAAGTGTGCCTGCGCACGATGCCGCTCATCGAACGGCCGGCGATCGCCGCGATGTGGCCGACGCTGCGCGGCGAGTCGATCGTGCTCGACGTCGGCGCGACGATCGGCGCCGACGCCGAACACCTCATCGATCTCGCGATCATGGGCGCGGCGATGGCGCGCATCGTGTTCGACATCGAAAGCCCGACCGTCGGCTTGCTCAACGTCGGCGTCGAGGAAATCAAGGGCATCGAGGAGGTCAAGGCCGCCGGCCGCGTTCTGCGCGAGACGGCGTTGCCGCACATGCGCTACCACGGTTTCGTCGAGGGCGACGACCTCGGCAAGGGGACGGTGGACGTCATCGTCACCGAAGGCTTCACCGGCAACATCGCGCTCAAGACCGCCGAGGGCACCGCCAAACAGATCGGCCAATATTTCCGCGACGCGATGAGCCACAGCTGGATGTCGCGCCTCGGTTATTTCCTCGCCCGCGACGCATTTCGCGCGCTGCGCGAGAAAATGGACCCCGGACGCGTCAACGGTGGCGTCTTTCTTGGCCTTGACGGCGTCGTCATCAAGAGTCATGGCGGGGCGGACGCCGAGAGCTACGCCGGCGCGATCGAGGTCGGCTATGACATGGTTCGCCACGAATTGCTCGGCAAAATTCGCGAAATGATCGTCCAGGCCAATGAAGCGCGCGCCCCGGCCGCGGCGCCGGCGACTCCTTGACCCCTCTCGCGCCTTCGGGAATCCCCCCTCTCATGAACGCCAGAAAAATTCGCTCAGCCGTGCGCGGCGTCGGCGCCTACCTGCCGCGGCGCGTGATCAGCAACGCCGAGATGGCGACGATGGTCGACACCACCGACGAATGGATTCGCCAGCGCACCGGCATTCTGCAGCGTCATATCGCCGCCGAGGGCGAGACCACCTCGATGCTCGCCGCCAAGGCCGCCGATGCGGCGCTGGCCGACGCGGGGCTTCGCGCCGCCGACATCGATCTCATCGTCGTCGCGACCTCGACGCCGGACTACACCTTTCCGGCGGTGGCGACCCAGGTGCAGGCCCATCTGCGCATGCATCACGGCGTCGCCTTCGATTTGCAGGCGGTTTGTTCCGGTTTCGTCTTCGCGGTCGCGACGGCCGACAAGTTTCTCGTCTCCGGCTCGCACAAGCGCGCGCTGGTGATCGGCGCCGAGACGTTTTCGCGCCTCCTCGATTGGACCGACCGCACGACCTGCGTGCTGTTCGGCGACGGCGCCGGCGCGATCGTGCTGGAAGCCGTCGCGAGCGACGGGGCGCTCCGCTCGCCGGGCGTCATTTCCACCCAATTGCGCTCCGACGGGCGCCATCGCGCCAAGCTTTATGTCGACGGCGGCCCCTCGAGCACTGGGACGGTCGGGCATCTGCGCATGGAGGGCAAGGAAGTCTTCAAGCACGCCGTTGGCATGGTCACCGACGTCATCAAGGCTTGTTTCGCCGACGCCGGCGTCACCGCCGCCGACATCGATTGGTTCGTGCCGCATCAGGCCAACCGGCGCATCATCGACGCCTCGGCGGACAAGCTCGGTCTGCCGCACGAAAAGGTCGTCGTGACCGTCGACCGGCACGGCAACACCTCGGCCGCCTCGATCCCGCTGGCGCTGGACGTCGCGGTCAGGGACGGGCGCATCAAGAAGGGCGACCTCGTGATGATCGAGGCGATGGGCGGCGGCTTCACCTGGGGCGCGGCGCTGATCCGCTGGTGAAGGCGCGCGCGTCGCCGGCGCGACGAAGTGTGGAGGCGCGATGCTCGGCTTGGCGGCGATCGTGGAGTCGATCGAGCGATGCGGCTTGGCCGCGCGCGGCGCTATTGCGCTCGACGCAAGCGATCGGCCGGCGAATTTGGCGGGCGTCAACGCGATCGTCCTCGTCGGCGCCGCCGGAGCGCGGGGTTGGAGCGCCTTCGCCGACTCGCCCGAGGCGGCCGACGGCCGCCCCGATCCGCTCGATCGCTGGAGCCGGCGCGTGATCGACGCGCTCGCCCTCGCCCTGGGGGCGAGGGCGCTCTACCCCTTCGACGGGCCGCCCTATCTTCCGTTCCAGCGTTGGGCGATGCGCGCCGAAGCGGTGCACGTCTCGCCGCTCGGGATGCTGATCCATCCCGACTATGGCCTGTGGCACAGCTATCGCGGCGCGCTCGGCTTCGCCGATCCAATCGCCATTCCCGCCCTCGCGCCGCGAGCGAGCCCTTGCGAGGCCTGTCCGGCGCGCCCCTGCCTCAGCGCCTGTCCGGTCGGAGCCTTCGCCGCGGAGGGCTATGACGTCGCGGGCTGCGCCGCGCATTTGCGCAAAGAGGAGGGCCGCGCCTGCATGGACGGCGGCTGCCTGGCGCGCCGCGCCTGCCCGATCGGACGCGCGCACGCCTATGGCGAGGGGCGGATGCGGTTCCATATGCGCGCCTTTTTGAGGGGCAGGCCGATCGCTGCGTGAGCGCCGAAATGCGCCGCATAAGGCGGGCTAGCGAGCGTTAACCAGCGATTGACCCGTAGGCGTAATAGAGAGTCAACCCTTCTGGCGTAGGGTCGCGCCCGCTTGCCAGGAAACCGAAAGTCATGCCAATGAGCGGCTATCTGTCTAAGGCCCTAAACCGCTTCGCAACCAAAAATGTGAAAATAACAGGCGCTTCACCAACTCCGATAACATATTCATCATCCGCAGTTTGGATTGCTTGCCTTATCTCAACTGCATTTACAGTTCTGGTAACTCTTTTAACTGGCGGCCGCGTTGTGTGGGCTGGGTTTGTCCTGCCGATGGCAATCATCGCGACTCTCGCTGCGGTTCATTACGCAATCAGACTTCGAAACAAGACGCCTGAGTTAGAGTGCGCTCCCGGCGTCGTCGCCGCGATTTCTTGGAGCGGCCTGATGGTGTTGATTGCAACTTTCGCGGGGCTGCGCGCAGACAATCCGTTGATCGACAGCGCGCTCGCGCGCTCCGATTCATTGCTTGGCTTCAACGCGCCTTGGCTAATCGGCGTCATTTCCGGACATCCGACTGTTGCGGCAATGCTGAGCTTTTTGTACCACACCACAATTCCGGGGCTTCTCGCGACGGCGATCATTCTCTCATTTGGCAGATTGCGCCAACGTTCGTGGGACATCGCTTTCTCCTTCGTCTTTTGCTCAACAGTATGCGGCGCCATCTCGGTCATTTTTCCTGCCGAAGGCACATTCCCCTATTACAATATCGCCCCCGACATTATTGCCGGCCTGCCCAGGGGAGCAGGAACGTATTACATGCCCGTCTTCGAGTCGTTTCGCTCGGGGGTCTCCACGATGATCGACTTTGATCGATTGACTGGCGTCGTCACTTTTCCCTCTTTTCACGGAGCCACTGCTCTCATGACAGCTTTTGCGCTGCGGGACGTTCGTTGGGTGGCGCCTGTCGCATGGGCCTGGTGCATTCTTGTTCATATTTCAACAATTCCGATGGGTGGTCATTATGGAACGGATCTTTTTGTGGGCGGACTGCTCTGGGCCATTTCGGTCTGGTTTGCTGCATTGGCGACGACACGACTGCGCCCGGCGTGCGCCCCGCCTCAAGACGTCCATGCCTTTTCAGGGCTGGATGTTCAACCTGTTCGTGGCGAGGCCGAGTGAGCGCGCCTTTGGGGTCTGACGCACTCTCGATACAGGCCGTCGATGCTGCGCTGACGATTGACCGCGTCCCACCCGACGCCGAATCGCAATCGCCGCGATATCCTTAGTTTCCGTGAAAGCGTCGCTCGTCGCGCGCGCCCAATAGCGAGGCGCGTAAAGACCGGGGGAAGCGGCTTCGGATACGTTAGCGCGCCGGACGATCCCGGGGCGGCGTCATCGAGCGAACGCGGCGGATGTCGACAGGCTCGCGCGGCGCTTGTCTTCCCGCCCTCAATCCATGACCGCCGCGTGCGCCTCGTCCGTCGGGCCCTGCGCGGCGACCGGCGCCGCCTTGGTCGAGCGGATCAGCGCCAGCAACGGAAACGCGCTGAGCGAGACGAGGGTCATCAGCAGGAAATCGTTGGAATAGGCCATGATCGCCGCCTGCTGCGTGACGAGGCCGTCGAGCGCCGCGAGATTGCCGAGACTGCGGCCGGCGAGCCCCATCGCGTCGGGCAGGCGCATGGCGTCGTTGAACGGCGTGACATGCTCGACGAGTTGGCTGTGGAAGGTCGTGATCATGTTGGTCAACTGAGCGATCATGATGGAAATGCCGACCGACGAGCCGATGTTGCGGATCAGCGTCCATAGCGCCGCCCCCTCGGTGCGCAGCGCGCCCGGCAGCGTCGCGAACGCGATGGTGTTGAGAGGCACGAAAACGAATCCGAGGCCGACGCCTTGCGCGATCGAGTCGATGGCGATCGCGCGCGCGGAAACGTCCGTATTCCATCCGACCATCACCCAAAGGGAGCCCGTCGCAAGCGTCAGCCCGAAGAAGATCATGAGGCGCGCATCGTATTTGCCGAGCAGACGGCCGACGATCATCATCGCGAAAAACGTGCCGATGCCGCGCGTGCCCAGGAGATAGCCGCTGGAGAGGACGGGATAGCCTAGCAAGTTCTGGATGAACGGCGTCACCAGCGCCATCGTCGCCAGCAGGATGACGCCGATCAGGAACATGAAGATCAGGGCGATGGAGAAATTCCAGTCGCGGAAGATGCGCAGGGCGATGAACGGACGCGTCGAAGTCAGGGAATCGACGAGGAAGAAATAGAAGCCGACGACGGAAAGGATCGCTTCGATCACGATTTCGCTCGAATCGAACCAACCCTGCTCCTGTCCGCGGTCGAGCATCATTTGCAGCGCGCCGATGCCTAGGGACAGCGAAAGGAATCCGAACCAGGAGAACGGCGCGTCGCGGCGGATGGCGCTTTCTCTCATGAACACGGAAAGGCCGGCCACGGTCAGAATCCCGAACGGCAGATTGACGAAGAACACCCAGCGCCAGGAATAATACTCGGTGAGCCAGCCGCCGAGCGTCGGGCCCATGATCGGCCCGAGCATGACGCCCATGCCCCAGATCGCCATCGCTTGGCCGCGCTTGGCCGGCGGATAGGCGTCGAGCATCACCGCCTGACTGATCGGCACCAGCGCGGCGCCGAAAACGCCCTGCAACAGGCGAAAGGCGACCATCTGCTCGATGCTCTGGGCGATCCCGCAGAGCATCGAGGCGAGAGTGAAGCCGGCGGCGCAGACGATGAACAGCTTCTTGCGGCCGAAGCGCGACGCCATCCAACCGAGCGGCGAGGTCATGATCGCGGCGGCGACGATATAGGAGGTCAGCACCCAGTTGACCTGATCCTGCGTCGTCGACAACGAACCCTGCATGTAGGGCAGGGCGACGTTGGCGATGGTCATGTCGAGCGCCTGCATGATGGTCGCCATCATCACGCAGACCGTCAGCATGGCGCGCACGAAAGGCGCCATATCGTCGGTGGCCGGCTCGCTCATCGCGTTGGAGCGGCCTTGGCCGGCAGCACCGCGTCGAGCCAGGATTGCGCCCAGAGCGTGAGGTCGGTCCACAGTCCGCCGAACGAGCGCTTGCGGCCGGTGTCGATGGACAGGACCGCGCTCATGCCGGCGCGAAGGTTGGCGACGTCCTGATCGGCGTCGAAGGAGAAGCGCAGCGGCACGCGCTGCACCACCTTGACCCAGTTGCCGCTGGCGTTCTGTGGCGGCAAAATCGCGAATTGCGCGCCGGTTCCCGGCGCGATCGAGGAAATCTTGCCGCGCCATTCGCGTCCTGGGAACGTGTCGATCGTCACCGTCGCGGGCAGGCCGGCGCGCACGTAAGTGAGGTCCGATTCCTTCGGGTTGGCGTCGACCCAGAGCCCCGTGTCCGCGACCACGGCGAACACGGGTTGCCCGGCGGGCGCGACGCGGCCGAGTTCGATTTGATCGACCTGCGTCGCCACCCCGGCGATCGGCGCCGTCACGTTCGTGTTCTTCAAGTTGCGCTCGGCGTCCTCCAGCTGGGCCGTTGCCTGGATGTAGTCGGGAAAGGTCTCGATCGAGGCGTCGAGCCCGCCGCCGAGCTTGACCTTGGTCGATTCCTGCTGCTCGCGCACGAATTCGAGAATCTGCTTGGCCTGGACCAGAGCCGCGTTCGAAGTGTCGACTTCGGCCTGCGTGCCGGCGTGCGTTCTCACCAACGCCGCCTTGCGATCGTAGTCGGCCTGGCGCAGGTCGACGGCCTGCTGGCCCATCCTGATCTGGTCTTCGTTGCTCGCATAGGCGGCGCGCAGATTGGCGAACTCCACCCGCGCCGCCGCCAGACGCCCCCGCGCGAGCGCGAATGCGGTGCGGTAGGGCGCCGGGTCGACGTCGAACAGCGGATCGCCGACGGCGACGCGCTGCCCTTCGACGACATGCACGGCGACGATCGCGCCCGTGACTTGCGGGGTGATCAGCACTTTGTCGGCGCCGACATAGGCGTTGTCGGTCGAGACGTAGCGACCGCCGGCCACCCACCACAGGAGGCCGAGCGCGAGCGCCGCGAGCGGCAAGACGACAATCAGGAAAAAGCGAGCGCCGCCGCGTCGGCGCGGCGCCGGCGCCGACAGGGGCTCCGGGACGGAGGCGGTGGCCGGCTTCGTCGGAGCGGCCGGAGCGCTCGGCTCCGTCGAAGGGACCGGCGCCAGGGGCGGCGCGGCGGGAGTCGGGGCCCGACCCAGGGGCGTCGGCTCGACCGAGCGGTCGCGAGGGCTCATGGGGGCGTGCGACACGTTGCTACACTCCGCTGTTCAATTCGTTCTTGAGATTGGACTTGATGCGTTGCAGCCCGGCCGTGAGCGCGGCGATGGCCGCTTCGTCGAGACCGACCAGCGCGCGCGTCATCACCTCTTCGCTGAGGTCGCCGAGCTTTTCCAGCGTGGGCGCGGCCTCCTTGGTCAGGAAGAGCCGGTTGGCGCGTCGATCCGCCGCGTCGTCGCGCCGCTCGACGAGGCCCGACGCGGTCAGCTTGTCAATGAGGCGAGCTAAAGTGATCGGCGCGAGGTCGAGCGACTCCGCCAGTTGGCACTGTTTGACGCCTTGGGATCGCTGCAGGCGCGCCAATACCGCCCATTGCGCGCGCGTGGTGTTGTGTTCGCGCGCGCGTTGATCCGAATAGGTGCGCAACAAGCGCGCCGCATCGTGCAACGCGAAGGCAAGTTCACGGGCGGGGGTGAAAGGCGCCAAGGTCGATCTCGCTTATTATATGTCGCCTTATAATAAGCGAGAATTCGTCACGCAAGATGAATGCGGACGAGGTTAGGGAAAAATTATTAACGCGGCCTTATCCCGCCGCGCCGCGGCTGGCGACCGCGCGGAGCCGGCAAGATTTTCGCGACCGTGGAACACGAAATCCAAACGGTCCGTTCGGATTTCACATCGCCGTCAGCTGCCGCGATAGGTCGAATAGCTCCACGGCGTGACCACGAGCGGCACATGATAGTGCGCCTTCGCGTCGGCGATGGCGAAGCGGATGGGCACGATGTCGAGGAATGGCGGCTCGGCCGTCGCCGCGCCTTGCCCGCGAAAATACGCGCCGACGTGGAACGTGAGTTCGAACGCGCCGACGCGCGCCTGCGCGGGGCTGATGAGCGGGGCGTCGGTGCGCCCGTCGGCGTTGGTTCGCACGCTCGCGATCAGCGTTCGCGCGCCGTCCGCCGCGAGCGCGTGCAGTTCGATCGCAACGCCGCTCGCGGGTCGCCCACGCGTCGTGTCGAGAACATGGGTCGTCAGCCCGGCCATGCGAATTCCTCATCCATCTGGTCCGCATTTAGCCGATAATCTCCGCCTTTGGTAGGGCGCAATGCCACTTGACGGCCCTTAGTTATGCGTATCCCGCATGAGTGGGCCGCCTACGTCAGCATTGCCAATGGACAGGCTCCATGAGACATAAGCATCCGGAGAAAGCTGGCGAAAGCGGCGAGCGCAAGGCATAGGGAGGCTCCATGACCGACGACCCCAAGGGCGACGCCGCGGAGATGCGCGAATGGCTCGATGCGCTCGACTCGGTCGAGGCCTTCGAGGGGCTGGAGCGCGTCGACGAACTGCTCGACGCCGTCGTGACCTCGGCCCGCCGCAAGGGCGCGAAACTGCCGTTCGCGGCCAATACGGCTTATATCAACACGATCCGTCCCGAAGATCAGCCCGAGCATCCTGGCGTCCGCAAACTCGAACAGAAGATCCGGCGCTTCGTCAGGTGGAACGCGGCGGCGATCGTGCTCCGCGCCAACAAGGAATCCTCCGAACTCGGCGGCCATATCGCGAGCTTCCAGTCGGCGGCGACGCTCTACGACACCGGTTTCATGCATTTCTGGCGCGCCCCGGACGAGACGCATGGCGGCGATCTCGTCTATTTCCAGGGGCACTCTTCGCCCGGGATCTATGCGCGCGCCTTCCTCGAAGGGCGTCTCACCGAGGATCAGATCGTCAACTTTCGTCAGGAAGTGGGCGGCAAGGGGCTTTCGTCCTATCCCCATCCGTGGCTGATGCCCGACTTCTGGCAATTCCCCACGGTGTCGATGGGGCTCGGGCCGCTGATGGCGATCTATCAGGCCCGTTTCCTGCGCTATCTCAGCGGTCGCGGAATCGCCGACACGGCCGGGCGCAAGGTCTGGGCGTTCTGCGGCGACGGCGAAATGGACGAACCGGAATCGCTCGGCGCAATTTCGTTGGCTGGCCGCGAAAAGCTCGACAATCTCATCTTCGTCATCAACTGCAATCTGCAACGCCTCGACGGACCAGTGCGCGGCAACGGCAAGATCGTACAGGAGCTCGAGGCGGATTTCCGCGGCGCCGGTTGGAACGTCATCAAGTGTCTTTGGGGTTCGAACTGGGATCAGTTGCTGGCCAGGGACGGCGCGGGAAAATTGCGCCAACTGATGGAGGAATGCGTCGACGGCGAATATCAGGACTTCAAGTCCAAGGACGGCGCCTATATCCGCAAGAATTTCTTCGGCCGCTATCCCGAGACGGCCGCGATGGTGGCCGACTGGAGCGACGACAAGATCTGGTCGCTGACGCGCGGCGGCCATGATCCGATCAAGGTCTACGCCGCCTATAAAGCGGCCGCGGACCACAAGGGCCAGCCGACCGTCATTCTCGCCAAGACCGTCAAGGGCTACGGCATGGGCGAGGCGGGCGAGGGCCAGATGATCGCCCATCAGGCGAAGAAGATCGGCGACCAGGCGCTGAAGGGGTTTCGCGACCGCTTCCATATCCCGGTTTCCGACGAGGACATCGGCAAGGTTCCCTTCCTGCGCCTGCCCGAGGACAGCGCCGAGATGAAGTACCTGCGCGAGCGCCGCGCCGCGCTCGGCGGTTCGCTGCCGGCGCGCCGGCGCGTCAGCGCGCCGCTGGAAATCCCGCCGCTCGCCGCGTTCGACGCGCTGCTGAAACCGACGGCCGAGGGCCGCGAAATCTCCACCACGATGGCGTTCGTGCGCATTCTGACGACGCTGCTGCGCGACAAGGCGATCGGCTCGCGCATCGTGCCGATCGTGCCCGACGAAAGCCGCACCTTCGGCATGGAGGGCCTGTTCCGCCAGATCGGCATTTTCAGCCAGGTCGGCCAGCTCTACCGCCCGCAGGACGCCGACCAGCTGATGTACTACCGGGAAGACCCCAAGGGTCAGATCCTGCAGGAAGGCATCAACGAGCCCGGCGCCATGGCCTCCTTCATCGCCGCGGCGACCTCCTATTCGACCTCGAACACGCCGATGATCCCTTTCTACATCTACTATTCGATGTTCGGATTTCAGCGCGTCGGCGACCTCGCCTGGGCGGCCGGGGACATGCGCGCGCGCGGGTTTCTGATCGGCGGCACCTCCGGGCGGACCACCCTCAACGGCGAAGGGCTGCAGCACGAGGACGGCCATAGCCATGTGCTCGCCTCGACCATTCCCAATTGCATCGGCTACGACCCGACCTACGCCTACGAGCTGGCGGTCATCATCCAGGCCGGCCTGAAGCGCATGTATGGGGATAACGAGGACGTCTACTATTACATTACCACGCTCAACGAGAATTATCCCCATCCCGGCATGCCCGAAGGCGTCGAGGAGGGGATTCTCAAGGGCATGTACAGGTTGCGCGTCGTCGAGGCGGAGAAATCCGGCCCGCGCGTGCGCCTGCTCGGCTCGGGCGCGATCCTGCGCGAGGTCGAGGCGGGGGCCGAACTGCTCGCCAAGGACTTTGGCGTTTCGAGCGAAATCTGGAGCGTGACGAGCTTCACCGAGTTGCGCCGCGACGGGCTGGAGGCCGAGCGCTGGTCGATGCTGCATCCCGAAGAGCCGCCGCGGCTATCCTATGTCGAGCAGGTCTTGCGCAAGGGCGTGGGGCCAGTCGTCGCCGCCACGGATTACGTGAAGTCGATTCCCGACGGCATCAGGCCGTTCGTCCCCGCCCGCTACAAGGCGCTCGGCACCGACGGATTCGGCCGCTCGGATTACCGGCGCCGGCTGCGCTCGTTCTTCGAAGTCGATCGCTATCACGTCGCGCTGGCGGGCTTGAAGGCCCTCGCCGACGATCAACTGCTGCCGTCCAAGCGCGTTTCCGAGGCGATCGCGCTTTACAAGATCGATCCGCAAAGAGCGAGCCCCGCGCGGAGCTGAAACGCTTCGCGTTTCCCCTGGAATTGACCTGGCACGCGCGAAGGAGAAGCGCCCGTGGCGAAAATCGAAGTCAAAGTACCCGACATCGGCGACTTCAAGAACGTGCCGATCATAGAAATCCTGGTCAAGCCAGGGGATTCGGTGACGGCCGAGCAGCCCCTGCTGACCCTCGAATCCGACAAGGCGACCCTCGACGTTCCCGCGCCCGCGTCGGGCGTCGTCGGCGAAATCATCGCCAAAATCGGCGATAAGGTCTCGATGGGAACGGCGCTGTTGACGCTGGACGAGGCGGGCGCCGCGCCGGCGGCCGCGAGCGCCTCGCCGGTCGCCGTCCCGCCCGCGCCGGCGCCCTCGGCGCCCGCGCCCGCCAAGGCGAGCCCGGCCTTGGCGGATTTCTCCGGCGTCAACGCCGGTCCGGCGGCGCGGCGGCTCGCGCGCGAACTCGACGTCGATCTGACGACGCTCAGCGGCTCCGGCGAAAAGGGCCGCATCACCCGCGACGACGTGAAGGCGGCCTTTGGCGGCGGCGGATCGCGCGGCGGCGCGGCCCTGCCGGAGATTCCCATCGTCGATTTCGCCAAATTCGGCCCGGTGGAGAGCGTGCCGCTGTCGCGCATCAAGCGTATTTCGGGCCCGCGCCTCCACGCCTCCTGGGTCAATGTTCCCCATGTCACGCATTGCGACGAAGCGGATGTCACCGACCTCGACGCTTTCCGCAAAACGCTCGACGACGAGGCCAAGGCCGACAAGAAGGCGCCCTATCGCGTTTCCCTGCTGCCGCTGTTGATGAAGGCTTCGGTCGCCTCGCTGAAGGCCTTTCCGACTTTCAATTCCGCTTTAGCCCCGGCTAAGGACGCTTTGATTTATCGTAACTATTGGCATATCGGCGTCGCGGTCGACACGCCCGAGGGGCTCGTGGTCGCCGTCGTCAGGGACGTCGACCGGAAGGGCGTCGTCGAACTGGCGCGCGAACTGGGGGCGCTGTCGGCCAAGGCGCGCGAGGGCAAGCTTTCGCCCGCCGAAATGCAGGGCGCGAGCTTCACCGTCTCTTCGCTCGGCGGCATCGGCGGCACGGCGTTCACGCCGATCGTCAACGCGCCGGAAGTCGCGATCCTCGGCGTCGTGCGCTCGAAAATGGCGCCGGTCTGGGACGGCAAAGCTTTTCAGCCTCGGCTGATGCTGCCGCTTTGCCTGTCCTACGATCACCGCGTGATCGACGGCGCCGCCGCTGCGCGCTTCATGCGCCATCTCTCGGGCGTGATCGAGGACATGCGGCGCGTGCTGCTCTAGGCGACAGAAGGCCAATCGGGCGGCAGGCGGATTTGACGAAGTTTCCGATCGACGAAGGAGCGCGGGTCCATGGCGGGTGAAATCAGGCTTCCCGATATCGGCGACTTCAAGGACGTGCCGATCATCGAAGTGCTCATCAAGCCGGGGCAGTCCGTCGCCAAGGAGGAGGTCATTCTGACGCTCGAAAGCGACAAGGCGACGCTCGAAGTGCCCGCGCCGGAAGCCGGCGTCATCGGCGAGGTGAAGGTCAAGGTCGGCGACAAAGTGAGTCAGGGCGCGCTGCTGGCGCTGTACGCGGAAGGCGGCGCGGCGGCCCAGGCGGCTCCGGCCGTCGAGAAGCCGGCGACGCCCGCCGCGGCGGCGAAAGTCGACTTCGAATGCGACGTCGTCGTTCTCGGCGCGGGGCCGGGCGGCTACACCGCCGCCTTCCGCGCCGCCGATCTCGGGAAGAACGTCGTTCTGGTCGATCGACGGCCGACTCTGGGCGGCGTCTGCCTCAACGTCGGGTGCATACCGTCCAAGGCCTTGTTGCACGCGGCTAAAGTGATCGACGAGGCGTCGGAAATATCCAAGCACGGCGTCGCCTTCGGTCCGCCGCGCATCGACCTCGACGCTTTGCGCGCCTGGAAGGAGGGCGTCGTCAAGCGCCTGACGACGGGGCTGACGGGCCTGGCGCGCCAGCGCAAGGTGACCGTCGTTTCCGGCGAGGGCGCGTTCACGTCCCCCCATACGCTCGCCGTCGCGACCGCCGACGGCCAGCGCGTGATCCGTTTCATCTCGGCGATCATCGCGGCCGGTTCGGAGCCGGCGGCGCCGGGCTTCATCCCGCGCGATCCGCGCGTCTGGGACTCGACCGGCGCCCTCGAGCTGCAATCCATACCGAAGCGGCTGCTGATTCTCGGCGGCGGCGTCATCGGGCTGGAGATGGCGACGGTCTATGACGCGCTCGGCTCGAAGATCACCGTCATCGAACTGATGGACCAGTTGATGCCGGGCGCCGATCGCGACATCGTCGCGCCTTTCGCCAAGCGCGTCGAGAAGCGCTACGAGAAGATCCTGCTCGAGACCAAGGTGACGGCGGTCGAGGCCCGGCCCGACGGCTTGCACGTCGCCTTCGAGGGCAAAGGCGGCGCGGGAAACGACGTCTTCGACGCGATGCTGGTCTCGGTGGGGCGCCGGCCCAACGGCGCCGCGATCGGCGCCGCGCTCGCGGGGGTCGATGTCGACGCGCGCGGCTTCATCGCGGTCGACAAGCAGATGCGCACCAACGTCCCCCATATTTTCGCGATCGGCGACATCGTGGGGCAGCCGATGCTGGCCCACAAGGCGTCGCACGAGGGCAAGGTCGCGGCCGAGGCGGCGAGCGGCCGCAGTAGCGCTTTCGACGCCAAGGCGATCCCGGCGGTCGCCTATACCGATCCGGAAGTCGCCTGGGTCGGCGTCACCGAGAGCGAGGCCAAGGGGAAGGGGCTCGCCTTCGGCAAGGCGGTTTTCCCCTGGGCGGCGAGCGGGCGCTCGCTGTCGTTAGGGCGCGACGAGGGCCTGACCAAGACGCTGTGGGACGAGCAAAGCGGCCGGCTGATCGGCTGCGGCATCGTCGGTCCGAACGCCGGCGACCTCATCGCCGAAGCGGCGCTGGCGATCGAAATGGGCTGCGACGCGGAAGACATCGGCCTGACCGTTCACCCGCATCCCACGCTGTCCGAGACCTTCGCGATGTCGGCCGAGGCCTTCGCGGGGACGCTGACCGACCTTTATTTGCCGAAGAAGAAATAGCCGCGGGCTTTCGAACTCACGCCGCGGCCGTTTCCGTCACGAGAACCAGCCGTGCGTGAGAGGCATGGGCGAGAAAGCCCGGAACGGCTTCGGCGGGCATGTCCTTGCCGAAATAATAGCCTTGCATCATCGAGCCGCCGAGCCCGCGCAGGATCTGCGCCTGCTCTTTCGTTTCCATGCCCTCGATGACGCACGCCAGCTTCAGGTTCCGGCAGAGGTCGATGACGGCCTTGACGATGTCGCGGCAGGCGGCTTGCGTCTCGATGTCCTTGATGAAGCTGCGGTCGATCTTGATCTTGTCCAGGGGAAGGCGATGAACATAGCTCAAGCTCGAATAGCCGGTGCCGAAGTCGTCGAGCGAGATGTTCAGTCCGAGCGCCTTCAGCGCCTTCAGGCATTCGCAACCCTTGTCGAAATCGCGCATCAGGGCTGTCTCGGTGACTTCGAGGTCGATGCGCTCGGGGGGAACGCCGCTCTTTTCGATGATGGAGATGATCTTCGCGATCGCTTCGGACGAGCCGATGTCGCGGACCGAAAGATTGAAGGAAACCCGGATGTCGTCCGGCCAAGTCCTGGCGTAGGCGAGCGCTTTGCGCAGCAGGATTTGCGTGAGATGCGTGATGAAGTCGGTGCGTTCCGCGACGCGCACGAAGATATTCGGAGGAACGCGGCCGAGTTCCGGGCTGTCCCAGCGCGCGAGCGCTTCGAAGGCGACGGCCTGGCCGCGCGTGACATCGAAAATAGGCTGGAAGTTGAGGGAGAGCTCCTTTTCCAGATCCGCGTTGCGCAGGCACCTCTCGACCGATGCGAATTGCCGGATTTGGAGTTCGTGTTCCCTGGAGAAGATTACGGGGCGCCCGCGAACATGTTGCTTGGCGTGATAGAGCGCATAGTCGGCGCGTTCGAACAGCGACCCCGCCGTCTGGCCGGCCTCGGGAAAAGTGGCGAAGCCGATCGAACCGGCGATCTCCACGGTGACGTCCGAGAGCAGAAACGGCGCCTGAAGGGCCGAGCAAATGCGCTCGCCGTAGGCGCTGATTTGCGCGTCGCTCAGGTCGCCGTCGACGAGGATGCCGAATTCGTCGCCGCCCAGACGCGCGAGCAAGACGGTTTCGTCGGAGATCTCCCTCAGCCTGCGCCCGGTCTCGACCAGGACTTGATCCCCGGCGACATGGCCATAAACGTCGTTCACGGGCTTGAAGCCGTCGAGATCGATGACGCCGACGACGAAGCGCTTTTGCCGCTGCGAGGCGACGCGAAGCATTTCCTTCAGGTTGGCGAAAAACTGACGCCGGTTCGGCAGATCGGTGAGCGCGTCGAGATTGGCGAGGCGGGAGTTCTCTTCAGCGAGGCGAAGGGTCTCCAAATGCTTCTGGGCGAGCTCTTTTTGAAAATCAATCATGCTGGCGAAGTCGCGCGAATGCGCCAGCAGGATGTGGATGATCCCGATCGAGACCAGCGCCAGATTGAACGCCATCGCGACGAAGGCCGGCCGACCGGTCCAAACGAGAAACGCGATGGACGGCAGAATGCCCACAATCGTCAACATCAGGGCGGCCGGACGAAAATGGATCAGGCAGAAGACGGAGCCGATCACGGTGATGGCGAGGAAAAACGCGACCTGACCTTGGGCGTAGGCGTCCCCGTAGGGATAGAGCGCGACGCCCCAGGCGAGGAACAGCAGGGTCACCACTCCGGACAGCGCAACGGTGATCTTGAGGCGGCGCACGGCGTGGGCGGTGGTCAACGTCCGTGTTCCCGTCCACATCCACACGGATATTCGCGCCACGCACAACAGGGCGAGCAATCCGGAACAGACTACGGTCAAAATGCGCGGCGCCGTTTCGAGATGCGTGTAGGAAAGCGCGACGACGTTGACCAGGAGCATGAAATAGAGCAGGGGCGCCTGGCTCGCGAACACGCGCAGTTGCGATTGCACCAGCTCCGGATTGTCGGACCGAATCTGGAACAACGCTCGAATATTTCGCGCTGAAATCATGTTCGCGGACCTTCGCGCCCTCGGCTGGGAAGCTCGACGCGAGCATGGGCCGCGGGCGCGCTAAGACGACGCGCGCCGGCTGATGAACTCCCACGACGCAAAGAGCGCCTGGCGAATGGCAGGTTGTCGGGAGAACATGCCGGATTTCGCGCCGGCTCGACAGAAGGCGTCATGCCCCTCGACGTCGATCGAGGCTCGACGCGAGGCTGTCTTTCCCTATGTTGCGGGGGGACCATCTAAGAAAGTGTTTATTTTTAGTGACGATGTCGAACGTCGCCTCGCCGCGCGGGAACGTCGGCCCGAAGAAGGTTAAGGCAAGGGATGAATCGGGCGAGGCGATCAGCAGGAGCGCGAATCGCGCCACGGCGTTTCATCGCCGGAGCGAGCCGCGCCCCTCAGATCGAACGGCGCTCGCTCACGCGAGACAGCGCCGCGGGCCGCGCCTTCTCGCGCCAATCCTCGGCGATGCGCGGGCCGCTGGCGTCCTCGCCGAGCAGGATCGGCGGAGAGAAGTAGTATCCCTGCGCGACGCGGATGCCCGTGCGGTCGCGCAGATAAGCGAGCTCCTCCGCGGTTTCGACGCCTTCGACGATCACTTTCGTGCTCAACGCTTCGCCGATCGACTCGATCGCCCTGAGCAGGCCCTGGTTTCTCGGCCTTTCCTGGATCGCCGTGATGAACGAGCGGTCGACCTTGATCTCGTCCGCGGTGATTTCGGCGAGCGTGGACAGCGAGGAATAGCCGACGCCGAAATCGTCGATCGAGATCTTCGCGCCGACCTCGCGCAACATCGGCGCGACCTGCAATTGGAATTGACTGGCGAGCAGGAACGCTTCCTCGGTGAGTTCGATCATGAAGCGGTGAGCATGGCCGCTGGCCGCGAGGCGGTCGGCGAATGCGCGCATGAAGGCGGCGTCGCCGGCCTGTTGGGCGGCGATGTTGAACCCGAGCCGCAGATGCGGACCGAACGCCGCGTCGATGGCCTCGAGCGAGGCCAGGGTTTCCTCGAAGACGAGGCGAGTCATTTCGTTCATCAACCCGGCGTTCAGGGCGAAGGCGATCGAGTCGCCCGGAGCGCGCGCCGCTCCGCTCTCGTCCCGCCAGCGCATGAGGACTTCCAGTCCGTCGAGTTCTCCCGAGCGGAAGTCGACCTTCGGCTGCAACGCGCAGAGGAAGCGCCGATCGCGGACGGCCAGGCGAAGAGTTTGCTCGAGCCGCGCGCGTTCCTGCGCGCGAAGGGCGAGGGCGGGCTCGTAGACGCGGGTTTGGCCCTTGGAGCGCCGCTTGGCCTGCGCCAGCGCCGCGTCCGCCTTGAAAATCAGGCCCTCCACGGTTCCGTCGTGCAGGGGAAACAAGCTGAAGCCGGCCGAGGCGGAGATCAGGATTTCGAGATCGTCGACATAGAAGGGATCCTTGAAACGCGAGAGAATGCGGTCGATCTTCGCCCTGACGTCGTCGGCGTTTCCTAACTTGGCGATCAGCAGGGAAAACTCGTCGCCGCCCGTTCTGGCCGCCAAGTCGCCGTCGCCGAGTTGGGCGGCGATCCGCTGGGCGGCCTGCGACAGCAGCGCGTCGCCGACCGCGCGGCCGTAGAACTCGTTGATGGCGTCGAACTGATCGAAGCCGACGACCGCGACCGCGAAGTCCGGGTTTTCCCCAGCCGATCGAATGGATTGTCCGAGCGCTTCTTCGAACAAGCCGCGATTGGGCAATTGCGTGAGGTCGTCGAAATAGGCGCGCCGGAAGAGTTCGTCCTGCAAGCGGCGCTGATCGTCGATGTCGGTGGCGGCGCTGACGCGGTAAGCGCGTCCTTCAACGCTGAATTCACGGCGCTGGATCAACACGGCGCGACCGTCGAGGACCGCCTCCTCGCGCTCGGCGCCGGCGGGCGTTTGGGCGCGCCCGGCCGCCGCCGGGTTGGCGAACACCCGATCGCCGCCGCCGCGCGCGAACACTTCGATCGCGATCGGCAAGGCCGCCAGCGCGGCGCGCAACACTGTCAATCGGAGTTCGGGCGGGCCGGCGCCATCCTCGTTCGCATTCGGCATCGGCAACTCCCGTAATCGCCGGCCTGACGGCGAGGACCCGTTCAACGCTTGAGGATTTGCGCGCGGATCTGATCGATGCGACTGGCCACGGACGACGAGGCGTTCGGTTTGGCCGCGCCGTCCGCTTCGGCGCCTGGGTCTTCGCCGGCCGAATTCTTCGCGCCCGCCGCGCCGCGCCAGCGCTCGACCACCGCCTTGACGAACGCGCGTTCGTCGCCCGGCGCGCCGCGCGGGCCGGCATGTTGGAAGGTTTCGCTGCGCGGAACGCGATCGGCGGGGAGCGACTTGAACTTCAATCGCGTCGGCAGGGGAAAGCCTTCGCCGAAGCCGACCAGTTCCCGCGTTCCCAGCGAGGGAACGAAGGCGACGAGATTGGCCGCCGCGTCCGTCACCGCGGACCGCAGCAGCGCCTGATCCCGGTCGTTGGCCATGCGCATGGCGAATAGCGTGCTGCATTGGGCGATGATCGTGGGATCGAGCTCGGCCGGACGCTGGGTGACCAAGCCGAGGCAGACGCCATACTTGCGCCCCTCCTTGGCGATGCGCAGCAGGGCGCGGCGGGTCGGAGCGAAACCGACCGAGCGATCGGCCGCCGCGTAGCGATGCGCCTCCTCGCACACGAACAGCATCGGCATCGCCCCGTCGCTCCATAGGCCGAAATCGAAGGCGAGCCGGCAAAGGACGCTGACCACCGCGTCGACGACCTCCACGGGAAGTCCGGCGACCTGCAGAACGGTCATCGGTTGGCCGCTCGGCTCCAGACGAAAGAGGTAGCTGAGGATGTCGCTCATCGTGTCGCCGCCGACATTCGCGTTCTCGAACATGAAGGCGTAGCGCGAGTCGTTGCGCAGGCCTTCGATGCGCGTCAGCAAGTGGTGATGGCGCATGCGCGAGGCGCGATTCTCCAGTTTGCCCATGCGCTCATCGATCAGCGCGACGAGATCCTGCATCATGTAGGGAACCGGCGTGTCGACGGTGTAGCCGGCGCTTCTCGGATCGATCCTGCGCAAGGTCGCGCGCTCGATCGAGGTGCGATGCGCTTGGTAGAGGCTCTTGGCGATCGGGATTTGCTCGGCGAGAATGTCGACTTCCTCTTCGATGCCGGGCCGTCCGTAGTACAGCGCGTCGACGAATTCTTCGAAATTGAACAACCAGAACGGCAGCTTCAGGGCCGCGGCGTTGACGATGTTGGCGCGCGAACCGAAGCAGCGCCCGTATTCGTTATGGCCGTCGAGCAGGAAAATGCGCAGGTCCGGCCGCAGGTCGAGGATTTCGTTGAGGATCACCGCCACGCCGCTCGACTTTCCGACGCCCGTCGATCCGAGAACGGCGAAATGTTTGCTCAGGAGGTTGTCGATGTCGACGCAGGCGGCGATCGAATCGTCGTTGTGCAGGGCGCCGATGTTGATCGCGCTCGCGCTCGAGGCCTTGTAGACGATCCGCAATTCGTCGCGCCCGATGATCCGCGCGGCGTCGCCGATCGCGGGATAGGTCGATACGCCACGCGAAAAGCGCTCGGCGCCAAGGTCGTCGATCACGATCTCGCCCATCATATCGACGCGCGCCACGGCGCCGAATCGTTTGTCGCCGCCGCCTTCGTCGTTGCTCGCGACTTCGGTGACCACGCCGATCAAACGATGGCGTCCCGCCGCGATGGCGAGGAACGCGCCGACGGTGGCGCGCAATTGCTCGTTGAGCGCGGGCGCCGGCAGGCCTATGCACGCTTCCGAGCCGCGCACGCTCAGCACCGTGCCGAGCGTCGTCGCCTCGACCGGCGAGTCCGCGGAAAACTCGAACGATGAATTGCTCACGGTCGCCGTCTCTTTCCCACTGGCCGTTTGTCGAAATGTTTGACAAATTATTGCTTTAAGACCTTTCGAGGGGGTTAAATCGGCCGGCGCAAGGCGCGCCGCGCGCTTGGCGAGGCGAAACGCTGGGGATGGCGACCATCGAACTTGGATTCCATGGAAAATCCTGACTTGTTGGCCGTGGCGCGCGCCGGCAAAAGCGACCTGGCGTCGCGGCGCGCGCCGATGAGCGCGGGAGGCGGCGCGATGAGGCTTTTCTGCTTCGGTCTCGGCTATAGCGCGCGGCGCATCATCGCCCGGGGCGAAAGCCTCGAGGCGAGCGGCACGACACGCGGCGCCGAGGCCGCGAGCGCCCTGCGGCGCGACGGCGTCGCGGCTTTCGCGTTCGATGGCGCGCGCGGCGACGAAGCGCTTCTTCCCGCTCTCGCGCGCGCGCAGGTCCTGCTCGTCTGCGCGCCGCCCGGCGAGGGCGGCGATCCCGCACTCGCGCATTTCCAGCGCGATATCGCCGCCGCGCCGGGCCTCGCGCGCGTGGTCTATCTCTCGAGCGTCGGCGTCTATGGCGATCGCGGCGGCGCCTGGGTCGACGAGGCGAGCCCGCCCTCGCCGAGCTCGCCGCGCAGCTGGCGGCGGCTCGACGCGGAGGGCCAATGGCGCGCGTTCGGCGAGGGGAGGGGCGTCCCGGTCGACATCCTTCGGCTCGCGGGCATTTACGGGCCCGGCCGCAATGCGCTCGTCAATTTGCGCGCGGGCGCGGTGCGGCGCGTCGTCAAGCCGGGCCAGACGTTCAACCGCATCCATGTCGACGACATCGCCGAAGTCGCTCTGCGCCTCATCGCGGCCGGCGGGGCAGGCGGGATCTGGAACGTCGCCGACGAGGAGCCCGCTCCGCCGCAGGACGTCGTCGCCTTCGCCGCGACGCTCCTCGGCATCGCGCCGCCGCCCGAGGAAGCCTTCGAGACCGCGCCGCTTTCGCCGATGGCGCGCAGTTTCTACGACGAAAACCGGCGCGTCTCGGTCGAGAAGCTGCGGCGCGAACTCGGTTACCGCTGGCTTTATCCGACCTATCGCGAGGGCCTCAGCGCGCTCGCCGCGGCGGGGGATGGGCGGGAAGGCGAGAACCGGGCGTAACGCGAATCGCCGCCGTCAAGGTTTCGTGTCGTCCTGGGCGGGAATCAGGAAACCGGAATTGGGTTCGATCCAGGCGAGACGGTCGTGGACCGCTTTCACGCCGGGCGTGTTCTCGGCGATCACCCGCAGGCCTTCGCGCAGGCGCTCGTCGGTGACGGCGCCGCCGAACGTGACTTCGCCGTCCTTCGCCGAGACGTGGATCGAGGCGCGCGGCGTCCAGCCCTGAGAATCGATTTCGGCCTGGATCGCGGCGCATATTTCATCGTCCGTCTTCGGCGCGGCGTCGCGCGGCAGGGCGGAATACAGTTTCTTCAACAGGTCGGAGCGGGAGACGACGCCGACGACGCTGCCGCCGCTCACGACGGGCAGACGCTTGACGCGACGCCGGATCATCAGATCGACGGCTTCGGAGAGATCGGCGTCCTCGGCGATCGAGATGATGTCCTTGGTCATGACTTCCGAGACCTTGCGGCCGTGAGAATGGGCGTAGGAATGCGCGAGCCGGCCGCCGCTCAGCAGCGATTCGAGCCAACGCGGGCGGCGCCCTTCCGTGCCCAGTTCGCCGCGCCGTAACAGGTCCCCTTCGCTCAGGACGCCGACCAGCGCCTTGTGCTCGTCGAAGACGAAGAGCGCGCTGATCCCGGATCGCAGCATGGTTTCGAGCGCTTCGGAGAGACTGGCCGTCTCCGGCACGCCGATCACCCCTCGCGTCATCGCATCTTGCACGCGCATCGCATTGTCCTCTTCGGCGCGACCTCGCGCCCCGTCCTCTCTACTTCGCGCAGAGGGCGAGGACGTTGATGTCGCGCAATCCCGGCGCCTTCGCGTACTAGAGTCGCGTCGCCCGGCCCTGTATAGCCTGTCGATCGCGGCGTTGCGAACTGGGGCCTTCGAGGGCCGAGGCGGGGTCATGGCCAATCCGATCGTCGTCGAAGTCACGCGCGGCCCGCTCGTCGAGTCGCGCCATCGCGGCGCCGGCGCGGTCGTCGACTCGGGCGGCGCCTTGGTCTTCTCGTTCGGCGACGTCGAGCGTCCGGTCTATCCGCGCTCCGCGGTCAAGGCGTTTCAGGCCTTGCCGCTGGTCGAGAGCGGCGCGGCGGACAGACTCGGGCTCAGCGAAGCGGAAATCGCGCTCGCCTGCGCCTCGCATTCGGGCGAGGCGGCGCATGCGGCGGGCGCGGCGGCGATGCTGGGCAAAGCCGGCGCCGACGCGAGCGCGCTCGCCTGCGGCGCCCATTGGCCGCTCGGGGAAAAGGCGGCGCGCGCGCTCGCGCGTTCCGGCGCGGAGCCTTCCGCGTTGCACAACAATTGCTCCGGCAAGCACGCCGGCTTCATCTGCCTGGCCTGCGCGAGCGGCTGGGATTCCAGGGGCTACGAAGCGCCGAGCCATCCCGTGCAGCGCGCGGCGAAGGCGGCGATCGAGGAGCTCACCGGCGCCGCGCTCGGCGCCGACGTCTGCGGCCTCGACGGCTGCTCGATCCCCACTTACGCCGTTCCCTTGCGCGCGCTGGCGCTCGGCTTCGCGCGCTTCGCGAGCGGAGAGGGGCTGACGCCCGCGCGCCAGCGGGCCGCCCGGCGCATCCGCGAGGCCGTCGCCGCCCATCCCCTGATGGTCGCGGGAGAGGGGCGGTTCGACACCGACGTGATGAGCCTCCTCGGAGCGCGCGCGTTCACCAAGACCGGCGCCGAAGGCGTCTTTTGCGCCGCTCTGCCCGAAGCCGGCCTCGGCCTCGCCGTCAAGGCCGACGACGGCGCGACGCGCGCGGCGCAAGTCATGATCGCCGCGCTGATCGCGAAGTTCCTGCCGATGAGCGACGCCGAGCGCGGACGCTTCGAGACGTTCGCCTCGCCGACGCTGCGCAACTGGAACGGCCTCGAAGTCGGGGGAATGCGGGCGGCAGGGGCGCTGGGGTAGGGCGAGGGCGGAAAGCCCGTCCGTCGATGTCGGCGCATAGCCGTAAATCATGCGCCGATCCCGCGCCGGATTTTTGCGCCGGAAAGGCCCGATGAGATCAAAGCTCCAATTTTGGCGCGAAAGTCTTGATATCCGCGCGCCGAGCGGGCTCGGCTATCTCGCGCGGCGATGTCCGTTGCCGGGGGTTCGCCGCCGCGCCGACAAGACGAATCGGCGAGCGTCTTGACGACCCGTTCGAGACATTCCGCGAAGGGGCCGCCAAGCCTCTATCAAGTCGTCACGGCGCGGAATAAGCTCGCCGTGACGGCGGTCATGGGCTTGGGTCGACCGCGGCGTTATTGTTGCAAACCGAGCCCGCGGCGCTGGCGCCGACGCGGCGAGGGAATGAGGCGCGGGGCGTTCATCATGCTTGTGGGCGGCGCGGCGGCCGGGCGTCCGCTCGGCGGAAGCCGACGCCCTTGTTTCGCCAGTTCAATAATTTCGTCCGATAACCCATCGGGAAAAACTGGAGGCGTTCAATGGTGTCGTTGCGCAGCTTGCCGATCGCTTTTCGCGCCCTCTTCAGCAGTTTCCTTATTTTGATTGGCGTCGGATACCTGATGGCGCTGTCGTACATGTACCTGGTCGTGATCGAGCCTCATCAACAGATGGGGGAGAGCTTGGTGGCGGGCATCAGCGACGAATATCATGGGTCGCCGAACGGACAAACCTTGCTCGAGTCGGCGCTGATGGGGCCGATGGCCAGCCATATATCGGTTGCCGATCGCGCCAGCGTTCTGCAATGGGTGCATGATGGCGCGAAAGCTCAGGACTATCCGCAAGTGGCGCCGATCTTCGCCGAGGACTGCGTCGGCTGCCATATGGCCGACGCCCTGTCGATCCCGCCTCTCACGAGCTTCGGGGCCGTGCAAAAAGTGGCGAAGACGGACACGGGAACGAGCATCGCCGATTTGGCCGAGGTTTCTCATATTCACCTGTTCGGCATCAGCATCATATTCCTGCTGACCGGAGCGATTTTCGCCTTGAGCGAAACGCCGATCTGGGCGCGCGTGACGCTCGTCGTCATTCCCTACCTGAGCATCCTGATGGATATAGGCTCTTGGTGGTTCACCAAATATGTCGATCCCGCGTTCTTCGCCTACGTTGTCGTCGCCGGTGGAGCGTGCATGGGCCTGGCGCTGGCCGGCCAGATTGTTATCGCGTTATGGGAAATGTGGATCGAACCTCTCAAGACGGCGCGACGTTCCCCATGAGTCGCCCCGATAGGGGCTAGGAAAGGAAAAGCTGTTCGCGGAATAGCGACTTCTCGCATTGCGCACTGTTCTTGTCGGCCTCGTGAAAACGGTTCCGGCTGACGGATGATCGACCGTGGGAAGCGCGCGTTGGCGAAATCAGACGTTTCATGGGCGTCATCTTGCTGGGTGGAGGCGGCTTCTTGCGGCGCGTCGTCGTTCGTTTCGCCGCGCCCGTCGCGAATGCCCCGGCGCTTCGCCTCGCCTACAGCCCCATCGCTTCACCGTGCCGGGCGATGTCGAGGCGTTCGCGTTCCTGCATCGCCGTCGACCGCACGCCGCCGCCGAAGCCGCGCCGCGCGCGGTCAGTGATGACGAGCCGAATCTTGGCGAGGGAGCGGCCCGGCTGTCCGCGCTATAGTTTCACTTCGCTGATCTGAAGGGTCGGCTCGATGTTGGTGAAATTGGGAACGTCCGCCATCAGTTCCGCGCCATGGGAACCCAGCGCCGACTGAACGTCGGCGACGCCGTCGAACAGGAGATGGCCGAGGGCGACGAAGGGGGCCGGCGAATTTGGCGCGCCGCCGGCGATGCCCTGCTCCACGGACACGCCTTTCAGCGCGGCGCCCAGCGTTTGTCGAACCAACGGCATATGCTTGGTCAGATAGTAGTTCATGTCGAACTTAGCGCCGTCCTTGTGCGGATAAAGCACGCTGACCTTGACCATCGTCGTTCCTCCCATAGTTTGGCCGTGAAGAAGCATCGTTTGGTAAATTGATACCATGACTCGTGAATTCGAGTCCCGGTCATTCGCCGACCGCCCGGCGCTTCCCCACCCCTACAGCCCCATCGCTTCGCCGTGCAGAGCGACGTCGAGGCCTTCGCGTTCCTGCTCGGCGCTGACGCGCAGGCCGATGAAGGCGTCGACGATCTTCAGCGAGATCCAGGTGCCCACCGCGCACCACAGGATCGTTACGCCGACGCCGATCGCCTGGGCGAGGAATTGCCTGGGGTTTCCCTCGAGCAGCCCCGATATGCCAGGTTCGCCGCCGGCCGCGCTCACCGAAGCGGTGGCGAACACGCCGGCGAGCAGGGTGCCGAGAATCCCGCCGACGCCGTGCACGCCGAACACGTCGAGCGAATCGTCGTAGCGGAGCCGTTGCTTCAGCGCGGTGCTCGCCCAATAGCAGATTCCGCCCGCCAGGGCGCCGATGACGACGCCCTGCCAGGGCAGGACGTAGCCCGAGGCGGGGGTGATCGTGCCGAGGCCCGCGACCGCGCCGGAAATCAGTCCGAGCACGGAGGGCTTGCCGCGCGCCGCCCATTCGAGCGCGCTCCACACCAGCGCGCCGGCGCAAGCCGACAGGTGCGTCGCGACGATGGCGAACACGGCGCGCGATCCCGCGCCCAGCGCCGAGCCGCCGTTGAAGCCGAACCAGCCGACCCACAAGAGGCCGGCGCCGACGACGGCGAGGGAGAGATCGGACGGCGCCAGATTCTCCCGCCCATAGCCCTGTCGGGCGCCAAGCATCAGCGCCGCGACGAGGCCGGCGACGCCGGCGTTGATGTGAACGACCGTGCCGCCGGCGAAGTCAATCAACCCGAGGCGCGCCAGGAAACCGCCGCCCCACACCCAGTGCGCGGTGGGGACGTAGACGATAAACAGCCACAGCGCGCAGAAGGCGAGAAAGGCCGAAAACTTCAGCCGATCGGCGACCGCGCCGCCGACCAGCGCGCAGGTGATGACCGCGAAGGTCATCTGATACGCCATGAACAGCATTTCGGGAATCGTCTTGGCGAACGGGCTGATCGACTCGACGCCGATTCCTGTCAGGAACACCCGGTCGAGGCCGCCGATCAGCGCGCCGTCGCCGCGAAAGGCGAGGCTATAGGCGAGCGCGAACCACAGGAGCGACACCACTCCCGTCGCGGCGACGCTCTGCGCCATCGTCGCGAGAATGTTCTTGCGGCGGACCATGCCGCAATAGAACAGCGCCAGGCCCGGAATCGTCATCAGCAGCACGAGCGCCGTCGCGGCGATCATGAAGGCCGTATCGGCCGGATCGATCTTGCCTTCGGCCGCGAAAGCCGGCGCTGCGAAGGCGACGACGGCGGCCGCGGACAGGCCGGCGCGCGACATCAGATGTTTCATTGGCGCGATCTCGATGGGTGGAAGGCGGGCCTTTAGAGCGCGTCGTCGTTCGTTTCGCCGGTGCGGATGCGAACGGCGCGCTCGAGCGCGGTGACGAAAATCTTGCCGTCGCCGATCTTGCCGGTCTGCGCCACCGCGCGGATCGCCTCGACGACGGCGTCGACGCGCGCGTCCGGGACGGCGATTTCGAGGCGCGCCTTAGGCAGGAAGCTCACGAGATATTCGGCGCCGCGATAAATCTCGGTATGGCCCTTCTGCCGACCGTATCCCCTGACGTCGGTGACGGTCATGCCGTGCACGCCGAGCCGGTCGAGCGCCTCGCGGACGTCGTCGAGCTTGAACGGTTTGACGATCGCGGTGATTATCTTCATGGAGGCTTTTCATTCGCTTCGATTAGCGACGCACAAGCGCCGCAGTTCACAGAGTTGCCCGAGTCGATTCAGGCAGTGATGAAATTTTTGGCACTATGCGCAAAAATTCGGCGAATGAAAGTAGGGCGCTGGGATTTTTCCAGCCGAATTTGTTCATCTCGCCGGGGCTGAGCTGCGCCAAACGGACGCAGGGAAGGCTCGAACGCCAACCTTCGACCCGATGCCGGGGCGCAAGCGCCCCGTTTGATCATTCCCGCCGGCGCCGCTAACCTCGCCCTCGAGGAGGACGCCTTCATGCCTGACCGCGCCGGCGCCGCCCACGCGCCGCATGCCGCCCATCGTCCCGCCGTCTATTTCCGGCTGTCCTCGTCCGACGCGCTCGATGCGCTGAGGCGCATGCACCGCATCCGCCGCTTCGAGGAGGCGGCGGAGGAATCGTATGTGCGCGGGCTGTCCTACGGCACGATGCATCTCTCGATCGGGCAGGAGGCGACGGCGGTCGGCGTCTGCATGCCGCTGACCGACGCCGACGCGATCACCTCGACCCATCGCGGCCACGGCCATTGCATCGCCAAGGGGGCCGAGCTCGGGCCGATGTTCGCCGAATTCCTCGGCAAGGAGACCGGCTATTGCAAGGGGCGCGGCGGTTCGATGCACATCGCCGATCCCGCGCGCGGCAATCTCGGCGCCAACGGCATCGTCGGCGGCGGCCTGCCGATCGCGGTCGGCGCCGCGCTCAGCGCCAAGAGGCGCGGCGAGGGCGCGGTGGCCGTGGCGTTTTTCGGCGACGGCGCCAACAACGAGGGCGCGTTTCACGAATCGCTCAACATCGCCTCGATCTGGAAGCTGCCGATCGTTTTCGTCTGCGAGAACAATCAATATGCGATGTCGACCGCGATCGCGCGCTCGACCGCGGTGCGCGACGTCGCCGATCGCGCGAGCGCCTACGCCATGCCCGGCGTGATCGTCGACGGCAATAGCTTCGCCGACGTCGCCGAGGCGTCGTTTCTCGCGGTGGCGCGCGCGCGCGCCGGCGACGGGCCGACGCTGATCGAAGCCAAGACCTATCGCACGCGCGGCCATTCGCGCTCCGATCGCAACCGCTACCGCACCCGCGAGGAAATCGAGACCTGGAAGCAGCGCGATCCGATCGCGCTGCTCGAATCCGAGATCGTCGCGCTGGGCCTCGCCGCCCAGGAGGAGATCGCCGCGATCGCGGACGAGGTCCGCGTGGAAATGGCTGAAGCGGTCGACTTCGCCATGAAAAGCCCGACGCCGAATCCCGCCGACGTGACGCGCGACGTCTATTCGCCCCGGGGGGATTGAGCCCGCATGTCCGAAGCGATCCGCGAACTGACCTACGCCGAGGCGATCCGCGAGGCGCTCGCCATCGCGCTCGAAGCCGACGAGCGCGTGATCCTGATGGGCGAGGACATCGGCCTCTACGGCGGGGCGTTTCAGGTCACCGGCGATCTCGTCGAGCGCTTCGGCGAGGACCGCGTGATCGACACGCCGATCAGCGAACTCGGCGGCGCCGGCGTCGCGGTCGGCGCGGCGCTCACCGGCATGCGGCCGGTCTATGAATTCCAGTTCTCGGATTTCTCGATGCTGGCGATGGAGCAGATCGTCAATCAGGCGGCCAAGATCCGCTACATGCTGGGCGGCGCGGTCAACGTGCCCGTGGTGTTCCGCATGCCGACCGGCTCCGGCTTGGGGGGCGCGGCGCAGCACAGCCAGAGCCTCGAGGCCTGGTTCGCGCATGTGCCGGGGCTGAAAGTGGTCGAGCCCTCGACGCCGCACGACGTCAAGGGCATGCTGCTCTCCGCCATCGCCGATCCCGATCCGGTGATCCTGTTCGAGCACAAGCTGCTCTACAAGACGAAGGGGCCGGTTCCCGAGGGCGACTATCGCGTCGCGCTCGACAAGGCGGCGTTGAGGCGCGCGGGCCGCGATCTGACCATCGTCGCGACGGGAATCATGACGCATCGCGCCCTCGAGGCGGCTTCGATCCTCGCTGCGGAAGGCGTCGAAGCGGAGATCGTCGATCTCCGGTGCCTGAGGCCGATCGACGGCGAGGCGATCGTCGCCAGCGTCAAGAAGACGACGCGGCTGCTCGCGGTGTATGAAGGCGTGAAGACGCTCGGCCTGGGCGCCGAGATCAGCGCGCTCGTCGCCGAAAGCGAAGCTTTCGATTATCTCGACGCGCCGATCCTGCGCCTCGGGGGCGCCGAAGCGCCGATCCCCTACAGCCCCGTGCTGGAAAAGGCCGCGGTTCCCCAGGTCGACGACATCGTCGCCGCCGCGCGGGGCCTCGCGCAAGGGCGGGTCTGATGAGCGCGGCGCGACAACCCGGCGGCCCCTAGATGGCGAGCGAAGTCATTCTGCCGCGCGTCGACATGGATATGGCGACGGGCAAAATGGGGCGCTGGTTCGTCGCCGAGGGCGAGCGGGTGCGCGAAGGCCAGCTGTTGTTCGAGATCGAAACCGACAAGGCGGCGATGGAGGTCGAGGCGCCGGCTTCCGGCGTGCTTCGCGGCGTGCGCGCTAGAGTCGGCGACGTGCTGCCGGTCGGCGCCGTCGTCGGCTGGATCGTCGGCGAGGACGAGGCTTTCGATCCCGATCTGCAGGCGCTCGCGGGCGAGCTGCGCGCCTTGCTCGGCTCCTCGGCGGCGCTGGCCGAGCGAGCTTCAACGCCTTCCGCCGACGCGCGAGGCCGCGCGACGCCGCTGGCGCGCCGCCTCGCGCGCGAGCGCGGCCTCGACCTCGCCGATGTCGCGGGCTCCGGTCCGAACGGCCGCGTGCAGGCGCTCGACGTCACGCTTTACGAGCGACCGGCGAGAGCCGAGCCTTCGTCCGGCGCCGCTCAAGGGGCGCGGCTCAACCGCCTGTGGCTGCAAAAGGGCGAAGGCGCGCCGCTGGTGTTCATCCACGGCTTCGGCGCCGATCTCAACGGTTGGCGCCCGCTGCTCGCGCATCTGCCGGCGCCGCGCCCCGCCTTCGCGCTCGATCTGCCCGGCCATGGCGGCTCGCCTTTGGCAGGGGACTCTTCATTCGCCGCGCTCGTCGGCGCGGTGCGCGCGGCGCTCGCCGGCGAAGGGATCCGCGCCGCCCATCTGGTCGGCCATTCGCTCGGCGGCGCGGTCGCGGCCGCGCTCGCCGCCGAGCGGATGGGCGGCGAATCTGGCTTTCGCGCGCTGTCGCTGATGCTGATCGCTCCCGCCGGCCTCGGCCCGGAAGTCAACTCGGCGTTCCTCGCGGGATTCCTGCGCGCGCGCTCGGAAGCGAGCCTGACGCCCTGGATGCGCCTTCTCGCCGCCGATCCCGTTTCGCTCGGCGCGGCGCTCGTCAAGACGACCTTGCGCCAACGCGAGGGCGGCGCGCTCGTTGAAGCGCAGACGCGCCTCGCCGAGAGCTTGTTCCCCGACGGCGTCCAGGCGTTCGGCATCCGGCATTGGCTCGCCGATCCCGCGACGCCGACGAAGATCGTCGTCGGCGCCGAGGACCAGATCATCCCGCCGCGCCAATCCGAGGGCCTTAGCGGACTGATCGCGATTCACCGCTTCGCCGGCGTCGGCCACATGCCGCATCTCGAGGCGCGGCGCGAGGTCGCTCGGCTGGTGGAGGAATTGGCGAAGGCCGGAGGGTAGACCCGAAGCGAAGGATCTCGCGCAAGCGGGCCTCGCCAACGCTCCCGCCCTTTGTCGATCCGTCCCCACGCGGTCGCCTCGATCTTCGCCGCTCGGGCGGAGCCGATCCCGCGTGCGCGGGGGCAAGCCGCCGGCCCCGCCTACGGACAGGTTGAAGCCTTTGGTAATTTGGTAATTCCTGCTCCTTAGAACGATGACGTCAGCGGATCGCCCAGGAGACTCGGTGAAGATCTCAGGCAAAGCGTCGTTTTCGAGGTCGGGATCCTGGTTCTCCTTCGCCGCTCGGGATCCGGCGCGGGCGAAACGAGCGCGGCCCGCCACGGAGGCGGCGAGCGTTCGCCATTCCCCGTTTCGGCAACCCTCGGTCTATCTCGGCCTCGCGCGGATTCTCGTCATCTGGCTCGCGGCGTGGGCGTTGTTCGCTCACGAGCGCGATTCGTTGGTCCGCGAGAACGAACGCGACGCCTCCAACCTCGCGCTGGTTTTTGAACAGAACGTCGGCCACACCGTCGAAGACTTGGATCGCATTCTCAAATTCCTTCGCCGGGCCGCCGCGTATAAGGCCGGCGATGTCGATTGGCCGTCTCTGGTGAAAGAGGATTACACGATCGACGGTCAAACGGTTCAAGTCAGCGTCATCGACGCCAAAGGCGTGATGATCACAAGCAGCGCGATGCCTTATCCGGCAGTCAAGATCGACCTGAGCGATCGCGAGCATTTCAGAGCGCACCTTCAGTCGGACGAAGACAGGTTGTTCATCAGCAAGCCGGTATTGGGTCGCGTTTCCGGCAAGTGGAGCGTCCAGTTCACCCGTGGGATCACCGACGCGGAGGGAAAATTCGCCGGCGTCCTCGTCGTCTCGCTCGATCCCACGCTGTTCGCGCGCGATTACGCCGATCTGAAATTCGAACAGGGCGGCGGCTTCGCTCTCATCGGCGACGACGGTTACGTGCGCTTGGGGACCGGCGTGTTCGGCGATTTCATGGCGCGGCGAATTCATCCGCCCGACGTCGTCCGCTCCTTCAATGGCGGACAGTTGGCGTCGCTCGGCCAAGGCCCGAGCGGCGAGGATTCGTTCGGCGTGACGCGTGAGGTCAAGGGTTTCCCGCTGAAAGTCGCGGTCGCCATTCCCGGTGTGGAATTCGACGAACGGTTGTTGTGGTGGCGCACGGTCAGTTTCGGGAGCGCCGCGCTGCTGTCGGCGCTCGTGTTGCTGACGACGATCGCCGTGGCGTTGAGCAACGCTCGATTCGAGCGGAAGATCGTTCATCTCGCGCGGCGCGACCCGCTCACCAACCTCGCCAATCGACTCGTCGTCGGCGAGAAACTCGATCAATTGTTCATGGCGCCGGCCGCCGAGCGCAACTACGCTCTGCACGTCGTCGATCTCGACCGCTTCAAGTTCGTCAACGACACGTACGGCCATGCGGTGGGCGACGATTTGCTCCGCGTCGTCGCCAGCCGCCTGGACGATGTCATTGGGCAGGACGACGTTGTCGCGAGGCTGGGGGGCGACGAATTCGCCATCATCCAGCGGGTCGACCATTTCGCGGATGAGGCCGCGGCGCTGGCTCGGCGCGTTTGTCGGGAACTTTCCAAGCCCTACGAAATCGGCGCGATCAACGCCATCGTCGGCGCCAGCGTCGGGATCGCGTCGGCGACGAGCGACGGAGCCGCAACCAGCGAACTCTTGAAGGCCGCCGACATGGCTCTCTACTCGGCGAAGTCGAAAGGCCGAGGAAGTTTCTGCTTCTTCCACGCCGATATGCACAAGGCCGTGCAAGACAAGGTCACGATCGAAAACGGACTGCGTCTCGCGATCGAGCGTGACGAGTTTCGCGTATTCTATCAGCCGATCAAGATCGCACACAGCGAAGAAACCGTCGGCTTCGAGGCTCTGTTGCGCTGGCGTCGTCCTGATCTGCCCGATATCCCGCCCGGGGAGTTCATCCCGATCGCGGAGGAAATGGGCCTCATCGTCGCGATCGGCGCTTGGGTTCTCGAACGCGCCTGCGCCGACATCGCCAAGAGCTCGGCGAGCCTGCGCGTCGCGGTCAATTGTTCGCCGGTTCAGCTCGAATCGTCCGATGTGGCCGCCGTGGTGCGCAAGTGCCTGGACAAGTCCGGTCTTGCCGCCAACCGCCTGGAAATCGAGGTCACGGAATCGTTCCTCATCAACGACAGCCCGCGCGTGGCCGCGCAATTGCAACGGCTCAAGGCGATGGGCGTCCGAATTTCGTTGGACGATTTCGGCACTGGCTATTCCAGCTTGAACTGCCTCGAACTCTATCCGTTCGACAGCGTCAAGATCGATCGCTCCTTCATTCAGAAGCTCACCAAGCGCGAGGGGACGCGCGCCACGGTTCGCGCGATCATCGAGTTGGCCCAGAGTTTCGGCATGACGACGATCGCGGAGGGAATCGAGACTCGCGCCCAGCTCCAGGCGGTGGCGGAACTCGGCTGCGCCGAAGCTCAGGGATATCTCTTCAGCGAACCCAAGCCGCTCGACGAGATCATGCGGCTCACGTCCCTCGAACGCTCCGCGGCTTCGAACGCCGCACGAATTTCGGCGCGGCCAGTCAAGTCGGCTTGGGGATCGTGAGCGGCTTCGACGCTCACGCCAGCATCATGCGATATTGCACGAAGCCGGAGCGCTCGGCGACTTGATCGTAAAGAAGCATCGCTTGCGTGTTCATGGCCTGGGTCAGCCAATGCACGCGCGAGCAGCCGAGGGCCCGCGCCTTGTCCGCCACCGCTTCGATCAGCCGTCGGCCGGCGCCGGAGCCGCGCCTCTCCGCAGCGACGAAGAGGTCTTGGAGATAGCAATAATCGCCGGCGGTCCAGCACGAGCGGTGGGTGATCCAGTGGACGAGGCCGATCGCCGCGCCGTCCGCGTCGCGGGCGAGAAAGCCGCCCATCGGCTCGGCGCCGCCGGTCAGGCGCGCGAAGGTGAGGTTCGTCGTCGCGGCGTCGACCGAGGCGCGGTAGAAGTCGAGATAGCCGCGCCACAGGGGCGCCCAAGCGGCGAAATCGTCGGCGGTCAGGGTCGCGATCGAAGGCGTTTTCGTGTCCATGCGATGGCCTAGCAACTTCCGGCTATCGCCGCCAGCCCGGCTCGCGCGCGCGAGACGGGGATACGCCCCGCACGCTCTTGCGAACGGCGAAAGTCCGGCGATTCAATTCAGGCTGTCGAGATAGGAAACGACCAGCAGCGCCAGGCCGGCGATCGCCGCGAAAATCAACACGCCGATGAGGGCGGCGCGGTCCTCGCGCGAGGGTTCGCTCGCCGCTTGCGGCTCGGGCGGCTCGAACGCGGGCGCGCTCGGGCGCGGCGGCGCGGGACGCGCGATCGAACTCGGCGCGGGACGGCCCGGAGCCAACCAGCCGTTCAAGAACACGAACGCCGCGCCGAGCGCGGGCGCGATCGCCACGAGGCCGGGCGCGTTGACGTTCGCCCAATTGGCGACGAGGGGGTCGGAAACGGCCATGCCGCCCGCGATCCAGCCCAGCAGCGCCGCGCCGATCGCGACGAGGCCGGGCGCGTTCCGCAGCAGCGTCGTGAGGATCAGCCCGCCATAGGCGAGTATGGGAATGGAGAAGCCGACGCCCGCCGCGAGCAGCCAGAAATTGCCGCGCGCGATCGCGGCGAGCGCGACGACGTTGTCGAGGCTCATCACCGAATCGGCGACGACGATGACCGTCGCGGCCGACCACAGATCGCTGCGCGTGAGGGAGGAAGGGCGGTCTTCGCCGCCGTTCCATCCGTGCTCGGCCGTCACGTTGAGCGCGATGACGATCAGCAGCCAGGCGCCGGCGAGTTTGACCAGCGGCAGCGCGAGCAGCGAACTCGCCAGGACCGTCAGGGCGAGCCGCAGCAGGATCGCGCCGCTGGTCCCGAGCAAGATCGCCTTGCGCGTTTCCTCGGGGCCGAGCGAGCGGCAGGCGAGCGCGATCAGCAGGGCGTTGTCGGCGCCGAGCAGCAAATCGACGAAAAAAATCTGGACGGGAATGACGAGCCACACGGCTCCGTCGCCGAAGTCCATCCTCAATCCCCCGAGCGCCGGGCGCGCCGCGCACGCCCGATCGCCCCCGAGCGGCGGGCGGTCGGCGCGCGCGCCATCGCGCCCAGCCTCATTGCGCGCTTCCCGCCGCAGCGGCGGCGGGGGCAGGGGACCCCTCGGGACCGTCCTTGAGGACGCGCAGGAAGTCCGCGTCGGGCGAAAGAACTAAGGTCGGGCCGGAATCGGCGAGCGCGTGACGGTAGGTCTGCAAGGCGCGATAGAATTGATAGAACTTCGAATCCTTGCCGAAGGATTCGGCGAGCAGGCGGTTGGCTTCGGCCTCGCCTTCGCCGCGGCTGATCGCAGCGGCGCGCTGGGCTTCGGAAAGGATCACGGTGCGATCGCGGTCCGCGCGCGCCTGGATCTGCTGCGCCCATTCGAAGCCTTGCGCGCGCAGCTCCTTGGCTTCGCGCTGACGTTCGGATTTCATGCGGTCATAGATCGCCTGGCTGGTCTCGAACGGCAGGTCGGCGCGATGGAAGCGCACTTCGTCGATCTCGACGCCGAGCGATCGCGCCTTCGCCGCCACTTCGGTCTTGACGATGTCGATGATCTCGGCGCGCTGGTTCGTCAAAAGCGCCTGCAAGGGAACCTGGCCGAGTTCGCGGCGCACGGACGAACTCACGAGTTGGGCGAGTTGCGCGCGGGCTTGATCGATCGTTCGCAGCGCCTGATAGAAGCGCAGGGGATCGACGATGCGGTAGCGCGTGTAGGATTGCACTTCGAGCCGCTTCTGATCGCCCAGGATCACCTGTTCGGTCGGCGGTTCGAGGATCAGCAGACGGGTGTCGTAGACGAACACGCTGTCGATGAACGGCGCCTTGATCCCGAGGCCCGGCTCCGAAGCGACGCCGATCGGCGCGCCCAGGCGCACCAGCAGCGCCTGTTCGCCTTCGCCCACGACATAAAGCGAGGAGGCCAGCACAAAAACCGCAAGCGCGAACAGCGCCGCGACGACGAGGAGCGCGCGCGAGATCATTTGGCGCCTCCCTGAGGCGGCGGCGGCGAGGGCCGCGAATACGGCGGCGACCTGAGTTCGCTGATAGGCATGTAGGGCACGACGCTCGCGACGCCCTTTCCCGACGTGTCGACGATGACCTTCGTCGCCTTCTTCAGGACTTCGTCGACGCTTTCGAGATAGAGACGCCAGGCGGTGACCTCCTTGGCGGCCTGATAGCTGCCATAGACCGACAGGAACGCGTTGGCCTCGCCCTGGGCGAGGTTGACGACCTGGGTCTTGTAAGCTTCGGCGTCCTGGCGAATGCGCTCGGCTTCGCCGCGCGCGCGCGGGAGAATATCGTTGCTATAGGCCTCCGCCTCGTTGCGCGCCCGCTCCTGGTCGGCGCGCGCGCGCTGCACGTCGTTGAAGGCGTCGATCACCGCCAGCGGCGGCTCGACGCGCTGCAACTGCACCTGCGTGATCTGAATCCCCGCCTGTTCGGAATCGAGCAGCGATTGCAGCAGTTCGCGCGTTTGGTCGGCGATCTGCTGGCGCTTGTCGGACATCGCGGCCTGAATCGGGGTGCGGCTGATGACCTCGCGCAGCGCGCCTTCGGCCGCGATCTTGACCGCCGCCTCGGGCGCGTTGACGCGGAACAGAAACTGTCCGGCGTCGCGGATTTTCCAGAACACCGCGCAATCCGCCTCGACGATGTTTTCGTCGCCCGTCAGCATCTGCCGCTCGCGCCCCGCCGCGGCCTCGCCGGGCGCCGCGCCCGGCGCGTTGCCGAGCTGGATCTGGTTGATCTGCGTCACCTTGGGAAACAGCGTGGTCTCGATCGGGTAGGGCAGATGGAAATGCAGCCCGGGCTCGGTCGTGTCGACCCATTTGCCGAAGCGCAGCACGACGCCTTGCTCGTCCGGCTGGACCTTGTAGATCGAGGTCGCGGCCCAGGCGACCGCGACGAGCGCGACGAGCAGCCAGCGGCCGCGGCGGTCGAAGCGCGGCAGGCGCACGAGGCCGCCAAGGCTGTCGCGCGCGATCGCGACGAAACCTTCGAAGTCCGATTTCGGCGCGCTGTCGTCGCCGGCGGCGGGCGTTTCGGTCATGGGCCGTCCTCGATCGCGGCGGTTTCCAGGGGGCGACACAGCGGGCGCCGCGTAGCCGCTTCGACCGTTTCGGGGAGAAGACGGCGGCTCCCGCCTTGCGTTGGGTCAATCCAGGCCAACGGCCAGATTCTCCTCCAGCATCATGCGCGCGCGGGCGCGCAGTTTTTCGGTTTCGCTCTTCAGCTGGCCGCAGGCGGCGAGAATGTCGCGTCCGCGCGGCGTGCGCACCGGGCTCGCGTAGCCCGCGTTAAAGACGATGTCGGAGAAGCGCTCGATGGCGCCCCAATCCGAGCATTCATAGGGACTCCCGGGCCAGGGGTTGAAGGGAATGAGGTTGATCTTGGCCGGCAGGCCCTTGAGCAGACGCACCAGCGCCTTCGCTTCGGCGGGCGAATCGTTCACGCCTTTCAGCATCACGTATTCGAAGGTGATGCGCCGCGCGTTGGAGGCGCCGGGGTAGTCCCGGCAGGCCTTCATGAGCTCTTCGATCGGATACTTCCGGTTGAGCGGCACTAGCTTGTCGCGCAGGGCGTCGTTGGTGGCGTGCAGGGAGACGGCGAGCATCGTGCCGCACTCGCGTCCCAGGGCGTCCATTTGCGGCACGACGCCGGAAGTCGAGACGGTGACGCGCCGCTTGGACAGCGACAGTCCATCGCCGTCGGTCAAGACGGCGATCGCCTCGCGAACGTTGTGGAAGTTGAAGAGCGGCTCCCCCATGCCCATGAAGACGACGTTGGAGACCGCGCGCAGGCCTTCGCCCGAGGGAACGAGCCCGTCGGTCGGCGCGACGCCGCCGGGAAAATCGCCGAGCCGATCGCGCGCGACGAGAACTTGCGCGACGATTTCGGCGGTGGTCAGGTTGCGCACCCAATTCTGCGTGCCGGTGTGGCAGAACGTGCAATTGAGCGTGCAGCCGACCTGGCTGGAGACGCAGAGCGTGCCGCGATCGGCCTCCGGGATATAGACGCACTCGATCTCGGCGCCTTTGTCGTGCCGGCCGCTCGAAGGCATCTTGAGCAGCCATTTGCGCGTGCCGTCGGCCGAAACCTGTTCGGCGACGATTTCGGGACGCGCCAGCGTATGGCGCTCGGCGAGCTTGTCGAGCAGGGGCCGCGCGATATTGCGCATTGCGGAAAAATCGCGCGCGCCGCGATGATAGATCCAATGCCAGAGCTGCGCGGCGCGCATGCGCAACTCGCGCTCGGGCACGCCGATCTCGGCGAGCGCGAGCGTCAGTTCGGCGCGCGTCGCTCCGGCGAGGACGACGGGCGCACGCGGGAGAATCGCAAGGGCGGCGGCGGTCATGGCGGGGCTTGTAGCACGGCGGCGGCGGGGGAGAAACGCTCTAAGACCGACACCGCTCTAAGACCGACACGCTCTAAGACCGGACGACGCCGAAGGCGCCGGGATCACCGCGCGTTGGCGACGGCGATCACGTTCCATCAGGCCGGTTTCGCAGTTGGCGCCCATGGAGAAATCCGGTATAAACGCAAAAAGTAGTCCGATTTTACCAAGCAGGTCAATTTGGCGCAGACGGTCAAGATCATCGAGGGCGGCAAGCTCGTCATTCCCGCCAAGATGCGAAGGGAAATGGGCATCGCGCGCGGCGATTCCGTCGTGATCGAACTCCTGCCCGACGGCGATTTGCGCGTGCGCTCGCTCGCCGCCGCGGTCAAGCGCGCTCAATCGATCGTGCGCGGCTTCGTGAAGGGCGAGGGAAGCCCGGTCGACGAGCTCATCGCCGAGCGCCGGGCGGAGGCGGAGCGTGAGTGACATCTACGTGCTGGACGCCTCCGCATTGTTGTGCCTGCTCCTGGAGGAGCGCGGCGCGGAAAAAGTGCTCGCGTCGCTGCCGACTTGCATGATCGGCGCGGTCAACCTCTGCGAGGTTGTCGCCAAGCTTTCCGATCGGGGCGGGGCGCCCGCCGAAATCGACGCCGCGTTGAGCGCGCTCGATCTCGACGTTGTCGCTTTCGATCGCGAACAGGCGCGCCTCGCCGGCCTCATGCGCTCGCAAACGCGCGGCCTTGGCCTCTCGCTAGGCGACCGCGCCTGTCTCGCATTGGGAGTGCTGCGAAACGCCGTCGTTCTGACCTGCGACGCGAGTTGGGCCAGGCTCGAAATCGGATGCGCGGTCGAACTCGCGAGGTAGCGCGACGCGCCGGCTATCCCCCGAACACGTCGTTGGTCAGCGCCGTCACCCGCACGAAGGTCGTTCGCTTGGGCACTTCCTTGAGCTGCGTCGCGCCGATATAGGTCATCATCGAGCGCACGCCGCCCATGATCTCGCCGATCGTGTTGTCGACCGGGCCGCGATAGGGCGTCTCGACGCTCTTGCCCTCCGCCGCGCGGTAATGGGCGACGCCGCCCGAATATTTCTTCATCGCCGCCTCCGACGACATGCCGTAGAAGGTCATGCCGACCGGGATTTTCTTGCCCTCGCGCTCCTCGTAGCGGATTTCGCCGGCGCATTCGTCATGGCCGGCGAGCATGCCGCCCAGCATGACGAAATCGGCGCCCGCGCCGTAGGCCTTGGCGACGTCGCCGGGCGACGTGCAGCCGCCGTCGGCGCAGACCTGACCCTTGAGGCCGTGAGCGGCGTCGGCGCATTCGATGATCGCCGAGAGCTGGGGATAGCCGACGCCCGTGACCTTGCGCGTCGTGCACACCGAGCCGGGGCCGATGCCGATCTTGACGATGTCGGCGCCGGCCAGAACCAGCGCCTCCGTCATGTCGCCGGTGACGACGTTGCCGGCCATGATGACGGATTTCGGGTTGTCGTCGCGCACGCGCTTGACCGTGTCGAGGAATTTTTCGGCGTAGCCGTTGGCGACGTCGATGCAGAGAAAGCGCACCGGAGCCTTCTTACGCACCGCCGCGAGCTTTTCGAGATCGGCGGCGGTCGTGCCGATGGAATAGAATGCGTGCGCGCCGTCGTCGCCGGCGAAGAATTCCGCCAGCTCGGCCTCGGGATAATGCTTGTGCAACGCGGTGAGCGCGCCGTGCCTTCCCAAGGCGCGGGCGATCGCCAGGGTGCCCGTCACGTCCATATTGGCGGCGATGAGCGGAAATCCCTTCCATTCGCCGCCGGTATGCAGGAAACGAAACGCGCGATGGATGTCGACCTCGTTGCGCGAGTTGAGGGTCGAGCGCTTGGGGCGGATGAGAACGTCCTTGAAGTCGAGCTTGACGTCGTTTTCGATGCGCATGGAGCTTTCCGGATGGCGATGCGCGGCCGTCGCCGCGCGAGGGGTGTCATGGCCGCAGCCTTAGCATCGGCGGCGGCCCTCGGGAATGCCCGCCGCGCCATCGCCGCGCTCCAGCGGACCGGAGCGGGGCGTCGGCGGTCCCCAATCCGGCCTTATCGCCGGCCGCCGACCTCGTCGATATGCAGCAGCAGGTCGGCGGGGTCGTCATAGACCCGGAAGGCGCCGGCTTGCTGAAGCTCGTCGGGACCGTAGCCGCCGCTGAGAAGCCCGACCCCCAACGCCCGGCATCGGGTCGCGGCGAGCATGTCCCAGATGCTGTCGCCGACTACGACAGCGGTTTCGATCGGCGCCTTGAGCCGTTCGGCGGCGGCGAGAAACAGATCCGGGTCGGGCTTGGCGTATTTGACCTGGTCCCTCGTCACGACGGGCGTCCGCTCGGGATCGACGCCGAGCTTGGTCAGATTCACGGCGGCCGTTTCCATGCGGCCGCTCGTCGCGATCGCCCAGGGAACGCCGGCCTGCGTCAACCACGACAACAACTCGCGAGCGCCCGGCAGCGGACGAATGCCGCCGGCGAGCCGCTTGAAGGCGGCGGCGTGAAGACGGCCCAGGCGTTCGACGCGTTCGACGCTGATCTCGAATCCGGTTTCGCGGAGCAGTTGATTGGTGAAGAGGCCGCCGCTCATGCCGATCTTGCGATGGATGCGCCAAACCGACAATTCGATCCCTTCGGCGTCGAGCGCTTCTTTCCACGCGAGCACGTGTTGATAGACGCTATCGACCAGCGTGCCGTCGAGATCGAACAGGAACACCGGCTCGATGCGCATCGCTCGCTCTCCTGGGGCCAGTCGCCTGCGGCGTCGACTTGTCGGGACGACCGGCATGCGGCTTCGTCGACGGCTGCGGGCGGGATAATGTTCCGGCCCCGCGGCTTCCGCAAGCGGGTTCGCCGCCCGGAAGCGCCGGCCGTGGCGATCGCGGTTTGCCGTTCGCCCGCGGCCGGCTATATCACCGGCCGCATTCTCGCGCGGTCGGCGCGCGGTTGGCGCGCTGAATCTTTTGCTGGAGCGGATTCATGAGACTGAAGGGCAAGGTTGCGATCGTCACCGGGGGCGGCTCGGGGTTCGGCGAGGGGATCGTGCGCAAGTTCGTCGCCGAAGGCGCGAGGGTCGTCGTCGCCGACCGCGACGGCGCCGCCGCGCGGCGCGTCGCGGAGTCGCTGGGCGGGCCGGCGGCGAGCGTGGTCGCCGACGTGTCGACGGAGGCGGGCTTCGCCGGCGCCGTCGCCGAGGCGATCGCCAGGTTTGGGCGGCTCGACATCCTCGTCAACAACGCGGGCGTCGGCCATACGCCGCAGCCTCTGGAGACCCTGGCGGAAGAGGTCTTCGACCGCATCGCGGCCGTCAATATGAAAGCGATCTATTTCGGCGCCAAGCACGTCGTCCCGCTGTTCAAGGCGCAGAAGTCCGGCGCCATCCTCAATGTCGCCTCCACCGGCGGCGTGAGCCCGAGGCCGAATCTCACCTGGTACAACGCGTCGAAGGGCTGGGTCATCACGGCGACGCGCGCGATGGCGGTCGAACTCGCGCCGTTCGGAATCCGAGTCAACGCCGTCAATCCGGTCGCCGGAGAAACGCCTTTGCTCAAGACCTTCATGGGCGCGGATACGCCGGAGATCCGAGCCAAATTCCTCTCGACGATTCCGATCGGCCGGTTTTCCACGCCGGAGGATATCGCCAACGCGTCGGCCTTCCTCTGCTCGGACGAGGCGAGCATGATCACCGGCGTCGCCATGGAAGTCGACGGCGGCCGCTGCATCTGATCGGCGGGAGAGGCGCGCCGGAAAAAATGGCGGCCGCCCGGAACGCTTCCGGCCGGTGGCGATTTCCGCTGCTATGTTCGGGCGCGAATGCTGTCATACTCGCCGCCGATGGTTCATGTCGTCCGCCTGAATTTCATGAGGGACAAGAGCGATGCCCGAACCCGCCTCCTTGCGATTTTTTGTCCCGGAGCCGGCTGTCCGGCCGGGCGACGCGCCCGATTTTTCCAATGTGCCGATTCCGGAAGCCGGTTCGGTCAGACGCCCGGACGTCGACGCCGAGCCTGAATCGATCCGCGACCTCGCCTATTCCATCATTCGCGTACTCGACCGAAACGGCGAAGCCGTGGGTCCGTGGGCGGGATCGTTGACCGACGAGGAATTGGCCGAAGGGCTCCGGCACATGATGACGCTGCGCGGCTTCGACGCGCGCATGCAGATGGCGCAGCGCCAGGGCAAGACGTCGTTCTACATGCAGCATATGGGCGAGGAGGCGGTGAGCTGCGCGTTCCGCCGCGCGCTCGAACCGGGCGACATGAACTTTCCGACCTATCGACAAGCCGGCCTGCTGATCGCCGGCGGCTATCCCATGGTCGAGATGATGAACCAGATCTTTTCCAACGAAAGCGACCCGCTCAAGGGTCGGCAGCTTCCCGTGATGTATTCGGCCAAGGAGCACGGCTTCTTTTCGATCTCCGGCAACCTCGCCACGCAGTTCGTCCAGGCGGTCGGCTGGGCGATGGCGTCGGCGATCAAGAACGATGCGAAAATCGCCGTCGGCTGGGTCGGCGACGGCGCGACGGCGGAATCCGATTTTCACGCGGCGCTGGTTTTCGCTTCGACCTATCGGGCGCCGGTGGTGCTCAATATCGTCAACAACCAGTGGGCGATCTCCACCTTCCAAGGCATCGCCCGCGGGGGCTCGGGAACCTTCGCCGCGCGGGGGCTCGGCTTCGGCATTCCGGCGTTGCGCGTCGACGGCAACGATTATCTCGCCGTCCACGCGGTCGCCAAATGGGCGGTCGAACGCGCGCGAAGGAATCTCGGGCCGACATTGGTCGAATATGTCACCTATCGCGTCGGCGCCCATTCGACCTCGGACGATCCCTCCGCCTATCGGCCGAAAGCGGAATCGCAGACCTGGCCGCTCGGCGATCCCGTGATCCGGCTGAAGAACCATCTGATCGCGCGCGGGCGATGGTCGGAAGATCGCCACAAACAGGCCGAGGCCGAGGTCCTCGACGAGGTGATCGCCGCGCAGAAGGAGGCCGAGCGACACGGCACCCTGCACGCCGGCGGAAAGCCGTCGACCCGCGACATGTTCGAAGGCGTCTACGCCGAGATGCCGCCGCATTTGCGCCGTCAACGCCAACAGGCCGGAGTCTAGCGCCATGGCGAGAATGACGATGATCGAGGCCATCCGCAGCGCGATGGACGTGTCGATGGCGCGCGACGACAACGTCGTCGTGTTCGGCGAGGACGTCGGCTATTTCGGCGGGGTGTTCCGCTGCACGCTGGGGCTGCAGCAGAAATACGGCAAGAGACGCTGCTTCGACACGCCGATCAGCGAACTCGGCATCGTGGGAACGGCGGTCGGCATGGCGGCCTATGGCCTGCGCCCTTGCGTCGAAGTGCAGTTCGCCGATTACGTCTATCCCGCTTACGATCAGATCGTTTCGGAAGCCGCGCGCCTGCGTTATCGCTCCAACGGGCAGTTCACCTGTCCGATCGTGGTGCGCATGCCGACGGGCGGCGGCATCTTCGGCGGCCAGACGCACTCCCAGAGTCCCGAGGCGCTGTTCACGCATGTGTCGGGCCTGAAGGTCGTGGTGCCGTCCAATCCCCATGACGCCAAGGGGCTCCTCATCGCCTCGATCGAAGACCCCGATCCCGTCATCTTTCTCGAACCGAAGCGGCTCTACAACGGCCCGTTCGACGGCCACCACGACCGCCCCATCACGCCATGGTCGCAACACGCGCTCGGCGAGACGCCCGACGGCCATTACGTGACGCCGCTCGGCAATGCGGCGATCCGTCGCGAGGGCAGGGCGGCGACCATCCTCGCCTACGGCACGATGGTCTATGTCGCCGAGGCCGCCGCGGCCGAGGCCGGCGTCGACGCGGAGATTATCGATCTGCGCACCTTGCTGCCGCTCGATCTCGAAACGATCGTCGCCTCGGTGAAAAAGACCGGCCGCTGCGTGGTCGTCCACGAGGCGACGCTAACCTCCGGCTTCGGCGCCGAACTGGCGGCTCTCGTGCAAGAGGCCTGCTTCTTTCAGCTCGAGGCGCCGGTCGCTCGCGTCACGGGTTGGGACACGCCCTATCCGCATGCGCAGGAATGGGACTATTTCCCCGGGCCGGCGAGACTGGCTCGCGCCCTCCTCGAAACTTTGGAGGCGTGAGCATGGGCGAACACGTGATCAAGCTTCCGGATGTCGGCGAAGGCGTCGCGCAGGCCGAACTGGTGGAATGGCACGTCAAGGTCGGCGACCTCGTGCGGGAAGACATGATTCTCGCCGCTGTGATGACCGACAAGGCGACGGTGGAAATTCCCTCGCCGGTCAGCGGCGAGGTTCTCTGGCTCGGCGCCGAGGTCGGGGATTCCGTGGCGGTGGGTTCGCCGCTGATCCGGCTGAAAGTGGAGGGCGAAGGAAGTCCGCCGTCGCTCGTTGCGGCCGCGGCGACGCCATTGGCGCAAACCGAAGATATGCCGAAAGCGCTTGCCCAATCCGCGATCCCAACCGCGGGGAAGGCGAACCTGCAGGCCCGTGGCGCGCCGTCCGGGGCGCCGCGGCCGGAGGGCGACAGGCCGCTCGCGTCTCCGGCGGTTCGCCTGCGCGCCAAGGAGGCCGGCGTCGATTTGCGCCAGGTTTCCGGCAGTGGACCGGCGGGCCGCATCAGCCATCAAGATCTCGATGCGTTCATCGCGCGCGGCCCGCAAGCGGCGCGCTCGATCGGACTCCAGCAGAACAATTCGGTGGAGGACGTCAAGCTCGTCGGGCTTCGCCGCCGAACCGCGGAGAAGATGGCGCTGGCGAACGCTCGCATTGCGCATATCACCTATATCGAGGAAGTCGACGTGACCGCGCTCGAGGATCTCAGGGCTGCGCTCAACAAACAAAAGCGGCCGGACCAGTCGAGGCTGACGCTGTTGCCGTTCCTCATGCGGGCGATGGTCAGGGCGATCGCCGACCAGCCGAATTTCAACGCTTTGTTCGATGACGAAGCCGGAATCATTCACCAGCATGGCGGCGTCCACATCGGCGTCGCCGCGCAAACGCCGTCCGGCCTCGTGGTGGCCGTCGTCAAACACGCGGAGGCGCGCGATCTCTGGGATTGCGGCGCCGAGGTCAACCGGCTCGCCGAAGCGGCCAAGACGGGATCGGCGACGCGCGAGGAGCTCTCCGGCTCCACCATCACCATCACGTCGCTCGGCGCCATGGGCGGCGTGGCGACGACGCCGATCATCAATTATCCCGAAGTGGCCATCGTCGGGGTCAACAAGATCATGGTGCGGCCGGTCTGGGACGGATCGGGTTTCATTCCGCGCAAGATCATGAATCTCTCCTCGAGCTTCGACCATCGCGTGATCGACGGCTGGAACGCGGCCTTGTTCGTGCAACGGATCAAGACGCTGCTCGAAACGCCGGCGATGATTTTCGTAGAGGGCTAGATGAAAGAAATCTCCTGCAAGCTCATCGTCATCGGCGCGGGGCCGGGCGGCTATGTCTGCGCCATACGAGCCGGACAACTCGGCCTCGATGCGGTGATCGTCGAGGCGAAGAGGCTCGGCGGCGCTTGCCTCAACGTCGGTTGCATTCCCTCCAAGGCGTTGATTCACGCCGCCGAGGAATTTGAAAAGGTGCGGCATATGGCGGCCGGCGAGAGCCCGCTGGGAATTTCGCTGAGCGCGCCTGAAATCGATCTCGCCAAGACGATCGCGTGGAAGGACGGCGTCGTCAGCCGATTGCGCGGCGGCGTCGCCGGCCTGTTGAAGAGGGGCAAGGTCAAGATCGTCGCCGGCGCGGCGACGTTTCGCGACGGCAAGACCATCGCCGTGGAGACGGAAACCGGACTGCAGGTCATCCGCGCCGAGGCGATCGTCATCGCGACGGGTTCGGCGCCGGTGGAATTGCCGTTTCTGCCGTTCGGCGGATCGGTCATTTCTTCGACGGAGGCTTTGTCCCTCGACAAGGTCCCGCAAAAGCTGGTCGTCGTCGGCGGCGGCTATATCGGGCTGGAGCTGGGCACGGCCTTCGCCAAGATGGGCTCGGCGGTGACAGTCGTCGAGGCGACGGCGCGGATCCTGCCGCAATACGACTCGGAGCTGACGCGCCCCGTCGCCAAGCGCCTGAGCGAGCTCGGCGTCAAGACGCTGACCGACGCCAAGGCGAAGGGCTTAAGCGCGAAAGGAGAGGCGCTGTTGGTCGAGGTCGGCGGCGAGAAGGAAATTCGGCTCGGCGCCGACAAGATTCTCGTCACCGTCGGCCGCAGACCGGTCACCGAGGGTTGGGGCCGCGAGGAACTGGTGCTCGACATGGACGGCCCCTTCATCCGGATCGACGATCAATGCCGCACTTCAATGCGCGGCGTCTATGCGATCGGCGACGTGACGGGAGAGCCGATGCTGGCGCATCGCGCCATGGCCCAGGGCGAAATGGTCGCCGAGATCGTCGCCGGCCACAAGCGCAGCTGGGACAAGCGCGCCATCCCCGCGGTGTGCTTCACCGATCCCGAAATCGTTTCCGCCGGCCTATCGCCGGAGGAGGCCGGTCGCGCCGGAACGGCGATCAAAGTCGGCCAATTCCCCTTCTCGGCCAACGGGCGCGCCATGACCAAGCTCGACGAGGACGGCTTCGTGCGCGTCGTCGCGCGCGCCGACAATCATCTCCTACTCGGCATACAAGCGGTCGGGCATGACGTTTCCGAACTGACGGCGGCCTTCGGCCTGGCGTTGGAGATGGGCGCGCGGCTGGAGGACGTCGCCGGGACGATCCACGCGCATCCGACGCTGGGCGAGGCGCTTCAAGAGGCCGCCCTCCGGGCGCTCGGGCGCGCCCTGCATATTTGATTTCGCGCGCGGCGGGGCGATAGTCCCGCCGATCACGTCCTGGCGAAACAAATCGCGCCGAAGCCGTCCAAACCGAAGCCGTGCGCGTGCGTTCCGTCGAGGCAGCAAGTGGGAACCAGCAGCCCAGCCGCAAGGATAGCCACGGCGAACCAGGTTCCCGGCGCGATCAATCGCGGCGCGCGCCCGATTGCAACGTCGAAATCGACTCGTGACGGCATTGGGCGGCCCGTCGCCGCCATGGCTAGCGCTTTCATCACCATTCTCCTCTCAACTGGCCGCACGGCGTTCGCCGCTATCCGCCGCCGCTGCCGACAGCCGACCCGATCGGCGCAGAGCGACGATTTCCGCAATGATGGACAGCGCGATCTCGTCGGAGGTGACCGCGCCGATGTCGAGCCCCGCCGGGGCCTTGACCGCGTCGAGGCGCGCGCGCGGCGCTCCCGTCTTGGCCAATTCGTCGCGCAAGGTCGCCGCCTTGCGTCGAGAACCGACGAACGAGACGTGTCGCGCCTCGAACGCGCAGGCGGCTTGAAGCGCGGCCCGGTCGCCCGCCCCTTGCGTGGAGACGACGACGTAGATCTCGCGCGCGTTTAGGCGCGGCAGGTCGAAGCCCTCGATCTTCCGTTCGACGCCGCCGAACTTGTCCAAGTCGTCCTTCGCCGCCGCCACCATGACGGCGAAACCCATCGCCCCGGCGATGCCGGCGAGCGCCACCGCGACCGGCGAAGCCCCCATGACGAGCAGCGTCGGCCTGGGCAGAACCGGCTCGACGAAAATATCCATCGTCCCCTGGCTGGGGCAGGCGTTGTTGGCGTAGAGGACGCCGCCGCGATCCTCGCCCGGCTGGACGCCGAGTTCGGCGAGCAAATCCTTCGGCTGGATGGAGACGAGGCGCGACTGTCCGTCGACGATGCATTGTCGCGCCGCCTTCAGCACCGCCGCGCGCGCGCAGCCGCCGCCGATCCAGCCTTCGGAAATCGAACCGTCGGCTCCGATCAGCGCCTTGGCGCCGGCCTTGGCCGCGGTGACGGAAACCGTTCGCACGACCGTGGCGAGGGCGAAAGGCTCGCCTTTGGCCTGGCGCTGCGCGGCGAGATCGAGAAGTTCGGACGTCATGGCTCACAGCCTCGCGAGATAAGGTTCGAGCGCGGCGAGACTGTCGATGTTGTGCGCCGGCGCGAACAGGTCGACGAACGGCAACGCGGCTTGCATGCCGCGCGCGCTCGGAGTGAAGCCCTCCCAACCGATCAGCGGATTGAGCCAGACGATGCGGCGGCAGCGGCGGCGCAGATCGCGCATCGCCGCCTCCAGCAGCGCCGGTTCGCCGGTGTCGTAGCCGTCGGAAAGTATCATCACGCAACTGCGCGAATGAAGAACGCGCTGGGCGTGCCAGCGATTGAAACTGGCGAGGCTTTCGCCGATTTTCGTGCCCCCGCCGACGCCCTGCGCCATCAGCGCCAGCCGATCCAGAGCACGGGCGGGATCGGGCTCGCGCAAGGCCGAGGAGACATGCGCGAGGCGGGTGTGAAACAGGAACGCCTCGGATTGCCGGAACGACAAAGCGACGGCATGCACGAAGCGCGTGAAAAACGCCGTGTAGAGCTCCATCGATCCCGAGGCGTCGAGCAAAACGACGAGACGCAGCGGCTTGGGCTTGCGCTGACGAAATGCGAGATCGAAGGGCTCGCCGCCGTGACCGACGCTGCGCCGGATCGTTGCGCGAAGATCGATCCGCCGTCCGCGGGCGCGCGTCCGATCGCGGCGCGTCAGGCGCGCGCGCATGCTCCGCGCCAACCGCTCGGCCAGCGCGAGGGCGTCCGCCATTTCACGAGCGCCGCTCAATTTGCGCAGGTCTTTCGCGCTCAGCGCCTCCTGCGCCGAGGCCCCGCCCTTGCGGCCGCGTCCGTCGGCGACGGCCGTTTCGGCGCCTTCGACGTCGACGCTCTGGGGCAAGTCGCCGGGTTGATTGGCGCCGCCGGGGCCGGCTTCGAATCGGCGCGGCGATTTCGCGCCGCCGCCCTGAGTGCTGACGCGCACGGCCTGACGCGCGCCGCGCCCGCGCCAAAAAGCCTGGAAGAGCTCGTCGAAGCGCGCAAGATCGGAATGTCGCGAAGAGAACAGCGCTTTGAACGCGGCGCGCAGGCTGTCCGGCCGGTCCGCGAGCGGCGAGGCGAGAAGACGCGCCGCGTCGGCGACTTCCGCATGGCCGATCGCGAAGCCGGCGCTGCGCAACGTCGCGACAAATCCGGCGAGCCGACGGCGTATGGAGGCGCCGGGCTCGAAGCCGTCGTCGCGAAGCATGGCGAGCGCGGCGCCCATGGCTTAGGCCACCTTGCCGAGCAGCCGCTCGGTCGTCTGTCTTGCGATGCGCGCGCGATCCTCGTGCGTCTTGAGCAGCGCGATCAGCGTGTCGTGCACGAGTTCGGGCGCCTCGCGCATGTCCTCGACGCCCAGGCCCGCCAGCGTGGCGGCCCAATCGAGCGTTTCGGCGACGCCGGGAACTTTGCGCAGGTCCTCCTTACGCAGCATCCCGACCATGCGCGCGACCTGCAACGCGAGAGTCGCGTCGATGCCGGGCAAGCGCTTGAGGATGATCGCCGCCTCGCGGTCGACGTCGGGGAAGTCGAGGTAATGATAGAGGCAGCGGCGGCGCAGAGCGTCGGAAAGCTCGCGCGTCCCGTTGGACGTCAACACCACGCGCGGAATCGATCGCGCCCGGATCGCGCCGAACTCGGGAATCGTCACCTGGTAGTCCGAAAGGAGTTCGAGCAGGAACGCTTCGAACTCTTCGTCGGCGCGATCGACTTCATCGACAAGCAGAACGGGCTGCCTCTCGCGGCGGATGGCGGCGAGCAGCGGCCGCTCCAAGAGATAGTCCTCGGAAAAAATATGCGCTTCGATTTCGGCTACGCTGGCGCCGGAGCCCTCGCGCGCCTTGATCGCGAGAAGCTGGCGCTGGTAGTTCCATTCGTAGAGCGCCGAATTGGCGTCGAGGCCCTCGTAACATTGCATGCGAATGAGCTCGCTGCCGTGAACAAGCGCCAGCGCCTTGGCGACCTCCGTTTTGCCGACGCCCGCCGCGCCCTCGATCAGCAACGGGCGCTTCAGATGATCCATCATCCATAGCGCGGTCGCCAGATCCCGGTCCGCGACATAGCCGACATCGGCGAGCTGGGCGGCGATCGCGGCGCGAGGGATGACGGGGCTTGGCATGGCTGTCCTACCGCCTGACGGCCCCTTCTCCCGCCATAGGCCGTCGAAAGACGGGCGTCCTTGCGAACGCCCTACGGCGGGAGAAGGGAGTCATCTATGCAGCCCCAGGTTTTCCGCCGCCTGCCAGACGCGATAATTGTCGTGCGGCATCGCGATGTGGGTCGAGCCGAGGAATTTGAACGCGTCGTTCACCGCGTTGGCGAAGCACGGAACGCTGCCGACGTTCGGGCTTTCGCCGACGCCCTTGGCGCCGATCGGGTGATGCGGCGAGGGCGTGACGGTGTAGTCGGTTTCCCAATGCGGCGTCTCGACCGCCGTCGGCAGGAAATAGTCGAGCAGCGACGCGCCCTTGACGTTGCCGTCGGCGTCGTAGGCGATCTCCTGGCCCATCGCGATGGCGTAGCCTTCGGTCAGGCCGCCATGGACCTGGCCCTCGATGATCATCGGGTTGATGCGCGTGCCGCAATCGTCGAGGGCATAGAAGCGCCTCACCTTATGCACGCCGGTGTCGATGTCGATATCCATGACGCAAATGTAGGCGCCGAAGGGAAAGGTCATGTTGGGCGGGTCGTAGTAGCTGACGGCTTCGAGGCCGGGCTCCATGCCCGGCGGCACCTTGTTATAGGCGGCCCAGGCGATCTGGCTCATCGTCTTGAATTGTTCCGGATTGCCCTTGACGCGGAAGCGGTCGACGTCCCATTCGAGGTCGCCCTCGTGCACTTCCAGCATATAGGCGGCGATCATCTGCGCCTTGGCCTTGATCTTGCGCGAGGCCATGGCGATCGCCGCGCCCGTGACCGGCGTCGATCGCGATCCGTAGGTGCCCAGGCCATAGGGCGCCGTGTCGGTATTGCCCTCTTCGATCGCGATGTCGTCGGCGGGAATGCCGATTTCCGTCGCGATGATCTGCGCCCATGTCGTCTCGTGGCCCTGGCCCTGGCTCTTGGAGCCCATGCGGCCGAGCGCCTTGCCGGTGGGATGAATGCGGATCTCCGCCGAATCGAACATCGCGATGCCGAGGATGTCGCAATTCTTCGAGGGGCCGGCGCCGACGATTTCCGTGAAGAACGAAACGCCGACGCCCATGAGTTCGCGCGTCTCGCCACGCTTGAAGGCCTCCTGCCGGGCCTTCTGCTCCTCGCGCAGCTGGCGATAGCCGGTCGCCTCCAGCGCCTTCTGCATCGCCGTGTGATAATCGCCCGAATCGTATTCCCAGCCGAGCGCCGATTGATAGGGGAACTGTTCGCGCTTGATGAAGTTCTTCAAGCGGAAATCGACGGGGTCCATTCCGAGCTTCTGCGCCATGATGTCCATCGCGCGCTCGATGGCGTAAGCGACCTCGGTGACGCGGAACGAGCAGCGATAGGCGACGCCGCCCGGCGCCTTGTTGGTGTAGACGCCGTCGACGCTTAGGTGCGCGACGGGAAAGTCGTAGGACCCGGTGACGATATTGGAGAACCCGGCCGGCCATTTCGACGGATCGGCGCAGGCGTCGAACGCGCCGTGATCGGCCAGGATATGGACGCGCAGGCCCGTGACGCGGCCGTCGCGCGTCGCGGCGATCTCCGTCGTCATGTGATAGTCGCGGGCGAATGAAGTCGTCGACAGGTTCTCGATGCGGTCCTCGACCCATTTTACCGGCAGGCCGGTGACGATCGAGGCGACCGCCGCGCAGATATAGCCGGGGTAGGCGCCGACCTTATTGCCGAATCCGCCGCCGATGTCGGGCGAAATCACATGGATTTTCTGCTCGGGCAGGCCGGCGATCAGCGCGACGACGGTGCGGATGACGTGCGGCGCCTGGAAGGTGCCGTGAATGGTGATCTCGCCCGTGATCTTGTTGAAGCTGACGACGCACTGGCAGGTCTCGAGCGGGCAGGGGTGCACGCGCTGGTAGGAAAGCAGATCCTTGGTCGCGACTTCCGCCTTGACGAACGCAGCGTTGGTCAGGTCTCTGTCGCCGATCTGCCAATTGAAGATATGGTTGGGATGGCTGCGGGGACCGTGCGCGCCTTCCTTCTTGTCCTTGATGTCCTCGCGCAGGATCGGCGCGTCGGGGTCCATCGCCTTGAACGGATCGACGACGACCGGCAGTTCCTCGTATTCGACTTCGACGAGGTCGGCCGCGTCGGCGGCGATGTAGCGATCGGTGGCGACGACGAAGGCGATCTCCTGGTTCTGGAACAGCACCTTGCCGTCGGCGAGCACCATCTGCACGTCGCCGGCGAGCGTCGGCATCCACGCGAGATTGACGCCCTTGAGCTCCTCGGCGGTGAGCACGGCGATGACGCCGGGCACGGCCTTGGCCTTTGACGTGTCGATGGTCTTGATGCGCGCATGGGCGCGGCTGGAGCGGTGAAAATCCCCGTGCAACATGCCCGGCAGTTTCAAATCGTCGACGTAATTGCCGCGGCCCTGGGTGAAGCGCACGTCCTCGACGCGCTTGCGCTTGCAGCCCATGCCTTGCAGCTTCTCGGCGCGCTCGACGGCGGAGGGAGGGGTCGGGGCGTTCATTCCGCGGCTTCCTTATATTCCACGCCGTTGATCCTGGCGGCGGCGTATTGGATGGCCTTGACGACGTTCTGGTAGCCCGTGCAGCGGCAGAGATTGCCTGAAATGCCGAGCCGGATTTCGGCCTCGGTCGGGTTCGCGTTCTCTTGCAGCAGGCGATGCGCGCGCACGATCATGCCGGGCGTGCAATAGCCGCATTGCAGGCCGTGCATTTCGCGGAACGCCTCCTGCAGCACATGCAGCTTGCCGTCGGCCCCGGCCATGCCCTCGATAGTGAGAACCTCGGCGCCGGCCGCCTGCACCGCGAACATCGTGCAGGCCTTGACCGACTTGCCGTCGACATCGACCGTGCAGGCGCCGCAATGCGAAGTGTCGCAGCCGATATGGGGGCCAGTGAGGCCGATATTCTCTCTGATGTAATGGATCAGCAGCGTGCGCGGCTCGACCTCGGCCGAGACCGCCTTGCCGTTGACCTTCATGCTTACGGTCAGCTTGGACATCGACAATTCCCTCAGCTTTTGGCGCGCGCGAAGGCGCTGCTCAAGGCGCGGGCGGTCATCACGCCCGCCATCTTCTTGCGATATTCCGCCGAGCCGCGCCCGTCGGCGGCCGGCGAAGCAATGGCCTCGGCCGCGGCGGAGGCGCGCGCCAGCGCCGCCTTGTCCAAACGCGAACCGACGACGGCGCGCGCCGCCTCGGCGGCGAAAAGCGCGGTGTCGGCGACATTGGTCAGGCCGATCGAGCAGGTCGCGACCTGGCCGTTGGACAGTGTCAGGACGACGGCCGCGGCGGCGGTCGCATAGTCGCCGACCTTGCGCTTCAGCTTCGCATAGGCATAGCCGTGCCCGCTCGGCGGCGCGGGGAAACGGACCGCGGTGAGAATCTCGCCCTGAGCGGCGGAAGTGGAATAGGCGCCCTGGTAATAGTCGCGCGCCGCGACGCGCCGCTCGCCCGTCCGGCCGCGCAACACGTAGCTCGCGCCCAGACACATCATCAAGGCGGGCATGTCGTTGCCGGGATCGCCGTTGGCGACATTGCCGCCGATCGTGCCCATGTAACGCACCTGCGGATCGGCGATCAGTTCGGCCGCCTCGCGCAGGATCGGCGCCCTGGCGGCGAGGAGCTCGCTCGCGATCACCTCATGTTGCGTGGTCATGGCGCCGATGACGATCTCCGCGCCGTCGGCGCTGACGCCTCTGAGTTCGTCGAGCGCCGCCAGATCGACGAGATGGCTCGGCATCGCCAGCCGCAGCTTCATCATCGGGATCAAGCTATGGCCGCCGGCGATCACCCGCGCCTCGGCGTCGAGACTCGCCAACAGCGCTATGGCGTCGCTGAGGTTGGTTGGTCGATGGTAATCGAATGAGCCCGGAATCAAGCGAAGCCTCCCTGATTTCGCGCGCTCCCGTCTATTGGCCGGCCGACCCTCCAAGGACGGGCGGTCGGCCGCGGGCGCGCTCAAATCACGGGCAAGAATCGATTCGTTTGCGGCGCACAAGCAACGGCGCGTGCATTGACGACGAAAAAAGGCGCCGAAAGCAGGCGAAAGCGTACGAAATGCGTCAGCCTAGCTGACGATCTGCACGAATTGCGCGTTCGCGCCGGCCGCGATTAGGCGATTCGCGCGGCGAGCAATTGCTTGACTTGACGGTATTGCGCGCGCGCGATGGGAATGTTGCGTTGCACAGGAGAACCCAGTTCGGCGACGCCATTTTCCCCGGCGCGCCGCAAGCTGACGACCCTGTCGATGGCCACGATGTAACTTCGGTGAACCCGAATGAAGCGCTTCGGATCGAGCCTCGCCTCCACGGCGCTGATGGGCAAATTGCAGAACAGCTCCTGCACGCCATCGTACAAGTAGGAGTAATGGGCGTTGGCCCTGACCGCGAAAATATCGTTGGTCGCGATCTCGCGCCAGCGTCCGTCCTTTTCCACGCGAATCGTTTCGGAATGGCGCAACTCGCTCTGCATTCGCGAGTTAGCGCTCGCCGTCGCGGGCGGCGCATCGGCTGGGTTCGGGGTCGCGGCATACGACAGGTCATAAGCGTAAGCGCCGACCGGGCTTGCGCGCAAAGCAGGCGCCGTCTCGAACAAAGCGCCGGGGTTGGTCGAGCGCGGCTTCGCACGGCGCTCGTCGGGCACGAGCGAAAGCAGGAAGGCACCGGAGACTCCAAAGGCGATCATCGTCGTCAGCAACGCCAGCGTATTGCGCGACAAGGCCGAGTCGGCGGCGACGAAACGCGACACGTCGAAGCACAGCGGGTCCAGCCGCATGCCCGCCATCGCGGTGTAGTGCATGCCGGAGATCGCCAATCCCAGAACGATCGCCGCCCCCAGCATGCGCAGGCGCGTCGCGCGTTTGTCCAGCGACCACAACGCGATCGCGCTGGCGACGACGGAGATCGCAACAGAGGACACGACGAAACGCGGCTCCTGGTAGGTCGGTCCAGCCAGATGAACCGCGGACATCCCGACATAGTGCATGAAGCTGATGCCGAGGCCCATGCCCACGGCGCCGCCGCCAATGCGCACGGCGCCTGATCCGTCGGCATGGGCGACATAGACGCCGATCCCCACGACGATGACGCATATCAAGAAGGACACGAGGGTCGGCAGCACGAGATAGTCGATCGCCGAAGGAAATTCCGCCGCGAGCATGCCGACGAAATGCATTGACCAGACGCCGGTCGCGAGCGTCAAGGAGGCGCCGGCCAAGAGAAAACGCCGACGACCGCCCTCGGCCCCATCCAGGCCTCGCGCGAGCGAAAGTCCGACGAAACTGCCTTGGATTGCTATCGCGATCGACAGCACGACAAGCCAGGGCTCGTGCGGAACCGTCATTTTTTCCTCCCATACAGCGTTACCGCCATTACAGCGTCACCGCCATTGCGGTAAATTTAAGCTCGAGACGGCATTCCGGCAACTATGTTTGCATTTAGAGCCGCGGGCGCAAGCCTCGGCTGACCCAGCGCCAATTGAATGGCTCCGTTTTGAAGTATGTCTATAGGCGGACACGAGGACCGAAACGCAGGGGACGCGGCGCAAACGGGAAGAGATCGTCGCGAAGCTTCGTGAGATCGACGTCCTGATCTCGCGGGAGCGCGCCGTCGTGGACCCTCGTGCGTGCGGCCGGCGTGATCGAAGTCGATCGCCCGCTTGCGTGGCGCTTATCGCCAGGGCCGACGCCGACCGAGCGGCTCTCCGGACACGCCCAAGATAGGATGCATACATCTCTTTGGCGGGGAAAATGAGGTCATGCGAAACATTCGGGCGCCTCGGAGCGATTTCCGGCGCCGACAGGCTCGAATGCCGCCATTGGCGGCTTTCCCGGCCCGGCGACCTCTTGCTGTCATGGAGACCGCGGGAAGGGCGCACGCGAGCAACGCTCCGCGCCGATGTCAATTGACAGCGCGAGGCTCAAGAATTAATAAAAGACGTATACCGCGTTGTGTGGGCCCCGCGGCGTGATCGCGCGCGGGTCGCTGGCTCGAATCGGGAGGCGCGCCGTGGCGAACACTGAAATTGAGTTCTGCGGTCTGACGTTCAAGAACCCGATCGTCATCGCCTCTCTCGAGACCACGAATAGTCCCGATCTCATGCGCCAATGTTTCGATGGCGGCGCTTCCGGCGCGATCATCAAGACATTGACCGACATCGAGGACATGGCGCGTCTGACGCAGAACTCGAAATACTGCATCATGAACGACCGCGGCGACGTCATTAAAGGAAAAGTTCCGCGCGACTTCGTCTTCTACAGCCGCTCCGGCTATTCCAGCACGTATTACAAGGACTGGATTCCCGATCTGGTCGAGACGCAAAAATACGCGGCGGAGCGCGGCGCGCATCTGATCGGCAGCGCCGGCGCCAAGGACATCAACGGCTGGAAGGACATTTGCCGCACCGTCGAAGATTGCGGCCTGCCGATGGTCGAGCTGAATTTCGGCTGCCCGCATCCGGCGATGATGCCGGGCGTGCACGGCGGATCGATGATCGGACAAGAGCCGGACGTCGCCTTCGAGGTCACCCGCGCCGTCTGCGAGTCGGTGAGCATTCCCGTGATGGTCAAACTGACTCCCGACCAATCGCGCCCGGTCGAAGTCGCCAAGGCTGTTCGGTCCGCCGGCGCGGCGGCGGTGACCGCGACGAATCGGCATACCGGCTTCGCCGTCGACATCGAGACGGGCGAGCCGCGCCTCGGCGGGCCGGCGGGCGTCGGCGGAACCTGGGTCAAGCCGCTGTCGCTGCGCTGGGTGCATCGCATCCACCAGGAGCTCGGCATGCCGATCTCCGGCTCGAACGGCATTTTCGACCATCGCGACGTCGTCGAGTTCATCATGTCCGGCGCGACCATCGTTCAGGTCGGATCGATTCTGATGGCGAAGGGCATCAAGTGGCTGCCGAAGATCGTCGACGGATTTGAGAACTTCATGGATACGCACGGCTACGCCACGGTCGAGGACATGATCGGCGTCGCTACGCGCCGTTCGGTCAAGGACTATAGCGAGCAGTTCGCCAGGGATCGCAAGGTCGCGGAGGTCAACGCCGAGACGTGCAAGAATCCGACCTGCAACGTCTGCGTCCAGGTCTGCTTCTACGAGGCGCTTTCGCAGAGCCCGGCCGGCAAGATCGATGTCCATCTCGACAACTGCATCGGCTGCGAGCTTTGCTACGACATCTGCCCGTTCGACTCGATCCAGATGAAGCCGGCAAGCGCCGTCGCCGACGGAGAGAAAGTCTTCGCCATTCCCCCCGGCGCGTTCGAAAAGGACAAGTTCAGGACCGCCTACAACAACCCCGCCACCATCCGGCGCGACAGCCCGAAATACGCGCTCGAACCGGGCGAATAGGAGCAAGACTATGGCCGTCAACAAACTGCACCGCGAATTCTATCAGGTCGATATGAATTCGGGATGGGAAACCCCTCCAGGCTATCCCGAGGGAATCAAGCAGAAGATCCTGTCGGGAAAACTGGACGTCGAGAACAAGCGCGGCGGCCACACGCGGCTTCTCAAGTTCGAGCCGGGCACCTTTTCGACCGAGCCCTTCGAGCACGACTATTGGGAGGAAGTCTTCATCATCTCCGGCGATCTTTGGGTCGGCAACGACAAGCAGGGCAGGGGCGGCGAAAAATTCGTCGCCAACACCTATTGCGTCCGTCCGGCGCACGTGCCGCATGGGCCATTCCGTTCGGAGAACGGCTGCCTCCTGCTCGAACAGCACTACTACGATCCGCAATAATCTTCCTGCGCCGCGGCGATCGCGCTCCAGCGCCCGTGGAGTCGATCGTCGCGGCAACCGCGTCGGGCGCCATGCAAAATCTGTTGGATCTGAAGCGACGGTTGGACGTCGGCAAGACGACGAGCCGCGCGCTGCTCGATGAATGCCTGGCCAAGATCGGCGACGGCGCCGGCGAGGGCGAGCGCAGCTTCCTCACCGTCTACACAGATCGCGCGCGCAACGAGGCCGATCTCGTCGACGCGGCGCGAGCCAAGGGTCTCGCCTTGCCGCGATACGCGGGCGTTCCCATCTCGATCAAGGATCTTTTCGACTGCGCCGGCGAGGTCACGCGCGCCGGGTCTCGCGTCCTCGATGCGCAGCCGCCGGCGCAAGCCGACGCCGACGTCGTCGCGGCGTTGCGGCGCGCAGGCTTCATTCTGCTCGGCAAGACCAACATGACCGAGTTCGCCTATTCCGGGCTCGGCCTCAACAGCCACTTCGGGACGCCGCTCAATCCGTTCGAGCGCAAAGTCGGACGCATTCCCGGCGGCTCGACCTCGGGGGGCGCCGTTTCGGTGGCGGACGCAATGGTTCCGGCGACCATCGGAACGGACACTGGCGGTTCCTGTCGCATTCCCGCCGCCTTTTGCGGAATCGTCGGTTTCAAGCCGACCTCGCGCAGGGTGTCTAGGAAGGGAGCGATTCCGCTCTCCGAAAGCCTGGATTCGGTGGGGCCGCTGGCGAGCAGCGTGTCGTGCTGCGCCGTGCTCGACTCCGTTCTTTCCAACGGGCCGGGCGAGGATGAAGACTCCTATCCCCCATCGAACCTGTGTCTCGGAGTCGTCGAAGGCTATGTCGACGAAAAGCTCGACGCGTCGGTGGCGAGCGCCTATGCCGCGACGCTGACGCGCCTGTCGCAGAAGGGCGTGCGCCTGAAGCCTGTCGCCATTCCCGAGCTTAGCGAGCTGCCTGGGATCAACCGCAACGGCGGCTTGGTCGGCGCAGAGGCCTACGCCTGGCATCGGCCGTTGCTGGAGACGCGGGGCGAATTCTATGACCCGTGGGTGCGGGCGCGTTTCAATGCGGGCCGAGCGCAGAGCGCCGGCGACTACATCGATCTGCTGCATGCGCGCGCCCGCGTGACGGCCGCCGTTCACCTACGCTCGCGCGTGTTCGACGCCCTGTTGCTGCCGACGGTGCAGATCGTGGCGCCGACGATCGAGTCGATGCGCGATCCCGACCTGTCGAATCCGACCAATCTCCTCTGTCTGCGCAACACGGCGATCGGCAATTTTCTCGATCGGCCTGCGATTTCCATCCCCTGTCATGCGCCGGGAAGCGCTCCGGTCGGGCTGATGCTGATGGGAGAAACTCTCGGCGATCGCCGTCTTCTCTCGATCGCTCGCGGGCTCGAATATTCGATCCGACTGACTTGATTCTTGAGGGAACGATTCGTGGCTGCGCACGTAAAACTCGAACTCGATTTCATCGAAAAGACCCGAACGACGCATCGCGCCGTCATCATCAGCAAAGCCGTCGTCGGCGGGTGGACCGGGCGCGACAAGGCCGCGCTGCGGCATCACATCGAGGAACTCGCGAAGATCGGGGTCAAGCCGCCGGAAACGACGCCGCTGTTCTATCGCGTCGGCGTGTCGCGCCTCGTCCAGGCCGAGGACGTCGAAGTGATCGGCGAAGGCTCGAGCGGCGAAGTCGAATATGTGATGCTCAAGATCGACGGCCGGATCTGGATCGGCGCCGGTTCGGACCACACGGACCGCGCGGTGGAACATATGGGCATTACGATCGCCAAGCAGCTCTGCGACAAGCCGGTCGCGCGCGCCGTCTGGCCGCTCGACGAAGTCGAGGAGCACTGGGATCGGCTGATCCTGAGAAGCCATATCGAGGAAGGCGGCGAGCGAAAGCTCTATCAGGAGGGAGGCGTCGCCTCGCTCCTCTCGCCCAGGGAACTGCTCGCTCGCTATGAGGAGGGCGCCGGCGACCTGGAAGAAGGCGCCCTGATGTTCGGCGGCACATGCGGCGCCATCGGCGGCGTCCGCTATTCCAAGAGATTCAGTTTCGAACTGGCCGACCCCGTGCTGCATCGCAAGATCCAGCACTCCTACGGCGTTCATCCCGTCCCGATCCGGGGTTGATCCCGCGCGCGGCGACCATCCATTCCGCGGACCAAGACCGACGCCTTGCCGATTGCGCTGCGTCGGCTAGAAATCGATCGCGATCGGCGCGCGGCTGGCGTCGTTGTTGGCCTGAATGATCTTGCCGATCAGTTCATTGAACATCGCCTGCTCGGCAGGGCTCAACGGGCTGATCAGGCGCTCTTGCGCCCGTTCCATGTGAGGCTGCATTCTGCGCACCAGCGCCTGTCCTTCGCCGGTGATGTGCACAAGTCTGGCGCGGCGATCCTCGGTGGAGGCGACGCGCTCGACGAGACCGCGACGATACAGCCGCTTGATGATATCGGCGCCGCTCGTGCGGTCGATGCCGACCGCGGTCGACAGCGTGATCTGGTCCAGCGCCCGGCCGCTATACAAGACGGTGAGAATGGCGAACTGAATCGGCGTGATGTCGAAATCCCGACATTCCTCGGCGAACAGGCCGACGTGAATCTGATGCATGCGCCGCGCGAGATAGCCTGGCCGCGCCCAGAGATCCGCATAGGGCCTCCCCGGCTCTTTTCCGGGTCGAACCTTGATCGCCGCCGATGCTGTATTCGCCATTGCCGCTCTCGTGAAATTCGCAGCATACGCCCTGCGCCTATCGCCGCAGACCTAGCACGATCTGCCGGCGACTTGAACCCGCGCGTCGAATCGAGCGCCAATGCGACCGCTTTTTGCCTGCGTTTCGCCGATCGAAGGGCGGCGTCGAGCGGTCGATGGGCGCCCCAGGCGATTGCGCTTTACAAGGGGAATGAACGACGTACACTCCGTAGTCGCCGTTCGCATGACAACGTCTGTCGGGGGACCCGGATGAACCTGTCGGTTGAAGCGAGGAGCGAGGGTCGGCCGAAGGCGCTGGAATCTTTACAATGCGCCGGCGTTCGTTTCGCCGGCGCCGTGAAATGTTCGTGCGCGACCCTGGGCGCGCGTCGGCGGATGTAGGGGGCGCGCCATGAGCGACGGGATCGGCGCCAGGGTGTTGCGGAAGGAGGATGCGCGCCACCTCAATGGCTACGGCCGCTACGTCGGCGACATCTGGCTGCCGGACCTTTGGGAAGTCGCTTTCGTCCGCAGCCCCGTCGCCCATGGGCGGATCCGGTCGGTGGTCAAACCGGAAGCGTATCCGGGGCGCGTGTTCATCGCCCAGGATCTCGTCGGCGTTCTGCCGATCCGAGCGGAGTCCTCGCTGCCCACTTACAAGCCGTCGAATTTTCCCGCGCTCGCGCAGGACAAGGTTCGCTATGTCGGCGAATGCATCGCGATGTGCATCGCGCCGACGCGCGACGAAGCCGAGGACATCGCGGAAGCGGTGACGCTCGACATCGAAGAACTTCCCGCTGTCGTCGACTCGCTCGCCGCGCGCATGCCGGAGGCGCCCCGCATCCACGAAAAGTGGGGCGACAACCTGTTTCTGACCAGCAACACGCCGGGCGACATCGACAGCGTCGCGCGCGTCGCGGACGTGATCGTCGAGCGTGAATATCGGACTGCGCGCCAATGCATGTCGCCGATGGAAGGCAAGGCGGTTCTGGCGCAATGGGACGCGCGCGCCGGCCAATTGATCGTGCACACCTCGACGCAAGTGCCTCATCTCATCCGCACCGGCCTTTCCGAGGTCTTGCAGATCGACCAGAGCCAGATCCGCGTCATCGCGCCGGACGTGGGCGGTGGCTTCGGCTACAAATGCGTGCTGCAGCCGGAGGAGGTCTCGGTCTCCTGGCTCGCCCGGCGCATCGGCCGGCCCTTGCGCTGGGTCGAGGACCGTCGCGAGCATCTGACCGCCGGCGCCAATACGCGCCAGCATCACTATCGGATCAAGGCTTACGCCGACAGGACAGGCCGGCTGCTCGGTCTCGACGCGGAGATCACGGTCGACGTCGGCGCCTATTCGGTCTGGCCGTTCACCGCCTGCATCGAAGCCGCTCAGGCCGGCGGCAATCTGCCCGGCCCGTATGTCTTGCCGGTCTATCGCTGCGCAACCTATTCGGTCGCGACCAACAAGCCGCCGTTCACGCCCTATCGCGGCGTCGCGCGGCCCGGCGTGTGCTTCGCCATGGAGCTGACGATCGACGCGATCGCCCGCGCGGTGGGCCGCGAACCGGCCGACGTCAGGCGGGAAAACCTCGTTCCGCCCGAAGCGATGCCGTACACGAACGTCACCAAGAAATTTTACGATAGCGGCAATTATCCGGAAAGCTTGGTCAGAGCCGCCGATATGATCGCTCTCGAGGCCGTGCGCGCGCGGCAAAGGCGCGGCGAACCGGATGGACGGTTGATCGGCCTCGGCTTCGCCACCTTCACGGAGCAGACGGCGCACGGCACCAAAGTGTTTGCGGCATGGGGGCTGCCGCTCGTCCCGGGCTACGAGCAGGCGATGGTGAAGCTGACTCCCAGCGGCGTGATCGAAGTGCGATCGGGAAACCAGAGTTTCGGCCAAGGACTCGAGACCACGATCGCCCAGGTTGCTTGCGAATGGCTGAAATTGCCGATCGATCAGGTTCAGGTCTTCATGGGCGACACCGGAACGACGCCCTATTCGACCGGCGCCTATGCTTCGCGCGGCATGGTCATGGCCGGCGGCGCGGTCGCCAAGGCCTGCGAGACGCTGGCGACGCGGCTGAAAATTCACGCCGCCCATCGCCTGCAATGCCGTCCTGAAGATATCGTGCTGAAAGACGGCGCCGCCTTCGCGGGCGCGGCGAGCGTCTCGTTTGGGGATATCGCTCGCGCCTGGTATCTGCGGCCGGACCTGTTGCCCGACACCGTCGACACGCTCGGTCTGGAGGTCACCGAAGGCTACAAGCCGGACGTCGACACCGGCGTGTTCTCTTACGCGACGCATGCCGCCGTCGTCGCGGTCGATCCGGCCACCGGCAAAGTCGAGATCCTCGACTACGTGATCTTTGAAGATTGCGGGCGCCGGGTGAATCCGATGATCCTCGAAGGGCAGGCATACGGCGGCGCGGCGCAGGGCATCGGCACGGCGATGTTCGAAGAAGTCCTGTATGACGCCTCGGGTCAGCCGCTGACGACGACTTTAGCCGATTACATCCTGCCCGGCGCCGCCGAATTGCCCGCGATCAGGCTCGACCATAGCGAGACGCCGTCTCCCCACACCCGGCATGGCGTCAAGGGCGTCGGCGAAGGGGCGGCGATCGCGCCCGCCGGCGCCATCGTCAACGCCATCAACGACGCTCTGAGGCCGCTCGGCGTCGAGATCAACGAAACGCCGGCGACCCCCAAACGGATTCTCGGCGCCATTCTCAGCCGCGCCGCTGCGGCAAGGGCGCCAGCATGAAGCCGGTCGCCTTCGATTATACGCGCCCTGCCAATCTCGCCGACGCGATGCAAATCCTTTCCGGGGACTCCGGCGTGAAGCCGATCGCCGGCGGCCAGTCGCTCGGGCCGATGTTGAATCTGCGTCTGGCCAGGCCCGGCGCGCTCGTCGACGTGAGCCGGCTGCCGGAGCTGCTGTCGATCGGCGAGACGGCGCAGTCGGTCACCCTGGGCGCGTGCGTCACCCACGCGGCGATCGAGGACGGCGAGACCCCGGAGCCGATGGGCGGATTCATCCGTCATGTCGCCGGCGGCATCGCTTATCGCGTCATCCGCAACAAGGGAACCCTTGGCGGCAGCCTCGCTCACGCCGACCCCGCCGCGGATTGGTTGACGGCCCTGACAGCGGCGGACGCGACCCTCACGATTGCGCGTCCGCGCGCCGCGAATGAAGCGCCGAAGTCGATCTTCGATCAATTTCGACGAAAACCGGGGGAGAGGCCGTCCGCGATCGCTTTCCGCAAGATCGACATCCGCCGCTTCGTGGTCGGCGCCTATACCACAGCTCTGAAAGCCGATGAATTGCTGGTCAGCGTCGAAATTCGCAAAGCGAGTTCGTCCGTGCGTTGGGGCTACGACAAATTCTGTCGCAAGGTCGGCGAACTCTCCGATGCGATCGGGGCGGTGGTGATCGATCCCGAGCGGCGCTATGCGCGGGTCGTCGCCGGATCGGTCGGCGGAGCGCCCTTGCTGCTGGAAAAGGCCGCCCGGCGCCTGGCGACGACCGCTTCGGCGCCGACGTTGGCCGACATATTGGACGAGGTGGCTTCCTTGTCGCCGCGCATCGAGGCGGTGAAGCGGCAGCATGTCGCGGTCTGCGTCGAGCGCGCCATCCAGGAGGCGCTTCGGCCATGAGCAAGATTTCCATCACCGTCAACGGCGAGTTGCGCCATGCAGAGGTCGAACCCCGCACGCAGCTCGCCGCCGTTCTGCGCGACCGGCTGCATCTGACCGGGACGCATCTGGCCTGCGAACAGGGTGTTTGCGGCGCCTGCACCGTTCTGGTCGACGGCAAGCCGATCCGTTCGTGCATCACTTACGCTCACGCCAACGACGGCGCCGTGATCGAGACGATCGAGGGCTTCCAAGCCGATCCGATCATGACGGCCCTTCGACGGGCGTTTACCGAGAACCACGCGCTGCAATGCGGCTTCTGCACGCCAGGCATGATCATCACGGCGCGCGACATTGTCTTGCGGCTCGACCAAGCCGATGAAAAGCGCATCCGCCACGAACTCAGCGGCAATCTCTGCCGCTGCACCGGCTACGTCGGCATCGTGCGCGCCATCGCTGAGGTGATCGGCCAGCGACTCGCCAGCGGCGCGTGCGCGCGCCATCCTCCCGCCGCGATCCTCCCACGCGCGCCGCTTCGGCTGTTCGCGCTTTCCCAGGAGCGGGCGGCTTCGGGCGTGACGGAGGCGGCGTCGACGCTGAAGGGCGTCTCGGTCCAGGACGGCTGGACCGTTGTGGACAAACGCGTGGCGCTGGAACATCCGGCGGCGGCCGTTTGGTCGTTATTTTCCGATATCGAGCGCGTCGCCCGCTGCATTCCCGGCGCCCAGGTCGAATCCGTCGAAGGCGACGCTTTCGTCGGCTCCGTTTCGATCAAGTTCGGCCCGATCAAGGTCTCTTTTCTCGGCAAGGGAACCCGGCGGATCGACGCGCCCGGCAGCGTCGGCGTCATCGACGCGCAGGGCGGGGACGCCAACGGGCAATCCAATATTCGGGGGCAGCTGACCTACCGACTGACCCCGGGCGCGGACGACCGCGCAACGATTGTGGATTTGCGGCTGCGGTTCCAGATCAAGGGCCTTCTAGCGCAGTTCAATCGGCCGGATTTGGTCGAGAGCTTCGTCGACGTATTGCTCGCGCAGTTCGCCGCCGCCTGTGACGCGACGATCGCGGGCCGGGAGACGGCGGCGGTCGGACAGATGAATGCGATCGCGCTTGTCGCGAGCGTCATTCGACAGAGGATCCGGCGGTTGTTCGCGCCCAGCGCATCGAGGCGCTGACGCGAAGCGGGATGGCGCCAGCCCCTGGTGGGCGACAAGATTAATGGTATGAGAACGGCGGGCGGTGGAGCCATCGACGGCAGGCAGGCGCTCGGTGACGAGTGGAGGAATATATGCGCATCCTCATCTGGGCAACCGCATTATTGATCGTAGGAGGCTGCAACAGTTCATCTCAAAATCGAGTGGATGTCGGTTTCGGGAACGCGGCCAGCGCAGTGCAGAAACCTGCCGAAACTATTATGGCGCCGACGGATGTGTGCACTTGGGACAATGTCGACTGGGAAGAATTGTCCAGGGCGGAGCAAAAGGCCTGGGAGACGCTCGGTTGGAAACAACAGAGTTGGAATGCGGATTTTCCCAAGGGTACGGCCCCCTCTGACTCTAGGGCATGGGTCGAGCTGACCGCGAATGAACGAGATGCCGCGCAAAGACTTGGGTTTAATCAGAAAAGCTGGGATTCCGACACCTGCAAGAATCGCTGAATTCGTTGGGGACGGCGAACAAGCGTGTTGAGCGCCCGGCAACGTCCGTCCTTGCAGGCTGTTTGATGGGTTTATCCCTGAGTTGAACCAGGTTAGCGTCCACGGAAGTGGTGGAGATTTTCGCTGAGGTCCGGCGGGCGGAGCTCCGCATATAGCGGAGCCCGCCGGACCGGCGCTTAAGGGTGGTCATCGCGTCTCTTCGATAGGATCGGGTCG
>JBEKGN010000012.1:0-144108 GCA_050012775.1 Roseiarcus sp.
CGACGTCGTCGGCGTGCCGGCCGCGACGATCAAGGACATTCTCGATCGGGCCCGTCAGCTGCAGGACCAGCTCCTGGGATCGGGCGAAACGAGCCCGGATCTGCGCCGAAGCCAGGCCTCCGCGTTGAGGGAGACAGCCAATACGCTCTTGACGCTCGGCGAAACTCAGGACGCTCTGACAGCGGCGAAGCAGGCGGAAGACATTCTCCAGGCTCTGCTGGCGCGGCAACCGGACAGCAAGGACTTTCAACACGACCTATCGCTGTCGTACAATGGCGTTGGCGACGCGCAGAAGGCGCGGGGCGATCTGCCCGCCGCGCTGACCTCCTATCAGGCGGGCCTCGCCATCGCCGACCGCCTGGCGAAGTCCGATCCCGGCAATGCCGGCTGGCAGAACGATCTGGCGACTTCGCACAGGAATGTCGGCGAAGCGCAGAAGGCGCAGGGCAATCTGTCGGCCGCGCTGACCTCCTATCAGACAAGCCTCGCCATCAGAGACCGCCTGGCGAAAGCCGATCCCGGCAATTCCCTGTGGCAGCGCGATCTGTCGGTGTCATACAACTATGTCGGCATCGTGCAGGAGGCGCAGGGCGATCTGTCGGCCGCGCTGACCTCCTATCAGGCGAGCCTCGCCATCAGGGACCGCCTGGCGAAGTCCGATCCCGGCAATTCCCTGTGGCAGCGCGATCTGGCGGTGTCATACGAGAGGATAGGCGAGGCGCAAGTGGCGCAGGGCGCCCTGTCGGCCGCCCTGACTTCCTATCAGGCGAAACTCGCCATCTTTGACCGCCTGGCGAAGTCTGACGCCAGCAACGCCAGCTGGCGGAGCCTCCTGTCGAGTTCCTACATCAATGTCGGCGACGTGCAGAAGGCGCAGGGCAATCTGCCGGCCGCGCTGGCCTCCTATCAGGCGAGCCTCGCCATCAGAGACCGGCTGACGAAATCCGATCCCGGCAATACCGCCTGGCAGTTCGAACTCGGGATCGGCGCCGAGCGCATCGGCGATGTTTTCATGGCGCAACACAACTTTGCCGAGGCGCTGAAGTCCTATCAGGCCAAGCAGGACGTCATCTCCCGCCTGGCGAAGTCCGATCCCGGCAATGCCGACTGGCAGCGCGACCTGTCGGTGGCGTACAAGAGGGTCGGCGACGTGCAGATGGCGCAGGGCGACCTGCCGGCCGCGCTGGCCTCCTATCAGGCGAGCCAAAGCATCTTTGATCGCTTGGCGAAGTCCGATCCCGGCAATGGCGGCTGGCAGCGCGACCTGGCGATTTCGTACGGCAAGATCGGCGACGTGCAGAAGGCGCAGGGCGACCTGCCGGCCGCGCTGACCTCTTATCAGGCGGGCCAAGCCATCGGGGATCGCCTGGCGAAGTCCGATCCCGGCAATGCCTTCTGGCAGAGCGATCTGGCGGTTTCGTACGACAGGATCGGCGACGTGCAGGCGGCGCAGGGCGATTCGCCAGCCGCGCTGGCCTCCTATCAGGCCGCCCTCGCCATTGCGGATCGCTTGGCGAAGTCCGATCCCGGCAATGCCGACGGGCAGCGCAACCTGTCGGTGTCGTACAACAAGGTCGGCGACGTGCAGATGGCGCAGGGCGATCTGCCGGCCGCGATGACTTCCTATCGGGCGGGCCTCGCCATCATGGATCGCCTGGCGAAGTCCGATCCCGGCAACGCCGGCTGGCAGCGCGACTTGGCGGCGTCGTACGAGAGGATAGGCGCGGCGCAGATGGCGCAGGGCGATCGGCCAGCCGCCCTGTCCTCGTATCAGGCGGACCTCGCCATCTTTGATCGCCTGGCGAAGTCCAATCCGAGCAATGCCGGCGGGCAGCGCGATCTGTCAGCGTCATACGAAAGAGTCGGCGACGCGCAGGCGGCGCAGGGCGATCTGCCGGCCGCTCTGACGTCCTATCAGGCGGAGCTCGCCATCTTTGATCGCCTGGCGAAGTCCAATCCCGGCAATGCGGGCCGGCAGCGCGATCTGTCGATTGCGTACAACAAGGTCGGCGACGTGCAGGTCGCGCAGGGCGACCTGCCGGCGGCGCTGACCTCCTACCAGGCGGGCCTCGCCGCCATAGAAATCGCGGCGAAGTCCAATCCCGGCAATGCGCGCTGGCAGCGCGACCTGATCGTTTCTTGCGTCAAAGTCTCGCAACTCGATCCATCCCAAGCCAAAGCAGTGCTTACGCGAGCGGCCGATGTCCTGAGCCAGATGAAATCGCAGGGGCAATTGGCGCCGAGCGATGCGTGGATGCCCGACGACATCGCCCGGCGGATCGCGGAACTGCCGAAGTAGCGGCCAGCCGCGGCGGGGCGGCGCCGCCCGCCCTTAACCCGAAATTATCGCGCCTTTGCCAAGCTGCGCGCATGTCGATCGCGCTTCCGCTCGCCTCCGATTCCTCGAACGCGGCGCGCGCCGCCCCGCGCCCGGCCGAGGCGGCGCCGCTGCTGCTCGCGCTCGCGGTGTTCGCGCTCGCCGCCTTTTCGCCGGCGGCGCTCAACGACGGCGACACCTGGTCGCATCTGGCGACCGGGGAATGGATTCTCCAGCACGGCGCGGTCCCGCGCGCCGACCCCTTCTCCTTCACCTTCGCCGGCGCGCCGTGGACGGCGCACGAATGGCTCTCGGAGGTCCTCTTCGCCCTCGCCTTCCGCGCCGCCGGATGGAGCGGCGTCGTGCTGCTGACCGGGGCGGCGGCAGGCGCCGCGACCTTCGTGATGGCCAACCGCGCGGCGCGCGATCTCACGGGAATCGCGCTTTTCGTCGTGGCGGCGCTCGGGGCCGGCCTCATCGCGCCAGGGCTGCTCGCGCGCCCGCACATCCTCGCCCTGCCCCTCCTCGCGCTGTGGGGCTCCGGCCTGCTGGCGGCGCGCGATCGCGCGCGCGCGCCTTCGCTTTGGCTGCTGCCGCTGATGGCGCTGTGGGCCAATCTGCACGGCGGCTTCGCCTTCGGCCTCGCGCTGATCGCGCCTTTGGCGCTCGACGCGTGGCTCGCGGCGCCGCGCGAGGGCCGCCTCGCCGTCGTCCGAGACTGGGGCCTGTTCGTATTCTTAAGCCTCGGCGCGGCGCTGCTGACGCCGTTCGGCGTCGCGGGGCTGCTGTTTCCGCTCAAGCTCGTCGGCGTCGCGCATCTCGCCGATATCGGCGAATGGCGACCTGAGAATTTCGCCCATCCCGGCCCGATGGAGATCGCCCTGCTGGCGCTGATCGCCTTGGCGCTGACGCGGCCCGTGGCCGTTCCCCTGGCGCGCGTGGCGCTCGTCGTCGCGCTGGTCCATATGTCGCTGCAGCACGCGCGCCACGAAACCCTGCTCGCGATCCTCGCGCCGATGCTGCTCGCCGAGCCGATCGCGCGCGCGCTCGGCGCGCCGGCGGCCGCGCCAACGCGTCTGACGCGGGCGCCGATGCTCGCGGCGGCGGCGATCGCGCTTCTCCTCACGGGCGCGCGCCTCGCCCTGCCGATCGCGCGCGCCGACGGAGCCACGGCGCCGATCGCGGCGCTGCGGGCGGTCCCCGCCGCGTTGCGCGCCGAGCCGGTCCTCAACGACTATGCTTTCGGCGGCTGCCTCATCTGGGCGAATGTCCGCCCGTTCATCGACGGCCGCGCCGACATGTACGGCGACGCCTTCCTCGACCTCTACGGCAAGATCATCGCCGGCGATGCGGACGCGCTCGAGCCGACGCTGAAGCGCTACGCCATCGCCTGGACGATCTTCGCGCCGAACCAGCGCGTCGTGGCGCTGATGGACCGCGAACCCGGCTGGCGGCGGCTGTACACGGACAAGTTCGCGGTGGTGCACGTGCGCGCGGACGCGGCGCCGGCGACGGAGGGGTTGCGAGGGGATTGATAGGGTTTGCCTTTGAACGGCGCGCGCAGCCCAGGGGTGGGAAAGGGAATGCGCTCGAGAAAACGCGGTTTCTCCTTTGGCGGACTTCGGGCCCTGCAAGCTTTTCCAAACACAAGCCAAACATTTCCAAATCCGGGGCCCTTTTCTCCAAATATTTCCAAAGATTCCTTTGGGCGTTTTGTGGGAAATCAGAGGCTTGCAGGGAGAAAAAGGAAATTTTCGCCTCGCTCCAAATTTTTGCGCCGCTCCGCCTGCGAAAGCCCCGCCGGCGCCGCCGGCAAGGCGGATATGGCGGGGAGCGATATGAATTAGCCTAGCATGTTTTTCGTTTTTCAGAAAGGCAAAATCGCGATTGGACTGCGCCCCATCGGTGCGACACGGCCAATTCCATGCTTGGCGGCCGCCGCGGCCGACCCACCGCGCCAAACCGGGTGAGATAAAAGGGAAGTGAGCGCCTGTCACCGTGTGCCAATGGTGCGCCGAACTGCACGCTTCAATTCCCACCAGGCAGGGCGGCGGCGAGGCGAAGAATTTCAGCGGCCCGCCGCGCCGAACCGAACGCGCGACGATCGCCGCGCCCTTCGCGTCGACGCCATGAGCCTGAAAGACACTCTTGGCGATGTCGAGCCCGACGATCGTGACAGACGGCCGATTCTTGCTAGACTTGCCCATGGACGGCTTCTCGAGGCGATTGCGGAGCCATCGTCCGGCCTCTGATGGGTTCGTGACAACGACCGTCATGGCGCATCGATGCCGCTCGGGGCGCCGTTCCCCCGATCACCGTACTCCCCGTAATCGCGATGGATTTACTGGGATGAATGCAATGGGCGCGCCACAATCTCTCTCCTCTGATTTGCGCGAAGCCGGGCTGCCGGCTCACGCCGTCGACGAATGGCTCGCCGCCGAGCCGCGAGCCTGCGGCGAATTCGGCGAGGATCGCCGGCTTTACGCGGCGTTCTGGGCTCTCGCCGACGCGCTGATCGCAAGGCAGCCGAAAAAGCCTCGGCGCAATGCGGCGGGGGCCAAAGCCGCCGCCGCGATTCGCGAGCGCGCGCGCCGTTCGCGCGAGCGCTTCCTCGACGCCCATGTCGAAAAAGTCTACGCTGCGCTGACGCACGACTTCTCGCGCTTCATCCGCGTAGAGGAGATCGTCCACGCGGCGGCGGAAGCCTTTCCCGGCCTGACGCCGGCGCGCGCCCGGATCGAGGCCGAGGCCGAGACGATCCAGCGCGACAAGGACGGGCTCGAGATCGATCAAGGTCTCTTTCTCTCGCATATTCTCGGCCATGAGCGGGCGGGCCTTCATCTCTGCCACGCCATGCTGCTGCCGCGGCCCGAAAGCCGTGACGCGCTCGCCCGCTTCGCTACGGATGGCGTCCTTGATCTCGGGCCGGCGCAGCTCGAGCGCAAAGGGAAGGCCGTCCATCTCATCGCGGCAAATCCGGCCTATCTCAACGCCGAAGATCAGACGACCATCGCCGCGATGGAGACCGCCGTCGATGTCGCGATCCTCGATCCGGCGAGCGATGTAGCGGTGATGCGCGGCGGAAAGGTCGATCACGCCAAATACGCCGGCCAGCGCGTCTTCGGCGCGGGGATCAATCTCACCCACCTCTATCGCGGCAGGATCCCCTACGTTTGGTTCATCCAGCGCGATCTCGGTTTCGTGCATAAATTTCTGCGCGGCGTCGCTCGGCCCGATGCGCTCCCCGACGACGTTCGCGGCTTCGGCGCCGAAAAGCCGTGGATCGCGGCGGTCGAGAATTTCGCCATCGGCGGCCATTGCCAGATCTTGCTGACGATGGATTACGTCATCGCCGCGAGCAACGCCTATCTGACGCTGCCGGCGCGCAAGGAGGGGATCATTCCAGGCGCCGCCAACCTGCGCCTGCCGCGGTTCGTCGGCGATCGTCTGGCCCGCCAACTCGTCCAATATGAACGCCGGCTCGCCTGCGACAGTTCGGAGGGACGGCTGATCTGCGATGAGATCGTCCCGCCGGCGGAGATGGACGGCGCCGTCGAGCGGGTCGCCGCCGGGCTGACGACCTCCGGCGCCGTCGGGGCGATCGGCAATCGCCGCGCCTTCCGCATCGGCGAGGAGCCGATCGATCTTTTCCGCCGCTACATGGCGGTTTACGCGCGCGAACAGGCTTTTTGTCATTTCAGCCCGGCGCTGATCGAAAATCTCGAACGCTATTGGGACGCGCAGAACAGGAAAGGCTGATCGCCGAGCCGCATTGCATCGGGGGCTTTACGGTGGCTGGCGCTCATTTCCCTTTTTGAGGCGCGACACGTGATAATTTATGCGGCGTAACCCACCACGCTCCCGCTGACGCGAAAGCAACGCGCCTTACGGCGCGACCCCTCATCCGGCCTTCGCTTGCGCGAAGGCCACCTCTCAGCGAACCGAAGGTTCGCCTGACACCCGCAAGGGGGGAAGGGGACGCGCCTCACGAACCTAGCGGCGGCTCCTGATCGGCGGCCAGCTTGCGCAGCAGTTCCCAGGTGTAGATTCCGGTGTCGTGCCCGTCGCTGAAGGCGAAGCGCGCGGCGTAATTGCCGATCTGTTCGACGCCGACGATCGCCACCCCGCCCGCGGGCGCGGGCGCGCGGCGTTTGTCCGCGCTCGGGCTCGCCGCGCGCAGGCGCTCGGCCGGGATGCTCGCCGCGAAGCCGTCGGCGAAGGCGATACGCAACGCGCGGCCGCCCTCGCGCACGCGCAGTTCGCTCGGCCACGGGTCCAGCGCGCCCCTTTTCCCTTCCTCGCCCATCGCGTCCCCTTCGCTCACTCGATCACGATGCGCGGCGCCGGGCGATTGGCGGGCGCACCGGCGAACAGCGCGTCGCGCACCCGGCCCGCGAGCGCGATATAGGCCGCGGCCTGCGGACTCTCCGGCGCGCTGGCGACGACCGGGGCGCCGCCGTCCGAGGTTTCGCGGATCATCACATCCAGCGGAATTTCGCCCAGGAACGGCGCGCCGTGCGCCTCGGCTTCATGCCGCGCGCCGCCGTGGGCGAAGATGTCGGTGCGTCCGCCGCAATGCGGGCAGACGAAATAGCTCATGTTCTCGACCAATCCGAGCAGCGGCACATGCACCTGCTTGAACATCGCCATGCCGCGCCGCGCGTCGATCAGCGAGAGATCCTGCGGCGTCGAGACGATCACCGCGCCGGACAGCGGCACGTTCTGCGCCATCGTCAGCTGCGCGTCGCCGGTGCCCGGCGGCATGTCGACGACGAGCACGTCGAGTTCGCCCCAATCGACCTCGCGCAGGAACTGCGTCAGCGCCGACATCACCATCGGTCCGCGCCACACGATCGCCGCGCCCTCCTCGACGAGGAAGCCGATCGACATCACCTTGACGCCGTATTTCTCGATCGGCTTGAGCTTCTGGCCGTCGGGCGCGAGATCGGGCTTTTGCGTGATGCCGAACAGCCGCGGCATCGAGGGGCCGAACACGTCGGCGTCGAGCACGCCGACTTTGAGGCCGAGCCGCGCCAGCCCGAGCGCGAGATTGCACGCGGTCGTCGACTTGCCGACGCCGCCCTTGCCGGAGGCGACGGCGATGATCTTGTCGATGCCGGGGATCGGCCGCGCGTCCGGCGGGCGCGTACGGGGCGCGGCGTGCCCCGTCGGCGCGGCGGCGGCCGGGCCCTCGCTTTGCGCGGTGAGCGTCACCAGCGCCGAGACGACGCCGGGCAGCGCCTTGATCTTCGCCTCGGCCTCCGCCCGCATGACTTCCATCGCTTTGGCGTGCGCGGGATTGATCTTGATGGCGAGGAACACCTTGCCGTCTCGCACCGTCACGCCGTCGATGGCGCCCGATTGCGGCAGCGGGGTCTTGCCGTCCGGCCCCGGCACGGCGGCGAGCGCCGCGAGGATGTCGTCTTTAGCGAGCATGGCGTTCATTTCCTCTAGGTTTCCCCCAATGGAGGCCGAGCGGACCGGCGGTTCTCTTGCCCTCGCCCGACTTGAACCAATTCTAATATTCACGCAAGCCGACGATGGCTCTCTCGCCCCTCGAGTCGAGAAATGTCGACGGATGACGCATCGCGGCTTCGCGCCTCACGCGGCCTTTGGCTCGGCGCGGCGATCCGATCACGCGACCGCCGCCAGAGGCCCGCGGTCGCGCCCGCGCCAAAGCGTCTGCGCTCGCGTCTGCGCGCGCTCGGGATCGCTCTCGACGCCCATCGCCCAGAGGGCGAGCGCCATCGTGCCGACGACCGCCGCCTCGCCATATTCGTCGGCCTGCGCGCCGCGCCAGACGGCTTCCAGCCTGTCGAGGTTCATCGCCTCGTCGGGCGCCTGCCGCGGTTCGAACATCGCCGGCCAGCGCGCCGCCTCGCAGACGCCGTCGACGATCAACAGGGTCTCGCACGGTTTGTTCGGCCGGCGCTCGTTCTCGCCGCCGTCGCCGCGAAACACCAGGGTCCGCTTTTCTCGAAGCGCGATCGCGGCGTCACGGTGGATCGCGACATAGCCGGGATGAAAGACCGCCTGCAGCGAGGTCGGCGCGCCGAACGGATTGAGCCCGCGCGCCAGCGTGTGAACGGGCGAGCGCAACCCGAGGATCGGCTTCAACTCCATCATGTCAGCGAGCTTCGGGCTGATGCGCGCGAGCGGCATATAAGCGAAGCGATAGCGCCTGAGATGGCCCGCCGCTTCCTCGAAATCGCCGGCGACGGGAAAGCCGAGGCGCTGCAGCGTCTCGCCCGCCCAGACGCGGCCCGCGGTATGGCCGTCCAGGCCGTGCATGAACACGCTCCAGCCGCTGCGCGCGAGAGCCACGGCGGCGAGCAGGAACCACGGCAACTGCCGCTTCTTGCCGGCATAGGACGGCCAATCGAGATCGACGCGCGGCGCGTCGGCCGGCACATGGAAAGAAGCGCGCGCGGCGCGCGTGAAGCCGGCGATCTCCTGGCCCGTCTCTTCCTTCACGCGCAACAGCATCAGGAACGCCCCGATCTGCTCCGGCCGGGTCTCGCCCGCCAGGATCATGCGCATCGCCTGTTCCGATTCCTCGATCGTCAGGGAGCGCGTCAAGGTCTTGCCGCGTCCGAGAATATTGACGAAGCGAGCGAAGGGATGCGGAGCCGCTAGCATGACGAGAAATCCTCGGGTCGCCCTTGTCGGCAGGGGCGAGGCTGGCCGGGCCGGCGAGTCGAAGGCCGCTTCGGCCAGATAAGTCTGGCACAGCCCGCCGACAAGGAATAGCGCCGCCGCGCCGCGCAAGGCGGGCTCGGCGCCTCCTTTTCGCCCGCCCTCGAGCCCCGCGCGGCGTCCGCCTAAAGATTGAGCAATCCGCCGGTCTCCTGAGCACCGCGCCGTTGGAAAGCGCATCGCGTCGATCCAATCTCGCGCAATGGCGGCGATTTGTCGCAGCGACGCGGCTGGCATGCCTATTGCTGCGGACCGCCGCCAGATCGCTAGCGCCAGCGGGCGCAGCCTGTGAGGGGAGTTCCGCCATGATACGAAACGCCATTTCCCGCCGCGCCTTCCTGCAATCGACCGCCGGGGGCGCGGTCGGCCTGGCCGCCGGCTTCGGCGCGCCGGGGCGCGCCTTCGCCGCCGATCTCACCGTCGGCGTCGTCTATGTCGGCGCGCGCGACGACTTCGGCTGGAATCAGGCGCACGCGGTCGCGATCCAGGCGCTCAAGCAGGTCCCCGGCGTCAAGGTGGTCGAGGAGGAGAACGTCCCCGAGACCGACGCCTGCTCCAAATCGATGGAATCCATGGTCAATCTCGACGGCGCCGGGCTCATCCTGGCGACGTCGTTCGGCTATTATTCGCCGTTCGTGGTGGATCTCGCGAAGAAATATCCCGCGGTCGAGTTCCGTCATGCCGCGCCGCTGTGGAACAAGGACAAGGACCCCAAGAACGCCGGCAGCTATTTCGGCTATCTCAATCAGGCCCATTACGTCGACGGCGTCGCGGCGGGGCTTTCCACGAAATCGAACAAGATCGGCTTCGTCGCCGCCAAGCCGATCGCCAGCGTGCTCAGCAACATCAATTCGGTGCTGCTGGGCGCGCGCAAGGTCAACCCGAAGGCGATCGTCCAGGTGATCTTCACCGGCGATTGGTCGATGCCGGTGCGCGAGGCGGAGGCCGCCAACGCGCTCGTCGACGCGGGATGCGACGTCATCACCTGCCACGTCGACGGACCGAAGGTCGTCATCGAAACCGCGGAGAAGCGCGGCGTGATGAGCTGCGGCCACAACGCGAGCCAGGCGCCGCTGGCGCCCAAGGGCTTCATCACCGGCGCGGAATACAAGTGGGAGACGATCTACAAGCTCTACGCGGCCGACCTCGCCAAGGGCGAAAAGCCGCCGAATTTCACCGCCGGCGGTTACGAGAGCGACTATGTTCAGAACACCCCGTTCGGCGCCGGCGCCACCGAGGCCGGCAAGACCGCGGCGATCGCGGCGATCGCCGCCTTGAAGGCCGGGGCGCCGATCTATGTCGGGCCATTGAAGGACAACAAGACCGGCAAGATCGTGATCGACAAGACCTACGGCAATCTCGATCCGTTCCTCGACAAAATGGATTATCTGCTCGAAGGGGTCGTCGGCTCGATCACCTGAGATCGATTGCCGAAACCCTTGACCACCGTCATGGCCGGGCTCGTCCCGGCCATCCACGCGGCGCCGCTGCAAGAACCTTCAAGGTTGGCCGCCGCGGCACGGCGTGGATGCCCGGCACAAGGCCGGGCATGACGGGGTCAGCGCCTTATCCTAGCGCCTGTGCCCCCTCGCTTTGGGAAGGACTGTTTCGATGTCAGAAGGCGCGACCGCGGCGGACGGCATGAGCGCCTCCGCCTCCCCGCCCGCCGGCGAAACGACGATGGGCGAACTCGCGCGGCGGTTGCGGACGAATTCCGAATATTTCGCGATTCCGCTGTTCGCGCTGATCGTCGCGGCTTTGCTGTTTTCGCTGTTTCTCCTCGCGATTGGCAAATCCCCGGTCGACTTCGTCGCCTATGTCTGGCGCGGCGGCTTCGGCAGCGCCTTCTCGTTCCAGAATACGCTGCAGCGCTCCGCGCCGTTGATCCTTGCCGCGCTCGCCGTGGCGATCCCCGCGCGCATCGGCCTCATCATGATCGGCGGCGAGGGCGCCCTGGTGCTCGGCGGATTCGCCGCCGCCGCCGTCGCGACGCCCCTGATCGGCGTCCTCCCGCCGGCGCCGACGCTCGCCATCATGTTCGTCGTCGGCGCCTTCGTCGGCGCGGTTTGGGTCGGCATCGCCGGCTATCTGCGCTACGCCCGCGGCGTCAACGAGACCATTGCGTCGCTGCTGCTGACCTATATCGGCGTTGCGATCATGAATTTCTTCGTCGAGGGCGCGCTGCGCGACATCACCAATCCCAACAAGCCGTCGACCAAGCCGATCGGCGAAGCTTATATGGTCGGCAAGATTCCCGGCACCGAGGTGCACTGGGGCTTCGCTGTCGGCATCGCGCTCGCGGTTCTGCTGCATCTGCTGATGACGCGCACCACCTTCGGCTTCGCCGCGCGCGTCACCGGGGGCAACTTTCGCGCCGCGCTCGCGCAAGGGCTGCCCGTCGGCAAGATCATCGTCGCCTGCGCGATGATCGCGGGGGCCTGCGCCGGAATCGCGGGCTTTTACGAGGTCGCGGCGATCCAGGGACGCGCCAACGCCTCGCTCGCCGCCGGATACGGCTTCACCGGCATTCTCGTGTCGTTCCTCGCGCGCCACAATCCGCTGGCGATCGTGCCGGTCGCCATCCTGTTCGGCGGGCTGGTCGCCTCGGGCGGCCTGATCCAGCGGCGCATGGAATTGCCCGACGCCACGGTTCTCGTGCTGCAAGGCCTGATTTTCATCGTGCTGCTGATCTCGGAGACGCTTTACGGCCGCTTCGCCTTCTTCCGCGACGACAAAGCTCGGGAGCGCACATGAACGGCGCACTGGGAATCGTGCTGATCGCCATGCTCGGCGGCGCCATCCGGGTGTCGACGCCGTTCATGTTCGTCGCGCTCGGCGAATGCCTCACGGAAAAGTCCGGGCGGGTCAATCTCGGCCAGGAAGGCACCCTGGTGCTCGGCGCAATGGTCGGCTACGCCGTCTCCTATCGCTCGGGCTCGCCGTGGGGCGGCGTGCTCGCCGCGGGCCTGGCTGGCTCGGCGCTCGGCGCCATGCATGGCGCGATCTGCCGCCTGCCGCGCGTCAACGACGTCGCGGTCGGCATCGCGATGATGCTGTTCGGCACCGGCCTCGCGTTCTTCTTCGGCAAGCCCTATATCCAGCCGACCGCGCCGCGGCTCGGCTCGATCCCTTTCGGCGCCTTCAGCGACAACGCAAATTTGCGCAGCGCGCTCGACGTCAACCCGCTGTTCTTCGTCGGCATCGCCGTCGCTCTCGTCATGGCCTGGGCGTTGCGCAACACCCGCTGGGGCCTCACCGTGCGAACGGTCGGCGACAGCGCCGCGGCAGCGCGCGCGATGGGCATTTCCGTGGATCTCGTGCGCTTTCTCGCCACCGCGGGCGGCGGGTTTCTCGCCGGCATCGGCGGCGCGTTTCTCTCGCTCTCCTATCCCGGCTCGTGGAACCAGGGCCTTTCCTCGGGACAGGGGCTGATGGCGGTGGCGCTGGTGATCTTCGCGCGCTGGAGCCCGACGCGCTGCGTGCTCGCGGCGCTGCTGTTCGGCGGCGCCGGCGCGATCGGCCCGGCGCTGCAATCGGTCGGCGTCACCCAGGGCTATTACTTCTTCAACGCCGCGCCCTATATCCTCACGCTCGTCATCATGATCGCGACCTCCAGCGCCACGCGCTCGGCGCGCGACATGCCGGGCGAACTGAGCATGGTGAAATAAATGCCGACGCTCGCCGCCGATCCCTATCCCTGGCCCTTCAACGGCGACTGGCGTCCCGCCAACACCGCGCTCGTCGTCATCGACATGCAGACCGACTTCTGCGGAATCGGCGGCTATGTCGACCGCATGGGCTACGACCTCTCGCTGACGCGCGCGCCGATCGAGCCGATCCGGCGCGTGCTCGCGGCGATGCGCGCCAAGGGCTACCACGTCATCCACACGCGCGAAGGCCATCGCCCCGACCTTTCCGATCTGCCGGAAAACAAACGCTGGCGCTCGCGCCGCATCGGCGCTGGCATCGGCGACCCCGGCCCCTGCGGAAAGATTCTGGTGCGCGGCGAGGCCGGCTGGGCCATCATCGAGGAACTCGCCCCCGCCCCCGGCGAGCCGATCATCGACAAGCCCGGCAAGGGCTCGTTCTGCGCGACCGATCTCGAACTGATCCTGCGCTCGCGCGGCATCGACAATCTCATCCTCACCGGCATCACCACCGACGTCTGCGTGCATACGACCATGCGCGAGGCCAACGACCGCGGCTTCGAATGCCTGCTGCTCGGCGACTGCTGCGGCGCCACCGATCTCGGCAATCACCAGGCCGCGATCAAGATGGCGACGATGCAGGGCGGCGTGTTCGGCGCGGTCTCCGATTCCGAGGCCTTGCTCGCGAGCCTGCCATGAGCGAAGCCGCCGCGCCGACAGCCCCCGCGACCCGCGCCGCGCGCGGCCCCTCGCTCGAAACGATCGGCATGACCAAGACCTTCGGGCGCTTCACCGCGCTCGACGACGTCTCGATCCGGGTTCCCGCCGGCACGTTCCACGCGCTGCTCGGCGAGAACGGCGCGGGCAAGTCGACGCTGGTCAAATGCGTGATGGGCTTCTACGCTCCCGATCAGGGGACCCTGCTGCTCGACGGCGAAGAGGTCACCGTGCGCAACCCGCGCGACGCGCAGGCGCTCGGCGTCGGCATGGTCTATCAGCATTTCACCCTCGTGCCGTCGCTGACCGCGGCCGAGAATCTCGTGGCGAGCCGCGCCGACGCGCCCGCCTTCATCAATTGGCGCAAGGAGCGCGAGGCGCTCGAAGCGTTTCTCGCGCGAACGCCGTTTCGCGTGCCGCTCGATCGGCCCGTCTCCTCGCTCGCGGCGGGAGAAAAGCAGAAGCTGGAAATCCTGAAACTGCTCTATCTCGACCAGCGCTTCCTCATTCTCGACGAGCCGACTTCGGTGCTGACGCCTGATGAAGCCGACGAAATCCTCGGCCTCCTCAAGGCGATGGCGCATCGCGGCGAGATCACCGCGCTGATGATCACCCATAAGTTCCGCGAAGTGGAAGCCTTTTGCGACGACGTGAGCGTGCTGCGCCGCGGCGCCAAGGTGGGCGGCGGCAAGGTCGGCGAACTGACGACGCGCGAAATGGCGGCGATGATGATCGGCGACGCGGTCGTGCGCCCCTCGGCCGCGCGCGTCAAAGCCCCCAAGAGCGGGACCGTTCTGGAGATCGCCGGGCTCTTCGTCGAGAACGACGAAGGCCGCGACGCGGTCGCCGGCTTCGATCTGAAAGTCGGCGCCGGCGAGATCGTCGGCGTCGCCGGCGTTTCCGGCAACGGCCAGAGCCAACTCGTCGAGGCGCTATCCGGGCAAAGGCCGATCAAGCTCGGCCAGATTCTCATTCGCGATCAGAATTTCGAGCCCAAGCGCGACCATTTCGCCCGCTTCAAGGTGTTCGGCCTGCCGGAGGAGCCGCTGAAGAACGCGACGGCGCCGATGATGTCGGTGGCCGAGAACATGGCCTTTCGCAACTTCGACAAGCCGCCGATCGCCTCGCTGCGATGGTGGCTTTCGCCCGGGCCGATGAGGGCGCGGGCGCGCGAGCTCATCGCCCGCTACAACGTCAAGACGGTTTCGCCGGACTCGCCGATCCGCGACCTCTCCGGCGGCAACGTGCAGCGCGCCGTGCTCGCGCGCGAACTTTCCGAGGACGTCGACGTGCTGATCGTCGCCAACCCCTGCTTCGGCCTCGACTTCGTCTCGGTCGCCGACATTCGCGCGCAGATCGTCGAGCAGCGCAACCGCGGCGCCGCCGTGCTGCTGGTCTCGGAAGACCTCGACGAGATTCTCGAATTGTCCGACCGCATCGCCGTCATGTCCGAGGGCAAGGTCGCCTATCTCACCGACGCGGCCGGCGCCGACCGCACGACGATCGGGCGCCACATGGCGGGCCACTGAGATGATCGCCGTTCCCGCCGAACCCTTCCCCTTCGCGCTCGATCCCGAGCGTTGCGCGCTGGTGGTCATCGACATGCAGCGCGACTTTATCGAGCCGGGCGGCTTCGGCGAAAGCCTCGGCAACGATCTGGCGCCCGTCGCCGCGATCGTGCCGAATGTCGCGGCGCTCATCGCGCTGTTCCGGGCGCGGAGCTGGCCGATCCTGCATACGCGCGAGAGCCACGCGCCCGATCTCTCGGATTGCCCTCCGGCCAAGCGAACGCGCGGCGATCCGGCGTTGCGCATCGGCGACGTCGGGCCGATGGGGCGCATTCTCGTGCGCGGCGAGCCGGGCAACGCCATCGTGGCGCCTTGCGCGCCCGCCCCCGGCGAGATCGAGATCGACAAGCCGGGCAAAGGCATGTTCTACGCAACCGAGGTCGAGGCCATCTTGAAAGCGCGCGGCGTCACGCAGCTCGTCTTCGCCGGCGTGACCACCGAGGTCTGCGTGCAGACCTCGATGCGCGAGGCCAACGATCGCGGCTACGAATGTCTGTTGATCGAGGACGCGACGGCGAGCTATTTTCCGCAATTCAAGGCCGCGACGCTGGCGATGATCCGCGCGCAGGGCGCGATCGTCGGTTGGACGACGCCGCTCGCCGAACTCGAAAAGGCGCTGGCATGACCGATTCCGGCTTCGACGCCGACGCGCTGATCGATGCGATGCTTCCGCTGCTCGGCCTCGCGCTGCCCGAAGGCTCGCGGCCGGTCGTCAAGCTGCACCTCGAGACCGCCGAGCGGCTGGCGCGGCTCGTCGTCGCATTCCCGCTCGACGACGAAAGCGAACCCGCGCCGGTGTTCACGCCGTGAAAGCGCCGCTGCACGCCCTTCACGCGCACGAGCTTCGCGCCGCCGTCGTCGGCGGCGAGGTCAGCGCGCGCGAAATCGTCGAGGCGGCGCTGGCGCGCATCGGCGCCGTGAACCCCAGGCTCGGCGCCTTCACCGACGTGACGCCGGAGCGGGCGCTCGCCAAGGCCGACGAAATCGACGCGCGGCGCGCGCGCGGCGAGAAGCTGGGACCGCTCGCCGGCGCCCCCTTCGCGGTCAAGAACCTCTTCGACGTCGAGGGCCTGCCGACGCGCGCGGGTTCCAAGATCAATCGCGAGCGCGCGCCGGCGCGCTGCGACGCGACGTTGATCGCGCGCATGGAGGCGGCGGACGCGATCCTCGTCGGCGCGCTCAACATGGGCGAATACGCCTATGACTTCACCGGCGAGAACGCGCACGATGGCCCCTCGCGCAATCCGCACGACCTCGCCCATATGACCGGCGGCTCGTCCGGCGGCTCGGGCGCCGCGGTGGCGGGCGGCCTGGCGCCGGTCGCGCTGGGTTCGGACACCAACGGCTCGATCCGCGTGCCCTCGTCGCTGTGCGGCATCTTCGGGCTGAAGCCGACTTACGGGCGCCTTTCGCGCGCGGGAAGCTTCCCGTTCGTGGCGAGCCTCGACCATCTCGGGCCGTTCGCACGCTCGGTCGTCGACCTCGCCGCGAGCTACGACGCGATGCAGGGCGCCGATCCCGACGATCCCGCGCAGAGCCCGCGCGCCTTCGAGCCCGTCGCGCATGCCATCGAGGCGGGGCTCGACGGGCTTCGCATCGCGCGCCTCGGCGGCTATTTCGCGCACGGCGGCGAGCCGGAAGCGCACGAGGCGGTCGACCGCGTCGCCCGCGCGTTGAACGTCGAGCGGACGGTGGAATTCCCCGAGGCCGAGCGCGCGAGAGCGAGCGCCTATCTCATCACCATGGTCGAAGGCGCGGCGCTGCACGCGGGCCGGCTGCGCACGCGCGCGCTCGATTTCGACGCGGACGTGCGCGACCGCCTGATCGCCGGCGCGATGCTGCCGGGCGGCTGGGTCGTCAAGGCGCAAAAACTGCGCCGCTGGTATCGCGACCGCGTCCTCGAAATCTTTCGCGACGTCGACGTCGTTCTGGCGCCGGCGACGCCGACGCGCGCGCCGCGCATCGGCCAGAAGACCTTCGTGCTCGACGGGCAGGAAATGCTGGTGCGGCCGAACATGGGCCTGTTCACCCAGCCGATCTCGTTCATCGGCCTGCCCGTCTGCGCGGTCCCCTTGTGGACGGACGGCGAGCGCCTGCCGATCGGCGTCCAGGTCATCGCCCCGCCGTGGCGCGAAGACCTCGCGCTGCGCGTCGCGCGCGTCCTAGAGCGCGCGGGCGTCGCGCGCGCGCCGGTCGGCGCGGCGGCCTGAGGAGGGATCGATGGCGACGCAAGAGCGCTCGCGTTGGGCGGGGCGCAACAACGCCAAGGACGTCGTGCGGGTCAAGGTCTGGCGCGCGCTCGAAAACGGCGGCGTCAGCGTCGGCCCGGCATTCGACCGCATCCCCAATTTCGTCGGCGCCGATGCCGCGGCCAAGCGCCTGAGCGAGCTCGACGAGTGGAAGCGCGCGCGCGTCGTCAAATGCAATCCCGATCCGCCGCAGATCCCGGTGCGCCTGCGCGCGCTTTACGACGGCAAGCTCTTGTTCGCGCCGGTGCCGTATCTGACCAAGGGCTTTCCCTATCTGCGCATCGACCCCGACAAGCTCGCCGCCAAAGGCGTCGACTTCGAGACGGCGGCGACGGCGCAAGGATTCCTCGCCCATGGCGAGCCGATCGGCTTCGAGGACATGCCGAAGCTCGATTTCTGCGTCGTCGGTTGCGTCGCGGTGACGCGCGCGGGCGGGCGCACCGGCAAGGGCGCGGGCTTCGCCGATCTGGAGCACGGCATCTTCCGCGAACTCGGCAAGACGACGGCGGAGACGCCGATCGCGACCACCGTCCATTCGCTGCAGGTCGTCCCAGAGACGCAGGTGGTGATGGAGGCGCACGACAACGCGCTTGCGTTCATCGCCACCGAAAGCGAGCTGATCCGCACCGGCGCCCTCGGCGCCGCGACCGCCGGCGTCGATTGGGCGCGCGTGCGCGCCGATCAATTCGCCGACATTCCCTTCCTCCAGGACTTGCGCGCCTCGATCGAAGCGCGAAAGGCGGCGCGATGATCGTCGACGATCCGCAGACCCGCGCCGAGGTCGAGGCGTCGTTCCGGGATTACGAACGCGCGCTGGTTTCCAACGACGTCGCGGCGCTCGACCGGTTCTTTCGCGACGGCGCCGAGACGATTCGCTACGGCGTCGGCGAGAATCTCTACGGCATCGCGGCGATCAGAGCCTTCCGCGCGGCGCGCTCGCCGGCGGGCCTGGCGCGGGAGTTGGAGCGCACGCAAATCACCACCTACGGCCGCGACTTCGCGATCGCCGCGACTTTGTTCCGCCGCGCGAGCGCGCCGGGCAAGATCGGCCGGCAAATGCAAAGCTGGGCGCGGTTCCCTGAGGGCTGGCGCATCGTCGCGGCGCATGTCAGCGTGATCGACGATCCCGCGGCCGAGCCGGGGGCGAAATGAGACTCGTCGGCGTCGCGCTCCTGGGAATGGGCGACGAAACCCGGCCGACCTGCGTCGACATCGCCATCGACAACGGGCGGATCGCCGCGATCGAGCCTTCGCGCGCGGCGGCGTCGCCGCGCCTTCTCGCCATGCCCGCTTTGGTCAATGCGCATGATCACGCGCGGCCCGTGTCGCCGACGTCCTTCGGCGGCGCCGGCAAGCCGTTGGAGACCTGGCTGCTGCGTTTGGGCGCGATGCCGGCCGTCGATCCCTACCTTGCCGCGCTCGCCGCTTTCGGACGCGCCGCGCGCTCGGGCGCGGCGTCGGTCATGGCCCATTACGTGCGCCCGCATGGCCCGGCGCCGCTGATCGAGGAGGCCCGCGAAGTCGCGCGCGCCGCCGCCGACGTCGGCGTTCGCGTCACCTTCGCCGTCGCCATGCGCGACCGCAATCCGCTGGTCTACGGGCCGTCCGATTCCGTGATTGAAAGCATGCCGCCCGAGGCGCGCCGCGTCGTCGAAGCGCAATTCCTCGGCGCCATGCCGAGCCCTAGCGAACAGGTCGCGCGCGTCGAGGCGATCGCGGCGGCGCTCGAGAGCCCGACCTTCACCGTTCAATTCGGCCCCAATGGCGCGCAATGGTGCTCGGACGCATTGCTCCGCGCGATCGCGCAGGCCTCGCAGCGGACCGGCCGCCGCGTCCACATGCATCTCCTGGAGACGATCTATCAGCGCGCTTTCGCGGATTCCGCCTATCCCCAGGGCGTCGTTCGCCATCTCCAAGAGATCGGGCTGCTGAGCGAGCGCCTGACCCTCGCCCATTGCGTCTACGCCCGGCCCGAAGAGCTCGACGCCATCGCCCGCGCCGGCGCCGTCATCGCCACGAACCCCAGCTCGAACCTGCACCTACGCTCCGGGATCGCGCCGATCGGCGAAGCGATCAAACGCGGCTGCCGCGTCGCGCTCGGCGTCGACGCCTCAGCGCTCGACGAGGACGACGACGTGTTGCGCGAAATGCGCCTCGGCCATTTCCTGCACGGCGGCTGGGGTTTTGACAGCGTCATCGAGCGCGAACGCTGGCTGGCGGGCGTCGTCGCCCATGGCCGCTTCGCCAATGGCGCGCCGGGATCGGGGGCCTTGAGCGTCGGCGAGCCCGCGGACATTCTCGTTCTCGACCTCGATCGGCTCGATCGCGACGCCATCATGCCGGTGACGCCGGTCGATCTCGTCTTTGCGCGCGCCACCCAAGCGCATGTCGCGCGGCTGATCGTGGCGGGCCGCGAAATCCTCAGCGACGGGCGGCTGACCGGCGTCGATCTCGAAGCCGCCCAGGCGGCGCTGCGCGAAAGCTATCGCCGCGCCATGCCGGCGCGAGCGCCCTTCTTGAGCGCGTGGAGCGACATCGAGACCGGCGTCGCGCGCCATTATCGAGAACGGCTCGGCTGTTGCTGATCGAGCCCGCGCAAACCGAGAGTCGAGGGCCATGACGGACAAGCTGCCGGTGATCGATCTTACGGGCCTGGCGAGCGGCGATGAGGCGGCGCTGAACGGAATTGCCCGCGAGATCGGCGAAGCGTGCCGCACGATCGGGTTCTTCTACGTCGTCAATCACGGCGTCGCGCCGGATCTGATGCGCGCCGCCTTCGCGCAATCGGCCGCCTTCTTCGCGGCGCCGCTGGCGCGAAAACAGGCGCTGGCGATCGAGCGCGTCGGGGGAAACCGCGGCTATTCCGGCCTCAAGCACGAGGCGCTCGACCCCAAGCGCGGCGCCGACCTGAAAGAGGCGTTCAACATCGGGCTCGATCTTCCGCCCGACGATCCCGAGATCGTCGCCCGCGCGCCGTTCCGCACGCTCAACGTCTGGCCGGACACGCCCGGTTTCAAGACGACGATGCTCGCCTATTTCGGCGCCTGCTCGGCGCTCGCCGGCGCCGTCCATCGCGCCTTCGCGCGCGATCTTCGCCTGCCGCTCGACTTCTTCGTCGAAAAATTCGACCGGCCGATGGCGACGCTGCGCCTGCTGCACTATCCCGCCTCGGGGGGCGAGATCGGCGCCGGCGAGCACACCGACTACGGCGCCATCACCCTGCTCGCCACCGACGAAGTCGGCGGGCTGGAGGCGCGCACGCGCGCCGGCGCGTGGATCGCCGCGCCGCCGATGCGCGGCGCTTTCATCGTCAATATCGGCGACTGCCTGATGCGCTGGACCAACGACGTCTATGTCTCGACGCCGCATCGCGTCGTCAATCGTTCGGGCCGCGAGCGCTATTCCATCGCCTTCTTCTTCGATCCGAACCCGGAGGCGCGGATCGAGGCGATCCCGAGCTGCCTCGCGCCGGGCGAGGCGGCGCGCTATGCGCCGATCCTCGCGGCGGACTATCTCAGGGGGCGGCTCGAGGCGAGCAAGCCCGCGGGGGTGTAAGCGCCAATCCCCTTCTCCCCGCATAGCCCGTCGAACGACGGGCGTTCTTACGAACGCCCTATGCGGGAGAAGGGACGTCCCGCCCCATTTTTCAAAATTCGGCTTTATCGACCGCTCGAGAACGGGCATATGTCGGCTTTTCCGAGCCCCGATCCCGCCGCGAGATAAACAAATGCCCGATTGGTCGCAAACCTTCACCTTCCTCGACGGCGAATGGTTCGAGGGCAACCGACCGATCCTGGGGCCGCGCAGCCACGCCTTCTGGCTCGGCTCCAGCGTGTTCGACGGCGCGCGCGCCTTCGACGGGGTCGCGCCCGACCTCGACAAGCATTGCGCGCGCGTCAACCGCTCGGCGCGCACGATGTGGCTGAAGCCGACGATGAGCGAGGAGGCGATCGAGGCGCTGGCGCGCGAGGGGCTGAAGAAATTCGCGCCGGGCGCGCATCTCTACATTCGGCCGATGTACTGGGCCGAGCGCAATGGGCCGGGCTCGGTGCCGCCCGATCCCGACTCGACGCGCTTCTGCCTCACGATCTACGAGGCGCCGCTGCCCGACCTGACGGGCGTGTCGATCACCCGCTCCGCCTACGCCAAGCCGCTGGCGATGACGATGCCGATCGACGCCAAGGCGGGCTGCCTCTATCCGAACAACGCGCGCGCTCTTCTGGAGGCGCGTTCGCGCGGCTTCGACAATTGCCTGTTGGCCGACATGCTCGGCAATGTCGCGGAACTCGCCACCGCCAATGTGTTCATGGCGCGCGACGGCGTCATCATGACGCCGATGGCCAACGGCTCTTTCCTCAACGGGGTGACGCGCCAGCGCGTGCTCGCGCTGCTGCGCGCGGACGGCCAGAGCGTGCGCGAGGCGACGCTCTCCTTCGCCGATTTCGATGCGGCCGACGAGATTTTCGTCGTCGGCAATTACGGCAAGGTGACCCCGGTCAAGCGCATCGAAAGCCGGGATCTGCAACCCGGTCCGGCGTTCCGCCGCGCGCGCGAACTCTATTGGGATTTCGCCCGCTCGCGCTGAGGCGGACCGCCCCGCGCTTGCCCGCCGCGCCCTTGTGGAGCAGCATGAAGCGCTTGGGAGGGACTATGCCGACGCGTCTGACCATTCGTTTCGATTTCGATCCGGACCGTCGCCTGGGGCCGGGAAAGATCGCCCTGCTGGAGTCGATCGACGCGACCGGATCGATTTCCGCCGCCGGGCGCAAGCATGCGATGTCCTATCGCCGCGCCTGGCTGCTCGTCGAGGAATTGAACCGGACTTTCGGCGAAGCCGTGGTGACGGCGCGGCCCGGCGGCTCGGGCGGCGGCGGCGCGGCGCTCACGCCGGCGGGCCGGCGCGTCGTCGCGCTCTACCGCGAGGCCGAGCGCAAGATGCGCGCCGCGGCGGCCAAGGAAATCGCCGGGATCGAGCGATCGTTGGCCGACGAATCGGGCGGCCCGGGGTTGGCGGCGCCGACAGCGGCGACTCGCCCGACCTCTCCCCGCAAGCGGGAAGAGGCCGGGTGACTCGTGGGGAACGCCTTGCGCTTGCTTTGCGCCCATGCCGGCCGGTCCCGCTCCCGGCCAATGCGGCGGTTCTCGAAAGCGGACGCGATTGACGGGTTTTGACCGCGATCTATCGGCTAACCGGCTCCTCCTGAATCATCATTCGCCGCGACGACCCTCGAGTCCGTGTACAGCGCGATAACGAAGACTTGAAAAAGCTCGTCGAATTCGTTCGGCAAGTCGACCTGGAGCGGGGCCCTCAAGAACGCCCCCTCTCCGACCGCGCCTAAAGCTTGGCTCTGCCCCTGGCGATAAAGATCGTAGAGCCCAGAGACGAGCGATCGCCGGCGCAATTCGAACGCCTCATCGCCGCGCGCGACGAGCCAGCCGGCCGCTCCTTTGCTCTCGGCTTGCGCGAGGACGGCGCCGCTCGCGTCTTTCAGCAGGACCGGATTGGCCGGCGGCTTCTGCCCGCCGGAGAGCTTGCGCCACAGGAACTGCCAGGGAACCTCGTGGCGCCGTTTGCGCTCCCGCGCGGCGGTGAACGCCTGCCCACGCACATCCAGCGTCGCGCTCTCCAACTTTCTGTCGTAGACGAGCGCGCCGATCTTCGCCTCCGCGTCGTAGATCTCATAGCGCGCGTCGTGCTTGAAACGGTTCGTGGCGTCGCGCTTGGCGGGGCGGGCCTCCAGCATGGTCGTCCTCGTTGAATCGAAACGGCCCGCGACCATAAATGTTCGGCGGCCAGTTGGCCAACGAGACCATCACGTCACGGCAATGCTCGCGCCAAACTCAATTCGGCGCTCAGGGCGGCTCGAGTTCGGCCGAAGCGATCTTGTTCCCGCCGGTCGCCGTCCATTCCAACAGCTCCGAGACAACCAGGCATTGGCCGCGCCTCCCCGGGCTGGCCGCGAGCCCCTTGCGCGCGCCCAGGTCCGGGTGCCAGCGGCAAAGTTCCTCGATAGCAGGCCTTCGCCTGGGCGTCTGTCTTGCGCCCAACATAGCCGTTCAGCCGATGGTCGATGCACCTCCGAAGCAGACGTTCAGGCGCCGCGCCCGATCGACTGCTGTGGGGGGAGAGCGGACGATGCGATGCGGGCGACCCGCGTTCCAGAGTTTGCAAAACCTCTACCTTTTGCAAGGTGACCGTCAGTTAGAATGGAAGCCGCACAGCTAAAGCCCATTCGCCGCTTTCTGTTGATCAACGATGCGCAAAAGATGCGATGCTAAAAGCAATTGATCCATCGCCTCAGCCGCCGACAGCGGCGGCGACCCGTGAGCAACGCGGTTCTTAAACCGGCCAATAGCTCCGGCGAAAAGATGGGAGAGCGCGTCGCGCTCACCTGACGGCTTGCTGGTGTCCTTATCGCCCAATGCCCCGGTGTCGCGATTAAACGCAGCGCGCATGAGATCAACGCCGTAATCCGTGGCCGCTAGACGCGCCACCGTGCGAACCGTATCTTCAACGGCAATCAGCGCGTCGCGGACGGTGCTGACTAACTCGCCCTCCGAGCCGCGACTCGCGCTACGCATTAGAGCAGCCACCGTTCGGTCGCGTATGGCGGGATGAAGCAGCTCCTTTGGCAAATCCCGCGCAGATTGAAATTTCTTGATATCGTGACCTTTGGCGACAGCCTCCCCCTTCTCGGCGAGGTAGTACCAGCCATTCTGACCATTCTGACCGCTCATCGGCTCGATAAATTCTTCCCTTTCGAGCCACCGCCACGCGCGCCCTATCGCTTTATCGGCCATGGCTTTTTTGAAGTGAGGATACATCTTGCCGTCAACGGCTTCGATAGTTGACGGGTCTGTGACGCTGCCAAGGTGAAAGCCGCCGCCCGGTTGAAGACGCGCGAGCGCGAGCCTCAACAAAACCGGTCCGACTTCATCGGGCGATTTTTTCGCCAGCTCGTCCGCGTCCGGGAAGAAGGCATAGAACGAATTCATCGAAATGCGCTCCCTTACGCCCCCTAGTATTTCGATTTGAACACCGTATCACTAGAGCCCGACCGCGCGAAGCGCGGGAGCGCCCAAACACTTAGCTCTAGGAAACCGTCTTGAAATCGAGCGCAAAAGCCCCGTGCCGCTTTTCCGCCTTGACCACTTCTGCCGCCGGATACTTCTGCCGTGTTTCAAATAAAATATCGTCCTGCGCGCTCTTGGATATGCTCAAGCCCAGATATACCCGCTCTATGGCGCGCTCGTTGATTGGGCGTCTGATGATCTTACTTCTGGTGTCATCCCTTTGCCACAACAACCGCCATTCGTTTTCACTGCTCCAGTTTAACGATTTGGTTTGAGAGATCAAGTCGTAATATTGGTGCAGTTTAGTCGAACGCGTTTCCTTGTAATGCTCTGCTTTAAGGAAATCGTAGAACATCGAACACGTTATTACCGGCAGATTTTTCGCATAGTCGATTCTTGTCCATGCGCCCTTGGCAGTTAATTTCTCGGCGTTATTTGAATTGTATTCATCAACGATAGGTTGCACGATTTCCGTCGTATTGAACTCAATTGCAACGCCTCTATGGCCATTCCCATAGTGGCCCCACATATACAAATTGTCTTTGGGATGATCGTCCGAATAAACCGCCGTGGTCGAGAATATAAACATTCGATTTTTCAAGTCAGCGAAGTATTTACGGACAGAATCGACAGAATGAGGCCATGCCTCAGCAGGAAATTCATTGATGAACCACCCAAAGTCATTCGGATGCGTATGGTGAATATAATCCAATAATTGTTGATAGCCCGCGTTAAAATCAGTTTCAAAAAATAAATACGGGTCGAAGGGATCGTTCACGAGAGATGCATGTACTAAAGTGATTTGCTGAGTGCCAATAGTATCTAACGCAAAATCAACATTGCTGAAAAACCTGACGACGCACTGGGGAAAAGGGCGTTGTTTAGTCATTGTCTAGCGCGTTCGTATGAAAGGCGACACCGCATCGACGATTGCTTGCGCGGTTTCATCAGCGATATGCGCAAGCTCGTAGATCGGTCGATCCTTCGGATAGCGCGCGCTGCTGTCCAAATGCACAGGGGCCAAAATGTCGAGGCAGCCCGCAACCTCGGGCTTAGAAGGAAGGCCGCATACACATGCGAAATCGTACCAGCCTTTCAGGTCATGATTATGCAGCCCCCCGGGTGCCGGTCGCCCGTCTTGTAGACAGTACGCCTTTAAGGCCAACTCGATAGCCTGCAAAAGCAACGCGTACTTGGGCCAGTTCATTTCCCCATTATCGTAGGCGACGCCTCCGATGGAAAATTTCATGAACAAGCGCGCACGCGCCAAAAATTGGACCGGCAGCGGCAGGCCGTGGGTCGGCGACGGGAACATAGGCGGCGCTGGTTTCATGCGGTAAGCCTCGCAATCGTGCTGACGCTCACGCCATGGCTTCTTGCGAGGTCGCGCGTCTTCTCACCGTTCGCAAGCCTCCCCCGCGCTTCTTTCCGCTGGTGGAGCGGGAGGATCGGCAGTCAGTCATTTCACGTCGTCACGATTCACGCACGTGTCGTGTTCATGTCAAGCCTCGACTCCAGCAATGTCCGCTTCGAGTCGAACTATGCCGTCCGACCGACGATCGACCAACGTCCGCTATTCGCTCTCGATTGCCCGCAACCCGCCAGTCCGGCCAACTCCGGTCATCGGGCGATCCGCCATGGATTGTCTGCGAACGGTCGACTCCGGCGATCGACAACGCAGGTTCGGCGCCGTGGTTCGGCGAGATCGTTCGAGACCCCCGCGACATTGGCGTCCGGAAAAACCGGATTCATGGTAGCTTGAAATCGAACCTCGGCGAGGGCTTCCGCCTCGGGCCGCTCGGCGCGCGCGAGTCGGACTCGCGGAGAATTGGCGCCGGGGACTTCGAGAAAGCCGAAAACGCCGGTTTTCGTCGCCAAGCGCTTGTTTTCGTTGGAAACGACCAAGGAATATATTTGGATTTTCCTTGGAAAAAAGCTTGGAAACGTTCGGATTTTCTTTGGAAAAATTTTGATTTTCCTTGGAAAGGCTTGGAAAAATTTGGCCGCGCGCCCGACCCGTCGGAGCGATCGTCATCGCGAGCGAAGCGCGGCGATCCAGTGATCGAGGAGATTGCCGATAGGAGGCGCAGCGCTCGGACAAGCAAGCGTCACGACCGCTGGATCGCCACGCTTCGCTCGCGATGACGACCGGGCTCGGTTCAATCTAGTCGGCATGCGTGCGCCGCGAACGTCGCAGCGCCCTGCCGGGATGGCCCCGCCTCAGCTCGCCTCCAGGAACTGCTCCGCCGTCGCCAGATCGACCGAGACGATCTGGCTGACGCCGCGCTCGGCCATGGTGACGCCGAACAACCGGTCCATGCGCGCCATGGTGATCGGATTGTGGGTGATGGTGACGAAGCGCGTGTCGGCGCGCTTGCTCATTTCGTCGAGGAGATCGCAGAAACGTTCGACGTTGTAGTCGTCGAGCGGCGCGTCGACTTCGTCGAGCACGCAGATCGGCGACGGGTTGGTCAGGAACACCGCGAAGATCAGCGCCATCGCGGTCAGCGCCTGCTCGCCGCCGGAAAGCAGCGTCAGCGTCTGCGGCTTCTTGCCGGGCGGGCGCGCGAGAAGCTCGAGCCCCGCCTCCAGCGGGTCGTCGGACTCGATCAGCTGCAATTCGGCCGATCCGCCCTCGAACAGCGTCGCGAACAATTCGCCGAAATGCTTGTTGACGACGTCGAAGGCCGCCAGCAGACGCTCCCGGCCCTCCTGGTTGAGGTTGTGGATGGCGTGGCGCAGCCGCTTGATCGCCTCGGTCAAGTCGTCGCGCTCGGCGATCAATCGGTCGCGGCTCGCCGCGACCTCGGCGAGTTCCTCGTCGGCGCGCAGATTGACCGCGCCTAGGCGCTCGCGCTCCTGGCGCAGGCTCTCCAGCTTGCGTTCGACGACTTCGGCATCCGGCGGCGCCGCGCCGTGCGTGAGACCCGCCAGGGCGCTGAGGCCCGCCGGCTCGGCGTCGAGCTCCGTTGCGATGGCGCGCAGCAGCGTCTCCCGCCCTTGGCGCGCGCCCTCGAGCCTTTCCTCCGAGGCGGCGCGCGCTTCGCGCGCCGAGCCCATCGCCTCGAGCGCGGCGCGCGCGGCGCGGTCGGCCTCGGCGAGCGCGGTCTCGGCGCTCGCGCGCGCGTCGGCCGCGGCCTTGCGCGCCGCCTCGGCCTCGTCGAGACGCGCGATCAACTCGCGGCGCTGCTGTAGAAAAACGACCGGCGCGTCGGCGAGCGATTCGAGTTCGCTCTGCGCGGCGAGCCGCCGCTCGGCGATCTCGGCGATATGGGCCTCCGCCTTCGCCCGCCGCTCGAGCCAGGAGCCTTGCTCGATCGCGATGGCGCGCCGCCGCGCCTCGCGAGTCTCCGCTTCGCGCGCTAGAGTCTGCGCCGCGGCCCTCGCCTCGGCGAACTCGGCGCGCTCTTGCGCGGCCTGCGCGCGCGCGCGCTCCAGCGCCAGAGCCAGTTCGTCGCTCGGCGCCAGGTGTTTCAGCGCGGCCTCGGAGCGCGCCTTGCGCTCGGCCGCCTCGTCGCGCGACGTCAGCGCGCGCGCCAACGCCTCGTCCAACGCGGAGAGGCGCGAAAGCGTCTGCGCGCGCCGCCGCTCCGTCGCCGCCAGCCTGTCGCGCGCGGCGTCGCAGGCGCTTCGCGCCGCGCGCGCACGCTGGCGAGCCGCGCTTTCGGCGTTCGCCGCTTCACGCAGCGCGGCCTGCGCGCGCGCCGCTTGCGCCCTCACCACTTCGGCGGCCTGCCGGGCCGCTTCCGCCTCGCGCGAGAGATCGACGAGGCGGTTCCTTTCGACCAGGCGCCGCGCCGCCGGCGTCGGCGCTTCGGCGGTCGAAACGAAACCGTCCCAGCGCCAGAGATCGCCCTCCTTCGAGACCAGGCGCTGACCCGGCCGCAGCATCGCGGCGAGGCTCTTGCCTTGGGCGCGTCCGACGACGCCGATCTGCGCCAGGCGCCGACGCAGCGCGGGCGGCGCTTCGACGCGCGACGCCAGGGCTTCGACGCCGGGCGGCAGTTCGGGATCGGCGTGGTCGCGCTCGGCATGCGACCAATGCGTAGGCGCCGCAACGTCCGTGGACGCTTCGAGATCGTCGCCGAGCGCGGCGCCGAGCGCGGCTTCGTAGCCGCGCGCGACATTGACCGCGTCGACGACGGGCGGCCAAGGCCCTGACGAAGCCGAGCCCAACAGCTTCGTCAGCGTGCGCGCCTCGGTCTCTAACCGTTGCGCGGCGCGCTCGGCCTCCGCGAGGGGTCCGCGCGAACGCGCCTCGGCCTCCCGCGCCTCGACATGCGCCGCTTCGGCGGCCACAGCTTCCGCCTCGGCTCGGCCGAGCGCTTCGCCGAGCGTCCCGACTGCCTCGCTCTCGGCGCGAAACGCCGCATCGTCCGCGCCGGCGCCCCGCAACGCCGCGCGCTCCCGGTCGATCGCGGCCCATTCGCTTTCGAAACGGGCGAGGCGGCGCGCCTCCTCGGCCAGCCCCGCGGCGAGCGCGTTGCGCCGCGCGTTGAGGTCCGACGAGGCGGCCTGAGCCTCGGCCAGGGCGCCTTCAGCGCTCGCGAGCCGCTGCTCGAGGCGCGCGCGCCGCTCCTCGGCCTCGCGCTTGACGTCTTCCGACTTGGCGGCTTCGGCGGCGAGCGTCTCGTCCTCGGCCGTCAGCCTTCCCATGACATGGGCGGCGTCGGCGATCAGCGCCTCCTCGCGCTGCAAATCCTGAGCGAGCTGCGCGATGCGGCGCTCGAGTTCGGCGACGCGCTCCTTGGCGCGCTTTTCCTCGCCCGCGAGCGCGTCGCGCGCGAGCACGAGGCGATGCAGCGCGGCGCCGGCGCGCGCCTCTTCGTCGCGCAGCGGCGGAAGATCGGCCGCGGCGATCGCCTGGAGCCGCGCGGCCTCGCCCTGCGCGCGGGTGCGCTCGGCGACTTCGCGCACGTCCGCTTCGAGCCTCGACTGGGCGCGCGCGAACTGCGCTTCGTGTTCGCGCCAGGCGATCAGCCGCGCGAGCGCCTCGTGGCGGCGGATTTCCTGCGCCAGGGCGCGATAGCGCGTCGACTGGCGCGCCTGCCGTCTCAGGCTGTCGATCTGCGCCTCGATCTGCTTGAGAACGTCCTCCAGCCGCACGACATTGTCTTCCGCGCCCTTGAGCCGCAACTCGGCCTCGTGGCGGCGCGAATGAAGCCCGGAAACGCCGGCCGCCTCTTCCAGAATGAGGCGGCGCGCTTGCGGCTTGGCGGCGATGATTTCGCCGATCTGCCCTTGCCGCACCATCGCGGGCGATCGCGCGCCGGTCGAAGCGTCGGCGAACAGCAATTGCACGTCGCGCGCGCGCACCTCGCGTCCGTTGACGCGATAGGTGGAGCCCGATTCGCGTTCGATGCGGCGCGTGACCTCGATCGTTTCGGCGTCGTTGAACGCGGCGGGCGCGCGGCGATCCGAGTTGTCGAGAACGAGGCCGACCTCGGCGATGTTGCGCGAGGGCCGCTTGCCCGAGCCGGAAAAAATCACGTCGTCCATGCCGGACGCGCGCATGCTCTTGTATGAGCTTTCGCCCATGACCCAGCGCAGGGCCTCGACGAGATTGGACTTGCCGCAGCCGTTCGGGCCGACGACGCCGGTCAATCCCGGCTCGATCCTGAATTCGGTCGCATCGCAAAAGCTCTTGAAGCCGGCCAGGCGCAGCCGCTCGAATTTCATGGGCCTCGCCCTCTCGCATCCATTCCCTTGCGCCGGCGCGGAATCTCGGCGCCCCGGCGGCGGGCATTGCCGCCACGCCGCCACAAAGACGGCGCGCGATCAAGGCCCGAAGTCGAGAAAACTGTGCGAAACCGCGCTATTTCAACAGCGGCTCCAGGACTTTGTCGAAGTCGGAGATCGCGAGTTCGCCGTCCAGTTTTCGCCCGTTGACGAAGAACGTCGGCGTCGAATCGATGCCGAATCGCTCCGCCGCCCGGGCTCCGGTCTGACTGACCTGATCGTATAGCTGTTGGTTTTTCAAGCAGGTTTCAAAGTCCGCTTGCGAAAACCCCGCCTGTTTGACCAGCGCGAACAGCGGCTCGATCGGCTTTTCGGCGAACGCCCAGGTCTTCTGCTGGGTGAACAACTGGTCGATCAACGCGTCGCGCTTGTCCGGGCCGGCGCAACGCGCGAGCATGAAGCCGGCGGCCGCCAGCGGATCGAGCGGAAATTCGCGCAAGATGAACTTGGCCTTGCCCGTATCGACGTATTTGGCCTTGAGACTGGGCCATGTTTCCTCATGGAAAGCCGCGCAATGGCTGCAGGTCATCGAGGCGTATTCGATGATCGTGATCGCGGCCGACGGCGAGCCCTCGACGATGTCCGGCAGCGGGCCGGGCTCCATCAGCTGATCGATCGGGGCGGCGGCCGCGTCGGGCGTCGCGTTGGCGCCCTGCGCCAGCGCCGCCGTCGTCGCGAGGGCGAGCGCGATGAGGCCCGCGGGCGCGACGCGGCGAAAGCGTCGGGTCATCGCCGCGGCTAAACGATTAGGCTTCATGTCGCTTCCTCAGGAAATGCGCGGCCGAGAAATGGGCTCGGCGCTTCGCGGCCGAAAATAGCGGAAGTCGCCCAGGCCGCCAAATCCGTCCGCCACAGCGACGGATCGCGTCTCGGTTTGAATTTCAGCAACGGGCTAGGCCGCTTTTCCCCGCGTCTTGACTTTCGCCTGCGCTTTACGCGATCGCTTGTTTCGCTTGAGCCAGTCTTGCAGGGCGGCGTTGATCCGCGATTGCCAGCCGGGGCCTTGGTCGCGAAACGCGGTTATGACGTCCGGATCAAGTCGGATCGTCGTCGAAATCTTCGGCGCCTCTGACGGCTTGCGTCCTCGACGAACTTTCGCGGCTTGAAACTTCTTTTGCCATTCCGGCGCGCTCAGGTCGGGCGCATCGTCGTCAAAATCGGCGGCTGTAGATCGCTTGTTCGCGGTCATTGGCTTTCCTCAAAGAGATTATGCGGCGCGCGCCGCTTCGCCGAGTCCAAACGGCGACGACCATGCGAGCGTCGAGAAATCCGATCGTGATGAAACGATCCTCGCCGTAATCGCGCCGGTCGTCTGAAACCGTCAATGTCGCGCCCGAGAAAATCTCGCTCGCTCGCTCGCGCCATGTCGAGGCCGCGCTCTTGCAGAGTTTGGTCCCGTTTGGCGTCGTCGAATTCGATTTTCATTGGATTGTTGTTACCACAAAACCGCGTTAGCCGCAATTGTTGTAGTAACAACAATAGACTCGCTCAATGAGGCGGTCCGCCGCCGTCGCCTTTTTCGGCAATCAATGATTTCATGACGCTAGCAAAATCGTGCGCGTTCAAACCGGTCGCGTTGGCGCTCTCGCGAGGCCACAACGCGCTCGGTCTCGCTTCGGCGTTCGTGCGCCGTGTCCCGACATGCGCGACGGCTCGACTCGGCGGCGGCTTTGCTGTATGAGGCGCGCCTCAACTGAAAACAGCGCGCCGAAGCGCTCGTCGAACCCGCCGGAGCGGGCTCGGCGTCACGGCATGGAGAACGACAGTGAACATCATCGAGACGCTCGACGCCGAACACGCGGCCAAATTGAGCGCGGGCCGCAAGATCCCGGAATTTTCGCCCGGCGACACGATCATCGTCAACGTCAAGGTGAGCGAAGGCGAGCGCACGCGCGTTCAGGCCTACGAGGGGGTTTGCATCGCGCGCAGCGGCGGCGGCCTCCAGGAGAGCTTCACCGTCCGCAAGATTTCCTATGGCGAAGGCGTCGAGCGCGTTTTTCCCGTCTACTCGCCCGTGATCGATTCGATCAAGGTCGTTCGCAGGGGCAAGGTCCGGCGCGCCAAGCTGTATTATCTGCGCGACCGCCGCGGCAAGTCGGCGCGCATCGCCGAGCGCGTCGAGACCCCGTCCGCCAAAGCGGCCGAGGCGGCCAAGCCGAAGGCGTGACCGATTTTCGCTGACGAGGGGAAGCCCCGATGTCCGAACCGCGTGTCGTGCAAAAGGCGCCGTTCGCCGCCGCCTTGGAAGCCGACAAGACTTATTATTGGTGCGCTTGCGGCAAGTCCGCGAAGCAGCCGTTCTGCGACGGTTCCCATAAGGGATCGGCGTTCTCGCCCAAGCCCTTCGTCGCGCAAAAGGACGGGACCGCCTATCTCTGCGGCTGCAAGCACAGCAAGAACCAGCCCTACTGCGACGGCTCGCACAAGAGCCTGTAGTCGGGCTTCGAACTGATCGACGCGCCGCTCGCCCTCACCCCAACTCTTCTCCCGCTCACGGGAGAAGGCGGCCGGCGCCAGCCGGCCGGATGAGGGCCCGCGCCAACCGTCGCCGGCGCCGCGAAATCCTACCCTCCTTCAGCGCCGCGTGCTAAGCGCGTCGTAATGACTCACCCCTCCCGCGACGACGCCGCGGACCCGCGGCGGAGCGTCGTCGTCGACGTGCTCGCGCCGGTCGCGGTCGACACGGCCTACAGCTACCAGGCGCCCGCCGCGTGGGGCCTTGAGCCTGGGCGTTTCGTCGCCGTGCCGCTGGGAACGCGGCGCGCCGTCGGCGTCGTGTGGTCGACGCGCGAGGGCGGCGGCGACAATCTGAAATCCGTCGCCGAAATCCGCGACTGGCCGCCGCTGCGCAAGCCGTTGCGCGATTTCGTCGACTGGGTCGCGCGCTGGACCCTGGCGCCGCGCGGCATGGTGCTGCGCATGGCGACGCGCGCGCCGGAGGCGGCCGGCGCGCCGGCGCCCCGCCTCGCCTATCGCAAGACCGGCAAGGCGCCTCTTCGCCTCACGCCGGCCCGCGCGCGCGTGCTCGCGGCCCTCGACGATTCGGCGCTGCAAGCCAAGGCGGCGCTCGCGGAAAGCGCCGCCTGCGGCGCGGGCGTGATCGACGGGCTGGTCGACGACGGCGCGCTCGAAGCCGTCGCGCTGCCGCCCGAGCCCGCCGCGCCGCCGCTCGATGCCGATTTCGCTTTCAAAGCGCTGGAGACCGATCAGCGCGCCGCGGCCGACGCGCTGATGCGCGCGGTCGACGCCCAAGTCTTCGGCGCGATCCTGCTCGAAGGCGTCACCGGCTCAGGCAAGACGGAGGTCTATTTCGAGGCGGTCGCCGCAGCGTTGCGCGCCGGGCGTCAGGCGCTCGTCCTGCTGCCGGAAATCGCGCTGACTTCGCAATTCCTCGATCGCTTCGCGGCGCGCTTCGGCGCCCGCCCGGCCGAATGGCATTCGGCGGTCTCGCCGCGCCAGCGCGAGCGGCTTTGGGGCGCGGTCGCGAGCGGCGAGGCGCGCGTCGTCGTGGGCGCGCGCTCGGCTCTGTTCCTGCCTTTCGCCGATCTCGGCCTCATCGTCGTCGACGAAGAGCACGAAGGCGCCTACAAGCAGGAAGACGGCGTGATCTATCACGCGCGCGACATGGCGGTGGTGCGCGGGCGCTTCGAAGGCGCGCCGGTCGTTCTCGCCTCGGCGACGCCGTCGCTGGAAACGCGCGTCAACGCCGAGCAGGGCCGCTACGGCTGGCTGCGGCTCGCCTCCCGCTTCGGCGAGCGCGCCCTGCCCGATCTGAGCGCGATCGATTTGCGCCGCGAGGGCCCGCCGCGTGGCCGCTGGCTGGCGCCGCGCCTCGTCGCGGGAATCGAAGCGGGCCTCGCCAATGGCGAACAATCGCTGCTGTTCCTCAACCGCCGCGGCTATGCGCCGCTGACCCTGTGCCGCGCCTGCGGCCATCGCTTCCAATGCCCGAATTGCGCGGCCTGGCTCGTCGAGCATCGCTTCCGCAAGGCGCTCGTCTGCCATCACTGCGGCCATGTCGAAAAGCGCCCGGACGTCTGCCCGCAATGCCAGGAGGCCGACAGCCTCGCCGCCTGCGGCCCCGGCGTCGAGCGTCTGGCCGAGGAAGTCGAGGCTTTGTTCCCCAATGCGCGCACGCTGGTGCTGTCCTCGGACTTTCCCGGCGGGTTGGAGCGCCTGCGCGCGCAACTCGACGCGGCGGCGCGCGGCGAATACGATCTTCTCATCGGCACGCAGCTCGTCGCCAAGGGCCACAATTTTCCGCTGCTGACCTTGGTCGGAATCGTCGACGCCGACGTCGGCCTCGCCAACGGCGACCCGCGCGCGGCCGAACGCACGTTCCAGCTGCTGCGCCAGGCGACGGGACGCGCCGGTCGCGGCGAGAAGCCCGGCCGCGCGATGCTGCAGACCTGGCAGCCCGAGCATCCCGTCATCGCCGCGCTGTTGTCGGGCGACGTCGAGCGCTTCTACGCCGAAGAGGCGGAGCAGCGACGGCGCGGCGGCCTGCCGCCGTTCGGACGCCTGGCGGCGATCATCATTTCCGGCGAGGACCGCGGCGGCGCCGAAGCGCATGCGCGCGCGCTGGCGCGGGCCGCGCATGCGCTTCCCCCCGGCAAGAACTGGCGCCTCGCCCCGATCGGCGGCGCGGTCGAGAGCGACGAGATCACCCTGCTCGGCCCCGCGGAGGCGCCGATGGCGGTGCTGCGCGGGCGCCATCGCTTCCGCCTAGCGCTCAAGGCGCCGCGCGGCGTCGACCTGCAGGGGTTCTTGCGCGCGCTCCTCGCCGCCGCGCCGCCGCCGCGCGGCGGCGTGCGCGTCGCGATCGACGTCGATCCGCAGAGTTTCATGTAGAGGGGGTGGGCCGAGCGGCGAGGGCTGGCGGCGACCGCAAAGAGCATCGACCGTCATGGCCGGGCTTGTCGCGGCCATCCACGCCTTTCTTGCCGCCTCACGCGTTCAAGTCTTCATACAAGTCTCGCCAATCGGGATTGGCGCCATGAATGAGGCGCACTTTCCAGGCGCGCGGCCAGTGCTTGATGTTGCGCTCGCGCTGGATGGCGTCGCGGATATCTTCGTAGAACTCAGTCAGCACCAGGGGCTTGAGGCCATATCGGCGAGTGAAGCCATCGATCAGGCCTTCGCGATGCTCATACGCGCGGCGCGCGATATCGCTCGTCACGCCGGTGTAGAGCGTGCCGTTCGGCCGATTTGTCATGATGTACACCCAGCCGCCGCGCATCAGGGCGAAGGCTAGCGCGGTTCCCGCATTCGGCAAAGACGTGGATGGCCGGGGCAAGCCCGGCCATGACGGCAGGAGTGGATCATAGAGGGCGGGAAGGATCAATAATACCGTATATTCATGTGTTAATAAAAATCTTCTAGATCATTCTCGTATAATTTGCTATCGACCTCATATAACGACATTATTTGTCAACTTACCCAAGTGAAATCCATTCGCCCCGTCGTCGCCCTCGGCGGAAATCGAGCGAAGTCGCGGACGCGGGAAAAGGAAGCCTCGTGAGTGAGATCGTCACCGCCAATCGGCTCGCCGACGGCGTCGTCGTGTTCCAGGACGCCGAAGGCGGCTGGGTCGAGGACTTCGCGCGCGCCGCCGTCCAAAGCGACGCGGCCGCGCTCAAGGCCGCTCTCGCGCTGGCGGGCGAGGCGGTCGCGCAGAGCAGAATCGTCGATCCCTATTCCGTCGAGGTCGAATGGCGCAACGGCCATTACGCGCCCAAGGCCCTGCGCGAAGCGATCCGCGCGTCTGGGCCGACGGTGCGCCGCGACCTCGGCAAGCAGGCGCAAGGGCAGGCGCCGATTCCCGCCCTGCACGCGCCCCTGGAGACGCCGCATGTATCGCTATGACGAATTCGACGCCGCCTTCGTCGCGGCGCGCGTCGCGCAGTTTCGCGACCAGGTCGCGCGCCGCCTCTCCGGTGAACTCACCGAAGAGCAGTTTCGGCCGCACCGGCTGATGAACGGGCTCTATCTGCAATTGCACGCCTATATGCTGCGCATCGCCGTGCCCTACGGCACGCTCAACTCGCGCCAGATGCGCAAGCTCGCCGAAATCGCGCGCAAATATGATCGCGGCTACGGCCATTTCACGACGCGCCAGAACCTCCAGTTCAACTGGCCCGCGCTCAAGGATACGCCCGACATTCTCGCCGAACTCGCCAGCGTCGAGATGCACGCGATCCAGACCTCGGGCAATTGCATCCGCAACGTCACCGCCGACCATTATTCCGGCGTCGCCGCCGACGAGATCGCCGATCCCCGTCCCTATGCCGAAATCCTGCGCCAGTGGTCGTCGCTGCACCCCGAGTTCTCGTTCCTGCCGCGCAAGTTCAAGATCGCGGTCAACGGCGCAACCCACGACCGCGCCGTGATCCAGGCGCACGACATCGGGCTGCAGGTCGTGCGCAACGAGAAGGGCGAGTTGGGCTTTGCCGTCTATGTCGGCGGCGGACTCGGCCGCACGCCGCTGCTCGGCCACAAGGTCCGCGACTTTCTGCCCGAGCGCGATCTCATCGCCTATGCCGACGCGATCCTGCGCGTCTACAATCTCGAGGGCCGGCGCGACAACAAATACAAGGCGCGCATCAAGATCCTGCTGCACGAAAAGGGCCTTGCCGGCTTGCGCGACGCCATCGAGGCGGAATTCGCCGCGCATGATCGCGCCGGCCTCGTTCTGCCGGCCGAAGAGATCCAGCGCATCGAGGCTTATTTCGCGCCCCCGCCGCTCGAGGCCAAGAAGCCGACCAGCGACCGAGTCGAACGGCGCCGCGGCAAGGACGCCAAATTCACCAAGTTCTTCGAATCGAACGTGACGCCGCACAAGGCGCCCGGCTACGCGATCGTGACGATTTCGCTCAAGCCGATCGGCGGCGTCCCCGGCGACGCCAGCGCCGACCAGATCGACGCCGTCGCCGATCTCGCCGAAGACTATTCGCACGACGAATTGCGCGTCTCCCACGAGCAGAACCTGATCCTGCCCCATGTCGCGCTCGACGACCTCACGGCGGTCTACGATCGGCTCGCCTCGGTCGGGCTCGCCACGCCCAACGCCGGCCTGATCAGCGACATCATCGCCTGCCCCGGGCTCGACTATTGCGCGCTGGCGACGGCGCGCTCGATCCCGATCGCCCAACGCCTCTCCGAGCGCTTCGGCGACGGCGCGCGCGCCCGCGCGATCGGTCCGCTGAAAATCAAGATATCGGGCTGCATCAACGCCTGCGGCCACCATCACGTCGGCCATATCGGCATCCTCGGCCTCGAGCGCGCGGGCGAGGAGACCTACCAGGTCACCCTCGGCGGCTCGGGCGACGAAAGGGCTTCGATCGGGGAGATCATCGGCCCCGGATTCAGCTCGGAGAACATCGTCGGGGCCGTCGAGACGATCGTCGAGACCTATATGGCGCAGCGCGCGGGGCCGAACGAGGATTTCCTCGCCGCGTTTCGGCGCGTCGGCGTCGCGCCTTTCAAGGAGGCGCTCTATGAACGAAGCGCCGGATCGGACATCTGATGAGCGCGCACGACGTCAAATTGTTCGGCGACGCGATCGCCGCCTCGCGCCTCGAAGGCAAGTTCGCGCGAGTCAAGGCGAGTTCGCTGCTGCGCCTGGCGATCGAGGATCTGTTCCCGGGCCGCATCGCGTTGGTCTCCAGCTTCGGCGCGGATTCGGCCGTGCTGCTGCACATGGTCGCCGGCGTCGACACGAAAACGCCCGTGGTGTTTGTCGACACCGGGCAGCTGTTCCCGGAAACGCTGGCGTATCGCGACGAACTGGTTGCGCGGCTCGGCCTCGAAAACGTCATCGTCGCCGATCCGAACCCCGCGCTGCTCGCAGCCGAGGACCCCGAAAACTTCCTGTTCGCCAGCGACCCCGACCGCTGCTGCGAAATCCGCAAGGTCTTGCCGCTGGCGAAGGCGCTCGACGGCTACGAGGCCTGGATCACCGGCCGCAAGGGTTTCCAGAGCGTGACCCGCGCCACGGTGCCGCTGTTCGAGGCCGAGGGCGAGCGCGTCAAGGTCAATCCGCTCGTCGGCTGGAGCGCCTCGGACATCCTGAATTACATCCGCGAGGCCGACCTGCCGCCGCATCCCCTGGTCGCCAAGGGCTATCCCTCGATCGGCTGCCTGCCCTGCACCAGTCCGGTCCGGCCCGGCGAAGATTCGCGCGCCGGCCGTTGGCGCGGCCGCGGCAAGACCGAGTGCGGCATCCACACCGAGCCGCTTTCCGCGGGGCAGGACATCTGATGGCTCTGTGGCGCGACGGCGGCTTCGCCGAGGACACCTGGACGAATCTCGGCGACGCCGAGCCCATCCCGCCGAAGGGCGCGATCATCGTCTCCTTCGCGCGCTGGAGCGCCGAGCGCGACGCCCTGAGCGCGCGCGCCGATCCCGTCGGCGTCGCGATTTCCGCGGGCAAGGACGCGGTGGCGGAACTGCCGGAAGCGGCGAAGCGCCCGCTGGTCGCGCTGAACTTCGCCAAGTTCGCCGACGGGCGCGCGTTTTCCTACGGCGAATTGCTGCGCGAGCGCTTCGGCTTCAAGGGCGAGCTGCGCGCCGCCGGCGACGTGCTGCTCGACGAAATCCCGCTGATGCGGCGCTGCGGCTTCACCGCGTTCGAGGTGGTCGACGCGCCGACCTTGCGCGCGCTGCGCGAGGGGCGCGCGCCGGGGGGAACGCTGTTCTACCAACCGAGCGTGGCGCCGCATGAGGCGCCGGCGGGGACGCGGCCGTGGCTAAGGAAGGCGGGGGCGTAGGCGACGATCAGTCGCAAGCCCGATCACCTTCTCTCGCGGTGAACCATCTGGTCGACATAGGAGCGCAAGACGGCGTTGATCTTGGTCTGGTAGCCCCGTCCGTCACGCCGGAAAAATTCCAGCACGTCACGGTCGACGCGCATGTTGAGGACGGCCTTCGGCTGCGGCATGTCGACCGACGCTTGGCTCCAATCGACCGTCATGCCGGCTTCCTCGGGATCCGCGGCGATCGCTGCCTCTATTTCTCCTTCCGTCATTGCGGCCGCGCGCGCCCAATCGCTCTTGCTTTCGCCGCGCCGACGCATCGCCTGCAATTCTTCAGTGGAATATCGCGCGGTACGCTCTTTCTTCACCATCTCGCGCCCTCCTGAATGAAATGATCCGCCGCACGACGCCGCGCCACGTCCACACGACGGTGTAGAATTTTCCGTCGTTCAACACGGCCGTCGAGACGAACCGGTCTTCAAAGGGGAAATTTGACGGCGCCGTCGTCACCGGGCGTCCGTCAAACACGACAACGGCGTCGATGAAATCGAGACTCTTGGTTTCGATGTTCTTCAGGCGCTTGCTTTCATCCCATTCGAACGCTTTCATGTATACACATTCTGTATATATTAGTCAAGGCATGAGGCGGCGGTTACCTCTGCAACCAAATTGCGTCGTCCCCCTACTCCGCGCCCTTCGCCAGCCGCAGATGCGGCGGCGCCTCGACCTTCCCCGCCTCGTCCTCGCGCGAAAATTCCATCGCGTCGATGCGCGCCGCGCGGCGGGTGACTTTCTCGGCCGAGGTCGCGATCAGGCCGACGTCTTCCTGCGCCTGGCGGAAATGGCCCTCCAGTTTCGCGGTGCGCTCGGCGAGCAGGCGCACGTCGTTGAGCAATTTTCCGACCTCCGCGTGGATCGCGTGCGCCTGGTCGCGCATGCGCGCGTCGCGCAGGATCGCCTGGGTCACCTGGATCGCCATCATCATCAGCGACGGCGAAACGATGACGACGCGGCCGCGATGCGCCTTCTGCACGACGTCGTCGAAATGCTCGACGAGATCGGAATAGATCGATTCCGAGGGCACGAACATCAAGGCGATGTCCTGCGTCTCGCCGGGCAGGAGATAGCGCTCCATGATGTCCTTGACGTGCTTGCCGACGTCGGCGCGCACGCGTTGCATCGCCGCCTTGCGCGCCTCCTCGGAGCGCGCCTGATTGAACAGCGTGAAGGCTTCGAGCGGAAATTTGGCGTCGACCGCGAGCACGCGCGAATCGCCGGGCAGGCGAATAACGCAATCGGGCCGCATCTTGTTGGATAGCGAGAACTGGAATTCGTAGGCGCCGGCGGGCAGACCGTCGCGCACGATCGACTCCATCCGTCCCTGGCCGAAGGCGCCGCGCGTCTGCTTGTTGGATAGAATGTCCTTGAGCGAAACGACCTCCTCGGTCATGCCGGCCATGCGCGCCTGCGCGGCGTCGATGACGGCGAGCCGTTCGTTGAGCTTGTTGAGGTTCGCGCCCGTCGTCTGCGCGTGCGTCTCGAGCCCGGCGCCGAGCCGCGCGCCGACGGTGTCGAGGCGCTCCGCCATCACGCGCGTCATATCCGCCTGCCGCGAGCCGAGCCATTCGCTCATCGAGCCGAGCCGCCCGCTAAGCTCGGCGTTGGATTGCACGATCGCGGCGATGCGCGCCTCGAGTTCGCGCTGGCGCTCGTCCGCGGCCTCGGCTTCGCGCCGGCGCGCCGCGCTCGATCGCGCGAGCGCGACGATGACCACGAACAGCAGCAGCGCGATCGCCGCGAGCGCGCCGCCGAGCGCTTCGGCGAAGGTCAGGGGAACGCCGTCGAGGGTCATGAAAACCTGGTTCATGGCGCCGACCATAGCTGATTCGCCGCGGCGAAACGAACGAAAGAAGAACAGGTTTGACCGCGTCGCGCCGCGCGACTATCAGACGAAGACGAAGCGAGAAAACGAAGCGAACGCCATGGCTCTGCGCCCCATCATTATCCTTCCCGACCCGAAGTTGCGCCTCGTCAGCGCCCCGCTCGGGCAAGTCGACGACGAACTGCGCAAGCTGATGGACGACATGGTCGAGACCATGCACGACGCGCCCGGCATCGGCCTCGCGGCGATTCAGATCGCCGAGCCGATCCGCCTCGTCGTGATCGATCTGGCCAAGAAGGACGAGCCGCCGCAGCCGCAATATTTCGTCAATCCGGAGATCGCCTGGTCCTCCGAGGAGCGCTCGGTCTACGAAGAGGGCTGCCTGTCGATCCCCGAATATTACGAGGAGGTCGAGCGTCCGGCAAAAGTGCGCGCGCGGTTCCTCGACCGCGAAGGCAAGCGGCAGGAGATCGTCGCCGAGGGGTTGCTGGCGACGGCCTTGCAGCACGAGATCGATCATCTCAACGGCGTGCTGTTCATCGACTATATCTCGAAGCTCAAGCGCGACCGGGTGGTCAAGAAATTCGCCAAGATGGCCAAGCGCGCCGCCGAGGGCCAGCGGCCGCTGTGAGCGGCGGGACACGAAAGGGAATGAAGCGATGAAGATCGACGTCAGCGCCTTTCGCGTCGCCGAAGGCGGGCCGGCCTCGCTCGCCGGGCGCCCCACGCGGGTCGATCCGGTCTATGGGTCGAAGGCCGATTACGAGAAGATCCTCGCCGAGCACGTCGCCGCGCTGAGCAGGCTGCAGGAGCACCTCGTCAGATCGACCCGTTACGCCCTGCTGATCATCCTCCAGGGCATGGACACCGCGGGAAAGGACGGGGCCATCGCGCATGTGATGTCCGGCGTCAATCCGCAGGGGTGCAAGGTCGTCGCCTTCAAGCAGCCGACGCCGGCCGAGGCGGGGCACGACTTTCTCTGGCGCGAGGTCCGCGAATTGCCGGAGCGCGGAATCATCGGCATCTTCAATCGCTCCTATTACGAATCGGTGCTCATCACCCGCGTCCATCCCGAACTGTTGCGCGAGGAGGGGGCGTTCAAAACGCCAAGCGATCTCGACGCGTTTTGGGCGGAGCGCTTGCACTCGATACGCGGACTCGAGCGCCATCTGCACGCCAACGGCACGCGTTTCGTCAAGATCTTTCTGCACCTCTCGAAGGACGAGCAGCTCAACCGCCTGCTGGAACGCTTGGACACGCCGGACAAGGCCTGGAAAGCCTCGCGCGCCGACGCCGAGGAGCGAAAGTCCTGGAAGGACTACATGAGCGCCTATGAGCACGGGCTCGGCGCGACCAGCGTCGAGTTCGCGCCTTGGCATGTCGTTCCCGCCGACGACAAGCTGAACGCGCGCCTGATCGTGTCGCAGATCGTCATCGACGCGCTGGAGGGGTTGAAGCTCACCCCGCCCCCGATCGACGCGGCGCGGCGAAAGGAATTGCAGGCGATCCGCGACATGTTGGCGAAGTGAAGGCGCCGCCCCCTTGCCCTTGCGGGGCGAATGGGGCGGCGCCAGCGGTGTTTCAGGAGGCCTTCAGGGCGTCCAGCGCCATGTTCAGGCGCAGGACGTTGACGCGGGGCTCGCCGACCAGCCCGAAGGCGCGGCCTTCGATATTGGCGTCGACGAGAGCGCGCACCTTGTCCACCGGCAGATTGCGCGCCTTGGCGACCGCCGCGATCTGGGCGATGGCGTTTTCCGGCGAGATATGCGGGTCGAGACCCGAAGCCGAGGTCGTCACGGAATCGGCCGGGATCGCCGTCCACCCCGCGGCGTGCTTGGCGTCGACGTCGGCCTTCACGCGGTCGAACAGCTTCTGCGAGGTCGGACCGAGGTTCGAGCCCGTGGAATTGGCCGCGTTATAGGGCGCGTCGATCGTCTTCGTCGGATCGTCCGGGTGCGCCGGGTCTTGCGTTTGGGTCGCCGAGGGCCGGCTATGGAAATATTTGTCGGCGGCGAAGTTCTGACCGATCAGCTCCGATCCGACCGGATTCCCGCCGACCTGCAGCAGGCTGCCGTTGGCCTGATAGGGCAGAAGGGCTTGCGCGACCCCCGTGATCGCCAAGGGATAGGCGAGTCCGGTCAGAAGCGTGAACAGCGCCAGCAAGACGATGGCGGGGCGAATTTGGCTCAACATGACGTTTATCCTCAAGCCAGATGCAGGAAGGCGACCAAGACGTCGATGATCTTGATGCCGATGAACGGAACGATGATGCCGCCCAGGCCGTAGATCGCCAGGTTGCGGCGCAGCAGGGCCGCCGCGCCGATCGGGCGATAGGCCACGCCCTTCAACGCGAGCGGAATGAGCGCGATGATGATCAGCGCGTTGAAGATCACCGCCGACAGGATCGCCGACTTATCCGAATGCAGCCCCATGACGTTGAGGGCGCCGAGTTCGGGATAGGTCGTCACGAACAGCGCGGGAATGATCGCGAAATATTTCGCGACGTCGTTGGCGATCGAGAAGGTCGTCAGCGAACCGCGCGTCATCAGCAACTGCTTGCCGATGCCGACGATCTCGATCAGCTTGGTGGGATCGGAGTCGAGATCCACCATGTTTCCCGCTTCGCGCGCCGCCTGGGTGCCGGTCTGCATGGCGACGCCGACGTCGGCCTGCGCAAGCGCCGGCGCGTCATTGGTGCCGTCGCCGCACATGGCGATGAGGCGGCCGCCCTGCTGCTCTTTCCTGATATAGGCGAGTTTGTCTTCCGGGGTCGCCTGCGCGATGAAATCGTCGACGCCGGCCTCCGAAGCGATCGCGGCGGCGGTCAACGGATTGTCGCCGGTGACCATGACCGTCTTGATGCCCATCGCGCGCAGTTCGGCGAAGCGCGGACGGATGTCGGGTTTGACGATGTCCTTGAGATGGATGATCCCAAGCAACCGCTTGTTGTCGGAGACGGCCAGCGGCGTGCCGCCGGCGCGCGCGATGCGGTCGACCGCCTGGTTGAAGTCGGCCGGCGCCTTTTCGCGCGCGAGGCCGGCTTCCGCGAGGATCGCGTCGACGGCGCCCTTGCGCAACACCCGTCCGGGCAAATCGATGCCGGATATGCGGGTTTGCGCGCTAAAGGGCACGGCCGTCGCCTGCGCCGGATTCGCCGGCGTGTCGACGCCATAGCGGCTCTTGGCGAGCGCGACGATCGAGCGCCCCTCGGGGGTCTCGTCGGCGAGGCTGGCCAGCGACACCGCTTCGGCCAATGCGCGTTCCGAGACGCCCGTGACGGCGATGAACTCGTCGGCCATGCGATTGCCGAACGTGATCGTGCCGGTTTTGTCGAGCAGCAGCGTGTCGACGTCGCCGGCCGCCTCGACGGCCCGCCCCGAAGTGGCGATGACGTTGAAGCGGACCAGCCGATCCATGCCGGCGATGCCGATCGCCGAAAGGAGGCCGCCGATCGTCGTCGGGATGAGGCAGACCAGCAGCGCGATGAGCACCGTCACCGACAGGACCGTCCCGGAATAGCCGGCGAGCGGCCATAGCGTTACGCAGACGATCAGGAAGATCAGCGTCAGGCCGGAAAGCAGGATCGACAGCGCGAGTTCGTTCGGCGTCTTCTGCCGCTCGGCGCCTTCGACGAGCGCGATCATGCGATCGATGAAGGTCGAGCCCGCCGCGGCGGTGATGCGCACCTTGATCGAGTCGGAAAGCACCGTCGTGCCGCCGGTCACCGCCGAACGGTCGCCGCCCGCTTCGCGGATGACGGGCGCGGATTCGCCGGTGATCGCCGATTCGTTGACCGACGCGAGGCCCTCGATGATCTCGCCGTCGCCGGGGATCATGTCGCCGGCTTCGACGAAGACGACGTCGCCGACGCGCAGATCCGTTGCATTCACGCCTTGGCGCGCGCCGCCGAGGTTCTTCGGGTCGACATAGCGCTTGGCGCGCGTGTCGGTGCGGCTCCTGCGCAGGCTCTCGGCCTGCGCCTTGCCGCGTCCCTCCGCCACCGCTTCGGCGAAATTCGCGAACAGCACCGTGAACCACAGCCAGAACGCGATCTGGCCCGAAAACAACGGCGAAGTTTCATGCGTGATGAGATCGCGGATGAAAAAGCCGGTGACGACGAGCGAGACCGCCTCGGTGACGAAAATCACCGGGTTGCGCGCCAGCGCCCGCGGATCGAGCTTGCGCAGCGCGTCCAGCGCCGCTCCGCGGATAATGGTGGGATCGAACAGTCCCTGAGCCTTCGCCTTCGTGGACATGGATAACTCCAATCGGAATGAGACTTGCTGTCAAAAAGCCTTGCCGCCCAGCATCAGGAAATGCTCGACGACCGGCCCCAGCGCGAGGGCGGGGAAATATTGCAGCAGGTAGAGGATGACGACGACGCCGAGCAGCAGACCGACGAACAAGGGTCCGGTGGTCGGGAAGGTTCCCGCCGACGCCTGAACCTTCTTCTTGGCCGCCAGCCCTCCGGCAAGCGCGAGCACCGGAATTACGTAGGCGAAGCGACCCAACAGCATGGCGAGGCCGAGGGTCGTGTTGAACCACGGCGTATTGCCGCTCAGTCCGGCGAAAGCCGAGCCGTTGTTGGCGTTGGCCGAGGCGAAGGCGTAGATGATCTCGGATAGACCGTGCGGTCCCGAATTGCCTAGGGCGTCGGCCGTGCTCTTCAGCATCACCGAGGCCGCGGAGAAGCCGAGCACGCTGAGCGGATAGATCAGCACCGCGAACATCGCGAGCTTCATTTCGCGCGACTCGATCTTCTTGCCGAGATATTCCGGCGTGCGGCCGACCATCAGCCCCGCGACGAAGACCGCGATGACCGCGACCACGAGGAAGCCATAGAGCCCCGCGCCGACGCCGCCCGGCCAGATGCAGCCGGCCAGCAGGTTGAACAGCGGCACGAGGCCGCCCAGCGGCGTCAGCGAATCGTGCATCGCGTTGACCGCGCCGGTGCTGGTCGCGGTCGTCGCCGTGGCGAACATCGAACTCAGCGCCTGCCCAAAGCGAAGCTCCTTGCCTTCGAGATTGCCGGCCGACGGATCGACGCCCAGCGCGCTCACGCCCAGAGTTCCCGCGCATTCCGCCCAATAGACGACGCCGATGCCGAGGACGAGCAGAATGGCCATCGCGATCAGGATCGCGCGGCCTTGCTTGAAGTCGCCGACCGCCCGGCCGAAGGCGAGCACCGACGCGGTCGGGACGAGCAGCAGCGCCCAGATCTCGAGGATATTCGTCCAGGCGTTGGGGTTCTCGAATGGATGCGCCGAATTGGCGTTCATGAAGCCGCCGCCGTTGGTGCCGAGCTCCTTGATGACCTCCTGGCTCGCCATCGGCCCCATCGAAATGGTCTGCTTGGCGCCTTCGAGCGTCGTCACGTCGACCGAACCCATCAACGTCTGCGGCACGCCGAGCGCGACGAAAACGATGGCGAAGACGATCGAGATCGGCAGCAGGACATAGAGGGTGATCCGGCTCATATCGACCCAGAAATTACCCACCGTCGTCGCGGACGAGCGCGCGAAAGCGCGCACCAGCGCAAAGGCCATGGCGAGGCCCGTCGCCGCCGACAGGAAGTTATGCGTCGTCAGGCCGATCATCTGCGTGAGATGACTCATCGTCGTCTCGCCGCCGTAGTTCTGCCAATTGGTGTTGGTTATGAAGCTGATCGACGTGTTGAAAGCGAGATCGGGCGGAACGGCGTCGAAGCCCTGCGGATTGAGCGGCAACACGTTCTGGAACCGCTGAATCGCGTAGAGCGAGACGAAGCCGGCGATCGAGAACGCGATCATGGCCATCGCATAAATGAACCAGCTCTGCTCGCGCGTCTCGTCGACGCCGGCGAGGCGATAGAAGCCGCGCTCGACCGGGCGCAGAAGCGGAGAGAGAAAATTGTCTTTGCCTGCGTAGACGCTCACTATCAAGCCGCTCAAGGGTATGGCGGTTGCGAGCACGAGCGCGAGGACGATCGCGATTTGCGACCAGCCGACGAGTGTCATGGCGTCACCTTCAAGTTCGGAATTTTCTGAAAGCTCAGAATTTTTCGGGGTGGATCAGCGTGTACAGGAGGTAGATTCCGAGGCTGATTCCGACGATCAAGCCGATGATGGGCTCGGTCATTGCGATTCTCCTTACAATCTGTCGCAGGCGTGGGCGTAAAGGCCCATCAGGACGAAAAACAGAATCCCAACGACTAGATAGACAACGTCAGCCATGGCGTGGCGCCTCCAATTTGACGGCCGGTTTTGCGCTCGGAGCCTGTAAGCGATCAATGCGGGATTTGGCGCCGCAGCATAAGGAAAACGTAAGGATCGGGCAGAAGAACGGAATCCGCGCTCAGGCGATGGCGCCTTACGAATCCCTTATGCCCCCGGCCGAAATTCGATATGGAATACTTGCGGCGTGCGGCCTTAGCATTGTTTTGCGTCAACTCGGCCCAATCCAGGAGGTCGCCGTGATCAAGAACAGCGCTCGCGCTAGGGTCAGCGCAATTCCAATAGCCGCCGGCATGAATTTCGGCCGCCGGCCGTCGGGCGAGGTCGCCCGCATCGTGTCGCAAGTGATTTTTGTCGCCATAACCGCCGCCTTGTTCATTGCCTGGTTGATTTCTTCCCATTGACGCTTAACCCCGACCCGCGATTTGCGGCTTTGGCGCCGAAAAGACGGCGCCGATTTGGATCGAGGCGCCGCGCCCCGCGCGCGAGCGTCCTGTTGCCTAACATGGCCCCTCATGCGCTATAGTGGCCGCCAGAAATTGGTGAAGTCGCGATCTCTTGGCCAACGAGCGAAACCCTGAGCGTCGACCCGACCCGGACGCGCTGCTCGCGCTGGCGGAAAAGGAGAAGCGCGGCCGATTGCTGGTGTTCCTCGGCGCCGCGCCCGGCGTCGGCAAGACCTATGCCATGCTGCAACGCGCGCGGCTGCTCCGCGAAGAGGGCGTCGACGTCGTCGTCGGCCTGGTCGAGACCCATTCCCGCGGGGATACCGAGGCGCTGACGCGAGGCCTCGAAATCCTGCCGCGCCGCATCATGCGCTGGCAGGATCGGCAGATCGAGGAGTTCGACCTCGACGGCGCCTTGCGCCGCAAGCCCAAGCTGATCATCGTCGACGAACTCGCGCACACCAACGCGCCGGAAAGCCGGCATCCAAAGCGCTGGCAGGACGTCGAGGAATTGCTCGACGCGCGCATCGACGTCTGGACCGCGCTCAACATCCAGCACCTCGAAAGTCTCGCCGACGTCGTCTCGCGCATCACCGGAGTCACGGTGCGCGAGACGGTGCCGGACATCGTGCTGCGCGACGCGGACGACATTGTGCTCGTCGACATCACCTCCGAGGAGCTGATCCAGCGCCTCAAGGACGGCAAGGTCTATCTTCCGGAAACGGCGAAGCTCGCGCAGCAGAAGTTCTTCACCCTGCGCAATCTCACGGCGTTGCGCGAAATCGCGCTGCGCCGGACGGCGGCGCGGGTCGACGACCAGATGGTCGAACAGTTGCGCCAGAACGCCATCGAAGGGCCATGGGAAACCGCCGAGCGCCTGCTCGTTTGCGTCGGCCCGGACGCGCTGTCGATGGACGTCGTGCGCGCCGCGAGCCGCCTCGCCACCGGCCTCAACGCCAGCTGGGTCGCGGTGACCGTCGACGCGCCGGGACACGGCGACCCCGCCGGCAAGAGCGCCAAGCACGTCGACGACGCTCTGCGCCTCGCGCAAAGTCTCGGCGCCGAAGTGGCGCGGCTGGTCGGCCACGACCTGCCGGCCGAAATCCTGCTCTATGCGCAGCGCGAGAACATCACCCAGATCGTGGTCGGACGCTCGCGGGCCGGCTTTTTCTTCCGTCTTGCCGGCCGCTCCTTGTCGGAAGCGTTGGTGCGGCGCGCCGTTCTCATCGGCGTGCATGTCGTCACCGGGGACAAGCCCCGCGAGACGACGACACAATGGCGGCCCGGCGCGGCCTTCACGCGAGGTCTGCCGATCGGCCTTCTCGCGGCGGTCGGCTCGGTCGCGGCGGCGGTCGGCGTCGGCAAATTGCTCAATCTGTGGCTGCGCCTGCCCAATCTATCGATGATCTTCCTGATCGCGGTGCTGTTTTGCGCCACGCGCTTCGGCCTTCGCTCCGCCATCATGGCGGGGATTCTTTCGTTTTTCGCCTACGATTTTTTCTTCGTCCAGCCGCTATACGAATTCAGCGTCAGCGAGCCGCATGAATTTTTCGCGCTCGTCATTTTCCTGATCGTCGCCATTCTCGTGGGCTGGCTCGCCGGCCGCGCGCGCGACCAGGAGCGCCTGGCGCGCGAAAGCGCCCAGACGACGCGCTCGTTGTTCGAACTTTCGCGCAAGCTTTCCGGCGCCGTCGCGCTCGACGACATTTTGCAGGCGGCGACCGTCTATGCGCAGAAGGCGATCAACGCGCGCTGCGTCGTGATGCTGCTGCCCGAGGACGGCGATCTCGTCCTCAGTTCCGCCTGGCCGCCCATCGACGCGCTCGACCCGGGGGAAACCGGCGCGGCGCGCTGGGCGTTCGAGAAGAGCGAGGCGGCGGGCTGGAAGACCGGCACCTTGCCGAACGTGCGTTTCCAGTTCCGCCCGTTGGTCACGACGCGCGGCGTCGTCGGCGTCTGCGGCTTCGAGCCGGCCGACGCCGTCGCCCCGATCTCGCCGACGCTCGAACACGCGCTCAACCTCATTCTCGAACAGGCGGCGATCGCCATCGACCGCGCGATCCTGGTCAAGGCCTCCGTGCGCACCGTGGCGCTGGAGGAGAACGAGAAGCTGCGCACGACCTTGCTGGCCTCGCTGTCGCACGACTTGCGCACGCCGCTGGCGACGATCACCGGCGCGGTGACGACGCTGCGCAAATTCGGCGACGCGATGCCCGCCGAGCAGCGCAGCGACCTGCTCGCCTCGATCGAAGAGGAAGCCGCGCGCCTGACGCGATTCATCGCCAATCTCCTGGACATGTCGCGAATCGAGGCGGGCGCCTTGCGGCCAAAAAGCGATTTCGTCGACGTCGCCGAAATCGTGCGCGCGGCGGTCGAGCGCGCGGGCAAGGCGTTCCCGGGGCAGGTCTTTTCGACGAGCCTGGCGCGCGACCTGCCGTTCATGCGCGGCGACGCCAACCTCCTCGAACAGGTCTTGTTCAACCTGCTCGACAACGCGCAGAAATACGGCGGAGGCGGGCGCGTCAGCGTTCACGCGCGGCGCGACGGCGCCACCGTCTTGCTTTCCGTCACCGACGAAGGACCGGGCGTCAAGCCGGCCGACCTCGAACGCATCTTCGAGAAATTCTATCGCGGAGGACGGGCCGACGGGCGCAAGGCCGGCACCGGCCTCGGCCTTTCCATCAGCCGCGGTCTGATCGAGGCGATGGGCGGCAGGATCTGGGCGGAGAGCCCGGCGGCGCGACGGCGCGGCACGCGCGTCGTCATCGCGATGCCGGCCGCCGAGACGCCGGAAATCGCCAAGGCGGCGCCATGAGCGGCGCGCGCATTCTCATCGTCGACGACGAGCCCCAGATATTGCGGTTTCTTCGCCCCGCGCTCGAAGCCTCGGGCTATGCCGTGCTGCACGCGGCCTCGGGTCACGAGGCGCTGCGCCTGATGGCCAACGCCGCCCCGGACCTCATCGTCCTCGACCTCGGGCTTCCCGACATGGACGGCAAGGACGTGATCGTCGCGGCGCGGCAATTCACGCCGGCGCCGATCGTCGTTCTCTCGGCGCGCGACCGCGAAGCGGAAAAGATCGCGGCGCTCGATCTCGGCGCCGACGACTATGTCGAAAAGCCCTTTGCGATCGGCGAATTGCTGGCGCGTCTGCGCGCCGCGCTACGCCACGCCAAGGCGGGCGCCGCGCCGAAGACGCGCGTCGAGATCGACGGCCTGACCATCGACATGGACCGGCGATTGGTCACGCGCGACGGCGTGGCGATCAAGCTGACGCCGCGCGAATACGATCTGTTGTGCGCGCTGGCCAGCAACGCCGGGCGCGTGATGACGCACAGCCAGATCCTCAGCGCGGTCTGGGGCCCCGCGCACAAGAGCGATACGCAATATCTGCGCGTCTTCGTCGGTCAGCTGCGCAACAAGATCGAGCGCGAGCCTTCGGCGCCGACGATCATCCGCACCGAATCGGGAATCGGCTATCGCTTCAGCGAAGGCGTTCAGGCGCCGACGCCGGTCGGACAGGACACGCCCGTCCCGCCGAGGCCGCAATAGCCGCCGGGATTCTTGGCCAGATATTGCTGGTGATAGCCTTCGGCGAAATAGAACGGCCCGGCCTCGGCGATCTCGGTGGTGATCGGGCCGTAACCCCCGGCCTTCAGCGCTTGGCCGAACGTCGTCGCGGATCGGCGCGCCGCCTCCAGCTGGCGGGGCGTCGCCGCGTAGATCGCCGACCGATATTGCGAGCCGACGTCGGCGCCCTGGCGCATGCCCTGCGTCGGATCGTGGCCTTCCCAGAAGATCCGCAGCAGGTCGTCGTAGGCGATTTTCGCCGGATCGTAGGCCACCAGCACCGCTTCGGCGTGCCCCGTGCGTCCGCTGCAGGCCTCCTCGTAGGTCGGGTTGGGCGTGAAGCCGCCGGCATATCCGACGGCCGTGACGTAAACGCCCTCGCCCGCCTGCCAGAACTTGCGCTCGGCGCCCCAGAAGCAGCCCATGGCGAAAACCGCGGTCTCGATTCCCTCGGGATAGGGGCCCTCGAGCGGGCGGCCGTTGACGAAATGTTCGCGCGCGGTCGCGATTCTCTGCGAACGGCCCGGCAGGGCTTCGGAGGGCGAAACGACGCGCGTTTTGTTGGCGAGGAAGCTCAACATGCTCGGCTCCTGATTGGGTCCGGCGCTTGGTCGCGCGAACGGCGCCGTTTGTTACGTCGGTCGCGCCGGAGGCGTCTCAACGGGCCCGGCTCGAGAATCCGACCGTCGGCGCGCGAGGCCGAACGAGATAGATCAGGGCAAATCCGAGCACGGCCAGATCGAGAAAGGCCGGCGCCGAGAGGATATCGAGGAGAACCGGGTCCCACAACAGCGGATGCAGCCGCTTCTCGACGAAGGGTTGCAGCAGCGGGAATTTGCTGGGAAAGGCGAGATCGAGCGCCACGCCCATCGGCGTCAGCGCCACTTGCTGGGCGGCGAGCGAGCGCGCGCCGTCGATGACCGCGGCGGCGAATGCGCCGGCGAGCAGGATCAGGCCGACGAAGCGAAGCAAAAATCGGAACACGCCGCAATCCCGCGCAAGGCCCAGGCGGCCTCGTCTTACGCAAAGCCTCGCGCCCTGTCCACGCCGGGATGAGCGGGCGCCAATGCGGCGCGCCGACTTGCGCGCGAGCCGCGCGAGGTGATATGCGCGCTCTTCGCGCGAAAACGCGCGTCGCGGAGGGGTGGCCGAGCGGTCGAAGGCGCACGCCTGGAAAGTGTGTATACGGGAAACCGTATCGCGGGTTCGAATCCCGCCCCCTCCGCCAATTCAGAACAGAACTGCGAACGCCGGGACTAGCCGATTTTACGTCTCCCGCTTGGTCCTGGGCGAGACCGCCAGTCCGAGGAATACGAGCACCGCCTGATTGAGCCGCAGGATGTCCTCGTCGTCCAACCTGCCGACGCGCGCGCCAACCTTGGTCTTGGAGACCGTGGAAATCTTGTCCACCATCAGGCGGCAGGCGGCGCGCAGGCCGTTGCGCCCGTTCGGCTCCACCGGCAGACGGAACAGCGGCGCTTCGGTCTCGTCCGTGGCGAAGGCGCAGACCGTGATGGAGTCCGTCGCGTCGAAGCTGTCGTCCTGGACGATGACGACGGGGCGCGGCTTGCCCGCATAGTCCTTGCCGCCGGCGACGGTCCAGATGTCGCCACGCCTCATTGATCGCCCCAGTCCGACACCGCGTCGATGAACGCCTGATCGTCGAACGCATGGGCGCTGGCGGCGATGGCGGCCGACTGGCGATGCGCCTCCGTGCGGAAGGCGGGAGAGCGCACGTCCGGCGCCCAAATCTGGATCGGGCGCAGACCTTGCTTGCGCAGCCGCTCGCGATGTTCCCGCACCTTCACGCGCGAGCGCTTGGGGCTTGACGCCGGGGCCATGACAATTCTCCGGGTTAGTTACATGTAACCCATCATGGACCGCCGGGTTTCGCCAGTCCTGTCGCTGCTCTGTGGCCGTAAGACCGCATCCCTCCTTACCGGCCTGCCTAGCCAACCCGACGGGCGGGGATGCCGCTTGGCCCATTGATATCATTGACGTTCTGATAAAAACGGCTGTCAGGCCGTGTCAGGCTGCTCGGCTAAAAGCTCAACCATCCCAACCCCATACGCCGCGCCGAAGGCGGCGCTTTTCCCTTGCCGTCCGCAATCGCTCCCCTCTATGCACCTTTCATCACTGTTGATACTAGCCATTTGACCGGCCGAATGCTTCGCATTCGCCTCGAATTGCGCAGCCGACCGCATGACGCGGGAGGGTTGGCCGCGCAGGCCGCCGGGGCGGCTTTCGACCCAAGCGAAAGATTGCGGCGGAGTTTCCAAATCCCTGACGAACGACAAAAGCATACAATGCGCGGCGAAGCTGGGAAGCTGAGGCGCGATCTCCCCGGCCGCGTTACGTCGCTCCGAGGCGCTCCACCGCGCGACGCCATGCAATCTCCGCAATCAAACGGGCGCGGGCGCCGGTTTCGTGCGCGTTGGCCGCCGCCGCATTGCCGTCTTGCGCGCGCTTCGCGATGCCTTGAAGGATCGCTGCGAGGCGGAACAGATTGTATACGAGATGGTAGTCCCAAAGGGCGGGATCGACGGGGCCGAGGCCGCGACGCTCCGCGTAACGTCTCAGATATTCGGGCGCGTCGGGTATGCCCAGCGCCGCCAGATCGGCCCCGGCCATGCCGCGAAATTCGTCCGCGCGCAGGATCCAGGTCAGCATGTGATAGGCGAAATCGGCGAGCGGGTCGCCGAGGGTGGAAAGCTCCCAGTCGAGCAGCGCCACGATTCGCGGCTCGACCGGATCGAAGATCATATTGTCCACCCGCAAATCGCCGTGGACCAGCGCCGTCGCGCCCGGCGGCGGCAGTCGCCGCGGCAACCAGTCGATGAGGCGCAGCATCGCCTCGATCGGCTGCGTCTGCGAGGCGAGATATTGCTTGCTCCAACGCGCGATTTGCCGCTCGAGATAATTCCCTGCCCGGCCGAAGTCCGTCAACCCGACGGCCTCGACGTCCAGGCCGTGCAGCGTCGCGATGACCCGATTCATGTCGTCGTAGATAGCGGCGCGCTCGCTCCGCTTCAGGCCCGGCAAGGCAGGATCCCAGAAGATACGGCCCTCGACATGCGCCATCACATAGAAAGGGGCGCCGATCACCGAAGCGTCCTCGCAAAGGACGAGCGCATCCGGCGTCGGAACGCCGCTGCCCCGCAACGCGGAGATCACGCGATATTCGCGTTCGATCGCGTGCGCCGAAGGCAGCAGAGGCCCGTCCGGCTTCTTGCGCAGCACGTATTTCCTCTCGCCCGCGCCCAGCAGGAAGGTCGGATTCGACTGGCCTCCGCTGAAACGACTGACGCGCAGCGGGCCGTCGAATCCGGCGACCGACGCTCTGAGATAGGCTTGAAGCGCCGGGACGTCGAACGGCGCCGGCGCATCGCTCACGCCTCCGCTGGTCATTGGCTTGCTCTGCTCCGTCACATCGCGGATATGCCGCCGTCCAGCTTCAACTCGGCCCCGGTCATGAAGCCGCTTTCGTCGGAGGCGAGATAAATCACCGCATTGGCGACGTCCTGCGGCACGCCGAGTCGGCCGAGGGGCACCTGCTTCGTCAGCTTGGCGAGCACCGTCGCCTCGTCGCGATCGCCGATCAGGGATTTCAGAATCGGCGTCTGGATGAAGGTCGGATGGATCGAATTGCTGCGGATGTTCCAGCCGTTGCGCGCGCAATGCAGCGCCACCGATTTGGTCAGCAGCCACACCGCCGCCTTCGAGGCGTTGTAGCTGGCGAAATTATGCGCCGCGATCAGCCCCGCGATCGACGAGAGATTGACGATCGAGCCGGGTTGGCTCTCGCGCATGAGGGGAAGGGCGTATTTCGACCCCAGAAACACGCTGTCGGCGTTTACCCTCATGCCCCGTCGCCACTCCTCCAGGCTCAAGTCCTCAACCGAGCCCATGACCGCGACGCCGGCATTGTTCACGAGCACCGAGAGGCCGCCCATGGTCGCCCGAGCGTGCTCGACGGCGGCGATCCAGTCGCTCTCGCTGGTGACGTCGTGCCGCAGCGAATGCGCGACGCCGGCGCCGAGTTCGGCATTGATGGATTGCGCCTCCGCCGCCGCGCCTTCGGCGTTGACGTCGGTGAGAAGGACTTTGGCGCCCTCGCGCGCCAGCGCCAACGCGCTCGCGGCGCCGATCCCCTGGGCGGCGCCGGTGATCAGCGCTCTCTTGCCTGCGACGCGTCCGCTCATGACGGCATACCCTCCGGTCGTGGCCATAATCCGCCCTGCGACCAGGCCTCCGCCTCCTCGCGCGAGAGTTGCTCGCCGCTGCCGCCCGTGCGCGCCGGGTCGGTGTTCTGGCAGCGCCGGACTTCCAGGCGCCCGATCTGATTTCGATGCACTTCGTCCGGGCCGTCCGCGAGACGCAGCAGGCGCGTCGTCGCGAGCGCGGCGGCGAGAAAATGATCGTTGCTCGTGCCGCCGCCGCCGAACAGCTGAATCGCCCAGTCGACGATCTGCTGCGCCATATTGGGCGCAACGACTTTGATCATCGCGATCTCCTGCCGCGCCGCTTTGTTGCCGACGGTGTCCATCATGTGAGCCGCCTTGAGAGTCAGCAGCCGCGCCTGCTCGATCATGATCCGCGCCTCGGCGAGGCGCTCCAAGGTCACGGTCTGCTCGGCAAGCGGACGCCCGAAGGCGACGCGATTCTCGGCGCGTCGGCACATCCGCTCCAACACGCGTTCGCTCAGGCCGATGAGGCGCATGCAGTGATGGATGCGGCCGGGCCCTAAGCGCCCCTGCGCGATTTCGAATCCGCGCCCCTCGCCCAGAAGGATGGCGCCGATCGGCACGCGCACGTTGTCGAAGACGACTTCGGAAGCGCGATCAGGCACTCCGTAGAAGCCCAGCACGGGCAGGGACCGCACGACCCTGACGCCCGGAGTGTCTTTGGGAACGAGAACCATCGATTGCCTGGTGTGGCGGTTCGCGCCGGTCGGGTCCGACTGTCCCATGAAGATGATGATCTTGCAACGGGGGTCCGTCGCGCCGGTCGTGTACCATTTGCGGCCGTTGATGACATAATCTCCGCCGTCCCGAACGATCGAGCTGGCTATGTTGGTCGCGTCGGAGGAGGCGACGTCCGGTTCGGTCATCGCGAAGGCCGACCGGATTTCGCCCGCCAGCAGCGGCTTCAGCCAACGCTCCTTCTGCGCATCGTCTCCATAGCGAAGGATCGTCTCCATGTTGCCGGTATCCGGCGCGCTGCAGTTGAAGACTTCGGGCGCCAGATGCGACCGCCCCATGATCTCGCACAGGGGCGCGTAATCGAGATTGCTGAGGCCGCCAGGCTCGGAGGCGGGCAGAAACAGGTTCCATAGACCGGCGTCGCGCGCCAGCGGTTTGAGTTCTTCGACGACTGGAAGCACGGCCCAGGGACCGAGTCTTTCGGCTTCCTGATAGAAGCGGCGCTCGTTCGGGTAGATATGCGCCGCCATGAACTCGCGCAGGCGGCCGCCCAACTGTGCGCTTCGCGCGCTCTGACTCAGGTCCAACGCGATCTCCTCTTTGCCTGATATACGCCGCGGGCGCGCCGCGGCGCGCCGATTCATGTCGTCTTCGCGGATCCCTCGGCGGCGTCGACCTTCGGCGGCGAAACCTTGAGCACGTTACGCATGATCTTGCCCGTCGCCGTCTTCGGCAGATCGCCGAGGACCGTGATCTGCTTGGGACATTTATAGGCCGCGAGCCGTTCGCGACAGTAGCGCGCGATGCGCTCGATATCGAGACGGGCGCCGGCTTCGGCGGAAACGTAGGCGATCACCGTCTCTCCACGATAGTCGTCCGGCGCGCCGACGACCGCCGCCTCGCGAACGCCGGGATAGGCGTAGAGCACGTCCTCGACTTCTCTTGGCCAGACCTTGAAGCCGGAAGCCGAGATCATGTCCTTCTTGCGATCGACGAGGTAGAACCAGCCGGCCTCGTCATAGAAGCCGACGTCTCCGGTGTGCATCCAGCCGCCTTTCAGGACTTCGTCGGTCTCCGAGCGCTTGCGCCAATATCCCGCCATGACCTGCGGACCACGGATGACGAGTTCGCCGTGCTTGCCGGGTCCTAACGGCTTCTTGGCGTCGTCGACGACGATCGCGTCGGTTCCGGGCGTCGGAATTCCGATCGAGAGCGCGCCCGAATTCGGGTCGACAGGTATCGGCCCTTCCGCGGGCGCAAGGTGGCACGGAGCGGTCAATTCGGTCATGCCGTAGGAGCTGCGGATGGCGCGTCCGAAGCGCTGCGCGAAGGCGTTGATGACGGCCGGCGCGATCGGCGCTCCGCCGGAATAGAGACGGTCGAAGCTGGCGAAATGCGCGGGCGTCGCCTCCGGTTGGTTGATGAGCGCGATGAACGCCGTGATCGCGCCGATGATGAACGTCGGCCGATGTTCGAGAAAGGCTTCGAGCACAACGGCGGGCTGGAACCGATAGGTCAGGATGATCGCGGATTGCGCCGCGAAGGCGCTCACCATCTGAACCTCGAAACCGGTGACGTGGAACAGCGGCGCGACGCCAAAGATCCGCGAACGCGGCCCGAGGCCGAGAAGCGAGGCGCAGATCGACGCATTATGAACGAGATTGCGATGAGTCAGCATCGCGCCTTTCGGCACGCCCGTCGTTCCCGAGGTATAGAGCAGCAGCGCGACCTCATCGGCGGAGACTTGCGCGGCCGGCGCCGACTTCGACGGAGCGGCCAGAATCACGCGCAGGTCGTTCGAGGCCGGCGCCGTTGCGCTCGGCGGCATGACCCGGGCGTCGCAGCGGGTTTGGAACTCGCGTCCGGACGTCCAGGCCAGCAGGTCGCGCCCGATGATCCCCGCCGCCGCTTCCGTGAGGGTGTCCCATTGATCGTCGTGACAGACGGCCGCGCGCGGCGTGCAGTCCGCAAACAGCCGCTTGAGTTCGGCCGCGCGATACATCGGATTGAGGCTGACCGGAATGGCCGCCAGCTTCCAGGCAGCCAGCGCCGCGATGACGAACTGCGGCGTGTTCTGAAGGACGATCGCGACGCGGTCGCCCCGAGTGACGCCTCGCGCCGCCCAACCCGCGGCTAAGGAATCGCTGAGCCGATCCAGCGCCGCATAGTCGACGACGCCGTCGAAGTAGAGGATCGCGAGCGACTGCTTGCGAACGGCGCGGAACAGGTCCAGAGCCGTCGCCGGACCGGAGTCGATGAGCGCGTCATTGTCTTTATAGAACTTCATCCACGGCCGTCGTCGCGCCGCTGTTTCGTAGGCGTCCATGATGTGTTGGTCGATCGAGGAGGGGCTTTCGCTCACAGCCGCTTCCCGTCCTTATCGTAGCGGCGCCAGCCGCGCCCCGCCTTGCGGCCGTCGTAGCCGGCGGCGATCGAGATCGAGGACATATTGGACGCCAGTCCCGCCGACGCGTCCAAGATCGCGTCAAGGCGTTTGAAAACATCGCATTTCAAGTTGGCGTCCTCGAACACCGCCTCGATGACGAGATCGCGGTCCGCGTAGTCGTCGAGCCCATCGACCACGCTCAAGTTTCGGCGCGCGTCCGCGGCCGCCTCGGCGCTCCAACATTTTCGACCGACGCCGCGATCCGGCACGCCGTCGAGCCGGTCCAGCGCTCTGTCCGCGAACTCGCGCTGTCGATCCGACAGGATGGTCGGATGGCCAGCCAACGCAAATACGAGCGCGATCTCGGACCCCATCATGCCCGCGCCGACGACGCCGATCTTCTCGAAGCAGCTCATTGCATTCTTCCCCAGGGACATTCGCTCCCCCGCTTCGCCCTAGCGCGCCTTTGCCCCGTATTCCGCGCCGCCCGCCTGACTTCGCGAGCGCGCCTTGGCGCCCGATTCGATTAAGGGAATCGAGAGCCGCGTTCGCCGGATGTGGAGATTGACGAGGCTTCGGGCGCCCTCGGCGTCGCGCAATCGGATCGCCTCCATCAGCAGTAGGTGATGAGGATCGGAGAACGGCAGTCCGTCCTTCGCGAGCGACTCCTTCACGATTTGCCGTCGGAAGTGTTGCGTGCTGTTCCAGAACCGCTCGATCATCGATTGCAGCAACGGCATTTTGGCGCGCGCGTAGGTGCGCAGATGAAACTCCCGGTCGAGTTGAATGTATTCCTCCACGGTGGTGACCGTCTCCAATTCGCGAACCGTGGCGTCAAGCGAGGCTATGTCGGCGCTGGTCATATTCGGAACGCTCTCGAAAATCGCGAGCGGCTCGACGACCTCCCTGATCTTGTACACTTCGATCGACTCCTCGGAATTGACGTCCGCGATCCAGGCGCCGCGGTTCGGCGCCATCACCACCAGGCCTTCGTTCTGAAGCTGTTGCAGCGCCTCGCGCACAGGGATTCGGCTCGCGCCAAACTGGCTTGCGAGCAATTCCTGCCGCACGCGCATTCCCGGCAGCATTTCGCCACTGAGGACGGCGCGCCGAATTTCGTCGGCGATTCGGGCGCTCAGGAGGCGCCCGTCCTCTTCCGTCGCGATGAGTTCATCCATCATTGCAATACCTTGTCGGCCGCTCGAGATGGCGATCGCAGCCCCCGCTCAGTGAATCGCCGCATACATGATCTTATCTTCGGTCGCGTCGGCCGCCGACATCTCCTCGACGACGCGCCCCCCGCGCGCGACCAGAATGCGGTCCGAGATCGCCAGGATTTCCGGCAGGTAGGAAGAGATCACCATGACCGCCTTGTTTTCGGCGGCGAGCTTTCGGATGGCCGCATGAATCTGGGGAATCGCGGAAACGTCGACGCCGCGCGTCGGCTCGTCGAAGATCACGATCGCAGGCTCCTGCACGAGCGCCTTCGCCACGACGACCTTCTGCTGGTTGCCGCCGGAATATTCGACGATTTTGAGGGAGCGTTTCAGCGCGGAAATGGACAGGGCCTTGATCCACTGGTCGGCGACCCGCTTCATCTCGTGGCGCGAATAGAAGAAGCGTCGAATGCGCGGCGAGGATAAGAATCCGAGAAATATGTTCTGGTCGACCGTCATGGTCTCGAAGAAACCATCGAGTTTTCGATCCTCGGTTATGTAGGCGATTCCGTCCCTTATCGCTTGCCGCGGCACGCGATATCGCACCGGCCTGCCCCGCAAATAGATCATGCCGCCGCGAAGGAAGTTGCGCTTGCGCGCGCCGCAGATGACCTGCGCGATTTCCGATCGGCCAGCGCCCACCAATCCGAAAACGCCGACCACCTCGCCGCAAAAGACGGAGAACGACATGTTCTTCACCACCCCGCCCATCGTTACGTTCTCGACCGAGAGCGCCTTTTCGCCGCGTTTGGCCGGCGCGTGAGGTTCGTCCGTATCGGCGCTGTGCCTGGCGTAGTGGCTGGCCGTCACGTCGCGGCCGATCATCATGCGCACCAGCGCGTCGCGCGTCATGTCCTTGGTCGGCGATGTGCTGACCAGACGCCCGTCGCGCAGCACGGTGATGCGATCGGCGATCTTCAACGCTTCCTCGAGCGCGTGCGAAATGAAAATGATTCCGGCGCCACGCTCCCTCAGCGTGTTCAGGAGATGGAAGAGATGCTGCATCTCCTCGGGCGTAAGCGAAGCGGTCGGCTCGTCGAAAATGAAGACCTTGGCGTTGTGCCGAACCGCGCGGACGATCTCGACCATCTGCCGCTTCGCGGTGCCGAGGTTTTCGACCAGCGTCAAGGGATCGACGTTGAAATTCAACGACTGCTGAGACTGCGTCGCAGCGATGTTGATCTTGCTGTAGACGGTGAACAGCTTCTCCATTCCAAGTTCGAGATTTTGGGCGACGGTCATCGAGGGGACGAGGCTCGATTCCTGGTACACCATCGCGACGCCGCCCTGAAGCGCCTCTTGCGGCGAGCGAAACTCGACCTTACGGCCGTTGATCAAATAATCGCCCGAGGTCAGCGTGATCGCCCCGGCGATCGCCTTGCACAGCGTCGATTTGCCCGCGCCGTTCTCGCCGAGCAGCGCATGAATCTCACCGGCGCGAAGCTCGAAATCCACACCCTCGATCGCATGCAGGCCGCCGTAAACCTTGCTGCCCTTGACGACCTGAAGCAGCGGCGCGCCTGCGAGGCTCGTTTGCGGTTCCATTGTCGATCACCCTTGATTGGCGTTCGGTTTTGGCGACGCAAGCTCGACCAGACAATTGCGCCCCTTGGACGCCGCGATTACGCGCGAGCCGATCGCACGGACCGAGGTTACGCCGTGAATTCGCCCGTCCACGCGGCTGTGCAGACTCTCGGTCGCCTCGCCCTCCGCATTGAGGCGCGCGACCAGGCCATAGGAGCGCGCCGGGGCCCAGGGTTTCTGTATGCCGAGTTTCTTGATGCGCCCGATTTGCGTCGGCTCGCGATAATTGAAGCGCCCGTCTAGGGTTGGGCCGATCCACAGGTCCGGCGGAACCGTTTTCATCATCGCCTCGCAAAAGTCGCGCTCACGAAGCACGAATTCCGTGAGCTGCGTGCGCAGGCCGAAGAAGGCCATCCAGTAGTCGCCGGCGGCGCCGCGCGAAATTCGCGCGGGATAGCCGGCGTAATTCTTGACGATGATTCGGCGACGGTCATTCGAGCGCGATACGGCGGACAAACTGTGCGTCCACGACTCGCAAAACCACACTTCGCCGTCGTCATGAGTGACGACGGCCCCCGATGGCCAAGCAAGTCCGTCGGCGCAGACACGGGCGGCGCCCAACTGCGGGTCGCATGCAATCAAGCGTCCGGAGGGCGCGCGATTTTGCATGAGATCGGCGAGCCAAAGGTCGGGCGTGTTCGCGCGCGAGCCTTCGGTGACGTAGATCGTTCCGTCGTTGGCTACGGTCACCGAGGTGGGGCAGGCCAGAGGCGCGCCCGCCGCCGTTTCCAGCCATCCGAGCGCCTCGCCGCCGCTCGATAGCGAGCAGAGGCCGCGGCCAGAGACGCAAGCGAGCAGGCGGCCGTCGGTCGTCCAGGCGAGCCCGCCGACCGAAGCCGGCAGGCGAGCGAACTGGGCGCGCTCGGCATAGTCCGATCCTATGCAACGCCAAATCGTGTCGCCGCTCGACACGTAGAGCGCGCCGTCCGGCCCCAACGCCGTGTCGTCGGGTCGCGCGATCTCGCTTCCGAGTTCGCGCGCCTCGTCGAGCCGTTGGTTGGGGGAAAACGCGCCGTCGAGCACCGGGATGACGTGGATCTCGCGGTTGGGAAACAGGACGCGGTCGATGACGTCTCTGACCAGGGACATTACTTCGCTCCTCCCCAGTAGGAGTTCCACGCCTGCCAGTTCGGGTCGGCTCCGGGAAGGGCGATGCGCCCGATGCGATTGTTTTCGAGCCCGCCGATATAGAGATGGCCCTTGTGCTCGCGCACGGACGTGATCGACGGATGCGATTTGCCGCCCGGGTCCCAGAGCGATTCGCTCACCACGCCGTTGTCGTCGAACTTGATGACGCAGCCGTAGTTGATGCCGGGACAGAGCCATTCGTCGGGCGGAATCTGCTTGACCATACGGGTGCGGAAGCCGGGATTGGCCATCGCGAGGTCGTAGACCGGCGAGCGGAGCCCGACGAAGGCCAGCCAGTACTTGCCGTCCGACGCGCGATTGATGTTGTCGCAATAGCCCGGCAAATTGTCGATCAGAAGCTCGCAAGTGCCGGCCTTTTCGGTTGCGATCCAGTAGCGGTAGACCCGGCAGAGCCAGGTGCTCGCCCAAAGCACCGAGGCGCCGTCGTGCGACACGCACACGCCGTTGGGAAAGGTGAGGTTCTTGAGAACGGTTCGCGTCACGCCGGTCTTGGGGTCATGGCATATGAGGCGCCCGTTGCCGCGGCCCTCGAAACCGTCGAGCGCCCAGTCGGAGAGTTCATAGCGCGTCGTCGCTTCGCTGAAATAGATCTTGCCGTCGGGCGCCACGTCGAGGTCGTCGGCCAAATAGAGACGCGAATCGTCCTTGAGGCGGGTCCAGGTGCGGTTGGTTCGATCGGTCACCTTGAAGACGGTTCGATCGGGCTTCACGCCATAGACGCCCATGCCGGCGATGCACACGAGGAGGTTCTCGTCGCGATCGAAGGCGAGACCGAGCGGTCGCCCGCCGATGCGCGCGAATTCCTCGCGCACGGCGTAGTCGGGCGCGTTGAAGCGGATGATCGAGCCGTTGCGGTTGACGGTATAGAGATTGTCGCGGCGGTCGAGGATGACGTCTTCCGGTCCCTCGATCCGGTCGAGCGCGATCGGCTCGGCGTCACGAAGACGATCGTTCTCGGCGAAGGGCGTGCCGCTGTCGCGCGCGATCGAGGGCGGCGGCTCGAAGTCGACCCAGCTCGGAACGACGTAGATCTTGTGCAGCATCTTGCCCTTGTTCTTGACCCACTTCACGTTGAAGCCGACCGCGACGAGCAGAATGATGCCGATGATCGCGGTGGTCAGATTGCCGGCGGTGCCGAGTTGCACGAGGCCGCTGATCAACATGAAGATGATCGCCGCTCCCATCAGCGCGCGCGCGATGGTTCCGCGCCCGCCCGCCAGGCTGATGCCGCCGAGGACCACGGCGGCGAGCGCGTTGATTTCCCAACCGACGCCGGTGTCGGTTCCCGAGCTGTTCTGGCGCGCGGCGTAGAAGATGCCGGCGAGCGCCGTCAGCGCGCCCGAAATGACGTAGGCCGAGAACAAGGCGCGCTTGACGTTGACGCCCGCGTGGCGCGCAGCCTTTCGACTGGAGCCGACCGCCATGATGTGCACGCCCGGCCTCACGCGCGTGAGGTAGAAATGCGTCGCGATCCCGATCACGACCAGAACCGCCATGTTGGTGGGAATGCCGAGGATTGTGCCCGACCCCATGAAGTCCCAGACCGAGTTGTCGCTGTTGATGCTCGCAAGCTCGTCGGTATAGGCGGCGGTGAGTTTGTTGTACGCCGCGCGGACGATGATCAGGACGACCAGCGTGGTCAGGAACGGGCGCGTTTTGCCGTAGGCGATCATGCCGCCGTTGACCGCGCCCATCAGAGCGCCGAACGCCAGCACCATAACGATCATGATGGGCAGCGGCCAATTGAGAATCTGGAAGAAATAGAGCGCGAGAAAATTCGACATCGCGAAAACGGAGCCGACCGAGAGGTCGATGCCGCCCGAGAGCACCGCGAAGGCCATGGCGATCGCCACCAGACCCTGCTCGGCGAAGTTCAGCATGAGCTGTTGGAGATTGACCCAATGCGTATAGTTCGGGATCGTCAGGGCGAAGGCCACGAACACCGCGATCGTCAGCGTGAACGGAACGATCGGCTCCATCCACCGCTTCTCGAGCAATTCGCCGAGAAACAATTGCGGCGAATTGCGATGCCAGAAACGCAGCAGGCTGTTCATCCCACGAGGTCCCGATTCCATTTCGAGTTCAGCGACCGCTCCGCCGCTCTCACGCCGCTGTCACGGCGAAGCGGGAGCGCTTTCGCGCCGGCGAGTCCATCGCTGGGCTCGCCGCGCGCCGATGGTTGGCCCGCGACCCGCGCGCGCTCACGCGGGCGCGGGTCCGAGGCGCAGCCGCGAAAGACAGTTACTTCGCGTCCTTGGGAACGGTGAAGCAGTAGGCGCGGTCATCCTTGCTCTTCACCCAAGCCGGCGTGGTGTAATAGGCGATGCGCTTGGTCCCGGGCTTATCGCCGTTCTGAAGCAATCCGATCACGGCGTTGACGATCGCCTCGCCCTGCGTGTCCGCGCGATAGGAGAGGTTGCGATAGAACAGGCCCTGTTCGAGCAGATCGCAGTCGGCGGGCTGGCCATCGCTCGCGACATAAATCTTCGTCTTGTCGGTCTTGCCCGCAGCCTTGACGGCTTGCGCCGCGCCCGCCGCCTGCGGACCCCACACGCTCAAGATGGCGCACAGATCGGGATGCTGCTGCAGTACGGTAGCGGTGATTTCGCCGGCCTTGTTGGCGTCCCAACTGGTCGGCTGCGAGGAGACGACTTTGATCGAGGGGTCCGTCTTGAAGACTTCCAGCGCGCCGTTCTTCATGTCGAGCGAATAGGCGGCGGTCGCTTCGCCTTCGAGGATCGACACTTCGCCGGAGCTTTTGCCGCCGCCGCAGTCGTCGATGATGTTATGGGCGAGCCGGCGCCCCAAGTCCTTGGCGTCGACGCCGACATAGGCGTCGGTCAATGTGTTGGAGGCCATGTTGACTTGGACGACGTAAATGCCCGCGTCCATCGCGCGTTTCAACTCCTTGGCGAGCAGCGTGACATTTGGATTTTGCACGACCAGCACGTCGGGGTGCTCGTTGATCAGCTCGCTGACCGCCTGCAATTGGACGTCGGATTTGAAGTTGGCGTCGCGGACTTCGAACTTCATGCCGTAGTCGTCGAAGTGCGTCTTCATGACGCGCGTCCACTCGGATTCGAGAACGCCGAGCCACACCGGCGCCCAGGCCACCGTCTTGCCCTTGAGAGTCTTGTCGAAGGCCGCGCGCAATTCCTCGCGCGCCTCGGAAGACCGGGACGGCGTGGAGACGCCCGCCGCCATCGCCACGACGGCAGCCGCGACGCCCCAATGCAACATTGTCTTGAAACTCAACGATCCACTCATGGTTTCCTCCCAATTTTAAAACATCCGGTCTTTGTTTTCCGGAATTCGCATGGAACGAGAAGGCCGCGCGTCAGTCGCCCTGCTTCGAAGTCTCCTCGTCGCGCGGATGCAAATAGGAATCGAGCACGATCGCGACCAGGAGAACGACGCCCTTGATGATGTTCTGGGTCTGCACGTCCATGTCCATGATGGTCATGCCGTTCAGCAGCACGCCGATGAGCAGAGTGCCGACCACGACGCTGAGCACATTGCCGCGACCGCCCACGAGGCTGACGCCGCCCAGCACCACGACCATGATGACGTCGAAGATCAGCGTCGACTCGGCGACTTGCAGGTGCATCAGCGCCGTTTCCGAGATCATGACGACGCCGCCGACATAGCCGATCGCCGACGAAAGCGCGTATTCGAGCATCGTCAGCGGACGCGTCGCGAGCCCCGTTAGTCGCGCGGCGTCCGGATTGTCGCCGTGAGCGTAGATGAACCGCCCCGGGACGGTCCGAGAAAGGAATAGGTGCACGAGGATGGCGGCCACCGCGAACACCACGATCGGCGCCGGAATTCCGCCCGCGATATTGCCGCCCAGTTGCAGGAACGCGTCGTGTCCCTTCGCGAGATAGACGACGTAATGCGGCACGAGCGTCGAGCGCGTAACGCCGAGCACCGCGAGACTGGAGGCCAGCGTGGTCAAGAGCGGGGGCATTTCGACGACGGAGATCAGGAAGCCGTTGAGAACGCCGATGGCGATGGCGAGCAGCAGCCCCACAAAAAGCGCGAAAGCCGTCGAATAGCCTGCATTCATGATGATGATCGCGATTGCGGTCGAGACCGCGAGCGAGGCGACTTGGGAGAGGTCCAGCCCGCGGCCGATGACGACGATGGCCATGCCGAGCGCGAGAATGCCGAGAATGGAAATGTTGCGCGCGAGCGCGAATAAATTGCCGACGGTCATGAATCCCTTCAGCGCAACGCTGAAGACAACAACCAGGATGACGCACATCGCGAAGACCGCCATGGTCTGGCTGGGTTTGCGCAAATGCGACCGCGACGGCTCGCCGGACATCTCTCTCCCCTCCCCCACGGCGCGCTTACGCTCGCTCGACCGGACGACGGCGCTCGAACGCCCGTCCTCCTTTTCCCCATGCTTGCCCAAATGTATCCATATGTCAATCTTTGTATCCAAATGGCGCTTCAGCGCCGCGTTTGGACCGCGTTTTTGGCCGCCGACGCCGAGATTGGATACATCGATATGAATCCGCGTCAATTTGGGACCCCAGCCGAAGTTGGTGTAAGAGACTGATCTATCAGGCTAATTTAACCAGCGCGCGGGGTCCCGTTCGGCGCCGATCGGGGCTCCGCCAAATTGCCGGTTTGTTGTCGTATATCAACCGCTTATGCCGAGCCGGCACGGGCGTCGCGGGGCGGCGCTGATTCACATCGCGGGCATGGCGACGAGGACAAAGGGCCATGACCAGGGTTTTCGGGGATCTCCTCGACGTTCGACATCGCAGCCGGTCACGAGCCCAAGACAATGACGACGGAGCCAACTCATGAGTGACGAAGCGCAAGGTTTTGATCGCCGCCTGACCAACTACGGCGACCCCGATTTCGCAAGGTTTCTGCGCCGCTCTTTCGCGCGTTCGATGGGCGTCTCAAACGAGCTGCTCTCCAAGCCGATTGTCGGCATCGCCATGACGCCGTCCGGGTTCAACAATTGTCATCGCGGCATGTCGGAGCTGGTCGAAGCGGTTTCCCGAGGCGTTCTCGCCGCGGGCGCGCTACCGCGCCCCTTTCCCACGATCTCGCTCGGCGAGGTGTTTTTGAATCCAACCAGCATGATGTACCGGAACCTGATGGCGATGGACACCGAGGAGATGATCCTCGCTCAGCCGATGGACGCCGTCGTCATGATCGGCGGTTGCGACAAGACGGTGCCGGCTCAGCTCATGGGAGCGGCCTCCGCCGACATTCCCGCGATTCAACTGGTGACAGGGCCCATGATGACGGGACGCCATCGCGGCCAGCGCCTCGGAGCGTGCACGGATTGCCGCAGTTTCTGGGGCAAATATCGGGCAGGGACAATCGACAAGCGGGAAATCGACACCGTCGAAGGGCGGTTGTCGGTCACCTCCGGCACCTGCGCCGTTATGGGAACGGCCAGCACCATGGCCTGTATCGCCGAAGCGCTGGGGATGTCGCTGCCGGGAACCGCGGCGATCCCGGCTGTCAACGCCGCCCGTCTGGCGGCCGGCGAAGAGACCGGGAAGGCCGCTGTGCGGCTGCTGACTTCCAAGATCAAACCCTCGCAAGTCATCACGCAAAAGTCGGTCGAGAACGCCTTTCGCGTGCTGATGTCCCTTGGAGGCTCCACCAACGCCATCGTCCATTTGACGGCGATCGCCGGTCGCCTCGGCATCCGCATCCCCATGGAACGGCTCAATGCGATTTCGGATGAGACGCCCGTGCTGGTCGATCTCAAGCCGGTTGGCGAAGGCTATATGGAGGATTTCTATTTCGCCGGGGGCGTCGGCGCCGTACTGCGCGAACTCCGGCCCTTGCTTCATCTCGACGCCATCGATGTCGAAGGCGCGACTCTTGCGGAGCGCCTGAGCGAACCGCTCGATTGGGTCGACCGCGCGGTGATCCGCCCCTTCAACGACCCCGTTTCGCCGGTCGGCGGCCTGATCGGCCTCATCGGGACGCTGGCGCCGGACGGCGCGATCTTCAAGCGCGCCGCCGCAACGCCGGCCCTCTTTGAAACTGAAGGCCGCGCCGTCGTCTTCACAAGCCTTGAAGATCTCGCGAACCGGATCGACGACCCTGATCTCGATGTGCGGGCGGACGACATCCTGGTTCTGCAAAACGCCGGCCCGCACGCCGCAGGCATGCCCGAGGCCGGCTATCTGCCGATCCCCCGCAAGCTTGCCCAAAGAGGCGTCAAGGACATGGTGCGAATCTCCGACGCGCGCATGTCGGGAACGGCCTTCGGCGCGATCGTGCTCCATGTCGCGCCGGAGGCGGCCGTTGGCGGCCCCTTGGGCGCCGTACGCAACGGCGACCGCATCAGGCTCTCGGTCGCGGAAAAGCGCATCGATTTGCTCGTCGACGACGCCGAGATCCAGCGGCGCCTTGCCGGGTTCGCGCCTCCGCCAAAGCCGGCGCGCGGCTACAAAGCGCTCTATCGCCGGACCGTCACCCAAGCGCCCGAGGGCTGCGACTTCGACTTTCTGACCGGAACGGTCTCCGATGGGTAGAGACTTCGACCCCGGGAAAGCCGCCTCGATGTCGCGCGCAACGATCGAAGCCCGCTTCCGCGGCCAAACCCCTCGCTTCCAAACCCGCGCGGCTCAGCCCTGTCCTTCACGGGCGTAAAGGAGAACCTCGATGGAGCCGCTCTCACACGCGCCTCCCGGCAAGCTTTGGCGTTCGGCGCAGAGGTCTGCGTCCGCCTCGGCATGGCGGAGCCCGACGCAAAGCTCGCGGACCGTCGAGTTCCCGTCGGCGCACGGTGGAAGCAGAGACCGTCGACCCCATACGGACAATCGCTTTACGGCTCGCAGCAGGGGCCCGCGAATGTCCTGGAGACCGGCCGGCTCGCGCTCGGCGGCGACCCCGTGACGCTCTGGAGCGACGAACGCATTCGCGACGCGCATCTGGGCGGCGCACAAGCCAAGGTGTCGACATGACGATCCATATTCCCGCCGACGCGCTGACCGATTTCTGCGCCGAGGTCTTCGAGCATGTCGGCTGCCGCGCCGAGGAGGCGCGCCGCGTCGCCGCCTCGCTCGTCGAGGCCAATCTCGCCGGTCATGACAGCCATGGCGTCATCCGCGTGCCGCGCTATGTCGATTGGGTGCGCTCGGGCGCACTCATTCCCAACCAGACGATCGAGCGCCTCGTCGACACGCCCGTCATCGCGGTCGTCGACGGCCGCTTCGGCTTCGGCCAGACGATGGCGCCGCAAGCCGTCGACATCGGCGTCGAGAAAGCAAAGGCGGCGGGACTGTCGGCGGTCTCGTTGCGCAACTCCGGCCATGTCGGGCGCGTCGGCGAATGGGCGGAGCGCGCGGTCGCGGCGGGCCTCATTTCCATTCACTTCGTCAACGCCGCCGGCTCGTTCCTGGTCGCGCCCTTCGGCGGCCTCGAGCGTCGGCTCTCGACGGCGCCGTTTTGGGTCGGAATTCCCCGCCGGGGCGCCGACCCCATCGTGCTCGACTTCGCGACATCGCTCGTCGCCGAGGGCAAGGCCAATGTCGCGAGCCGAGGCGGCAAGCCCCTGCCGCCAAACGCGTTGATCGGCCCCGACGGCGCTCTCTCGGGCGATCCCGCGCTGCTCTACGGACCGCTGACGCCGGAGGGCCCGCGCGACCTCGCCCGCGGTTCCGGCGCCATCCGCGCCTTCGGCGAGCACAAGGGCTCCGGCCTCGCACTGCTCTGCGAATTGCTCGGCGGCTCGCTCACCGGCAACGGCGCGACCGGGCCGGGGCGCAAATTCGCCAACGGCATGTTCTCGCTCTACGTCGACCCCGAACAGATCGACCCCTCGCACGTCTTCGACGCGGACATGACGCGCTATCTCCACTGGTTCCGGCAGGCCAAGGCGATTCCGGGCGAGGCGATCCTGACGCCGGGCGAGCCGGAGCGGATCGCCCGCGCGAAGCGGGGCGCGAGCGGCGTGCCGCTGCCGAGCGAGGCCTGGGCGTCGATCGTCGCGGCGGCGCGCAGCGTCGGGGTGAAACGGGATGTTTCCCTCTGAGCCGCTCGCGCGGCCCACCCGCGCTCTTTGCCGACGATGGCTCGCCAAATCAGACTGCTTTCGTCGTAAAGTCGATGCGCAAGGCCGCTCGCGGCGCCGCCGTCGAAGCGGGCGCGACGCATGGGAACGCCAGCCTCGGCGTTCACCACGACGCCTCCGCCATCATCGCCGGCCGCCCCGAACTATCCGCGGTCCACAATTGCAGGGACGGGCCCGCCTCGGTCGCGTTCAGACTGAACGCGGCTCCGTCGAAGATCGGCGCGACGCTTCGGAAGGAAAACTTCCGCGGACTCGTTCCCAGGCGAATCTCCGACGCAAACTGCAAAAGCAACGACGCCTGAAGCGGCCCGTGAACGACCAATCCCGGGTAACCCTCTTGTTCCAGGCAATAACCGCGATCGTAATGGATGCGGTGACCGTTGAAGGTTAAGGCGGAGTAGCGAAACAACAAGACCGGGGACGCCTCGACGCTTCGGCGCCAGCGAGGCTCCGGCGCGCTTTTGCCCGCGGCTTGCGCCCGCTCGCTTTTCTCCAAGCCGCGATAGACGATGTCGTGCCTTTCCACGACCGCCGTTCTGTCGCCGACGCTCAACGTATGGCGCACGGTGACGAAGCACAGCGGACCCGATCGCCCCTCCTTGAGGCTCACGTCCTCGACCCGCGAAACGCGCTGCACGCAATCGCCAATGCGCAGCGCGGAACTCAGGACCAGTTCCCCGCCCGCCCACATGCGTCTGGGCAGCGGAATCGGCGGCAGAAAGCCCCCCCTGCGCGGATGACCGTCCGGCCCGAGCTCCGCGGTCGGCGCGGCGGCGGGCGCCAAGCACCAGTGGATGGCGAGCGGGACGACATCGGGGGATTGCGAATTATCGACGGTTCGATCGAAAGTGGCGCGAAAGCGCTTCACCAGCTCGGCCGTGACAATGTCCGCGGCGCTCTCTTCCCGTCCGATCCACTTTCGGAAAGACTCGATATCGAGTTTCTCTGTCACGGCCAGCGTCTACCCCGATTGGACGTCTTCCGCCGGATGCGAAAGAGGTTCCGGCCCGCCGTGTTCGCCGAGGCTGGGCACGGCCCCATAGCTTCGCTCTTCGCCGGCGAAGACCGGCGCGGGCGCCGGCATGCGCACGGCGCCAACCGGCGTCTCGACCGCGATCCGACGCAGATGCGGGTGGCGCGACAAGGCGTTCATGTCGTTCAGCTCGGCGAACGCGATATCGGCGTCGCTCAACTTCGCGACCAGTTCGGCCCTGTCGACGAGGCCAAACGCATCCGCGACCATGCGATCGGTCTCGGCCCTGTTCTCGACGCGCGCGACGTTGGTCGAGAAGCGGGGATCTTCGGCCAGCGACGCGGCGCCGAGCAGGCGCAGACAAAATTGCCGCCACTCGCGTTCGCTTTGGATGGAGATGAGCACTTGCGCGCCGTCGCGGGACGAAAAGACGCCGTAGGGGGCGATCGAAGGATGCGCCAAGCCCATGCGGCGCGGGCTCCGGCCCGCTTCCGCATGCAGGAGCGGAACGGTGAGCCATTCCGCCATGACGTCGAACATGGACACGTGAATGTTCGCGCCGCGACCGGTGACGCTGCGCGCGATAAGCGCCTCGAGCACCGCCGAATAGGCGGTGGCGCCGGTCGCGATATCGACGATGGAGATTCCCACGCGCGCCTGCTCGTTCGGGCCGCCCGTGACCGAAGAAAGTCCGGACTCCGCCTGGATCAGAAGATCATAGGCCTTTCGTGACGCCAGCGGCCCCTGTTCGCCATAACCGCTGATCGAGCAAATGATCAGTTTCGGGTGACGCTCGGCGAGGGTCTGGGCGCCGAGGCCGAGCTTGTCCAACGAGCCCGGTCTCAGATTCTGCACGAAGATGTCCGCCCCCGCGATCATCTCGGAAAGTTCGCGCCGAGCCTCGGCTCGCGTGAGATCCATGGCGAGGGAATGCTTGCCCCGATTCAGCCATACGAAATAGCTGCTTTGCCCGCGAACGGCGTCGTCGTATCCCCGGGCGAAATCGCCTTCGGGGCGCTCGATCTTAATGACCTTGGCGCCGGCGTCGGCAAGGCGGGACGTGCAAAACGGCGCCGCGACGGCCTGCTCGACGGCCACGACGACAAGTCCCGCCAGAGGGCCGGCGGCCGTCATCAATAGGACCTCGGAAGGCCGAGCACATGGGTTCCCACATGACTGAGGATGAGATTGGTCGAGATCGGCGCGACCTGATAGAGGCGGGTCTCGCGGAACTTGCGCTCGATGTCGTACTCCTCGGCGAAGCCGAAGCCGCCGTGAACCTGGATGCACATGTCGGCCGCGCGCCAACTGGCTTCCGAGGCCAGAAGCTTGGCCATATTCGCTTCCGTGCCGCAGGGCTCGCCTTCATCGAACAATTGGGCCGCCCGCTCGACCATCAGCGCGGCGGCCTGCATTTCGACATAGGAGCGCGCGATCGGAAACTGAACGCCTTGGTTCTGGCCGATCGGCCTGCCGAAGACTTCCCGCTCCTTGGCGTAGGCGGTTGCGCGTTCGATGAAGAAGCGCCCGTCGCCGATGCATTCGGCGGCGATCAATATCCTCTCGGCGTTCATCCCGTCGAGGATGTAGCGAAATCCACGGCCCTCCTCGCCAATCAAATTTGCGACGGGCACCGGCATGTTGTCGAAGAAAAGTTCAGTCGTGGCGTGATTGAGCATCGTGCGAACCGGGCGGATCGTCAGGCCGTTTTCCACGGCGTGGCGGAGGTCGACGATCAGCACGGAGATGCCGTCGGTCGGCCTGGCGCCCCGCTCCCTCGGCGTGGTGCGGCAGAGCAGCACCATGAGGTCCGAATGTTCGGCGCGACTGATCCATATTTTCTGGCCGTTGACGATGTAGCTATCGCCGACGCGCCGCGCGAACGTTCGCATGCGGGTGGTGTCGGTGCCGCTTGTCGGCTCGGTGACGCCGAAGGCCTGGAGGCGAAGCTCTCCGCGGGCGATCTTCGGCAGATATTCCGCCTTCTGAGATGCGCTGCCATGACGCAGGATCGTGCCCATCGTATACATTTGGGCGTGGCAGGCGGCGCCATTGCAGCCGGAGCGGTGAATTTCCTCGAGGATGGCCGTCGCCGCGCCGAGCCCCAGCCCGGAGCCGCCGTATTCCTCCGGGATCAGCACCGCGAGGTAGCCGGCGCGCGTCAGGGCGTCGACGAATTCCTTGGGATAGGCGCGCTCACGATCGAGCTTGCGCCAATATTCGCCCGGGAAAGCTTCGCACAGCCGGGAAACCGCCTCCCGGATTTCGTGATGGGCCTGCCCTCCCTTCGCGCGCGTCGTCATCGGCGCCCGATCTTTCCCTAGTGTGAACCTCAAGCCCGTCGGGGGGCCGACGCCGATCGCTCGCGCGTCGCCCGGCTCCGGCGCGCGATCCCCGTTCGCCGAGGCGGCGATCGAAGGCCCGACGTCCTTTCTCACGCCGCGGGACCATCCGCAACGCGGCAAGCGCATAAATTACGCGCAGACTAGCGGCTGGAACATATTGCCGCCAGACGCAAATCAGGGTTATCCGATATGGCGATATGGCGACTTTAGCTTTGGCCGCGACGGCGGCTACACTGGCGGGCGTCGCAACGCCGACGGAGCTATGAGTGGGCGGGGACCGGATCTGCGTCCAACGGGCCTCGAGCGAGCGCGGCGGCGGCCGGACCGGCAAGTCGCGCGAATGCGGCAAGCGGCGCGTTGTTTGCCGGGCGCGCCGTCTGAAGGCAAGAAGCGAACGTCGGCGCACAGAGGCGAAGGGGAGGATATGGCGATGAAGAGCTATCAGCTCGTGGAATTCGGCGGCCCGCTGCAGGGCGCCGATCTGCCGACGCCGCAACCTTCCGGCGACGAGGTCGTCATCAAAGTTCGGGCTGTCGGCGTCTGTCACAGCGACCTGCACATTTGGGAAGGCGAATACGACCTCGGCGCGGGCAGAAGGCTTCTGCTCAAGGATCGCGGCATCCGATTGCCGCTGACCATGGGGCATGAGACGGCGGGCGAAATCGTCGCCGTGGGGCCCGACGTGAAGGATCGCAAGGTCGGCGAAGTCTGCCTCGTCTATCCCTGGATCGGGTGCGGCCAATGCCGTGTCTGTCGCATGGGCGACGAGAATCTTTGCATGAAGCCGCGCTGTATCGGCGTGCACTGCGACGGCGGTTATTCGGACCACCTTCTCGTCGCTCACTCGAAATACCTGTTGCCGCTCGACGGTCTCGATCCGGTCGCCATCGCGCCGTTCGCTTGTTCGGGACTGACGACCTATTCCGCGCTGAAGAAGCTCGGACCCGCAATCAAAGAAGAGCGGGTGCTGGTGATCGGCGCGGGCGGCCTCGGCTTGATGTGCGTCGCCATTCTCAAAGCGATGGGCGGCAAGGGGGCTGTCGTCGTCGACATCGACGCAAGCCGTCGGGCCGCCGCGCTGAAGGCCGGCGCGCTGGCGGCTGTCGACGGCGCCGCTCCGGACGCGGCGGCGCAGGTCGCGGCGGCGCTCGGCGGTCCGTGCTGGTGCGCGATCGATCTGGTCGGCAGCCCCGCGACGGCGAGTCTCGGCTTCGATGCGCTCGCCAAGGGCGGCAAGTTGATCATGGTGGGTCTGTTCGGCGGAGCGGCGCCGTGGCCGCTGCCCCTCATTCCCATGAAGGCCGTGACGATCGAAGGCAGCTACACGGGCAACCTGACCGAGCTCAAGGAGCTTCTCGATCTCGTGCGCAAGGGCGCCGTTCCGGCTATTCCCATCGGCGTTCGGCCCATGAGCGCCGCGACCGAGACGCTCGAGGATCTTCGTCTTGGGCGGATCGTCGGGCGCGTCGTGATGACGCCGTAGCCGGCCGCGAAGGGCACAGCCGGACAAAAAAGGGGACGTCGCGATGCAAAAGCTGTTCATTAAGGGCGAGTGGCGCGAGGCCGGCGGCGGCGCGGTCCTGCCGGTCGTCGATCCATCCACGGGCGAGACTTTCGACCACATCGCGCGCGGAACCGCGGCCGACATCGATCTGGCCGTAGCGGCGGCGCGCGCCGCGTACGAGGGTCGATGGGGCGCCCTGACCGCAACGGAACGCGGGCGCATTCTCTTCAAGATCGCCGACATCGTCGCCTCGCGCGCGGAGGAGCTTTCGCAGACCGAAGCGCGCGACACCGGAAAGCCGATCGGACAGGCGCGCGCGGATCTGCTGCTCACGGCGCGCTACTTCGAATTTTACGGCGGCGCCGCCGACAAGCTGCACGGGCAGATCATTCCATACCAGAGCGGCTTTCACGCGCAGGCCATGCGCGAGCCCTACGGCGTCACGGCGCACATTCTGGCCTGGAACTATCCCGCGCAGATGTTTGGCCGTTCCTTGGCCCCGGCGCTCGCGGCGGGCAACGCGGTCGTGTTGAAGCCGGCCGAGGAAGCCTGCCTGACGCCTCTGCTGCTCGCCGGGATCGCCCACGAAGCCGGATTGCCCGCGGGCGCGATCAATGTCGTGACGGGACTCGGCGAGGAGGCGGGCGCCGCGCTCACCTCGCATCCGGGCATCGACTTCGTCACCTTCACCGGTTCGCCCGAGGTCGGAACCATGGTGCAGAAGGCCGCAGCCGAACGGCACGTCAAATGCGTGCTCGAACTCGGCGGAAAGTCGCCGCAAATCGTGTTCGCCGACGCCGACCGCAAGAAAGCGATTCCGTTTATCGTCCGCGCGATCACGCAGAACGGCGGTCAGACTTGCTCGGCGGGAAGTCGGCTTCTCGTCGAGCGGCGGATCTATGACGAATTCGTCGCCGAAGTCGCCGCGGCGTTCGGCAACGTTCGCGCCGGCACGCCGGCGATGAACCTCGATTGCGGACCGATGATCAGCGCCACGCAACGCACGCGCGTGCAGAATTTCGTCGGCGCCGCGCGGCGAGAAGGCGTCCCTGTTCTCGCCGAGGGTCGTCTCGCGAACGATCTTCCCAGCGGCGGATTCTATGTGACGCCGACGTTGTTTGGCCCTGTGCCGAGGAGCAACGCGCTGGCGCGCGACGAGGTGTTCGGCCCGGTTCTTTCCGTTCTGCCGTTCGAGGACGAAGCCGACGCGGCGGCGCTCGCCAATGCGACGGACTACGGACTTGTCGCGGCGGTGTGGACTCGCGACGGCGGCCGTCAGATGCGCATGGCCAAAGCCATTCGAAGCGGGCAAGTTTTCGTCAATTGCTACGGCGCCGGCGGCGGCGTCGAGCTTCCCTTCGGGGGCGTGAAGAAGAGCGGGCACGGACGCGAGAAGGGCTTCCTCGCCCTTGAGGAGTTCACGGTGACCAAGACCGTGGTCCAGCACTACGCGGAGTGAAGCGGCGATCGCTGCGAACGTTCGTCGCGATCGCGGCGCGCCGATTGTTGGCAATCGTTTTCGCTCGCTTTGCGCTCCCGAACCCATTGAGCGCCGGCGGCGCCATTCGCCCGCCGGTCTCGCCGTGCGCGGGGAGCCCACGAACGCAACACGAAAGACCGTCACGATGACACAGGATGCGGAGAAGACTCTCGCTCACTTCGCGGCGACGCTGCGCTTCGAGCGCATCCCGGAAGCGGTGCTGCGGCGCGTCGAGGACCTGATGCTCGATTGGCTCGGCTCCGCTCTGGCGGGCAAGGGGGCGAGGCCGGTGGAGACCATCGAGCGCTTCGCCGCGCAGATGGGCCCTTCGGCAGGCGATTGCGAAGTGCTCGTCACGCGCCGACGCACAACGCCGCTATTCGCGGCGATGGTCAACGGCGCCTCGTCGCATGTCGCCGAACAGGACGACGTGCATAACGGCTCGGTGTTCCACCCCGGGAGCGTCGTGTTCCCGCCTGGCCTCGCGGTCGCGCAATCTCTCGGCGCCGCCGGGCCGGAGCTGCTCACCGCGGCCGTCGTCGGCTACGAAGTCGGCGTGCGGGTCGGCGAATTCCTTGGCCAAGCGCACTACAAGGTGTTTCACACGACGGGGACGGCCGGCGCGTTCGCCGCGGCCGCGGTCGTCGGCCGGCTCCTCCGCCTTTCGTCGAACCAGATGTTGGACGCTTTCGGATCGGCGGGCACCCAAGCGGCCGGTCTCTGGGAATTCTTGCGGGACGCGGCGGATTCCAAGCCGTTGCACACCGCCAAGGCGTCCGCCGATGGGCTGATGGCGGCCTATTTGGCGCGGGACGGATTTACCGGCGCCAAGCGAATCTTGACCGGCGCGCAAGGCATGGCCGCGGGAATGTCGCGCAACGCCGACCCCGCCAGGCTCGTCGATCGGCTCGGCGAACGTTGGGCGGTCGCAGAGACTTCGTTCAAATTTCACGCTTCCTGTCGCCATACGCATCCTGCCGCGGACGCACTGCTGAAATTGATCGAGGCCCACAATCTGCCGCCAGAGCGCATCAAACGCGTCACGGCTCATGTCCATCAAGCGGCGATCGACGTGCTTGGCCCTGTCGTCGATCCGCAAACCGTTCACCAAGCCAAGTTTTCCATGGGCGCGGTGCTTGGTCTGATCGCCACGCGCCGCCGCGCGGGCATGAGCGACTTCGAGGCCCATTTCCGCGACAGCGATACGATCGACTTTGCAAAAAAGGTGAACATGGCGTTCGATCGCGACGTGGAAGCGGCCTATCCCTCGCGTTGGATCGGAAAGGTCACAGTCGAGACGACCGATGGCCAAACGCTTTTCGCCCAGGTCGACGAACCGAAAGGGGATCCCGGCAATACGCTGTCGCGGCCGGAACTGGAGGACAAGGCGCTAGCGCTGGCGGCGTTTACGCAAGCGGCTTCGCCCGAGGAGATGCGCGCCGCGTTCCGGCGCATCTGGACGCTCGCCGACGCGGATCGCGCGCCGCGCTTCTTCAACTGAGGTCGGCGGATCCTCTATCCGACGCTCGGCTTCCAGCTCGCGCCAGCGATGGCGGCGATCTGCTGGTCGCCCTGGATCGCCCGACGCGTCGCGGTCTCGCGACTGATCGCCGGCGTGGTCGTCGTCGTCTTCACCGAGAAATTCGGCTCGACGCTGACCGAGTTCATCGGCTTCGGCCCGCCGCCTGGGCGATTGCGCTCGCTTGGCTCTTCTTCGCGGCGGGCCGCGGACTGGCCGTAGGGACCGACATTTTCGGCGCGCCGAACGCCAGCCCGGCGAAAGGATCGATCCGCAGGTCGAGAGCGTCAAGTTGCGCTCCCGACGTTCCGCGCGGCCTCCCCCCAGAATTGGTCGCCACCAACAAAAAATTATGGTCGGCGCGACGCCGATGGCAAGTTGGCCCACACGCGCCGATCGGCGTCAAAAGTTGTTGACCGCAAGCGGAACGAAGGGGTCAAAGTCGCGAGCCGATCGAAACTCCATTGACGCAGGTCAAGTCGGCGCGGTCCCCGATTGACCAAAACAGCGTTCATCAACAGCGAGGTGGGCTCATGAAGACGCAGATTCTCGCTGCGATCGGCGAGAAAGATTTGCAGCCTGCGGCGGCCTTGAACGCGGCGCTCGCGGCGAACGACAGAGTGAAATATTTTTTTTCGCTGCTGCAGATGGCGTTGTCTCATGCGGAGAATCCCGAGCAGCCGGCGGCCACGCTAAAGCACGAGCGCATCGCCTGCGGCATCGACGACGTAGAACTCGACGCCGCGGCGCCGGGCGCGCGCATGGCCGGAGACTCTTGCCGCGTGCCGGGCGCCGCGCGGATTTTCGCGCGCCTGGCGGACGACATGCGTTTGATGGCGGCGCCCGTGCTCGCCGCCAAGCCGAAGGGCGTCGAGGCGCGGCTCGAGCGCCTGCTGGCGGCCCTGCCCAAAGCTGACGATGATCTGCTCGCTCCCGGCGCTATCTCCGCGATAACCCAGGCCGGTCATGACCGCGAGGACAGCCTGCACCGGCTGGTGATGGATTTGCACAAACGCCTCAACGCCATGCAGGCGGCCCTGGCCGAAGAGACGATCGACGGCGCCGCCGCGTACAACTTGGCGCAGGCGGACCGCGCATGGGTCTCGGCGTTCATGGCCGGTCTCAATCGCACCGCGAAGCTGAAATTTTCTCACCCGGGGCTGGCGACCACCGCGACGCGCGCGGATGGCCGGCTCGTCATCCAGAATGACATCGGCACGACCGACGCGCATGTGATCGTCATCCACGTGCAAGGAATTTCCGTCAGCGTCACCTACACGGACATCCATCCCGAGCGGCTTGCGTTCTTCCAGGACATGTTGAAGGCCCATGCGGTGAAGTGGGAGAGCAATCGTACGGCCGCCCTCGCCGCGGGCGCGCCGTTTTATCTCGTGACGGGCACTCATGACGCGGCGGACGCCGCCGCCGGCCGCGCCTATCTCGAATATCTCGGCTCGCGCCTCGTTTTCCTGATCGATTGGAACCGCGCGCGCAAGCAATTGCGAGGGTTCTTGCGCGGCGCGGATCGCCTTGCGCTGTTGGCCTGGGCGGCGGAGGCGGAGATCGGGCATCGCGGCTTTTTGGAGCTTGGCGGCGCCCGGCTGGTCAACGAGGCGATCGAGGCGACCGCGGGATCCTCCATGCACTTTGGCGATCGCTTGTGCGACGTGCTCGGCGACGCCGACACGCTCGAATTCATGCGCTTCGTGTTCAAGACCGCGACGGAGGGGCTGCTTTCCGCCCAATCGCAAGGATTGATCCGTGATCGCATTCGCGTGGCGCTGGCGACTCATTTCACCAACGAGGAACGACAGCTGTTGAGCCTGGCGGCCGATCACGCGGGCCTGATCTTCGAAATCGCCAGTCTGGCGCGCGACGGGCTGCAGTTGGAGCAGTCCGGCGCCGAGAAGCGCGCCCGGCGCGCTCGCCGCTACGAACATGACGCGGACCAACTGGTTTCGGCGGCGCGGGAAGCCGTGTCGCGGCGTCCGGATTACGCCGTGTTCCGCTCCTTGCTGGAAGCGGCGGACGACGCCGCGGACGCGCTCGAGGACGCGGTGTTCTTCCTCAATCTCGATCTGCTCGAGGGCAGGCCATTGGCCGCATTGCGGGCCCTGGCCGACTTGCTCGTCGAGGCCTCGCAAGAATGGGTCAAGGCGTTGGGCCACGGCGCGCAAATCGGCCGCGCCGCGAGCCGCGAGGAAACCGAGGATTTCCTGACGGCGATCGATCGCATCGCCGCCCTCGAGCATCAAGCCGACGACGCCGAGCGCGCGCTCACCGCAAGCGCCGTCCAGCACTCGCAGGATTTCCGAGCGCTGCATCTCTTCACGACGATCGGCAGCAGGCTGGAGGCGGCTTCGGACGCGCTCAAGCACGCCAGCCTGATTCTGCACGAACACATACTCAGCGACGTGATCAATGGCTGAGTTCTATCCCATTCTGCGCGGCGCCGCGCCGGCCGAGGGCGGCGCCGAGGAAGTGGGGGCCAAGGCCTGGAACCTCATGCGCATGGCGCAGATCGGCCTTCCCGTTCCCCCTGCTTTCGTACTGCCCACGACGTGGCGCCGGCGCGCCCAGCCCGGACGCGAGCCCGCCCTGCGCCGCGCGCTTTCCGAGGGCATAGCGAGGTTGGAGGCCGTCACCGGGCTGGCGTTTGGAGCGGCGCGCCGTCCGTTGCTGGTGTCGGTGCGCTCGGGCGCGGCGGTCTCGATGCCGGGGATGATGGAAACGGTCTTGGATGTCGGCGTGAACGCCGAGACGGTCGAAGGGCTGATACGATCGACGGGCAATCCGCGCCTCGCCTGGGACAGCTATCGCCGGCTGCTGCAAGGCTATGCGGAAGTGGTGGCCGGCCTTCCGACGGGGCCGTTCGACGCGCTGGTGGCCGCGGCGCTGAAGCAGGCCGATGCCGAAAGCGAGCGCGAACTCGACCATCGCGATCTTCGCGCTCTGACTTCGGCGATGCTGGATTGCTACCGGGAATTGAGCGGCGCCGCATTTCCCTCTGATCCTCGCGAGCAGCTCGCCGGGGCCGCCGCAGCGGTGTTCCGCTCGTGGGATGCGCCCAAAGCGGCGACCTACCGCCGATTGAACGCGATCAGCGACGAGGCCGGCACGGCGGTGACCGTGCAGACCATGGTTTTTGGCAACGCGGGGGGCGCGTCGGGCGCCGGCGTCGCGTTCACCCGCAATCCCGCCACCGGCGCGCGAGAGCTTTATTTCGATTTCCAGTTCAACGCGCAGGGCGAGGATGTCGTGGCCGGGCGTCAGCGTCTGAACGACGACGAACGACTGCGCTCCGCGCTGCCCGGCGTCTGGGCGCAACTGAACGATGTTTGCCGGCGGCTGGAGGCGATGGCGGGCGACGCTCAGGATTTCGAGTTCACGGTTCAGTCCGGCGTTTTGTTCTTGTTGCAGACGAGGCGAGCCAAGCGCACCGACTGGGCCGCGCTGACGATCGCCGTCGATATGGTCGAAGAGGGGCTGCTGACTCCCGCGAAGGCGCTTGCGCTGCTGGATGGGATCAAACTGGACAGTGTGGTCCGCACGAGCTTCCCTCAGGCCACGGCCCCGCCTTTGGCGACCGCGCAGGTGGCGAGCATGGGCGTGGCGAGCGGCGCCGTCGCGCTGGATCCCGAGGCGGTCAAGCGCGCGTCCGAGGCAGGCGCGCCCGCGATCCTCGTGCGCCAGGAGACGGTGACGACGGATATCGAAGGCATGGCGCTGGCGGCCGGGATTCTCACCGCGACCGGCGGGCGCACGTCGCATGCGGCCGTCGTGGCGCGCCAACTCGGCAAGGTTTGCCTCGTCGCGTGCCCGGGGTTGGAGATCGACCTTCCCCGTCGCCAATGCCGCATCGGCGGCGCGCTCCTCGACGAGGGCGATTTCCTGTCTCTGGACGGCAATACGGGCGCGGTCCGCCTTGGCCGGCTCGAGCCGTTGACGGAACGGCCCGAACGGGCCCTGGCCGCCATCGCCGCCTGGCGTCGCGCGGTTGCGAGTTAGAGGCCGGAAGGAAATTCCCTATCAGCAGGGATTTTCCCGTCGAGACCGGTTCGCGCGCACTGCGTCCGGCGCCAAACGCGCCCCTCTATCCGATCTTCGCCAGCCGCTCGATCAACGGCCCCTTGCGCGCATGCCGTTCCCGGATCGCCTTTGAAGTCGCCCCACTCGTATGCGTTGGTGAAACTCGTCGCGTTGATCCGCGCCCGTGTCGACAAATCCCGAAGGGCTTTGCGATCCGCTTCGCCGAGCGGGCGGTCGATCGCTTGGAATTCGTAGTACTGGTATTCGCTCTTGGCTACCGCCGCCATTCCATATCGAGGATGAAAAGACCGCGATGCGCTGTCGGCCGGCGCGATCAGACGGGATGCAGATGACCGTCCGTTTCCATGATTCGAAGCGCCTCGACAAGCGTCGCGCCTTCATGCAGCCGCCGCCATTTTCCCGTGTGGCGCATCCAGTAGATGTCGAAACGGTCTCGTCCCGTGCGATCGAGGCGAGCGAAGGGCGCATCGAACTCCTCGCCGCGATTGTGCTCCATGCCCGATCGGTAGCGCTGCATGAAACAATATCGCCCGGCCGGCCAGCCGCGATGAATGTCGATCACGTAGTTCCATTGCGTCGGTGTGATCGCCGGCAGGAAACGCGGTTTCAAAACGACGCGAATGAAGGCCTCGCAAGCGGCCACGATCGCGCCCTTTTCCGCCTCGTCCGGCGGCGCGGGCCGGGGCGCGCGAGTTATTCGTATCCACTGCTTTTTCCTGGCCATCCCTTGATCCGTGTCTGCACACCCTACGTCGCCGACTGGCGCTATAGCGTCGAATCCCGGCTTGTCGGTCGGAGCCTCCTCGAAAAGAGATCGAAAGAATACCACGGGAATTCACCGAAGGGCCCACCCCGTCGCGTCGGCGGCGGGCGGGTCGTCGCGCGCCCGTCCGGCCCGTCGATCGCCGCCGGAAGCGCCCGCTTTACCCCTCGCCCCTCCGCCCCTATAGCGTTGCCGATCCGGCGATTCCGGGCGCGACCGGGTCGCCCCATCACCGCTCCGCCCACGTAACCGCCCCGCGCGCTCCCTATTCGAACAGCCGCTCGATATCCGCCATCGGCAGAAACAGCTTCATCGGCTGATCCGGCAAGGAGAGAAAGCTCTCTTGCTCGTAAAAGCGTCGCGCCGCTTCGTCCTTGGCGTCGACGATGACGGCGAACGAGGCGATTTCGCTGCGGACGGCGCGAAACAGGGCGTCGGCGAGCAGGAAACGTCCGTATCCTTTCCCGCGATGACGCAAATCGACCGCGAGCCGCCCCAGAAGGGTCGCGGGAACGAGGGGATACCGCGGGAGCCGCCGCGTCGTGGCGGGCGGAAGCTCGGCGAATTTCACGGCGGTCGACGAAAGCGTGTAGTAGCCGCCGACCGCCCCGTCGGGCAGAACGAGCGCGAAGGGCGCCGCCATGTTCTTGCGCGCGTCCTGGCCGGCCTGCGCGCGGAAATATCGGTCGAGCGATTCGACGCCGCTGCGGAAGGAATTGCGATCGTGCTGCGGGCCGAGGGCCTCGACGCGCGGCGACCCTTCCGGCCCGCCAGCCACTCCTATACGCCGGAAACTTCGCGATAGCGGCGCACCGTCTCGCGCAGGCGATCGCCGACCGGCTTCGGATTCAGCAGCGCCTCGACGAACGCCTCGCTGTCGCGGACGGAGAGTTCGAGTTTCTGGTGCGCCTCGATCGCCCGACGCGCCGCGTCCTGCACGCTCGTCAGCACGAAATCCGTCACCGTCCGCCCCTCTAGGGCGGCGGCGCGTTCGATGAGCGTCTTCTGTTCCGGCGTCACCCGCGTCTCGAGTCGTTGTGCGCGGGCGCGATCGCGACTCGGCTTGGAAACTGGATGCGCCATGGCGTCCCTCCTCGGCCAGATGTACGGCCAATGGCCGGCCACGTCAATACGCCGAGCCGTCCTTGCGCGCGAACCGCCATTTGCCCTCGACCAGCGCGGCGACGAGATCGTCGTCGGCATAGGTCACTTGGTCGCCCGGCGTCCGGTCGCCGGCCTCGAGATAGACGACGTCCTCGTCCGTTTCGTTGATGAGGCAATGGCCGTTGCCCGTGCCGGCCTTGAAGCCCGCGCACATCCCGGGCGCAAGCAAAACCTTGCCTTCGTCGGTGTGAAGCGTCGGACGCCCCTGCAGGATGTAGACGAATTCGTCCTGCTTGGTGTGGGCGTGGCGCAGCGCGGAAGACCCGCCCGGGACGAGGCGCGTCAGGTTGACGCCGAAATTGGTCAGCCCGAAGAGATCGCCAAGCGGCCGCTTCTCGCGCCCCTTCATGCGCGAGGCGAACGGTTCGGGATAGTTCGACGGCTTGACGCGCGCGGGCGCGTCGGCGGCGCGGATGGCGATGGGGCGTTGCGGATCGGGCATGGCGGGCCTCCGAGCCCATACATAGGGGAACATGGGCCGCGCGTCATCGCGACGACGCTCTGGCGGTTCGCCCCCGCCGCGCCTAGATTGGGGCGAGAAAAGGGGAGCGTTGGGTCATGAGAGGTTTTCTGATTCGCGCGGTCGTGGTCGCGCTGGGCTTATGGCTCGCTTCGCAGATCGTTCCCGGCGTGGAGATTCGCTCCACCGGGACCCTGATCGCCGCGGCGCTGCTGCTCGGCGTCGTCAACGCCTTCGTGCGGCCGATCTTGGTGATCCTGACCTTGCCCGTCACCCTGCTGACGCTCGGCCTGTTCCTGCTGGTCATCAACGGCCTGATGATCGAACTGGTGTCGCACTTCCTCGACGGCTTCGTCGTCGACGGCCTCTGGCCGGCGATCCGCTGCGCCATCGTGGTCAGCGTCACGAGCTGGCTGATGTCCGGCTTCATCGGCCCCCAGGGCCGGATCGAGGTGGTGACGGTGCACGAGTATCGGCGGTACTGAGGGGCATAGGCGCGGGCCAGTTTCAGCGAATCGCGTCGACCGGTACGTTGCGGCGAGCCGCTTCCTCGCGAAGCCTCGTCATAACCTTTTCGCGAACCGGCGCGACGATGTAACCCGAGTTCACGTCTCCGAGCATTGTAGACTCCGAGCGCGGAGCCAAGCGCCAGCGCATCGCGATCAGCAGACAAAGCGCGGCGTCGAGCCGGTCCTGATCCGATTTGCTCGGCGTGGCTAGGCTCGCCAGCCCGTCGAGCCAGCCAACAAGCGATGCGCAATGAAACCGAGCCGCTTCCAGGCGAGCCGCGTCCACGACGGCGCGCCAGTTTTCGATCCGAAACGTTCCTCGTCGCGCGGGGTTGTAGCGCGGGCCCATCGAACGCCCGAAGAAGCCGTCGCCGAGCGACGCGAGCGCAAGCGCGGGAAAGACTTCTATCAGATGGCGGCCACGTACCGCGGCGCGCGCGACTTCTGGGTCCTCGACCGCGCCGAGTTTCGCCAAGAATCGCGATACCGGAGCCTGCGGCCCGAAGAACGGACGTCCCAAGTTGGCCGGCTGAACGCCGCCGCCCATCCAAGAAATCACGCTCGCGACGACCTTCTCTACGGGCCGCATGCCGGCGTCATTGGTCACGATGGTCGGTTGGTCGAGGGCGATCAAAGTCGCCGCATCGACTCTGTCGCGTGCTTCAATGAAAGCGAGCGCCTGATCGAATCCCACCAATTCGGGAGCGTGGAATTCCAGCCATCGATCCCTGGCAATTGTTGCCGAGCAAATCGCGCCCGGCGCCTTCGGATTGTCGGCCCACGCGGAGTCGAAACCAATGAAGGTGACGACGCCGCTCTCCGCCATCCCCCTCCCCCCTCACACGTCCAAATTCGCCACGCTCAGCGCGTTGTCCTGGATGAACTCGCGGCGCGGTTCGACGATGTCGCCCATCAGCTTGACGAAGATGTCGTCGGCCTCGTCGACCTCGCGGATCTTCACCTGCAGAAGCGAGCGCGCCTCGCGGTCGAGCGTCGTCTCCCAGAGCTGGTCCTTGTTCATTTCGCCCAGGCCCTTGTAGCGCTGGAAGGTCACGCCCTTGCGGCCGGCGGCGTTGACCGCCTCGAGCAGTTCGGAGGGGCCGGAGACGGGCGTCTCGTCGCCGCGACGCAGGAACACGGCGGGCGTGCGGAACGCTTCGCGCAGCGGCTTGGCGTGCTCGTCGAGCCGGCGCGCCTCGGCCGAGGCCAACAGCCCGGCGTCGAGCGTCACGGCCTGCTTGACGCCGCGCAATTCACGCGTCAGCACGTAGCCGCCCGCTTCGCTGCGCCCGCTCCAGCCGCGCTCGGTCTCTTCGGAGATCGCGTTCATGCGCTCGGCGAGCAGCGCGACGCGCGTCTCTCCCACGGGGTCGTCGGCGACGCTCAGGGATTTGAGCGCGCCGGCGAGCGCGGCCTGCTCGACCGCGCCCTTGTGGTAGCGCGTGTGCAATTGCTGCAGGAGACGGCGCATCGCGCGCGCCTCCTCGACCAGCGCCTGCAGATCGGCGCCCGCGCGCACTTCGCCCTCGCCCAGGCGCAGCGCGGCGCCTTCGAGCCCGCCGGCGACGAGATATTCCTCCATCGCGCGCTCGTCCTTCAGGTAAAGCTCGGACTGGCCGCGCTTCACCTTAAACAGCGGCGGCTGCGCGATATACAAATAGCCGCCTTCGATGATCGGCCGCATCTGACGGAAAAAGAACGTCAGCAGCAGCGTGCGGATATGCGAGCCGTCGACGTCGGCGTCGGTCATGATGATGATCTTGTGGTAGCGCAGCTTCTCCAAGTTGAAGTCGTCGCGCCCGATGCCGGCGCCCAGCGCGGTGATCAGCGTGCCGATCTGCTCGCTGCCGAGCATCTTGTCGAAGCGCGCGCGCTCGACGTTGAGGATCTTGCCGCGCAGCGGCAGAACCGCCTGGAATTCGCGATTGCGGCCCTGCTTGGCGGTGCCGCCCGCCGAATCGCCCTCGACGATGAAGATTTCCGATTTTGCGGGGTCGCGCTCCTGGCAATCGGCGAGCTTGCCCGGCAGGCTGGCGATGTCGAGCGCGCCCTTGCGCCGCGTCAGTTCGCGCGCCTTGCGCGCCGCTTCGCGCGCCTGCGCGGCCTCCAGCACCTTGCCGACGACGATGCGCGCTTCCTGCGGATGCTCCTCGAACCATTGCGCGAGCAATTCGTTGACGAGGCCCTCGACCACCGGGCGCACTTCCGAGGAAACGAGCTTATCTTTGGTCTGCGAGGAGAATTTCGGATCGGGCGCCTTGACCGAGAGCACGCAGGTCAGCCCCTCGCGACAATCGTCGCCGGTCAGGTCGACCTTTTCCTTTTTCGACAGGCCGGAGCGCTCGGCGTAGCCGGTCACCTGGCGCGTCAGCGCGCTGCGCAGGCCGATGAGATGCGTGCCGCCGTCGCGCTGCGGGATGTTGTTGGTGAAGGGCAGCACGTTCTCGTGGTAGCTGTCGTTCCACCATAGCGCGACCTCGACCACGATGCGGTCGCGCTCGCCGCGAATGACGATCGGCTTGCCGATCAGCGGCGCCTTGGCGCGATCGAGATAGCGCACGAAGGCTTCCAGGCCGCCCTCGTAATGCAGTTCCTCGCGCTTGACCTCGGCGCCGCGCAGGTCGGTCAGGACGATGCGCACGCCCGAATTGAGAAAGGCGAGCTCTCTGAGGCGATGTTCGATCGTGGCGTAATCGAACTCGACCATGGTGAAGGTCTGCGTCGAGGGCGTGAAGGTCACCTGCGTGCCGCGCTTCGGCTTGCCGTCGACGATCGGCGCCGGCCCGACCACCGCGAGTTTGTCGATGGCGTCGCCGTTGGCGAAATGCATGACGTACTCGAGCCCGTCGCGCCAGATCTGCAGCGTCAGGCTGGTCGACAGCGCGTTGACCACCGAGACGCCGACGCCGTGCAGGCCGCCGGACACCTTGTAGGAATTCTGGTCGAATTTGCCGCCGGCATGCAGCTGGGTCATGATGACCTCGGCCGCCGATACGCCCTCTTCCTCGTGAATGCCGGTGGGAATGCCGCGCCCGTCGTCGCTGACGGAGCAGGAGCCGTCGGCGTTCAGCGTCACCGTGACCAGTTTGGCGTGGCCGGCCAGCGCTTCGTCGATCGCGTTGTCGACGACTTCGTAGACCATATGGTGCAGTCCCGAGCCGTCGTCGGTGTCGCCGATGTACATGCCCGGCCGCTTGCGCACCGCGTCGAGGCCGCGCAGCACTTTGATCGCATCGGCGCCATAGGCGTCACTGCTAGCCTGGTCCTGCGCAATTTCGTCGATTTCGACCGACGACTTCGGTTCATCCGTCAATTTGAAAGCCTTCTTTTTCGGCTGGAAACGTCCGCGCGAGCCCCGCCCTGCCGCGGCGATTCGAATTAATGACATTATAGCCCCGCCCGGGGGCCGATTGCACGCTTTTCCCCCGGCCAGGAGAGGCGCCGGCGCGGGCCGCGACGAAGCGAAAATTCCCCTGAAAAATTCCACTCGACCGGAGGGTCGGACGAGCGGACAATGGACCGTCGGGAAGGCGTGATTCGGCGCCGAACCGCGGCTGGGGGGCTGGAGGGATTTGGGCCGGGCGTGCGCGACGAAGTGAACGAACCCCTGGGGCAGACCCCGCTCGCGCCCTCCCTCGCGGCGGCGTTCGCCAAGCGTTTCGGACCGCGCCTCGCCCTGGGGCTCGCGGTGGCGACCGTCGGCGTCGCCGCGCTCGCGATCGTGAAGTCCGACAATCGGCGCGGCGGCGAGCCTTTCGCCGTGGCGCGCATCGAACAGGCGCCGGCCTCGCCGCCCCCCGCCGCTGCGGCCCCGGCGCCCGCCGCCGCGCCGCTTCCTCCTTCAGCGACCGGCGACCAGATCGAAGCGGCCAGCGGCGTCACGGTGGTGCGCAACGGCAGCGGCGGCGCCTCCGCCGCTTTGATCATCGACGTGCCGCAGACGCTCGGGGTGCATCTCACCGCCGCGCCCGACAAGCGCCTCGTCGAGAAATCGCGCTACGGCCTGCTGCCGCGCATCGGCGCGGACGGCGCGCGGCCCGCCGACGTCTACGCGCGGCCGATCGTCGCCTCGGCCAGGCTGCGGCCGGGCGCGCCGCGCGTCGCCGTCATGATCGGCGGGCTCGGCGTCAACGCCGAGGGAACCGCCAACGCGATCGCCCGGCTGCCCGCCGCCGTTTCCCTCGGCTTCGCGCCTTATGGCGGCGACATCGAGCGCGAGGCCGCGGCGGCGCGCGAGGCCGGCCACGAAATTTTGCTGCAAGCGCCGATGGAGCCCTTCACCTACCCCGCGGACAATCCCGGCCCCCATACGCTGCTCGACGCCGCCTCGGACCCCGAAAATCTCGACTCGCTGCATTGGCTGATGTCGCGCTTTGCCGGCTATGTCGGCGTCGTCAATTACCTCGGCGGAAAATTCACCGCCGACGCGCACGTCCTTTCGCCCGTGCTGGCCGAAATCGCCGCGCGCGGCCTCGTCTATCTCGACGACGGCTCGTCGCCGCGCAGCCTGGCGCGCCAGACCGCCTCGACCCTCGATTTGCCCTCGGCGAGCGCGGACGTCGTCATCGACGCCGATCCGGCGCCCGAGGCGATCGAAGCCGCGCTGACCCGGCTGGAGGCGCTCGCGCGAAGCCGGGGCGGCGCGATCGGCGTCGCCGCCGCGCGGCCGGCCAGCGTCGAGCGCATCGCGCGCTGGAGCGCGGGCCTGGAGGCGAGCGGCGTCGCGCTGGTGCCCGTCTCGGCGATGATGTCGCGCGCCCCCGGCCCCGCCGCGCAGGCGAGCCCTTAGGCGCGAAAGGCGGCGCCCGCGATCGGCGGCGCGCACGAAATCAATCTGTCGCCTTGACGAAGTAAATTCCGCCGCGATCCCTGGGGGGATCGGCGAAGGCCCGACACGCTGGAGAAGACGAGACGCCCGTGACCAAGGATTTGCCCTATCGCCGCAGCGCCGGCGTCGCGCTCCTCAACCGCGACGGCGCGGTCTTCATCGGCCGACGAAAAAAGAGCCGGGAGGCCGGGCTCGTCGTCGGCCACGAATGGCAAATGCCGCAGGGCGGCATCGACGACGGCGAAGCGCCCTTTGAGGCGGCGCTTCGCGAGCTCTTCGAGGAGACCAACGTCTCCTCGACGTCCCTGATCGCCGAAGCGCCGCAATGGTTGAGCTACGATCTTCCGGACAATGCAAGGGGCCGCTGGCGCGGCCGCTATCGCGGCCAGACGCAGAAGTGGTTCCTGCTGCGCTTCGAGGGCGAGGACTCGGAAATCGATATCGAGCGCCCCGGCGGCGGCGGCCATACGCCCGAATTCGACGCCTGGAGATGGGAGCGCCTGGAAGCGCTGCCGGACCTCGTCGTGCCGTTCAAGCGGCGCGTCTACGAAGGCGTCGTCGCGGCGTTCGCGCCGCTCGCTGGCCCGAAGTGAAAGCCGCCCGGCGTCACTTGCCCGCCTGAATGTCCTCGACCGCCTGCGCCATCGCCTCCTCCATCTTGCGGCGGATGCGATGCGGGGAAACGTCGACCCCGGCGCGCGAAAACTCCCCGCCGAGCTCGGCGGCGAGCGCTTCGTCGTCGCCTCGCCCGACTTGCGCCGCGACGAGCGCGTCGGCGTGGGCCTTCGCCGCGCCTCCTTCGTAGCCGAGCAATTGCGCCGCCCAAAGGCCGAGCAATTTGTTTCGCCGCGCCCGCGCCTTGAACCGCAGCTCCTCGCTCATGGCGAAGCGCTTTTCAAAGCTTTCTTCCCGCAGGTCGAACTCGCCGCTCATGCCACCCTCCCGACTGCTCGGGCGCGCCGTCGCGCCGGCGTCCCTCTGTCATCTGGCCCCGCCCCGTCGCTAGCGCAAGGTCGCGCGGCGCGGCGTCACTCCAGACAGGCGCGCGCCAGTTTCTGGAACGCCCGCGCGCGGTGGGAAAGCGCCAGCGATCCGTCGCTGGGCATCCCGTGCTTTTCCACCGCGCTCATTTCGCCGAAGCTGCGCGCATGGCCGTCGGGAATGAAGATCGGGTCGTAGCCGAAGCCCGCCGTCCCGCGCGGCGGGAACACCAGCCGGCCGTCGACCCGGCCCTCGAAGATTTCGACGTGATCGTCGGGCCAGGCGAGCGCGAGGACGCTGACGAAATGCGCGCGCCACGGCGGCGGGGCGCCGCGTCCCAAGAGTTCGCGCTCGATCCGCGCCATGGCGCCGGCGAAATCGCGCCCCTCGCCGGCCCAGCGCGCGGAATAGATGCCCGGCGCGTCGTCGAGCGCCGCGACGCACAGGCCGGAATCGTCGGCCAGGGCCGGAAGCGAGGCGCCGCGCGCGCCCGCGCGCGCCTTCAGCACGGCGTTGGCGGTGAAACTGTCGCCGGTTTCCTCGGGTTCGGGCAGGCCGAGATCCCCCGCGCCGACGACGTCGACGCCGTGGGGCGCGAGCAGATCGTGAATCTCGGCGAGCTTGCCCTGGTTGTGGGTCGCCGCGACGAGACGGCCGACGAGACGACGATGGGCGGACTGGAACGCTTCGTTCACGGCGCGACGACCTTGTAGCGTTGGCCCGCGATCAGCGGCGCGGCGCGCTCGAAGCCGTTGAGAACCAGAAACTGGCCGAGCGCGCGGTCTTCGAACGGCATGCGCTGGGCGAGCGTTTCCGCGGTGTCGCCCGCCCGCGCCTCGACGATCTGCAAGTGCAGCTCGCGCGCCTCGGCCGCCTCCTCGGGCTTCAGGCGATGGAAGGACTGGATGGCCGCGCGAAAGCGCGCGTCCACCGCCGGGGTCAGACTATGCGCGGCGAAGATCAGGCGAAAGACCCGGCCGCCGAGCCGGACGGCGCCGAGGCGAAAGCTCCATTGCTCGCCCTGCGCGACCGCCGTCGCCATCGGAAGATCGCCGCCGGCGATCGTCTCGATCGAGCCGGTCTTCACGCCGTCGATCCAGCCCGAGGCGAGCGCGCTCTCCAGCGTGGCGGACTCGCTCAGCTCGATGCTGTCGAGCCGCAGCGCCTGCGCGCCGCCCTCGCCGACGCCGATCAGCGCCGCCGCCTGATTTTCCAGCGCGAAGCCTTCCGGCGCGGCGAAGGCGAAGCCCAGTTTGGGATGGAGGAAACGGTCGCCGCGCACCAGGCCCTGGTTCGGGTCGTCGCCGTAGGCGATGCCGTCGATCGCGGCCAGATAGGCGTCGCGGGCGGTTTCGCCGACGCCCGGCGCGCCGACCTGACGCGCCTCGGCGATCGCCTGCGCGACGCGCTCCGGCGTGGAAGGGTGGGTCGCCATCATGTCGGGCTTGTCGGCGGAGCCAAGGCCGATCAGCGAGGCGCGCAACGCGCTCCAGCGCCCCAGCGAGGTCAGGAAGCGCGAGGCGGCGTAGGGATCGTAACCGGCCTTGGCGATGACGCCGATGCCGATCTTGTCGGCCTCGAATTCCTGCTGGCGCGAGAAATGCGCGATCGACAATTTCATCCGCGCCTGGACCTCCTCGCCTTCCTGCGGGCGATCGAGAACCTGCGAGGACACGCGGGTGAACAGCGCGGCGGTCTTTTCGAGTTCGGCGCGCTGGGCGGCGTGATGGGCGGTCACATGCGCGATTTCGTGCGCCATCACCGCGGCGACTTCCGACCCGTCGTTGGCGAGCGCCAGCAGGCCGCGGGTGACGAAAATGTCGCCGGAGGGAAGGGCGAAGGCGTTGACGACAGGCGAATCGAGGATCGTCACGCGATAGGGCTCGGACGGCGTCTGGCTCGCCGGCGCCAGACGCGCCAGAGTTTCGTTCAAATATCGTTCGGTCGCCGGCGCGCTGTATTCGCCGCCGAAGGCGTCGATCAAGCGCTTGCGCTCGGCGCTGGCCGGCCCGCCGCCGGTGGTCTGCGGCGCCGCGGCCGGCGCGAGGCTGCCGACGGCGGGCGCCGGCGGCGCCTCGATCGACGCGCAGCCGGCCGCCAGCAGCGCCAGCGAGGCGGCCACGACCTGACGCGCGCGGGCGCCAAGGCCCGGCGCGACGCGCCGTCGTCTCGTTTCGCCTGGAGTCCTATTCATCCGCCCGGCTTGGTCCCTTCGTTCGCCTCGGCTCGGCCGAGACGCTCGACCATGAGCGGCTCGGCGATTTCCAGTCTCGGGCCGAAGCGGTCGTCCAAAACGCCCCGCACCCGAATTTTCTCCCCCGCCAGGGCGTTGAACGGCACGCCGGCGTTTTGAAACGCGGTTTGCGATTTCCGCGCGACGACGACGGTGAACCCATCCCGCCCGCCAAAATCAAGATAGAGGCGCGCGCGCCCGACGCCAACCCGGCGCACGATTCCCTCGACGAGGACGAAACGCCCATCCCGCTCGGCGAGCTCTTCGACGTCGGTCGCCTCGAGGATGGAATAGTCGGGATCGTTCCACAGGCCAAGCCCCGCGGCGCGCGCTTTCGATTCGGCGGCCAATCGTTCGGCGACGCAGCCGCGCGTCTCGAATTCCGGCCGCACCCGCGCGAAGCCCTGGGAAAGCAGCAGCCGCGAGGCGGCCGACGCCGCGCCGCCGGCCGGTTCGGGAACGCTCAGATCCGCGAGAAGCCGCCCCCAGCGATCGGGCCTGGCGGCAAAGGCGACGAGCGCGACCTCGCGGCCGGCGAGGCGGCGCTCAAGGAACGCGCGCGCGTTCGCCGCGGTCTCCGGGGCGCCGCGCCGCATATCGGGAACGTCGAGGCCGGCGAGGCGAACGAGCCGGCCGTCCTCGAGGCGAATCTCCAGCCGCTCGGTGACCTCGGCGACTTTGGCCGTCCCCGCCGCGACGCCGCAGGCCGGCCAAGCCGGCTGCGCGAGGGCGAGCGCGAAAGCCAGCGCCGCGCCAGCCAGCGCCGCGCCTCCGCGCGGGCGGGGCCGGCCTCGCCAAATCACGGGATGCGCGAGAGACATTTTCATGCTAGAGGCGTTTTGCCTGCGAAGACCGATCGGTCTTTAGCGGCTTTGTCCCTCGCGGTCATGACGAATGCGGCGCGGGGCGACGAAATAACGCGGGAAGCGCGGGGTCGACGCCCGGCGCCAACGCCAGGGGTCCCGGTAGCTCAGCAGGATAGAGCACAGGTTTCCTAAACCTGGGGTCAGGGGTTCGATTCCCTTCCGGGACGCCAATCAAATCAAAGGCTTACGGGGAGCGTGCAGCCCATATGCTTCCCAAGAGGCGAATTGGGAAGCGCATGGGAAGCAGGCAGTGAGGGACGATTGAGCGACGTAGAGAAGTGGCTGACGATCACGCCTCAAGATATCGCGGTAGGGGTTCTAACAGCCGATCGTTCGGTTGCGATCCAACTGCTGATTCATCCTGACCATTTGCATTTGGCGCCAGCGGTTGGCGTGGCTCTTCGAATGACCCCGGCCGAAGCCCGACGAATTGCGAGGCTTCTGCAAGAAACGGCGGACACGGCTGAAGTCGGACTACCGCGGGCTTGAATTTGACCATCGGCACAGCGGGCGACTTTTCTCGCATCGGTGCACGTCACCCTTGCGCCTGCGCCCGGCCGAGCGCGCACGCGCCAGTCATTTCGGGCGAACGTCGGCCCGCGTTGCCCGATCCGTCTTAGAGCGAACGGTTTCGCGCGGCTGATCGAGGCGATGCGGAGTTTGCGTCATCGGCGCGCCGCAAAGGCCGGCCGACTTGTCGGGGCCATCGCTTCCAACCTTGCGGCTCGGCGAAACCGCGCCAGGCAGCGGAGCGCCTACGAAATTGCCGTCGTCGGAGGGTCCGCCATAGACGCCGCGAAGCTCGGTTGCCATCGCTTAAGCCCTCCCTCGGATATGCGCGGCGCTCGGCCGCTCGATCATCCGGCCGCCGCTCTGGCCGCCGCCAAAGTCCTCAGCAACCATTTCCGGCGCGAGCGCAGCCGAAGCCTGCCGCATGGGAGCCTCGTCAAGCATCACCATGCCCCCGCCCGACGTTCCGATGTCCACGCGAGTCGGACGCTCGTGATACCCCACCTTCGCCGCGTAGGCTTCCGCGCGCTCCGTAAGCCCTGCCGCCTTACGCTCCGCCTCTTGAGCGGCCCGCCACGCACCGGCGGCGCGCCGACGGTCTTCGGCCACCTCGGCCTTCGCCGCGGCGGTCTCGGCGGCGAAGGCCGCGCGATCGGCCGCCAACTTCGTCTCGGCCTCGGCGATGGCCTCGAGCTTGGCTTTCAAAGCGTCCATGTTCGCTTTGTAGGCCCTCGGGTCGCCCATGATCGCCAGCAACGTCGTAAAGGCGTCAAAGGCGGGGCGGGCCGTTTCAATGCCATTCAAGTCGCTCATTTGATCGTTCTCCTATGCCCGGGCGGGCTCGCGCGTGGGCTCCAAAGCGCGCGAGATGATGACGCGCACCTGATTTGAAATCGTCCGATGCTCGGCCTGCGCGGCGCGTTCAAGCGTGGCGCGCAGCGCGGGCTCAAGACGGACCGAAATTTGGTCAACCACCCGTTCGCGATCGGGATCGCGCTTCCGCCGTTCTTGCGCCATCGTCAAACTCCCTTTCGAAGCCGCGCCACGAAGCTGCGCCGCGGCCGACGCAGATTGCAATGCACTCGGGTTGATCGCGCGACATTGCCTTGCATCCTGCGGCCCCAAAATCTCCGCGCGCGCCGGAATTTTTAGACCCGTCGCCCGAGTGTTTTGGACCAAAGCAGAGAGGCGAGGCAGGAGCGCTCGGCGATCGATCGATTTTTGGCCCCGGCGCCGCTTTAGGCGATCGTGCCAGAAAGAGGGGTCGACGACGGGCCAACGGAACGCGTCTGGCCGCCGCCTGTCTCGCCCGGCGCAAGGTCTGTCATGGCGCGCACATCGAAGGCTGCCAACGGGCGCTGAGCGTGGCCCTAGCTCGGCCTTGATCCGCTTGCTTCGCTTCCCATACGCTTCCCGACTTTGCGACTGCCGGCCAGAGCTAGGCCGCCAACGGGCTAGAGCATTGATTTGATGAGCATGGCCGCACGAGGCGATCCGCAAGACCCCATGATTGTGGATCACGGGCTCGCCCGGCGCGCCTCATGGCTTGAAGATCGGGTTCATGTCCGGCGGCGGCTCCGGCGCCGGCTCCGGCAAGGTGACGTAGGGCACTCCGAGCGAGCGCGCCTCGATCGTCATGGGCGGGGCCTCTTGCCGCGCGTTGCCGAGGACCATGATTGTGATTCCCGGCGTGGTCGAACCGGGGCCGCCCCTTTCCGTGGATTCGCCTTCAAGCTGTTCCAACGCGCGCACGCTCGCCACGATCGCCATCCCGTTCTCGCTCTTGTCCCTCACGCGGGCAAGCGCGCCCTCATTGCCGGCGCAGAGCGCCGCACGGAAAGCCCGGCGCTCGCGCAAAAGCAGGGCGCGCACGTCGGGTCGATCGAGGTAGCGGCGCATCACATCGGGCGCAACGCCGGCAATCTTGGCCGCTTCGATGAAGCTGAGGGGCTTGCAATCGGGATCGTCAAGCTGGCCGTAGACCATCAGGCGGACCGCTTCGCGCACTTTCGGCGAGATCGGCCTCGGCCGCTTCAATTCGCGGCTACCGGCCGCTGTGAGAGGGTTGTTTTGCATGGCGTAGGAAATCTTTCGGGTCAGTTGCGCGCTTGAGGCATCTAATTTCCTGACATTTCGGTGTGACACGCGGACGGCTTGGTTTTATCGCCCTCCATCCGTTCGCCGTGTTGCCACACTTGAAAAGGTGTGGTGTGGCAACCTGTGGCAAGTGGGGCAAATGCCTTGCCACACCACCACCCCCTATAGGGGTGTGGGGTGGGGCGTGGCAGATTTCGAGGCCGCCGGTGAGGTGTGGCAAGTTCAGTCATTGGCGGGCGTCCCGACTTCGATGAATGAGCGCTTCATCCGCTTGGCGTCTTCGCCGTCGACGACGCGAAGCATCCCGGTCGATATCCAGGTTTTCAACAAGCCGACGATCTTCGCTTTGTGCGCCTTGCTCGTGGCGTCGAGTTTCAGGACGGCGGCGACGGCATGGCCGGCCCATTCTTTCGCTTGCGGGCTTTCTCGCCAGCGGTCGGCGGCGATGGCGACTTGCACCGCGCGAAGGTCCGAAACGGTGACGCCATCGAAGGCGTCCGGCCACGTCCAGCGGGTCATGACGCCGACACTATCGCCGGGCCTGCCATCGCCGCCGTTGTCGAGGTCGAAGGACTCCAGGCGATACCAATCGGCCTTGTCCGGCGCCGGCGACAGGTTCGCCTTGCCGTTTTGGACGCGGAAATAGGCGCGCCGGTTTTCGACGCCAGCGCGTGAGGCTTCGTCGTCGGTCATTCCGTTGAGCGTGCGCGCCGATCTGACCTTCGCGAGCAAGGCGGACCCGCCGCGGCCATCCTCGACGGTGATTTCGGCGCCGCCGGTCTTGCGGGCATGGTGCACAAGCTCGATAGCGCAGCCGGTCAAGTCGGCGATTTCCGCCCAGGTCGCCGCGACAAGCTCGATTGCCGGGTTGTCGTTTTCGACGACACGATGCGAGGCGACGACGGGGTCGACGGTCATCAAGCCGATGGCGTTGGCCTTGATTGTCTCTATGACCGCCTCGACGATCGGGCGCGCGATGACTGCGCCGGCCCTGGTCTGTTCGGCGATGACGATCTTCGTCTTGCGCCCGGTGTCGACGAACAGGCGGCCTTCAAGCTCTGTCGGGTCGATCTCATAGCGCAGCGCCGCCGCGGCGATGCGCCGTTGCAATTCTTCTTCCGGGTCTTCGCCATTCCAATACCAAACGTTGACTCGCTCGTCAGGGGTGACGCCGAGCAAAGGGCGGCCGGTGACGATCGCCAGCGCTTCCGTCATCGCCAACGTCGACTTGCCGTAGGCGCCCGGCGCAACGGTCTCGGAAATGAACTTGCGCACGTAGTGGCGGCCGTAAAGCCACTGGCGGCGCGGGATGGCGGCCGGATCGATCCATTTGAAAGCCGATGCGGCGATGGCGACAGGCTTGCCGCCGCCGCTTGCCTCGCGGCCGGGCGGCTCGGCCTCGTCAGGATCAGCTTGCTCGCGCTCGGCGCGCGGCGGCGAGAGGGCGCGCTTGCGGCGATACTCGATCGCAGCTTGCGCGGAAGTCGAAAGCGGTCTCGCACCGTCTTCGGCGAAAGCGCGCGTCAAAACGGACTGTATCCAATTGTCGCCGTAAGACGCGGCGAGCCCGGCGCCTACGGCGATGTCCTGCAATCGATCGACCGCGACTCGTTTTAGCTCGCCGCCCGATCCCTGCATCGCTTCGCCGACATAATCGGCGCAAACCGCAAATTTCTCGGCCGCGTCTTTTGGCGCCGCGCCGATGATCCCGATCGACGCGGCTGAAATGAAGGCGTAAACGGCCTGTTCCGAGTCGAACTTCGGCGCCGGGAAGCTCGCGTTCATCGTGCGCGCCCTTCCCGCATGAGGCCGGCGACGGCGATCAATCCCGCTTCGGCGCGGCCGTCATCGCGAACGCGCGCGAACAGCGCGGCGTGGTCGGGCCAGCGCCGGATTGCTTCGGATCGAGCCGCGTCCTTCGCGCCATTTCGGCCGGGGGCGATTCCGACTAGACGCTTCCAAGTCGGCGGCGTCAGGAAGGTCACAGGAAGGCCAAGGGCGGTCATCACGCCTTCGACGACTCCACGCGAGCGGCCGAACGCGAAGGCCCCTACAGCGCCTTCCCCGGGCCGCGCGCCGACAAATTCGACGAAGGCCCTCGTCGCTTGTGAAGCCGCGACGATCTCGGCGAGCAAGGGCGCGTTGACATTGCGCCGGCCGGCGGGTCCGTCCGCCAAATCCGGCATATCGAAGACTTGGCGCAGCTCGCCGCTGGCGTCGAGCAACGCGATTGCGCCGGTCACGCCAATGTCGATCCCTAGGACGGCGCTGCTCATGGCGCGCTCTCCGCCTCGATCTCGTCCGCAACGGCCGCCAGACCGGCCGCCAGGCGCTCCGCGAGCGCAGCCTCAGGGCTGCGGAGCGTCACGCTGCACGCGTGTGCATCGATCGTGGCGGTTCCCGCTTCGGCCCGCTGGCGCTGCACCGCCGCGCGCTTGCGGAGCGCCTGCGCAGCGCTGGCGCGCATGGCGATTTCGATCGGGTCGTGCGCCGAGGCTTGCGCCGCGAGAATCGAGGGGCTATTTTCTGAACTGCTAGCCGCCAAGCAAGCAATTCCGGGCCCGGCGCCGTTAACGACGGTGGCCGGGTCTCTTGTTGCGGCCATGGCTCACGCCGCCGCCCGCGGCTGCGCGCGGCTCGCCAGCCAATCGATCAAGTCGCCGATGCGCCAGCCGTGCTTCTTGCTGCCGAGCATGATCGGCGCGGGCGTCTCGCCGAGACTGCGCATCCGGCGCCACTGCGCGATGCTGACGCTCACAAATTCGCAAGTCTCGCGCGTATCGAGAACGCGATGGCGGCCAAGCTCCGGCGGCAAGGTGTCGAGCATTGAAGACATGAAGAACCGCTCCGCTCTAGAGAGCGCGAATACGCTCTCATTGCGCGCATGGAAACACGGTTCTTGGCTTTAGGACCCTCCGGCCTCAGTTGAAATGCCAGTTTCTTTTCGCAGCGCCCGCATGGCCTGCGCAAAGCTTTTCGGCGTGTAGAGGCCCACTTCGTTGCAGTCCGCCAAATTCTTGTTCAGGAAATTCGCCGCCGCCGCGCTCTCGGAAAGGCGATGCGCGCGCCTGTAGGCTTCGAACCGCAGTGACAGGCTTTCCTTCTTTTTGCGGGCCATTGCGAGGGTCGATTTTCTCGGGCCGCCGAGGCCGCGTGAGAGCGTCCTACAGCCGGCGAACGCTTCGCCCGCGAGGCAGCGCGCGAGCCATTCCCATTGCACGTCGTCGGGCCAGTCGCCGGGAATGTCGAAGAGGATGCACATTGCTTCGATTCGGTCGGCGGTCTGTTCCGCGATCAAGCGATCCTGTTCTTCCGCCGTCGTCGCCTTCAATCGATAGGCTCTAATGGGCTTCCGCAGAAAGGCCCTGAGATCTTCCTTCGTGAGCTTGAATTTACGTCCGGACCGATGCATCGGCGTCATGCCTTCAAGGGAATGACGTTGCTGGCGGCCCTGCCGGCGACGATCGCTTCGACGTGCGCGGCCCAAAGGTCGAGCGCCCGACGCTTCTCCGCGGCGTAGAGCGCCAGGTTGTAGACGCCCGCCACGCCCGCCTTGTGCCCGCTGACGTGATTGAGAACCGCCTCGACGACATGCGGCAAGACGCCGAGCTCGGCCATCTGCGTCGCGGCCGTGCGCCTCAAATCGTGCAAGCGCCAAGGCGTCGGCGCGGCCCCCGTCGCTTCCGCAATCCGTTCGTCGATTGCGGCCTTCGCCTTCGACCATCCAGAAAAGCCGCCGACGCCGTCGCCGAAGATCAGATCGCGTTTCTCTCGCCCTTCGCGAAGGATCGCCGGCTCGAGGATGCCGAGCGCCAGATCGGGCAATGGAACTTCATGCGCGCGGCCGTTCTTGGTGCGCTCGCGCGGGATATTCCACTTGCGCGCGGCAAGGCTGACTTCCGACTTCGCCATATCCCCAACTTCGTCGCGCCGCTGGCCCGTGAGGATCAGCAACCGGACGATCCGGCCATAGTCATCGTCCCGACAGGCATTCCAGATCGCGACAAGCTCGGCGTCGGCAAGGACGCGGTTGCGCGCCTTTTCGTCCGCTTTGCGGTTCGTCCCAAGAACCGGGTTTGCGTCGACAACCCCCTCTTTCATCGCCCAAGTGAACAGACCCGAGAGCGTGGTCCGCGCGCGGTTCGCCGCGAAGGGGCCGCGCTCGGCGGCGATCTTGCCAAGATGAGCAGCCACGTTGCGCCGCGTGATTTCGTGGATCGAAAGGCCGTTGAGCGGCGCCCAATGCTTCGTTAGGTGCGTCTCGACTTGTTCGTAGCTTCGAGCTTTCAGGCGCTCTTGCTGATGGCTAAGGAAGCGCGTGGCGACCGCTTCAAGCGTCTCCGCGGCGCGGGCGCGCAGCTCGGCCTTCTTGGCCTGCGGATCGCCGCCAAGGGTGATGTCGGCGAGGTTTTGCTTGGCGGCCTGCCGTGCGCGAGCCGCCGTGACTACCGCCGTCGAGCCCAAGGTCGCGGTCTGAGTTTTCCCGCCCGCGTTCCGATATTGCACGATCCATGTCCGCTTGCCGCCGGCGCGCAGCCGCACGCCGAACCCCGGAAGGTCTTCGTCGAAAATGCGCAACTCCGATCGGCCGGGCGGCAGAACGAGGCGGGCGACGCTTGCTTGATCGAGCTTCATGGGGGTCCCCTGGGAAGCAATTGGGAAGCAAATTACCGATCGCATCTGAGCGCGCATGAGCGCGACAGACTGAGGGTATAGCTGCATTTCCGGGGATTGCAAGCGCAATTTGTGCTTCCCGAGCGCAGCCGAGCGCAATTACCCTCTGCTTCCTAAACCTGGGGTCAGGGGTTCGATTCCCTTCCGGGACGCCAACACAATCCGAAGCTTAGCCAATTTCTTCGCTCCCTGCCCCCAGTCCGGGCGGTGGGCCGCCAAGGGCGCATCGGCAGGCGCTCCACCCCCTGGCGATGGCGCCCGGCGTGTGGGCTGCGCCGAACTGGGGCGTCGACAGCCGAGCGCGTCAAGCGGCCACGCCCCCCTTACGCAGGCCCTCGACGCGCCGCTCGAAATCCTCGGGGTTGCGGAACGGCAGGACGCGGCGGCGGCGTTCCATCGAGAAGCCGGGATGGATCCGCAGAGCCTGTTCCCATGCCTTGCGGCATTCTTCCAATCGTCCGAGCTGGCCGTAGCAGGAGGCAAGCAGGGCGTAGGCGGTCTCCGATTGAGGATTTCGCGCCAGTCTTTGCTCGATCGCGGCGATCGCTTGCTCGTATTCGCCGAGCGCAAAGCGCGCGTCCGCGATAAGCTGCAGCGCAATGTCGGGAAAGTGCGGGTCGCGCTTCATATAGGCGTCGAGGTTCTCGAGGGCGCCCGCGGGATCGCCGGAGAATATTTGTATGTGGGCCGTCATGCGAAGGCCTTCGGCGGAGTTGGGCGAGAGCGCGATGCTTCGCGCCGCCTCCGCCTCGGCCCGGTCGAACTCGCGATTCCACAAGTAGGCCGCGCCCAGCGCGAAATGACCGAGAGGCTCTCCTTCGTCCATGCGCACCGCCCGCTGCGCGAGTTCGAGGCCGAGCCGCAGCGACTGCTCGGGATCGATCGAGTAGGCGTTGGCGTAGTCGAGCACATGGGTCATGGCGATGACCGCGTGGGCCGCGGCATAGTCCGGATCGATGGCGATCGCGCGCTCGAGCAGGCCGCGCGCCGCGATATTGCCGGTTGGAGTCACCGACGCCGCTTGTTCGCGGCCGCGCAGGAAAAACTCGAAGGCCTGGACGTCGACGCTGCGCCTCGGGGCCAGTCGGCCCTGCTCGCCGATCGTCAGCTTGCACTTCAATACGGAAACGATCTCCTTGGTGAGTTCGTCCTGAATGGCGAAAATGTCGGTCAGCTCTCGATCGAACCGGCTGGCCCAGACATGCCCGCCGCTGGTCGAATCGATCAACTGTGCGGTGACGCGGACCCGGTTGCCGGCCTTGCGCACGCTGCCCTCGAGCACGTAGCGGACGCCGAGCGCCTTGGCCATGTCGGGCACGGAGAGCGGCGCCTTCTTGTAAACGAACGACGAGTTGCGCGCGACCACGTGCAAATTGGACAGCCGGGAGAGATCGGTGATGATGTCTTCGCTGATGCCGTCGGAAAAATACTCCTGTTCAGCGTCGCCGCTCATATTGGTGAACGCGAGCACCGCTATCGAGGGCTTATCGCGAACGGGCGGCGGCGGCGAAGATTTTTCCGGCGCCGCGGCCTTGGCGGGCTTGGGCGGACCGACCTCGAGCGAATAGATCCGGATCGGCTCGGCGATGTTCTTGAGCTGGGCCTCTCCCAGATCGGTGACCGCGAGATCGAGCCTTGCTCTCACCTGGCGATAGGCGTCTACGGAAAGACAGATCGCGCCAGGCTTGGCGATCCCTTCCAATCGCGCGGCGATATTGACGCCGTCGCCCATCAAATCGCCGTCGCTCTCCTCGACCACGTCGCCCAGATGAACGCCGATGCGGAACTCGATGCGACGCTCGGGCGGCAGGCCGGCGTTGCGCTCGACCATGCTGTTCTGCATTTCGATGGCGCAGCGCACGGCGTCGACCACGCTGCGAAACTCGGCGAGGATTCCGTCGCCGGTGCGCTTCACCACGCGCCCATTGTGCACGGCGATGGTGGGATCGATAAGGTCGCTGCGTAGCGCCCGGAGCCGCGCCAGCGTGCGATCCTCGTCCGCGCCGGCGAGCCGACTGAATCCGACGACGTCGGCGGCCAATATCGCAGCAAGTTTCCGCGTCTCGCTCATAGCGTCCGCCCCAATTCATGCAAACTAGCACGTGGGCCTATCGCGCCAGGAAACAAGGGGCGAACGCCCGTTCGCCGCCCCATCGGCAAGTTGCGGCGACCGCGCGCCTATCTCGCCTCACTTCAGCGATCATCGAGAAAACGCTTTAGAATCATATTTAAACGCGCGGTTGGGGGAACCCTATCTTTCACAGGCGATCTGCGAAAAACCTTGGCGAAAAGGCGCCGTGCAAGCCGCTCCGCTGAGCGGCCAGCGCGTGGGGCCGAGGGCGCCCATAATCAAAACTTGAATCTGGATTTGCGTTAGCGTCCATTCGGCTGTTCGGTCGATGCGAGGCGACCGAGCCTAAAGCTCGAGCGCGCCCGGCGAAGGCGCCTCCTTGAGCGCCGGCCGCCGCGACGCCGCGCGCCGGACGGCTCACGAACGAAACAGCGCGAAGTAGATCACGTAGAGCCAGCCCAAGACGCCATCGATAATCGCCCAAAGGATCGAATGGTTGTTGGCGTAGGAGATCGCGATCGCGAGGGCCGAACCGAAGCCCACGCCATATTTGGCCCCCTCGATGCGAACGCCGTAGAAGCCATTTCCCGCCATGTCCCTCATCCCCGCCGCCGAATGGAACGCCGTTCGAATGCAAGCCTACCGCAAACAAAGCTCCGCCGGCGTATTTTTTGACGGCGCGCGAGCGCCGCAAAGCGTCCCGCCGAGGCCGATCCCCCGCGCGTCCGCCAATCGCCAAACAATTGTCGCGACGCGACCGCCTCCCCCACTCGCAAATTCAGCCAAATCGCATTATAGGCGCGTGCCGAGACATGAAACGAGGAGGCGTGGACGCCTCCCCCACAGGAGCTTCCATGAAACTTTCCCCGCAAGCGCCGGCTCGCCGGCTCGTCCTTTCCCTCGCCTCGATCCTCGGCGCAGCCTTGCTTCTGGCCGGCGCCGCCCACGCGGACCCCAAGATTCTCGCCAAGGTCGACGGCGTTCCGATCACCGAGGACGACGTCAACGACGCGCTTCTCGACATCGGTCCGGGCCTGCCGCAAAAGCTCGAAGGGCCGGCGCGCGAAAAATACGTGCTCGACTACCTCATCGATCTCAGGCTGGTCGCCAAGAAGGCCGAGGCCGACAAGCTCGACGCCGGCGCCGATTTCACCCGCCGCCTGGCCTATTATCGCGACAAGCTGGCGATGGAGGCCCTGCTGACCAACGTCGCCAAGGCGGCGACCACCGACGAGGCCGAACACAAGGCCTATGACGAAGCCGCCAAGGCGCATCCCCCCGTGCAGGAGATTCACGCCCGCCATATCCTCGTGCCGACCGAAGAGGAGGCCAAGGCGGCGCTGGCGCGCATCAAGGCGGGCGAGGATTTCGCCAAGGTGGCGACCGAATTGTCGAAGGACCCGGCGGGCGAAGGCGGCGATCTCGGCTGGTTCACCAAGGACCGCATGGTGCCGGAATTCGCCGACGCGGCGTTCAAGCTCGAGCCCGGCCAGGTCTCCGATCCCGTGAAGAGCCAATTCGGCTGGCACATCATCAAGGTCGAGGAAAAGCGCATGCAGAGCTTCCCGCCTTTCGAACAGGTCAAGGATCAAGCCGCTCGCTATGTCGCGCAAAAGGCGCAGGGCGACTTGATCGCCGCGTTGCACGCAGGCGCCAAGGTCGAGCGCATGGACGAGGAGCAGAAGCCGGCCGCGGACGCGGCGCCGGCGGGCGAGGCGACGACGCCCGCTGGCGAGGCCAAGCCCAAGACGCCGTGAGCGGCGCCGCCGTTCTTTCTCGAGCGTGATCTTGGAAAGGCCGACCCCGCTTTTCCCGATCACGCTCTCAAAGCTCCCAATGAGGAACTCCGCGCCATGGCCGCTCCCGCCCCGCTCTCCCCGCTCGCGCCGAAGAAATATCCCGCCTTGCCCCCGATCGAGGGCGTGCGTTTCGCCACGATCGCGGCGGGCGTGCGTTACGCCGGCCGCACCGACGTGATGCTCGCGCTCTTCGACCGACCAGCGCAGGTCGCGGGCGTCTTCACGCGCTCGAAATGCCCCTCGGCGCCGGTCGACTGGTGCCGCGCCAATCTGCCCCGGGGCGAGGCGCGCGCGCTCATCGTCAATTCCGGCAACGCCAACGCCTTCACCGGCGCCGTCGGCGCGAGCGCGGTCGCAAGCGTCGCCGAGGCCGCCGCCAAGGCGACGGGCGCGGCGGCGCACGAGATCTACATGGCTTCGACCGGCGTGATCGGCGAACCGCTGGAGGCGGGCCGGATCGCGCGCGCGCTCGACGCGCTGGTCGCGCAGGCCAAGCCCGACGCCCTGATGGACGCCGCCAAGGCGATCATGACCACCGACACCTTCCCCAAGGTCGCGACCGCGCGCGTGAAAATCGGCGAGACCGAGGTGACGATCAACGGCATCGCCAAGGGCGCCGGCATGATCGCGCCCGACATGGCGACGATGCTGTCCTTCGTCTTCACTGACGCGCCGATCGCCGCCGAGGCGCTGCAGGCGCTGCTGGGCAAGTCGGTCGGCCGTTCTTTCAATTGCATCACCGTCGACAGCGACACCTCGACCTCCGACACCCTGCTGCTGTTCGCCACCGGCGCCGCCGCCGCGCGCGGCGCGCCGGAAATCGACGACGCCGCCGATCCGCGCCTCGCCGCGTTCCGGCGCGCGCTCGACAAATTGCTGCTCGATCTCGCCCATCAAGTCGTCTGCGACGGCGAGGGCGCGCGCAAGTTCATCGAGGTCAGCGTCGCCGGCGCGGCCTCGCGCAAGGCGGCCAAGCGCATCGCGCTTTCCATCGCCAATTCGCCATTGGTCAAGACCGCCTGCGCCGGCGAGGACGCCAATTGGGGCCGCGTCGTCATGGCGGTCGGCAAGGCGGGCGAAAAGGCCGAACGCGACAAACTCGACATCCGCTTCGGCGACATCCGCGTCGCCCACGCCGGTCAGCGCGACCCCGATTACGACGAAGCGGCGGCCTCCGCCTATATGAAGCGGAAAAAGATCGTCATCGGCGTCCACGTCGGCGTCGGCACGGCGACCGCGAAAGTGTGGACCTGCGACCTGACGAAGGAATACGTCGCCATCAACGGCGACTACCGCTCTTGAAATTGCTGCTCGTCGTCGCCGCGGCGCTCGTCGACGCCGACGATCGCGTGCTGATCGCCCAGCGCCCCAGGGGCAAGGCGCTGGAGGGCCTGTGGGAGTTTCCCGGCGGCAAGCTCGCTGACGGAGAACGGCCCGAGGATGCGCTGATCCGCGAGCTGCGCGAGGAGCTCGGAATCCTCGTCAAGGCGCCCTGCCTGGCGCCGCTGACCTTCGCCAGCCACGCCTACGAGGACTTCCACCTGCTGATGCCGCTCTACGTCTGCCGGCGCTGGGAGGGCTTCGTTCAGCCGCTCGAGGGCCAGGCGCTGAAGTGGGCGCGGCCGAAGGAGCTGCGCGATTATCCGATGCCGCCGGCGGACGAACCGCTGATTCCGCATCTGGTGGATTTGCTGGGGTGAAGGAGACCGGCGCCGCGATGTTGCGGGCCTTCTGCGAACGGACGCCAGAGGCGCCGGCGGCGCTACATCAGCCTCCGCATGCGAACGCGGCCAGGCTCAATCACGCTGAAATGCCCCGCCCAATCCTGGCGCGCTCCAATAAGCCTCGCGAGTTGTTCCCCGGCTTCGGCGGCGGGGGCCGGAAGCGGTATCCGAAAGAGGATGACGCCGCACGCGTCACGTAATTTCGATTTGTTCGCGATTTCGCCGAAGTCCTTGTCGAATGTCAGTATCACGCGGTATTCCCGCGTCGCCAAATCCAGCACGGCGCTGTCGCTTGCGCCGCGCAACCCCTCCCCGATCGAGAGAACATCGTGCCCGAGGCGCCTCAGCGCGGCCACGCCGGCGCCCGGAAAGTTCTCGTCGGCGAGAAAGCGCATGTCAGGCCGCGCTCGGAAAGACCTTTTCGGAACTCAAGGCGTCGCGCGCATAGGCCAGACAAGCCAAAATGTGATCGTGGGTCAGACCGGGATAATTGGCGAGAATCTCGGCCTCGCTCCACCCCTCGGCCAAAAGACCGATGACGAATTCGACGGACAGGCGCGTTCCCGCGATCACCGGTTTTCCCGCGAGAATTTGCGGATCGAGGGCGATGGCGGAAGCTGCGGCGGTCATGACGGGAGGTCTCCAAACCGTTCCACAATACCGCATTCTCTCTGGACGTGCGACCTCTTGGTGGCCGCGCCGGACGCCGCGCGAGCCAGGAGCGCCGAGGAGATCGGTCGACAGCGGCGAGTCCCGCCTCAAAGGCACATCCCCAGCCGCAGCGCGTCGTAGATCGCGGCGTGGGTGTTGCGGGCGGCGACGGCGTCGCCGATGCGGAAGAGCTGGAAGGCGCCTTGCGGGTTGGCGCGCAGGGTCTGCGGCCGGCCGGCGATCAGCGCGGCGTAATCGACCGCGCCGAGATTGCGCGAAAGCGGCTTCAGGGCGAAGTAGAGCTCGTCGAGCGGCCGCGTGCCGTGATTGACGACGATCTGCTCGACGACCCGCTCTTTGCCCGCATCGACATAGTCGCTGCCGACGCTGGCGATTAATCGATTGCCTTCGCGCCTCGCGCTCGTCAGGCGGAAACCGACGGTGAACACGACGTCGCGCTTCTGCAGGCTGCGCATGTAGGGCACGAGATTCATCGCCATCACCTCGGGCGCGAAGGTCCGATCCGGCGTCATGATCTCGAGCTTCGCGCCCGACTCGGCGATGATCTCCGCCGCCTGCAAGGCGGCGTGGTCGCCGGCGTCGTCGAACAGCAGCACGTTCGCCGCCGGTTTCACGTCGCCCGACAGAATGTCCCAGGTCGAGGCGACGAGGTCGTTTCCTTCAGCGAGAATCTCGCTATGCGGCAGCCCGCCGGTGGCGATGATCGCGACATCGGGATTTTCACCGAGAACGTCGCCGGCCTCGGCCCAAACGTCGAAATGGAATTTTACGCCACGCGCAGAGCAGCGCGCCATGAGCCAATCGACGATCCCCATCATCTCGCGCCGGCGCGGGCTGCGCGCGGTCAGACGCACCTGCCCGCCCGGCCGGCTCGCGGCTTCGAACACCACGACCTCGTGCCCCCGCTCGGCCGCGACGCGCGCGGCTTCCAGGCCGGCGGGCCCGGCGCCGACGATCACGATTTTGCGGCGCTCGTCGCTAGGCGCGATCTCGTGCGGCATCGTCAATTCGCGTCCGGTGGCGGCGTTGTGCAGGCAAAAGGCCTCCCCGCCCTGGTAGATGCGGTCCAGGCAGTAATTGGCGCCGACGCAGGGGCGGATTTCGTCCTCGCGGCCTTGCATGATCTTGCGCGCGATATGCGGGTCGGCGATGTGCGCGCGCGTCATGCCGACCATATCCAATTTGCCGGAGGCGATCGCATGACGCGCCGTCGCGACGTCGGCAATCCGCGCGGCGTGAAAAGTCGGCAGCCCCGTCGCCGCGCGCACCTCGCCGGCAAAATCCAGGTGCGGCGCGCTGGCCATGCCTTGCACGGGGATGACGTCGGTCAGTGCGGCGTCGGTGTCGATATGCCCGCGCACCACATTGAGGAAGTCCACCATTCCCGAGGCCTTGAGGCGTCGCGAAATCTCGAGGCCGTCGGCCTTCGTCAGGCCGCCGGCGACGGCCTCGTCGGCGGTGTAGCGCACGCCGACGATGAATGCGGCGCCGACGCGCCGGCGAATAGCGCCGAGCACATCGAACGCGAAGCGCAAGCGATTGTCGAGCGAGCCGCCGTAGGGGCCGTCGAGCGTATTGGTCAGCGGCGACCAGAACTGGTCCATCAGATGGCCGTAGGCCTCGAGCTCGATTCCGTCGAGACCGGCCGCCCGCATGCGCTCGGCGGCGTCGGCGTAATCGGCGACGATCCGCGCGATGTCCCAGTCCTCGAGCTTCTTGGGGAAGGCGCGATGCGCCGCCTCGCGATGAGGCGAGGGCGAGACGACGGGAAGCCAATCGGCCCTGTCCCAGCGCGTGCGACGGCCAAGGTGCGTCAGTTGGATCATCACCGCCGCGCCGTGCTCATGGCAGGCGTCGGCGAGCTCCCGCATCCAGCCGACCACCTCGTCCTTGTAGGCGAGGATGTTGTTGAAGGCGGGCGCGCTGTCGCGCGAAACCGTCGCCGAGCCGGCGGTCATCGTCAAGGCGACGCCCGCCTTGGCGCGTTCGACGTGATAGGCGCGGTAGGCGGCCTTCGGCATGCCGTCTTCGGCGTAGGCCGGCTCGTGCGCCGTAATCATCAGGCGGTTGCGCAACGTCAGATGCTTCAGCCGAAACGGCTGCAGTAGCGGATCGTTGGTCATTGTCGTTGGGTCTCGCGAGCGGCTTTCGGCGAAAAAACTAGGTTTACTGTCCACCGGTGTCAATTTCGCCGACAGGTTAGTACAATTCGATTGCGCGGCCGATTTTGGGCGCCTATTCTCGACCGATGCGACCCTCCAAGAAGAGCGAAACGGGTTGGCGAGGATCACGCGAGGGATGGCTGGAAGCGGCCTACGAAAGCCTGCTCGAATCCGGCGTCGACGCGGTGCGAATTCTTCCGCTGTCGAAGCGGCTCGGCCTCTCGCGCACGAGCTTCTACTGGTTCTTCCGCGATCGCGACGCGCTGCTCGCGGCGCTGATCGATCGCTGGCGGGCCAAGAACACCGGCAATCTCGTCAAGCGCGCCGAGAGCTACGCCGAGAGCATCGCCGAAGCGATTCTCAACGTGTTCGATTGCTGGCTCGATCCGAGTTTGTTCGATTCCCGCTTCGAATTCGCGGTGCGCAGCTGGGCGCACCAATCACCCGAGGTCGCCGCGGAGATCGCCGCCGCCGACGCAACGCGCCTGCGGGCGCTCGCGGATATGTACCGTCGCTTCGGTTTCGACCCGCTCGCCGCCGATGTGCGCAGCCGGGCGATCTATCTCTCGCAAATCGGCTACATCTCGATGAAGACGGAGGAGGACGTTGCGATCCGGATGAAGCGCATCCCCGAATATATCGGCGTCTTCGCGGGCAAGCCGCCGCGCGCGAGCGAAATGGATCGATTCTTCGCCCGCCACGGCCTGGCGGCCAAACAGCCTGCGATCGCGCGCGCCCGCGCGTCCTGATGTCGGGCGGAACGGAATCGGAGCGACGGGCGAATCGGCGCTGCTCGTCGCCCTAACTCGCGTCGAGCGCCGCAACGTTAGGGGAAAGACAATGAAGGCATTGCTTGCGTCGACCGCTCTCGCCATGGGCATCTTCGCTTATGGCGGCGCGGCATGGGCCGCCGACTGCGGCGACGTCACCATCGCCAGCATGAACTGGCAATCCGCCGAAGTGCTGTCGAGCATCGACAAGATCATCTTGACGAAGGGCTACGGCTGCAACGCCACCATCGTGGTCGGCGACACCGTGCCCACCATCACCTCGATGACCGAGAAAGGCGAGCCCGACATCGCGCCGGAGGCTTGGATCGACCTGCTGCCCGACGTCGTCAACCGCGGCGTGAAGGAAGGCAAGCTCGTCGTCGCCGCGACCGCTTTGTCCGACGGCGGCGTGCAGGGCTGGTGGATCCCGAAATTCATCGTCGACGCCCATCCCGACATCAAGACGATCGCCGACGCGCTGAAGCATCCCGAACTTTTCCCCGCGCCGGAAGACCCGTCGAAAGGCGCCGTCTACAACGGCCCGCAGGGTTGGGGCGGCACGCGCGTGACCGGCCAGCTCTACAAAGCCTTCGGCGCTGAGAAAGCAGGATTCGTCCTGGTCGACACCGGCTCGGCGGCCGGTCTCGACGGATCTCTGGCCAAGGCCTACGAGCACAAGCAAGGCTGGGTCGGCTACTACTGGGCGCCTACCGCGCTGCTCGGCAAATATGAGATGGTCAAGCTCGACTTCGGCGTTCCCTTCGACGAGGCGGAATGGAAACGCTGCTACACCGTCGCCGACTGCCCCGATCCCAAGCCCAACGCCTGGTCGACCGATCACGTCGTAACCCTCGTGACCGCGAAATTCGCCGAGCGCGGCGGCGTCGCCACGGGCTATCTCAAGAATCGCTCCTGGGCGAACGCCACGGTCAACAAGCTCTTGGCCTGGATGACCGACAACCAGGCGACCGGCGACGAAGGCGCCAAGCACTTCCTCAAGGCCAACGAGGACGTCTGGACCAAATGGGTTCCGGCGGATGTCGCGGCGAAAGTCGAAGCCGGTCTTTGAGCGCGCAACGAAATGAGGCGGCCGGCGCGCCGATGTTGCGCGGCGGGCCGTTGTAGGCTCGCTCGCCGTCATGGCCGGGCATATCCCGGCCATGACGGCGGTGGGTTCGCGGAGCCTCATTCCGAACGTCGCGCTCGCCGACTCGTGGTGTCAATCGCCTTACGCCAGAGGGCAAATCGATGGATTGGCTGATCAGCTTTCCTCACCTCAGCGACGACACGTTGCGGGCTTTGAAGAAAACCATCGACGCGGGCTTTCTCGCGTTCACGCGGACCTATGGCGACACCATCGAACATCTGTTCGATCCCCTGCAGTATTTCCTCATTCACTCCGAGCGCGTCTTGCTCGGCGCGCCGTGGCCGATCGTCGTCCTCGTCTTCGCGGCGATCGCCTGGTTCGCCGGGCGGAGCTGGATCGTCGTCGCCGGGACCATCTCGACGCTGCTCGCGATCGGCCTGTTCGACATGTGGGAAGACACGATGAAGACGATTTCGATGATCGTCGTGTGCACCGTGCTGTCGATCGTGCTGGGCATCCCCATCGGCATCGCGATGTCGCGTTCGGATCGGCTGCAAAAATCGATCAATCCGATCCTCGACGTGATGCAGACGCTGCCGAGCTTCGTCTATCTCATTCCGGTCGTCATGCTGCTCGGCATCGGCAAGGTTCCCGGCCTCATCGCCGTCGTCATCTACGCGATTCCGCCGATGATCCGATTGACGGATTTGGGCATCCGGCTGGTCGACCGCGACGTTCTGGAAGCCGCCGACGCGTTCGGATCGTCGGGCTGGCAGAAGCTGGTGAAGGTTCAGCTTCCCCTTGCGCTGCCCACGATGATGGCCGGCGTCAACCAAACCATCATGATGGCGCTGGCGATGGTGGTGATCGCCTCGATGATCGGCGTCCAGGGCCTCGGCCAGCCCGTGCTCAAGGCGATCGCCAATCAGTATTTCACGCTCGGCGTGATGAACGGTCTCGCCATCGTCGGCATCGCGATCATCTTCGACCGCGTCAGCCAGGCCTACGGCCGGCGGCTGCAAAAGCACCGGAGCGTCGTTCATGGCTGAACGCCCGGCAGAGGGCGGCGGCATCGAGATCCGGCGTCTCTACAAGATCTTCGGCGAGAACGCGCGGGCCTATCTCGAATGCGTCGAACGGGGGATGAGCAAGGCCGAGTTGATGGCGCGCCACCGACACGTGCTGGGCCTCAGGGATGTCAACATTCACATGAAGCCCGGCTGCATCCAGGTCATCATGGGGCTGTCCGGATCGGGCAAGTCCACTCTCATCCGCCATATCAACCGACTGATCGATCCGACCGCCGGCGAGGTGCTGGTGGACGGCGTCGACGTCGTCAAGATGAACCGGAGCGAATTGCGGCAGTTTCGCCGTCGACAAACGGCGATGGTGTTCCAGAAATTCGCGTTGCTGCCGCATCGCACCGTGCTCGACAACGCAGTTTTCGGCCTCGAGGTGAAGGGCGTCGCGCGCGCGGGGCAGGTCGAATCGGCGATGCGCTGGCTGGCCAGGGTCGGGCTCGCAGGCTTCGAGGACCGCTACCCCAACCAGCTTTCGGGCGGCATGCAGCAGCGCGTCGGCCTCGCCCGCGCGCTGGCCAACGACGCGCCGATCATGCTGATGGACGAGGCCTTTTCGGCGCTCGACCCGTTGATCCGCGTCGATATGCAAACCGTCCTTCTCGACCTGCAGAAGGAAATCAAGAAGACCATCGTGTTCATCACCCACGATCTCGACGAAGCGCTGCGGCTCGGCGACGCCATCGCTATCCTTCGCGACGGCGAGGTGATTCAGCAGGGCACCAACCAGGACATCGTGCTGCGTCCGGCGGACGACTATGTCGCCAGTTTCGTCAAGGAGGTGAACCGAGGCCGCGTCATCAAGGTCGAGGCGATCATGGGCCCCGCGCCGGAGAATATGGACTCGCCGAAGCTCGCCATCGCCTCGGGCGCCGTGCTCGAGGACGCGGCGAGGCTGCTCTCCGACGCCAGTGAAACCGCGCTCGCCGTTCTCGATCACGAAGGGCGGCGCATCGGCTGCGTCGACATCCAACGGATTTTGACCGCGATGGTGACGCCGGTCGCCAGCGGGGGCGGCGAACGGCGCGAGTCGTCCTTCGCGCTCCCCGATCTCGGAGCTTCGGCCGAAACGGCAACGCGCGGTTAACGTCGGCCTGCGAGGATCGCCGCATTCCGAAACTTCGTCATGGCTTCGCTCGTTCCCGCCATGGCGGCAAAAGCCGGCCCGCACGCTTGAGCCCCGAAGACCGCCTCGCGCAAGCCGCCCTGCCCGCCGCGCCCGACCTCGCGGCGCTCGTCGCGGCGTGGCTCGCGCATTTGCGCTGCGAGCGCCGGCTCGCCGCGCACACGCTGGAGGCCTATGGCCGCGACGTCAGGCAATTTCTCGTTTTCCTCGCCGAGCGCTTCGAAGCCCCGCCCGCAATCGCCGATTTCGTCCGCCTCGTCCCCGGCGATCTGCGCGCGTTCCTGGCGCGCCGGCGCGCCGAGGAGATCGACGGGCGCTCGCTGCAACGCGCGCTCTCGGCGCTGCGCTCGCTGGCGCGCCATATCGAGCGCGAGGGCGCCGGGACGGCGTCCGCCTTCGCCGCTTTGCGCGCGCCGCGCGTCGCCCGCGGCCTGCCCAAGGCCCTGCCCGTCGCCGACGCCAAGGCGGTCGCGACGACCGCCGTCCGCGAGGGCGAAGCGCGCGAGCCCTGGATCATCGCGCGCGACGCGGCGGTTCTCGCGCTGCTCTACGGCGCGGGGCTGCGCATCGGCGAAGCCTTGTCGATCCGCCGCCGGGACGCGCCGATCGGCGCCATCGACGCGATCACGGTTCTCGGCAAGGGCGCCAAGACGCGCAGCGCGCCCGTCATCGCGCCGGTGCGCGCGGCGATCGAGGCTTATCTCGCCCTCTGCCCCTATGCGCTGAAGCCGGACGGGCCGCTGTTCGTCGGCGCCAAGGGCGGGCCGCTTTCGCCGCGCATCCTCCAGCTCGCGATGGAGCGCCTGCGCGGCGCGCTCGGACTGCCCGACAGCGCGACGCCGCACGCGCTACGCCATTCCTTCGCCACGCACCTGCTCGCGCGCGGCGGCGATCTCCGCACGATCCAGGAACTGCTCGGCCACGCCTCGCTGTCCACGACGCAAATCTACACCGCCGTCGATGGCGCGCGGCTGCTGGCGGCCTACCGCGCGGCCCATCCGCGCGCGTGAGATCGGCGCGCGCTGAGGGCGCGAGCGAACGCTCAGAGCCGCCAAGGATCGAGAACGGGCACGCCCGCCGCGACGAACGCCGCCGTGTCGCGCGTCGCCACCGTGAAGCCCGTCACCGCGGCGATGGCGGCGATCTGCGCGTCGGCCACCGATAGCGCGCGGCCGTTGGCGCGAGCGCGCGCGACCAAAGCCGCGTAAGCTTTCGTCGCATTCTCGTCAAAGGGGAGGATGCGCGCGCCGAACAGCCTGACCATGAGCGCGCCCAGCGCGGCGCCAATCCCGTCCCGGCGCTTGCCCGCCGGCATCATTTCGACGCTGACCAGCAATTCCGCCAGACTGACCGCCGTCAAATACAAAGTTTCCGCCGCCTGCCGGTCCAGCCACTCCACGACGGCTTGGGCTCCGTTGATCTTCATCGGTTCGGAAACGACGTTCGTGTCGAGAATGATCACTCGAAAGAAGCCGGTTCTGTAGGTGAGGAATCCCGAGTCGTCTCCAGATCGACGCCGCCAAAGCGCCGCCCGAACGCCGCCAGCTCCGCGCCAACCTTGAGCCGTCCTTTGGGACGAACCGCCTCGTCCAGGATCGCGCGCACTTCGGCCTCGGCGCTGCGCCCATGACGCGCCGCGCGCAGCTTGAGGGCGCGGTGCGTTTCGGCGGACAGATTGCGGATGGTGACGGCAGGCATGTGATAGCGCTCTTGTTATCTTGATATCAATGACTGCATTAACTGACGATTGATGTCAATCGAGGCTGCGGCAGAAAATCGCGCCGAAGCCCATTGAAAACAAACGATCGCGCCGGAAAGCGGCGCCCCTCGCCGCCTCAGGTCCCTCGCGGCTTAGCCCGGCTGGTCGGCGCGGCCGACGCCGGGTCCTCGGGCCAGAAATGCCGGGGATAGCGGCCGCGCAGGTCGGCGCGCACGGACGCCCACGAGCCCTTCCAGAAGCCGGGGAGGTCGCGGGTGATCTGGATCGCGCGATGCGCCGGGGAAAGGAGATGCAGCGTCAGCGGGACGCGGCCGCCCGCCAGGGCGGGATGCTGGGAAAGGCCGAACAGTTCCTGCACGCGTAGCGCGATCGCGGGCCCGCCCTCGGCCTCGTAGTCGACCGCGACGGCCGAGCCGGTCGGCGCGACGAAATGCGTCGGCGCCTCGGCCTCCAGCCGGCGCGATAGGTCGTAGGGCAGCAGCGCGCGCAGGGCTTGCGCGAACTCGTCGCTCGACAATTCGTCGAGGCGCGCCTTGCCCAGAAGGTAGGGCGCGAGCCAATCGGGCGACGCGGCGAGCGCTTCGTCGGAAAGATCGGGCCACGGCTCGCCCTCGGCGCGCCGCAGGAACATCACGCGGCCGCGCCATTGCTCGAGGCTCTTCGTCCAGGGCAGCCGGGCGACGCCGAGGCCGAGGACTCCGCGCGCCAGCGCGAGCGCGCTTTGCTCGTCGGCGGGCACGCTCAAGTTCCCCTCGGTCAAAACCAGCGCGCCGAGCCGGCGCCGCCGTCGCGCCCGCAACGACGCCGAGGCGCGATCAAAGGTCAGTTCGTCGGCGGTCGCGATTGCGGCGCCCGCGATCCTTTCGATCTCCGCCAGCGTCAGCGGCGCAGCGGTGAGGATGCGCGCCGCCGCCGCGCGGCCGACGATTTCGCCGATCGCCAGGAACGCTTCGCCCGCCAGCGCGTCATGCGGCTCGACCGCCGCCGCCCGGCCGTTGGCCATCAGGAATTGCCCGCGTTGCCCACGCGCGGCGGCGATGCGGTCGGGGAACGCGGCGGCGAGCCACGCGCCCGGCGAGCCGTCTTCTCCCGGCGCGCCTTGCTCGACGAGCGCGCGAGCACGGCCGGCCAGAGTCCGCGCCAACCGGCGCGCGTCCTCGGCGCGCGGCGAGCGGTCGCGGCGGAAATTGTCGAGCCGATGGGTCAGATCGACGGCGTCGCCGCCGAGCCCGCGCTCGGTCAGCGCGACGGCGATCTCGGCCGCCAGGCCGGCGCGGCCCTCGCGCGCGGCGTCGACCACCATGCGCGCGAGGCGCGGCGGCAAAGCGAGCCGGGAAATCGCCCGGCCCTCCCCAGTGATGCGCCCGTCGCTGTCGAGCGCGCCGAGCGCCGTCAGCAAAGCGCGCGCCTCGACGAGCGCGGCGCGCGGCGGGGCATCGAGAAAGGCGAGCGCGGCGGGATCGCCCACCCCCCATGCGGCGAGATCGAGCACGAGCCCGGAGAGGTCGGCGGTGAGAATTTCCGGCGGCGCATAGGGCGAGAGGCCGCCATTGCCGGCTTCTTCCCACAAGCGATAGCAGACGCCCGGCTCGACGCGTCCGGCGCGCCCGCGCCGCTGATCGGCGTTGGCGCGCGAGACGCGCACTGTCTCCAGCCGCGTCAGCCCGATGTCCGCCTCGAAGCGGGGAACCCGCATCAGGCCGCTGTCGATGACGACGCGCACGCCCTCGATGGTCAGCGAAGTCTCCGCGATCGAGGTCGCCAGCACGACCTTGCGCCGCCCCGGCGCGGCCGGCGAAACCGCCTTGTCCTGCGCCCGCGCGTCCATGGCGCCAAACAGCGGCGCGACGTCGACGTTGGGGTTCTTGACGCGCTCAGCGAGTTCAGCGGCGACGCGCGTGATCTCGCCTTGGCCGGGCAGGAAAACGAGGATCGACCCGCTCTCCTCGGCGAGCGCGCCCAGCGTCGCGCGCACCACCTCGTCCTCGATGCGCGCGGCGGGATCGCGGCCGAGATAGCGCGTCTCGACGGGAAAGCTTCGCCCCTGGCTCTCGATCAGCGCGGCCTCGCCCATCAGCCTCGCCACCCGCGCGCCGTCGAGCGTCGCCGACATCACGATGAGGCGCAAATCCTCGCGTAAGGCCCCCTGAGCGTCGAGCGCCAGCGCCAAGCCGAGATCGGCGTCGAGCGAGCGCTCGTGGAATTCGTCGAACAGGACCGCCGAGACGCCTTCGAGCGCGGGGTCGTCGAGGATCATGCGCGCGAAGACGCCTTCGGTGACGACCTCGACGCGCGTGCGCGCGGAAACGAGGCTTTGCAGCCGCACGCGAAGCCCGATCGTCTCGCCGACCTTCTCGCCCAGCGTCGCCGCCATGCGCGCCGCGGCCGCGCGAGCCGCGAGGCGGCGCGGCTCCAGCACGATGATCTTGCCGGCCCGCGCGAAGGGCTCGTCGAGCAAGGCGAGCGGAACGCGGGTCGTCTTGCCGGCGCCGGGCGGCGCCACGAGAATCGCGCGGGCGCCGGCGTTCACGGCCGCGACGAGCCGCGGCAGGGCTTCGTCGATCGGCAGTCGGTCGGGAAAGGCGCGCATCGCCGCTTCCTCGCAGCCGCCGGGCGCTCGCGCAAGTCGCCGTCGGTTCAGAGCCCTGGGTTCAGGCCGGCGCGAGGCTGAGCATCGCGCGCGCCTCGGCGCAGGTCGCCGGTCTCGCGCCCTGTTTGGCCATCAGCGCGACCGCGACTTCGACGAGTTCCGCGTTGCTGCGGGCGAGCCGATCCTTGCCGAGGCGGATATTGTCCTCGAGGCCGGTGCGCACGCCGTCGGCCCGGCGCGCCAGCGCCCATTCCATGACCCGCGATTGATTGACGCCGACGCCGGCGGCGGTCCAGGTCGCCTTCGGCAGCACGCGGCGCGTCTCCTCGAGCAAGATGTCGAGCAGGCGCTCCTCCGCCGGCATGGCGTTTTTCACGCCCGTCACCAATTGCACGTGCGGCGCTTCGCCCATCAGGCCGGCCTCGACGAGCCGGCGCGCGCCGTGGATGTGCGAGAGATCGAAAATCTCGATCTCCGGCTTGACCGCATTGTCGCGCGTCTTGGTCGCGAGATTCTCGACCAGCATGGCGGAATTTTCATAGACGATCGTGGGAAAATTGACCGAGCCGGTCGAGAGCGAGGCCATGTCGGGCTTGAGCGGCAGGGCCGAGCCGCGCGCCACCGGATCGCGGCCGCGCCCGCCGGTCGAAAACTGCACGATCGTGCCCGGGCAGTGCTTGCGCACGCCTTCCATCACTTGCGCGAACAGCGCAGGATCGGACGACGAGCTTTCGTCGGCGTTGCGCAGGTGGATGTGCGTCAGCGTCGCCCCCGCCTCGAAGGCCTCGCGCGTCGATTCGATCTGCTCGGCGGGCGTCGTGGGCAGCGCCGGGTTGTCTTTCTTGCGCGGCGCCGCGCCGGTGATCGCGACGGCGACGACGACAGGACGCATGGATTAAGCTCCGAAACGGCCCGAGGGGCGCGAAACGGCCGTCGGTCTAGCGGATGGCGCGTCGCCTGCCTAGCGCCCCCGGGGCGATCCGATCGTGTCTCGGTTGGAGGTTCCGCAAAGGGTCGAGAAGCGCCGGTCGCACGGGAGACGTGCGTCTCGATGACGACGGAAACCGCACTTTCGGCGCTCGGTGCGCCAATGTCACGGGCCAGGCGGCGCAGGAGCCGCCACCTTGGGGGACCGGCATTGTCAAAATCCGTCGAAAGTGATCGTCTATGCCTCGGCAACCCCGTCATCCGGCGAACGCCGGTCGGAAACCATGCGATTTACAATCCGAACGCGGGGAGCCAGGCATTTTGTCGGGGGTCAAGCCCGCGGCGTCGAAGGGGGCGTAAAAAGGGGTTGGGTCGCCGCAAACCCTTCCGCGTCCATGGCGTCTTCAATCGGTCGTGAATCACGGAATTACGCCTGTGCCTATTCGCGCCTTGAGATCACGCGATTCTCTTCTCGATACCGACTCCGCGGTTCCGTCGGCGCTTAGTCGCGGGGAAGTCGCGGGCGTCTCGCCGCGGCGCCGCGTTCCCGAGCCGTCGCGCGTCTCGATGTTGAGCGACGGCTCCATGCCCCGCTGGCGCTTGGGCGAGCGGCTCGACGACGTGATCGAGGACTCTTGCCGCCGCTACGCCGACCGGACCGCCGTCGCGATGGAGGGCGCTGACATCGCCTACTGCGAGTTCGACGCCCGCGCCAATCAGATGGCGCGCCTTTTCATTCACAACGGCGTCAAACCAGGCGATCGCGTCGCGGTGCTGCTCGACCGTGGGCTCGAGGCCTATGTCGCGCTGTTCGCGCTATTGAAGGCGCGGGCGGTTTACGTTCCGCTTGACGTCAATTATCCGCCCGAACGCATTCGACACATCCTCGCCGACGCCAACGCCTCGCTCATCGCTGCGCACCTCCGGCTCGCCGATCTCTTCGCCGACTGCGGAGTTCCCCAGTTCATTCTCGACAAAGCGCGCTACGAGCTCGCCGCGCTGGACGACGGGCCCTTGCGCGAGGACGAACGCGCTCCGGCCGCCGACGCGCTCTGCTATATCCTCTATACATCTGGCACGACCGGCCAACCCAAGGGCGTCGCCGTCGCGCATCCGAGCATCTGCAATTTCGTGCGCGTCGCGAGCGAGCTCTATGGCTTTGGCCCGGGCGAGCGGGTCTATCAAGGCATGTCGGTGGCCTTCGATTTCTCGATCGAGGAGTTGTGGGTTCCCTTGGCCGCCGGCGCGACGATCGTTCCCAACGCGGCGTCGACGAGCTTGTTCGGCGAGGAGCTCGCCGATTTTCTCGAATCGCGCGGCGTGACCTGCTTTTGCTGCGTGCCGACGCTGCTCGCCTCGATGGATCGCGATTTGCCGCAACTGCGCATTCTGTTGATCGGCGGCGAAGCCTGCCCTCCCGCCTTGGTCAAGCGCTGGAGTCGGCCCGGCCGCAGCCTGCTCAATAGTTACGGCCCGGCGGAAGCCACGGTGACCGCGACCTTGGGGCGCTTGAGCCCGGAAAAGCCGGTCACCATCGGCCGGCCGTTGCCGACGTATTCGATCGTCATTCTCGATCCCGTGCGCGACGAGGCGGTCGAGCTGGGCGCCGCGGGCGAAATCGGCATCGCCGGCGTTGGCGTCGCCGAGGGCTATCTCAATCGGCCCGAATTGAATGCGGCGAAGTTCATCCCAGATTTTCTGGCCCTCGCCAACAATCCGTCGGGCCGCATCTATCGCTCCGGCGATCTCGGCCGCATCAACGAGGACGGCGAGATTGAATATCTCGGGCGCATCGACACCCAGGTGAAGTTGCGCGGCTATCGCGTCGAACTGACCGAAATCGAATCGGTTCTGCTCGAAATCCCCGAAATCGCACAAGTCGCGGTCACGACCTGGGCGCCCGAGCCCGGCGTGACCGAACTCGTCGCCTATTATTCCGTCAAACGTGGCGCGGCCGCGCCGGAGTCGGGCGTGATCGCAGCGTTCTTGAGGGCGCGGCTGCCCGCTTACATGATGCCCGCCTATCTCGAGCGTCTGCCTTTCATTCCTACGCAGGTCAGCAACAAGGTCGACCGCGAGAAATTGCCCGCGCCCAAATCAACGCGGCTGCTTCTGAGCGAGCTGCATGCGCCGCCGAGCACCCCGACCGAAGACTTGCTGTGCCGGGCGCTCTCGGAAACGCTTGGGCTCGAAGAGGTCTCCGTCGACGGCGACTTCTTCGAGGAATACGGCGCGCATTCGCTGCTTATGGCGCGCTTTTGCGCGAAAGTCCGTCAGCTCGGGCCGTCGACGCATGTCGCGATGCGCGACGTCTATACGAACCCGACCGTGCGTCGGCTCGCCCGAGCCATCGACGCCGTCAAGCCGCTCGAGGCGGCCGAAACGGAATTCGCGCCAGAGCATCGACCCTCCAATCTCGCGTACTACGGCTGCGGCGGCGCGCAGACGGCGTTCTACATGCTGATCGGCGCGCTCGGCGTAGGGCTCGTGCAGGCGAGCTTCGAATGGACCTACGCGGCTGTCGACTCGCCGTTTGCTCTCTACGCGCGCGCCCTCGCCGTCGTCACGGCTTGGTTTTTCGGCCTCAATGCGCTCGCTATCGTCGCCAAGTGGCTTCTCATCGGGCGCGCCCGAGCGCAGGTCCTGCCGGTTTGGAGCTTCGCCTATTTCCGCTTCTGGGCGGCCAGGCAATTCGTACAATTGGCGCCGGCGAACGCTTTCGCGGGAACGCCGCTCTACAATGTCTATCTGCGCCTGCTCGGGGCGAAGATCGGGCGCCGCGCGGTCGTCGTCACCAGCGACGTCCCGATCGCGGCCGATCTCTTCAGCGTCGGCGACGACGCCGTCATCGCCAGGGGCGTTGTGGCGACCGGCTGTTTCGCGCACGGCAATCGCCTCCACATCGACGAAATTCGCGTCGGCGTAAACGCCTACGTCGGCGAGGCCAGCGTCCTCGACATTCGCTCGGCGATCGGCGATCTCGGCCAATTGGGCCACGCGTCGTCTTTGCGCAGCGGCCAGCGCGTGCCCGAGGGAAAGCGCTATCACGGCTCGCCGGCCGAGGAGACGACCACCAATTTTCGGCTTTCGGACGAAGCGCCCAGCGCCCCGTTGCGCCGCGCGCTCTTTACCGCCGGACAGCTCTTCGTCTCGCTCGCCGTCGTCGGCGCATCGACGGACGCGCTGATCACATACGGCCTCGCCTATTGGGCCGGGCATTGCGGCGCCATCGGGCCCACGCCTTGGGACTCCGCGCTGACGCTGGCGCCGATCGCGTTGGCGGCGTCGTCTGCTTTCTCGGCGGCGTCGATCGTCATCGGCCTTGCCGGCGTTTACGCCGCGCCGCGCCTCGCCCACGCCTTCCTCAGGGCCGGCCGCGTCTATCCGCTTTACGGCTTCCACCACAGCATGCAGCGAATGGTGGCAACGTTCAGCAATTCGGCGTTCTTCAATCTCCTGTTCGGCGACAGCGTCTTCATCGAGCCGTATTTGCGCTTCGTCGGTTGGCGGTTGGGCGGAGGCGGTCTCGGCGGGTCGACTTTCGGCTGCGAACAAAGCCAGGACAATCCGTTCCTCTGCACGATCGGCCCCGGCACGATCGCTTCGGACGGCCTGAGGCTCGGCAGCGTCACAATGTCGAGCGATTCGTTCAAACTCGGCGAGTGCCGCGTGGGCGCGCGGAATTTTCTCGGCACCGACGTTTATGTGCCCCCAGGTTCGCGCGTGGGGGAAAATTGCCTGCTGGCGACCAAGGTGATGGCGCCGATCGACGGCCCGTTGCGCGAGAACGTCGGCCTGCTCGGCTCGCCCTGTTTCGAGATTCCGCGCGCCGCCTCGCGCGACCTCGAACTCCTCGCCAAGATCGGTTCCGAGGAGCGTCGTCGGCGCCTAGCGCGAAAGACTCGGCACAATCTCGCGACGGCGGCGGCGTTGCTGGTCATGGACTGGTTCGTTCAGTTTCTAGCGCTCTCCGTCATGACTCTGACAGCGGAGACATTCGGCGTGACCAATTTCCCGGCGATGGCGATTGCCGTGGGCGTCGTCCTCGTCGGCGCGCTCGGCGTCTTCATCTTCGCCGAACGCGCCTCGATCGGCTTCGGCCGCCTCAAACCGGACTTGGCGACAGTTTACGATCCCGCGTTCTGGCGCGTGGAGCGGCATTGGAAGCTGTCCGACACACCATTGTCGTATCTGTTCGGCGGAACGCCGTTGCGCAATGTCGTTTCACGGCTGCTCGGCGTCAAAATCGGCCGCAAAGTCTTCGACGACGGGTGCCTCCTCTCCGAGCGGACGCTGGTCGAAATCGGCGACTATGCGAACCTGAATCACGCGAGCTTCATCCAGTCGCATTCGCTGGAGGAAGGGGTGTTCAAGTCGGACGTCGTGCGCATCGGCGCCGGTTGCTCGCTCGGCGTCGGCGCTTTCGTTCACTACGGCGTCGTGATGCACGAAAAGACCAGCCTCGACGCGGATTCGTTCTTGATGAAGGGCGAGATCACGCCGCCGCACTCGCGTTGGCGCGGCAATCCGGCAAGGCTTGTGAGTCGCCGGGACGCGCCGCCGACGATTTCAAATCCAAACTGAACGCGGGAGAGATGGCGGATATCGCGATGCGCGACGGGGGCCTCGACCTCACATCCTTGAGCGCGGCTCTGTCCGCGTACGGCGTTCGCATCGGCGCGCGCCGCGTCTCGCCCGGAGACGAGGCGGCCTTTGCCGATCCGGGGAGCGTCCAGACCGCCTCGAACCTGCCGCGAAGACGCGCGAGCGGCGCGGCCCGGATCGTGGCGCGTCGCTTGCTCGGCGAACTGGGCGCCGATGCTTCGGCGCCGCTGCGGCGCTCCCCCTCGGGCGCGCCTTTCTGGCCCGAGGGCGTGGTGGGGTCGCTGGCGCACGACGACGAATTCGCGGTCGCGGCGGTTGCGCTTCGGACCGATATCGCGCGCCTGGGCGTCGACATCGAACCGGCCGAACCGCTGCCCTCGGACATAGTCGATCGCGTCTTGAGCGTCGGGGAAAAGCGGCTGACGAACAACGACCGCGTGATGAGCCGTTTGATTTTTTCGAGCAAGGAGGCGGTCTACAAGGCTTTGAACGCTCTCGACGGATCGCCGCTCGAATACGACGACATTGAAATCCGGCTCGCGGAGGCCACAGCCATTTTGCGCGACGGGCGCTCGTTGCGCCTCGTGGCCCAAGTCGGCGAACGCCTGGTCGCGGTGGCGTTCGCGTGAAAGCGAGCCTGCGCGTCTGCCGGCGCGAGCGGCCAAGCCTCGGCGGCAATCGCGACGATCCCCGTTGAACGCCGGCGATGCGGGGCGCCCAAACGTCATAGACGAATGACCGCAAAGGCTGGATATTGTTGAAGAGCTCGCATTTCGGCGTCGATCACAAATCAGACGGCCATAGGCGGGCTCCATGAGAAATCCGGCAGGGGTTCGGCGCAGCGGCTGGAATTGCCGCGTGCGGCTCTTGCGTAGGCCTTGCCGGGACACGGCCCGCGCGGGTGACGTTCGGCGCGCGCGATCGAGATTTTCGCGCCCGCTCATTTTCCAAGTTTTTCCACACTGTCGCTCGAACGCAGGGATTCAAGGCGAGACGCAACCAGCGATCGGAGCGCCCTTGACAGCGCCGGGCGTCGCGATGTCTGTCATGCCGCGCGCGCCCTTCACCCTCGGCGCGGCGCAGGGGAATGGGGAGGCGCGTCGCCATGGCGTTCGCGAAAGTCAACGGCGCGGTCGTTCACTATTCCGACGAGGGCCGGCGCGACGCCCGCGCGGTCGTCTTCATCAATTCGCTGGGCACGGATTTCCGCATCTGGGACGATGTCGCGCGTCCCCTCGCCTCGGCCTATCGCGTCGTGCGTTACGACAAGCGAGGGCACGGGCTTTCCGAATTGCCCGCCGGCCCCGCGCTGATGGCGGATTACGCCGGGGATCTGGCGGGCCTGCTCGATCGCCTGGGGGTGAGCGGCGCGGTGATCGTCGGCCTGTCGATCGGCGGCGTGATCGCGCAAGAGCTCTATCGCCTGCGCCCCGATCTCGTCGCCGCGCTCACGCTGTGCGACACCGGCGCCAAGATCGGCACGGAGGAAACGTGGCGCCATCGCATGGACGAGGTCGGGCGCGGCGGCATCGAGGCGATCGCCGACGGCGTGATGCAGCGCTGGTTCACCCAGGATTTCCGCGCGCATCGACTCGACGAACTCGCGGGCTGGCGCATGATGCTGACCCGCACGCCGAAAGACGGCTATTTGACCGCGTGCGGCGCGCTCATGCAGGCCGACCTCAGGCCCCATTGCGGCCGCATCAAGATCCCGACGCTGTGCGTCGTCGGCGAGGAGGACGGCTCGACGCCGGTCGCGATGGTGCGCGAACTCGCCGGACTCATCGGGCGGGCGCGCTTCGAGATCATCGCCGGCGCCGGACATCTGCCCAATCTCGAAAAGGCGGACGCCTTGCGCGCCTTGATCGAAGCTCACGCCAGGGGAGCCGCCGCGTGAGCGCCGACGTGATCGCTCGCGATCGCCGGGCTGCGCGATGACCTTTTCGGCTTTCGATCACCCGATCCTCGGCGCGCCGCTCGGCGACGCCGAAGCCGCGGCGATTCGCCAGGGGCTGCGGTTCGTCGAACCGGGCGCGGCGGGTCCAAGAGCGAGCCGTTGAGCCCCGCCCGAAGGCGAAGTCGGGGGCGCCCTTCCCGCGTCGGCGGCGAAGCTGTATAGAACCGCCCGCTCCGGCCGCGCCTCGATCGGCGCGGCGCTCTAACCGGAAGATTCATGTCGCAGGATACATCGCACGCCGCCGTCGCGCCTGCCGCCAACGGCCAGGACGCGGGGGGAGCGGCGCGCGCCTCCGGCAATTTTTGGGTTCTGGCGCTCGGCTCGGTCGGCGTCGTGTTCGGCGACATCGGCACCAGCCCGCTCTATGCGCTGCAAACCGCGCTCGGCCATTTCAAGGGCTCCGGCCTCGGCGTCAGGGAGATCGTCGGCGTCGTGTCGTTGATCATCTGGGCGCTGCTGATCGTCGTGACGGCGAAATACGTGCTGTTCCTGATGCAGGCGGACAACAAGGGCGAAGGCGGCATTCTGTCGCTGAAGGCGCTGGCGCAGACCGCGCTGGGCAAGCGCACGACGGCCGTCTTCGTGCTCGGCGTTGCGGGCGCGGCGCTATTTTTCGGCGACGCGATCATCACGCCGGCCATCTCGGTGCTTTCCGCGCTCGAAGGCCTCAAGCAGGTCAACGCCGAGCTCGCGCCGTTCGTTTTGCCGGCGACCGTAGTCATCCTCATTCTGCTGTTCACGGCGCAGAACCGCGGGACGGCGGGCGTGGCGGCGTTCCTCGGCCCGATCATGGCGCTGTTCTTCGCCGTCAACGCCGTGCTCGGCGCCCTGCACATTCCCGATGCGTGGATCATCCTGCGCGCGCTCAGCCCGGCGCCGGGGATCGCGTTCCTCTATGCCCATGGCGCGATCGGCTTCATCGTGCTCGGCAGCGTTTTCCTCGCCGTGACCGGCGCCGAGGCGCTGTACGCCGACATGGGTCATTTCGGCCGCCTGCCGATACAGGCCGCGTGGCTCTTCCTCGTGCTGCCGGCGCTGATGCTCAATTATCTCGGCCAGGGAGCGGTGATCATCGCCAACGCCAAGGCGGTCGAGAATCCCTATTACCTCTTGGCGCCGGGCTGGGGCCTGTTGCCTCTGATCCTGTTGGCGACCGTCGCGACCGTCATCGCCAGCCAGGCGGTCATCACCGGCGCGTTTTCGTTCGCCAGCCAGGCCATTCAGCTCGGCCTGCTGCCGCGCCTCGAAATCATCCACACCTCCGAAATGCTCGAGGGGCAGATATTCATTCCGCGCGTCAACCGCATCCTCTTGCTCGGCGTGCTCGCGCTGGTGCTGGTGTTCCGCTCGTCCACCGCGCTCGCCAACGCCTATGGCATCGCGGTTTCCGGGACGATGGTCGCCACGACCGCGTTGGCCTTTTTCGTCGTCTGGCGCCTGTGGCGCTGGCCGCTGTGGGGAGCGCTGGCGCTGGTCTGCGCGTTCCTGTCGATCGACGTGAGCTTCTTCATCGCCAATCTCTACAAAGTGCTCGACGGCGGCTGGATTCCGCTCACGCTCGCCGGCGCGATGTTCGTGGCGATGTGGACATGGTCGCGCGGCAGCGCGATCCTCAGCGCCAAGACCCATCGCGATTCGATCCCGATGAAGGATCTGATCAAGATGCTGGAAAAGTCGAAGCCCGTGCGCGTTCCCGGCACCGCGATTTTTCTGACCAGCGACCCTAGCGTCGCGCCCTCCTCGTTCATGCACAATCTCAAGCACAACAAGGTCTTGCACGAGCGAGTGGTGATGATGTGCGTGAAGACCGAAACGTCGCCGCGCGTGCCGCAGGCCCAGCGGTTCGAGGTTCACGCGCTGTCGCCCGACTTCCTCTCGCTGACGCTGCATTTCGGTTACATGGAATCGCCGCGCGTTCCCGTCGCGCTCGCCGCATTGCGCAAGACGGGGTTGAAATTCGACATTATGACGACTTCGTTCTTCCTCGGCCGGCGCACGCTCAAGCCGGCGCCCAATTCCGGCATGCCGCAATGGCAGGACCGGCTGTTCATCGCGCTGGCCAAGCAGGCCGCCAGCGCGCCCGATTTCTTCAACATCCCTTCCGATCGCGTGGTCGAACTCGGCGCGCAGATGAAGGTTTGACGCCAAGGCTCGGAACGGCGGCTCAGCCTCCGATATTGAAGCTCGCCAGCGCCGCCATGTTGACGATGTCCGAGTCCTTGGCGCCCAGCGAGACGATCTGCACCGGTTTCTCCAGTCCGACGATCAGCGGCCCGATCACCGTCGCGCCGCCGAGTTCCTGCACCATGCGCGTCGCGATCGCGGCGGAATGGAAGGCCGGCATCACCAGCACGTTCGCGGTGTCGGTGAGACGGCAGAACGGGTAGGCGCCCATCAATTCCTTGTTGAGCGCGACATCGGCCCCCATCTCGCCGTCATATTCGAAATCGACGCGCTGCGCGTCGAGAATGCGCACGGCTTCCTGCACCCGCAACGCGCGCTCGCCCGGCGGATGGCCGAAATTGGAGAAGGCGAGCATCGCCACGCGCGGCTCGTAGCCGAGCCGGCGCGCGACGCCGGCCGCCTCGACAGCGATCTGCGCGAGATCTTCGGAAGTCGGCATCTCGGTGATCGCTGTGTCGGCGACGAGAATCGGGCGGCCGCGCGCCAGAATCAAGGATACGCCGATCACGCGATGGCCCGGTTTGTGATCGATGACGCGGCGGATCTCCTCGAGCGCGATCGAGAAATTCCGAGTCACGCCGGTCACCAGCGCGTCGGCGTCGCCCTGCGCGACCATCGCGGCGGCGAAATAATTGCGGTCCTGATTGATGAGGCGCTGGCAGTCGCGGAACAGGAAGCCGCGCCGCTGCAACCGCTCGTAGAGGAATTGCGCATAGAGCGCGTTGCGTTTCGAAAGCCGCGCGTTGTGTATTTCGACGCCCTTGTCCGCGAGGTCGAAGCCGGACTGCTGGGCGACCGCGCGCACGCGGTCCTCGCGCCCGACCAGGATCGCCGTGCCGAGACCTTGATTGACGAAGGAATAGGCGGCGCGGATGACTTGCTCTTCCTCGCCTTCGGCGAAGACGACGCGCTTGGGCATGCGGCGCACGCGCTCGATGATCCGCTGCATTGCGCCCGCGATCGGATCGCGGCGCGCTGAAAGCTGCGCCTTGTAGGCGTTCATGTCGACGATCGGGCGCTGCGCGACGCCCGATTCCATCGCCGCCTTCGCCACGGCCATCGGCACGACATGAATGAGCCTGGGATCGAAGGGCACGGGGATGATGTAATCGCGCCCGAAGCGCGGCCGCGCCCCGCGATAGGCGAGCGCGACTTCGTCGGGCACGTCCTCGCGCGCGAGTTCGGCCAGGGCGTGCGCCGCCGCGATCTTCATCTCCATGTTGATGGTCTTGGCGCGCACGTCGAGCGCGCCGCGGAAGATGTAGGGAAAGCCCAGGACATTGTTGACCTGGTTGGGATAGTCCGAGCGCCCGGTGGCGATGATGACATCCTCGCGCACCTTCTGCGCGTCTTCGGGCGTTATCTCGGGATCGGGATTGGCCATCGCGAAGATGATCGGGTTGGGCGCCATGGTCTTGACCATGTCGGGCGTCAACGCGCCCTTGGCGGAAAGCCCGAAGAAGATGTCGGCGCCGACCATTGCCTCGGCCAAGGTGCGCAGCGGCGTATCGACGGCGTGCGCCGACTTCCATTGGTTCATGCCTTCCTTGCGGTCGCGATAGACGACGCCCTTGGTGTCGCACAGGACGACGTTCGACGGCTCGAAGCCGATCGCCTTGATGAGATCGAGACAGGCGATGCCGGCGGCGCCGGCGCCGTTGCACACCAGGCGCGTCGTCTTGATGTCGCGCCCGGTCAGTTGCATGGCGTTGATCATGCCGGCGGCGGCGATGATCGCGGTCCCGTGCTGATCGTCGTGAAAAACGGGAATGTCCATCAATTCGCGCAGGCGCTCTTCAATGATGAAGCATTCCGGCGCCTTGATGTCCTCGAGATTGATGCCGCCGAACGAAGGCCCGAGATAGCGCACGCTGTTGATGAATTCTTCGGGGTCCTCGGTGTCGATTTCGAGATCGATCGAGTCGATGTCGGCGAAGCGCTTGAACAGGACCGCCTTGCCCTCCATGACCGGTTTGGCCGCCAAGGCGCCGAGATTGCCGAGGCCGAGAATGGCAGTGCCATTGGTGATGACCGCGATCATATTGCCGCGCACGGTATAGTCGTAGGCCCTCGAAGGATCGGCGGCGATCGCCTTCACGGGGACCGCAACGCCGGGCGAATAAGCGAGCGAGAGATCGCGTTGCGTCGCCATCGGCTTGGTGGCGGTGATCTCGAGCTTGCCCGGCCGCCCGCGCGAATGGAACAGCAACGCTTCCTGATCGGTGATCGAGGGGCGTTTGGGCGCGCCGTTGGAATTGTCGGTCATCAGAAATTGTCCTCAGGGGTTTGCCAGGCGTGACGGAACGGAAGAGAGGCGGCGAAGTCGTCGGCGCGGCGCCAAGTCCGGATCTCGCAAAAGGCGGCGAGGGCGCGGCGCGCGAGGCGGCGCAGACGAAACAGCGAGCGTCTTCCCATCGGCGCGCCTCCTCGAGCGCTTTCCGCTCACGAGGCTCCCGTTCGTCCCCGCTTTCGCGTCGCGCTTCGTTCTAAAGCATGGCGTGCATTTGGCAACTCGACAAAAGCGCTAGGCGTCGGAATCAGACGCGCGGCGCCGGCCCGCGCCTGCAAGACTGTCGGCGTCGGCTCCGCGCGGCTTGGCGAACCGCCGACGTCCGCCCGAGAATTGGCAGGCTGGAACAACGCCGGCAATTGAACTAGCCTCGATCGCTTATTCCTCGGTGGCGGCGGCTCGTCATTCATGTCCCGTATTTTCCTAAGCCATTCGAGCAAGGACGATTTCGAAGCGATCGCGATCCGCGATTGGCTCGCCGCCCAAGGTTGGGACGACGTTTTCCTCGATCTCGATCCCGAGCGCGGCATCGCCGCGGGCGAGCGCTGGGAGCGGGCGCTGAACGAGGCGGCGATGCGCTGCGAGGCGGTGCTGTTCGTGGTCAGCCGCGCCTGGCTCGCCTCCGGCTGGTGCCTGAAGGAATTCCACCTCGCCGGCAAGCTCAACAAGCGCATGTTCGGCCTGTTGATCGAAGGGCTCGCCATCGCCGATCTGCCGCCGGAAATCGCGCGCGATTGGCAATTGGTCGATCTCGCGTCAGGGCGCGATCACGTCGCCTTTCGTGCGGTGACGCCTGATGGCGGAAAGGAACAGCATGTCACCTTTTCGCAGAGCGGCCTCGCCCGCCTCAAGGCCGGGCTGAACCGGGCCGGGCTGGATCCCAAATATTTCGCATGGCCGCCCGAGAGCGATCCGGACCGGGCGCCCTATCGCGGTCTCAAAGCGTTGGAGGCGGAAGACGCCGGCATTTTCTTCGGCCGCGAGGCGCCGACGGTCGCCGCGCTCGATCGGTTGCGTGGCTTGCGCGAGGCGGCGCCGCCGCGCTTTCTGGCGATTCTCGCCGCCTCCGGGGCGGGCAAATCCTCGTTCCTGCGCGCCGGGATTCTGCCGCGGCTGGCGCGCGACGACCGGCGTTTCCTGACGCTGCCCGTGGTGCGGCCGGAGCGCTCGGCGCTCGGCGGCGAATCCGGATTCTTGCGCGCGCTCGATTTGGCCTTCGCCAACGCCCGGCTGGGCGTCACGCGCGCGCAAATCCAAGCGGCGATCGACAACGGCGCGGCGGCGCTCTCGCCGTTGCTGGCGCGGCTCGCGGAAAGCCGGCGCGCGGCGGCGGACCCGGGCGAGCCGCGGCCGGAGGCGCCAACCCTCGTGCTCGCCATCGATCAGGGCGAGGAATTGTTCCTGGCGGAGGGAGCGGCGGAGGCCCGCGCCTTTCTCGCGCTGCTGAAGGACGTCGTGAACGCCCCGACGCCGGCCGTGATCGTGATGGTCGCGATCCGCTCGGACGCTTACGAGCGATTGCAATCGGCGCCGGAACTCGAGGGCGTGCGTCAGGAGACCTTCAGCCTGTCGCCGCTGCCGCATGGTTCCTACGAGAGCGTCATCGAAGGCCCGGCGCGGCGGCTCAGCCAATCGCGGCGCCCGCTGACGATCGAGCCGGCGCTGACGCAGGCGCTGCTCGCCGATATCGAGACCGGCGGCGCGAAGGACGCGCTGCCGCTGCTCGCCTTCACGCTGGAGCGGCTCTATGTCGACCATGGCGGCGACGGCGATCTGACGCTCGCCGAGTATCGTCAAACGGGAGGCGTGAAAGGTTCGATCGAGGCCGCCGTGGAGCGCGCCATGGCGGCGGCGGACTCCGACCCCAAAGTGCCGCGCGACAGGACCGCGCGACTCGCTTTGTTGCGCCGGGCGCTGATTCCCTGGCTCGCGGGCATCGATCCGGAAACCGGCGCGCCACGCCGTCGCATCGCGAGAATGGCTGAGATCCCCGAGGAGGCGCGCCCGCTCGTCGAGCATCTCGTCGCCGCCCGCCTGCTGGCGACGGATGTCGCCGAGAACGGCGCGGTGACGATCGAGCCCGCGCATGAGGCGCTGCTGCGTCAATGGGGCTTGCTCCAGGGCTGGCTCGAACAGGATTTTGGGCTTCTGGCGGCGCTCGAAGGGGTCAGGCGCGCCACGCGTGACTGGGCGGCGAACGATAAGAACGCGGCGTGGCTCAATCATGCCGGCAGTCGACTGGAGGAGGCCGAGCGGCTCAAGGCGCGCGCCGATCTCGCCCCCCTGATCGCCGCGCCAGAGCGCGAGTATCTCGCGGCGTGTCGGAACAAAGAAGCGGCGACGAGAGGCCGGATGCGGCGCGTGCAAGCGCTCATTTACGCGCTGCTCGTCGCCGTCATCGCCGGTCTCGTCGGCTGGATCAATCAGGCCGCAATCTGGGAGCAGGTGAACTGGTGGGTGACCATGCGGCCTTACATGCTCGCCGATGTCCGGCCCTATGTGCTCACCGCTCAGGCCCTACAGGCGCTCAAACCGGGGGCGAGCTTCCGTGAATGCGCCAAGGACTGTCCCGAGATGATCGTGGCGCCGGCCGGCGCCTTCACGATGGGCTCGCCCGAGACGGAACTCGGCCGAAAGGACAATGAAGGCCCGCAGCGCGCGGTCACGATCGCCAAGCCGTTCGCCGTGTCGAAATTCGACGTCATGTTCGACGAATGGGACGCCTGCGTGTCGGTAGGGGGTTGTCCGCGATACAGCGAGTCCGGCATGGGACGCGGCAGGAAACCGGTGATTCATGTCACCTGGGACGACGCACAGGCCTATGCCGCCTGGTTTTCCCGGATGACCGGCGCGCCCTATCGGCTGCTCACGGAAGCCGAGTGGGAATACGCGGCGCGCGCCGGCTCGCCCAAGGCCTACATATGGGGTGACGAGATTGGCAAGGGAAACGCCGATTGCAAAGGCTGCGGCAGCCCTTGGGACGGCAAGGAGACCTCGCCGGTCGGCTGGTTCGCCGCCAACGCCTTCGGCCTCTACGACATGGCGGGCGACGTCTGGCAATGGGTGCAGGATTGTTATCATTCCGACTTCAACGGGGCGCCGACGGACGGGTCGGCGTGGACCGTCGGCGACTGCAACGGCCGGGTCGCCCGCGGCGGTTCCTGGGACGATTTTGCTACGTACCTCCGCTCGGCCGCCCGCGTCAGGGTCACCTTCGACGACCGCAACGGCGACTTGGGGTTCCGGATCGCGAGGACGATCGCCCCTTGAATCCTTGCTTTTTTGCCCCCTGCGTCGACGGCGCCGTCACTCCGCCGGCGAAACGAGCGCCCGTTCGCGACTGTCGCTCGCGCTCAAGCGGCTTGGGTCGAAGGATCATCGCTCTTGCTCCAGAGATAGGCCAGCGCCGGGCAGCTCAAGGCGAGCGGATCGCCGGAGATGAGGCCATGAAGCCAGGGAAGGTGCCGGGATTGGTCGATGACGAGGTCGCCGTTCTCCGACAGCCGTCCGACCGTATTGCGCTCGTCTTCGAAAGCGACCGTGCATTTCGCCACGCGGCCGTCCGAGCGGATGACGAAGGCGTTCGCCCGGGCGGCGTAGCAGATCGCGTGCCCGGACTCCCCTAAAGCCGCGTCCCGACGATATTGAGCGAACTGGGTCGGCGAACAACCGGCGGCCAGGGCCTCGTCGATCAATTTCTCGACCGCCGCCCGCTCGTCGACCGGAGACCCGAAGACCGGCGTCTCGTCGTCATGGGGACCGCCCCACCGGCCCAGAGCATGGAAATGCAAACGGAACCTTTCGTCGTCTTTCACGAATGACGCCGAAACCCTTCTGATAAAGCCCGCGTCGCCGAGACAATGTTCGAGGGACGTCGGGTCGAAATGCAGTCGGATCAACACATCGAGCGAATGCGGCGCGGCCTTGAGCATTTCCAGAGTCTTCCAGACCGCTTCGAAGCTTCCCTCGCTCTGACGCCCAACCCTGCGGCGATCGTGAACGGCCTTCGGCCCGTCAAGCGTCACTTGGAAAGAACGGACATCTGCGGCCGCCAACCGATCGAGGCGGGAGCGCGTGAGCAAGACGCCATTGGTCGTCATGCCGCCGAGCATCTCGGTCCCCTTGGCTCGGCAAATGTCCGATAGGCCGTGAGCCAGCGTTTCGACGACGTCCCAGGCGACCAACGGCTCGCCGCCGAAAAACTCGAGCCGGAAGGTTTTCAGCCCCTTCTCCGCCCGCCGCTTCACCAGATTGAAGACGCCGGAAACAATTGTCTCAGGCATCTTCCCCAGCGCGAAGGTCTCATAGCAATAGGCGCAGCGAAGATTGCAGCGTTCGGTCGGATTCACGATCAGGTGCAAATGGTCGTTGGTCACCGCCCCGGCGATTTCCGAAGACATCGCGTCGAAACGCATGGGCGTTTCTCGGCTCGCGAGCGCCGACGATCCGGGCGGGGGCTTCCTCCCCCCGGGAATCCGCTCGCCGCGCTTCAACCGTCTAGCAGCCGTTATTGGTGGCTTGACTGCAACTGGTGTTGGCGGCTTGGCAGACTAGAGTTCCCTGCGCTTGCACATCGAATGCCACCGTTCCGTCGAGCCCGACGATCAAGTCCGCGGCGGTCAACCCGGTTGCGCGGGCGACGATGGGGAGAGCGGGGCGCTCGGCGGGCGAAGTCGTCGTCGGAACAGACGCAATTGCCGGAATGGTCGACGCCGCGAGCGCCGCCGCAGAGAGCAAGTATTTGTTTTTGTTCATCTATTCCTCCATCGGTACATCTTTCGGAGACGTCGCGTCGAAACGCACGGGCATTTCTCAACCTGGGATCGTAAACGGCCGGCGCAGGCCTTCGCCCGCCACGCGGGCTCGATCCGACGGAAATCACGGTGGACAGCCGTTATTTGCGTTTTCACCGCAGTTCCTATTCGTGCCGCTATTGCCGTCGGCGACTTTCACCCCATGCGCCTTCACGTCAAAGGCCAAAGTCCCGTCGAGCCCGACGATCAAGTCGGCGGCGCTCAACCCGGTGGCGCCGGCGAAAGCCGTTCGCGCGGCGAGAGGCGTCGTCTGCGGAACGGAAGCCAACGCCGGAACGGCCGACGCCGCGAGCGCCGCAGCGGACAGCCAGGACCTGGTCTTGCTCATCGATTCCCCCATCGGCGCGATCGACGGAACGGACGCACGGGACATTCGAGGGCGGCGGCAACGCTCGCTCTGCGCGGGATCAACCGCGTTTTACTATACAAGACCTGAGGTAAATTACACCGCGAGTCAAGCCGGGCAAGCTGGAACCGCGCGGCGGCGGCGCTGGGCTCGGCGATCGCGCCGCGGCGCCGGCCTATGCGCCCGCCTGCGCCGCCGCCTTGACCGAGGCGATGGACTTGGTCGCCTCGATCCCTGGCTCGAAGTCCGAATATTCGGGGACGCGGCGCGCGAGCCGGGCGCGCTTGACGCCGGCCTTGACGAATTCCTCGATATGCGCCGGCACGAGATGCAGTCGGCCCAGATCCTTCGCGAGGGCCACTTGCAGGCGCCGGCGCGTCAGCTCGTCCGCGACGCCGAAACGGTCGAGATAGAGATCGAGGATGCGCTGCTTCGCCTCGTCGCTCGGGTAGCCCATGCGGACATGCGCGTCGAAGCGGCCGGCCCGCTTGGCCAGCGCGTCGTCGATCGCCTCGGGATGATTGGTGGTGGCGATCGTAATGATGTCGGCGTAAGCCGAGCCGCCGGAGAGCACCTGCAGCAATTCGCCGGTCACGTCGTCCTTAACGGTCGAGGGATAGGGGCTCTGGCGCGATTTGGTCATCAAATCGAGGTCCTCGAGGATCACCACGGTCGGCGCCAGCATCTGCGCGAGATGGTAGATGGCCCTGATGTGGTCGACCGCCTCGACGATGATGACCGTCGCCTCGCCGGCGACGCCGTTGACGAAGCACTCGATGGCCGTCGACTTTCCGTCGCCCGGCGGCCCCGACAATAAGAGGCCGCGCTTGATCGTCAGTCCCTCCGCCTTCAGCATTTCGCGGTCACGGATCGAGGCGGCGATGAAGTCCAGTTCCTCGCGGGCGCGCTCATGCGGGATCACGTCATACCAGGAGCGGTCGGACATGCGCGAACGCACCGTGCGCAGATCGCGATTGACCAGCACGATCCGGTTCTTGAAGACGTTCGTCTCCTGCAACAGGCCTCGCACCAGCGCGACCACTTCCGCCTCGTCGGCGTCGTGGTAGACGAGGCCGACGCTGTCGAGGCCGTTCTGATAGGAGGTCGCGGTCCGGCTCGCGACCTGCAGGATCAGCATGAACTGGCCGCCGCTGCCTGGCGCGACGCCGCGGAACACCGTGCGCGGCTGCAACACCTGCATCTCCCCGTCGATGTTCAGGACGACCTTGCGCGGCGTGAAATGCGGGTTGACGGCTTGACGCTCGGCGACGCCCAGGCCGGTGAGTTCGCTGAGCCACACCCAGCCGGGCATGTCGACGAGCCGGCGGCTGAGCAACGCGAGCGACGCGTCGTCGGCGTTGAGGCTCAGGATGCCGGGTTCGCCGCCGCCGCAGAAGATGCGGAACAGGGTCGCATAGCGGATCTCCGGCGTCGCCGAACGTTTCACCTGCTTGTGCTGGCTGACGAGGTAGCCGAGCGAGGCGGCGAGCGAGGCGAAACCCCGGATCGCGTCCTCGGGGATTTGCGCCAGCAACTGATCCTTCAGCGACAGCGAGGCGGCGGCTGACTCCGCGAACAGGCGCTTGATGATGGGGCTGCTGGCGTCGCCGGCGCCGTCGGAGACTTCGTGAACGCCGTAGACGAATTCGCCCTCGGCGTCCGCGCCGTAGACGGTCGCCGTCATGTTCAGGCTGGAGGCGAGCACCTCCGCCGCCCTGCGCGCGCCGGCGGCCCCCTGCGCCGGGCGTTCCTCCACCACTTTCTTGCCGGCGATCTCCGAGGCGCAGCGGACGACGAATTTCTGCCCCTTGGACGTGCGCTTGTTTTCGACCTTGAACCACATGCCGACCTGCCCCGGGTCTTCGCCGATAGGATCGAGGAGCGCTTCCTTCGACCGGCAATGCCGGACGGGCGCTCCTTCCATCTTGTTGGTAGTTTAGGCGGGGCTTGGCGCAATTTTCAACGAGGGCCGTGGAATACGGTCGCTTGATATGATATAAGGATATGCTTATATAGTTATATCCATTGGTTGCGGAGCAGGGTTACCCGATGAGCGTGAAGCCCCTTGACCTGTTCGAGCCCGCTTCGGCGCCACTGAACGACGCCGCCGAGGCGCTCGCCCAGGCCGCGCGCGAGCGCATCCTCATTCTCGACGGCGCGATGGGGACGCAGATTCAGGATCTCGCCCTCGAGGAGGGCCATTTCCGCGGCGCCCGCTTCGACGGTTGCGAGTGCCATCTCAAGGGCGACAACGATCTTCTCACGCTCACCCAGCCGCAGGCGATCGAGGACATTCACTTCGCCTATGCGATGGCCGGCGCGGACATATTGGAGACCAACACCTTTTCCTCGACGTCGATCGCGCAGGCCGACTACGGCATGCAGGAAGTGGTGTACGAACTGAACCGCGACGGCGCCCGGCTCGCGCGCCGCGCGGCGCTGAAGGCTGAGCGCATCGACGGCAAGCGCCGCTTCGTCGCCGGCGCGCTCGGGCCGACCAACCGCACCGCGTCGATCTCGCCCGACGTCAACAACCCCGGCTTCCGCGCCGTGACCTTCGACGCGTTGCGCGAGGCCTACGCCGAGCAGATCGTCGGCCTGATCGACGGCGGCGCCGACATCATCCTGATCGAGACAATTTTCGACACGCTCAACGCCAAGGCGGCGATCTTCGCCTGCGAGGAGATCTTCGCCGCGCGCGGGCTCCGCCTGCCCCTGATGATCTCCGGCACGATCACCGACCGCTCGGGACGCACGCTTTCGGGGCAGACGCCGACCGCGTTCTGGCACTCCCTGCGTCACGCCCGTCCGTTCGCCGTCGGCCTCAATTGCGCGCTCGGCGCCAGCGCGATGCGCGAACATCTCGAGGAGATCTCCGGCGTCGCCGAGACCTTCGTCTGCGCCTATCCCAACGCCGGCCTGCCCAACGAATTCGGCCTCTATGACGAAACCCCGGGGCAAATGGCGGCCGAGATCGCCGGCTTCGCGCGCGATTCTCTCGTCAACGTCGTCGGCGGCTGCTGCGGCTCGACGCCCGAACATATCCGCGCGATCGCCGAGGCCGTGCGCGGCGTCCAGCCGCGCATTCCCGCGCAAATGGCGCCGCTGATGCGCCTTTCCGGCCTCGAGCCGCTGACGCTGACCAAGGACATACCCTTCGTCAATGTCGGCGAGCGCACCAACGTCACCGGCTCGGCCAAGTTCCGCAAGCTCGTCACCGCGGGCGATTACGCCGGCGCGCTCGCCGTCGCGCGCGATCAGGTCGCCAATGGCGCGCAGATCATCGACGTCAACATGGACGAGGGGCTGATCGATTCCGCCTCGGCGATGGTCGAATTCCTCAACCTCATCGCCGCCGAGCCCGATATCGCGCGCGTTCCCGTGATGATCGATTCCTCGAAATTCGCCATCATCGAAGCGGGATTGAAATGCGTGCAGGGCAAGCCGCTGGTCAATTCGATCTCGATGAAGGAAGGCGAGGAGGCCTTCTTGCGCCAGGCGCGGCTGGTGCGCGCCTATGGCGCGGCGGTCGTCGTCATGGCTTTCGACGAACAGGGCCAGGCCGACACGCTGGAGCGCAAGGCGAGCATTTGCGCGCGCGCCTATAAGCTGCTCACCGAGCAAGCCGATTTCCCGCCCGAGGACATCGTCTTCGACCCCAACGTGTTCGCCATCGCCACGGGCATCGAGGAGCACAACGGCTACGGCGTCGCCTTCATCGAAGCGGCGAAGCAAATCCGCGCCAGCCTGCCGCATGTCCACGTCTCCGGCGGCGTCTCGAACCTGTCGTTCTCGTTTCGCGGCAACGAGCCGGTGCGCGAAGCGATGCACGCGGTGTTTCTCTATCACGCGATCCAGGCCGGCATGGACATGGGCATCGTCAACGCCGGCCAGCTCGCGGTCTACGAAACGATCGATGCGGAATTGCGCGAGGCCTGCGAGGACGCGGTGCTCAACCGCCGCCCCGACGCCACCGAGCGGCTGCTCGCGATCGCCGAGCGCTACCGCGGCGGCGCCGGCAAGGAAGCGAAAGCGCAGGACCTGAGCTGGCGGGAATGGCCGGTCGACAAGCGCATCGCCCATGCGCTGGTCAACGGGATCACCGACTATATCGACGCCGACACTGAGGAAGCGCGCCTCGCCGCCGCGCGCCCGCTGCACGTCATCGAGGGGCCGCTGATGGCGGGCATGAACGTCGTCGGCGACCTCTTCGGCGCGGGAAAAATGTTCCTGCCGCAGGTCGTCAAATCGGCGCGCGTGATGAAACAGGCGGTGGCGCTGCTGCTGCCCTACATGGAGGCGGAAAGACAAGCCAACGGCGGCGAGGGCCGCCAGAGCGCCGGCAAGATCCTGATGGCGACCGTCAAGGGCGACGTGCACGACATCGGCAAGAACATCGTCGGCGTCGTGCTCGCCTGCAACAATTACGAAATCATCGATCTCGGGGTGATGACGCCGGCCTCGAAAATCCTTGCCGCGGCCCGCGAGCACAAGGTCGACGTCATCGGCCTCTCCGGCCTCATCACGCCCTCGCTCGACGAGATGGCGCATGTCGCGGCGGAGCTGGAGCGCGAGGGTTTCGACATCCCGCTGCTGATCGGCGGCGCGACCACCAGCCGCGTGCACACCGCGGTGAAGATCCACCCGAAATACGCGCGCGGCCAGGCCGTCCACGTCAACGACGCCAGCCGCGCCGTCGGCGTCGTCGGCGCGCTGCTGTCGCCGGATTCGAAGGCTTCCTATGTCGCATCCGTGCGCGCCGAATATCGCAAGGTCGCCGACGCCCATGCGCGCGGCGAAGCCGACAAGGCGCGCCTGCCGCTGGAGAAGGCGCGCGCCAACGCCATGGCGATCGACTGGGCCGCTTACACGCCGCCCAAGCCCAGCTTTCTGGGCGTGCGCGTGTTCGAGAACTGGGACCTCGCCGATCTCGCGCGCTATATCGACTGGACGCCGTTCTTCCAGACCTGGGAGCTGAAGGGCCGCTATCCCGCCATCCTCGAAGACGAGAGGCAGGGCGCGGCGGCGCGGCAATTGTTCGACGACGCGCAGGCGATGCTGAAGCGCATTATCGCGGAGGCCTGGTTCGCGCCCAAGGCGGTCGTCGGCTTCTGGCCCGCCGCGCGCGTCGGCGACGACATCCGCCTCTTTGACGACGAGAGCCGCCGCGCGAGCCTCGAAACCCTGTTCACCCTGCGCCAGCAATTGTCGAAGCGCGACGGGCGTCCCAATGTCGCGCTCGCCGATTTCGTCGCGCCGATCGAGAGCGCCGAGCCCGACTATGTCGGCGCCTTCGTCGTCACCTCGGGCGTCGAGGAGGACGCCATCGCCAAGCGCTTCGCGCGCGCCAACGACGACTATTCCTCGATCCTGGTCAAGGCGCTCGCCGACCGCTTCGCCGAAGCCTTCGCCGAGGCGATGCACGCGCGCGTGCGCCGCGAATTGTGGGGCTATGCGCCCGACGAGGCGTTCGACCCCGCGGAATTGCACGCCGAGCCCTATCGCGGCATCCGCCCCGCGCCCGGCTATCCCGCCCAGCCCGACCATACGGAAAAGGACACGATCTTCCGCCTGCTCGACGCCGAAGGCCGCATCGGCGTCAAGCTCACCGAGAGTTTTGCGATGTGGCCGGGCGCCTCGGTGTGCGGCCTCTATCTCGCGCATCCGCAAGCGCATTATTTCGGCGTCGCAAGGATCGAGCGCGACCAGGTCGAGGACTACGCCGCGCGCAAGGGCATGGCGATCCCCGAGGTCGAACGCTGGCTCGCGCCGGTGCTCAACTACATGCCGGGCGCGGCCGAGGCGGCGGAGTAGAGCGCCCCTCGCCCGCGTGCGGGAGAGGGTTGGGGTGAGGGCAGGCGGCGATTGCCCGCTGAGGTCCCCGGCATGCGCCGCGGCCCGCCAAGCTTTTCCAAACCATTCCAAGGATTTTCCAAGCTTTTCCAAGGAACTTCCAAACTTTTCCAAACTTTTCCAAAGAAATATTTGGCGTTTTCCCTGGCCGTTTCGGGCGATATCGAAAGGTTACGGGCGCAAAGGTGGGAATTTCTCGTTTCGCATAATCGGCGCTGAATTTTCGCCGCCGCCTCGTCGCCTCTCCGCTTTCCGACTTTCACGAACAGAATAACGTTATTTCTGATTATCGGAAAGACAATGTTGCGGCCCGGCCCTCGGTCGTCAACGCGAGCGCAGCGAAGCGATCCATCGCGCCGCCGGCGCTTTGCTGACGAAAGCGGCGACAGCCGCTTTCGTCAGCAAAGCGGCTTGGCAGCCTCTTGCCGCGCCGCGCCCAAGATGTCCCCTTCGGTCAATCTGAGGGATCTCCAGAAAGCGCATTCCGGTCAGCAACCGAGGTCGACCTGCCTCAATTAGAGGACATGGCTCGCGAGCTAGGCGACCATAGGTTTTGGACGCCGGTTTGGGCGGAACATGTAGCCACTGTCGCTGGAGACCTTTGCGTGTTGATTGCGGCGAAGCTAGAAGTCCACTATTTGGGGGCGGTTTCAGCGCCCGAATTGATTGGCGGCGTTTCTTAGCGTCGATGAGAAAGGAAGGCAGGACATATACGTCCCCATAAAATCCCAATCAGGTTCCCCAGCCGCGCTCGCAGGAAGAGAAATCACAGATTGTCTCATTCGGCTTAGATTCCACTTACGACCGTAGCTGAACCTATATTTCTCGAAACGTATTACGGCGCACACGAAAAGCGACATCGCGTCAGACATATTTGCCCTTGGGTATAGGACGTTCACATCGTCTGACGCCCAAAATGGCTCTGGCTGAAAGAAAGACTCCGCGACTCCATTACCGTTGTAATTGACAGTTATCACTCCGGCTGGGTGACGCGGCTTCTCCGCAATCCGTTGGCGCAACCCATTGTTGCTGTCCAAAGCGGATATGAACGGTGTGTGTCCCGGTTTGATATTCGCTTTGGTAAGCCTCTTGCCTTTCTTAATACTGAATAGCTTTCCGAGCGTGAATGGCCTCCAGCTAGTCGTATCGAGACGCGGCAAAGGATCGTCAGATAGGGGTGCGTCTCTCCCGGTGAATTGGTCGAGGTCAGTACTTGCGACATAGGGTGGAATGGCATTTATCGGCGGGACTTCCAGTTCTTTCAAGCTTCTGTTCGCTTGACGCCCATAGCTGTAGCGATAGCGATTCGCCTTGATGCACAGCGCATAATAGATAAGCTGCGTCTTCGTCAAAGAGACTAGTGGTATAAGCCGTGCTACATGGAACGCCGTGTAGTAAGGCTGTTCCTGCAAATGCGTTGTGAGGACACCGTTACCTCCAAGGGCGCAGGTTAGTTCACCTGGAGGCGCAGGGTCCACGCCCGATACATGCTCTACCCAAGCGGAAATGCCATTGTCGCCCATTTGTCGCGATACGAACGCGACGCCTTCACCCCTATTGGCCCGTTTCAGACGGTTCAATTCGAGGGAATGACCATACTGAACGTCAAACAAGTCACTCACTTTCGGCATCAGAATCCTCGTCCTCCACCGCGTTCATATTGGCACCCAACAGCCTATAGACTGCATAGTCCCGTATGGCTTTTTCAAACTGATCCCGAGTTAGCTTGCTGTAGTCTGTCTCCATATAGGCTTCGACACACCACTCGTCGCTCGCGCCGACTTGTCGCATCACGCTTTCACCAGCACGTACCTCCCTATTCCGGAAGGATTCTACCCATCGGCTTCGAATTTCCGGCCACTCGTTATGCAAGTCGACTCGACCACGGTGTTTGGTTTTGGTGAAGCCATCGCGTTTCCAATAACCAAACCAAGACTTCCTAGCGCTGGTTTCGTGAGGGACGCCGGCTGTAAATACCATCACGCAGGGAATAGTACCAACCGGATAGAATAGCTCGTCCGGAAGCGACATAACCGCCTCCAGCGTGTTCTGTTTCAGAATCTCAGCTTTCATAGGGTGCGGCCCTACTGCACATGACATCGGCACCACCACAACTCCGGTTCCTCCCTCCTTTAAACAATCAAGCATATGCCTGATAAAATAAAACTCGTGAAGGTCTTCGTCCTTCTGGGAATACGGGGGGTTGAGGAGTCCTACCGTGCAATGCAGCTTCTTGATCGCAGCCGTCACTGCTTCATCGAAGCACGACGATTGGTGAAGATTTGCTTTTCCGTCGCCGCGAAGAATCATGTTGCTTGCCGCCAGTGTAAACATGTTTGGCAACTGCTCTACCCCGATTAATCGCTGTTTGCGGATAGACTCCTTCTCCGCTTCCGTCGTTGCACTTCTCATCATTTGATGCATGGCAGCAATCAGAAAACCACCAGTACCGGCGCAAATATCAAGAACCTTGCTATTCTTGTTCACGTTGGCCAGCAGTGCGAAAAGCTCCGTGATATGTCGTGGTGTCAGAACGATGCCTAGAGCCTTCTTGTCGCCTCCGGTGTATTTCAGAAACTCTCCGTAGAACTGACCCACGACATCAAAGTCGTGATAGACGCTCATAAACGGCCATACCTTCTCGTTCAAGCGAGTGACAAGCTCGTTCATAACTCCCTTTGGATACTTTTTGTGAGCCTTTGCTATTTCGGGGTGAGCCGCGATAGTGGCATATGGTTGCGTGATGGTGGACTTTTTGGAGCCAGGGAGGTCAGCTTTGTCCATCTCCTTCTTAATCGCCCGCAACCATTCATTGGGTAGCTCGGCGGGGGTGAGGAACTTGTATGATTTGGCGAATGCCGTATCCCGCAGGGCGATTAGGCTGCCGCTTACAAATAGGGGCTTTTCGCTTTCGCTGGCCTTCACGTCATCTCTCATGAAGTCGTGGAGGTCACGCGAGAATGCCATTAACTCTTCAAGCCGGAGCGCCTGGACGCTTGGATCGTATGTCGCGTTCTCAATGTAATCTTTCCAGGGTATAATATCATTTAACTTCGCTCCGGTCTTAGAGTCTGTCCGGGAACATCATCTTGCATTGCATAGTTTTCGCGTCATGAGGCGGATAGAAGCGAGCTTGAGAAAGGCGAGCGCCTTGCGATTGAGGCACTCCCAATCCTTGGCGAGCCTTCG